>CAVTNW010000012.1:0-14758 GCA_963736075.1 uncultured Alphaproteobacteria bacterium | reverse complement strand
CCGGCCGCGGGTGTATTTCCGACCGAGCCTATGGTGGGGGCGGTCTGGCTATCCTGTAATTCTCTGAATCAAAACGTGTTTGGGTTAATTTCTCAAATATTCGCCACACATGTGGCGACATGCTAGAGAGCCTGCGGGCGCGGGGTCACAATGCTTCGACGGCGGCGCTGCTGCGAGGTTCCATGACATGACTACCAAAATTCCAGGGTCGGGGGTGAAAGCCGGGTCAAAACCCGCACTTCGCGTCGGCGTGATCGGCGCCGGCGTGATGGGCAGCAACCATGCAAGGGTGCTGGCCGGGTTGCCGGATACGACGCTGGTCGGCATCGTTGATCCGTTGCCGGCACATCGGAGCCGGGCGACGGAACTGACGGGATGCCGCAGCTTCGCGGGCCTCGACGAATTGATCGCCGAAGGTGTCGATGCCGTCACCGTCGCAGCACCGACCCATCTGCATCACGCGCTCGCGCTCGCCTGTATCACGCGCGACATTCACGTCCTCGTCGAGAAGCCGATCGCCTCGACGGTCGAGGAGGGGCGGGAGATCGTCGCCGCCGCCCGCCGCGCGGGCGTGACGCTGATGGCGGGCCATGTCGAGCGCTTCAATCCGGCGGTGGTCGCCATCAAGCAGGCGATCGCGAGCGAAGATATCCTTTCGATCGCCATCACCCGGGTCGGGCCGTTTCCGCCGCGGATGTCGAACGTCGGCGTGGTGATCGACCTTGCCGTTCACGACATCGATCTGATCCGCTGGTTCACAGAATCCGACATTGTCGAGGTGCAGCCGCAGCTTTCGAGCGCCGTCGCCGAGCGCGAGGATATCGCGCTTTTGCAGTTTCGTACCGCCTCCGGCGTGCTCGCCCATATTAACACCAACTGGCTGACCCCGTTCAAGGCGCGCAATGTCACCGTCGCGACCCGCGGCAAATATGTCATGGGCGATCTGCTTACCCGCCAGGTCACCGAGTGTTTCGGCTTCAAGCCGGACGGCAGCTACTCGATGCGGCATCTGCCGGTCGGTCATGACGAGCCACTGCGCGCCGAACTGATCGCGTTCCTCCATGCGGTTCGCTCGGGCGGCGTCCCCGCGGTGACCGGCGAGGAAGGCGTGGCGAGCCTCGAGATCGCCACCCGCTGTCTGGAAAAGCACCCGCGCGATTCCTCGCCGCCTCGGCTGGCCAAAAATGGCCACAGCATGGCCCGCGCCAACCCCAACGCTTTCAATCCCTAGCGTTCTTCGATGGGGATGAATTGGAAAGCACTCCAGTTGTTCTTTATTTGTCGAATGTTGTAAGCCGATGTCCGGCTTTTGCGGAAAATGCTCTGAAAGAAGGTCCCATGAACAAGCACATGATCGTCGACACCGTGCCATTCATCGACATCGGCGCGCAGCGCCGCCGGCTCGGCCCTTCGATCGATCAGGCGGTTTCCCGCGTGCTCACGCACTGCCAGTTTATCAATGGGCCCGAGGTGACCGAGCTCGAAGCTGCGCTCGCGCTCTTTAGCGGGGCCAAGCATGTCGTGAGTTGTGCGAGCGGTACCGACGCGCTGTTGATGGTGCTGATGGCTGCGGGCATCGGCCGGGGCGATGCGGTGTTCTGTCCATCCTTTACCTTTTGCGCGACGGGTGAAGTGGTAGCGCTCACGGGCGCGACTCCGGTATTTGTCGATGTGGCAGAGGAGAGCTTCAATATCGATCCCCTATCGTTGCGGAACGGAATTGCGGTCGCGAAAAAGCGGGGCCTGAAGCCCAAGGCCGTCATTCCCGTCGATCTGTTCGGACATCCTGCCGACCACGACCCCGTTGGCGCGATTGCTGAGACTGAGGGCCTGTTCGTGCTCGATGACGCCGCCCAGGCCTTCGGTGCAAGCTACCGCGGCCGTCGCCTCGGGACGTTCGGGCTCGCGACCGCGACCAGCTTTTTTCCGGCAAAGCCGCTTGGCTGCTTCGGCGACGGCGGTGCGATCTTCACCGACAATGCCGAATTCGCGCAAACCCTGCGCAGCATCCGCGTTCACGGCCAGGGTTTTGACAAATACGACAATGTCCGACTCGGACTGACGGCGCGGCTCGACACCATGCAGGCCGCGATCCTGCTTGAAAAACTGAGGATATTCGAGGACGAGATTGCCGCCCGCAATCAGGTCGCGAAGCGCTATGCGCAGGCTCTCGGCAATGTGGTTGCCGTTCCGCATGTCGCCAGCGACTGCACCTCGGTCTGGGCGCAATATACCATCCGGCTGCCTGCCGGCGCCGACCGCGACCGTTTCGCCGCCACGCTGAAAGCACTGGGTATTCCGACCGCGATCTACTACCCGAAATCGATGCATCAGCAGACGGCCTACCGCGATTTTCCGGTCGCCGACGGCGGCTTGCCGGTCAGCGAACGCCTCTCGGCCGACGTCATCAGCCTGCCGATGCATGCCTATCTCGATGAGCCGACGCAGCAGCGGATCATCGACGCCGTGCGTGGTGCTTTTGACGCATGATCCGAAAGCCGCAGGATCCCCCGGACCTGATCCACGGGCGATGTCTGCATTTCAGGAAGATCCTGCGCAATGCGCTCTTTCTTCTGATTTCGCCGTTTTGAAGCGCCGTCGCTTGCTGTAGAAGCGGCGCATGCTAGGCCGTATCTTTACCGTAGGTGGTTACACGCTGCTTTCGCGGCTGACCGGGTTTGCCCGCGACATCATGCTCGCGGCGATTCTCGGCGGCGGCGCACCGGCGGACGCATTTTTCGTGGCTTGGCGCCTGCCAAATAGTTTTCGCGCGATTTTCGCGGAAGGCGCCTTCAACACCGCCTTCATCCCGGCCTATGCCCACGTCCAAGGCAAGGGGGGCGAAACGTCAGCGCGATTATTCGCCGATCGTATCTTCACCCTGCTGTTTCTGTCGCAAGTGGTCCTGCTGGTTGTCGCATGGCTGTTCATGCCGCAAGCCCTGCGCATCCTGGCCCCGGGCTTTTCGGAAGATCCCGAGCAGCGCCACCTGGCGATCGAACTGACGCGGATCACCTTCCCCTATCTGCTGCTGATCACGCTGGTGACGCTTTATGGCGGCATGCTCAACGTGATGCAGCGTTTTGCCAGCGCCGCGGCCGCGTCGATTTTTCTCAACCTCGCGATGATGGCCACATTGGCTCTGGCAGCATTTTTTCCAAGCGCCGGCCACGCTGCGGCCTGGGGCGTATTGATCTCCGGCTTCCTGCAATATTTTCTGCTGGCGGGCGATCTCGCCCGCCACGGCGGCCTGCCGCGCTTTGCTCCGTTGCGGCTCGATGAGGACGTCCGCGCTTTCTTTCGCGCGATCGGCCCGGCGACAATTGGCTCGATGGGAACTCAGGTCGCGGTGTTTGCCGATACCATCATTGCCACCTTCCTGCCGGCGGGGGCGCTGTCCGCCCTGTATTACGCCGAGCGGCTTTATCAACTGCCGATCGGGGTGATCGGGATCGCGATCGGCACCGTACTGCTGCCGGAAATGTCGCGGCGGCTGGCGGCGGAGGATCACAGTGGTGCGATGGCATCGCAGCGGCGGGCGTTCGAATTTACGCTGTTGTTCTCCGTGCCGTTCGTCGCAGCCTTCCTTACCGTGCCCGATGCCATCACGCGCGCGGCGTTCGTACGCGGTAACTTTACGCCGGCGGAGGCCATGGCTGCCAGTGTGACGCTTGCAGCCTACGCGGTCGGCTTGATTCCCTTTGTGCTGATCCGCAGTGCGATTGCGACCTTTTACGCCCGCAAGGATACCGCGACACCCGTAAAAGCCTCGCTCATCGGCCTCTCTGTCAATCTCCTCCTGAAGATTCTGCTGATGGGACCGCTGGCCCAGGTCGGCCTGGCGCTCGCGACCGCGGTCGGCGCCTGGATCAATCTGTTGCTGGTGCTGGGTTTCGCGGTGCGGGCCGGCTACCTCGAAGTCGACCGCGCGCTATTGCTATCGCTGACAAAATTTGCGTTGTGCGGGGTGGTCTTGGCGGGGGCATTGTGGTTTGTCGCGGCGTTCTCCGCGACTTATCTGGCCGGGCTGGGCGAGCTGCGAGACGTGGCCGAGCTGATGCTGCTGATCGTCGTCGGCGCTTTTGTCTATGCCGGATCGATCCTGCTGCTGTTTGGCTGGAATTGGCTGAGATCGCTGGTGCGGAGCTAGGCGGTGGCCGGCCGGCTTTCCTCTCTTTTGACAAAGGAGCCTCTGGTAGCTACCTTGGGCATATGCGCTCCGTCGGTCTCAAAACGCTTAAGAAAAGGCTGAGCGAGTACGTCCGGCTTGCGGCGGGGGGTGAGACAGTTCTCGTCACCGATCGTGATCGTGTGGTTGCGGAAATAGGCCCCCACAGCTCGACACGGAGCGCGCTGCTATCGGACGCGCTCTTGTTGGACGCCTTCCGGCAAGGTTGGATGACACCGCCGCTCTCGGCCGGGCGCGAGCCCCCGCCACGTCAACCGGTGATGACAATCGATGAACTTCTGGGCGATCTGCAGCGGGCTCGAGCGGATCGATGATCTATCTCTAGTCGGCTTCTGGAATGCCAGGTCTGGAATCGCCTCAACGCGCACCGGCTTCAGAGTTCGCATGGCGAGGCGGCGCGGAATTTGATCGGCCGGGTTGCCTTGGTTGAAATGGTTGGACCAGTGCTGACGCGTGCCCTGCAGCCGTTTCCCGTTCCAGTGCGTACGCTGGACGCCATCCACCTCGCGGCCATCGAGTTTATCCGCGCCCAGAAGCAGAGCGTGCAACTGGCGAGCTATGACGAACGATTGCTTGCGACAGCACGCCTGCTCGGGATTGCAGAATGGAACGTAAGCCGGTGAGGTGCTTGAGGGCCAGGCCGATTGCCAAGGTCATGATAAGCCCGAATTTGTGACACTGGCTGTTTGCTTAGCCGTGCAATCCACTGCAATATGCCACAAAGCACTAAGGGGACACGGAGATAAAATGGCTCCAATCAAATTCGGCGTCGGCCAGAGCGTGCTTCGCAAGGAAGATGATGCGCTGATCCGCGGCAAGGGACGCTACACCGACGATCACGCGCCGCGGCCTGCGATGCATGCCTTGGTGCTGCGCTCGCCGCATGCCCATGCGACATTCACCCTCAACGCGACCCGCGCCCGCGGCTTGCCCGGGGTCGGCACGATCCTGACGGCCGAGGATGTCAGGGATCTCGGCGGGCTGCCCTGCCTGTTCAACCTCGAAGTGGATCCATTTGACCCTCCGCCCTATCCGATCCTCGCCGCCGGCGAGGTGCGCCATGTCGGCGACGCCGTTGCCTTTGTGGTCGCGGAGACCATCGATCAGGCCCGCGATGCGATCGAGGCAATCGAGGTCGAGTGGACGCCGCTGCCCGCGGTGGTCGGCGTTGCCAATGCGATCAAGCCGGGCGCGCCGCAGGTCTGGCCCGATCACCCCGGCAACGTGCTGTTTGACGTGCCGATCGGTGACAAGAAGGCGACCGAAGCCGCATTTGCAAAAGCTCACGCGGTGGCCGAAATCTCGATCGTCAATCCGCGGATCGTCACCAACTTCATGGAAACCCGCGCCGCGGTTTGCGAATATGATGCCAAGCGCGATCATCTAACCCTGACCATCGGCAGCCAGGGTAGCCATCGCCTGCGCGAAATCCTCTGCGGCATGGTGCTGAAGATCCCGCCGGAGAAGATGCGGGTGATCTGTCCGGACGTTGGCGGCGGGTTCGGCACCAAGCTGTTTCCCTATCGCGAATACGCCCTGATCGCCGTCGCCGCGCGAAAGCTGCGCCAGAGCGTCAAATGGACTGCCGACCGAAGCGATCACTTTATCGGCGATGCGCAGGGCCGCGACAACGTCACCACGGCTCGCATGGCGCTGGCCGAGGACGGTAAATTCCTCGCCATGGACGTCGACCTGATGGGCGACATGGGCGCCTATCTGTCGACCTTCGGGCCCTATATCCCCCATGGCGGCGCCGGCATGCTGCCCGGGCTTTACGACATCCAGGCCTTTCATTGCCGCGTTCGCACGGTGTTCACCAACACCGTTCCCGTCGACGCCTATCGCGGCGCTGGACGCCCCGAGGCGGCCTATGTGGTCGAACGCCTGGTCGATGCGTCGGCGCGCAAGCTCAAGATGACGCCGGACGCCATCCGCCGCAAGAATTTCATCTCCCCGCGCGCGATGCCCTACAAGACCGCCACCGGCAAGGTCTACGACTCCGGCGATTTCACCGCGCACATGAAGCGCGCGATGGAAGTCGCCAATTGGAAGGAGTTCCCAAAGCGTGCCAAGGCGGCAAAGAAACAAGGATTGGTGCGCGGCATCGGCCTTGCGACCTATGTCGAGGTCTGCGGTACCATGGGTGAGGAAACCGCCAACGTGCGGCTCGATCCCAATGGCGACGTCACCGTCCTGATCGGCACCCAGTCAAGCGGGCAGGGCCACCAGACCGCTTACGCGCAGCTGGTCGCCGAGCAGTTCGGGCTCGCGCCCGAGCGCGTTCACATCCTGCAGGGCGATACCGACCTGATTGCCAGCGGGCTTGGTACCGGCGGTTCGGCTTCAATTCCCTCGGGCGGCGTCAGCGTCGAGCGCGCGACCCGTGAACTCGGCCGGAATTTGCGGGAGATGGCCGCCGAGGTGCTGGAGACTTCCAGCGGCGATCTGGAGATCAGCGATGGCACCGTGCGGATCGCTGGCACCGACCGGGTGGTCAGCTTCGCCGATCTCGCCAGGCGTCCAGGCATCGATCCCGCGAAGCTGAACGCCAGCGCGACGTTTGCCAGCGCCGATGGTACCTACCCGAACGGTACTCACCTGGCCGAGGTCGAGATCGACCCTGACACTGGTATCATCAAAATCATCAACTACGTCATCGTTGACGATTTCGGTGTGACGTTGAATCCCCTGCTGCTCGCCGGCCAGGTCCATGGCGGCGCCATGCAGGGCATCGGCCAGGCCCTGATGGAGCGGGCCTATTACGATCCGAGCGATGGCCAGCTCGTTACCGCTACCTTCATGGATTATGCGCTGCCGCGTGCCGCCGACGGGCCGTCATTCGTATTTGAGACCCACAACGTCCCCTGCAAGACCAATCCTTTGGGCGTCAAGGGCGCCGGTGAGGCCGGCGCCATTGGCTCCTGTCCGGCGCTTGTCAACGCCATCATCGAGGGATTGTGGCGGGAATATAACATAGATCATATTGATATGCCGGCAACCCCGGAGCGGGTCTGGATCGCGATCCGCGAGCATGCGCGCCGCCATAGTCTATGAGATCTTTCTCTGCTATTTTACGAAATCCCCGGGAATGGAGTGTTGCACCCGGGGTTGTATCTCGATAGCGGCATCTCTCCGGTCGTTTCTCGGTCGGAAATCAAAACAATCGCGCAATTAAAACAAGAGGATCACACTGATGATGCGAACTGTGATGGTGGTGGGAACGTTGTTGCTCGGCATTGGCGCGGTGGCCGCGCAGCAGGATCAGGTCAAGGCGACCCAGGCCGTTATGAAGGGCAACGGCAAGAATGCCGGCGCCCTGGCGGCGATGGTCAAGGGGGAAAAGCCCTACGATCAGGCCACTGTCGATGCCGCGTTGGCCCAGTTCGAAGACACCGTGAAGAAGTTTCCGACCCTCTTTCCCGAAAGCATCAAGGGGATGAAGCCGGAGGGGGACTATAGCTACTCGCCAAAAATCTGGGAAGACAGGGCCGGCTTCGAAGACCACGTCAAGAGCTTCGGCAAGGCCGTGATGGACGCCAAGGGCAAGATCACGGATCTGGACAGCCTGAAGGCGACCTTGCCCCTGATCGGCAAGCAGTGCGGGGGTTGCCATGAGACCTACCGTCTGAAGGCGACCTAGCATCGGCGCGGGCCACAAGCACCGGGCGGACGCCTGCGGCGTTCGCCTCCTGTTTCGAGCGGCATATGGGCCCTGAAATGTCGTCACGCTGGCCGTTGACTGACGAACGGTGACGGATCGCTGAATGCCGCGAAGAGTTTTACTCGCTGCCGCGGTTGTCGCCGTTGCCGCTTTCGGCACCTATTGGTGGTTGACGGCCACCCCGCCAATGAGGGGAGCTCCGGTCACCGAACGGGCCACTACCGCCAACGTCGGCAACGGACAGACCGTGTTCAACGCCGGCGGCTGTTCTTCCTGTCATGCCGTGCCCGGCCAGCCTGACCGCCTGAAGCTCGGCGGGGGCTTGGCCATCCCGTCGCCGTTCGGGACCTTCTATGCGCCGAACATCTCGCCCGATCCGGTCGACGGCATCGGGCGCTGGACCGAGTACCAGTTCGTCGACGCGGTGACCAAGGGCATCTCACCCGCCGGCACGAATTACTTCCCGGCCTTTCCCTACACCTCCTACCAGCATGCCAAGGTCGAGGACATTCGCGACCTCTTCGCCTATTTGAAAACATTGCCGCCGGTCGCAGGCAAAGTCCGCGATCACGATGTGCCCTTTCCATTCAATATCAGGCGCAATATCGGGATCTGGAAATGGCTGTTCATGGACGGCAAGCCATTCATGCCCGACGCCGCGCATTCCCAGCGGTGGAACCGCGGCGCCTATCTGGTGAACAGTCTCGGCCATTGCGCGGAGTGTCACAGTCCCAGAGATTTTCTGGGTGGCATCATCGCCGCGCAGCGCTTCGCGGGTGGGCCCAATCCGGAAGGCGAGGGCTGGGTCCCGAACATCACGCAAAAAGGCCTCGGCGATTGGAGCGAAAAGGACATCGCCTATTTCCTCGAAACCGGTCAGACGCCCGACGGCGACAGCGCCGGCGGATCGATGGTTCGCGTGATCAGGAACATCTCGCAATTGTCGCCAGCGGATCGCGAGGCCATCGCCGACTACATCAAGTCGCTGCCGCCGGTGGACGGACCGCCGCGGCCCAAGAAGACCAAGAGCGGCGACAAGTCCTGATCGGCCGCGTCCGCGGCCAAAACTTCATTTGCGTAGCGGCCGCGTTAGCCGCGCAATCGCTCGATGCCCTGCATCTTGCCTGTAGGGGCGCCATCGACAACGCGGTGATCGACGACGCCTGCGCATCATATGCCTGCGCACGGCTCCTCCAAAGGACCGAGCTCGTCCAGTTCGCGATAGCTCAAGTGGCGATGTGTTGCCAGGTCGATCAAGGCGATCCGGTCGCCGCGGCTTTCGGAATGATGCGCGATCGAGTCGTAATATTTCAGTTGAAGCCGCGAACTCCGACGTGGACCCGCCGCGGCATCCATTCGGCGCGGCGCGGCTCGCCCCACCTCAATCTGTCTGACTTTTCTGCAAACAGGCGGCGCATGACCGGGCACAAATCGTCCGGTCCTAGCCAGTGCCGAAGGCCTTGAAGGTGATGATGGTGTGGGTGTCCTGGATGCCGGGAATAATCTGTACCTTCTCGTTGACGAAATGACCGATGTCGGTATCGTTGTCGACATAGAACTTCACCAGGAGATCGTAATCGCCTGCGGTTGAGTAAATCTCCGATGCGATCTCGGCCTCGGCGATCGCGTTGGCGACCGCATAGGACTGGCCGAGTTTGCATTTGAACTGGACGAAAAAAGGAACCATTGCTGCCGTCTCCGAAATAGGCGTTTTGTGCAGTATAGCGGTTTCATACGAGGTGAATACCAGTTCGCACCCAGAAAACGCGCCGATGCGGCTTGCGGGTCGGCGCGGCGCCGTGGCGCGCCAGCTTGCTGGCAATGGCGCGCCGCGCTAGGAAATGAACATGACCTTCGGGCGATCGCTGAAATTGTTGCGGGCAAATCAATGACGATCCCGATCGCGCTGACCATTGCCGGATCGGATTCATCGGGCGGAGCCGGCATCCAGGCGGACCTCAAGACCTTTGCCGCTTTGGGTGTCTATGGTGCCTCCGTCGTCACGGCGCTGACCGCGCAAAACACCGCTGGCGTGAGCGGTATTCATGTTGTGCCGGCCGATTTCGTCGCCGCGCAAATTGATGCGGTGTTCGGCGACCTTGCGGTCAAGGCGGTCAAGATCGGGATGGTGGCGCAGCTGGCGACGGTCGAGGCGATCGCTACGGCGCTCCAGCGGTGGGCGCCTGTGCCCGTCGTCGTCGATCCCGTGATGGTTGCGACATCGGGCGACCGGCTGCTGTCTGCCGACGCCGTCGAGGCACTACGGACAAGGCTTGTTCCGCTTGCCGCGCTGATCACCCCGAACCTGCCGGAGGCCGCCGCGTTGCTGGACGAATCCGTGGCTTCGGGCGAGGCCGCTATCACCGGTCAGGGCCAGCGGCTGATGGCGTCGGGCTGCGCGGCGGTACTGATCAAGGGCGGCCACGGACAAGGCCCCGAGAGCGTCGATCATCTCGTTTCGGCCACCGGCACCATCGCGCTGGGGGCGCCGCGGATCGCGACCCGAAACACCCATGGGACCGGATGCTCCTTGTCGGCTGCGATCACCGCTGGCTTGGCAAAAGGCGAGGACCTGGAAACTGCGGTTCGCCGTGCCAAGGCCTGGATCAGCGCAGCGATCGCGGCCGCCGATCGCCTCGACGTCGGCCATGGCCATGGCCCGATCCATCATTTTCATGGGTTCTATTGAAGCGGCGCTCGGCGGCAATACGGCACATCAGGATTGTTTCGATGAGTGTCGTAAGCGAAGCCGCCGGCTGCGGGGCGAGGCGCTGTAGTGATCGAGCGCCCTGTCGCCTGTTTGTCGTACACGGCTGCTATCCCGCCGACAAGCAACGGTGAATGATCGATTCGCGCGGTTGCATCGGCCGCGTGAGAAGTCATCACGCTGTCACGGGAGACTGTTAGCTGCTCGTGCATGGGACGTACGCTATGAGTGAAGAGTGTCCGGAAAGACGCTTTCGCACTTTGTTTATCTCCGATGTCCACCTCGGTGCCCGCGGCTCGCAGGCCGAGCGATTGCTGGATTTCCTCCGCACGCATGACGCCGAAACCATCTACCTGGTCGGCGATATCGTCGATGGCTGGGCGCTCCAATCCAGCTGGTACTGGCCACAGTCGCACAATGATTTCGTGCAGAAAATGCTTCGCAAGGCGCGCAAGGGCGCCAAGGTCATCTACGTTCCCGGCAATCATGACGAGTTCCTGAGGAACTATTACGGCACCCATTTCGGTGGCATCGACGTGATCGAAAACACCATTCATGACGGTGCCGACGGGCGCCGCTATCTGGTGATTCACGGCGACATTTTCGACCTCGTGGTTCAGAACGCGCGCTGGCTCGCCCATCTCGGCGACAAGGCCTATGATTTCGCGATCCAGATGAACCGCTTCGTCAATTTCTTCCGTCGCGCGTTCGGCGTGCCGTACTGGTCGCTCTCGCAATGGGCCAAGCTGAAGGTCAAGAACGCCGTCAACTATATCGGCGCGTTCGAGCAGACGCTTGCCGCCGAGGCCCGGCGGCACGGCGCCGATGGGGTGATCTGCGGCCACATTCACTATGCCACCATCCGCGACGAACACGGCGTTCGCTACATGAACTGTGGCGACTGGGTGGAAAGCTGCACCGCGCTGGTCGAGCACGAAGACGGCCGCTTTGAGATCATCACCTGGACCGATCCGCTGCGCCGGACGGCGCCGGTCGCCCCGGTGGCCGTGCGAGCTGCCTGATGCGCATTCTGGTGGCGACCGATGCGTGGCATCCCCAGGTCAACGGGGTGGTGCGTACGCTGACCATGATGGCGGAAGCGGCCAAGACACTTGGCGTCGAGGTCAGCTTTCTGACCCCGCAGTCATTTCGGACCTTCGCGCTGCCGAGCTATCGCGATCTGCGCGTTGCCTTGCCCCGCGCAGGCAAAATCGCGCGGCTGATCGAAGACGCCCGGCCCGACAGCATTCACATCGCCACCGAAGGGCCGATCGGTCTTTCGGTGCGGCGTCATTGTCGCGCGCGCCAATTGCCGTTCACCACCAGCTTTCACACCCGCTTCCCGGAATACATCTCGGCACGGCTGCCGATTCCCGAAGCTTGGATCTGGACGGCGCTGCGCGCCTTTCACCGGCCGAGCCGGGCGGTGATGGCGGCGACCCCGGCATTGGCGAGCGAGCTGCGACTGCGCGGCTTCCGCAATGTCGTGCAGTGGCCGCGCGGCGTCGATGGCCGGCTTTTTCATCCGCGAGAGGCTGATCTCGGCCTGCCGCGCCCGGTCTTCCTGTGTGTCGGCCGGGTCGCGGTCGAGAAGAATCTCGAGGCTTTTCTCGATCTCGATCTGCCGGGCAGCAAGGTCATCGTCGGCGATGGTCCGGCGCGCGCGGCGCTGGCGAGGGCCCATCCGCGGGCTGTGTTTCTCGGTGCCCGACAAGGCGAAGCATTGGCGGAGGCCTATGCGGCTGCCGATGTCTTCGTATTTCCGAGCAAGACCGATACCTTCGGCCTGGTGCTTTTGGAGGCACTTGCCAGTGGAGTGCCGGTTGCTGCTTTTCCCGTGACAGGGCCTCGCGACGTCATCGGCGCCGCGCCGGTGGGTGCGCTAAACGACGATTTGCGCGCGGCCTGCCTGTCGGCGCTGGAAATTTCACCGCAAGCCTGCCTTGCGTTTGCCGCCAAGCATACCTGGGAAGCCTCGGCCCGCGCCTTCATCGACAACATAGCCAATGTCCGCGCGGCTGGCCCGGTAAGTGATGTGGAACCGTTCGCGGCCGAGCAGCCACGATTTGTCGGCTGACCTACGGCTGACCTCGACGTGCCTTGCCCGCATGCCGCATGGCGAGATACAGTCCGGCATGACCCCAAACACCTCGGCCATGCCGGTTGGCCCGGCGGATATCGATGCCGCAGCGCTGGTGCTGGCGCCGTTCGCGGTGCGGACGCCCCTGTTGTCATCGCCCGTTCTGGACGAACGGATGGGAACCCGGGTTTTTCTGAAGCCGGAAATGCTGCAACGGACGGGTTCCTTCAAGTTCCGCGGCGCCTTCAACAGGATGTCATCGATATCGCTGAGTTCGCGCGGTGGCGGCGTGGTCGCGTTTTCCTCGGGGAACCACGCCCAGGGCGTGGCGGCGGCAGCGCGCATACTCGACATGCCGGCGACCATCGTGATGCCGTCGGATGCACCGCTCACCAAGCGCGAACGAACCAAAGCCTATGGCGCCGAGGTCGTGTTGTACGACCGCGACCACGAGGATCGTGAAGCCATTGCCCGCGACATTGCCGGCAGGCGCGGCGCCACGCTGGTGCGCCCCTATGACGATCCCCTGGTCATTGCTGGCCAGGGCACGGTCGGGCGAGAAATCGCCGACGATATGGCGGCGCTCGCGCTCCAGCCCGACATCGTGGTCGCGCCGGCTTCCGGCGGCGGCCTGGTGGCCGGCGTCGCCACCGCGATCAAGGCGCGCTATCCGCAGGCGCTGGTGATGTGCGCCGAACCGGAGGCCTTCGACGATCACGCGCGTTCGCTACGATCAGGACAGCGCCAGCCGCATCGCGGCCAGGGCCGCACCATCTGCGACGCGCTGATGGCCTCGATCCCCGGCGAACTGACCTTCGCCATCAACAGCCGCTTGCTGAGCCAAGGCCTTATCGCCTCGGATGCCGAAGTCGGTGCAGCCGTCGGATTTGCTTTTCGGGAATTGAAGCTGGTGGTCGAACCCGGCGGTGCGGTCGGGCTCGCTGCCCTGCTGGCCGGTCACATCGATATCCGCGGCAAGAACGTCGTCATCGTGCTGTCCGGCGGCAATGTCGATGCGGAGCTGCACGCACGATTGATCGGTCATTAGGCTCGCTGGCCAGTCGCGCGCCTGACCCTGCTTGCGCAGCAAACCTGCCCGCGTTTTTTCGAAACGGGCGCCGGCCCTCACGAGAAGAAAGCGATCTTCTCGGCCTGGCTCATGCGCCGGATCGGCGCCAGCGGATCGGACTTCGAAGATGTGGGCCGGAGCACGATCCCGTTGGCGATCAGGGTCGAACCCAATGAAGGTTCCAGTGAAGGTTGAGGCGCCGGCGGAAGCGAGGTTGGCGATGGCGGCTGCGGCAATGGTTGAACTTTCGCCGGCTGCGCGGATTCGATCGATGGTGCCGGCCGCTGCGCGACCATGAAAGGTTCGCCGGGCGGTAAGATCGCGCCGTCAATGGGGTCGGCGTCGGCATCAAAAAGATCGGCGCCGTCGCCGGGGTCCGGCGCCGCCATCTCAAGGGCGACCAGGTCAAGAATGGCCTCATCTTCGGCATCGGCAGCTTCGACTGTCACTTCCACGGCTTCAACGGTCACATCGGCGGCTTCAGTCAGCCTATCCGCGGCTTCAACCATCGCATCAGCGGCTTCAACCGTCGCCATAGCGTTCGGCTCGGCCGGCAACCCGGCAATACCCCGGTCAGTTTCGTCGTCATTCGCTCTCGGTTCCGCCGCCGCCTCGGCCGCCTCACCCCACCGGGCCCGCTGGGGGGCGGCGATGGCCTCTTCTGCGGCCTCCGGGGCGGCGCCATCGTCCTCCTCAATTTCCGCGATTCGCTGGCGGATGAGGTCGAACGCCGCGCCCACGGCCGCCTGCGGGTCGGCCGATGAGATTTGTTCGCAGGCGGCTTCGATGGCGCCGAGCTGGGAATCGATCAGATCGCAGATCCGGCCGTCGGCGCCGATCTCCCGCCACCGCCACGAGATCTCCTTGATGACGCGGGCGCCCTTGCGGACCGGCGCCAGATGTTGCTGGACAGCGAGCCGATCGATCGCCGTCGTCGCGCTCGCGCGGGCCTCGTCAACTACTGTTCGGATGGCGGTCAGAGCGTCGATCAGCCGGTGGTCCGGAAGGGGTTGTTTGTGCTCGGCGAGGGTTTGCTCGACCCGCGCCACGGC
>CAVTNW010000011.1:0-90935 GCA_963736075.1 uncultured Alphaproteobacteria bacterium | reverse complement strand
GCGGTCAGTTTCTTGATCGCCGTATCGGCGGCGGTGTGGTCGTGAAAGACGGCAATGACGGTGTCGTTGGTTTCCATCGGAATTCTCCTCAAGGGATCAGCCTGATTGCGATGCCGGGTACAGGCCATAGGCCATGCCAAGGCCGCTGCCCGGACCCGTCTAGCTGGCAACTTCGAATTCAAGATAGATGAATGCCGGTCCAGCGATAGATTCGGAAACTACTCAGTCTTGACTTTGCAGATCTGCGCGGCACACGTTCGCGGCTGAAAGCGGCCTGCCGCAAGAATCAAGAATGGAGATGGATTGTTGGACAGCGAAGATCAGGACCAGGATGCCCGCGCTGCCCAAGCGCGTAGCTGGAGACGCATTCATCACTCGCCGGTCTTCTGGATCGGCCTCGTGATGTGCCTGGCGGCGATCACCATTTATCTATGGTCCGACGATCTGTCGTGGCGCCCGCGCGTCCGATGAACGCGCAGGATCTTATTCCAACAATTGCCCCGTCATTCCGGGGCCCGAGCGTAGCGAGGGAGCCCGGAATCCATAACCACGATTGGGGGTTATGGATTCCGGGCTCGCCCCACGGGGCGCCCCGGAATGACGCCGAGATGAGACGACGTGTCAGAACGAAAACCTGGTGTACCGGCAATGACAATTGTCCCCGTCATTTCCTCTCGATTTATTTCGAGCATCGTGAGCACTATTGGACAGATTATGTCCGGCGCCAACGCCATGGTGGCGGCGTCGTCATGCGCCTGCGCGAACTTTCGGTGACGGATAGTTGAGGTAACGCTTCCAACCCGGAACTGAGAGATCAGCAATGGAACGCTACATTCACGAAGAAAATATTGCGCTGTACCTCAAGGTATTGTCAGAGACGACCGATCCAACGAAACGGCAAACGGTGTTGAAATTGCTCGCCGAAGAGCGGGCCGCCGGCGGGGATGCGGTTTCCACCCCAACGACATTGACATCGATCCAATGAGGGATCGCTGAAAATCCGCCTGGCGCCGGGCTTTACGTCGCTTCGCCGCGTTGCGCCTGGGCCGCCGGGGTGTTTCGACGCTCGGGAAGGATCGGCAGTTCGAACAGGAAACGGGCGCCCGTCGGTTCGTTGGATGTGATGGTCAGCTGGCCATGCAGTTGCCGAACCAACCCGGTGATGACCTTGAAGCCGAGACTGGTTCGGGGCTGGTCGATGTCGAACCCTTCGGGAAGGCCCACGCCCTGATCCGACACTTCCAGGTTCAGGCATCCCTCGATTTCACGCGCGGAGATGTCGATCGCGCCGCTACCTTCGGGATAGGCGTGTTTCACGGCGTTGGTAACGAGCTCGTTGACGAGGAGCCCCAGCGGAATCGCGTGATCCGCCGATAGCAGCATCGGATCGGCGCGGCAGGTGAGGACATGGGCTCCGGCCGCGCCCTGCAGCCTGCTGCAAAAGTCATTCATGAATTTGGCAAGATCGACAAAGCCGATGGTTGGACCGCGCCACAGATGGTCGTGGACCTCCGCGATGGTCGCGATGCGCGATCCTGCCTCTTCGAGGGCCACTCTTACTTCCTGCGAAGAGGTGCTGCGGGACTGGACGCGGATAATGGCGACAACGGAGCTGAGGCTGTTCTTGACCCGATGGCTCATTTCGCGCGTCAACAGGGCCTGGTAGTCCAGCGCCTGCTGCAGGCTGGCATCGCTGCGCTGCCGCTCGATCGCTATTCCCAGAAGCCCGGCGAAGCCCGACAGGAAGTCGGCATCCGCCTGATCGAAGCGTCCGGGATGGGGACTGTCGACTTCGAGCACGCCGAAAAATCGTTCGCCGTGCCCACCCCGTTCGATCAGGACGTTGATCGAGCGTTTGACACCATGATCCGCCAACACGCCAGGCATCTGGAATCGCGTTTCGGACAGCAGGTGGTTGGATATGACGGGTTGGCCGGTTCGATAGGCATGTCCGGCTGGAGAATCGTCCTCGGCCCCGAATGATACGTTCTCGATGGCATTCGCAGCCCAGCCAAAGCCCGCGCGCACCACCAGGCGCTTTTGCCCCGGAATGAATTCCATGGCCTTGGCGAACGGGGCGTCAAGGCCCCGGGCGCATAGTTCGGTGGCGCGTTGGAGGATTTGCTGGAAGTTGCGTGTCTGCAGGGCCGCGCGGCTGAATTCCGCGATCAGGGATTGTTGCCGCAGCCGATAGGAGAGCTCGTCCCGTACTCCTGGAGCGTCGATAAAGATCGGGAATTCGGGGCTTTCGTCTGATGTCGTCAGCATGACGATCCCTTTGATGCCGGTTGTTCCCTGGCTCCGATTTCGCATCCCTTCGCGTCCTTTGGGAGCAACGCTGCCGCCATTCCAGCTTTGCGTCTGAGCAGAAGCGCTCACTTGAGGCAATTTTCCCTGGGGCTTGGTGGTGTGGACCACCGACAGCGCCCCCGGAAGTGTGCGACGACAGCCTCAGCCAAGGAGGCTTCTGGTGCCCGAAGCCGACGACGAACTGAAGCGTGATCTGGAGTGCCTGCGCCTGGCCTCAGACTTTATTGAGATGTCTCGCGGTACACTGGATCCGGAGCTGCGGGCGCATTGCCTACGGATGGCAGGCTATTGGTCCGACCAGGCGGATCGCAATGCGAAAAAAGACGACAGCCTGGATGATTTGGATAGATGACATGCTCGATCGTGTATCTGCCGCGGCTCCGGCCGTTGTTCTAGTCGTGGAAGACGAGCCGCTGCTGCGCGAGCTGGCCGTCGAGTTCATCGAGGACGCCGGCTTCCTGGCGCTGGAAGCTGGCGATGCCGAGGAGGCCGTTGCCCTGCTGGAGGCGCGTTCGGATATTGCCGTGGTGTTCACGGACATCAACATGCCCGGAAACATGGACGGACTCAAACTGGCTCATCTGGTGCGGGACCGCTGGCCGCCGAAGAAGATCCTGGTGGCTTCGGGCCGGGTTCGGCTGGCGCCGTCCGAGCTGCCGTCGAACAGCTTCTTTCTTCAAAAGCCTTATCGCGGCGAGGCCGTGGTGGCGCGCTTGCGTTCGTTGATCGGTTCGACCGGACTTCAACTCCGACCCCTGACCTCCATCAGCCGCTAACGACTCTGAGCTCTTTTGCTCAGACTCGCCGATCATAACGGGTTCAACTGCCGCCGTTCGGCGCGATCATTCACCATGTCTTCCCCCCGGTGCCCGTGAGGGGCTTGCGACCGAGAATGGACAATTGGCCCAAGGCAGATGTCCAAACCGCAAACGGATCAAGACCAGCGCAGCAATCAACTGCTCGACGCCCTGGCGCCCGCCAGCCGAAAACGGATTGATCCTCATCTCGAGCCGATCGAGTTCAAGCTCGGCGCGATGGTTTGCGACGCCGGCGGCCTGCTCAAGCATGCCTATTTTCCCAGGGGGTCGGTGCTGTCGCTCCTGACCGTGCTGGAGAACGGCGCCGCCATCGAGACTGCCAATATCGGTCGCGAAGGCGCGTTCGGCCTGTTTGCGGCGATGTACAGCCGGGTATCCTTCAACCGGTGCATTGTGCAGCTCGAAGGCCACACGGTCCGCTGCCCGATCGAACTGCTGCAGCATGAGTTCACCATCAGCGAACACGTCCGCAACCTCTTTGTCAGCTACTCGGAGACGCTGCTGTCGCAGGTTCAGCAGACGGTCGCCTGCAATTCGATGCATACGACCGAAGAGCGCATGTGCCGGTGGCTCCTGATGATGCACGACCGCGCCGAGGGCGAGGCACTTCCTTATACCCATGAGTTCCTGTCGCAGATCCTCGGCGCCAACCGCAAATCGGTCACGCTTGCGGCGCAGTCGATGCAGGCGGCAGGCCTCATCAGCTACCACCGCGGCACGATCCAGGTGCTCGATCGTGCGGGCCTGGAAAAGGCGTCATGCGAGTGTTACGCCATCGTCAAGGAGCGGTTTGATGCTTTCCTGACGCCGCCTTCGACCGCCGTGCATAGTCACGGCTAGGTAGATCAGACGTTTTAAAGTCTTGTCATATCCGCATCCTCCCCGGTCCTCATCCTGAGGAGCATCGCGCAAGCGATGCGTCTCGAAGGATGGCCGCAAAGGCAGTGCAAGCGGCCATCCTTCGAGACGCGAACCCCGCCCTCCGGGTGGAGGCTCGCTCCTAATACGAAAGCGTCTTCAAACTTCCGGTCCTCATCCTGAGGAGCCTGGCGAAGCCGGGCGTCTCGAAGGATGGCGGCTCGAAAGGTCGTCGCCCGGGTCCATCCTTCGAGACGCATCGCTGGCGCGATGCTCCTCAGGATGAGGACAACTCGGCGTCGAAATGAAGAACAGACTTTCATACGCAGCGGGTCGGCCCACGCCGATGGCGAACTCAGGATGAGGTCAGAACAAGCATCGATATGCTAAGATTTAGGGAATCGCTCATGCAGCTGAAGATCCCGGCGTGAAAGTCACTCGTCCTCGGTGCCGGGCTTGCCGGTGAATGAACTGACGCCTGAAATCTGCGGCCGGTCGTGCAGCACGACATTGAGCAGCGAGCTGTGGATTTCAAGGTGGCCGTTATAGTCGATGAAACCCATTTTGCGGAATTTGTTCATGAAGTGACTGACGCGCGAACGCGTCGTACCGATCATTTCCGCGAGTGTTTCCTGGCTCACCTTGGCGACGATCTTCTGTGGCTTGCCGTCGTTTCCGAAGTTCGCCAACAGCAGCAGGGCACGTGCCAGCCGTTTTTCGCTGGAATTGAACAACTGGTCGAGAAGGTCGGCCTCGACACGGATGGTGCGGATCAACACATGCGACAAGAACATCTCGGAAAAGGCGGGCTCCTCACGCAGGATGGCCATCGCGGCGGACTTGCCGATCCGCATGATATCGCAGTCCGTGATCGCCGAAGCGGTCGACAGCCGCCGCGTTTGTCCGGTCAGGCATCCCTCGCCGAAGAATTCGTCCGGCCCGAGGATGGCAATGACGGCCTCCCTGCCTTGCTCGGAATGGACAACGATCTTCACCTTACCCTTGATGATATAAAAAACGGCCTCGGACGGACTGTCCTGAGAAAAGATCTGCCGATTTTTTCGATATTTGGCGATGGTCCTGCCGGCGCCTTCGGTCTTCAGGAAATCCCCGGGATCGAAAGGAGGCTTCGGTTTCGCAGGTTGCTTTGCCAAGGTAACTCCGGCCTGAGAGGCGAGCGCCCGGATATGGGACGCCCGATGCCAACTCGCTGATAGCGCGCACGACCGTAGTGTCTTTCGCGACTCAATAAAAGCACAACAATAAGGCTAAAAGAAGCGAAATATCCGTATACTGGCCTGAGCAAGCCGGCTGAGCAATTTTGCTCAGCTTCCAACGCGACGAACGCGTAGCGCTATGCGCAGGCGATAGGGGGGCGCGCCAGAATTGCTTCAATGCTGAAAGCAGCATCTCTTCTGTTTCGGAACCTTTGCGGACCAGGAATGTTTCGTCAACTCTGCAAGCATAGGCAGGCGTCCGACTTCGCGCAGGTCTGTCCGGCCCTGCAGAGCAAGCCGCATCTACTCCAGGCTGACAACATCAAAAAAGTGAGGCGTAGCGATGCGAGCTCCTAAACATGGTTCATCCGAACGAAAAGCCCCTTCAAGGTCTATGGCTTCCGCTCAGGTGATCTCCCACGATGCAAGTGGCGAGCGAGGCTACCGCGCGATCGGCGGCAGCCTGGCGGCCGCGAAGGCCAAACCTCAATCCGGTGTGCAAGGGCGCGCCGACGTCCACCCGCATCCGTCGCAATCGTCCGAGCGTCTGCGGCTGAGCGCCCACGATCTGCAAAAAGTATTGTATAGCACCGAGGTCGCCACCATTCTCCTCGATGTTGGCCTCAACATACGATTCTTCACCCCGGCGTCCAAACTTCTGTTCAACGTGATCCCACGCGATATCGGCCGGCCGCTGACGGATCTGAGTTCACTGGCCCCCGATGCGACGCTGGTCAGCGATGCCAGGGCGGTGCTGGAATCTCTTCAGCCGATCGAGCGGGAGATCGAAGCCCGAAGCGGCGCCTGGTACGCGCGCAGGATATTGCCCTACCGCACCGAAGGCGAGGCGATCGAAGGCATCGTCATTACCTTTGCCGACATCAGCCGTCAGAAGGAGGCGGCGGCAGCCCTGGAACAGGCAAGGCTGCAGGCGGATTCCGCCAACACGGCCAAGTCCCGCTTTCTTGCCGCGGCAAGTCACGACCTCCGGCAGCCCCTGCAGACCCTGGTGCTGCTCCAGGAGCTGCTCGCCAAGGTGGTCGTCGGCGACAAGGCCAGGAAATTGATCGGTCGGCTCGATCAGACCCTGGGTGGCATGTCCGAAATGTTGAACGCGCTGCTGGACATCAACCAGATCGAGGCCGGGACCATCCGGGCCGAATTCGAAACGTTCCGGATTGATGCCGTGCTCGACCGGGTAACGGCTGATCTCGCTTATCAGGCGGAAGCGCAACGGATCGCCCTGCACGTATTGCCATGCACGCTCTCGGTCCGTAGCGATCCCCGCCTGCTCGAGCAGATGATCCGTAATCTCTTGTCGAACGCGATCAAATATACCAAGCAGGGGAGGGTACTGCTCGGATGCCGTCGCCGAATGGGAGCTTTGAGCATTCAGATCTGGGATAGCGGCGTCGGCATCCCCGAAAGCCAGCTTCAGGATATCTTCGAGGAGTATCATCAGCTTGACAATTCGGCTCGAGACCGGAGCCTCGGGCTTGGTCTCGGCCTTTCGATCGTCAGACGGCTCGGAATTTTGCTGAATCATCCGGTGACGGTACGCTCGCAGCGAGGCAAGGGTTCGGTCTTTTCGATCGACGTCGAACGCTCGCAGGGCGGAACGCCGGCCGAAGCCGAGGACAGCCGAACCGGCATCCCGGGTCAACACGACAACGCCGGCCGTACGGGCACCATTCTTGTCGTCGAGGACGACTCGGAAGTGCGCGATCTCCTTAAAGTTGGCCTGGGCGCCGAGGGACATCGGGTGGTCGCCGCCATCGATGGCGTTGCAGCGCTGGACCTGCTGGAGACCAGGGCATTGCAACCTGATCTGGTCATCTCCGACTTCAACCTGCCCAATGGCATGGATGGGCTCGCGGTGGCCGCCAAGATCCGCTCGAGGCTCGGGCGCGCTGTGCCAGTCATCATCTTGACCGGCGATATCTCGACCAAGACGCTGCGGGATATCGCCCTGCAGAAATGTGAACGTCTTAGCAAGCCGACCAGTCTCAAAGAGCTGACGGCCGCAATCGAGCGCCTGGTGCCCGCGGCGGCCCGCCGGTCAAGTCCGCCTGCATCCCTCGCTGAAGCGTCGGCGGGCATGGCACCCGTTACCTTCGTCGTGGACGATGACAGCGAGGTCCGCCAGGCCATTCGCAGCGTGCTGGAGCAGGACGGCCATGCCGTCGAGGACTACGAGGACGGCGAATCATTCCTCGATGCTTACCGTCCAGGTCGTAATGCCTGCCTTCTGATCGACGCCCATCTGCCGGGAATAAGCGGGTTGGATTTGCTGCGGCGTTTGAAGGAGGCAGGCCATCTGGTGCCCGCCATTATGATTACCGGTCGAAGCGACGTGCCGATGGCAGTCGAAGCGATGAAGGCGGGTGCATCGGATTTCCTCGAGAAACCGATCCGCGGGCCGGAGCTTCTCGCCGGCGTCGGGCGCGCCCTGGAATTATCCCGCGATTCCGGCAAGCTGCTTGAATGGCGCAAAGAGGCCGCCGATCACCTCGCCGGACTCACGCGGCGCCAGCACCAGATCATGGAGCTGGTGCTGGCCGGTCATCCCAGCAAGAATATTGCCGCGGATCTCGGCATCAGCCAGCGCACCGTGGAGAACCATCGGGCCTCGATCATGAAGAAATCCGGAACGAGGTCCCTTCCGGCGCTGGCCCGGCTCGCGCTCGCCGCGGCGGTGACTTTCGCGACAGACCAGCCGCGCATCGGCTGAGTATTTTCCGAAGCTATCTTTTAAGCATCCTCTGCGTGTTTGGTGGGTTTCCGCAAAGTGGCGTCTCGGCCAAGCAACCCAAGGAGGGGGCGATGATGAACCTTGCCCTGAAGCTGAAAGTACTCGACGAACTCGTCTGGCAGCCCGGAATCGATGAAGCCCACATCGGCGTGACTGTGCGAGGCGGCGTCGTCACCTTGACCGGGTATGTCCGAAGCTATGCGGAAAAATGTCTCGCAGAACAGGCCGCGGGCCGCGTACTGGGTGTCCGCGCGATCGCCGACGAACTGCAAATCTGCTATCTTTCCGGCCACGATGATGGCGATGAAGCCCTCGCCAGGCGCGCCCTTGCCGTCATTGCCTGGGATCTCTCGGTCCCGAAGGACCGGGTCAGGATAGGGATTGAAAAGGGATGGGTGACCCTGAGCGGTGACGTCGACTGGCGTTTTCAGATGCAGGCTGCCGAAGCCAATATCCGCAATCTGCCGGGCGTGATGGGCGTCAGCAACGCCATCGAGATCAAACCGAAGGTCGGGGTTTGCGACGTCGAAAAGCAGATCAGGGCGGCGTTCCGCCGCAACGCCGAATTTGACGCCGAGAACATTGTCGTGACAGCGGATGGCCGCACGGTCACGCTGACCGGGCTGGTAGGCAGTTATTTCGAGCGAACGCTGGCCGCGGATACCGCCTGGTCGGCGCCCGGCATCACCCAGGTCAACGATTTGCTGACGGTCGAATAAGACCAGCCGGCGCCCCGCATCATTTGTCGACCGTAGGGTGGGCAAAGGCATCGGGTCCGCGCGAACGCGCGCACCCGATGGCGTGCCCACCATCTTCTCACCTCTCAAATGGTGGGCACGGCGCAAGGGCGCCTTTGCCCACCCTACGCACTTAAATGGTTGGCTCGGCAAACTAATGCTTCTGCTTGAGTTCGTCGAGCTGACGCCGGGCGGCCGCGAAGGCATCCTTGACCGCGACCTCGGCATGTGCGTGCCGATCATCATCCGAGGGCGAGTGGCTGACCACGATGTTGTCGTGGGGCGGCAACGTCAAAAGGATATGAACCTGAAAGCCTACCCGGTTTCGATGGCGGTCGCTCGGACCGATGATGGTTACCCGGCCCGAGGTAATGCGATGATCGTGCTTTTCAAGCCGCTCGAATTCACGCTCGATGCTTTCACGCACCGAATCCGACGGCTCGCATTCCTGGAAAGCGATTTGAAGGGGTATTGGCAACTGAGCCTCCTTTCGATGGCGCCGATGCGCAGACATCGGGGATCACCAATTCACGGAAGTCAAGATGGTTGCGGCCTTAGTCGGGCTTTCGCCGTTCGTAAGCTCGCAGCTTGTAGGGTTACCAAAGCCACCGGGTCCGCGCGCAAGCGCGCACCCGGTGGTGTGCCCACCTTTTCTTCCCGTCATTGCGAGCGCAGCGAAGCAATCCAGCTTTGGCGCCGGGAATAAGAAAGCTGGATTGCTTCGTCGCAAGTGCTCCTCGCAATGACGTGGGAGGATTAGGTGATCCGATCCAAGTGGAACTTGCGCTAGACGCGCTTTCGCGCGCTGATGTCTGCTCTAAGTAGTTTCCGAGCCTGCCCGGTCCTGCCCGGTCCCTGCTATCATTCCGGCTGATCCCACGGCATCAGCAATCGCATCTGTAGAGGGAGATTACCGTGACCAACAAGCCGATCCTCAGCGTCCCTGTCAAGCCAGCCAAGATCGTTCACCCGGGAATGATGGGTGACGGCACCGAAGAACAGAACTTGAATGAACCCGGCGATCCCGCTGCCCGCATCAAGGCCGACGAGGTGGATGCCGCCTTCGACAAGAAGAATTCGAAAAAGCCCTGAAGGCGAGGAGAGCTGTCATGACGGACCAGGAGCTCAAGCAATCGGTGCTCGACGAACTGGCCTGGGATCCCAGCGTCAGCGAAGCTCATATCGGCGTGACCACACATGGCGGCGTGGTGACCCTTAGCGGTCATGTCGCCAGCTATGCCGAGAAATGCGCGGCCGAACATGCTGTCGGGCGTGTATCCGGCGTCAAGGCGATCGCCGAACAATTGGAGATCCGCTATCTATATGGCGTCGGGCACAGCGACGAAGACATCGCCAAGCAAGCCCTCAATGTCCTCAACTGGGACCTTTCGGTTCCGAAGGACAAAGTCAAGGTCAGGATCGAGAAGGGCTGGATCACGCTGAGCGGCGAGGTGCATTGGTACTATCAAAAGGCCGCCGCCGAGAAGGATGTCCGCAAACTTTTTGGCGTGATGGGCGTCAGCAACCTGATCACGATCGAACCGACCGTTCGCGCTTCCGACGTCCAGAAAAAGATCAAGGCGGCGTTCGGACGCAATGCGGAGTTTGAAGCCGAGCACGTCGTGGTGAGCATCGAGGGTAGCCAGATTACACTGAGCGGCAAGGTCGACAGCTACTATGAGCGAACGCTGGCCGAGAATACCGCCTGGTCCGCGCCCGGCGTCACCGCGGTCCATGACCTGATCACGATCGGCTAGTTGAGCGATTCCCTGAAGGTTATCATATCGAGGCTCGCTCTGACCTCATCCTGAGACGCGAACCTTCGCCCGGAGGGCGAAGGTTCGCGTCTCGAAGGATGGCCGCTTGCACTGCCTTTGCGGCCATCCTTCGAGACGCATCGCTTGCGCGATGCTCCCTGAGGATGAGGACCGGGGAGGATGCCGATATGATCAGAACTTCGGAAACGCCGGTCTAGTGCGTTGGTTTTGACGCTTCGCTAGTTTGGCTCGGTCGCGTAGGGCAACATCCGCCAGCGCGTTCGCGCGGCCCAATGGCTTTGCCCACCCTACAACTAATCGGTTAAGGCATTGGTTTTTTCGTCCAGCAGGGCGCCCACAAGGGGCGCTCCTACACCATGTCGATTGGTAGGGGCGACCCTTGTGGTCGCCCTCTTTCGTTCAGGATCAAATCCCGCGCTGCGGTATCATGCAGTAGACGCCGGAGGGTGTGGATATGTCGACGCCTATAGGTAGATTCCGAGGCTGTTCTTTCAGGTCTTGCATCCCTATGGATCACGACAGCCCACCATGGAATGACAGCCAGCTGCGGCGATCGCCGAGCTGACCTTACTTTTCGTTCTGGGAAAAGCCGATAGCAAGCATCGCTGCTCACAGTGTGCCTGTTTCCGCTCACATCATTTGGGACGCCGGCATGATGCAGGCGAAAGGATCGTCCGATGAATTGTTTTCATGTTGCTGCCATAGCCGGTCTCGGATTGATGTTCGTGACGGCGCCCGCGTCGGCCGGCCTCGCCAGCGTGACCGGCCCACAATGGATAAAGCCTGCCTCGCAGGTCGAGCAGGTTCGCTATCGTCATCGTCGCAACGTCTTTCCCGAAGCGCTGATCGGCGGGGTGATCTCCGGCGTGCTCGGCGGGGTGGTCGGCGGCAACTGCTATTTCAATGACTGCGGCTATGATAACGGCCCCTATTATGGCGGAGACGGCTATTACGGCGGCGACTACGGCGGCGGCTATGGTGGTGGCTATGGTGGCGGTGGACGCGTCCGCGGGATTGGCGGCGGCGGCCGCGGCGGTGGGGGTGCCCGCATGAGTCATGCCGCCATGGGCGGTGGACATATTGGCGGTGGACATATCGGCGGTGGCGGCCATGCCGGGGGCGGTCATGCCGGCGGCGGTGGTCACGGCGGCAGAAAGTAGGGATTTGAGAGCCGCCGGCTATTGCCGGTGTTCCCCGCGATCACCTGCCCGCGGCTCAGAACATCCAGAAATCGAATTCCATCACCCACATTCAATCCACCATGGGAGCATGACATGCGGAAGCTGAACCTTTCGGTCCTGATCGTCGCAACCGCGGCCCTTGCCGCGACCTCGGGCCAGGCGTTGGCCTATCAAGGGCCGCGTCACGCGCCCTATGAAAATCTTTGTGCCGCGCGGGGCGGGCCGTCTCACCACCCGGAGCTGGCGGATCGGCTGGCCGAGCATCTGGACCTGAATGACGCGCAGAAGGCGGCCTTCAAGGAATTCCACGAGGCACGCAGGCAATCGATCGAAGGTGCCAAGGCCACGCTCTGCGCCAGCAAACCGGACATGTCCTCATTTGAAGCCCGCCTCACGTTCAGCCAGACCTTTCTGGAGGCGCGGTTGACCGCGCTGAGGGCGGAAAATCCGAAGCTGATCGCCTTCTACAACAGCCTGGATGGCAGGCAGAAGGCCCGGTTCGACAGGTTTCGGGAACATCAGGGGCGCGAATAAGGTCAGCCGCCCCGACGGAAGCGGATGACAGCGGAACCATTATTGGCTTGATCACTTGAATTAGTACGACCGGACGCCCTGTCCCCCCACATCGGCGTCTGATGATTGACGGCCCCAGTGCGCCCCCTCGCACTGGGGCCGTTCCTTTTCCAAAGCGGTTTCATTGCACCGGGCTTTCAGCCGCCGGCTGCTCCATCGCTGCCGAGGTGAGGGATGCCAACGGCACGTCGAAGCGGTAGACAAACCCGCTGGGCTCATAGCTCAGATAGACGTTGCCCTTGAGCTGCTTTCCGATGGTCTCGACCAGGCGGGTGCCGAAGCTCCGCTGTTCCGGTGCCACGACCGTGGGGCCATTCTTCTCGGTCCATTCCAGATGCAGACGCATCGTCCTGGGATCGAGCTTCCAGACGATTTCGACGCGGCCGGCCGGCACCGACAAGGCCCCGAACTTGGTGGTATTGGTGCAGAGTTCGTTGAGGGTCATCGCGATTGCGATCACGGCTGCCGACGTCATCTGGACATCGGGGCCGGCGAGCGTGAATTTCGGTACATCCGGATTGTCGAAGGCCTCGGTGGCACTGCGAATAATCTTGGTGAGATCCGCGCTGCTCCATCGCGCCTGCAAAAGCAGGTCGTGAGCCCGCGCCAACGCCATCAACCGGCCTTCGATCGCGTGCTGGGCATGTTCCGCACCCGGTACGTAGCGCAGGCTTTGGGAGACGATGGCGCTGACCGTCGCCAGGGTGTTCTTGATGCGGTGATGCAGTTCTTCCAGGATCAGCTTTTGAAGCTTGTCGGCGGTTTCGCGCTCCCTGGCGTCAATGCCGGCTTGAGCGAGCAATTCCCTCGCATCAATCTCAGCCTGCGCCAGCAGCAGCCGAAGGCTGACATTTTCCGCCGCCAGAACTTCCGGCGGATCTCCGGCGCCGTTCAAATGCAGCCTGTCCAGGTGATGATCGATTTTGAACATGGCTCAGTGTATCACCTTGAGTCGGATACCGGTCAGATCAATTCGGACATAGTTGCACAAGAGGGTGACCGTCGCGGTGCAGACGGCTGAAGCCGGCGTCATGCGTGGCCAATCATGTGCTGCATCTGGGCAATCATGACCTTTGCCTGCAGCGGCTTGCCGAAAAACCGGCTGTCGCCGGGGAGATCGCCGTCGGCAAGCTTAACCTGTCCGGAGACCAGGATGATCTTGATCGGTGGCCAGCGCTGATGGACCGTCTGGGCGAGTCGAAGGCCGTCCATGCTGCCGGGCATCTGGATATCCGTGAACAGCAAGGCGATGTCGGACCTGGATTTAAGGATGGCCACAGCTTCGTCGGCATCCACGGCTTCGACCGAGGTATAGCCCGCATCTTCCACCATATCGACGGCGCGCATGCGCAGCAGCATTTCGTCTTCGACGACCAGCACCACGGCGGGCAACGCCGAAAAATTCGGATATTTCATGGTGGGCGCTTCCGAAAGTGAGCGAAAGTGATCAGTCCGCACCAGGGACGAGAGTGGCGGCGACCAGCGAGACAAGCATCTCACCCTTCATTTGATCCCGATCATTCAGATATCGGTGTAACAGGCGACCATCCGAACGTGGCGACCCTTCGACCATGGGCGTCATTCGAACCGTTGGCAACAACGATGATCTCTCAGCATGCCCGCGGTCGCTATCGGCAAGATGAAAGGCTGCGGATGCCAGCGATGGTCCGAAACAGCGCCGAACTGGCTATATCTATTTCGCGACAAAGCGCGCACGGTGCCGGCCTACGATTCTCAGATCGCGCCCGCGGAGCCGGCTGATTCGAGCCTTGGGGCACCCCCGCGGAAGACCAGTCCGAACTCGGTGCTGGCGGCATGCCGGAAGGCAGCCCCGTCGCGAGCATTTCGAAATTCGATGTGAGGCAGTGATGTTGTCCCTTTCCGTACTGCTTTTCGAGAATGGGTTGCCCAACCTTCCGATGGTGCTGATCGAGCCGCATCGAAACCACGGCGGAGAGTGGCGCATCAAGTTCAGCTACGAAACGGGCGAACCGCTGTCCATGAGTGCGGTCCAGGCCTCGACGATGGCTTCCTGCCTTCATCAGATCGGGGAAGCTGAGCTCGCTGACGAAGTCGACGGCGCGATCAAGAGCGCGTTGCGCTACAAATCGATGTGACATCCTGCGTTTAACGGCACGTCAATCAAACCTAGGGAGAGACCGGCATGGGCAAGGGCGAGCAAAAAGGCAATCGCGAGGCCAAGAAACCCAAGAAGGAAAAGGTCAAGATCATTGCCGCGGCGCCAAGCCAGAAGGCGGCCGGATGGCAGCCAAGCTTTGGTTCCGGCAAGAAGAAATAGCTGCAGGCAGAACGAGGACCGGCTGCGCTGGCACCAGTCGCGCGCCCGCCGCGGTGCGTGACTGCTTCGCTCGATCGCCACGCACGAAAAAAGGGCGGCCTGTGCGGCCACCCTCTTCGAGAATCATCAGCTGAGCTTCTCGCTTCTCACTGGCAGATGTGCATTCTGCCGTCTTGGCCCTTGAACCAGGCGCCGGGTTGACAAGCCAGGCCGTTGCGCTGGGCGTAGCTTTGATGCGGCCAGCCATTGTAGCTGTTGTTGTAATAGCCGTCGTTGTAGTAGGCGTAGGAATTATCGCGGAACGGCGCCGTCGCGATCGCACCGGCGGTGCCGATTGCGCCGCCGACCACGTCGGCGGCCACGTCGCCGGGCCAGAAGCCGCTGTCATGACGGTCCCAGCGATTGTCGTTCCAGCTGTCATGCCAGCCATAATTCCAATTGTTGCGTCCATTCCAGTCATGATTCCGGTACGAACGGTAGGCGGTCCGGTGCTGATAGTCGCCGGTGTAGGGATTTCCAGGTCCGAAATTCTGACAATTGGCGTCCGGATAAAACTGCGCGCAATAGCCGGGGTTGGAGATCACCTGCTGCGCCATCGCCGGAGCGGCCAGCGCGGATCCCAAAACGATCGCGGCGGCGCCGAGAAGTCCAGATTTGATCATGCACTTACTCCCTTTTTGAAGGCATCCCCTGCTAAGCGCGGATGATGGAAGTCGTTCCGGTCGATCTCGACGGGCGTTTCAAACAACGGTGATGGTGGACGGCCGACGCCTGGGCTCGGCGAACACAAGCCTTGAGCCCCATTGCAAATATAAGTTGTATCTCTGGAACTGCTTATTTCCTTGGTTGTTGTTGACGTGATCGCCGAACCCGGCGGATCGGTCGTTGCATCAGTCAGGCAACCTCCGGCCTTTACAGAACAGGAGCAAGCAATGATCAGATACGCAGTAGCGGTGGCCGCCATCGTGGGAATTTTTAGCGCAATTCCCGCTGGCGCGGAGGAGGTCGGAGTTGGTGTCGGTCCGGTTGGCGTAACGGTGGGTGAAGGTCATGGTGATCGCGATCGCGATCGGGAACACCTTCGGGATCAGGATCGCCGCGGTCACGACGATACCGTCATCATTGACAAGAGCGACCGTGGTCACGACCGAGATAGAGACCACGACGCTCGTCCGGTTATCATTGACCGCCAGTGATCGATCACTTTCAAAACCTGGGCGGTCTCCCCTCGCGGAGGCCGCCTACATCCTTTCTTGGCGTCGGGGATATCGTCGCTTAGCTTGTGGCGACCTGGAACTGCTGATCGCCTGGTCGAGCGCCGACCAAATGCCAATTCGTGATCAATTGGGACGGACCTTTAAGGCAGCGCGTGCGTTTGCCCCACTATCCGGGGCGACCACCAACGTGGAGCTTTGGCCATGATCGACATTCCTCTTGAGCTTCAAAGAAGGTTCGAGCAGCGGTGGGCCGCCAGATTTCCCCAGCCGGTCGCGCCGGTTTCGCCCAAACGCATCGGCTTGAATAAGCAGGTTGACAGCCTGGCGTGCTCGGCAAAAGAAAAACTTACCGAGCCAAAAGAGTCCTCCTAGACAAGCGATTTTGAAGTTCTGATCATATGTCAGGTCTCCCGGTCCTCATCCTGAGGAGCATCGCGCAAGCGCGATGCGTCTCGAAGGATGGCCGCAAAGGCGGTGCAGCGGCCATCCTTCGAGACGCGCGCGAAGAGCGCGCTCCTCAGGATGAGGTCGAAGCAAGGCTCGATATGATAAGCTTCAAGGAAGCGCTGAGCCAGTCAGTACTCGGCTTACTACTCGGTCCAGCTCCGGTCACGCTGAACCATAAATCCGTGTATTGGTTCTGACGCTTCGGCGTCATTCCGGGGCGCGCCCTTGCGCGAGCCCGGACTGCATAACCCCCAATGGTTATGGATTCGCACGGAACTAAATGTCCTCTCAAAACGTCTGCTATCGGAGCATCGTGGCTTCTTCTGAATGCCCGGCTCAACGGAGTTTGCAATGAACATTTTTTACATCATCGGTGTCGTGGTCGTCATCATATTTGTTGCCGGCTTCTTCGGGCTGCACGTCTGAGAAAATCCGTCCGAGAAATCTCGATCAGTTTTTGCCCTATGTCTTCGCACTGATGATTGGGGTGATAAATTCATGTTGCTGATCAACGCGCGGTGCCCGCGGCGAGCCGCGGGACAGTTCATGCCGATACGGCTATGTCGGCGTTGCGTCCGTCCGTCCGCCTGCCACCAGACCGGTGGCCCGACGGGCCAGAACGAGTCCCTGACGACTGTCAACCCCAATAATCAAAAATATTTTTGTTCCCTTTTTGTACGAAACAGTTTAATTGCTGCTTCGTCTTATCCCACAAAGAGGGGCGCTTCGCGATCGTCAGGAAACGCGGGATGAGATGCGGTGGACGCGGCAGCGTCAGGCAGGCGGTGGTTCGCAGGGCGGAATGCTCTTTCGTGAGCGAATACCTCGCAGGCTAGACGACGGCGCTGAAGCGTACGGGGAAGGCGTGTGGTCCTGGCACCCAAGGCTGGTGTCAAGTCTTTGGAAGGTTTTCGTTCGGCTCAACCGGGCTGAACACGCCGCTAATCCGAAGGCGACGGTGGCAATAGAGCTTATCTCGCCGAGGAGAGCACGTTGATAAACCGTAAAACCATTGCGTGGGGAATGCCGGATGATCCGGTGCCTCGCACTACCTCGTGTGCGTACGGCCGTTTTCTTTGCACACGAGCCGCGGGTGCCTCTGGGCATCGCGGCATTCCCCGCGCCCTCTTTATTTCGAGGGCGTCAGGTTCATGCAACTCCTCGGGCGCCCCGCGCCGCGAGGCTTAGAGGCATGTCTGAAGGTGGCGGGGAGAATTGCCTTGGCTGTTTGACAATTGAATGACGGTCTTCGCCCGGCTTGACCGCGATCGAGTTCGTCGCGGCCTCCAGCCGGGTGACGACGTCGCAAGCCAGTGGGGGTTTAATTCTCTATCGGGATCCCCATATGACGTGTATGGCGCATTGGCAGGCATCGATCACGCGGGAACCAGCGAAGACGAAGGCAGAGCTCCGTCAGATGCTGACCGAGGCGGTACGCAACACCCAACCCGGCGCAAACGACGCGCCCAAGCGGCTTTCGAACGCCAAACGATCGCGGCTGGAAACGCCGATCGAAGATTGATCCGCCGGGCTTTCAGCGAACACGATCATTCTATCCGAGCAGGATCCGCGCCGTCTCCAGGCCGCTCGCCAGCGCCGCCTCGACGGTGCCCATGTCCCGCCCGCGGTAAAGCGCTTCGCCGGAAAAGAAAACCGTTCCACCCTCACTTTTTGACAGCGCGGCCTGCGCCGCGCGCGTCTTGGGCGTCGCGTACGAATAAGCCCCGCGCGCCAGCGGATCGTGCACCCAGTTGACCGCTCGCGCCGCGACCAGATTCGGCATCGGTTGTTTTGCATCGAGAGCGAAGATCTCGGCCAGCGATGCGAGCCCGGCCGCGATCAGTTCCTGCTCGCCGAGGTTGGCCATCGCTTCGGTCTTCGGTCCCCCAAACCAGCCTGTAAGCACTGGGAGATCCGTGGGATGCTGCGTCCACCACACCGGAATCCTCGCCTCCGAAAGCAGGAACGTCAGATCGGCGAGGTCCCTTTGTTGGTCGACCCACCAACGGGTGTCAAACCGCAGCAGGATCTTGATGACGTTGCCGAAGCCGATGTGGGCGGCAGCCTGGGCCCGCTCGTATTCAGCCGCAGGAAGCGCGATCTCCTTCAGGAGAGGAAGCGGCAAGGTAAGGACCGTGGCATCGTATGCATGAACGTCGCCGTTGGCACATCGGACCACACCCCTGCCATGGCTCGCCTCGATGGCGGAGACGGTTGAGCCGAGATGGATCGCGACGCCGTGGCTGCGGCACTCCGCCGTCAGAAAGTCGACGAGGGCACCATAGCCGCCGGCGATGCGAGCCTGCGTACTCCGGCCGCGATCCATCCATTCGTCACGAAGCGCCAAGATGCTGGCCCGTTCCGGGTCGGCCGCGTCGTAACCCTCGACCATCCGCTCGATGGAATGCCGTAACGCTTCGTAGTCGGGGCCGGCGAAGTGTCGGCGCAGGAATTCGGCGACCGTCAGATCGTCCTCCAGGTCTTGCAGTGCTGCGTGAAGCTTGGCCTGATGACGATCTTGGGATGGCTCGCGGGAGAGCCTTCCGTCCTTGCCGGTCCATGGCCGACCTTCGACCGGGAGCACCGGAAGCCGGGCCTCGCGCAGCAGGCTGCGCGTGACCGGCGCCTCGCCATGGATGAATTCGGCTCCGGCCTCTGCTGCATACCCGAACTCGGCAGCCGGAAGCGGATGGATACGTCCGCCGCAGCGGTCGCGCGCTTCCAGTACCGTCACCTTCCTGCCCGCACGTCCGAGTTCGCGGGCTGCCATCAGGCCCGCCGCGCCCGCGCCGACGATGACGATCTGGTCCGGATGCATCACCGGACGCTCGCCAGTTGAGTATCGGCGTTCTGTATCCGGTAGCGTAGCAACATTGCGCCGCCTTGCAGGGCTCGGCTGCTCTCCAGCGTCATCGCCGTGACAGGGGCCCGGCGATGGGCCTCCGCATCCGTGGAGTCGAAGACGCTTGGTGCACCCTTCGCGCCATCCACGGCTGGGCACAGGATCAAATTCAGCTCGTCGACCAATCCCTCGCGCAGAAAGGCGCCGTTGGCACCGCCACCGCCCTCGAGCAGCAACCGCTTCACGCCGAGTTCGCGATTGAGGATGTCCAGCGCGAGGGCAAGATCGAGCTCCGACTTACCGGCGAAGATGTAGGACACGCCCTCGCGGCGCAGCCCGGCTAGGTGCGTATCGGAAACCGCCTCGGACAGGACGACAACGATCGGGTCGCCACCGATGTCCGAACGGCCCCAGCCGATCTTGCCATGAGCGTCGAGCACGACCCCGTAGGCCTTCGCTTCGCGCCGTGCAAACCAGGGCTCGCGCCGAAAGGTCTCATTCGTGGACGGGGGATACGGCTTGCCCTTGGCGAACTCCTGGCCGGTGACGCGGCCGACCAGCCATGCATCGCTCGCCAGTTCGTCATGCACACGTTCGAACAGCTCTGCGGTTGATCCCTCGGGTCGCCAACGACTGTGGAGCGTCCGACCATCCACACTGGATGCCATAAGGCAGATGACATTCGGTTTCATACGAACCTCGTTGAGTGAAGATGGACCCGCCCGGCCTCACGAAACGACTGGGTGGAGCTGCGCGGCGGCTACGTCGCCAGCTTGCCGGCGTCGCTTCCCTGGCCGGCCTCTGGCTTGCGATCAGCATCAGCATTTTCTTCTAAGATGTACAGGTAGGGTTGGTTCCGCCACCACCCGGCTCTCCTGGATGGATCATCCCCCAGAACCTCGGCCGTTCGGCCGTGGCTACCCTCAGCTTGACCCGCGTGAACAAAAAAGGATCACGCGCGGCAGCTGATATCGCGCCAGCGGAAAAACGATAGCGGCGGGCCCGAGACCCGCCGCGCCGTAAACGGGCTGCGCTTTGCCTTACTGCAGCGGGCAGTCAGGGTTCGGCGGATTGGGCGGGGGCAGCCCAAACAGCGTCTCGTTCATGAGATTGGTGCGGAAGTCCAGGAAGCATTCAACCGCCGCAGAGATCGCGTAGCGACTGCCCGTGCCGCCGACCGCCGGCACCAGATTCAGCTCCGACTCCTGGGTGAAGGGCATCGACGGTGTTGCGTTGATCTTGTCCGGCCAGACCGCGCCGCCGCCGAGGCCCGTGTCGTGGTTACTGTAGATATGGCAACCGCCGCAGGTCTGCGTGCGCACACGACGCACCACATTGTCCGGCGTGAAAGTGAAGACGCCGAGCGAATTCAGGTCGGCTTGGATGGCAGATTGCAGCATCGGGTTCGGGGTCGGAGGCGAGGCGAGCGGGCAGAGCGCCGGTGGGGCCGTGATGTCGTTGTCGCTCTCGGTCGAGGGCGTATGCGTATAGGCATAATAAATGTCGCCGATATCGCACTGCTTCTCGTCGCTTTCATAAGCCTCGACGGCCTTGTCGGCAGCCGGGATGGCCAAGCGGATCTGGTTGACGTCGCCGGGGCTCACATTGCCGAGCAGCTGCGTGAGCTGGTTGTTGATAGCGTTCTCCAACTTGGCGAAGCGTGCGGGCTCTTTGGTGTCGCCCTCACCGTCCACGAATAAGAGATCGCCAGCGGTCTGTTTCGTCGTGTCGCGCACGATGGAAAGGCTGGGATAGGGCTCGCCGTTGATCACGATTGAGCCGTCTGGCGCAAGCGAGGCGTTCAAGGTCGTGACGCCGTCCGAAGCAAGCGCGGTCGCGGTCGTCGCGGTGACGCCGAGCGTCGGGAACAGATCAAGAAGCAGGAATGTCTTGAATTCGCGCAGCGTCCAGTTGAAAGGCGGGTTCTGCAGTCCTGCCAGATCGTTCAGCATGAACGAGTTGGTGCGGATCTGCCCGTGGCCGAAGGTGTAGTTCTCGATGGCGACGATCGGCGGGATCGCCGGGATTGCGACGTTGGCGCCGGAGAGGGTGACAGTCGTCGCCGGCAGCCCGTTCAGATAGAAATTCGCGAGCATCTTGCCACGCTGCGGGATGGTGATGGCCGGATTCGAAAGGCTGTACCAGAAGTTCAGGATCGAGAGACAGCCCGTCGGCCACTTCGCCGCCGGCAGCGGATGGGCGACGCGGGCCTCGAAGATGAGAAGATTGCGGTTCAAGGGGTCCGACGGGCGCGAGGGAGTTGCGATGCCGGAGTTGCGGGCGAAGACGATGCGATATTCGCCGCAATCGCCGTTGGGATAGGTGGGCGAGGTTCCCGGCGCCCCCGCGAGATCGAAGCGGTTGGAGAAGGCGATGGCGCTATAGGCGTTCGGGTTCGAGAGGTCGTCGTTCTCGAACGGATCGCTGGTCGCCTCGTTCTCCTCGAGCCGCGGACAGCGGAACGGGAAGCTGTTGATTTTCGACAGCGCGGTAAAGTCGGCGATGCCGCTCGCCGGCAGCGGCGGGCTGAAGTCGTCGCAATGCTCGTTGAGCGGGAACACGCCAGGCTTTTGCGCCTCGGTATCGAACCACTGATTGAACAGCGCCTTGGCGGTCAGCGAGCTCTGGCCGCTTTGCGCCACGAGCTGATTCATGACCTGCGAGAATTTGAGCTGGCTGACCAAATCCACGTCGGAGACGAAGATGGACAGATAGCGGTTGAGCGGAATGTTGGGCTGGGCGACCGGGCTGCCGAGCAGCACGGCGCTGTTGAGGGTCAGGCTTCCGCTTTCGGTCGGAAACTCGGTTGCGCCGGCGCTTAGGCTCGCTGACAGGTCTGTCAGCGTCTGCGGCGTGCCGCCGGTGGTGGTGGTGGTGGCGGTGGTGGTCATTTGCGCGCTCACGCTTCCGGTGAGCGAGAGCAGAGCCGCGAGAGCGCCGAAAACGGCGGCCCGCGTGACGGGAAAGAGAGTTTTCATGTTAGCGGCCTCATGGCGAGCTGAATTCGAGAAGGGAGTCGGGACCATCCTGAATGCGCGCAAGTCGATCTCGCCCGCGAAAAACCCTTTCCGCGGGGAAGTTCCTGAAGCGCATTCCATGAACGCAGAACGTGTTGCACGCAGAACACGAAGTGCAGAAGCAGAAACGCAGGACAAACGCAGGTAAACTGGTGTTGCAATTAAAGGTAGTATATAACGAAATATAATCGTAGGAGTGTGAATGGCGAATGACAAGGGAAATCGAAGGAAATCATGCGGCGACGAAGCTTGTGAGATGTCGTCGTCCCAGCCAGCGATTTGCGCCGGAGGCGAATTCATCCATCAACAAGGCCTAAGTCTCGCGGGGAGCTATTCCATGTCGCGGTAGATAAATATCCAGGTGCCGTTGTCGCAGGACGACTGAATGCGGACCTGCATTTCGCGATTGATGTCGTCGAAGTCGCCAACCCATCCCAGTTCGATGTCGACAATTCCATTCCGGCGAGCTTGTTCGATACGTCCCCGGAATTCGGGCTTGCCCATGCATGGCGCCACGTTCAGGAAGAAATCGAGGCCTAGCGCGGGGCGAGACTTGAAACCTGACATCTGCGCCTCGGTCTTGTTGAAGACCTTCGCTACGCCGTCGGCATCCAGCTTGATCACCCCAAAAGGAAGCTGATCGAGCTCGTTTGGGGTGAGCTTTTCAACCGCTCTTGCGAGGTCGGGCCGGTTGAAATCAAGATCAGGCATGGTTTTTTCCCCCGTGATGTGCGCCGATCGCATCGAAGGTGATCAGCCCGAACAAATGGGTCACGCGTTCGCCATCGTCGGACAGTGGCAGTACCAGCCGCTCAAACAGAACCATGGTGTCATGGCTCAGCGGAAATCGGGCATAGTCGAAATAGGCGGAGCCTTGCAACGCCCTGCGGTAGGCGCTACCCATCGAACCCAGCAAGTCATGATCCGAGGCCGAGATCAGGTCACCGGTAAAGTCCCGCCCCAGTCTGTCGATCAAAGACGCTCCGGCCGACAGTACGCTGAAGCTGACTTCTTCGCCGTGGGGGCTTTCGACCCGTAGCAGGCAACTGTTGTTGATCAAACCCGGCGCGAATCCGCCCGCCTCGGAGGTCTGCGGCAAGCGCGCCGCTTCCGCGGCGAGGCTTCGCCAACGGTCAAAGGCCTCTCTTACCTGGGGATTGCGGATCTTGTCGCGAAGCCGGTCGGACAGCCGCAACGCCTCGGCCGTGAGGACCGAAGCTGGCTTTCTGCCGAGCTTCTCGAGAATGGCGCGCGCCAGATTGCCCTCGGCAATCGGGTTTCTGAACACCAGTTCGCCCGCCGGCCTTGGCGCGGCCGACGATCCGGTCATGAAGATGACGGGCAGGCCGGGCTGGGCTTCACGAAGGCGTGCGGCGAGGTGCAACCCGGTGCCTTGATCCAGCTGCAGGTCGATGCAGGCGAGATCGATCTTGAGTCCGCCCGACAATAATGAATAGGCGACGTCCTCACGCGCCGCCTCGACCACGCGATAATTCAACAGCCGCAGCACGGCCGACAGGTGAACCCGGATCATCTCCTCATCTTCCACGAAGAGGATCGTGGCGTTGCCGTGAAGTTTCGGATCAATGGCGTCATCGGGCGTGGCCACCGGCTCGCCTTCGACCGCGGCGCGCGGCAGATAAAGACTGATCGTGGTCCCGATCCCGATCTCGCTGGCGATCAGGACCTTGCCCCGGCATTGCCGTGCCAATTCGAACGCCGAAGCAAGCCCGAGCCCGGTGCCCTTGCCGGATTCCTTGGTCGTGAAAAAAGCCTGGCCCGCTCTGTCGCGGACCTCAGGAGACATCCCGGAACCGGAGTCGCCGATCGCCATGTGGACATAATCGCCGGGGGCCAGAGTCGGCGGGCGTTCGGTGCTGTAGCAATTGGTGATATTGAATGTGACAGATCCGCCATCCGGCATCGCGTCGCGCGCGTTGGCGCACAGATTCAAAAGCACCGCCTGCAGGCGCCCCGGGCTTGCCAGCACCGGCCAGCAATCCTCGTCGATATCGACCTTCAGCGCGATGCGCGACCCCAGCAGCAAGGCAAACAATTGGCCGGTTTCCTCGAACATTTCCGGAAGGCCGATGACATCCGGTTCGGCGCCATCGACGCGCGCCAGGTTCAGCAATTGCCGCGTCAGCTGGCCTCCGCGCTCGATCGCCCGGTCGACACGCCTGAGGATGTCGGATTGAGCGGCCGGCGCCGCGCCACGGCTCAGCAATCTCGACGCTCCGCTGACGATCGTCAGGACATTGTTGATGTCGTGGACGATGTTGCCGACGAACTGGCCCATGACCCGAAGTTTCTCCGAATGCGTCGCCAGCAACGACGCCGCGGCCAGCTGGCGCCGCTGCAGTTCGATCTGCTCCGTCAAGGCGGACAGCGCCTCGTCCTTCTCGCGAAGCTGGAGTTCAAGATCGCCGGATTGTGAGCGGACGCCGCCCGTCATAGGGCGCAATCTTGGCGGTGTTGGCTACGGAAGGGCCCCCGCGGAAATGATCGAGCATGAAGCTGCATCTGGCGGCGCACTCGATAAACTCTTCGATGCTGTAAAGCCGCAAGAAGATCGGCTTTCGGTCAGCATGGGCATGATGCGCCCCTGGATCAGGCGGGAGTTACCGAACTCTCTGTGACCGAACGATGCCGAGGATGGCGCGGTGATAGGGCAATCCTTCGCCTACCTGGGACGGAATTACCGATCAATAATGCTCACTTTCGAAAATACATCCCCCTCAGGCCGGCGCGTTGGCGCGTGACGATTGACGGTTACGAGTACGATGGCAGCCTGCCGATTGCCTCAAAAAGATGCATTGAATTGTTGCGATAAAACGAATTGAATAATCCGCTTCTCACTGTGTCGCCGGACTTGTAGTCCATAGCACCCACAGCCTAGTGACGGTGTGCAGATCGGACGGGCTCAGGCCGCGCGCACTCTCAAACTCTGGTCGACTGCGTATACCCGTCCGCCGGCCCGGCGCCGCCGACCTCGCTCCGGCGCAGGAGGTGATGCCCTTCGATCCAATGCCAGACACATAGACCCGGCAGACCGAGCGCCAGCTCGCGGACACGTTTGGTCAGGGAAATGGCCAGTGCCGTTTCGGCCGGCAACCCGAGTAACGCGCCGACCAGGACCAAACCGCCCTCAAGTGCCCCCAATCCCGCAGGAAGCATGAACGCCGCGGCGCGGACGCCGGAGCTGAGGCTTTCGAGGATCAGCGCATCGGTGATGTCGAGCGGCTGTCCCAGAACTCGCATCACCAGCCAGATTTCACCAGCTTCGACAGTCCAGGCGATGAGACGCAGGACGCCGGCACCCAATATGACCGGCCCTGCGCGATAGCATGCCACGACCGCGTCATCGATGGCCGATGCGCCGGCTTCCAGGACCGACAGCCATTGCTGCGGCAGCAGGCGCCGGGTCAACTTCGCAGAGATGCCGAATAGACCGCGATGCTGGAACACGGTGAACGCCGCAATGGTGACCAGGAATACAGCGGTGCCGACCAGCACGCCCGAGGCAACGGCCGTCGTGGTGCGGTCGCTCGATCGCGTCAGCAGCAATAGCGCCCCCGAAATGACGAATATCATCTGGGTGGCCGCCCCAATGGTGATGTCCACGATCATGCTGGCGACCGCCTGCACACCAGGCACTCCGCGCAGGTGGGCCAGGTGCATACCGGCGAAATCACCGCCGATGCTGGCAACCGGCAAAAGCGAGTTGATGGATTCGCAAATCCAGCGAATCCTGACAACGGCGATGAGGTCAGGACGAGTGGTTGGCGGCAGCAACTGGCGCCAGGAGAGCGCGCTCAACAGCAACGGAATAAGATGGAACAGGGTTATGGGGACGAGCCACCACCCAATCATGTGCAGAGAGTGAACCAGGTCGGCTGCGCCGTTGGCGACGATCAGGTACACCACAAGCAGAAAACCGAGGGCGGTGCCGACGATCAACGAACCACGGATCGGTCGGAATCGTCTTTCGGTCATGCCTTGGATTCGTGATCGCCTTGCGACGAAGGATATCGCCCGCTCGAAGAACGATATGCCGGCGAGCCATCGGCTGCAATCGCCATGTCATACGCCCGGCGGCTTTCCCATCGGACGCCGGCTCATCAGTACCAGGCCGAAGTCCGGATATTCCACCGAACCGGAAATTCGCCAACTTGGAGCGAAATCCCAAATGGAAGTTTCCGGCCGGATGTTCAACGGCCATGCCTGTCAAGCCTTGGTTTAGCGGAAAGCGCTCCTGCATTGATTGACTCAGGGGGCGTCGTGGGGGATACCTTGCAAGTGGGGAGGAGTCGAGGTGGGGACAGCCGCGGTAACCTCGCTCGCGCCGGGGGCACGTATCGGTGCAGGCGCTAGGCGATTTGTTATGGTCGCAACCGGGGTCATCACCGGGCAGCGATTGTTTGCGGCCGACCCAGGCTTCCCGAGCTTCGGAGGAAGACGTCGCGCAGCCGCGGACAAGGATCGGAACTCTTCTGTCCCTGGATTGATATCGGTCCTCCCGCTCGAAAGGGGCGGAGTGATGGGTCTTCGCGGGGCCCGCCGATCGGAGCCGACGTGACCGCGAAGTTTTGGCTCGGAGCCCCTTCGACGGCGCGACACAAGGGGAAGGTCGCCCGTTTAGCTGCAACGCCCGCTTTGTTGTCAGCTTCACTCGACACGGGTGAGCCCAGAACTGAACCCAGCAGCGGCAACTCGCAGCCCACCATTTGGTTCGAGGCGGAGGATTTCCTTCGGTATTTTGACCATTTTCGCAATCCGACCGGCACCCAGCGGCTGTCGTTCGAGATTTACGGTGTGGCGAACATGCTGTACGGAGATTCCGGACGCGTGAGGTTTTGTCGACTCAGTGTCTTCACCAAACGGCTCCACGCGATCGGCTTCGAGGACCTGCGTTCCGCGTTTCTGAACCCGCTTGGCGCCACCGCTCCCTGGAAGACGTTTTGGGAGCCGGCCATATTCTGGGAAAGGTTCCCGAGATCAATTCCTGTGATCCTGAAAAATCCGCGATTTTTTCTTTCGATCTTCAAGTCTGCTTTCCGCGACCTCTTGGATATGTTGACCGGGCGGAATTCGTTCCATCGTCAGCTGCGCCGCGGCGATATGATCGTCTCGCTCGGCGCTGGTTGGGGAATTCCCGGCTATATGAAGCAAATGGCCGAGACCAAGCGGCGTTACGGAATCAAGTTCTCGATCTTCGTTCACGATGTCCTTCCAATGGAGTTTCCATCGTTCTTCGAACCGCGTCACGCTGCCCATTTTGCACATTGGCTCCGAGAGGCCATTTCCGTTGCAGATATTGTGCTCACCAATTCCAGGTATTCACGGGCTCGGCTGATCGAATTGAGTGCCAGGTCCGGCTGGCGACTGCCGCCGATCGAGGTGTTGGAGCCGGGCTCGGGTTTTATCGATCGGTTGCCGGCTCGAGGCCAGGCGATGGCGAGCCTTCCGGCACGCTACGTCTTGTTCGTTTCGACGATTGAAATTCGAAAAAATCACCGGCTGCTGGTCAGAGTTTGGCAGCGCCTGGTAGAGCGGTACGGCGCTGACCGCGTGCCGGCATTGGTTTTCGTGGGAATGCTGGGCTGGTCTTTTGAAGAGCTGTTGGCCGACCTTGCAGCGAGCGACTATCTGAATGGCAAGATCGTCATGCTGAAAGGTTTGTCCGATGCAGAATTGCACGAGGCTTACCGGCGCTGCCTGTTCACTGTCTTTCCGAGTTTCGGCGAGGGCTGGGGATTGCCGGTCGCCGAAAGCCTGGCGCACGGCAAGTTCTCCATCGTCTCAAATCGCACGTCGCTTCCCGAAGTGGGCGGCCACCTCGCCGACTATTTCGATCCGTCGGACGAAGAGGACGCGCTGGCCAAGATCGAACGACCGCTCCTGGAGCCCGCTTATCTGGCGACGCGTGAGGCGCAAATCCGGGCCGAATATCGTCGACGAACCTGGAACGATTGTGTCCATGCGCTGATGGGAGCCTTCACGCGCAGTCATCGAGACGGCACCACCGATCGAATCGCGGAGGCAGATCGGCAAGCTGGCGTGCGGTCCGTCGGTGATGTGTCCTGTGCCTGACGGCGAACCGGTCTCGGCAGGCTCCTGCTCCGGAGCAGATCCGCGTCAACCAATGCCCGGTTCGGCGGCGTGGCGATCCGGCGGGTTCATTTGTCGCCGCCCGGATCGTCAAGCCCGCTGGTGGCCGGGGACTCGGTCTCCCGGGGCAAACCGACCGCCTCGCGCAATTCAGCTCGCCGCGTCTGGTAATAGCCTGAACGGATAAAGCTGTAGAAGTCGATGGACGCGTCTTCGGCTTGCCGCAGCTGGCCAAGTCTATCCGTCGCATCGATGCTCGTCGTGCCCGCACTGACCGCAACTTGCGTCACCGTTGAGGCGATATTTAATCCGATGAGCCAACCCAGCGGGTCGGCGGCCACATCGACGATCGAGCCGAAGGCATCACGCGCCGTGGCCGGCCCCATATAGGGCAGAACCACATACGGACCGTCGCCCACTCCCCAAACGAACAGGGTCTGCCCAAAATCGCCGGTCTGCTGACCAGCGCCTCCGCGGCCCGCCACGTCGAACAGTCCGCCCACGCCGACGGTTGTATTGAGAACGAAGCGGGCGGCCGTGGTGGCGGCCGCGTTCAGGCGCAGTTGCAGCACGTCGTTGACGAAGATCCGCGGCTCCTTCAAATTCGAATTCAGATCATGCAGGCGGTCGTGCACGGGGCCGGGCAGCTTCTTAACGACGTCCGACAGGGGCCCCAACGTTTGCTGATTCAGGGCCAGGACTTTTCGATTCCTCGCCTCATCGGGGTCGCTGATCGGCAACGACGCGTTTCTCGGCATCGAGGCACAGGCAGCCACGAGTAACGACAATAGGCACGCGATCGCTCCTTGGGCCGACGTTCGACCGAGACCCATGTTCTTTCTCTGTCCGTGCCTTCGCGAGATGGTTATCACATACCCGTTGTCGCGACTGTTACTTCTTTGCATCAGCGCCTGTAAATTTGCCCTTAAATTGCCCAGATCGCTTCGGCTGGGTGGCCAGAAGAGCCGGCTGAAAGAGCACCGCGGCGGCAAGCGTCGTCAGCAGCGACAGGGCCATCAGTTTGCCCATGCTCGATGTCCCGGGGTGATGCGAGAAGCACAGGCTGCCGAACGCGATGGCGGTTGTACAGGCGCTGAAGACGATGGCGCGCGTGAGGCTCGATTGCAGGAAGTTCGTCCCCCCCGATCGCCACGCCACGATGTAGTAGATCTTGAAGGCCACGCCGACGCCCAGCAGCAGCGGCAGTGCGATCACGTTCGCAAAATTGAGCTGCAGTCCGATGAGCACGCAGATCTCGAGTGTGACCACGATGGCAACGAGCAGCGGCACCAGCGTCAACGCGACATCGACCCAGCGGCGCAGCGCGACCAACAGGATCAGTGCGATCAACACCAGCGACAGGACGCCGGCCTGCAGAAATGCCTTGATGACGGTCGCGGCCGCCTCGATGATGAAAACCGGCTGGCCGGTAGCCTCCGGGGCAACACCACGCACGGCCACAACGAACCGACGCAGGACCGTGTTGTCGTTGCCATCCCCCTTCGGCGCGACCTCGACCCGGCCGACGCCCTCGGCAGACACCCAGTTGCCCTTCAGCGCGGGCGGAAGGGTCGCGATGCTCACGGGCTCGGCATTGAGGAGATTCCTTACCTGACGCAGCATCGTCCGCAACGGCGTGATGAGCGCGCGGTCGGCTTCGCCCAGGACGGCTGGCGGCGCCTTCGCCAGGGCGGTCAGCGCGGCCGCGAGGCGGCGAGCCTGTACGGCGGCCGGAGTATCGAGGCCATCCGTCGCCTCGGATAGATCGGCGATCAGCTTTCCGATCGCCGCCTCCGTCTCCGCCGTCGTCGGTTCTGCAGCGATCCCGCCGGGATTGAGCGTGTTACGCAGAAAAAAGCCCGCGTCCTCGATCAAAGCCAGCTTGGCGTCCTGATCTTCGGGAACAAAACTCTGCAGCGACAGCACCCGGCCCACCTCCGGCAATTTCCGGAGCCTCTCGACCGTGGTGGAAACCTGGGCGGGGTCGTTTCCGAGGATGTCGACCGTGTTCGGACTGGTATCGGGATCGTTCATCAAGTCGAGCAGGGTGGCGACCGATTCCGTGTCCTTCGCCCGCAGATTGATCGGATTGAAGTCGAACCGCAAACCCGCGAGCAGCGGCAGACCGAGAATCGCAACAGCGAGCGTCGTGCCGATGACCCAGTTGCGCTGTTGCTCCAGAAAGCGGTCCACGGGCGCCAATGCGGCAAAACCGATCGCTCTTGGCTCAGGAGGCGGCTTGAGGACCGCGAGCAAGGCAGGAAGCAGGGTCAAGGTCGTTGCCAGCGCAATGATGATGCCAACCCCGGCGATCAGCCCGAGCTCGGAAAGGCCGCGATAGGCTGTCGGCAGGAACGAGAAGAATCCTGTCGCGATCGAAGCGGCTGCGAGGAGAAGCGGGGCCCCGATGCCGCGTGCCGTCGCCGCAAACGCTTGGTCGAGGTCGAGACAGGCATGCCGCTCGGAGCGATAGCGGACGCAGAACTGAATTCCGAAATCGACGCCGAGGCCGACAAAGAGTACGGCGAACGCGACCGAGATCAAGTTCAGCGTACCCACCATCCAGAGGCCCGTGGCTGCCGTATAGAGCAGACCGCAGACGAGATTGACAAACACCGCCAGGATGAGCCGCGCCTTCCTCAGCGCGAGCCACAGCACCAGGCCTACGAGCAGCAGTGTGACGACACCGTTGAGCATGGCACCGTCGGCGACGGTGGCGAACTCCTCGTCCGCAAGAGCAACCGGCCCGGTGAGGCGCACCGTCACCCCATTCTCTGGCGTGAGACCCCGCCTGGACGCCGCTTCGCGTATCGCCGCAATCGCTTTGCGACCGGGCTGAATATCGGTGAAATCGAGCACCGGTTCGATGTTCACGAAGCGGCGCAGCTCCGAAGGCTTTGGCTCCTCGCCGGCGATCAGCTTGCGCCATGAGAACGAAGCGTGCTTTCCCTCGTCGATGAGCTCCAGCGCACTTGCGAGCGCGTCGAGCGCCGGCGTGAGCGAGTTCGAGCTTTGCCTTTCCCAGGCGAACACCCTCGATCGACTGCGAGAAGGTACGAAAGACGCCGCGTAGCGTCGGATCGGCGGCGAGCGTCCCGAGAAAGGGTTCCGCAGAAATCAGGTCGGCGGTAGCGCGCCGTACCTTCTTCAGGCTGAGAAAGAGAATGCCGTTGCGCTCGAAGAACTCGCCGCCGTCAGGACGGCTGACCTTGCGGATCAGGTCTGACCGGGACGCGATCTCGTTGACCAGCACATCCGCGGCCTCATCGGCGGCCTCCGGGGTGGCGGCATCGACGACCGCGATCAGCTGGTCGATCTGTTGCGGGAACTGGGCATTCAGCTTCGCTTCCTGCTGGCGCCATGGCAGCGAGCTCGAAAGCAACTGCTTGCTGTCGGTACTGATGGCGAAATGCCGGGTGAAATAGTCTGCCGAGGCCGCCGCCAGAAGCAGGAAGACTAGCATCACTGGCCATGCGTAACGAATCGAAAAACGCACCAGCCATGTGATCGCGGCTACGGGCCCAGACTCGAGATTTCCCGTCAAAGATGGCATCCGATCGTCATATCGCGCGCAATAAGTAGCCATTCCGTCAACGCGACGCGAGCCCGTCATGAAGGTCGGCCGACCCGCACGGTCTCAACCAGCGGGACAAGCGTACCCTTCACAAATTCGCGCGTTGAAGTAAAGTGCGGCCCCACCCGGTGAAATGCGTGATAAGCGAGGGTTGCGGCGACGGCCCGAGGGCGAATGCCTCGCCGAGCTGCGCCAGTCCGCGTTCGATGTTCAATTTCGGAACTAATGTTGGGCTTGAAAAATGCATGCCATCATGCGGCCGCAAATCCTCTGCGGCAGTTGCGGCTGCGGGCGAGTGCGATCGCGAAACCCAAGGGCAATTTTCTCCAGACGGAAGCTGTGGTGACGAATGATGGCGACGAAATGTTTCATGCCCCGCCTGAGGGCCATGTTCGTGCGGTGTGTCTTTGGCCTCTTTTTGCTCGTCTCATTTGACTTTTTGCCGCTGGCCGCCCAGACGCCAAATGAGTCCGTGGCAAAAATCGAAGCCTATTATCAGCAGCTGATGCCGACCATTCAACAGGCTGCGCGGCTCAGTGTGGTTGAGCGCGACAGGCGCTTCACGCCGGTCTTCAGCGCGGTGTTCGACATTCCGACGATGACGCGGCTGGCGGTCGGTCCACCCTGGAGGGACTTCTCGGCACAGCAGCAGGCGGCCGTTCGCGACGGCTTCGCCCGCTTTATCGTCGCCGATTACGCCAGCCAGATCAAAGATTATTCAGGCGAACGCTTCGTCGTTGATCCGCAGCCGACTCCGGAAGCGCGCGGCGGCGGTGAAATCGTCAAGACCAAGCTTTTGCAATCCAATGGCCGCACCGTGAGCATCAACTACCTGGTCCGCGGCGGCCGGGTGGTCGATATCTATCTCAACGGAACGATCAGCGATCTCGCGCTGCGGCGCGACGAGTTCGCCTCGATCATCACCTCAGGGGGCGCCGATGGATTGATCAAGAAATTGCAGGAACGAACTGAGAGTCTGCTTGGAAAATAAATGAGCGCGGAGATACCTATCAAATTTGCTCTTGACATAAACGTTGATATCAACGTATATGGCGATGATGTTGAAACTTGATCTTTCCCGAGAAACGGCGCGGCTCGTTCGCGATACCTGCATTTGTTATAATTTGCAGCGGGCGGCGCGCTACTATGCACGGCGTCACGACGAGGCGTTGCGGCCCGCTGGGCTGACCAATGGACAATTCGCGGTGATGATGATGATGATGCGACCGAACTCGCCGACCATCACTGCCCTGGCGGGCGAGATGGCGATGGACCGAACAACCCTGACAGCCCTGATCAAGCCGCTGGAGCGCAGGCGTTTGGTCAAGGCGTCGGTGGATAGCGAGGATCGACGTCAGCGTCGCCTTGCATTAACGGCGGAAGGCCGACGCGTTCTTGAGCAGGCTCTCCCGCTTTGGCAATCCGTGCAGCAAGAGGCTAGCGGGTCCGAGCGAGCCGCTATACCTAAACTGATCAACGCTCTCGCACTGGAGTAGTCGACAATGAACCATAACGACAGTAAGCCGCCAGATACGTTGATATCAACTAATAGAGGCAAGCTGGGGATCAACATATGACCGCGTTCATCGTCACCAGCGCAGCCGACCCGACCCGCAAGACCGAACGTCTCGCTCGATTTGGAGGAGAGATTAATCGAATTCGAGGAAGCGCTTCACGACGATCCGATCGAGCATCTCGACCACCGCCTACGATAGCTTGAGAGATCAGTTGGCGGCGCTGAGTCAAAGTAGAAAGGCGCCAATGAGTTGACCAAGCGATGCCGCCTGACAAGCCTGACCGAAGAATCGCAATCCCGAAGAATTCAACCCCGAATTGGAGGCAGCTATGACCCACCCGACCATCCTTGTTACCGGTGCGACCGGCAAGACCGGCAGCGTCGTCGTCAGTCAGCTTCGTGCAAGAAACTATCCCGTGCGTGCGCTCGTCCGAGCGGTTGATGCACGCAGCAAACAACTCGAAGCTCTTGGCGCCGAGGTGGTTGTTGCCGACATGTATGATCCTGATCAGCTGTTTGATGCGATCCGGGGAACGCAGCGGGCGTATTTCGTTCCGCTGATCAACCCCTTCATGATCCAGAGTGCAACCGTCTTCGCGGTCGCCGCCCGCGAGGCAAAGCTCGAACACATTGTCCAGATGAGCCAGTGGACCTCGCACCGCGCGCACCCGACCGCCATGACGCAGCAGACATGGCTCGTTGACAAGCTATTTGCTCAGATTCCGGGCGTAGCGCATACGATTTTTAATCCCGGCATGTTCGCCTACAATTTCCTGACGACCATCGATTTTGCAGCGCTTCTTGGCATATATCCCATTATATCCGGCGATGGTCGCGCGGCACCCATCTCAGATGAAGACATGGGCCGGACGGCCGCGGTATTGCTGGCGGAAGGTCCCGACAAGCATTCGGGCAATCGCTACCGGCCAACCGGACCGCAGCTTCTCAGCGGGCGGGAAATGGCGGGTATTGTTGCGAAGGCCGTCGGCCATAAAGTTTTACCGATAAATCTGCCATTCTGGATGCTGGGCAAGGTCGCCCAGCAGCGTGGTATCGATCCATACCTGATCTCGGTGCTGCGCTACTACATGGAAGACATGAAACGTGGAACATTCTCATTTGAGGGCGGCGTGACCAATGTCGTCGAGGAACTCACCGGGACGCCAGCGGAAAGTTTCGAGACAACGGCGCGTCGCTATGCGGCATTGCCTTTCGCAAAGCAGACATTCGGCAATCGGCTAAAGGCCTTTATCAATTTCAATATGACGCCGTTTTATCCGGGCTACAACTTCGACAAATGGGATCGCATGAAAGGCTTTCCAATACCGCGCCATCCCAGTCTGTCAATCGACGATGAGCAGTGGCGCACCGAACACGCAGAGCAGATGCGCAGAGGGTCCAACATCCGGTCACTGCGGACGACCAGCGTGGCGTGATCGAGCGTGAAAACCAACAAAGAAAGATTCATCAAATGACCGCGCTTCTGTTTGGCTCCTTTCTGGCTTTTATGCTCGCAGTCGTGACAGCCTGCATACTTCGCTATCTGTCTCGCGGGACAGCAACTGCCGTTCTCGCGGGACTGGCGGTCTGGATCGCTTATGTCGGGCTGCTGTCATATCTCGGGGTGGTCAGCAACCCCGCGATGCGGCCGCCCGGCGCCGTGTTGATCGTATTGCCGGTATTTTTGTTCGTGCTTCTCGGTTTGGTCAAGACGTCGGCGGCGCTGCGAGTGGCGCTCGCATTTCCTGCGTGGCTTATTCTAGGTCTTCAGAGTTTTCGCGTCGGCGTCGAACTCCTTCTGCACCGGATTTGGCTCGACGGACTGATCCCGCGACTGATGACCTACGAGGGTGGCAATGTCGACATCTTCATAGGTCTGTCGGCGCCGATCATCGCCTGGGCGGCAGCAAAGGGCCGCACAGGTCAGAAAGTGGCTCTTGGATGGAACGTGCTGGGGCTGTTGGCGCTGGCAAACGTCATGGTCCGCGCAGCGCTGACCGCGCCCGGCCCGATGCAGCTGATCCACGCCGAAGTCCCCAACCTTGCGATCGGCATGTTCCCGTTCACGTTCGTGGCCGGCTTCTTCGCCCCGCTCGCCGTCATATTGCACTTGCTTTCGATCCGCGCGCTTCGGCAGGCGCTTCGTCTGGGTGCGACCTCGCTCAAACCAGCGGGTGCGGCAGCTTAGTACGAGTCATCAGAGGATTATTAAGTCAGCAAGCGAATGGAAGGGAGTACATAAAATGAATTCAGCTTTGGATATCGTGAGAAATCACTATCAGGGCGGGATATCGGATCCGGTCGGTTTGATCGAGAAACTCCATTCCACAATCGATCAGATAAAGAGCGACTCCGTCTCGGCTGTCGAATTAGCTGGTCTCGATCAATTTCATGTCGGCGGACTGCCGGCCACGATCGAACTTGCAAATCGCGCTGCCGTACAGGCCGGCATGCAGGTGCTGGATGCCGGTTCAGGTCTCGGTGGGCCTGCGCGGTATCTAGCCGAATCATTCGGCTGCCGAGTTGTCGGAGTGGACTTGGCTCCGCACTACGTGGCCATCGCGAACGCGCTAGCGCAGCGGGCGGGGCTCGCCGACAAAGCGTCGTTTCAGATTGGAGATCTCGCGGCTTTACCGTTTGCGGACGCTACGTTTGATCTGGTCTGGACACAGCACGTCGTGATGAATATCAGCGATCGGGATGAGCTTTATAAGGAACTGCGCCGTGTTTTGAAGTTGAAGGGGAAATTGGCGTTTTACGACGTGCTTGCCGCCGATGCGGGTCCGCGGCCTTTTTTCCCTGTGCCCTGGGCCGAAACTCCAGAAGCCAGCTTCTTGCTCACGGAAGACGAGACAATTGCCAGCGTCGAGCGTTCGGGCTTCGAGATACTTCACTGGAACAACGTGACGGAGCAAGCGATGGGCTGGATGGCTCGCCAGCAAACGGGTGCGGCGCCTGTAGGATTGGGTCTGGTGGTCGGCGCGCGGCTCGGTGAAATGGTCGCTAATTTCAGGCGTAATCTCGTGGAGGGTCGCGTAAAGCTTGTTATGTGCATTGCCGAGGCACTCTGAGTATCTGCGCGCGGATGAAGCGGTCGGTAATCCGCGCGGATAAAGGCAAGGCAGTGCCGGTTCAAGCGGCCGACGTGTGTTGGGCGCGTCTTCAAATCTCTGCGACGGGCGGTGGAAGACAACCGCGGCGTGATCGATGCTCTCGTTATGACCGCGCGCCGAACCTCAGCCAGTCTCCGTCATCCGTACACACCGAGCGCGACTTGCTTATCATCCCGCTTGCGCCAGCGTTCTGAGCCTTTCTCCTTGATTTCACGTGATCCGCTTCATCGCCCGCCAGCTTGGCGCGGGCGCAGGCCTCGCCGCGCTCAGTCCAGGACTGCGACGCGCCGCGCGTTCGCGCGGGTAAGCTTCGGGTGGGCCCGGACGCCGCGACGGGGGGTTCATGCGAAAGCGCGCCCGCAACGCCCGACTGAACCGGCTCGTGCCGCCGAAGCCGCAGCACTTGACGATTACCTTCAGCGAGTGCCCCGTCCTTGTCGCCTGCCAGAATGAGCCGGACGGCCTCGTCCCGCCGAATCTTCATTCGCTACCAGGGGCTAAAATACAACTATTGATTGCGTATCGCATGCCGTGCTACAATCGCTGCCGGCGTTTTGCCGATCATCGGATAACGGCTTGAGCGATTGGCCAAGCATTGAGCGGCTTTAACAACGCCCGGCAAACGAACCACAAATTACAGGAGGTTGAAAATGCCTGAATCCGATATCGAATTTCCCTTCAACCACACCGGCGAATTCACCATCACCACGGGCCTCGCCGGCGCACCGACCCTGCGGGCAATGTTGTCGGTGCCCAGGAACAGCAGCACGGTTACCGGGCACGGCCTGCTGACGCAGGCGATCAATCCACCGCTGCACGCAAACACCGCTTTCCATGGGCTGGTCACCCAAGAGGTCTTCGGCGGCCAGAGTCATCAGATGTATTCGTTGCAAGGGGTGCCGTCGCCGCCGCACACTGGCGCCAGCTATGTGACCCAACTTGCTATCACGCTCGAAGGAATTTGGGGAAAGACGGGAAAGGCCAGCTACAGCTATCTGCACGGCGGCGGCCACGGCCCGATTCAGCACGTCCAGAACGTGCCGGTCAAGGTGAGGTGGCTGTTAGGGGAGTAACTGCGGCATGCCCGCCGGCTCTGCAGCGCACCGCGCCGCAAAGGCGGCGCGCTGCGCTACGTCCGGGGGCACGATTTGGATGCGCGGACGCTCAATACCATCCCGCACGGCGGCCTGTTTGTTCGAAACATCTTGGAACGTCCTCCAACTTGTCCCACCGAGAGGGGCGGATCGCGATCGTCACGAACGCGGGATGAGGGGCGGTGGACGCGGCAGCGTCAGGCGTACGGTGAGTCGCAGGGCATGGCGCGATACCAATTCAGAGCAGACGCCAGCGTGTGGTCCATGCTGAACCGGCGAATATTGTTGGCGGCCTCGGACTCGGAAACCTTGCCTCGGTAAGCCCCCACGACAAGCCTCGGGGTCGGCTTTCTTTCCCAGGCGGTCGCGCAATCTTGTGATCAAGGCTTTTGGTTTTTCTGCCAACATCAGACTTATTGATTCGATTTTGTTCGCGATTGGGAGTAATCGAAACCTCCTTCAAAAAACCATCCGTTACGACTACGACCAGGAATAACAACTTGCCATCGGCCTCGCCCAGCCCGGCACTGACTGCTTTTCCGGCGGTACTTTTCTCTGCAATTCCTACTGCATCAGAAAGATAAACGCCGGCGATTCTTAAAGTCGTCGAGCTCAAGCTTATTTTTAACGTCGAGGCTCGATACGGGCACTACAACTCCGCCTTCCATAATTTTTCCTGTCCATGCGTCGATGGTTCCGCTCCAAGTCTCGTTGCCGTGATAGGCCTTTATTTTATAGACCAGATTGCCGGCTCTACCATCAAAGCTAACGTCGATCACCTTCGCTCCTGGCGTGTGCCTTTCGGCTGTCGCGATTGCATCGTGGATCGAAACCGGCACGTTCGCGAACACTTTGATTTCTTCACGGATCGCGGCCTGCTCCGCTTCACTGTATTCTGGGGTCGCTGGCGACCCTGTAGCGTGCTCGGATTGAAGTGCGAGCGCTTGAATAGGAAGTGCGGCCAACAGGGTAAGACAAAACCCGGTTAACACTGAGCCGACAAGAATTGATCGCTTCATTTGTTGATCACACGGTTTCCGTTATCGACGATGCCGGGTGCATCACCAAAGAGTTCAGTATTTAATTGTTGCGGATGGCGCTACCAGCATCGGAAACTACTCAGTCACTCGCTGCACAGATACGCGCCAGCGTGCCGTTAGTCTTCTGCAAGTATTTATTCCTGTCTCAGCCGTATCTGCAGCAGGATCGCTCCCAACGGCGCTGACAAAAAATGCTGCAAATTGAGGCAGCGATATCACCAAGTCAGTACGCGATCTCACGATCAAAGAAGGTCCTTGTTCAATCAGCCTTCACTCGACAGGGTGTGGCTGGTCCGACCGGCAAGGGACGAAGACGTCGAGAAATTGTCAAAGGATCCAACATAGCTTGGAACCTCTCCAACACAAGTTCATTTGATAAGATCGGACACCCGCCAGTTGGAGCTACCTCATCGACGCCTCAATCATCACTGCGCTTGCGGCCATCGGAGGGTCTGCGATCGGTGCATTTGCATCGTTCGGCACCACCTGGCTCACCAGCCACAACGAGACACGGGTTCGGATGTTGATTTCGGACCGGGCGCGGCAGGAAACGCTCTATGGCGACTTCATCGAGCAAGCGTCAAAAACCTACGCGGACGCGCTGGAGCACAACATCGAGAATGCCGTTCAGCTCGCTCCCCTGAGCACGCTGGTCAATCGAATCCGCCTCTTCGCTCCCGAGAAGATCGTCGAAACGAGCGAGGCTGTTCTTTTTAAGACAATGGAGGCTTATCTGGCGCCTAATATCAAGGTCCGGGATTTTCACGACCCGGGCCGGGGCCGCAACTTGGATATCCTGCGAGAATTCAGCGCGGCCTGCCGAAAGGAGCTGCAGAGCATGTCGCTCGCCAAAGAATAGGCGAGCGCGGCCGAAATATACTTGCACGAAAGAGCGGACGGCTTGGGATGTTGCGCTTGGACGGAATGACGGCGGGGATGCCTTGCGCATCGAGGTCGGCGAGGATGGGCGGCTAAAGCCCTGATATCCATGTGCGAGGGACAGTAGGGCGTGGAGAATCCTGAAGGATGACGCTGCGCTTCCCTCTTCCTATCATCTCGCTCCCACCGCACTTCCCATCAAAGACGATGGAACTAAGCTTCTTTAGGAAGTGTTAAGCGAGACGGTATCGTTCGGATAAGTTTTGCGTGGAACAAAGATATCGGCCCAAGTTGGCTGTTTTGGATACCTACCCCAAGGAAACATCGTCAGCCGCGTCGCCGTTGACCGGACAACCGAAAATTGAAAAACATGACGGCCAGCTACACAGTGGCAAGCTATCTGATCGAGCGACTAAAGGAAGTCGGAGTTGAGCACGTGTTTGGCGTGCCTGGCGACTATGCTTTTCCGTTCTTAGACGAAATAGAGGCCGAGCCGACGATCAAATGGGTCGGCGTGTGCAACGAGCTGAACGCCGCCTACGCCGCTGACGGCTACGCGCGCGTTCGGGGCATGTCAGCAATCGCAGGATCCTGCGGCGTGTTGGAAATGGGCGCTGGTGGTGGCGTCGCGGGCGCGTTCGCCGAGGAAGTGCCGCTCCTGGTGATCTCCTGCTTTCCAAGCACCGACGAAATCGCGCAGCGAACCTTTACGCATCACAGCATTCGCGGTCGTTTCGACCTCTTCCAATCGATGATGGCTCCCATCACCGCGTCGCAAACCATGCTGACTGCCAGTAATGCATGTGAACAGATCGACGACGCCATCAAACAGTGCTGGGCGCTGAAGGCGCCTGTTTACATACAGTTTCCGCGCGATATTCAGGAGCTTGCCGCAGCAACACCGATCTCGCCGCTTGTACTTGCCGAACCTCAAAGCGACCGCGCGGAACTGGAACGCTTCGTCAACCGAGCTCTACAGATGCTGCGATCGGCGGAGCGGCCTGCAATTTTGTTTGACTACCCAGTCGCTCGGCTGGGGCTGACAGAACGGGTGCAAACTCTATCTGACTTGACCGGCATCCCCTTCGCCACAACGCGGACTGGCCGATCCGGAAACGTAGATCAGACGCGTTCCGGATATCTGGGTCTTTATGGGGCGCCCCCGAGATCCGGTGAGATTGGCTTGCAGATCGATACTGCCGATGCGCTATTCGAATTTGTTTGCGGCACGACGAAACCAACCACGGTTCTGCGGATCCGGCCCTCTGCGCGCCCCGCCTGATCGACTTACAGGCCGCCAGCGCGACTGTTGAAAGTGATGTTTACGCGCCTGTCGCCGCCCGGGATGTCCTCGATCGTCTCTGCACCGAACTTCCCAGGGCTCGAACTGTCGCGAACGACAGCACCGTCGCCCCTTCAGGCCCATTCCTCCCCAAGAGCGGCGTAGCCATCACACAAGACAGGCTTTGGCAGGCCTTCAGTGCGTTTATAGAGCCGGACGACACGATCGCGATCGACTACGGCACCGCTCAAGCCGTCGCGCAGCTTACACTGCCTGTACGGACCAGGACATTGATGCAGACGAACTGGGAAGCCATTGGTTATACTACCCCCGCGGTCCTTGGCGCGCAGATAGCCGACCCCAGTGGTCGTTATATACAGCTCATTGGAGACGGCGCCTTTCAGGAAACGGCTCAAGAAATCTCGACCGTGATCCAGCATGGTCTCGCGCCCATAACGCTCCTATTGAACAATGCGACTTACGAGATCGAAAATCTCACTCACAAGTGCGCCCCGGTCCACAAGAACTACAATCGAGTGCATGGTTGGGATTATAGCAAGCTTCCCAGTGTGCTCGGTCCGAAAGGGAGGCCCTTGGGCGTCCGTGCGGAGACCGAGGACGAATTATGCTCCGCGCTCGAGGCGGCCGCTGCGGCGCACAGAGACGGCCGCTATAGCCTCATCGAGGTTATCCTCGCACCCGGAGACGTCGCGCGCGTGCTCGCCAAGTCTATGGGCCTCCAGAAATAGCAGAATGGCGCGGCTTGCGCAGATAAAGTGGCATCGAAGAGCGCCTGCCGCCGGCTTATGCCGCGGTGTGCATCCGCCTCGAAACGGGCCCCCCAGCGATACCGCGCCATTGAATTTACCTAGTGTTCTGTCGTCAAAATGTCTGAGCCAAAGTCTTATGGCTCCAAAGAGGAGCCTTAAATCAGACGTTTAGCCGGTAGGGAATCCCAGCCGCCATTTTGACGACAGAACCTAGGAGGATCCGCAGGCTTGAGGATTCGATTTGTGCGATGTCTGGGGCTGCTCGCAAGCGGAGCGGGTTGGTTTCCGGCGCCAATGTGAATTGTTTAGCAGACAGCGGGTAAGCCCGTACGCCCAAGTCCAGATTTGAACAATTCTCTACAGTTCTCCGGATTTGTGTGCTTGGCGGATGGCCGCGATGCCGGCCTTTATGAAAGTTAGATAGAGTTTGATCAGGGCTTCAAATTCCGCTTCTGAGCGGTTCGAAGTCTGAAGCATCGTTTCAAACATTTCGCGGTCAGCTATGGCCATTAAAAGGCAGGGAGCAAGAACGGTCAAAAACGTTCGCCCGACAAGGGGATCGTTTGGATCCGCCTCGATAACCTCTGCCAAAATTTGACGACCGATATTAATCTTGGGAAGGGTCTCGGTCTGCATGAATGCTTCCTTCATGGGAGATGGTGATACAATCTCCCGAGAGAGCAGTTTCATTTCCCACGATTTCGTAACGGGTGCCGTCAGCCAGCGCATGATTGGCCTTAAAAATTCAATCAGCTTTTCCTCGGGACTTAGATCGCTGTCAGCGATCGCCTGAGCCTCATAAATCGTGGAGATGCGGCTGCCGGCGAGAGCCAAGACCGCAGCATAGAGCGCGTCGATACCGCCGAAATGGTAGTTGACCGCGGCTGTGTTCATGCCTGCACGGGCGCAGATCTCTCAACTCGTCGTCCGATCAAACCCCTTATCGGCAAACAGCTCGCCAGCCGCCTCAAGCAATTGATCTCGGGCTCGTTTTCCGGCGCCACGCGAAATGGAACCAGGGGGTTGTAGCTGTTGCCGGGTGATTTCCATCATTTTTCAATATAGGCCTTGAAACATCCTTGTCAAATTCTAATTTGTATTTCATATTGTAATTTGAAGCGTTTATGGCGCTGGAAAGGTCCACCGTGTCACGGCTCGATCAAGACAAGATTGAATATGGAAACACCGCCGCGAGCTCCGGTCCGGCGAAAGCTATTTCCGGCGACGATCATCTCCCCGCCGTGACTGAAATGCCTCAGAAGCGCCCCGGCGCACCCGATGGTCGAAAAGAGCGCAACAGGGCCGAGCCCGTTCGGCCCGACGGCGGCCCTAACCCGTCCGACAACAAAACCGATCCTCCGGCCCTCAAACCTCGGAAGAAAACGATCGTCATCGCAGCTCTTGCAACGATCGCTTTGATCACGGCAGGCGGATGGTACTACTTCAGCACCAAAGACATCGAGAGCACCGACGATGCGCAGGTCGCCGGCAACGCCGTGACAATTGCGCCAAAGGTGTCGGGGCAGATCACCGAACTTGCGGTGAGCGATAACCAGCAAGTCAAAGTTGGCGATTTGATCGCCAGCATCGATCCGCGCGACTATGTCGCGGCGCTAGACCAGGCGCGCGCCAATCTCGCTATCACCAAGGCGCAACTTGCAAACGCCCAAGCCAATCTGGAAATGACGCGGATTACCGCGCTAGCCAAACTCGATCTGGCGAAAGCCCAGGTCGACGCCGCGATGGCAAGCCGAGATATTGCTCAATCGAATTTGCGCCGGCAGAACTCAATGAGCGATCTGGCAACTACCGTGCAGAACAAGGAGCAGGCATCATCGACTGCTCGCTCCGCAGTGGCGACCGTCATAGCCAACGAAGCGCAGGTCAAGATGGCCGATCTGGTCGATGATCTTGGCGCGCAGGCAGCGGCGCAGGTCGATCAGGCCAAAGCGCAGGTCGACCAGGCGGCAGCGCAATTGACGACCGCCGAGCTCAATCTGACTTATACAGAGATCAGAGCGCCGCAAGACGGCTGGATCACCCACCGCAACGTGCAGGTCGGAAGCTACGTACAGCCAGGCCAGGCGTTAGTTTCGCTGGTTGCGCCCGATATGTGGATTGCCGCGAACTTCAAGGAAAATCAGCTGAACCGGATGCGGCTCGGTCAGGAAGTCACCATCAAGATCGACGCTTTCAAGGACATTCGGCTCAAGGGCCACGTCGATAGCCTACAAATGGGTACCGGCGCCGTGTTCACAACTTTTCCGGCAGAGAACGCGACCGGCAACTTTGTCAAGATCGTTCAACGCATCCCTGTAAAGATAGCCATCGACAGCGACACCGATCCCGAGCGCCCGTTACCGCTCGGCCTCTCAGTTGAACCCGAGGTGCATCTGAAATGAGTACCTCAACCGCAGCTGAAAACAGCACTTGGCGCCCGGGCGCGAATCCCTGGTTGATCGCAGTTGTCGTGACGCTCGCCGCGTTTATGGAAGTGCTCGACACCACGATCGTCAACGTGGCGCTTCCGCACATCGCCGGGTCGCTGTCGGCGAGCACGGACGAAAGTACCTGGACGCTGACCTCCTATCTCGTTGCCAACGGTATCGTGTTGCCGATTTCCGGGTTTCTTACTCGCCTTTTCGGTCGTAAACGGTTCTTCCTGATCTGTATCGCTATGTTCACCGTCGCCTCGTTTCTTTGCGCGACGGCGAGCAGTCTTCCCCAGATCATCATATACCGGTTGATGCAGGGATTTTTCGGAGGCGGCCTGCAGCCGAGCCAGCAGGCGATCATTCTTGATACGTTTCCGTCCTCCAAACGCGCTCAAGCCTTCGCCGTGACCGCAATTGCGACCATCGTCGCTCCGGTTCTCGGTCCCACGATTGGCGGATGGATTACCGATAATTACAGTTGGCGGTGGATTTTCCTCATTAACGTGCCGATCGGCTTGCTCGCGGTGATCGGCGTCGCCATGCTCGTCGAAGATCCGCCACATCTTGCGAGCGATCGTGGGCGGCCATCGGTCGACTATGTCGGGCTCGGCTTCATCATTCTGGCGCTCGGCTCTTTCCAGGTGATGTTGGATCGGGGCGAGGATGCCGACTGGTTTCAATCGACGTCGATCTGCGTTCTTGCGGCCATGGCAGCAGTAGGTCTGATAGGCGCAATATCATGGCTATTGTGCGCCAAAGAGCCGATTGTCAATCTCCGCGTTTTTGCCGATCGGAATTTCGCGCTCGGTTGCGTGACGATGGCAGCGATGAGTTTCGTCCTTTACTCGAGCTCGGTGTTAACGCCTCAACTTGCTCAGCAAGGCCTCGGATATACGGCAACCCTTGCGGGACTGGTGCTGACGCCCGGCGCCGCCGCCCTTATCGTATTGATTGTAGTGGTGGGAAAAATAATACCGCATGTCCAGACTCGATACATCATCGTGTTCGGCTTTTTGTTTTTGAGCGGCGCATTTTACTACTCATCAGGCCTTACGCCAAACATTGATTTCGGAACGCTGGTGAAGATGAGAATTGCGCAAACTCTCGGACTCGGATTCCTGTTTGTTCCAATATCCACGATCGCTTATCAAACCCTGTCGCCGCGGCTCAACGCGGACGCAACCGCGCTCTTTACGATGTTCCGCAATGTCGCAGGCTCCGTCGGTATCTCGGTCGCGACCGCCCTCGTAACCACTCAAACTCAGGTCAGAATGGCTTATCTTTCTCCAAATCTTACGAGCCTTTCCGAGCCCTACCGTCAAACGCTCGCCGCCATCACTCAAACGCTAAGGCTGGTGGGAACGCCCGCCCTTCAGGCCGCGCAAGGTGCTATAGGCTCGATTTACCAAGAGTTACTGAGCCAGGCACAGCTCCTGGCTTACGCAGACGCATTCACCGCGTGCGCCGTAGCCTCTCTTCTGGTGGCGCCGCTCGCGTTTTTCTTTTCTGCTTCCAAAGCAGGAAGCGGCGTGGCGCCCATGCATTGATTTGGTGAACATATCCTGACGCCGATCGCTGCCACCTTCCACCTCGCCAATCAATATGGCGTCGATCAGATGCGCTACTGGTATTGCCATGTCGCATGTTGGCACTTAGCGTCAGTTATTGCGGACCCAGTAAAGCGGAGACGCCAGCGATAAGCTGATGAGCAAAATTGAATCGCAAATACAAGCGGCAGCCTGAGTCTTGCCGCACGCCCTGCGATCTGAGCGTCGGTCTGCCTCTCGCTGCCATGCGCGGATGCGTATCAGGGGAGCTCATCGTGGAGCGAGCCCTCGTCGCAAACGTTGGTGCCCCTGGCCGGAATCGAACCAGCACTCCTTGCGGAACTCGATTTTGAGTCGAGCGCGTCTACCAATTCCGCCACAGGGGCTTATCTGACACTTGCCGTTAGCGCAGAGGTCGGAAAGCCGGCGGAATATAGCTGGCGGTTTCCCCGGGTCAACCCGCGTGTCGGCGTGGGCGAAACAGACCACATGACACTGCGCTGTGATCCGGCGCCGCCTCGACAGCGCCGGCCGTGCGGGGTAGGACGCTTGGCGCGCAGAAGGAGGCCCACGTGACGTCGGACACGATCGCAAACCGCTCGCAGTGGCGCTTGCCTGGCAGCCCGCCGCTGACGGCGTCGCTTTTGATCACAGTCATCGCGGCGGCGACGATTTCGGGGGCGTGGTTCTTTCAGCTGGTCGAAGGTCTTCAGCCTTGTGAGCTCTGCCTCGAGCAGCGCTACGCCTATTACCTGGTGGTCCCGCTCGGCGCGGTGATTGCGCTGGCCGCGGCAAGACACGCTCCCCGCGCGGTGCTTGTTGTAGGCCTTGCTGTTCTCGCGCTGGCTGCGCTCGGCAATGCCGTGCTGGGCGGCTATCACGCCGGTGTCGAATGGGGGCTTTGGCAGGGACCGACCGAATGTACCGGGCCGATCGGCGATCTCGGCAACGCGGGCAGCCTGCTGCAGCGCCTGGATAGCGTCAAGGTGGTGCGCTGCGACGAGGTGCAGTGGCGCTTTCTCGGCCTGTCGATGGCCGGCTATAACGTGCTGATCTCGCTATTGATGGCCGCGATCGCGGGATGGGGCATCGTGCGATCGGCGGCGCGCAGATCCTGAGTGGATTCCTGAAGCCAGTCTCTTCCAAGCTCTCGGCCCTCGTCCTGAGGAGCGGCCGAAGGGCCGCGTCTCGAAGGATGGCCGCTTGCACCGTCGTGTGCGGCCATCCTTCGAGACGCATCGCTTACGCGATGCTACTCAGGATGAGGGCCACGGAGGGTGCCGGTATGATTAGAACTTCGAAAAACGCTCGCCTGATCGGAGCCTAATCGTCGACATCTTCCTGTGGCCGTCCGAACAGATGCACGATGCCGGGCGTCGCGAGCGTGACGAACAGAAAGCGCGACAGGTGATGGGCGCCGACGAAGATCGGGTCGATGTGCATGGTCAGCGCCAGCGCCAGCATGGCATCCATCGCGCCCGGCGCGTAGGCGACGATGATGTCGGCGAAGTGCACCTCGGTGGTCAGCGCGATTACCGCGACAAAGGCCGCCGAAATAGCGATGGCCACCGTGAAAGAGCCGATCGCGGCATGGATGTGGCCGAGTAGCGTCTTCGTCTTCATCCGCGCAAAGCGGGTGCCGATCAGCGAGCCGATGCCGACCAGCGCCACGCTGCGCACGATCGGCGGCAGGCCGCCCTCGACGAGGCCCGCGCCGTGCAGCACGATCGAGGCGACCATGGCGCCAAACAGCCAGCTCGCCGGGAATTTGATCAGCCGCAGCAGCATCGCAGCGGCCAGCGCCGCGGCGATCAATTCCACCAGGTCAAGCGGCGAAGCGACCGCTGTCGCCTGGCTCGGTGGGGATGCCGGAGCCAATCCGGTCAGGGCCAAGAGCAGCGGAAGGGCCGCGGTGAGCACGATCACCCGCAGCGTCTGGACGACGGCGATCGCCGGCATGTCGGCGCCCTTCTCGGCGGCGAGGATGATGATCTGGGACAGCGCGCCGGGGCTGCCCGCCAGAAAGGCCGAGGTCCGGTCCCAGCCGTGGACGCGCTGCAGATAGAGGCTGCTGCCGAAGGTCGAGCAGAACGTTGCCAGCGCCAACAGGCCGATGGACAGGGGATAGGCGCCGAGGTGCGCCAGGAGCTCGCGCGACGCCAGCGAGCCCAGCGAAATTCCGAGCAGCACCAGCACCGACTGGGTCACGATGGCCGGCAGCATCAAGGGCCTTCCGGCGATCGCGGCGATGGCCACCGCGACCATGGCGCCGGTAATCAGCCCGCCCGGAAGATGGGCAAGCAGAAAGAACAGACCGCCGGCAGTGCCGATCGCGACGGTTTCCAGAACGTTGAAGGTTTTGCCGCGGCTGGGAAGGGCAAACGCCGAAGATGCGGGAATCCTGTTCACTCTGCCTTATGGCAAATTCGTGCGGCGGCGACAATTGCGTCAACGCAACTGCAGCAATGCGGAGCACGCTGTGAGATGCCCCACCCGCGCCACGGCATTCCTGTCTTTGGAGGGAGATCGGTGTGCTTCTGCCTGCCGCCGCGGGCTTGCGGGGATATGATACGAGGTGCGTCATCTGCCTGAGATGACAGACCCAACATCGATGCGGGCCCATCGATGGATCAGCTTCTTGAAGCCTTGTCAGGGGGCCCGCCTGCGGCGAGCCCCCGATCCCCAGCTGTGGAGGGCCGGATTACTTGGCGGGAGCGGCAGAGGAGTCCTTTGCCTCCTTCTTGCATTCCGAGCGGAATTTCTTGCGCTCCTTGCCTTTCAGCCCCTTGGCATCGGCTTCCTTGGAGCATTCGAGCGAGGCCGCGGTCCGCGGCTTCTCGGCTTTCTTTGCCGGCGCCATCTTGTCGGCCGGTGCCGGCGTGGCCGGCGCGGGCGTTTGCGCCAATGCGAAGCTCATCATCAAGAGCGATGCGAAAGCCGTTGCGGCCGCGCGGGAAGTAATTTTCATCATGGAAGTACCCCGGGTTGAAGAGGCGGGCACCGTCGCGCCATGATGCTGAACCGCGGATGAATGAAGCCGGGACGGAGGCATTTTCGGGAGCAGATATTTTGCTTTGGGGATCGATCACGGCTTTGTCGCGCGCCGCCGCCACGCTAGGATGGAAATCTACATAGATGCCCCAAGGAGACCAAGGGATGACGATTCAATCGAAATTAATATCGGTAGTTGCAGTGTCGGCTTTTGCCGCGCTCGCGGCGACGGCGCCTGCGCAGGCCCTGACCACACAGGAATGCAGCGCGAAATATCAGGCCGCCAAGAGTGCCGGCACGCTCAATGGCCAGAAGTGGAATGATTTCCGCAAAGCCCAGTGCGGAGCCGATGCCGCCGCCGCGCCGGCAGCTGCCCCTGCTGCGGCGCCCCCGAAAGAGGCGGAGGCCAAGCCAAAGGCCGCGCCCGCGGCGGCACCGGCCCCGGCGCCCACCGGCAATGCGGTATTTCCGTCCGCCGTGGATCCGAAATATGCCCAGGAAAGCGCCGGCAAGGCCCGGATGCATACCTGTGTCGATCAATACAAGGCCAACAAGACCACCAACGCCAATGGCGGCCTGAAGTGGATCGAGAAGGGCGGCGGCTATTACAGCGAGTGCAACAAGAAGCTGAAGGGCTAAGCCTCCCCTCACCCCTGGAAGGCGCGGCCGGATGCTGAACCGCCCGGCCGCGCCGTCTAGTTGTCGTTTAGTTGAGCTATTCCGAGCGTCGGCCTCTCGCTCCCTCCCCCGCGCGCCAGGCGAAGCGAAGCTTCGTCCGGGAGCGCGGGAGAGGGAGCGCAGCATCGCAAGCTCCGATGATCAACTTCGGAATCGCTCGGCCAGTCTCCCATGATCGCAAGCCTCAGCCTGATCCTGCTCTGCCAACTGGCCGGCGAGGTCTTCGTGCGCGGGCTTGGGCTGCCGATGCCCGGTCCAGTGGTCGGCCTCATGCTGCTATTGGGCCTGCTATTGGCGCGCGACCGCTTCGCAGGGCTTGCGCTCGGGCCGTTGCGGGGCGGCGGCGTGGAAAATGTCAGCCGGGTCCTGGTCGCTAATCTATCGCTCCTGTTCGTCCCGGCCGGTGTCGGCGTCGTGCAGAAGCTTGATCTTGTCGCAGCCCATGGCATCGCCTTTCTTTGCGTGCTGGCGGCGTCGGTCGTGGTGACCTTGCTGGTGACGGTCATGACCTTCCTGGCCGCGAGCCGCCTGTGGGCACGCCAACGGGATGCGCCATGACCGGAAATCCATTCTCGCTGTGGGTCTATCTTTCGCAGTCGCCGCTGCTCTGGCTGACGGTGACGTTACTGACCTACGCGATCGCGGACGCGGTCTCGCTAAGGACCCGCCGGCATCCCCTGGCCAATCCGGTGCTGCACTCGATCTGGATCATCGGGGCCTTCCTGATGCTCACCGGCACCTCCTACACGACCTATTTCGGCGGCGCGCAGTTCGTGCACTTCCTGCTCGGGCCGGCGACCGTGGCGTTGGCGGTGCCGCTCTACGAAAACCGCAAGGCGGTGGCATCGGCGATCCTGCCGATGCTGGCGGCACTGGTGGCAGGCTCGATCACCGCGGTCGTCTCGGTGGTGTGGCTGGCGGAAGCCGCGGGCCTGCCGCGCGCCGTGGTGCTGGCGCTGGCGCCGAAATCCGTCACCGCGGGCGTTGCAATGGGCATCAGCGAATCCCTGCACGCTGATCCGTCGTTGACCGCGGTGGCGGTCATTCTGACCGGCATCATGGGCGCCATCATCGTCACGCCCTTGATGAACCGGTTGGGCATCAAGGATTTCCGCGCCCGCGGCTTCGCCGTGGGTATCGCGGCCCACGGTATCGGCACCGCGCGCGCCTTTCAGGTCGACGCGGTCGCGGGCGTGTTCGCCGGCATTGCCATGAGCCTGAATGCGCTGGTGACGTCGCTCCTGGTGCCGCTGGCGGTCACCCTGCTAGTGCCCTGATCTTCATTGCAGTTTGGCCACGTCCGACCTAGACAGTGGGCTAAAATACCTTGCGAGGGGACGCCGTGCCGCTGACCGCCTGCTTGTCGATTGATGCCGGCATAATTCGACTTCGGCCGGATCCATGGGTCTGCGCCCGCGGGCCGGCCGCCATTCGAACGGCTTCATCGGCCCCGGGATGGCTGACGTGATCATCACGACCATGCAGGGCGTGCTGGGACTTTTGTCCGGCTCGCTGGTCGGATTTTCGCTCGGGCTGGTTGGTGGCGGCGGATCGGTGCTGGCGGTGCCGCTGATGGTCTATGTGGTCGGTGTGCCCGACGCCCATGTCGCCATCGGCACCAGCGCCATCGCGGTGGCGGCCAACGCCGCGATCAATCTGTCCAGTCATGCGCGCGGCGGCACCGTGCGATGGTCCTGCGCGCTGACCTTCGCGGCGGCGGGAATGTGCGGCGCGTTCGTCGGATCGATCTTCGGCAAGATGCTGGACGGCCAGAAGCTCCTGGCGCTGTTTGCGCTGGTGATGCTGATGATTGCGGTCCTGATGCTGAAGACAAGATCGCGGATCGGGCTGCCCGACGTCAAAATGAACTGGACCAACATGCCGGCCATTGTCGGCCTCGGTCTCGCCACCGGAACGTTATCCGGATTCTTCGGCATCGGCGGCGGTTTTCTGATCGTGCCGGCGCTGATGCTGGCGACGGGAATGGCGATCCTGAATGCAGTCAGTTCGTCGCTGGTCGCGGTCACGGCCTTCGGGCTGACCACGGCCACCAGTTACGCGTGGTCCGGGTTGATCTCATGGGGGCTGGCTGGATTGTTCATCGTCGGCGGTATAGCCGGCGGATTGCTCGGTACCCGGTCGGCGCGGCACCTGGCGGCTCGGCGCGGAGCGCTCAATATGGTTTTTGCCGCTGTCATTATCTCGGTGGCGCTCTATATGCTGGTGCGCAGCCTGTCGCTGGCTTGATATCGCGATTTCGCTATTTGAAGGGCTCAGGGGGACCAGAGATGACCAGATCGATCGATCCTGCCCGGCCAAGCCGGCGCGAGGCGTTGAGTGGGGTCGGCGCGGGCGCTATGTTGCTCGGCATCGGTTTTCGGACCGGCTCCGCTCTGGCGCAAGTCAACGACGACGAGGTCTTGACGGAAGCAAAGGTATTACGCGACCCGGATATTCCGGTGGCCGGCAATGTGGATGGCGACATCACGATCGTCGAATATTTCGATTTCCAATGTCCGTATTGCCGCAAGCTCGAACCCGACTTGCGCCAAGTGGTGCAGGATGACGGCAAGGTACGCCTGGTGTGGAAGGACTGGCCGATCCTCGGGCCTGTTTCGGTGATCGCGGCGCGGATGGCGCTGGCGAGCAAGTACCAGGATAAATACCGGCAGGCGCATGATGCGCTGATCGGAGTCAATTCGAAACTTACGGAGCCGCGTATCCGCGAGTTGCTGGCGGGCGCGGGCATCGATATCGACCGAGCCGATCACGACCTCGCAGCCAACGCCAAAGCCATCGAGGCAATCCTCGCGCGCAACAACGATCAGGCCACGGCGTTCGGTTTCAAAGGCACGCCTTCATTCATCGTCGGAAAATTTCGGGTGCCGGGCGTTCTGACCATGGAAGAGTTCGGACAGGTGATCGCCGATGCGCGCAAGGCCGCTGCGGGAAAATAAAACAGCGTTCTCTGCGCTTACTTCGACGATAGCCTGATCCAGTCGTCATGGGCGCGCAGCTTCAGCGCGTCCCAGTCGGCCGCGGCGACGTCCCAGTTGACGATGGTGCGATGCGTCTGCGCAACTTCGCCGTTGGCGACCGTTGAGGCCTGCATCGAATCATAGGCGTAGACACCCACGATCAGGATCAGCGCACCCAAGATCATTCCCAGAAAAACCCGCATGACGACCTCCATTGATGGCCGACAACGCGGCCGGGATGGGATGGTTCCCCGCGGCCGTCCGTTTCGGGAAAGTTGGCAAAGTGGCGAGCCACGTGGAGCTGGCCGAGGCCCGATCAGGACCGTGGTTTGGCCGCGGGCGCCACCACGCGGGCCGAGGCCTCCGTGACGATATTCAGTGATTTCAATTCGTCCGGCCGAAACAGCAGCAGTCTGTCGTGCGGGGTCTCCATGGCCTGTACCCAGACCTGCAGGCTGACGCCCATGTCGCCGAGATAGCGCTGGCACTGTGCGGAAATGTTCTGGGCGATGCTCATCTCGTCGCCCGGCTCGCCGGCCGGACCGATCGCGGCCACCTGGTGGACGCCAATCGCGGCGAGTTCGCCGGCGCGCCGTTCGATGCCGCCGGCAAACACCAGCGGACACGACGACGCACAGTATTTTCCCGCCTCGACCTCGGTTGAGAATGCCCGAGCGCGAATCAGCCGCCCCATCGCCAGCGCATCGGTCACCGAGCCGCCCGGCGAATTCAGCACCACGGTCTTGATGGTATCGCCGCGCCGGCCGACTTCGGCCGCGAAGGCCTCCGAAATGCCCGGCACGATGGTCCCGGTCGCCATCAACCTGCCGCCGCCCACCAGCTCGAACGTCATCGGCATGGCCAATGCGCCGTCAGGTTGCGGCAGCGGCATCAGGCGCTTGCCACCATCCGTCAATGGCGCCCTCGGGATGGCGGGCGCGAGGTTAGGCAGATGAAGCGCCGGTGCATCCCGCCTGAATTCTCCCGGCCCGGCAGCGGCCCCGGGACTGACGCTCTGCTCCAGCATGCCGGCGAGATCCGCCGCGAGCACGGCGATACTAATGCCGAGAACGCCGCGGAATACCCAGCGCAGGATGGCTTCGTCGGGGTTGTCCGCTACCCAAGCGTAAAGGCGTTGTTGCAGGGTGAACGATGAGGGCACGGCCATCCGCTATTTGATCTGGCGCGCCGTCGACAGCGATGTGACGTTCTCTTCCATCACCGCGGCCGGTTCGACTGCTCTTGCGGCATCCATTCGGGGCTGCTCCGGCATTGGATGGCGCGCGTGCGTGACCTCGCGCGCCATTTGCAAGGCCGCGACCAGTTCGCCCACCGTCATGCTGGACGCAGTGACGGCCGGGAGCCCATCGCGCCGGATCGCGGCGTGCACCACGCAGAGGATCAAGACCAGCACCGCCGGCATCAGGTCGATCGAGATCGCGCCGGCCCAGCTCGGGATGAAATCGCCGGCGTAGCGCAGCACGGCCTCGGCCGAAGACAGCGTCTGAAACTTGATCGGCTCGACCCGCGGCGTCGCCAGGATTTTGTCGGCGGCGTCCGCAAGCGATGCCGCCTGGGTTGCGATCGAGCCTTCCACCTTGCCGACCACCGCGGTCTGACGGTCTGCCAGATCCGTGCTGCGGCCGCCCGAGGCTGGCGCAATGAAGCCCGATGACAGCGAGGCCGCGGCGCGCTTGACCGCCGGCGCCACGGAAGTCTGCTGCAAGTTGGCGATCACGCCCATCAGCGCCAGTGACTCGCTTGCGAATGCGTCGCTGCGCGCTGCGATCGGCCCGCGATCGGAAATCAGTTCGCGCATCCTGGCGAGATTTCTGCCGCCCTGCTCGTACAAGGCCAAAACCCGTTTTCCCGAGGCCTGGACTTCCTGGCCGAGACTGTCGAGCTGCCCCGACATCTGGGTCAGGAGTTGCACCACGGTGCCGGATCCGGCGGTGCCGGTGAGCGAGCCGGCGCGTTCGGCGTCGGCAAGCCGTGCGAAACGCGATGACGCCAGCTGAATGTCCGGCAACAGGCTCTGCGCGGCGATGGCGTTGCTGTTGGCGGTGTCCAGATCGCGCGTGTAGTTCTGCACGGTGGTGGCAAGATGCTGCTGGATCGCAGCCGCGCCCGCCAGCGCCGAAGCGTTCAACCAGGATGACATCGCCACGATCATCAGCGATCCCAGCAGCATGCAGACGAACATCAGGCCGCGGCCGGCGCGACCGGTCACGTGCGGCATGAACTGCATCATGAATACCCAGAACGCGTAGATGCCGACTGATACCGCCACCGAGTAGATCACCGCTGCGAAGAACACGGTGGCCGGGCTGCCGTTGAGCAATTCGCGGACGCCGAGATAAGTATAGACGCCGGCCGCCAGCGCCAGGATCGCGGTGGTGAGTTTCAGCGTGACTTCAAGTCGGCTCACGCCTCTGGACAGCAGGGCCGCGGCTGACGCGCGGGAAGTCAGGGCCTGGGAGGCGGCATGGGTTGGGGGCATCGAGGCTTTCCGCTGCAACTTCGAAAACTGCTCTGACCAAAGCCCCCGCGGTTTTCTTAAGGCCTCATTGTTGCGGATTAATTCGGACGAGATTATGTCGGGCGTGGCGGAAAGCTTTCATTCAATCGTCCGACACGATGCAATAACGATAAATGACGTTTCTGTGTAACGATCGCTGGGTATGCCCGGAATTATCTGTGGCGGAAGCCGGGCGCCGCAGCGCCATATTCCGAGAATTGAGTTGGTGCGCTAACCATGAATCGCGAATCGTTCCACGACATTCTTCTGCGGTAACAGGTGGTCGAAAAGAAGCGTTCCCCGCGACGAGCTTTTCCATCGCCTTGCACGCGATGCGGGTGCGCGAAATATTTTGCCCTGACCCGTGATCAAAGACAGGCCGTCGTGACTATTGCGATCGTGACCGGCGCATGGGCGCCGCGGTCACGAAGCGCTTGGCCGGCGACGGCTTTGCCGTCGTCATCAACTATGTCCGCTGCAGCCAACTCAATATCTCCATGTTCATCTCACGCGGGTAGCAGTGGCTGAGATCCTCGATCTCCCGATAGGTGACAGCGGCACCGGCCGCCGAAAGCGCCTCGCGCGCCTGCCGCGCCACCTGCACCGGAAACATCCAGTCGAGTCGGCCATGGATGAGATAGACCGGCAAGCCACGCAATCGTTCGGCGTCAGCCATCTCCGCCATCAGTGGGTGGAAGGTGGCGGCGATCGGAGCAAGATGGGTGAACGGGCAGGCGCTTTCGAGGCCCGTAACATAGCAGAACGTGCCGCCGTCGCTCATCCCGGTCAGCAGCAGTCTGTCAGGGTCGATGTTCCAGCGCGCCCGTACCGCATCCAGGATGCGGTTGAGATTGGGGGTGTCGGCGTCCTCGCCCATCAAGGCCCAGCTGCGGCCGGTTGCGGTGGGCGCCACCAGCACCGCGCCAAAGCTGCGCGCCTCGCGCAGCCAGCTCCACAGAAAGCCGCGGCCATTGCCGCTGCCGCCATGCAGCGCCATCACCAGCGGCCAGGCGCGGTCGGGCGTGTAGTATTCCGGGACATAAAGCGAGAAGCCGCCGCGGCTGCCGGGTTCGTTGTGGTCATGGATAACGCCGGAGTTGGGGGATGCCGGCTGCGCCAGGCGCGCCGCTAGATCGGCGTCCTCGCGTAGCGCGGGATCGAGGAAAAAGTCGCTTACCGGCGGCAATCTCGCGGCAACGGTATAGAGCGCCTCCAGCGCGCGCGGTGTTTGCCGCAGCGCGCGAAAGGCAGCCATCAGGTCCCCATGGCCATTCTGGACGGCGCGCAGCCCTGCGAAAGCCGCTATCACCGCGTCGCTGGCAGCTTCGAGCGCGACCCTGATCCCGGCGAATGACTCCGGCCATTGCGAAAGCCGCGGCCGACTCGCCAGCAAGGCCTGATCGGGCATGCCGGCGTCCGCCATGACCCTGTCGAATTGCGGCGGATCGAGGTAGCGAGCGATGAAACCGAGGGCTTCCAGCGATTGCAAGAGCGGCGGCAGCATGGCCACGATGTCATCCACCACGGCCTCGCTCATCGGACGCCTCCGCCGGACTCTCAGTGCAGCTTCGGACCCTTCAGCAGCTTTGTTCGGTCGGTGGAAGTGAGCACCACGTCAAAGGTGACGCCTTCGTGGTGCACGGTCAGCGGCACGTCGACACCGGCCGGTCCGAGCGCCCAGAGTTTCCGGTAGAAGCCGCTCTGGCTCGAGATTTTCTCGCCCCCGACGGCGAGGATGACATCGCCGGCCTTGAGCTCGGCGCGCGCCGCCGGCCCTTTCGCGGAAATGCCGATCACCACGATCTTGTGATCAATCTCGGTCGAGAACATGCCGAGCCAGGGGCGTGCCGGCTTGTTGACGCTGCCGAACTTGCGCAAGTCGTCGAGCACGGGCTTGAGCAGGTCGATCGGCACGATCATGTTGACATGCTGGGCTTTGCCCTCGCGCTCGCGTTCAAGCTGGAGCGAGCCGATGCCGATCAACTCGCCGCGGTTCGAGATCAGCCCGGTGCCGCCCCAATTCGGATGCGCCGGCGAGGTGAAGATCGCCTCGTCCAGGAGATATTCCCAGTAGCCGGCGTATTCCTGTTTGGCGACGATTTCACTGGCAACCGACCGCGTGCGACCCCCGGCGCCGCCTACGACCACGCGATCACCGATCCCGGCGGCGGCGGAAGAGCCAAACGGCAGCGGCTCGAGGTCGATGCGGCCGAGCGCCTGAACCAGGCCGAAGCCACTTGCGGTATCGACGCCGAGCGCATGGCCTTCCATCACGCGGCCATCGCCGAGATGGAGCCAGACTGATTCGGCCTCCATGATCAGATAACCGATCGTCAGCACCAGGCCATCGTCAATCAGAATGCCGTTACCGGCCCGCTCGGTGCCCAGCGTCTCGGCGCTGAAGGCGTCGGCGGGGATCATCGAATGCAGCCCGACCACCGATGAAAGCACGCGATCGAGATCGAAACTGTAGTCGCCCGGACGCGGCTGATACTCCCGTTGTACTTTCCACTCGGTCAAAGAGGGCATGGAAAATCTCCTGATCGATCGGCACGCCTGCGTTCGGCGGATGGCTGTGAACTGGACAAGCACGAGGCCGCGCCCGATCTTACGTCGCAAACGATCGTGTTTAAAGTCTCTCATGTCACGATCGGGCTGAAATCGCCGGCATTTCTTTCACCGGATTGTGTTGTCGGGTCCGGGAGTTGCGGTCACTCGAGGGCCTTCGAGTTCCCCGTTCAGGTCAGCTCAAGTCTCACCGGCGTGATCATTGGCTGCTTCCTCAACCTGCTCGATCGCAATGGCTTTTGGATTGTAGCGCAGCGTGATCTGATCGTCGTAGCCGATGCCGGCGATCGGCTGCGCGATCACCTCGACCACCGAAGCCGCCTGGAAATGATCGATCTTGGTCGCGGGGTCGGGGATGTAGAGCAGCGCCCGGTAATGGGTGTCGTGGTGCACAACCCCTGCCGGGCTCAAATAGAAGTTTTCGGCGGGAAAGACCGGCGACCATTTGATGCCGGCCAGGAAGATCTCGGGTTTCTTCAATCTGACAACGGCGGGGGCGACCGACAGGTTCAGGGTCCCGGATACGAAATCGCCGCCGAAATACCGCTCAAGATCGAACCCCGCCGCGGCGAAGCAAGGGCTCTGCATTCGTAATGTCCCGCCGGGAAAACGCCTGTCGTCCGGGGATGCCCCCGAACTCAGCCGGTAGCCGCGCACGATGATGGTGTTGACGGCCTTCATCTCGTGATCCGAATTACAGCGCGAGCGCACCGCTTGCAGCGTACACCCAAATCCCATCACCGTCCTTCACGTCCAAATCCAGCGCAGCCGGCATCGCTCGGGGTCGGCACCGATGGCTGTATTGCTGCTGACGGGTTGCGGGCTATACTCGAAGTTGCGGGTTGGCCGCGCCGGCGCGAAGCCAATGCCCGGCCAAGCGGAAGCGTATGAAAAAGGGAGCCGAATCAGAACGGTGCTGGATCAGATAAGACATATGGTCCATTGGAACGGCTCGAACCGGTCCTTGACGAGAGTGCGGGCTCTGCTCCGCAGCAACGAATTCTACCTGATCCCGCTTGCCCTGGGGGTCGGAGTCTTCGCCGGCGCCGTCGTGACGCTGATGAGCGAGATTGCGCAGATCGCCCATGTCCTGATCTATGGCATCCCGATCGACGTCCGCCTAAGCGCCAACGCCTTCGTGAAGCCATGGGTGGCTCTGACAGCCCCGGTCGGCGGCGGTATTTTGCTAGGCATCATGGAACGCTATCGCCGGCGTTGGAAAATTTCAGGCGCGGTTGACCCCATCGAGGCGAACGCGCTCCGCGGGGGCCTGTTGTCGCTGCGCGATAGCTTCGTGGTGAGCAGCCAGACGCTGATCTCCAACGGCTGCGGCGCATCGGTCGGACTGGAGGCTGGCTACACCCAGATCGGCTCCGGCGCCGCATCGTTGATCGGGCAGTTCTTTCACCTCAGGCGCAACGACCTGCGCCTGATTGTCGGTTGCGGCTCCGCCGCGGCGATTGCAGCGGCGTTCGGTGCTCCGATCACGGGTGCTTTCTACGCCTGTGAGCTGATCGTTGGCGTCTATTCGGTCGGCAGCGCGGCGCCCATCCTTGCCGCATCGCTCGCAGGGGCCATTACGGCTCAGTGGCTAGGCGGCGCCCCTTATTCGCTCGAAGTGCTCGGCGTCCGTTCCGTCGGCGTGGAGCAGTACTTGGCGCTATTGGTGCTGGCCCTCATCGCCAGCGCGGTCGGCATCGCCGTGATGCGGAGTTCGTCGGTCTTTGAGCGGTTTTTCATCCAGAAATGGATTCCGGTCTGGATCAGGCCTGCGATGGGCGGGCTGTGTGTCGGGGGCTTTGCGATCGTCACGCCGCAGGTCCTGGCCGCCGGTCACGGCGCCATGCTGCTGGATCTGCATCAGGAGATGGCGATTGGCCTGATCGCGCTGATCATCGCCCTGAAGGTGGTGTCCTGTCTGATTTCGCTGGGGTCGGGCTTCCGCGGCGGGCTTTTCTTCGCATCGCTGTTCGTCGGCAGCCTGATCGGAAAATTCTTTGCGGCGGTCCTGCTGCTCTGGGCTCCGGACCTGGCGGTCGATCCGATGGTCAGCATGCTGACCGGCATGGCGACGCTTGGCGTCGCCATTGTGGGCGGACCGCTTACGATGTCGTTCCTCGTTCTCGAAATGACACGCAACGTCGACGTGACCGCCGTGGTTCTGGCGGCATGCATCGTCACCAGCATCTGCGTTCGTTCCCTGTTCGGTCATTCGTTCTCGACCTGGCGGCTTCATCTTCGCGGCGAAACCATCCGCAGCGCCAACGACGTCGGATGGCTGCGCAATCTCACGGTCGAGCGCATGATGCGCACGGATGTCGGCAAGGTCCCATCGACGGCCACCATCGCGGCATGCCGCCGCGAGTTCGCATTGGGCTCTTGTCCGGCCGTGATCGTGGTCAATGCTCAAGGTGGCTATTGCGGGCTGGTGCTGCTTCCCGAATTGTATTCCGGGGATCTGGATACGATCGCCGATGAAATCCAGGTCGTCGAACTCGCCAAATGCACCGAGGTGGTGTTGCTTCCCGAGATGAACGTCAAATCCGCGATGAAACTGTTCGACGACGCGGAGGCCGAGGTGCTGGCCGTCATTACATCGGAGGACAGCCGCAAGGTCGTCGGCTTTCTCAGCGAGTCCTTCGCCCGGCGACGATATGTCGAAGAACTCGACAAGGTGACACGCGGGGTGCTCGGGGCTCTCACCTAAATATACCTTCTGCCGGAAAATACCCCCATGACGGGGCCGGATGGCTGAATAGCCGAACGCTTCGAACGGCCACGAATTGGAGGCTGAGAACATGTCCAGTCAACTGGATCTCAAGATGGAGGGCCGCGTCGGGGTCCTGACGCTCAACCGGCCTGAGAAGCTGAACGCGCTCGACAACGCGTTAATTGGCTTGATCATGGAGGCCCTTGACCGCATTGAGCTGAATCCGTCCGTGGGCGCCGTCGTCATCACCGGTGCCGGCCGCGCGTTCAGTGCCGGTGCCGACATCGCAGCCTTTCAAAGGCATATTGAGGCCGGTCCAGAGCAGGCGGTGGCTCGCTTCATGCGGCCCGGCCATCAGATGACGCGGAGGGTCGAGTCGTTCCCGAAGCCGGTGATCGCCGCCGTGACCGGACTGGTATTCGGCGGCGGCCGTGAGCTCGTGGAATCCACCCATGTCGCGCTCGCCGCCGATACGGCCAGCTTCGCAAAGGCAGAAATCAACATCGGCATCATTCCGACCTTTGGGGGCACCCAGCGTCTGCCACGCAATGTCGGCCGGAAAGCCGCCTCGAACTGATCCTGAGCGGCCGGACCTTTGATGCCGCCGAGGCTGCGCAACTCGGCCTGGTCAATCGTGTTGTGCCGGCGACCGAGCTTCTTGCCGCGGCCATCTCGCTGGCGAAGGATCTGGCCTCCAAGCCACCGATCACGGTCGCCGCCGCCTTGATGGCTATTCACCGCGGCATGAATGCAGCCATCGACGAGGACTGGCGGTCGAAGAAGCGGCCTTCGTTCGCATCGTCCCGACGGATGATGCCAGGGAAGGCGTGGCCGCGTTTCTGGAGAAGCGGCCGCCGCGTTTCCTCGGCCACTGGCGCGGTGCTGAACGCTGCCGTCATGTAGCCCTTCCAGCGCGGGTGGGCCTCGGCAACTTCATCAAGCGGGTGGTAGCCTCCATGATCACCACAGCTGTTCCCGCTCCGCTCGACGCGCTGGCCACGCCAATTCCGATTTCCATTAGAGCCGGTTATCGGTTCGATCGCCAACAGGCATTTCGCTTCTGGATCGCGGACGGCAGACTGCGCAAGATGATCAGTGCAACTCAAGGAAATTACCAAGCGAAGATCACGGCGGCGCTGTCGGAGCGGGTGCGGATGGATCGATCGGAGCTCTCCTAAAGGGGTGGCGCATGGGATGTGCTTCGTGTGAGCGGCAATGGTCAGCCTTGATGCAGGCGGCGCTGGCGGAAGACAGGCAGGGGCTATCGCCAATTTCTGGAATCAGTGACGCCGTTCGTTCGGAACGTGGCAAGCAGACGCTGCGGTTCAGCCAGCCCCGGCATCACCTGTGGAACAGCCGAACGCCCGATATCCTGGATGGCCTTCATCTCGTGATTTCACAACCGTCAATACGCCGAATGCCAGCGCTTCCGGAATCGCTCGGCAGAGCCATCCGCCAATAGACTTCCCTCGACCCCGTGGTTGAGTTATCCTCCAAGTATATTATAGGTTGTCGGTATAATAGAACCTTGGCGGCCGAAGATGCGTGCCGACAAATTTGATGTTTTCCTCAGTTACTCGCGCTCAGATTGGCGCCAAGCCACAGATATTGAATGTTTGCTTCGTAGTGCTTCCCTCCGCCCTTTTTTTGACAGGCGAGATCTAACGCCTGGGCTCTCCTGGGTTAGGGCTCTGGAAGAAGCGATCGGCAAATCCAGTGCCGCCGTAATTCTGATTGGACCGCGCGGCTTTGGCAACACGCAACAGTACGAACGCGAACTTGCATTTTGCAGGCAGACGCAAGATCCAACCTTTCGCATCATTCCGGTGCTGCTGCCCGGCACAAATGATCCTCCAGCAGGCTTCCTCCAGTTGCTGACCTGGATCGACTTTTCGGCGGTCCCCAAGGTCCAGGATGCTCCCGATGAACTGGCTAGGCTTCTCGGGGCCATCCAGGGAAGCCTGATGTTGGATCCGCGGGTACAAAAAGAACTCTGTCCGTATCGCGGCCTCGATGCCTTTCGCGAGGAGGATTCTTTGTTCTACTACGGCCGCGGAAGCGCCGAGGATAAATCGACGCCCGTCGGCGAATTGGTCGCAAAGGCGCGCGATCATTCCTTCGTGATCGTGGTTGGCCGATCCGGCAGCGGCAAATCATCGCTTGTGTTCGCCGGACTCCTGCCGGCATTGCGGCGAGATCTGGATAAGTTCTGGCACGTTCTATCATTCCGCCCCGGACCTGATCCGCTTCGCGCGCTCGCGGAAACATTCAATCTGCGGGGCGAGAATGAAGGCATGGCGAGTTACGCGTCGAAGATTTCAGAGGAGACCGCAAGACTGCGCGAGGGCGATATTGAGTTGCTCGGTTACGTGATCGAGAAATACCTCGATCAGATCGACGGAAAGCCCGATCGCCTGCTGCTTTACATCGACCAGTGGGAAGAGCTTTATGCGCAGGCTGCGGCCTCCGGCAGCGACGAGCGCGCGGTGCAGCAGCGCAAGGATGTCGACCGCTTCATCGATCTGCTGCTGGCCGCTAGCAAATCCGCGCCGGTTACAGTGGTAGCCACGGTCCGAGCTGATTTCTATGACTCGCTGGTTCGCCACCCGCAACTGCGGTCGGTGTTGCCGGCTCAGCAGGTCAACCTAACCTCGATACCGCGATCGGATCTGCGTCTTTCGATCACCGAACCGGCCAAAATGGCGGGGTTAAATTTCGACCCTCCAAGCTTGGTCGATTCGATTCTCGACGATGCTGGCGAGGACGAGGGCATGCTGCCGCTTCTTCAGTATGCGCTGAAGGAAACCTGGGCGTGCCGTGCTGGGAATTCGATGACCGCCTCCTCTTACGAGCGGTCGGGCGGCGTGCAGCGCGCCATCAGAACCACTGCCGAGCGACATTTCGAGCGGCTCTCGGACCGGGACCAGCTCGCGGCGCGTCAGCTTTTCCTCAGGCTTGTGACCCCCGGTGAGGGTCAGGAGGATACGCGCGCGCGCGCTGCAATGCCGACGGCGTCGGACCTTCAGAAAATCGTCCAGAATTTCGCCGGCCCGAAGACCCGCTTGCTGGTGACAGGTAGGGACCGCGCCGGCCACGCGACCGTGGAGGTGGCGCACGAGGCGCTGATCCGGACATGGCCGCGACTGCGCGAATGGGTCGATGCCAATCGCGAAATGCTTCGGGCACGAGCGGCGGTCCTGCAGGCGCAAGCCGACTGGGAGCGCAACGACCGTCGCGAAGACTTGCTGCTACCATCGGGGTTTCAACTGGCGCGCGCTCGCGCATTGTTGGCGAATCCCGGCGATATAACGATCGATGATATCCAAGACTATATTTCGACCTCGCTTGCGCGCGAGAAGGCACGAATAGACCGTGAAAAAGAGGAAGAGCTCGAGGATGCGCGTCGCGCGGCGGCCGCTGACCGGGCGGCTCGCGAAGCCGCCGAATTGTCGCGCAAGAAGCTGAAGCGTCAACTTGTGGCAGCCTTGGCCCTTGTGCTATTCGCCATTGGAAATCTAGTTTATGCGATATCGACGCGAACCGTGGCGATCAATGCCAAGATTGACGCTGAGAACCAAAAAATTGAAGCAGAAAAGCAAGGGGACAAGGCCAGACAAAGTTTAGGCCTAGCCCGCGGCGCGGCTGAAAATCTCGTTTCGTTTCTAGCCAGCGATTTGCGAAAAGTCCAAGGCATACAATTATCAACGCTGCGAAGAATTCTCGAAAATGCAAAATCTTCGTTTGACAGGCTGGCGAATGATCTATGGGACGATGCAACGTTTCGAGCCAGCTATGCCAACATGCTGACTGAGTTCGGGCGAACATATCTGAAGGCCGGCGACCTTGTTCGGGCGCAGGAATCCTTCGAAGAATCCCTAAAAATCCGTCAATCGGCGGCGGGTAACAGTCGCGACAAGATCGCTTCGCTCCGGGGAATAGCCGAACAGACCGAAGAAATTGCAAAAGTCCTTCAGCAATCGGGTAGGCTGGAGAAGGCCTCGGATTACAGCGCGCTGGCGCAGAATCTCAGGAACGACATCGTTAATCAGAGTGACGAGGACCCCATATCGTACAGGGATCTGGGTCTATCGCTCTATCGCCGGGGCGATTTGATCAAACTGATGACCGGAAATGCCGCGGCAGCGGTGGATCTGCAGCAGACGGCACGAATAATGATGATAACCGCCCGAAATCTAGGCGGCGACAAGTCCGAACTTGATGAGAATATATCGCTGATCTACGGGAGCCTGGGAGATGACTATCAGGCGCTGAAAGACGTACCGAAGTGGCGGGAGAGCCTCACCGAAAGCCTCGACTTGCTTAAGGGCCTGGTTGCGTCGCATCGTGATAATTCTGAGTTCGCTCGCTATCTGGGCTGGGCGCATCAGGCCCTGGGTAATTTTTATCAGGAGCAGAAGAGCTGGGAACTCGCGCTGGAGCAATATCATGCCTGCTTGTCGGTGAGGCAGAAGCTTGTAAGCGACGATCCATCCGACTGGATCTATCAATATGATCTTGCTTGGGCGAACCATTTGCTAGGCACTTTCTATTTTAGTTCCGGAGGAGCCGACCTCGACAGTGCTTCAGGATATTACGAGGCGGCCTACAAGATCAGGTTTCAGCTGACCCAGGCAGATCCAAGTAATAAGCGATGGCAGAAGGACTTCGCGCTGTCGCTGGAAACGCTCGGCGACATCGCCGGCAGGAGGCGCGATGCCGACGGCGTCCGGCGCAATTACGAGGCATCCCGAACCATCCTGCAGACGTTGGTCGACAACGACCCGACGAATGGGGGGCTGACGGCCCTCCTATCCGGCATCAAGAACAAGATCAGCAAGCTCGAGACGACCGGCGTTCCCCCCGAAGCCGTGAGTCAACGCGAATGACGGCGTATTTGACCAGGCGTGAGGCGCTGCTGCGGACCGCAGCACTCGCGACCGCGATCCCGGGCGCGCCCTTGGTACGGGCCGCTGCCCCGCCGCCCAAACCCGCGCGCACCGGTGACCTAGACGCCATATTGCAAGCCGGCGTCGATGCGGGAGATGTGCCGGGCGTGGTGGCGATGGTCGCGACCGGACGGTCGGTGATCTACCAAGGCGCGTTTGGCGTCCGCGGCATTAATGCGGCGCCGACAATGTCGACCGACACCGTCTTTCGTATCGCCTCGATGGTCAAGCTTCTGACATCGGTTGCCGCCTTGCAGCTTGTCGAACGTGGGCAGCTCAAGCTGGACGGGCCCGCGGCAAAGATCGATCCGACTCTCGGCTCGCCCAAGGTTCTCATCGGCTTTGATGCAGAGGGAGCCCCGCAATTGCGCGCGGCGCGGAAGCCGATCACGCTGCGCGATCTGTTGTCGCACACATCGGGCTTCAGCTATCAGCTTTGGGACGCCAACGTCGTTCGATACCTCAAGATCTCGCGCAACAATCCGGCCCTGCCGCGCATGCCGCTGATGTTCGATCCGGAGTCCAGGTGGGCCTACGGCGGCAGTCTCGACCGGGTGGGCCGGCTGGTCGAAATCGTCAGCGGAAAAACGCTGGAACTCTATTTTCGCGACCACATCCTGGCTCCGCTCGGCATGAAGGACACCGGCTTCTCGGTCACGGAGCAGCAGCGCGCGCGGCAGGCCAATCTGCATGTCCGCAAGGCGGATGGAACACTTGCTGCTCAACCGATCGAAAAGCGAATGGTCCGGAAGACCTTTTCAGGCGGCGGGGGTATCTATTCCACCGCGGCAGATTACCTGACGCTGCTGCAGGCGCTCCTGAACGGAGGAGCCATTGCGGGAAAAAGCCTCCTTAAGCCCGAGACGGTTGCGGCGATGTCGATAAACCAGATCGGCGATCTTGAAGCGGGGGTACTCAAGACAACAAATCCAGCCTTGTCCAACGACGTCGATTTCTTTCCGGGGGTCCGCCTGCGATGGGGACTGGGGCATATGATCAATCTTGATCCGGTACAGGACGGCCGCAGGGCAGGCAGCCTGACATGGGCTGGTCTTTACAATACCTACTACTGGATCGATCCGGCGTCGCACATTGCGGCAGTGATCATGATGCAAATTTTGCCGTTCGCGGACCAACGTGCCCTTAACTTGTATCGTGAATTCGAGAAAGGCATTTACCGCACCATCAAGCCGGTCTGAGCCTGTAAAACGCCTGGCTCGACTTTTAGGGCACCCCAGCCGAATCTGGTTCTGGCTGGCGCCTACCACCTCGCCACAACGACACTCGCCCAGCAATCCCTACGGATCCAATTCCGTATCCCAGTACAAGTAATCCAGCCAGCTGTCGTGGAGGTAGTTCGGCGGGAACAGCCGGCCGTTGCGGTGCAGCTGGTGCACCGTCGGCGCGAAGGGTGGCTGGCGCGGGAACATGCGCGCCTGCTGCGGCGTCATGTTACCCTTGCGCAAATTGCATGGCGAGCACGCGGCGACCACGTTTTCCCACGTGGTCTGGCCTCCCTTGCTGCGCGGGATGATGTGATCGAAGGTGAGATCGTCGCTGGCCGAGCAATACTGGCAAATAAAGCGGTCGCGCAGGAACACGTTGAACCGGGTAAAAGCGGGGTGCGTGGTCGGCTTCACGAAGGATTTCAGCGACACCACGCTCGGCAGCTGGATCTCGAAGGAGGGACTGCGCACCGCACGGTCATAGTGTTCGACGATGTTGACGCGATCGAGGAACACCGCCTTGATCGCGTCCTGCCACGACCACAACGACAGCGGATAATAACTGAGCGGCCGGAAATCCGCGTTCAGGACCAGTACCGGCCAACCACCTTGCGAGACATGTGCGTTCAAATCAACGCTCCTGACTCCCTCAATTACTGCGAAGCAGCATTCACTGACATACTACAGGCAGCGTGACCGAATTGTGAAGAGCGTTGGCGACCTTATCCGCCCCCTGGGGGCTGTTTGCGAACTGGTTGCACCACCGCTGTGAACCCCGCTAAACGAGGCTGGCGGCGGCTTCCGGCCGCGTCGGGACGCGTATAGGCATGGTCGGCACGTCACGTTATCTTGAGGCGCCGCGCCGGCTGCGAGCATTCGTACGCGCCCATGAAGGCAGCCTGATCGTGCTTGCGGCGCTGGTGGGAACCATCGGGGGCCTGGCGGTGGCCGGCATGAGCGCCGCGGTCGAAGTGCTCCACGTCGTGCTGTTCAACCTCGACATGGGGGACCGTCTGTCGAGCCAGTTCAGGATCGAACCGCTGCGCGCGTTGCTGGTGCCATGCCTCGGCGGCTTGCTGCTCGGGGTGGCATTCCTGCTGCTGCTGCGCGTGCGGCCGGCACGAGAAGTCGATCCGATCGAGGCCAATGCCCTGCACGGCGGGCAGATGTCGTTTCGCGGCAGCATGATCGTGGCACTGCAGACCATCTGGTCCAGCGGCGTCGGCGCTTCGGTCGGGCTCGAAGCCGGCTATACCCAGCTCGCCAGCGGCATCGCCGCTTCGCTCGGCCGCGGATTTCATCTGCGCCGCTCCGATCAGCGCCTCATGGTCGGCTGTGGCGCCGCCGCCGCCATCGCGGGTGCGTTCGGGGCTCCGCTGGGCGGTGCTTTCTATGCCTTCGAGCTCGTGATCGGGGGCTATACGCCGGCCAGCCTGACGCCGGTCGGCGTCGCCGCGGTGGCAGGCTATTTTGTTGCCCATGCCTTTACGGTGCTGTCGCTCGGCGTCGGCGTCGGCCCGGTCGGCGATGTGCTCGGGCGCGATCTGGCCGTTGCGGGTTTGCTCGGGGTGCTGGCGGCGCTGTTCGGCATCGGCATCATGCGGGGTGTGGCGTTGTGCGAGATGGTGTTGTCAAAGACCCCGCTCTGGCCGCCGCTGCGCCCGGCGCTCGGCGGTCTTTGCGTCGGCCTGCTCGCCTTGCTGTCCCCGCAAGTGATGTCTTCAGGACATGGCGCCCTGCATTTTGCCGGTTTCGTTTCGATTCCGCTGGCCGTCGTCGCCAGCATGTTCGTCCTGAAAGCGATCGCCTCCGTGATATCGCTGGGCACCGGGTTTCGCGGCGGATTGTTTTTCGCGACACTTTTTCTGGGAGCGCTCGGCGGTCACCTGTTCGCGGCCGGCTTCGACGCGATGTGGCCGGGCTTCGGCCTCAATCCGAACGTCTATGCGATCATCGGCATGAGCGCGCTGTCAGCCTCGGTGGTCGGCGGCCCGCTGACGATGTCGTTCATCGCGCTGGAATCGACCGGCAATCTCTGGCTTACCACCGCGGTGCTGGTGGCGGTGATCATCTCGACCCAGATCACCCGCGAACTGTTCGGCTACTCGTTCGCAACCTGGCGGCTGCACCTGCGCGGCGAAACCATCCGCAGCGCCGCGGATATCGGCTGGATTCGCGATCTGACGGTGCGAAGCCTGATGCGGCAGGACGTTACCACCGTGAATGCCAACATGGGGATCGAGCAATTCCGCGAACAATTTCCGCTCGGATCAAAAACCCAGGTGGTGGCGGTCGACGGCACCGGCCGATACGTCGGGCTGGCGCTGGTGGCGGATGCGCATGCGCAAGATGTCGAGACCACCAAAGGCCTGATCGACCTGCTGCATTACCGCGATGTCGTGCTGCATCCGGCCATGAACATCCAGGAAGCCATCGCGGTGTTTGACGCCGCTGAAGCGGAGTCGCTGGCGGTGGTCGATATCGACGGCGAACACCGGCCGATCGGTCTTCTCACCGAAGCCCACGCCATGCGGCGCTACGCGGAGGAGTCCGAACAACGGCGGCGCGAGGCCGTCGGCGATGTCTGAGCGCTTGGCCAAGACAAGTCGGCAGCGGGCGGCTCGAGCCGACCGGTTGGGCACACAAGCCTGAGGGCGAGATCGCGCTTTGCAAGAGTTCAGTGAAGCGCCGCCGCCCACCGGGCGGGCGTGAGGCCATAGGCACGCTTGAACTGGCGTGACATATGGCTGTGATCGGCAAATCCAGCCTCAAGGGCGGCATTCGTGAGGCCCGTGCCGGACTTTACCAGTTGGCGCACGCGATCGAGCTGCCGCATGGTGCGAAAGCGAGAGGGGCTGGTCCGGAATGCGGCGCGAAACCGGCGCGCGAGCGACCAGCGGTCGAGCCCGGCCGTGCGCTCCAGTTCGCCAATGGCGCAGCGATCCGCCGGACGTTCGGCGATCAAGGAACGGACGCGCAACAGGCCCTCGGGGTGCGGCAATCCCTTCGGTTCGTGTCGGGCGCCATTACGGGCACCGTGGCGGTTCTCTTGGCTGTCGCAGCCGGAGTCATGGCGCTGCTTTCGTCGGTCCCCGGCCTCGGCGCGTCGCTGACGTTCGGGTCGACCGCCTACATCTTATATCTGGCGTGGAAGATCGCGACCGCGCCGCCGCTTGCGAAACAAACTGCCGATGCCGGGGCGCCGTCGTTTGTCGCGGGGTTTCTGCTTGCTATCGCCAATCCTAAGGCCTGGTTTGCGATTGCCGCCGTGTTCATGGGATCGACGCTTACGCAGTTATCTGGGCTGTGGGATGCATCGCTGAAGGCGAGTGTCCTTGCAGCCATGATCGTGGTCATCCATTTTACCTGGCTGATGGGCGGCGCATCGCTCGCGGGCGTTCTCGGCGATCCCCGGCGATCGCGGATCGCCAATAGGGTATTCGCTTTGCTGCTGGTCGCAACGACGGTGCGGGCGTTGATTGGGTGGAATCAAGCGGTATGAGGATCGCTACCGCCGTCCGTCAAACGCTCCAGCTTCTGCAGGCAGCGCACCACGGTGGGCATCGGCTGATCCGGAAAACTGGTCTTCCAGTCGGTGACGCCGACTTCGCCGACATAGATGTCGCCCTTTGAATCCAGCGCCAGGCCGTGCGGTGCCAGGAACTTGCCGCTCTCGAGGCCGGGGCCGTCCTCGCCGCCGAGCCGCGCAATCCGCTTTCCCTTGGCATCGACGATGGTCAGCCGCGGGCCCAGATTCGGCACCTTGCGATTGACCGGCATTCCCGGTCCGAGTTCGCCAATGATGAAATTGGGCTGCCGGCCGCCGCAGCAATGGAGCGCGCAGGGCCGGTGTAGGTTGTTCCATTGGGCTTCGTAGTTGCCGTTGCCGTCGAACACCTGGATGCGGTGGTTCTCGCGGTCGGCGACATAGACAAAACCGTCGGCGTCGGCGGCGATGTTGTGGACGATGTTGAACTGGCCGGGATCGGTGCCGGGCTCGCCCCAGCTTTTGATCAGCCTGCCGTCGGGGGTGAATTTGTGGACGCGGGCATTGCCGTAGCCGTCCGATACATAGATCTCGCCCTGCGGCGACAGCGCGGTGTGGGTGCAGCGATGAAACGGCTCACCGCTCATGAACGGCGATGGCCGGTCAGGGATGCCGATGGTCAAGAGCACCTTGCCATCGGTGGAGCATTTACGCACGGTGTGGTCGCCGTCATCGGTGCAATAGAGATTGTCGTTAGCGTCGATGTGCAGCCCGTGCGCTCGCCGAAACAGCCCTTCGCCCCAGCTTTTGATGAAATTTCCGGCAGGGTCGAGCACCACCATCGGATGAACGCCGCGATTGAAGACATAGATGCGGTCCTTGCTGTCGACCGCCACTGAAGCCACGTCGGTCAGGTTCCAGCCGTCCGGCAGCTTGGCCCAGTTCTCTACCACACGGTAGCGATGTTCGCCTGAGCCGAGAATGGTTGCCATGGTGGTTCTCTTTCTAAGCGTTTGCGTGTCGCGCACCCCGAATGACGTTCATGCTGCAATTCAGCAAACCGCTGCATCCGGCATGGCGGCTGGCGCCAGACGCGGCAGCAGCCCTTCTTCGATCGCCTTGATCTGCAGCGCCAGGTATTTCGAGTTGATCCGGCATTGCGCCAGGCTGCCAGCGATGAACCACAGGCCGGGCTGGCCGGTGCGGGTATACATGTTGCGAAGTTCCTGGCCCTCGCCAAATCCCCAGATCGGGCCGACGCGGCCGGCGACGTCTTCGCCGAACAGCTGGCGCACCAGAACTTCCCAGCCCTTGTATCCGGTCGCCAGCACGATCAGGTCGGCGGCCAGCATGTCGCCTTGCTTCATCCGCGCGCCGCCGGCGACGAAGCGGTCGATCTCGGAAAACTGGATCAGCCTGATGGCGCCGCTGATCACCAAATCGGAGCAGCCGACATTGAAATAATAGCCGCCGCCCCGCGTCAGGTATTTGAACTGCCAGCCGGTGTTGTCCTCGCCGTAATCGAGCTTGAAGTCCTTGCGCGCGAGGCCATCGAGCAGCTCCGCGTCGAGCTGTTTGGATTGTTCGGTGATCATCACGTGGCTTCGTTTGGCCAGGACCAGCGGCATCGAGGTCGCGATCAGGTCGTTGTCTTCCAGCGTCCCCTCGTTGTAGGCCGCGTAGGCCAGCTGCGCCGATGGTTCGATCTGGGTAATCAGGGTCGGGCTGCGCTGCGCCAGCGTGACCTCGGCGCCGCTCGAATAGAGATCCTGGGCAATATCGTGGCCGCTGTTGCCGGTGCCGATCACCAGCGCCGTTTTGCCTTGCCAGTTTTCGCCGTCGTCATACCGGCTGGAATGCAGCACCGTGCCGGCAAACTGCTTCAGGCCGGGAAGGTCGGGCACGTTGGCGATGCCGCTGACGCCGGTGGCCACCACGACATGCCGCGGCTGCATGGTGCGCTGGCTGCCATCGGCCCGGCGCAACGTCACCGACCAGCATCCCTCTCCTTCGTCATAGCTGCCGCCTTCGAAGGCGGTGCCGGTCCAGTAGTTCAGCTCCATGGCCTCGACATAGGCCTCGAACCAGTTGGCGAGCTTGTCCTTGGGGATATAGGTCGGCCAGTTCGGAGGGAATGGCATATAGGGCAGGTGGTTGACCTGCACCTGGTTATGCAGTGTCAGCGCATGGTAGCGGCGGCGCCAGTTGTCGCCGATGCGGGGCCAGCGATCGACGATCAGGGTATCGATCCGCAGCTGCTTCAGGCGTGCCGCGATCGACAGTCCGGCATGGCCGCCGCCGACCACTAATACGACGGGATCGCGGGCGGGATAGTCGGCCGCGGCCTTGCGCTGATCGAGCCAATTGGGGCCGCGAAAGTCGCGCGAATAGGATTGGCCGCGCGGCCGCAACTTTCCAAGCGGCTCCTCAAAGCCTTTCAATTCATCGAGTGCGGTGAGCAATGTCCACGCCTTTGGCTCGCCGCCGTCGACGCTGTCGGGGACCAGCCGCACGATGCCGCTGCCGCGGCCAATTGCGGTTTCGAATTTGAAGATCGCCTCGATGACGTTGCTGCCCGCGCGCATCACCCGGCGTGGTGCCGCGCGACCGGGATCGATGACAAAGCCGTTCGGCGCGGCGCTAGCCGCGCGGGCCTGCAGTTCGCCGAGAATGGCTTCGACGCCATTGATGGTCTGCAGGTTCCAGCTCAGCGCCAGCACGTCGCGCCAGTAGCTTTCGGGATGAAACAGCATCTTGAGGCGGGCATGATCGGAATTCACCAGCGCGCTTTCAAACGACGCCAGCCAGTTTTCCGTGGCGGCCGATATATGATCCGTTCGATCGAGCATCTGCGTTTCCCACCTCGGCCGTCTGCGCGGCATTTTCCCGATACCAGAGACTATCCCCCCAAGGCTGGCGCAGAAAGGGTGGAGTGACGATTTGGGCTCACCCCAGCAATGACAGGATGTGCCCCTGATCCGGCGGGACGCGGCCATTCAGCGTATCCTGGTAGACCTGCTTGACGGCGGCATCGCCGCGGCCTTTGATCACCCGAAGCCACCGGTCGAGCATCGGGGCGAAGCCCGACCATGCCACGCCGAACCGGGCGTCGATGCCGCCGGGACCCCATTGCAGCGCGCGCTTGCGAATCTGGTCGGGCGCGAAGAACCAGATGGGTTTTGCGCCCGGCAGTTGGGATTCGTCCGCTGAACCGCTGCGATGGGTGAGCCCGACGCGCCCGGAATATTTTATGTTGCCGCCGAAATGGCGATGCAGCGTCGCGCGCAATGCGCTGTTGCCGGCCATGTCGACATACGCCACCGGCCGGTCGGCCGGCAGCGAGGTCACATGCTGATAGGTGACGACCTCGTCATAGCAACCCAGCGAGCTGACGAACGCCACATTGGCTGCCGAGGTCAGCCCGATCACTCTGATATCGCCCCGCCCGTGCAGCAGATGCGCAAGCCCGAACGCGGTCTTGCTCGAGGCGCTGGAGAGCATCACCTCGCGCGCGCCGTAGAAGCCGTTCTCGCTGAGATGATCGTCGACCAGAAATGACAGCATGAACAAAGGCCGCAGCAGCGCCTGATGATCGCCCTGGCGGCCGGCGAAGGCCGGATCGCCGCTGACGCGCGCATAGGCATTGTAGACCGGGGCCACACCTTGGCGATGCGCGGCGGCGTCGCGCAGGCCGCGCTTGCGGACATCGGCGGCTTCGATCATTAGATGGGTGGCCATCGGAAAATAGCCGAACAGCCGCTCGCCGACCCCGACGGCGGGGTGCTTCGAGGCGATTACCTCGCCAAACCCCCACACCGGAATGTTGCCGAATTTTTCCGGCGCCGGAAACAGCTGCCAGTATTTCAGATCATCGCCGGTCATCGCGTAGGTAATATTGTTGGCGGTAAACGCGAAGCGGTCGACCTTGACCAGCAGCGCGTCATTTGGCAGGGCGCCGGCATCAGGCAGCTGCGTCTCAATGAATTTGCAGCGCTGCAAATCGTTGCGGGCGACAACGAAGTCGGTCGATTTCATGTTTTTGATCCCGGCGGTTTTGCTGCCGGGATCTTTGCCGTTGCCGATGACCGTTTTGCAACAGCCAGTTTGTTTAAAACAGCGTTCGCTTTGGGCTCGACGCCGATGACGCCCTCGCGCCGTTTCGTTGCCCGGTAATAGGACCACCACAGATGGGCCGCGGCGCCGCGCAGCGGCCGCCACGGCTCCGCCAGTGGCGCCATCTCCTGCACGGTCGGCCGCCTCTCCAGCCCTAATCCGATTCTGACCGCCTCCTGCAGGGCCAGATCGCCGGCCGGCCAGGCGTCGCCATGGCCGAGACAGAACAAGAGATAGACGTCCGCGGTCCAGGGGCCGATGCCGTGCAGCGCCGTCAGTGAGTGGTGTGCAGCATCGGCATCCTCGTTGGCCAGCATATCGAGATTGAGCCGCTCGGCGGCGATCTCGCGCGCGAGGTTCTTCAGGGTCTTGATCTTGGCCGCCGACAGGCCGAGCCGACCCAGGCGATCGGCGCGGGCGCGCCGCAGGGCCTCATGATCAAAGGGATCGAAGGCGGCGCTGACGCGGGCCCAGATCGCCGCGGCGCTCGCGGTCGACAGCTGCTGGCCGCAGATGATCGCCGCAAGCCCGGCAAAACCGGGGTCGCGCCGCCGCAGCGCCGGCATGCCCGCGAGCTCCAGGATGGGTCGCAGACGCTTGTCCTGCGCGACCAGCACGGCGATGGCCGCTTCGAGATCGGCCTGGGTGTGAAGGTGCAGGGGCATCTTGGAGGCTAGGCACCCATCTTCCGGTCAACGGACGGGCTTGTCGTTCAGTCCGGCCGTGACAAGATCATAGCATGCCACAACCTGTCTTCCGCTTTGCGCCGAGTCCGAACGGCTATCTGCACCTCGGACATGCTTTTTCCGCACTCCTGAACTTCGAGGCGGCGCGTCAGAACGGTGGTCGGCTGCTGCTGCGGATCGAGGACATCGACGCCACCCGCTGCAGGCCGGAATTCGAGGTCGCCATCTATGAAGACCTCGGCTGGCTCGGCATCGCCTGGGAGCCGGAGGTCAGGAGGCAGTCCGAACATCTGGTGGAATACCGCGCGGCGCTGCAGCGGCTGTCGGAGCAGGGCCTGGTCTATCCTTCTTTCGCAAGCCGTGCCGAGATCGCCAGGCTGGTAGCCGAACGGGAGGCAGAGGCGCCCTGGCCGCGCGACCCTGACGGCGCGCCACTCTATCCCGGTTCGGCAAAAGAGCTCGATGCCGGCGCGCGGGCGCCATTATCAGAAGAGCGCGCGCCCGCGGCGCTGCGGCTCGACATGGCCGCGGCCTGCGCGCGCGCTGGGCCTCTCGGCTGGATCGAGCACGGCGCCGGCCCCAAGGGCGAGAGCGGGCTGGTGGCCGCGCGGCCGGAAGCCTGGGGCGATGTCATCCTGGCGCGCAAGCAGATGCCGACCAGCTACCACCTGTCGGTGGTGCTCGATGACGCCCTGCAGGGCGTCACCGAGGTGGTACGGGGCGAGGATCTGTTTTGGTCGACCTCCGTGCATCGGCTGCTGCAGCAACTGCTCGGACTGCCTGCGCCGGCTTACCGGCACCATCGACTGGTGCTCGATCGCGCCGGGCGAAAGCTGTCGAAGTCGACCCTGGCCACCGGCCTGCGCGAACTGCGCGCAGCCGGGGCTGCTGCGGCCGACATCCGCCGCCTGGTCGGCCTGCCCTGATCGCGACCGGTCTGCCCTGAAGCCCGATCTCAAGGCGCATTCTCGCGGCCCATTCTCAGGGGAAAACTCCCTTCGGCGTGACTCCGCGCGCCCGGCCATGCCATGGTGCCAACAGCCAAGGTCAGGTTGTCATGGCGTCAAAATCGCGTTCAGGGCGCACCGCGCGGCCGGTGAAACGGCGGCTGCCGAAAAAGCGGGTTCAAGGTGGAAGGGCTGGCAAGGCGCGTCAACGCGCTGCCCGGAAGGCCGCCCCCGGCAGTGTCGAGCTGGCGCTCGCCGCCTTCGCCCATGAGGTTCGAACCCCGCTCACCGGCATTCTTGCCATCAGCGATCTCCTGGCGACGTCAGATCTCGACGAGCGGGAGCGACGATGGGTTGATACCATCAAGGCCGGGGCGGAACATCTTGCGAGCCTGGCGACCCTGTTTGTCGATGCCGCCAGAGGTGGCGACGCCGCGGCCGGCGTGCGCCAGGACTTCTTCGATCTGCGAGCGCTGGCACGCAACGCCGGCGATTCGCTCGCGGGCCGGTCCGCGGCAAAAGGCTTGCAAGCCGAGGTCGAAATTTCGGAGAAGCTTCCGGCCTTTGTGGTCGGCGATGCGGTGCGGCTGCGCGCCGCGCTGGAAAACCTGATCGACAATGCCGTGAAGTTCACCGAACAGGGCGGCGTCGCGCTCCTGGTCAAGCCGTTGCGCCGCGCGGACGGCAAGGTCGGTGTCGCATTTGCCATTTCCGACAGCGGCATTGGTCTTTCGCTCGCCGAGATCAAGCGCCTGTTCCGCCCGTTCTCGCAGGCCAATATCGGCATCGCCTCACGCTTCGGCGGCACCGGGCTCGGACTATCCTCGGTAAAGCAGCTGGCGCGCGCGATGGGTGGCGATGTCGTCGTAACCCCGCGGCCCGGCGGAGGCACGTCCTTCAGGTTGACCGTGACCCTCACCCGAGCCAAGCCCTCGACATCGGCCCCAACGGGGGCGGATCTCGATCTCTCCTCCTCGCCGTTCCGGCCGCTGCGCGTGCTCAGCGTCGAGGACAATCCCTTTGGCCGCGTCGTGCTCAACACCATCCTCACCGAACTCGGTCATCAGACCGAATTCGTTGGACGGGGCGAGGCGGCAGCCGGGCGGATCGCCGAGGGCGGCTTTGATGCGGTGCTGATGGACATGGTGTTGCCAGGCATTACCGGCATCGAGACGATTCGGCGCATTCGCAGCCTCGGGCCGCCGGCGGGCCGCATCGCCATCATCTGCGTATCCGGCCGCGGTGACGACGAGCCGGGCTCGCGCGCCGCCGGCGCCGATGCTTTTCTGGTCAAGCCGGTCAGTCCGAGGGCGCTAGCGACTGCGCTGCTTGAAGCGACCCGCCGACCGGCAACCGTGACTTGATGATCGCCGCGTTCAGTTCGCCGCCATAAACGAAGATCGCGGCAATGAAATACAGGAAGACCAGCGCGATGACCACCGAGGCGAGCCCGGCATACATCGTGACGTAGTTGTTGGCGAACCGCTCCAGATACTGGCCGAACCCGATGCTCGACACCAGCGAGGCCACCAGGGTGAAGAGGATGCCGGGCAGGATCTGCGGAAAGCTGCGGCGGCCCGCCGGGAGCCAAGCATGCAGAATAAAGAGCGCGGCGACCAGCGCCGTGATCGTGATGCCGTAGCGCGCGATGTTGAGGAAATTCTCGTTGGATTGCACCAGCAGCGGAATATAGCGGCGCGCCGCCTGCAAGATCAGGGGGCCGAGCACGATCAGGAATGCCATCGCCAGCGCGGTGAAGGCGGCGATCAGCGTGTAGCCGATCGATTCCAGCCGCAGCCAGTACCAGCGGCGGGTTTCGACCACGGAATAGGCGCGGTTCAAGGCCACGCGCAGGCTCTCGACGCCGTTCGAGGCGAAATAGACCGCGAGCACGGCGCCGATGGTCAGCGCGTCGCCGCGGGTGGTGGTCAGCACGTCGTGAATCTCGCCCGACAGCGTGTCGGCGACCTGCCTGGGCCAGACCTCCAGCATCAGCCCGGCGGCCTGGTCGGCGAGTTCCTTGGAGCCGAAGAAGCCGGCCAGCGACGTCAGCACGATCAGGAATGGAAAGAGCGCCATCAGGCTCGATAGCGCGATGTGGCTGGAGATTGCCCAGCCGTCATCGGCGAGAAACTCGTAGAACGCGCCCAGCCCGATATGGAAGACGTAGCGAAGTTGCTTCACATGTCACCCTTGGTAGGTCGCTTCCAGATCTCGGTCCTCATCTCAATGAGGAGAAAGCCGTCGCCCCGGAGGGCGACGGCTTTCGTCTCGAAGGATGGCCCCTCGCACGACCGTCGTTTGTAGCCATCCTTCAAGACGCATCGCCGGGGCGATGCTCCCTGCGGATGAGGACCGGGCAGGTTGCAGATAGAATCAGAACTTCGGCAACGCTGGTCTCGGTCTTGGCCCGGAGAGCGCCGTTCGATCGAGGACAAAAGATCACCTACTGCCGTGATTGAGTTCAAACCCCGATCGTGGCGCGGACCGGAGCTCAAAGGGGGCGATGGCGGAGCGCGCCGGGCGGTGTTATGTAGCCCCAATGAGTTCATTCCTCAGCACCCTGCTTCTTCCCATAGCCGTCGGCGCCGTCGCCCTGGTTCTGCTGCTTGGTCTCTTTAACATGATGCGGGGCGGATCGCCGAACCGGTCCCAGAAACTGATGCAGCTGCGGGTGCTTTTGCAATTCGTGGCGATCGTCATCACCATGCTCACGGTCTGGGTCATGGGGCATTGAAGGAGGCAAGCGCATGGTCGTCCTCAACCGTATCTACACGCGGACCGGCGATGACGGCACTACCGCGCTCGGCAGCGGCGAACGCCGCCCGAAATATGATCTGCGCATCAGCGCCTTTGGAACCGTCGACGAGACCAATGCCGCGATCGGCATCGTCCGTCTGCACCTGGCGCAGGCGCACGAACTGGACGCGATGCTGGGCCGGATCCAGAACGATCTGTTCGATCTCGGTGCCGATCTTGCGGTGCCGCAGCACGATGGCAAGGCGGAGCGCCTGCGGGTGCTGTCGAGCCAGGTCGAGCGGCTGGAACACGACATCGACACCCTGAACACGACGCTGGGGCCCTTGACCTCGTTCGTGCTGCCCGGCGGGACGCCGGCCGCGGCCCACCTGCATCTGGCGCGCACCATCTGTCGGCGGGCGGAACGGATCATGGTGGAACTCGCGGCCAAGCCCGACGAGCCGGTCGGCGATGCCGCAATCCAGTACATGAACCGGCTGTCGGATTTCCTGTTCGTCGCCAGCCGTTCGGTCAATGACAACGGCGCCGGCGACGTGCTGTGGGTCCCCGGCCAGTACCGCTAGCCGCGAGGCCCGTCGGGCACGATTTTTGGGCTTCGCGCGTTGACCGGGGTTGGCCGGACCTTTAGGTTCCGCAGCCCAAGCTGATCCAACCTGAAACGGATACGAAAGAGGATCGATGAAGGTTCTGGTGCCGGTAAAAAGGGTGGTCGACTACAACGTCAAGGTCCGCGTCAGGAATGACGGCTCGGGCGTCGAACTCGCCAATGTCAAGATGTCGATGAATCCATTCGACGAAATCGCGGTCGAGGAGGCGCTGCGGCTAAGAGAGGCCGGCAAGGCAACCGAGGTCGTGGTGATATCGATCGGCCCCGCCCAGGCGGCGGAGACCATCCGCACCGGCCTCGCCATGGGCGCCGATCGCGGCATCCTGGTCAAGGCCGAAGGCAACGTCGAACCGCTGGCGGTGGCCAAGATCCTCAGGGCCATCGCCGACGAAGAAAAGCCTGGCCTTATCATTCTCGGCAAGCAGGCGATCGATGACGATTCCAACCAGACCGGCCAGATGCTGGCGGCGTTGCTCGGCTGGTCGCAGGCGACGTTCGCCTCCAAGGTCGAAGTCGAGGGCTCCGATTTCAAGGTGACGCGCGAGGTCGACGGCGGCCTGCAGACCCTGAAACTCAAGGGCCCGGCGATCGTAACTACCGATCTCAGGTTGAACGAGCCGCGTTACGCCAGCCTGCCCAACATTATGAAGGCGAAGAAGAAGCCGATCGCCGACAAGAGCGCCTCCGATTACGGGGTCGATCTGACGCCCCATCTGGAGATCGTCAAGACCTCCGAACCGCCGGGCCGCAAAGGCGGCGTCAAGGTCAAGGATGTGAGCGAGCTGGTGTCGAAGCTCAAGAATGAAGCCGGGGTTCTCTAGATGACCACGCTCCTGATTGCCGAACACGATCAAGCCGCGCTGAAGGATTCCACGAACAAGGCGCTGACGGCGGCATTAGAGCTCAGCGCCGAGGTCCATGTGCTGGTCGCGGGCGGCGGCGAGGGCACCCGGGCTGCGGCCGAGGCGGCCGCCCAGCTTGCCGGCGTCGAGAAGGTGCTCTTGGCCGAAGGCGAGGCCTATGCCCATGACCTGGCCGAGCCGCTGGCGGCGCTGATCGTGGCGCTGGCGCCCGGCTATGATGCTTTCGTCGCGCCGGCGACTTCGCGCTTCAAGAATGTGATGCCGCGGGTCGCGGCCCTGCTCGACGTCATGCAGGTCTCCGAAATCATCAAGGTGATTTCGCCCGATACCTTCGAGCGGCCGATCTATGCCGGTAACGCGATCCAGACGGTGAAGTCGAAGGATGCCAAGAAGGTGATTACGGTGCGCACCTCGACCTTCCAGGCTACCGGTACCGGCGGCAGCGCGCCGATCGAACAGGCGGCCAAAGCCGCTGATCCCGGCCTCTCCAGCTTCCTCGGCGAGGAGGTGGCCAAGAGCGACCGCCCCGAATTGACGTCGGCCAAGATTATCGTCTCCGGCGGCCGCGCCATGCAGAGCCGCGAGAATTTCGCCAAATACATTGAGCCGCTCGCCGACAAGCTCGGAGCCGGCGTCGGCGCCTCGCGCGCCGCGGTCGATGCCGGCTATGCGCCAAACGACTGGCAGGTCGGACAGACCGGCAAGGTGGTGGCGCCGGAGCTCTATGTCGCGATCGGTATTTCCGGGGCGATCCAGCATCTGGCCGGCATGAAGGACTCCAAGGTGATCGTGGCCATCAACAAAGACGAGGACGCGCCGATCTTCCAGGTCGCCGATTACGGTCTGGTCGCCGATTTGTATCAGGCGGTTCCTGAACTGACCGAGGCGCTCGGCAAGCTCGGAAAGTAACCACGTTGAAGCGCGTATTCCCCAAACGGCTTCGGCCTGCGATAAGACGGCGCGCGTAGGGAAGACATTCGGCCGGTCCAGCTTGATCCGGCCGGTCTTGATGCAAGGGAATGGGCAGACGCAGATCGTTGCGTGGCTGCGGTGAGATGACAAGATGGCGGTTATGATCAACAAGGTCGGCGTGATCGGCTCGGGTCAGATGGGCAATGGCATCGCACATGTGGCGGCGCTGGCCGGGCTCGACGTGGTGCTCAACGATGTCTCCGCCGATCGGCTGAAATCGGCCATGGCCACCATCAACGGCAACCTGTCGCGCCAGGTCGCCAAGAAAATCATCAGCGAGGATGCGCGCAAGCAGGCGCTCGAGCGGATCGTCCCGACCCACAGCATGGACGGGCTGGCCGACTGCGACCTGGTGATCGAGACCGCGGTCGAAAAAGAAGAGATCAAGCGCAAGATCTTTCACGATCTCTGCGCGGTGCTGAAGCCCGAGGCCATTATCGCCTCCAACACCTCCTCGATCTCGATCACCCGGCTGGCCGCGACCACCGACCGGCCGGAGCGTTTCATCGGCATTCACTTCATGAACCCGGTGCCGCTGATGGAACTGGTCGAACTGATTCGCGGCATCGCCACCGATGACACCACTTTCGACACTGCCAAGGAGTTCGTTACGCGGCTCGGCAAGCAGATCGCGGTCTCGGAGGATTTTCCGGCCTTCATCGTCAACCGCATCCTGCTGCCGATGATCAACGAGGCCATTTATACGCTCTATGAAGGCGTCGGAAATGTCGAGGCCATCGACGCCGCGATGAAACTCGGTGCCCACCACCCGATGGGGCCGCTCGAACTCGCCGATTTCATTGGCCTTGATACCTGCCTGTCGATCATGCAGGTGCTGCATGAGGGCTTGGCCGACTTGAAATACCGGCCCTGTCCGCTATTGGTGAAATACGTCGAGGCCGGCTGGCTCGGCCGCAAAACCCAGCGCGGCTTCTACGACTATCGCGGCGAAAAGCCGGTCCCGACGCGCTAGGCGTTGGTGCGCGGGAGCGACGGACTGTCATGACAGGGCCAAGCAGGCGCGCTGCAATCGCAGGCCGGCTTGTTCGAGGGTCGCGAACGAAACGGCATAGCTGGCGCGGATCGCAGGGGACACCCCGAAATCCTCGCCGGGAATCACCGCAAGGTCGACGCTTTCCAGCAGATAGGCCGCGAAGTCGCGGTCGGTGCTGATCGCGCTGCCGTCGGGCCCGCGTTTGCCGATGGCACCACTGCACGAGACTAGCAGATAGAACGTTCCCTCCGGCACGACACAGGTGAGGCCGGGGCACTGGTTCAAAAACGCCACCAGGCGGTCGCGCTTCTGGCGCAGGACACGGACGCGGTCGCGCAGAAAATCCTGCGGGCCATTCAGTGCCGCCACCGCGGCCGCCTGGCTGATTGACGATGGGTGAGACGTCGTCTGCGACTGGATCTTGACCATTTCGCGGATCAGCGCGGCGGGGCCGGCGGCATAGCCGACCCGCCACCCCATCATGGCGTAGCACTTGGCGAGGCCGCTGATCGTCAGCGTCCGCGGCCTGAGGGCCGGCTCGACGCCCGCGAGCGTCGGCGCGCAATCGCCATCGTAGACGATTTGTTCATAAAGCCCGTCGGCCAGAACCCAGACCTGAGGATGCCGCCTCAGCACGTCGGCGATTTCGGCCAATTCCTCGCGGCGATAGAGGGTGCCGGATGGATTGACGGGATTATTGATGACGAGCCATCGGGTTTGCGGCGTGATCGCGGTCAGCAAATCGTCCGCGCGCAGCCTGAAGCCGTTGTTCTGCGGACAGGGGACGACAACCGGTACGCCACCGCTCAAGCGCACCTGGCCGAGATACGGCGCCCAGTAGGGCGCGGGGATGATCACCTCCTCGCCCGGCGCGAGCGTTGCCAGCAAGGCATTGAACAGCGCCTGGGTCGAGCCGTTGCAGATGATGATTTCGTCGTGCACATAGTTGGTTGATGGTTCCGCCACAAGGCCGCGCGCACGGCCTCTTTCAGCTCCGGGGTGCCGTCGGCCTCGACGTAGCGGGTTTCTCCGCGCAGCGCCGCCGCATGCGCTGCCGCGATCACATGATCCGGCGTTGCGAAGTCAAGATTGCCCGAGGACAGGTCAATAATGTCGCGGCCGGCTGCCCGCAACTCGCGGGCGCGGCGGCGCAGGATCGAAGCAGGCGAGGCCTGGATGCCGCTCATGCGCGGCGAAAGCGCGGGTAAAGCGGTCATCGCACGTATTGCGCCTCGCCATGGCCGAAGGACCAGTTTTCTGGCAGCACCTCAACCAGGTTGATGAAAACATCTTCGGGACGAATGCCGGGGTTGTCGCCCAGCCGCTCGACGATGCGCCGATAGAGATTCTGCTTCTGCGCCACGGGGCGGGTGTTGCTGACGGTGAGCTGGATTACCACGAGGTCGTCGCTGCGCTGAATGCCGAGATAATCCGCGCCATAGAGGAAATCGTCCTCGTCGTGTTCGGTAAGGATCATGAAGCGGTCGCCTTCGGGAACATCGAAGCTCTCGCGCATGGCCTGATAGAGGCCTTCGAGAATGGCCTGGCGGTAGGCGGCGGGCTTGCCCCGCCGCAATGACACCCGGGTTAGCGGCATCAGTCGTTTCCTTGGGTTGTTGAGCACAACCTCAGTGTAGGAGCGCCTTGACCATTTAAAAACACTATGAAATGTTATTTCAATGATGTCCCAAACGAATAGTTGGCCATGAAGGCGCTCGATGTCGAGGCGGTCCAGGCCTTTGTCATGGCGGCCGATCTAAACAGTTTCACCCGGGCGGCCGAGGCACTGGACACCACGCAGTCAGCGGTGAGCCTGAAGATCAAGCGGCTGGAAGCCGGACTTGGCCGGCGATTGCTGGAGCGAACTCCGCGGCTGGTACGGCTCTCGGCGGAGGGCAGCGCCTTCCTGGACGCCGCGCGCAGCTTTCTGGCCGCGCACCAGACCGCGATCGCGGCCTTCGTCGTCGAGCCCCAGCGGCTGGTCGTGGGCATCAGCCATCATATCGTCGGCGCCGAACTGCCCCTCGTGCTGAAGCGCATCACGGCGACTGATCCGGGCCTGGTGATGGAGCTGCACATCGATGCCTCCCGCGTGGTTCTGGAGGCCTTTGACGGCGGCGCGCTGGACGCGGCGATTGTGCTCGACCATGACGCCAGGCGCCGCGGCGGCGAGAGTTTGTTCGAGGAACCATTTGCCTGGATGGCGGCGCCGGATTTTTATCGCCCGACGAACGAACCGCTCCGGCTTGCAACTCAGGCTGAGCCCTGCGGCGTGCGCGCCATGGCGATCGTGGCGCTCGATGCCGCAGGCATCCCCTGGAGCGAGGTGTTCGTCGGCGGCGGCGTCGCCACCATCGGGGCCGCGCTATCGGCGGGCCTCGCAGTGGCGGCGCTGGCGCGGCGGGTGGCGCCATCGGATACCGTCGATAGCGGGGCGCGGCTCGGTCTGCCGCCGCTGCCGTCGCGAGAGGTCATGCTCTACGCGAAGCTGTCCGACACGAGGACCCGCCGGGCCCTCCGCACTCTCGGCGCCGCGTTCGCGGCGACCGTGGCCTGATGTCATTGAACATGGGAATTAAATCCCGACAGGATACCTTGGGGGAACATCACCTGAACACGGGAGCGGCCGCTTCGGCGGTCGCAACTTCGGACCCGGCGAGCATGGAGGCCCTTGTCAACGCGTTCCTGCTGACGAAGATCAGCCGACATCGAAAGGCAAAGCGGCTCTCGATGAACACTATGGCCTCCAGCGACTCCAGACCGCCGGCGAAATAAGGCTCGTGAAGTTCGTTGCCATGATCTTCAGCGGAACCTGCAGGCCGTAGGTCCGGGCAAGGAGCTCTCCCACAGCCGCCAAATAGGCGTCATGAAAGGCGTCAATACGCCGACGCGCAACGCGACCTCGGATAGTGTTTTCAGCCTGTTTCCGATAGAAAAATAACCTGCGCTCATTTTTTATGATCCCAGTCGATATAGACTGGAGCCTTCAGCGTCTCGCAGGTGGTTGGCATCCCTTCGGCCCCCGGGGCGAGCCCATTCACTGCTGACGCGCTTGCAACAGAAATTCGCGACGCGGGCAGCGACGCGCAACGCTCGCCTCATTCTCTCGTCCGATCCAGCCTTCGTTAACAGCTTTCGTGTATCGGTGGCCGTGCGGAGTATTCTCTATGGATATGATGAGCATGGTCATGGGCATTCTGGCCGCCCAAGCGGGCAGCGTGCAGATGCAGGCCGCCGCCCTGATGATGAAGTCGAATGACGCCGCCGAGAAATCCGCGGTCCAGACCCTGTTGGGCGCCGCCCAGCAAAGCTTCTCCTCGCTGGCCAATGTCGGCGCCGGCATTGGCGGCAATCTCAACGTCTCGGCCTAAAATCCGGCGGTGGCCGGCTTCATCGCCGCCGTGATCAGCTTCACCGCGTCGTCGCTGGACCAGTCGGCGGGCCCGGCGATGGTGGCGATTTCGCAGCCCTTTCCGTCGACCAGCACCGAGGTCGGCATTCCCAGCGCCCGGCCGACTTCCTTGAGGTCCTGGAATACCTTCGCCTTGGGGTCGCTGAAATAGCCAAGCCGGGTCAGATCGGCGGCTTTGAGGAAATCCCGCGGCTTTTCCGGATCGCGGGTGTCGATATTGACGGCCACCACCTCGAAATCGGCCCCGCCGAGCCGGCCTTGCAGCCGGTCGAGCGCCGGCATTTCCTTGCGGCAGGGGACGCACCATGTCGCCCACAGGTTTACCAATACGGTGCGGCCACGCCAGTCGGAGAGCTTTTTGGGCTTGCCGTCGGCATCCGCGAACGCGAGGTCCGGCAGTCGCAGCGGGGCGCTCGCCATCGTTAGCGCCGCCACCTCGCCCTGTGCGAGCGGCGCGAGCTTGTGAGCGAGCTCCACAGCCCCTCGGCAGGCGGGATCGCCCGATACGCCGCGCCTCATTCCGCCAATGGCGTAGACCGCGGCATAGCCGATCGCCGCCCCGATCAACACGGCGCCGATGGCGAGCGGAATCCGCCGCGCGGCGGCAGGGCGGGGCGAGGGCGGGTCGGGCATAGGGTTTGTCATCCTGTATCAGATACGGCTATGCAGGGTCGAATCAACCGGCTTTGGACCGGAGAAGCGACCACGCCATTGGCTGGCGCCTATCAATGCGGATCATGAGCGTCATGAGCAACAAGATGTGGGGCGGCCGGTTCAGCGAACGCCCCGATGCCATCATGGAGGAAATCAACGTCTCGATCGACGTCGATCGTCATCTCTATTCCCAGGACATCAGAGCTTCCAAGGCTCACGCCGCGATGCTGGCCGCGCAAGGCATCATCGGCAAAAACGATGCGAAAAATATCGCCGAGGGTCTAGACACGATTTTGTCAGAGATCGGCGCGGGCTCCTTCAGCTTCAAGCGCGCGCTCGAGGACATTCACATGAATGTCGAGAGTAGGCTTTCCGAACTGATCGGGCCGGCCGCCGGCCGGCTGCATACCGCGCGCTCCCGTAACGACCAGGTCGCGACCGATTTCCGGCTCTATGTCCGCGACAGCATCGATGCCACCGATGCCGCCTTGGCCGCCTTCCAGCAGGCATTGGCGGAGCGGGCGCTGCAGCATGCCGCTACAGTGATGCCGGGTTTTACCCATCTGCAGACCGCCCAACCCGTGACCTTCGGCCACCATCTGCTCGCCTATGTGGAGATGGCGGCGCGCGACCGCGGCCGTTTTGCCGATGCCCGCCGGCGCCTCAATGAATCACCGCTCGGCGCGGCCGCGCTCGCCGGTACCTCGTTCCCGATCGATCGCGACGCCACGGCGAAAGCGCTCGGCTTCGACCGCCCGATGGCCAATTCGCTCGATGCCGTCTCCGATCGCGACTTCGTGCTGGAAACCTTGGCGGCGGCGTCGATCGCGGCGATGCACCTGTCGCGCCTGGCCGAGGAACTGGTGATCTGGACCTCGCCTCTAGTCGGGCTGGTGCGGTTGTCCGACAAGTTCACCACCGGCTCCTCGATCATGCCGCAAAAGCGCAACCCCGATGCCGCCGAGCTGGTGCGCGCCAAGACCGGCCGCGTCATCGGTGCGCTGACCGGGCTCCTGATCGTCATGAAGGGCCTGCCGCTCGCCTATCAGAAGGACATGCAGGAGGACAAGCAGGGTGCAATGGAGGCCTTCGCCGCGCTCTCGCTCGGCATCCGGGCCATGACCGGCATGGTGAACGACCTGGTGCCGGACGAGGCGCGGATGAAGGCCGCGGCCGGCGAGGGCTATGCCACCGCCACCGATCTCGCCGACTGGCTGGTGCGGACGCTGAAAATGCCGTTCCGCGACGCCCATCACGTCACCGGGCGCATTGTCGCCAGGGCTTCGGAGGCGGGCGTCGCGCTCGACCTGCTGCCGCTCAAGGAGATGCAGGCGATCGAGCCCAGGATCACGGCGGAGGCTCTCGGCGTGCTGTCGGTGCAGGCTTCGGTGAAAAGCCGCACCAGCTTTGGCGGCACTGCCCCGAAGAACGTGCAGGCGCAGGCCAAAAGCTGGCTGCGGCGGCTGGCAAAAACAGCGAAAATGGGGCGCAGGCCTTGAATTGAGCTGCAAAATCATCATGGTCCGGCTATCGCCATGCTGGGGCAATCTTTGTATGGTGCCGGCCGTAGTGGGGATATCGTCGTGATCAGCAAGTACTGCCCGACCGCGTCGGGATGGGCCATCCTGGTGGTGTGCGCGGCCGGGCTTGCGCTCGGCGGCTGCGGACGCAAGGGCGGCCTCGATCTGCCGCCGAACGCGGCGGCGCAGCCGACCCCGGGCGCCAGGCCCGCGGTGGCGTCCTCGGCGCCCGCGCCGGTCGACAGCCAGACCGAGGCGGCGAATCAGCCCAGCGTCTTCAATCCCTATTACGGAACGGATGCGCCGCCGACCGCCTCCAGGGGCGCGAAGAGACCCTTCATTCTCGACCCGCTTTTGGACTCCGGACCGGGCAAGCCATGAACCACTTCGACTATTGCCGCGGCGTGCTGCACGCCGAGGCGGTCGATCTCGTGGCACTGGCGGAACAGGTCGGCACCCCCTTTTATTGCTATTCGAGCGCGACGCTGGAGCGTCATTTTCGCGTGTTCACCGAGGCCTTCGCCGGCGAAGCGGCGGTGGTGTGCTACGCCATGAAGGCCAACTCCAATCAGTCGGTATTGCGCACGCTGGCAAAACTCGGCGCCGGCGCCGACGTGGTCTCAGGCGGCGAATTGAAGCGCGCGCTGGCCGCGGGCATTCCGCCTGACAAGATCCTGTTTTCCGGCATCGGCAAGAGCGCGAGCGAGCTGCGCGCCGCTTTGGATGCCGATATCCTCTGCATCAACGTCGAATCCGAGCCCGAGCTCGAACTATTATCGCAGCTCGCCGGCGAACGGGCCAAGACCGCGCGGATCTCGGTCCGCGTCAATCCCGATGTCGATTCCGGCACCCATGCCAAGATCTCGACTGGCCGCTCCGAGAACAAGTTCGGCATTCCGCTTCTCCGCGCCCGGGCCGTCTACGCCCGGGCCGCGGAACTTCCGGGTATCGAGGTCACCGGCGTTGATATGCATATCGGCAGCCAGATCACCGATCTCGCCCGGATGGAAACCGCCTTCCGGATGCTGGCCGAATTCGTCCAGGCACTCCGCGCCGACGGCCACACCATCTCCCATATCGATTTCGGCGGCGGCCTCGGCATCCCCTATTACAGGGATCGCGAAGCCCCGCCGGAGCCTTCCGCCTACGCCGCCATGGTCAAGCGGGTAACGCACAACCTCGGCTGCACACTGATGTTCGAGCCCGGCCGTCTGATCGTTGGCAACGCCGGCATTCTGGTGTCACGCGTGATCTATGTGAAGCACGGCGACGCCAAGAACTTCGTGATCATCGACGCCGCGATGAACGACCTGATCCGCCCGACGCTGTACGAAGCCCACCATGACATTCTCCCGGTCCGCGAGGCCGCGGCCGGCGCGCCCACCATCGTCGCTGACGTCGTCGGCCCGGTCTGCGAAAGCGGCGACTACCTCGCGCTCGGTCGCACGATGCCCGAGCCCAAAGCCGGCGACCTGCTGGCGATCATGACCGCCGGCGCTTACGGCGCGGTGCAGTCCGCCACCTACAACACGCGTGCGCTGGTGCCGGAAGTGCTGGTGAGCGGCGATCAATATGCCGTGGTGCGGCCGCGGGTGGAGGTCGAAGAACTGATCGCGATGGATAGGCTGGCTCCGTGGCTGTGAGGGGCGCTGGCATCGCCCGCGAAAGCGGGTGCCACGACTGAGTAAAAAGCCGACCTGACACCGTGGCGAACGACCTCAACCGCCCACGAAGTGCACTGCCTCAAACCTCAACGCCACCTTGCGCCGAATTCGTCCGGCAGGATTTTCATCAGCCGGTCGACCGGCATGTCGTGGATGTCGTAGGTGAGCGAGAGCTGATTGGCGATCAGGGCGAGCCGGCCTGGTGAACCGCTGCCTTTGCCGCCGGCGCCTCGTGTCGGCTGGCCCGTGCGCGGATCGGAATAGAGCCGTGCGGCGACACCGATCAGGCTCGGACTTGAGATCACGAACTGGCGGGATGCCAGTTGGTCGAGCAAATAGCTTTGCCGGCTCAAGGGCGCCGGATCGTCGCGGCGGGCCACCAGCAGAAAGCGGCAACGCTCGCCATGCGCCTTCAGCAGGAACCACGGCGTACGCACCAGATGGCGGTAATAAGTTCGCGATTCACTGAGGACGTAGACGTACTCCTTGCGCAGCGACCGCTTGCCATCTTTGTCGCGCGGGCAGAGCTGTTCGAAATAGAAGGCTGCCAGCCAGCTCCACAATCCGCGATCGAACGAAACCGTCTGCTGATCCCAGTCGTCGAGCAATTTTACCAGTGCGACGCCGAACGCATAGCGGTCGGCAAACGGGATGGCGGGCACGACCCTGTCGCCGGGCATACGTTCGGCGAAGCTCACGTCCTCGAGCAATTCCTGCGGAACAGCGTCATGGGTGCCCGCGCGATCCATTTTAGGAATCATCGAGCCCGGCGGCCGTGAATTTGGAGAGGAAATCAGGCATGATCCGCCTCCGGCGAACCTGCGCCTCGGACGAGTTCTGCGAAGCGCTTCAGGCGGCGAATCGATCGACGGCGTCTTCCACCCACTGATAGACGGATTCCTCGTCCGCCGGATCCTCGGGTTCGGCCGCGACATCCAGTTGCCCCAGAAACTTCCGCCAGTCGTCACCCCAGTCGTGATCCTCCTCGTCCTCGCCTTCGGACGGCATGTGGCGAGACTTCGCGCAGCGCGTGAGGGAGGATCAGTCCCTGGATCAAGAGGTCGGAACGCAGCTTTCCCGCCAGCCCCGGCACTCGGCTATTGATCACGAGCCAGGGACCATTACGCTCATCGAGGTCCACGCGCCAAAGCTCCTCGCCGAGATCGGTCTCACGCAGCGGCAGCAATGGCTGTCGGTCGGGCGTCTCCGACTTCCGCAGGGGTTTGAGCCCCTCCGCGGAGGCCAGGATGCGCCGGACCATCCGAGGCGATGACGAGAAGACGAAACTGAATGGCGCCGCCACGATCGACGTCGGTGAGTATCAGACGACTGGGGATTGCGACCGAGCCGACCGTTCCGCAAGGAAAGCGCATCGACGAACTGCGGAAATAGGCCTCCAGGGCCACGCGTGCAGAGGGGGCAAGATCGAGCCCGGTGAGATTGATTTCGGCCGTTGCCGAGGGAAAGCTGAACGGTCCAAGGGCGGCGTCAGTTCGATGACGACGCGATCCCTCGAAATCCGCTTACGCCCCGTTGAATTCAGACGACGCTGAACCGAGACCATGGTCAGCCCTGCGCCTCGACGACAAGGTCCCGGTTGACGTCGAAGCCTGTCACTTCGATCCTGAAATCCGAAGATCGTGCTTCAATGTCGACCTGGTTTGGATCGGTTGGCCAGCGATCCCCATAGTACTTCTCGATCCGAAGGCCTTCCTTGAAAAAGTTGAAATCGTCGTCGCTGAACCGGCGAAATGGGGCCTTCTGCCGTTCAGCACGTCGTAGGCACATCGCAGGTGGATTTTTATTGGAGGAAAGTACTCCGGAGGCGCTTTTGGATACGGGCGATCGCGTAAATCCGCCAACTCGCCGCTGGATACGGAAGGGTTTTTGGCAGGGCGAGGTCAGGTAGGCTCTCTCGGCCGGTCGTGCCTCTCTCGCCTCTGTCCTTTGGCCTTTCTATGGGGATCGAAAAGAAGTCGACCAGGGCCAGCGGATCGTCCCGCTCGATGCGATCTCCGGACCACAGCATGCGACTTCGTGCAGCACGGCTACGGATCCTGCGCGACGACGCAGTGGGGGGCCCGGCCCAGTTGGCCCGCAGTTTTTCCGCGCGTTCGTTCCATTGGGTGTGGGCGGGATTCTCGGCATCGCCGAGCAACTGGCTGATAACGGGATCGTCGGCCACGAGCGCCGCATGACAGTCCGGCAAATGCGCCTTCTTGCCCTCGGTCGGG
>CAVTNW010000010.1:0-4698 GCA_963736075.1 uncultured Alphaproteobacteria bacterium | reverse complement strand
TTGCAACCACGATCCTGGCCGCCGAACCCGACGCCTCCGGGCCTGCGATCACCTACTATGAGATCTGGCCGCACCGTCACCCGCGCCTTTATCGAAGCGGGCGCGCTGGCGCTCGGCGCCATCGCGATCCTGCTGTTTCTGGTGTTGCGGCGGCTTTCGGATGTGTCGCTGACGCTGGTCCCGCTGCTGCTTGCCGGCGCGGTGACGCTCGAGATTTGCGTGCTGGATGGTCTGGCGCTCAATTTTGCCAACATCATCGCGCTGCCGCTGTTGCTCGGTGTCGGCGTCGCCTTCAAGATCTATTACATCATGGCTTGGCGCGCCGGCAAAACCGGCCTGCTGCAATCGACGCTGACGCGCGCCGTGGTCTTCAGCGCCATGACCAATGCCACCGCCTTCGGCAGCATGTGGGCGTCGGACTACCCGGGCATGTCGAGCATGGGCAAGCTGATGGCACTCGCGCTTCTGTGCACCATGGCCGCCGCGGTGCTGTTCCAGCCGGTCCTGATGGGGCAACCACGGCAAACGGTTGCCAAGCCCGAGCCGGCTGGGGATTTACGCGAGGCTGCTGAGTAGAGTGCGCGGATCCCAACCAGCAAGCACAAGGCATACGCCGAGCATCAATCGATCACACTCAGATACGACACTTGGTGGAATGTTCATCCAGGCCAGCGCTGCGTCGCTGCGAGCCAAGACCAAAGCGATATTATTCCTGCTGCAATCCTACGGACTTCGGGATGTATCAGCGATTCGGGCGCGCTTGCGATGGGTCGGTTCTAGACCAGCGTTTCCGAAGTTCTGATCATATCGGCATCCTCCCCGGTCCTCATCCCTAGGGAGCATCGCGCAAGCGATGCGTCTCGAAGGACGGCCGCAAAGGCAGTGCAAGCGGCCATCCTTCGAGACGCGAACCTTCGCCCTCCGGGCGAAGGCTCGCTCCTCAGGATGAGGTCAGAGCGAGCCTCGATATGATAACCTTCAGGGAATCGCTCAACTAGTTGGGGTTCCATAAGCCTTCGACGCTGTCGGTTCGTTTCGAAACTTCAGCTCGCCCCGATCCGCCCAAGCCCGCGGCCGGCTATGGCGTGCCGACACGGTCTGGAGCGTTATCAGTGGTGACACCTTCGCCAAATTTGCGCAGAGTGAACGGGCCAAGTGGGGCGAAGCCGTGGGTGATGCCGGAGTAAGGATTGACTGATCGCAATGAAGCTCAACGACGAAGAGAGTGATATTCTGGCCGGCAAGATGGGCGTTGTCGCGCAGCAGGCCTTGCAGCACCAGATCAAAGTGGGTGAGTTCTTCGGCGCCGAAGATTTCGTTCCGGTGACGCAGGCTCATCTGATGGCTGATACCGAAAGCCTCGGTGAGGCCGGCGTGCGGTGGCTTGAGAATTTGGCGGCGACCGATGATGGCCGCCGGCAGGTGCGGATCCCGACGATCACGGATCCGCGCGGCACTGACTTTGCCAAGGCCGCTCTGCTCGGACAGACGTCGGCCATGCTCGGTCTCGAACGGCGGGCCATCGCAGCCTTGGTAAAGCTCGGCGTCGCGATGACCGATACCTGCATCAACTATCAGACCATCCAGGCTCCGACGCGGAACGAGCACGTCGCCTTCGGTGATACCGGTGTCGTGATCTATTCAAATTCGATATGCGGCGCACGATCCAATTTCGAGGGCGGCCCCTCCGCACTGTCGGCGGGCCTTACCGGACGAACGCCACGCTACGGTTTTCATCTACCTCAGATGCGCCGCGCGACGCTGCGCCTTGATGTCGAGTTCACGCCCACGTCGCTCAATGGGTGGGGCGCTCTGGGCGGCGTCATCGGACGCATCGCCGGCAATTATTGGGCGGTGCCGGTGATCGAGGGCATCCAGAGCGCACCGCGATCGGATCAGCTCAAACATTTCGGCGCATCGATGGCGAGCTTCGGCTCAATTGCGTTGTTTCATTTGCCGGGTTTAACGCCCGAAGTTGCCGAGCTGAGCGATTTAGCGACCCCCGGTCTGCCAAGCCTTCGCGTGACAAAGGCCGATATCGACGAACTGCAGAACTCCTATCATACCGACGATCACGTCGACGTCGTCGTCTTTTCCGCTCCGCAGCTCAGCCTTTTTGAATTGCGCGAGCTGGCTGAACTTTGCGAAGGCCGGCGTTTCACCGTGCCGATGCTTGCCGTTACCAGCCCGCAGGTCAAGCCAGATGCCGACCGCATGGGATATACGGCGCGGATCGAGGGCGCCGGCGGCAGCGTGTTGTCCGGCATGTGCTTCTATCAATCCTATGCGCGGGAGATTTCGGAGGCGAATGGCTGGAAACGGCTGGCGACCAATAGCGCCAAGCTGGTCAACATACTGGGCGGCTACGGTTATCGTCCGATGCTGGCGTCGATGGAGGCATGCGTGGATGCGGCGGTCAGCGGAAGGTTGGCGCGGATATGAAAGCCAGCCTCTTTCGCGCCCGGCATGCCATCGGCCGCATCGTGCGCGGCACGGCGTTGGTGGCCCATGACGGATTTTCGGCTCGTTACGACCTCGACCGCATCAACGGCGTGTTCTCTCGTCCGACGCACAAACTGGCCGGCCAATCCTATGTCGGCAAAATACTGGTGCTGGACACTGCCAAGGGTGGTGTCGCCACGGCGTGGATGCTGCACGAAATGCAATCGCGCGGGATCGTGCCGCTCGCGCTGGTGTTTAATTCCGTAAATCCCATTCTCGCACAGGGCGCGGCACTTGGCGATGTATCGATGCTCGCCGGGTTCGACGAAGACATTACCTCGGCCATTCCCAGCGGTGTCGAGGTGGAAGTGAACCCTCAAATGAGCCTGCTCACGGTGATGAGCTATCAGATGGACGGCCCGATCTGCAGAAACGAATGACAACAAAAAGGGAGGGCTCTGAGAAAGCCCTCCCTCGTTCGTCCTGGTCCTACGCAGGGAAATCCAGGTGACATCCCCACCCCTCCCCGCGCGATGACCAAACCTCTTTGACAACGCCCGTGTAACAACCGCGCCGGGACTTCGATAAAACCGGCGCGCGAGATCGAATGCGCAGACACTAGCACGTCCGCGCCGATCGCCAAGCACATCGTTAATTTAACGTTAACGGCGCAAAGCTGCCGCCCAAGGCAGTAAAAATGCGGCTTGGGCATGGACCCTGCAAATCCTCTCCTGCAGAACCAGTAAGGGGAAGGCGCGTGCGAGAAAGCGGGACAGAAGCGTCTCGTCGAACCGGCCGCGGGGGTCAGGGATATGAAACATCCGTCGAGCCGCGCGTTTTTCGCGTATTGGGACGAACAGCGTGGCGACGCGCGGGCGCCGGAGCGCAGCGAGATCGAGCCCGGCGCGGTGCGCGAGTTGCTCGGCGATATTTTTGTGCTGTCTTATGACGCAGCAGCCGGCTACCCGTTTCGCGTCGCCGGCACCAGGGTCTCGGCCCTGCTCGGCGGCGATCTCAGGAACCGCAGCTTTTGCGCCTCGTTCAAGCCGGACGGCCGCCGTGAGATCGAAGCGATCATCGCGGTGGTCGCCGAGGAAATGCTGGCCGCTGTCGCGGGCATCAGCGCGATCTCTCAAGATGGCACGCGGATGCAGCTGGAATTGCTGCTGTTGCCGTTCAATCCCCGCGCCTACACCCCGCTGAGCCTGACCGGACTGCTGGCGCCGTTCGGCCGCCCCCACCTCATGATCGGCGAATTGGAAATCACATCGTGGCGCTATATCGGTCACGCGCCGCAGAAACTGGTGCCCCGCACCTTGCGGAAACTGGCCATCGCCCGCGGTCTCATGGTCTATGAAGGCCTGAGCTAAATACCGCTCGCACTCAGCCGAAGGCATCAGCCAACAGTATTTCCGCCGCCGCCGGCGATATCAACAAGCCCGCAGCCGCATTTGTGGCTATTGTCGCCCATTGATTCGATTTAGAAAGGCTGAAGCCATGCAGGTCTTATCTCGCAGTGTAGTTGCCGTCGCGGCGCTGGTTGCGATGGTCAGTGTTGCCCAGGCTGCGACGGCCGGCCACCTCCTGAAATCGACGCCTCCGGCGACCGATGCCAATCAGGATGTCACCGGCTCGATCAAGAAGCCGGATGCGACCGATCCTGACATCACCGGCTCGATCACGAAACCGCACGCAAAGAAGCGCCATGTCACGGGCACGATCAAGCCGGAGGTAAACCCCGAGCATTGAGAACTGGGGCTGTTTCTCCATAGCGAACGACCGCCGCGACGACCGAAGGCTCATGTTTTGGTTCTGAGACTTCGTCTCATCTCGGCGTCATTCCGCATAACCCCAATTGGTGGTTATGGATTCCGGGCTGCCTGGCGGAGCCTGTCATCGGGCCGGCCGGAGGCCGGACCGGTTGGCCCGGGCTGCGGAATGACGAACACAATTGTCAGAGTGAGAACACTAGCTCAGCGATTCCTTGAAGCTTATCATATCGAGCCTTGCTCCGACCTCATCCTGAGGAGCGCGCTCTTCGCGCGCGTCTCGAAGGATGGCCGCTTGCACCGCCTTTGCGGCCATCCTTCGAGACGCATCGCTGGCGCGATGCTCCTCAGGATGAGGACAACTCGGCGTCGAAATGAAGAACAGACTTTCGTACGCAGCGGGTCGGGCCGCGCCGATGGCGAACTCAGGATGAGGACCGGGGAGAGCCTTGCCGATATGATCAGAACTTCAAAATCGCTCGTCTAG
>CAVTNW010000009.1:0-8926 GCA_963736075.1 uncultured Alphaproteobacteria bacterium | reverse complement strand
CGCCCAGCCAATACGAAGAATACCAACGCTTCAAGCAGCGCCGCCGCAGCTTTGCGACCGCCGAGCTGTCGGACGAGAGGGGCCAGGCCATCGGCTCCTCGCGGATGGACGAGCGGCACGCGCATCTCGATGCCATGCTTGATCCGAAATAACAGAGGCGGATGCCGGTCGCCACGCCCGAACCGGGCCTCGTACTATCCTAGGCCTATGACCTTCGGAAAATCGGCCGCGGCGATCGCAACGACTACGGCCTGTTGCCACCACGCTTCTTCAATCAGGTCGGCGGCGCTTTCGCCGCCTGGCATCGAGCCCGCAAAACAACGCTGGTCTCGCGCGAGTGATCTCCGCCCGCAGCGAGGGGAAAGACGACTATCTCGACGATCACAGCTATCCGTGAGGCAGGCCATGCTAATGACCAAACGCAAACCGGCAACGCCGGGCGAAATCCTGGTGGAGGAATTCATGAAGCCGATCGGCCTGACGCAAGGCGCGCTGGCCAAGGCCATGGGGGTGCAGCGCAAACACGTCAACGAGCTGTGCAACGATCGTCGCAAGGTGACCGCGCCGACAGCTCTCATTCTCGCGCGCGTGTTCGGCAACAGTCCGGATTTCTGGCTCAATGTGCAGCGGCGAAGCGATCTCTGGAGTGCGATGCAAACACCCGCGCGAACGCAAACGGATCGAACGCGCGAAGCCTCTCACAACAACGGCATGAGTTCCGCCGTATCGTGCTCGCGGTCCTCATCCCCCGGGCGCAAGCCTACGCCCGCAGGCTTGCGTCTCGAAGGATGGCAGATTGCACGGCCGTCATTTGCGGCCATCCTTCGAGACGCATCGCTTGCGCGATGCTCCTCAGGATGAGGTCGGAGATTGCTTCACACCCTCTCGGGATGAGATCTTAAACCCTCATGGTGAGGAGGCGCTTCTTCAGCGCCGTCTCGAACCATGAGGCCCGCGGCCCATCCTTCGAGACTCGCGCAGGCGGGGATCCCAGTACGCCGCGGCCTCTCGATTTGATCGCTGGCGCCTCTGGAATACTGGGTCGCCCGGTCATAGGCGAGCGGAAGCGACGCCGTCCTTGGGACGGCTGTGCCGGGTGATGACGGCTGTGGGTGTGGCCCTGAAGAGCTTTGATGTGATCGGCGTCGACCAGGCGATCGCGGAGCGCGCCGTCGGTCTGCGTCGCGGACATCGAATCAAGCCGCCCGATGCGGTGATCTGGGCAACGGCCCAGGCGCACGCGATGCTTCTCGTCACGCGCGACGGCAAGGCTTTTCCGAACAACGACCCCGGCGTCCGCGTGCCGTACAGGCTTTGAGCGTGTCCAGGTCACGTTGAACGATGACTTCCATTGTTGCCGTCATTCCGGGGCCCGAGCGCCAGCGAGGGAGCCCGGAATCTATAACCACGATTGGGGGTTATGGATTCCGGGCTCGCGCAAGGGCGCGCCCCGGAATGACGCCGAGGACGTCCGTCTTGATCTTGATCTGCCGACGCGGCCTAGACGTGAAGAGGGCGACCACAAGGGTCGCCCCTACGCAATCGACATGGCGTAGGGGCGCCCCTTGTGGGCGCCCTGCTTGACCCGCTGCGGCCGCGCGAGGCTCGCGATCTCCCCTGCAGGGCGGCGGCTTGACAAGGTGGCGGGACGTGGTACCCGCGACGTGCTATCGCCCTCGCTACCGGTGTGGACCTTGCGTCATATTCGTCGTCACTGCCTCGTTAAGCGATTCCGTGAAGCTTATCGTATCGAGGCTCGCTCCGCCCTCATCCTGAGGAGCGAGCCTGCGCCCGGAGGGCGAAGGCTCGCGTCTCGAAGGATGGCGGCTTGCACTGCCGTTGCGGCCATCCTTCGAGGAGCATCGCGCTTGCGCGATGCTCCTCAGGATGAGGACCGGCGCTTGCGCGATGCCCCTCAGGATGAGGACCGGGGGGGCTGGCGATATGATCAAGACTTCGGAAAAGCTGATCTCGCGAGCGGGGCCTGATGCGCTGGCGATGGCTCGTGGCTGTGGCGGCGATCGTTGCGATACTGATCGGGGTGTTCGAGCTGCACGCGGCCGGTGATGGGCTGCGCGTCGTGCGCACCACGGTCGGGCCCACGCCGGTGACGATTTTCGAACCCGCGACCCATTCGCCAGCCCCCGTGATCGTGATCGCGCACGGCTTTGCCGGCTCGCAGCAGCTGATGCAGCCGTTCGCCGAGACGCTGGCGCGCAACGGCTATGTGGCGGTTACCTTCGATTTTCTTGGCCATGGCCGCAATCCCGTGCCGATGCATGGCGACATCACCGAGGGCCTGAGCATCACCTCGCAACTGCTCGCCGAACTCGGCGAGGTCGCAAGCTTTGCGCGGTCCCTGCCGGGAAGCGACGGCCGCATTGCCGTGCTCGGCCATTCCATGGCCTCCGACATCGTGGTGCGGTTCGCGCAGGCCAATCCGGAGGTGGCGGCCACCGTCGCGGTGTCGGTGTTCTCGCCGGTGGTGACCGCGAACAGCCCGCGCAACCTGCTGGTGATTGTCGGCGCGCTGGAGCCTTCGATGCTGCGCGATGAGGGCCAGCGCATCATCACGCTCGCCGGCGGCGATCAGGCGGTGCCGAACCAGACCTATGGCCGCTTCGCCGACGGTACCGCGCGGCGGCTGGTGCTGGCGCGCGGCGTCGAACATATCGGGGTGATCTATAGCCACGACAGCCTGGTGGCGGCGCTGGAGTGGTTCAACGAGGCGTTCGGACGCCATGAAGAAGGCTTTGTCGACAGCCGCGGCCGGTGGCTGGCGCTGTTGTTCGGCGGCATCATCGCGCTGGCGTGGCCGCTGTCGTCGCTGCTGCCGGTGGTGTGCGACGGGCTCGCCGGCGCGGGCCTTGCCTGGAAGCCGCTCTTGATCGCCGCGGGGGTGCCGGCGCTGCTGACGCCGCTCCTGCTGTGGAAGATGCCGACCGACTTTCTGCCGATCCTGCTCGGTGACTACCTGCTGCTGCATTTCCTGGTCTATGGCGTGCTGACGGCGACGCTGCTGCCTCTGGTAAGCGAGAGCCTGCCGCGCTGGCCGCGGCTGTCGGCGGCGTCCTGGCGCAACCTTGGCATCAGCGCGCTCGCGGTTGCCGTCTATAATATCATCGCCTTCGGCTGGCCGCTCGACAGCTACGTATTTTCCTTCCTGCCGATCCCGGCGCGGATGCCGCTGATCGCGGAGATCGGCTGCGGCACGCTGCCGTTTTTCCTCGCCGACGAGTGGCTGACGCGGGGCGCGCAGGCCCGGCGCGGGGCCTATGCGCTGACCAAATTAGGCTTCCTGATCTCGCTGGCGATCGCGGTTCTGCTCAATCCGATGAAGCTGTTCTTCCTCGCCATCATCGTGCCGGCCATCCTGCTCTTGTTCCTGGCCTTCGGGCTGATCAGCCGCTGGAGCTACCGGGCGACCCACCATCCGCTGCCCGGCGCCTTCGCCAACGCCGCGGTGTTTGCCTGGGGGATCTCCGTGACCTTTCCGATGGTGGTGCGGTGACCGCGATGCGGGAACTCTGGCCGGGCGCGGGAAGCCTGCGATGGCGGGGGGTCACCGACGCGGTGATGGGCGGGGTGTCGCGGGCCGAGGTGAGCGAGGATAATATCCTGGGCCGAGATGCGGTGCGGCTGCGCGGCCACGTCAGCACCGATAACAATGGCGGCTTTGTCCAGATCGCGCTCGACCTCGATGCCGGCGGCGGCACCCTCGATGCCCGCGCCTACAGCGGCGTGGCCATCGATGTCTGGGGCAACGGCGAAGTCTACGGCGCCCATCTGCGCACCACCGCGATGTGGCGGCCGCAGCAATCCTACCGGCAGGCTTTTGTCGCGACCGGAGCGTGGCAGAGCCTGCGGCTGCCGTTTGCGGATTTCACCGCCCATCGCATCGATGTGCCGCTCGATGTGGCGCGGCTGCGGCGCATCGGGCTGGTCGCGATCGGGCGCGAATTCGAGGCCGATCTGGCCATTGCGCGGCTGGCGCTTTATTGATCTGCTCTGGACTAACCGGCGTTTCAACGGAAAGACCGACCATGCTGCATCCGCCCGCCATCCAACCCGGCCCCGGACAGGAGTCGGTGTGGGACTATCCGCGCCCGCCGCGCCTGGAGCCGGTCGCCGAACGGCTGCGCGTGATCTTCAGCAACACGGTCATTGCCGACAGCGTGGCCGGCTACCGCGTGCTCGAAACCAGCCACCCGCCGGTCTATTACATTCCGCCTGGCGATATCGCGCAGGCGCATCTTGTCGCGGCCACCGGAAGCTCGTGGTGCGAATTCAAGGGACAGGCGAGATATTGGTCGCTCGACGTCGGCGGCCGCCGTTCGGTCAATGCCGCCTGGAGCTATCCGAAGCCATCGGCGGCCTTCGCGGCGATCGCCGGATATCTCGCCTTCTACGCCTCGCGGGTTGATGAATGCTTTGTCGGTGACGAGCGCGTGCAGGCGCAGCCGGGCGATTTCTATGGCGGCTGGATTACCTCGCGCGTTGTCGGGCCGTTCAAGGGCGGTCCGGGAAGCCGCGGATGGTAGATCGCAGCGGGGGTGTTGCGCCGCTGTGGTCGCCCGCGCTCGCGGAGGCCGTGCCGCGCGATCTCTGTACTGACTGCGGGATCTCGCGCTCCAGCGATCCCAAGCGATGCGGCCAGGCCTGCCAGTTCATCAAGCCGGATTATCCCGCGCTTGAAGCGCGCGTGCACGGCCGCGCCCGCGACGCCGGGCGGCCCGACGAGATGTTCTTTGGTCCCTTCCGGCGCATGCTGCGCGCGGCGATGCGGCAGCCGCGCGACGGCGCGCAGTGGACGGGGATCGCGACCCGGATCGGCGAACGGCTGTTGGAGACCGGCGCGGTCGATGCGGTGCTGGCGATGGCCCCCGACCCCCACGACCAATGGAAGCCGGTGCCGGTGCTGGTGACTTCGCCGGAGGGCATGGCGCAATGCCGGGGCATGCGGATGGGGTACGCGCCGCTGCTGGCGCTGCTCGAGCCGGCGCGGGCGCGCGGCTTCAGGCGTCTCGCCGTGATCGGCATCCCCTGCCAGATCTACGCGCTGCGGGCGCTGGAGGCGACGCTCGGGTTCGAGCGCATTTACGTGGTCGGCACGCCCTGCTCGGACAATACCACGACGGCGAATTTCCACCGCTTTCTCGATCTGCTGGCGGATGATCCCGACGACATCACCTATCTGGAATTTCGCGCCGACTATCACGTCGAGCTGCGCTTTCGCGACGGCCGGGTGCGGGAAATTCCCTTTCTGCAACTGCCGATTTCGAAACTGCCGCCGGACTTCTTTCCGATGACCTGCCGGACCTGCGTCGATTACACCAACGTGCTCGCCGATATCACCGTCGGCTATATGGGCGGCCAGGGCGAGCAGTGGCTGTTGGTGCGCAACGATCGCGGCGAGGAGCTGCTCGGCCTGCTCGGCGACGAGGTTCGGATCAGCGAGCCCGGCAGTGCCGGCAAGCGCGCCGGTCCGGTGAAAGGCTTTCTCAGGAACGTCGAGCTCGCCGCCGGCGGCCTGCCGCTGCGCACCATGCCGGACTGGCTGCGGCCGATCGTCGGCTGGCTGATGCCGAGGGTCGGCCCGCGCGGCGTCGAATTCGCCCGCGCCCGGGTCGAGATGAAGGCGGTCGAAACCGTGCTGCACCTGCGCCGGCAGTTTCCGCAGCGCATGAAAAACATGGTGCCCGCCCATGTCTGGGCGCTGGTCAAACCCTACGGCCTCGAGCCGCTGGCCGGCGAGCGATCGCCGCGCGAGCCCTGAGGCTGATCTTCCGGAACCAGCCGAGTTTCTCCCCGTTGACTGCGGCCGACGCCGACCGGATGTCATGCATCCGGTTGCGGCGCGGAAACCGTCACCCGAGAGGAGGAAGATGTGGACCAGCCGCTGATCGATCATCTGAAATCGCTTCATACCGCCGCCATCGACGCGCGCAACGGCTACCAGGAGGCGCTGAAGGACGCCGAAGGCCGCGGCATGACGCCGCTGTTTTCCGACATGATTGCGCTGCACGAGGGCCACGCCGAGGCGCTGGCGCGCGAACTGACCGCGGCCGGGGTGAAGGCCGACGACCAGGGAAGCTTCATGACCGTGGTCCACAAGACCATCATGGACGTGCGCTCGCTGTTCAACGGTTTAGACCAGAGCGTGCTGCCGGGCCTGATCGACGGCGAAAAGCGCAATGTGTCGAAGTACGACGACGCGCTGAAGTATTCCGGCAGTTCGCCTGGGATCACCAGCCTGCTGACGACCCAGCGCAACAAGATCGCCCAGAAGATCGCGCAGATGGAGGCCCAGAAGGCCGCAAGCGACCATTCGCACGCCTGATGGCGCACGCCGATCACGACAATGACACCTCACGCGGGAGATGTCACCTCGCCCCCCTTGCGGGGAGAGGTCGGATTGCACTCGGCGATGCGAAGCATCGTCCGGTGCAATCCGGGTGAGGGGCTCTCTCCGCGAGTTCGACTCGCGGAAAGAGCCCCTCACCCCAACCCTCTCCCCGCGAAGCGCGGGGCGAGGGAGCCTACTGCCGCTGGCGGGCGATCCATGTTCTGCACTTACCTCACGCGCGGCTTGGCTACGGCACTCGACTTATTCACGGGACGGCCGGTTGAGCCGCTGGCCGGGCCGGAGCCGGTATCGGATGAGGTCGTCGCCGCGCGCGGGTCCGGCCCGGGATTGGCCGGCTGATAGTTCTTGGGCTGGTCCGGCGTGCCCGGCTGCTGCGTCATGCCGGTGGTGGTGGCGGGCGGCTTGGTGTTGGCGGGCGGCGTCGATGCCTGCCCGGTGGTGGTGACGCCGACCGGGGTCGGTGCCTGCGCGGTCTCGATCTTGGGCTTGCTGTGGTAACCGGCCGCCAGCAGACCCATCACGCCGAGGGCGGCGATGAACAGCATCCCCATTTCGACGCCAGCACCAGCGGCCGCCGCCCTGGGGGTGTCGGCTCCCTCGGGCCCCAGCGCATTGGCCGCGATCTCGCGATGGCTTCGATGACGCAGGAACGAGATGAATGCGCCGGCGATGACGAACACGCCGGCGACCAGCGTGAAAAACATCAACCAGCTGACTGGACTATCGCCGTGCATTGCAGTGCCTCCATGGATCCCATTTGAAATGTGTCTGATTTGAACGACAATGCGGCGCGATCTGGTTTGTTCCCGGCCGCCAATACGGTCGAATTGAGCTCAAGCAGGCACGATGAGCGGGGATTGCCGACGCTTGGCGGCTGGACAGCATTGACACCTGAGATGTCGCATCGCAGGTTGGAGCGGTGCAATCGCGACAACTCGGCTGGAGTGCTGGATGGACGACAAGGACTCGGTGATCAAGAAAATCGAAGACGGCATCACGGACGCCGCCAAGTCGGTGGAAGATTTCGTCGACGAGGTTTCGGCTCCGCAGGCGCCGGTCGTCATTGTTCCAGCCGAGGACAGCAAGCGCGCCGATCCTCCCAAGGGCGGCAGCGGCGGGTAGCGGCAGCGGTCCACCCGACAATTGTCATCGCCCGGCTTGACCGGGCGACCCAGTAACCACCGGCGTCAGCGTCTCATCACGAGCTTCGGCGTTTACTGGATCGCCCGGTCAAGCCCTATCGATCACACTTTTGATTCGAGCCGCCGCTTGACATGTGTCTCAGAGTCGCTTGTATCAATTCTGGCGACTCAAGCAGGGCGTTCCCCCAATATAGAAAGAGTTTTTTTTCTAGAAGTGTGCATCGATAGGGTCAAGCCGGGCGATGACAGTGTGCCTGTGGCGCGGCGTCTTGAACCATAAGGCTTCATCCTGCCGGCTGCAGCGCCAGCGGCTGCAGACCGAGCCGGCGAAACAGCTCCCGGTCGGCGTCGCTGTCCGGATTATCCGCCGTCAACAAGGTATCGCCGACGAAGATCGAATTGGCGCCGGCGAGGAAACACAGCGCCTGCGTTTCATCGCTCATGGCCTTTCGTCCCGCCGACAGCCGCACGTAGGATTTCGGCATCATGATGCGGGCCAGCGCGATGGTGCGTACGAAATCAAACGGCTCGATCGGGGTGGCATCGGCAAGCGGGGTCCCGGGGATCGGGATCAGGCTGTTGATCGGCACGCTCTCGGGAGGCTCAGGCAGGTTGGCCAGCGTGGTCAACATCTCGATGCGGTCGCTGGCCTGTTCGCCCATGCCGACGATGCCGCCGCAGCAGACCTTCATGCCGGCGGCGCGAACGTGGTCGAGCGTTTCCAGCCGGTCGGCAAAGCTGCGCGTCGTGATGATTTCCTGGTAGTAGCGCTCCGACGTATCGATGTTGTGGTTATAATAATCGAGGCCGGCCTGGCTCAGCTGTTCGGACTGGACGCGGTCGAGCATGCCGAGCGTCATGCAGGTTTCCATCCCGAGCGCCTTGACGCCCTCCACCATGGCGACGATGGCGGCCATGTCCCGCGGCTTCGGATTGCGCCACGCCGCGCCCATGCAATAGCGCGTCGCGCCGCCGTCACGGGCCTTGCGGGCTTCCGCGACCACCTGCTCGACGTCCATCAACCGGGAGGCGACGAGGCCGGTCTGATGGTGGATGGATTGACTGCAGTAGCCGCAATCCTCCGGACAGCCGCCGGTCTTGATGTTCAAGAGCCGGCTGAGCTGAACCCGGTTCGGATCAAAGCTCAGGCGATGCACGGTCTGCGCCCGGAACAGCAGGTCGTTGAACGGCATCGCGTAGATCGCCGCGGCTTCCGCGGGGGTCCAGTACTTCCGGCGATCTGACCGAGCCGCCGGAGCGCCGCTTTCATGAGAAGCCACAGGTGCCGTAACCTCAGACATACGAAGCCCTTCTATTCAGCCATTTGCTGGAAACACCGGTTGCCGCCCCACCCTGCGCGCCAACGGCAAGCCGGCCATCGCGTGATATCAACATTCACGGCGCCCGTCGAGCAGCG
>CAVTNW010000008.1:0-31567 GCA_963736075.1 uncultured Alphaproteobacteria bacterium | reverse complement strand
GATATGATGAGCATGGTCATGGGCATTCTGGCCGCCCAAGCGGGCAGCGTGCAGATGCAGGCCGCCGCCCTGATGATGAAGTCGAATGACGCCGCCGAGAAATCCGCGGTCCAGACTCTGTTGGGCGCCGCCCAGCAAAGCTTCTCCTCGCTGGCCAATGTCGGCGCCGGCATTGGCGGCAATCTCAACGTCTCGGCCTAAAATCCGGCGGTGGCCGGCTTCATCGCCGCCGTGATCAGCTTCACCGCGTCGTCGCTGGACCAGTCGGCGGGCCCGGCGATGGTGGCGATTTCGCAGCCCTTTCCGTCGACCAGCACCGAGGTCGGCATTCCCAGCGCCCGGCCGACTTCCTTGAGGTCCTGGAATACCTTCGCCTTGGGGTCGCTGAAATAGCCAAGCCGGGTCAGATCGGCGGCTTTGAGGAAATCCCGCGGCTTTTCCGGATCGCGGGTGTCGATATTGACGGCCACCACCTCGAAATCGGCCCCGCCGAGCCGGCCTTGCAGCCGGTCGAGCGCCGGCATTTCCTTGCGGCAGGGGACGCACCATGTCGCCCACAGGTTTACCAATACGGTGCGGCCACGCCAGTCGGAGAGCTTTTTGGGCTTGCCGTCGGCATCCGCGAACGCGAGGTCCGGCAGTCGCAGCGGGGCGCTCGCCATCGTTAGCGCCGCCACCTCGCCCTGTGCGAGCGGCGCGAGCTTGTGAGCGAGCTCCACAGCCCCTCGGCAGGCGGGATCGCCCGATACGCCGCGCCTCATTCCGCCAATGGCGTAGACCGCGGCATAGCCGATCGCCGCCCCGATCAACACGGCGCCGATGGCGAGCGGAATCCGCCGCGCGGCGGCAGGGCGGGGCGAGGGCGGGTCGGGCATAGGGTTTGTCATCCTGTATCAGATACGGCTATGCAGGGTCAAATCAACCGGCTTTTTTGACCGGAGAAGCGACCACGCCATTGGCTGGCGCCTATCAATGCGGATCATGAGCGTCATGAGCAACAAGATGTGGGGCGGCCGGTTCAGCGAACGCCCCGATGCCATCATGGAGGAAATCAACGTCTCGATCGACGTCGATCGTCATCTCTATTCCCAGGACATCAGAGCTTCCAAGGCTCACGCCGCGATGCTGGCCGCGCAAGGCATCATCGGCAAAAACGATGCGAAAAATATCGCCGAGGGTCTAGACACGATTTTGTCAGAGATCGGCGCGGGCTCCTTCAGCTTCAAGCGCGCGCTCGAGGACATTCACATGAATGTCGAGAGTAGGCTTTCCGAACTGATCGGGCCGGCCGCCGGCCGGCTGCATACCGCGCGCTCCCGTAACGACCAGGTCGCGACCGATTTCCGGCTCTATGTCCGCGACAGCATCGATGCCATCGATGCCGCCTTGGCCGCCTTCCAGCAGGCATTGGTGGAGCGGGCGCTGCAGCATGCCGCTACAGTGATGCCGGGTTTTACCCATCTGCAGACCGCCCAACCCGTGACCTTCGGCCACCATCTGCTCGCCTATGTGGAGATGGCGGCGCGCGACCGCGGCCGTTTTGCCGATGCCCGCCGGCGCCTCAATGAATCACCGCTCGGCGCGGCCGCGCTCGCCGGTACCTCGTTCCCGATCGATCGCGACGCCACGGCGAAAGCGCTCGGCTTCGACCGCCCGATGGCCAATTCGCTCGATGCCGTCTCCGATCGCGACTTCGTGCTGGAAACCTTGGCGGCGGCGTCGATCGCGGCGATGCACCTGTCGCGCCTGGCCGAGGAACTGGTGATCTGGACCTCGCCTCTAGTCGGGCTGGTGCGGTTGTCCGACAAGTTCACCACCGGCTCCTCGATCATGCCGCAAAAGCGCAACCCCGATGCCGCCGAGTTGGTGCGCGCCAAGACCGGCCGCGTCATCGGTGCGCTGACCGGGCTCCTGATCGTCATGAAGGGCCTGCCGCTCGCCTATCAGAAGGACATGCAGGAGGACAAGCAGGGTGCAATGGAGGCCTTCGCCGCGCTCTCGCTCGGCATCCGGGCCATGACCGGCATGGTGAACGACCTGGTGCCGGACGAGGCGCGGATGAAGGCCGCGGCCGGCGAGGGCTATGCCACCGCCACCGATCTCGCCGACTGGCTGGTGCGGACGCTGAAAATGCCGTTCCGCGACGCCCATCACGTCACCGGGCGCATTGTCGCCAGGGCTTCGGAGGCGGGCGTCGCGCTCGACCTGCTGCCGCTCAAGGAGATGCAGGCGATCGAGCCCAGGATCACGGCGGAGGCTCTCGGCGTGCTGTCGGTGCAGGCTTCGGTGAAAAGCCGCACCAGCTTTGGCGGCACTGCCCCGAAGAACGTGCAGGCGCAGGCCAAAAGCTGGCTGCGGCGGCTGGCAAAAACAGCGAAAATGGGGCGCAGGCCTTGAATTGAGCTGCAAAATCATCATGGTCCGGCTATCGCCATGCTGGGGCAATCTTTGTATGGTGCCGGCCGTAGTGGGGATATCGTCGTGATCAGCAAGTACTGCCCGACCGCGTCGGGATGGGCCATCCTGGTGGTGTGCGCGGCCGGGCTTGCGCTCGGCGGCTGCGGACGCAAGGGCGGCCTCGATCTGCCGCCGAACGCGGCGGCGCAGCCGACCCCGGGCGCCAGGCCCGCGGTGGCGTCCTCGGCGCCCGCGCCGGTCGACAGCCAGACCGAGGCGGCGAATCAGCCCAGCGTCTTCAATCCCTATTACGGAACGGATGCGCCGCCGACCGCCTCCAGGGGCGCGAAGAGACCCTTCATTCTCGACCCGCTTTTGGACTCCGGACCGGGCAAGCCATGAACCACTTCGACTATTGCCGCGGCGTGCTGCACGCCGAGGCGGTCGATCTCGTGGCACTGGCGGAACAGGTCGGCACCCCCTTTTATTGCTATTCGACCGCGACGCTGGAGCGTCATTTTCGCGTGTTCACCGAGGCCTTCGCCGGCGAAGCGGCGGTGGTGTGCTACGCCATGAAGGCCAACTCCAATCAGTCGGTATTGCGCACGCTGGCAAAACTCGGCGCCGGCGCCGACGTGGTCTCAGGCGGCGAATTGAAGCGCGCGCTGGCCGCGGGCATTCCGCCTGACAAGATCCTGTTTTCCGGCATCGGCAAGAGCGCGAGCGAGCTGCGCGCCGCTTTGGATGCCGATATCCTCTGCATCAACGTCGAATCCGAGCCCGAGCTCGAACTATTGTCGCAGCTCGCCGGCGAACGGGCCAAGACCGCGCGGATCTCGGTCCGCGTCAATCCCGATGTCGATTCCGGCACCCATGCCAAGATCTCGACTGGCCGCTCCGAGAACAAGTTCGGCATTCCGCTTCTCCGCGCCCGGGCCGTCTACGCCCGGGCCGCGGAACTTCCGGGTATCGAGGTCACCGGCGTCGATATGCATATCGGCAGCCAGATCACCGATCTCGCCCGGATGGAAACCGCCTTCCGGATGCTGGCCGAATTCGTCCAGGCACTCCGCGCCGACGGCCACACCATCTCCCATATCGATTTCGGCGGCGGCCTCGGCATCCCCTATTACAGGGATCGCGAAGCCCCGCCGGAGCCTTCCGCCTACGCCGCCATGGTCAAGCGGGTAACGCACAACCTCGGCTGCACACTGATGTTCGAGCCCGGCCGTCTGATCGTTGGCAACGCCGGCATTCTGGTGTCACGCGTGATCTATGTGAAGCACGGCGACGCCAAGAACTTCGTGATCATCGACGCCGCGATGAACGACCTGATCCGCCCGACGCTGTACGAAGCCCACCATGACATTCTCCCGGTCCGCGAGGCCGCGGCCGGCGCGCCCACCATCGTCGCTGACGTCGTCGGCCCGGTCTGCGAAAGCGGCGACTACCTCGCGCTCGGGCGCACGATGCCCGAGCCCAAAGCCGGCGACCTGCTGGCGATCATGACCGCCGGCGCTTACGGCGCGGTGCAGTCCTCTACCTACAACACGCGTGCGCTGGTGCCGGAAGTGCTGGTGAGCGGCGATCAATATGCCGTGGTGCGGCCGCGGGTGGAGGTCGAAGAACTGATCGCGATGGATAGGCTGGCTCCGTGGCTGTGAGGGGCGCTGGCATCGCCCGCGAAAGCGGGTGCCACGACTGAGTAAAAAGCCGACCTGACACCGTGGCGAACGACCTCAACCGCCCACGAAGGGCACTGCCTCAAACCTCAACGCCACCTTGCGCCGAATTCGTCCGGCAGGATTTTCATCAGCCGGTCGACCGGCATGTCGTGGATGTCGTAGGTGAGCGAGAGCTGATTGGCGATCAGGGCGAGCCGGCCTGGTGAACCGCTGCCTTTGCCGCCGGCGCCTCGCGTCGGCTGGCCCGTGCGCGGATCGGAATAGAGCCGTGCGGCGACACCGATCAGGCTCGGACTTGAGATCACGAACTGGCGGGATGCCAGTTGGTCGAGCAAATAGCTTTGCCGGCTCAAGGGCGCCGGATCGTCGCGGCGGGCCACCAGCAGAAAGCGGCAACGCTCGCCATGCGCCTTCAGCAGGAACCACGGCGTACGCACCAGATGGCGGTAATAAGTTCGCGATTTACTGAGGACGTAGACGTACTCCTTGCGCAGCGACCGCTTGCCATCTTTGTCGCGCGGGCAGAGCTGTTCGAAATAGAAGGCTGCCAGCCAGCTCCACAATCCGCGATCGAACGAAACCGTCTGCTGATCCCAGTCGTCGAGCAATTTTACCAGTGCGACGCCGAACGCATAGCGGTCGGCAAACGGGATGGCGGGCACGACCCTGTCGCCGGGCATACGTTCGGCGAAGCTCACGTCCTCGAGCAATTCCTGCGGAACAGCGTCATGGGCGCCCGCGCGAATCCATTTTAGGAATTCATCGAGCCCGGCGGCCGTGAATTTGGAGAGGAAATCAGGCATGATCCGCCTCCGGCGAACCTGCGCCTCGGACGAGTTCTGCGAAGCGCTTCAGGCGGCTGAATTGATCCACGGCGTCTTCCACCCACTGATAGACGGATTCCTCGTCCGCCGGATCCTCGGGTTCGGCCGCGACATCCAGTTGCCCCAGAAACTTCCGCCAGTCGTCACCCCAGTCGTGATCCTCCTCGTCCTCGCCTTCGGACGGCATGTGGCGCAGCACTTCGCGCAGCGCGTGAGGGAGGATCAGTCCCTGGATCAAGAGGTCGGAACGCAGCTTTCCCGCCAGCCCCGGCACTCGGCTATTGATCACGAGCCAGGGACCATTACGCTCATCGAGGTCCACGCGCCAAAGCTCCTCGCCGAGATCGGTCTCACGCAGCGGCAGCAATGGCTGTCGGTCGGGCGTCTCCGACTTCTGCAGGGGTTTGAGCCCCTCCGCGGAGGCCAGGATGCGCCCGGACCCATCCGAGGCGATGACGAGAAGACGAAACTGAATGGCGCCGCCACGATCGACGTCGGTGAGTATCAGACGACTGGGGATTGCGACCGAGCCGACCGTTCCGCAAGGAAAGCGCATCGACGAACTGCGGAAATAGGCCTCCAGGGCCACGCGTGCAGAGGGGTCAAGATCGAGCCCGGTGAGATTGATTTCGGCCGTTGCCGAGGGAAAGCTGAACGTGTCCAAGGGCGGCGTCAGTTCGATGACGACGCGATCCCTCGAAATCCGCTTACGCCCCGTTGAATTCAGACGACGCTGAACCGAGACCATGGTCAGCCCTGCGCCTCGACGACAAGGTCCCGGTTGACGTCGAAGCCTGTCACTTCGATCCTGAAATCCGAAGATCGTGCTTCAATGTCGACCTGGTTTGGATCGGTTGGCCAGCAATCCGCATTGTGCTTCTCGATTCGAAGGCCTTCCTTGAAAAAGTTGAAATCGTCATCGCTGAACCGGCGAAATGGGTTGCCGTTCAGCACGTCGTAGGCACATCGCAGGTGGATTTTGAGAGGGAAGTTCTCCGGAGGCGCTTTTGGATTGGGCAATAGCGTAAATCCGCCAACTCGCCGCTGGATACGGAAGGGTTTTTGGCGGGGCGGGGGCAGATCCTTTGTCCGGCCGGTCGTGCCTCTCTGGCCTCTGTCCTTTGGCCTTTCTATGGGAATCGAAAAGAAGTCGACCAGGGCCAGCGGATCGTCCCGCTCGATTCGATCTGCGACCACGGCATGGATTTCGTGCAGCACGGCTCGGATCCTGCGCAACACAGTGTGTGCCCCGGCCCAGTTGGCCCGCAGTTTTTCCGCGCGTTCGTTCCATTGGGTGTGGGCGGGATTCTCGGCATCGCCGAGCACCTGGCTGATAACGGGATCGTCGGCCACGAGCGCCGCATGACAGTCCGGCAAATGCGCCTTCTTGCCCTCGGTCGGGACCGTGATCGAACCCCGAACCACCAGGGTCTGCGAGCGTTCGCCGGCAACAGTAGGCCGCATGAACAGATCGACATGGGTGCTGCGGGAACGAGCTTGCCCTGTCTTCAGGCTTACCGACAGCGGCGCTCTGACGTAAAGCATCTCACCCGCCTTGAACTGGTTGCGTAGTGTGGTGGCGAGCTCTTCTCCCAGGAGTTCGCCAGTAATGGCCGTGCTTTGCCAGTTGTCCGGCAATGGGACCGCGCGCGTCGCGCGCAGCGACTGGAGCTGCCTGACGAAACTAAGGACCGAAGCAGCGATCGCCTCGCCGCCCAACTCGGCAGATACCTGGTCGAACGTCTCGGCGCTGATCCTGGTGTCATTGACATCGACGATCAGCCGGCCAGTGAGGATTGGAAAGTAATAGTTCTTCAGCGTCGCCAACATCAGATGTTGTGGCTCGATCTCCGGCAGCAGGTAGGGAATGACCAGCGAAAGTCCGGTTTGGTCCGTGCGGCGCAGCCCTGTGGCTTTTGCAAATTCCCGGCACAAGTTTGCATCCGTCGAAGGCAGGCCTTTCCTGGAGCCAGGCGCGCACCAGAACCCGACCGAATCGCTTTCAACGCCGCCGATGCCATGATTGCGCAGGATCGCCTGCCCCATCAGGCAGAGCGGATCCACGCCTTCGCGCCGGCTGAGACCGATCAGCGTCTTGATTGACGAGGAGGAGGAAAACACCAGCTTGCCAAGACCCCATCGCCCGCCCATCGCGCCCTTTTTGTTGGATCTTCCGAACCGCCGCCAGAAGCCGCAGAACTGACCGTTGTCCTTGCGGTCGATCGCGCCCTCCAATCCCGTGGTTTCGAAATCCTCGATCACCAGGAATTTCTGCGGGCCGGTGGGCACGGCGATGCCGCAGGCTTGTAGATGCGGCGTGAGGCCGTCGAGCAGGGATGAAAAGAAATTACGGCTTTCTGGCGAGGTGGGCTGGCTCAGCGCGAAGCGAACCCGCACGGGAATCTTGTCGGAGATCCCGGCGTCGGTTGAATTCTGGATGGTCTCGCGAACGAGGGCCTCCGCCAGCACCACCTCGTCATTATTGAATTGATCCTGCTGCGTCAGCTCTTTCTCGCTGGGATCTTCCGAAATGTCCCTAAAGTACCACTCCACCTATTTCCTCGAAAATAGAGTTTCTTCCGCTGTGAAGAGTCTCTTCCACTGTGAATTGTGTAAGATTTCTGCAGACAGCGCAATATGGTACGCCGGAATTCGGCTCGGGAACGGCGCCTGATGCGGAATCAGATTTGAGTAGAAACACATGCTGCTTCGCCGGTCTCGCGCCGCCATGGGCTTGCGCCCAGTTCAGCCTTTGCCGCCGCCGACCACCACGCCTGCCGCCAGCTCGATCGGCTTGATCGCCGAGGTAAAATCCGAACTCCGGGCCGATGTCGCGGAACACCGCTTCCCATAGCCGCCCGACGGCTTCGGCCACCTCCATCGAGAGCCCGAGCGATCTCATTTCCTCGAGGCATAGCCGGACATCCTTGACCATCAATCCGGTCGCAAAACCGAAGTCGAAGCTGCGCGGCAGGATGGCGCGAGGAAACTTGTCGCGGCTCGCGGTGTTCATGCCCGATCCGGCATTGATGACGTCGATCATCACGGTGGGATCGAGCCCGGACTTGACGCCCATCACCACGGCCTCGGAAGTCGCAACCATTGCGGTTGCCGACAACAGGTTGTTGGCAAGCTTCATGGTCTGCGCCGAGCCTGGTCTATCGCCGATGAAGAACACCCGGCCAATGATGTCGAGCGCGGGTTTTATCAGTTCGAAATCATCCCTTGGACCCGACACCATCACCGCCAGTGTGCCCTTTTCGGCGCCGCCGACGCCGCCGCTGACGGGACTGTCGAGCTGCACGATGTTGTGCTTGGCCAGCAGGTCATGAATCCGCACCGCCATGTGCGATCCGACGGTGGAGAGATCGACGAAGCGTTTGACCCGGCGGCCTTCGATGACGCCGCCGGCGCCGGTCGCCACCTCGAGCGAAGCCTGCAGCGAGGGCAGGCTCGCCAGCACATTCTCGGCACGGTCGGCGACATCCTTCGGCGACGCCGCCGCCTCTGCGCCCAGCCTCACCAGCCTGTCGACCGCCTCCTGCCGCTGGTCGCAAACCACGAGCTGATGCTTGGCCTCGATCAGCCGGCGGGCCATGGGAAAACCCATCTTGCCGAGGCCGATAAACCCGATGTCCATGACTTCAGCCCTTGTCGAGTTCGGCGAATACCTCGCGGGCGATGCGAAAACTGTCGACGCCCGCGGGGATGCCGGCATAGATCGCCACCTGCATGAAGATCTCGCGGATCTCGTCCCTGGTGACGCCGTTGACCAGCGCGCCCTTGATATGGGCCCGCAATTCGTGCGGCCGGTTGAGGATCGAGATCATGGCGAGGTTGAGCATGCTGCGGGTCTTGCGCGGCAGTTCTTCGCGGCCCCAGATCGCGCCCCAGCAATATTCCGTGACCAGTTCCTGGAACGGCTTGTTGAAATCGTCGGCATTTTTCAGCGCATTGGCGACGTAGGCCTCGCCCAGTACCGCTTTGCGAATTTCCAGTCCCTTGTCGTGCGTTTTCTGGTCCATGGCGTTTCCTTTATCTCTTCCCCGGAGTTGTCTTCCCGGCTCCATGGCTGACGTTAAGGGCTGGCGGCGGCACAGTCACGCCTTCGTGTTATCTGCCCATCGGCGTGGGGTAACTTTGCAAAGCAGGTGCCCAACTGTCGCCGTTGTGTTATTGTCATGTTCGACAACCCGGAGATTTTGTTGAGCGGCACCACCCCCGACCCGTCCGAGCCAGCGCGCGATTCCGATGCGGTCTCGCGGCTGCGGTTGGATCAGGCCCTGCGCCGGGCCCAATATGCCATCGCCTGGGAGCAGCTGTGGCCGCATCTGGCGCGGTTCCTGACCGTTCTCGGGCTGTTTCTGGTGGTGTCCTGGGCCGGTCTATGGCTGGCGCTGCCGTTCGTGGCCCGCGCCATCGGGCTTGGCCTGTTCATGCTGGCAGGACTGGCGGCGCTGTGGCCGCTGGTTCGCATTCGATGGCCCGGCCGCGACCAGGCCCTGAGCCGGCTGGACCGCGGTTCCGGCATCCGCCATCGCCCCGCGACCGCGCTGACCGACACGCTGGCCACCCAGGATCCGATCGCGCAGGCGCTGTGGCAGGCGCAGCGCGAACGAACCTTGGCGCAGATCAGGCGCATCCGCGCCGGCCTGCCGGCGCCGCGGCTGGCGATCCACGATCCCTGGGCGCTGCGGGCGCTGGTTGTGGTGATGATGGTGGCGGCCTATTTCGCCGCGGGCGACGAGCGGGCGCTGCGCACAATGGCGGCGTTCGACTGGAACGGCGTGCTGACGCCGGCCAATGTCCGGGTCGACGCCTGGGTGACCCCGCCGCTCTATACCGCCAAGCCGCCGATCATTCTGTCGGCAGCGAACAAGGAGACCGCGGTCCCGGCCGCGGGCCCCCTGGCCATTCCCGCCGGCAGCACGCTGACCGTGCGCTCGAGCGGGGGCTCGCTCGATGTGGTGGCAAGCGGCGGCCTCACCGAGGCGGCCGCGACCGAGCAGGCACCGAAGGGCACCAACGAACGGCGTTTTGTCATCTCCGGCGATGGCACCGCGCATGTCCGCGCGCCGACGGGTCAGTCGCCGTGGAAGTTCATCGCCACGCCCGACCGCGCCCCGACCATTGCGCTGGCGAAAGATCCGGAACGGCAGGCGCGCGGCGCGCTGCAGATGTCCTACAAGATCGAGGACGATTACGGCGTCACCGAAGCCCATGCGCAGTTTGCGCGGCGCCCCGGTGATGCGCCGGATGGGGCGACATCGCCGCGGCCGCTGTTCGATCCGCCGCAGTTCCCGCTGGCGCTTCCCAATGCGCGCACCCGCAACGGTGTCGGACAGACGGTCAAGGATCTCAGCGAGGATCCCTATGCCGGCGCCGACGTCACGCTGACGCTCACGGCCAAGGATGAAGCCGGCAACGAAGGGCGCAGCGAGCCGTTCGATATGCGGTTACCGGAGCGGCTGTTCACCAAGCCTTTGGCGCGGGCGCTGGTCGAGCAGCGCCGCATCCTGGCGCTCGATGCCAACCAGAACTCGCAGGTCTATACCGCGCTCGATGCGCTGATGATCGCGCCGGAAGTGTTCACCCCGGAGACCGGCTATTATCTAGGCCTCTATAACGTGGCGCGGCAGCTGGAGGCCGCTCATACCGACGATGCGCTGCGCGGGGTCGTGGCCAGCCTGTGGTCGCTCGCCGTCACCATCGAGGATGGCGATAGTACCGACGTGGACAAGGCGCTGCGCGCCGCGCAGGACGCGCTCAAGCAGGCGTTGGAAAACGGCGCCAGCGACGAAGAGATCAAGAAGCTGACGGAGAATCTGCGCGCGGCGCTGGACAATTTCATGCGCCAGCTCGCCGAACAGATGCGCAACAACCCGCAGGCGTTGGCGCGTCCGCTCGATCCCAACAGCAAAATGATCCGCCAGCAGGACCTCAACAACATGATCGATCGCATGGAGCGGCTGTCGCGCTCCGGCGACAAGGACGCCGCCAGGCAACTGCTCGATCAGATGCAGGCGATGCTGGAAAATCTGCAGATGGCGCAGCCCGGGCAGTCCCAGGACAGCGACATGGAGCAGGCGCTGAACGACCTTGGCGACATGATCAAGAAGCAGCAGCAGTTGCGCGACAAGACCTTCAAGCAGGGACAGGATTCGCGGCGCGACCGGGCCCGCGGCAAGCAGGGCGACCCGAGCATGGGCGATCTGCAGCAGGACCAGCAGGCGCTACGCGACCGGCTCAGGCAATTGCAGCAGCAACTCGCCAAGCGCGGCATGGGCCCGGACCAGCGCCAGCAGGGCAAGAAGGGCCAGCAGGGTCAGAAGGGCGAGCAGGGAGAGCAGGGCGAAGAAGGCGATCAACCCGGCGATCAGCAGGGCGACCAGGAGAGTGATGAAGACGGCCTCGGCCAGGCCGACAGCGCAATGGGCGACGCCGGCAAGAATCTCGGCGAGGGTAACGCCGATAGCGCGGTGGAATCGCAAGGCCAGGCGCTGGAAGCCCTTCGCAAGGGCGCCCAAAGTCTGGCGGAGGCGATGCAGCAAGGCGAGGGCGAAGGCCAGGGCCAGGGTCCCGGCAATCACATGGGCCGGCAGCAAGGCACCGGAAATAGCAGTGATCCGCTCGGACGACCGCTGCACGGCCGCGAATTAAGCGACGACATGACCGTGAAGATCCCCGGCGAAATCGATGTGCAGCGGGCGCGCCGGATTCTGGAAGAACTGCGGCGCCGGCTCGCCGATCCGCAGCGTCCGCAGCTCGAACTCGACTACCTCGAGCGGCTGCTGAAGGATTACTGACGCCTGCGCCGTCGGCCGGCGATAGATCCTGGGATCATGCCCTTATCGCTTACGCTCGGCCAGCGCAGCGGCGACGGCGGTGCGGATATCGGCCACCGAAAACGGCTTGGTGATGACGTCGTGGACGATGGCGTTGAGGCCATGGGCGCGTTCGCGCTGATCGGCAAAGCCGGTCATCAACAGGATCGTCAGATCCGGAAAGTCGCGGGCGGCGGCCAGCGCCAGCGCGATCCCGTCCATGACCGGCATCTGGATATCAGTCAGCAAGAGATCAAAGGCACCCTGTTCGCGGGCAAGGATATCCAGCGCCTCGGCACCGTCTTCAGCGGTTACGATATCGTGGCCATCCATGGCGATGGCGCGCGCCACCAAATGGCGCATGGAATCCTCATCGTCGGCGATCAGCACGCGTGGCATAGTGCCCTCGTGTTGCGGAAGCGGAACCGCGGCGCCCCGTTCATGTGCGACCGCCGGCGAGATCGCGCTTATTGAAAAAGCGCACATCGATCTGGCGCCCCTCGGGCGGCGGCGACGCCAGTCGCGATTTGAACCAGGCCTTTTCCCCCGGCTTCAGCACCGGCTGTTCCAGCACCGTGTTCCAGGCGTAGATCTCTGTTCCCTGTCCATCGCGGACGCTCAAGCGCAGCCGCGGCAATTCGACCGGCTGGCGCACCTCGCCCGTGATCACGCCCTCGATCACCAGCACCGGTGCGCCTTCGACGCTCTCGGTGGATAGCTTGAGATCCTTGAACATGAGCCCGCGCAAATTGACGTCGAGACCGACCATTTTATAGAACGCAGCCGTCTGCGGCAGCAGCCGCACCACCTCGACGCGCCACAGCAATAGCGCCAGCGCCAGCGCGCCCATGGCGGCGCAGGCCACGGGAAGGCTCGCCGATGGCTTGCCTGAGGCGAGAAGCCACGAGGGCTGCAACAAGTTCCGCAACCTTGACGGCGACCGCCGCCGCGCGGCCTTCTTGCTTTTCGCGGCCTGGCGGGTCATTGAGGGCCCGCTGTCTTCGTCAGCCAGCGGCAAGCCATCGCCGTCCGACGATCCGTCGGCCGAGATCGAGGGACTGTCGACGACCGGGGTGTCCTGCTCCAGGCTTTCGTCGGCACGGGCCATCGCGTCCCATTCCGCGGCGGCGTCGCCGTTTTCGGCCGGTCCGTCGGCTGCGGCCATTTCGAAGCTCGGCGCTTCAACCGCGATCGCATCTTCCGGCCGCGCCAGCCAAACCTCCCTGCAGCGGGAGCAGCGCACAGTCCGGCCGGCCGCGCCCAAAGTAGCCAAATCAATGGCATAGGACGTTGTACAATGGGGACAAATGATGTGCATGGAGCCGATCTCCACAATGATGCTGCCGGGATGCTACAAGGCGACCGTTAACGAATTGGAAACCATAACCGAAGCACAACTCTATTGTTTGGTTCGTAGCCGCGGCGAAACCGGTGAGCCCAGGGCCTCGGGTTTGAAACTTGCGCTGCCGCCTCACGTCGAACGGAGCTGAGCTTGGTTCGGTTCGAAAATGTCGGATTGCGCTACGGGCTGGGACCGGAGATCCTGCGCGACCTCAATTTCCTGATCCCTGCCCACTCCTTTCAGTTCCTGACGGGCCCGTCCGGCGCTGGCAAGACCTCGCTGCTCAGGCTGTTGTTTCTGTCGCTGCGGCCGACCCGCGGCCTCGTCACCCTGTTCGGCCATGATGTTTCGCTGCTTGGCAAGGAGGAAATCGCCAGCCTGCGAAAGCGGATTGGCATCGTGCTGCAGGACTTTCGCCTGCTCGACCACATGACAACCTATGAGAACGTGGCATTGCCGTTCCGCGTCATGGGACGCGAGGAATCGAGCTATCGCAAGGAGGTCATCGACCTTCTCAAATGGGTCGGTCTCGGCGAGCGCATGGATGCCCTGCCGCCGATCCTGTCCGGCGGCGAGAAGCAGCGCGCCGCGATCGCGCGCGCCGTGATCTCGCGGCCACAGCTATTGCTGGCGGACGAACCGACCGGTAACGTCGATCCAACGCTGGGACGGCGATTGCTGCGGCTGTTCATCGAATTGAACAAGTCCGGCACGGCTGTCATTATCGCGACCCACGACATCTCGCTGATGGATCAATATGAGGCGCGGCGGATGGTGCTGCATCAGGGAAGGCTGCATATCTATGAGTAGAACCGGCGAGGCGCATGGCGCGTTGGTGGACCTCGGCTATGACCGTCCGCAGGTGCCGGCGCGGGCGCGAAATCTATCGCCGATCGTGCCGCGCGCCTCGATCGCCGGACGGGCCCTGGTTGCCGTGGTCGCGATCATGACCTTCCTTGCTTCAATTACCACCGGCACCGTGCTGCTGGTCGATGCGTCGGCGACCGAATGGCAGTCGGAGGTCGCCAGTGAACTCACCATTCAGGTGCGCCCGGTCTCGGGGCGCGACCTCGACCACGACGCGGCGGCGGTAGCGGATGCGATGCGTGCCCAGCCGGGCATTGTCGAGATCAGGCCTTTCACCAAGAGCGAGTCCGCCAAGTTGCTGGAGCCATGGCTTGGCAGCGGACTTTCGCTCGACGACCTGCCGGTGCCACGCGTTATCGTGGCCCGGGTGCAGCCTGGAACCGTGCTCAACCTGGCCGCGCTGCGCAGCCGGGTAACGCAGGTGGCGCCGACGGCGAGCGTCGATGATCACCGCGCCTGGATCGAGCGGATGCGGTCGATGACCGGCGCCACCGTATTGGCTGGCGTCGGCATCCTGGCGCTGGTGATCATCGCGACCATCATCTCGGTCTCGTTCGCCACGCGTGGAGCGATGGCGGCCAATCGCCCGATCGTCGAAGTCCTGCACTTTGTCGGTGCCGGCGACCGCTATATCGCCAATCGCTTCCTGCGGCATTTCCTGCGGCTCGGGCTGCAGGGCGGAGTGATCGGCGGCGGCCTTGCGATGCTGGCTTTCGGGTTCTCCGAATCGATCGCCGGCTGGTTCTCGGGCACGCCGGTCGGAGATCAATTCGCGGCATTGCTGGGAACGTTTTCGCTGCGTCCGTCGGGCTATCTGGTACTGGCGGTGCAGGCCGTGCTGATCGCGGCGGTGACGGCCTGGGCCTCGCGGCGAACCCTGTTTTCCACGCTGGATGACATTGACTGACGCGCCCGCTACGATCGCCGGTTATAACTGGACCGTCCTTGGTCAGAAAAGGATTGCCTGCCTCGCATGAGCCCGCAGCCCGACCATAGAGCGCCGAAGCTGTCGGCGTCAGCGCCGCGGCGCGTGCTGCGCGCCGCCTTCGCCGCGGCACTGGCCGCGGTGCTCGTCGCCACGGCGGTCGGTTTCGTCGGGTTTGTCGCGCAGTTGCGCGGCAGCGAAATCAGGCCGGCCAGCCAAGCCGATGGCATTGTGGTGCTGACCGGCGGTTCGTCGCGGGTCTCCGACGCCATTGAACTTTTGGCCGCCGGCTATGCCAAGCGACTGCTGATCTCGGGTGTGCATCCGACCAGCGCCGCCAGCGACATTTCGCGGTTGCTGCCCGACAACCAAGCGCTATTGAGCTGCTGCGTCGATCTCGACCATTCCGCCGTCAATACCCGCAGCAATGCCGCGGAGACGCGGCGCTGGGCGCATGAGCGCGGCTTCAAGTCGCTGATCGTGGTAACGTCGAACTACCATATGCCGCGCGCCATCGTCGAGCTGTCGCACGCCATGCCTGAGATCACGCTGATTCCGTTCGCGGTGGTCGGCGACAGATGGCGCGACGAACCGTGGTGGGAAAGCGGCCCGACGTTGCGGCTGCTGCTGTCGGAATACGCCAAATACGTCGCCGCGGAGTTACGGGTGCGACTGGCCGCTGCCGGTCTTGATCTGGCGCCCGAATTCCTGGAGTCGCCGACCGGATCGATCGCGCCGCGCCGGCCGGCGACAGCTCAAAACAACTGATCGGATCTTCGATGGTGTCGATCTTCCTGCGCTCGCTGGTCTACAACGTGTTGTTCTATGTGCTGTTGGTGCTCTGGATCCTGATTGCAACTCCTACATATTTGTTGCCGCCGCGGGCCTTCATGGTGTTCGCGAAAGCCTGGGCGCGCAGCAGCATCTGGCTGCTGGGCATGATCTGCAACGTCAAGGTCGAATATCGCGGGTTGCAGAAAATCCCGCAGGGGCCGCTGATCGTGGCGTCCAAGCACCAGTCGTTCTGGGAAACATTCGCGCTATTGCAGTTCTTCGATGCGCCGCTCTTTATCTACAAGCGTGAACTGGGGTTTATTCCCTTCTTCGGCTGGTATCTGATGAAGTCGAAGATGATCAGCGTCGACCGCGACGGCGGCGTGCGGTCGCTGATGCAGATGGCGCGGCGCGCACCGAAGGAAATTCGCAGCGGCCGGCAGTTGATCATCTTCCCCGAAGGCACCCGTACCCCGGTCGGCGCGCCGCCGAATTACATGACCGGGGTGGCGCAGATCTATGCCAGCAGCGGCGTGCCTTGCCTGCCGGTGGCGCTGAATTCCGGGCTGTTCTGGCCGCGGCGCACTTTCATGCGCTATCCCGGAACGCTGGTGGTGGAATTCCTCGATCCCTTGCCGCCGGGCCTGCCGCGCAAGGAATTCATCGCACGCATCCGTGCCTCGATCGAAGACGCCACCAACCGGCTGGTCGAGGCCGCGCGGCAGGAGCAGGCGCAGTTGTTCGGCCGGGTGCCGAGTTCGGTCAAGGCCTAGCCCATGATCTCTTCGGTAGCTGGCGCCGCGGCCGCTGAGATCACAGGTGCAGCGATGCCTCCTTGTGCAGCATCATTGCCAGCTGATGCAATGAGCGGTCGCGAAAGCCTTCGGCTTCGATCGCCTTCACCGTCGCGATGACATAGTCCCGGTTCGCGCCCGACTGCCCATGCCCCTGCTGCACGTGACGGAGCTGCTCCGCCGGTGACAGCCGTCCGGCATACTGCACGTGACCACGGTCGACCACATAGGCGAGCGCGCTGACGCGCTGCCGCGGCTCGTTCTCAAGCCATACCGCGCGCATCACTTCGCGGTATACCGAGGTAACCTGTTCGCGGGCACGCAAATAAGCGACGGTAGCCGTGCGCTCCCGTTCGGCGACGCGGAAGGCGATGCCGCGGCAGGCGCCGCCGCGATCCAGCCCGAGCACCAGGCCGGGTTTTTCAGGTGTTCCGCGATGCACAAAGGAGTAGACGCAGAGCGCGCGATGCTCGCCGATGAGCCGCGCCGGCACCCGCTCGAGGAACGCAAAGTCAGGCCGCCACATCAGCGAGCCGTAGCCAAACACCCACAGGTCGCCCTTGGAGAATTCCGCCTCGGATGATATGGCAGCTGGCATCGCGCGCTGGCTATCAGAAGAATCTGTTCAGGCGAAGCAGAATTCGCTGTTCCGATGCCTGCCTTAGCCTGCATTTACACGATTGTGTTGGTGGTTATCTCTTAATTGACAAAATCCTTGGCCAAAGGTCGCCGCATGTCGGATATTGCTCTTGCGCCGCGCCGGCGCCCGCTTTGGCGGCTTTTCATCATGCCGGTCCTGCTCGTGATCGCCGCCGCGGCGTGGAGCGCTTTCTGGTTCTATGCGGCATCGGAGGTCGACGTCTCGGCCGAAAACTGGCGCGCGCACGAGGCCAAGTCCGGCCGGATCTATGACTGCGCGCGTCAAACCGTTGCCGGCTTTCCGTTCCGTCTCGAAGTACGCTGCGACGGAGCCAGCGTATCGCTGGTGGCGCAGACCGCTGGGCGGACCGCGACGCAAACGCCAATCACGGCGAAGCTCCGCGAAATCCTGGTGGTGGCGCAGGTCTATGATCCGAAATTGCTGATCGCGGAGTTTACCGCGCCGGCCACAATCTCCGACAACGGCCAGCCGCCTTCGATGACGGTGAACTGGAGCAAGGCCCGCAGCAGCGTGGTGGGACTGCCGGGCGTTCCGCAGCGCATCGCCCTGGTGTTCGACGACCCCGCGATCGATCAGGTCGGCGGCACGGCGCCAGTGCCGCTCGCGCGCGCCAAGCATATTGAATTGCACAGCCGCCAGATCGAAGGCGCGCCGCACGATCCTCCCATCATCGAGACCGCGTTGAGCGTCGCCGCCGGCAGCGTGCAGGGGGTGCATCCGCTGCTCGCGGAACCATTCGATGCCGAGGTGCGGACGATCCTGAGCGGGCTGAAGGATTTTTCGCCGAAGCCCTGGCCCGAGAGGTTTCGCGAGCTGCAGGCCGCCGGTGGGCATGTCCAGATCGTGCAGTCCCGGATTCAGCAAGGCGATCTGGTCGCGGTTGCCGCAGGCTCGCTGGGCCTTACCGCCAGCGGACACCTCGACGGCGAGTTGCAGATGACCGTGGCCGGAATCGAGAAGGTGATACCGGCGCTGGGCATCGAAAGGATGCTGGAGGAGGGCGTGCCTCAGACCACCCTTGATCGGGTCGCGCCCGGGGTCAAGACCCAGGACGTCAATAACCTGCTCGGCGCGCTGGACCGCGCCATCCCCGGGCTCGGCAAGGTGGTCAAGCAGAATGCCAGTGTCGGCGTCGTCGCCGGCATCAACGCGCTGGGCAGGGAAGCGGTGCTGGAAGGCAAGAAGGCGCGGGCATTCCCGCTGCGCTTCGTCGACGGCACCGTCTTTCTGGGGCCGCTGAAGGTAGGGCAGACCCCGGCGCTGTTCTAGCAGCCCACCGCCGTCGCGCCGGCTGAGCGCCCTCGAACGAGCGCGAGCCAGGGAACGAGGAAGGAAACTCTAGTCCGGCTTGTTCTCCAACGGCGTCTGCCGACGGCCGAAATCCGGCACCGCCGAATCCTGGCCGATCTCGACGATGCCCCGGCGGATCGCGCGGGTGCGGGTGAAATGCTCGAACAGCGCCACGCCGTCGCCGCGGCGGATCGCGCGGGTCAGCTTGGCGAGGTCCTCGTTGAAGGTGCCCAGCATTTCCAGCACCGCGTCCTTGTTGGCGAGAAACACGTCGCGCCACATGATCGGGTCGGAGGCCGCGATGCGGGTGAAGTCGCGAAAGCCTCCGGCGGAGAATTTCATCACCTCGGAGGATGTGACCTGCGCCAGTTCGTCGGCAGTGCCGACGATGGTATAGGCGATCAGATGCGGCAGGTGACTGGTGATCGCGAGCACCAGATCATGATGGTCCGCCGTCATGACCTCGACCTTGGCGCCGAGTGCCGTCCAGAACGCGCGCAGTCGGCCGACCGCGCCGCCGTCGGTTGCTTCCGGCGGGGTCAGGATGCACCAGCGGTTGATGAACAAGTCGGCGAACCCGGAATCGGGGCCGGAATACTCGGTGCCGGCGACAGGGTGCGCGGGCACGAAATGGGTGCTGGCGGGCAAATGCGGCGCCATCTCGCGGACCACGGCGCCCTTGACCGAGCCGACATCGGAGATGATGGCGCCCGGCATCAGGCGATCGGCGATTTCCTGCGCCACGGCGCCGCAGGCGCCGACCGGAATGCAGAGGATGACGAGGTCGGCGCCATCGGCGGCCTCGGCATTGGTTTCCACCACGCGATCGACGATGCCGAGTTCCCTGACCCGCGCGCGGGTCTTCTCTGAGCGGGCGGTGGCCACGATTTCCCTCGCCAGTCCCTGGCGCCGCGCGGCACGGGCAATCGAACCGCCGATCAGCCCAAAGCCGATCAGCGCGATCCTGTTGAAGGGGGGCGTGGCGTTCATGGCCGTGCCACGAAGTCGCGCAGGGCCTCGATCACGAGCCGGTTTGCCTCTTCGGTGCCGATCGTCATGCGCAAGGCGTGCGGCAGGCCGTAATTGTTCAACGCGCGCAACACAAGGCCGCGCGCGGTCAGGAACATATCGGCATCGGCGGCGGTCTTGCCTTGCTCAAGCGGGAAATGGATCAACACGAAATTGGCCACGCTCGGCGTTGCCTTGAGGCCCAGCCTTGTCACCTCATCCGTCAGCCAGTTGCGCCATTTGGCGGTGTGGGCCTTCGACATCTCTTGATGCGCGGTGTCTTCGATCGCCGCCACCGCCGCCAGCATCGCGGGCGTCGAGACGTTGAAGGGGCCGCGGATGCGGTTGACCGCATCGACGATGTGGACCGGTCCGAACATCCAGCCGATCCGCAGCGCGGCGAGCCCGTGGATTTTCGAAAAGGTGTGGGTCACGACCGTGTTGTCGGTGGTTGCCACCAGTTCGATGCCGAGTTCGTAGTCGTTGCGCGAGACATAGTCGGAATAGGCGGCATCCAGCACCAGGAGGACGTGGGGCGGCAGGCCGGCGCGCAGCCGCTTGACTTCGTCGAACGGCAGATAGGTGCCGGTCGGGTTGTTCGGGTTGGCGAGCCACACGAGCTTGGTGCGCGGGGAGACCCGCTGCAGGATCGCATCGACGTCGGCGGTGAAGTTGGTCTCGGGCGCAACGACGTTGATGGCGCCGTTCGCCATCGTTGCGATCGGGTAGACCAGAAAACCGTGGGCGGTGTGGATGGCCTCGTCGCCGTGGCTGAGATAGGTATGGGCCAACAAATTGAGAATTTCGTCGGAGCCGGCGCCGCAGATGATGCGGTCGGGATCCAGCCCGAAGGCCCGGCCGATCGCCGCGCGCAGTACGCGCGAGGTGCCTTCCGGATAGTCCTCCAGATGTGAAGCCGCCTGCTTGTAGACCTCGATCGCCCGGGGCGAAGGCCCGAACGGCGTCTCATTGGCCGAAAGCTTGAATACCTTGCGGCCCGGCTCCGTCACCGGGCTCTTGCCGGGCGTATAGGGCGCAATCTCTAGAATGCCGGGATTCGGCACAGGGCGTGACATCTTGAGAACTCCGGATGATCAGGGACGGCCTTAGGATTCCGTTGCCCCATTCGGGGGCACCGTATAGCGCGTTGCATGGCTGCCGACGAGGGCCGATGAGCGCACCGACGCACCGGCCTCGATCAGCGCCGATCGGATCTTGTCGAGGCTGTGAGGCGCCACTGACGCCAAAAGCGCCGCGCCGTCGAACGCCGTATCCGGCACCGCTATGATTTCCGCGAACGGCGACAATGCGCGTGCGATCTCGGCGTTCCAGCCGGACACGCGCACGCTCCACATCTCGACGTCGGTCACCATGGCGCTGTCGGCGACACGCGACACCACGAACACCGGCAGCGCCGCCGGATGATCGGCGCGCTCGACGAATGGCAGCCTGGCGGTGATCTTCGGTGCGCCCTGGAGTTCGAGCGCGATCCACCACGGGGTGCGGCTGGAAGTGGCGGAGACCAGCGCCAGATCGCCCTTCGACCTCGCGACCGCGTCGACCGCGGCCTGCGCGCTGAAATGCGAAACATAGGGAACGGTGAAGCCGAAATGAAACCGCGCCGAATCGCGCATCGCCGATTCGCCCGATGAGATGTCGGCATGGACGGAAAACGGCGCCTGCACGTAGGTAAAGGTCGCGATGATGACGCGCCAGATGCTCTCGACGGTGTCAAGCGGCAGGATGCCGCGATGGCGCTGGACCAGCCGGCGCATCATCTCGGCTTCGCGGGCCGGGCGGAATGCGGAGCCGACTTCCTGGGTCTGCTTGACCTGGATCAGCCGATCGATGATGTCGCCGCGCTGCATCAACAGTCCATGCACCTGCGCATCGATGGCATCGATCTCCTGGCGCAGCACCTGAAGCGAGGGCGGAGCGGGGGGCAATGAAGACATGGGCCGGACCTGACGAAAAGCGACCAACAAGCGATGTTGTCATCCTTCGAGCATCGGCCTTTTCGCCGCGTATCGGGGGATGCGAGCCTGTTCTCCCCTATGGTTCGGGACGGCGCAAGGGCAGCTGACGATGAGATCCGAACCTGCTTGCCTTGACGGGGCGGTATCCCGAGACTAATATTTAAGCATTCCGTGGTCATTTGAGCCGGCCGGCTTGCAGCCACGTTAAACAACTCGCTAAACAGGCCGGGGACAGAAGTGATCCCGGTCGAACTTACGTTCAGGCCGGGTTTTTTATGGCCTGATTTCCGCAGGGGTTGGAAGACCTCTTCAGGCAGATCGTGACCCGAGATGGTAAATGTGAAATCCAATCTGAGCCCGGCGATCCATGGCGAGGAACGTGCCCACGAGGCGGATCATCCGAGTTCAAAGCTGGAGTTGTTCGGGGCGGACCAGCCGCTCAAGCTCGATTGTGGCATCGACCTGGCTCCGTTCCAGATCGCCTACCAGGCCTACGGCGAACTCAACGCCGACAGGTCAAACGCCATCCTGGTCTGCCATGCGCTGACCGGCGATCAGCACGTCGCCAATATCCATCCGGTGACCGGCAAGCCCGGCTGGTGGCAAACCATGGTCGGTCCTGGCCGGCCGCTCGATACCGCCAAATATTATATCGTTTGCGCCAATGTGATCGGCGGCTGCATGGGCTCGACCGGGCCGGCCTCGACCAACCCCTCAACCGGGAAAGTCTGGGGACTGGATTTTCCAATCATCACGATTCCGGACATGGTGCGCGCGCAGGCCATGCTGCTCGACCGCCTGGGCGTCGACACGCTGTTCTGCGTGGTCGGCGGCTCGATGGGCGGCATGCAGGCGCTGCAATGGACCGCAGCCTATCCCGCCCGGGTATTCTCGGCGTTGGCGGTCGCCTGCAGCACGCGGCATTCGGCACAGAACATCGCCTTTCACGAACTCGGTCGGCAGGCTGTCATGGCCGATCCGGACTGGCATGGCGGGCGCTATTTCGAGCACGGCACCCATCCGCACCGCGGCCTCGGCGTCGCCCGGATGGCCGCGCACATCACCTATCTCTCGGACGCCGCCCTGCACCGCAAGTTCGGCCGAAGGATGCAGGATCGCGACCTGCCGACCTTCTCCTTCGACGCCGATTTCCAGGTCGAAAGCTATCTGCGCTATCAGGGCTCGTCCTTTGTCGAGCGCTTCGACGCCAACAGCTATCTCTATCTGACGCGGGCAATGGACTATTTCGACATTGCCGCCGATCATGACGGCGCGCTGGCGCGGGCGTTCCGCGGCACCAAGACGCGGTTCTGCGTGGTGTCGTTCACCAGCGACTGGCTGTTCCCGACCTCGGAGTCGCGGGCGCTTGTGCATGCTCTCAATGCATCGAGCGCGCGGGTGTCATTCGCGGAAATCGAAACTGACCGCGGCCATGATGCCTTCCTTTTGGATGTGCCGGAATTTTTCGACATCTCCCGCGCCTTCCTGCAATCGGCGGGTGCCGCCCACGGTCTCGGTAAAACCGGCAAGTGACATGAGCCTCGAGCAACAGGCCTTGTCGTTGAACGCCGTGGCGGCACCGGACAGCCGGCACTATCGTGGCGACCATCTGCTGGTGGCGCAGATGGTCGAGCGCGGCTCGAAGGTGCTCGACGTCGGCTGCGGCGATGGCGATCTCTTGCAACTGCTCGAAAGCCGCGGCATCGACGGGCGCGGCATCGAGCTGTCGCGCGAGGGCGTCAATCACTGCGTCGCCAAGGGGCTCGCGGTGGTGCAGGGCGATGCCGATACCGATCTCATCAACTATCCCGACGACGCGTTCGACTATGTGATCCTGTCGCAGACCCTGCAGGCGACGCGGCAGCCGCGGCTGGTGCTGGAAAATCTGCTGCGGATCGGCCGCCGCGCCATCGTGACATTTCCGAATTTCGGTTTCTGGAAGATGCGGCTGCAACTCTTGGTCGGGGGTCACATGCCGCGCACCGAGAACCTGCCCGCCACCTGGTACGACACCCCGAACATTCATTTCTGTACCATCAAGGATTTCGTGCAGCTGTGCGGCGAGATCAACGTCAAGATGGAACGCGCGGTCGCGCTCGACACTTACGGCCGGCCGCTTCGGCTTAACGCCCCCTGGTGGTTCTGGAACATGTTCGGCGAACAGGGCGTGTTTCTGTTGAGCCGTGCCGGGAAGGAGCGGTGAAGCATACAGGCTCAAGCAAGCGTCCGCCGGCTCGCCGCCACGCTCAAACCGCATCATCCCGCGATCGACCTTGGATCCCGCGCCGGCCAGCGGCCGGCCTCCACCAGCGTGATGAAACCCTCGACCATTTGATTGAACAGTGCGGGCTCCTCCAGATTGAGCACGTGGCCGGTCTTCGGGAACATCGCCAGCCCTGATGCCGGCAGGTGCTTCTTCAAGAACAGGCTGGGTTCAATGCAATTGTCATCCTCGTCGCCGCAGAGGATCAGCGCCGGCGTCGGGACCTTGTTGATGGCGTCGGTCAGGGTGTAGATCGAGGGCCGGCCGCCCTGGAAGCCGCGCATGGTGTTGGCCGAGCCCCGGGCATCGTGTCGCGCCAGAGCGTCATAGAAGTCAGCATGTCCGCGCGGGTCCTTCAACAGAAAGGGAATGCGGCTCGGCGCTTCGCGGGTCGCCTTCGCCACTTCGGCGGCGCCGATTCTCTCATATTGCTCGGCATTGGCCTGGCACTGCCGGCGGAAGGCATCGAGATGGCCGAGGTCCGAGCCTGAACCTGTGGCGGCAAGCGTCATCGACCATGCGCGCTGCGGCGCGTTGAGGCCGACCTGCAGCGAGGAATAGGAGCCCATCGACAGCCCGACGAAATGCGCTTTCGCGATCGCCAAATGATCGAGCACGACGAGCGCGTCGGTGTAGAAGTGCGTGTAGGTGTAGACCTCCGAAGAAGCCGGCACATCCGAAGGCGCATAGCCGCGCGCGGAATAGGCGATGCAGCGGTGTCCGCGCGAGAAATAACGCAGTTGCGGTTCCCAATTGGTATGATCGGCCGCGAATTCGTGCAGGAAGATGATCGGCGTTCCCCGCCCGGTCTCTTCGAAATACAGGCGCACATGGTCGCGCGTCACGGCGTGGGGCATCTTGCAAATCTCCTCTCATGGGCCAGGAGCAAACATCGCCCTGGATGGCTCGCGGCTGCGATGAGGCGGCAATCGAGTTCCTTCGTCAAGGAATCATCGTGGAATGACCTCGTTGCTGATCGTGCACTGCCACATCCTGTCTTGCTCTCGCCACATCGCGGCACTTTACGACGCCCCCCCGACGCCGGCGCCCGGAAGCCGGCATCAATCGGGGAAGTCAAAGAGGAGTGAGTATGCTTCAGTTGGTTGCGTTCTGCCGGCCGCTTGGAATCGGATCGTTTGGTTTGGCCACGCTGGCAATCTGTTCGGCGGCAGTGGTTGCCTCGGCCGCCCCGGCTGCGGCAAAATCTCAATACAGCGCCCCAAGGCAGGCTCACTTGCGTCATGCCGGCGGTCATGCCAGAGGGCGCAGCGCCCATAGGCACTCCCGTCACCATCGTCACCTCGTGCGCGGGTCGCACTGGGACGCCGCCGTGGCGCAGCTGCGGGAGCGGGGACTTGTCGGCGCCAATGCCAGCCTTTCCACCGGCAGCTTGTCCAGCGGCATGGCCTCCTCAGGCGTTTCGGTTTCAACAAACCTTGTCGCCGAGGCGCGTCGCTATATTGGCGGTAATCCGACCGGCCGCGGCAGCCTGTGGTGCGCCCGGTTCATGAACCTGGTCCTGCAGCGTTCCGGCTATCGCGGCACGGGCTCGGACATGGCGCGGTCGTTCGCGAGCTATGGCCAGCGCGTCTCCGGACCCCAGATCGGCGCCATCGCCGTGATGAGACGCGGCGGCGGCGGTCATGTCGGGGTTGTCAGCGGCATCGACGATCGGGGCAACGTGATCCTGGTGTCGGGCAATTATGGCAACCGGGTCAGGGAAGCGCCGGTTTCGCGCGGCCGGATCTACGCCTACGTCGTGCCGACGCGATGAGGATCTCCCGCTCCGTGCTCGCTTACTGCAGGGAATGAAGACTGCCCCGGGCTTTACGCCGGTGACGGCGTGCGCCGCATGGAGCGGAGCAGGGCGCAACTGCGCGCGGCGGCAAAACTCACAGGAGTTTTATCGCCTCGGTTGCGATCACATCACCGACGGCGACCGAGCCGCCGGCGATGACCTCGGCATAGACCCCGCAATCGTTGTGGCCGAGGTTGCGCAGCAGGGTCGGCGGAATATCGAGGTCGCGCACCGCGCTTTCCGGATCGACGTTGACAGCGGCGCAGCGCACGATTCGCTTCGACAGCCTGAGGCGCGCATCGCCGACCGCGAGCGTGTGACCGAGCAGATCGAACTCGTGCCAGGCGGGCCATCCGCTGACGTAGAGGTTGGCGCGAAACCGCAGCGGATCAACGGTCCGGCCGACCATGTCCGCGACGGCTTTGACGCTGTCGAGATTGATGATGGAGACGACTTTTTTGGCGACATCCGAAAAGCTGTGGCCGCCACCGGAGAGCACCTTCGGGGCCCCCTTGAGTTCCTGGGTAAAGTTTTTCGCGAAGAACGCCTCGATCGTGGCGCGGCCCTGGACCGTCTCCAGATTGCCCTGGGCGGCAATCCGGCCGCCCGCGCGAATGGTCAGAAGATTGGTCCGGTCCTCGAACTGGGTCCGCAATCCCGCCAGCCGTTCATTGCGCATCAGCATCAAGTAATGGGACTTCGGTAGCCACTTCGGCGCGGCGGGATCGAAGCCGGAGGGGCCGTTCTCGATGGCGTAGCGGCGGTCGGCCGGAAGCGTCTGGCCGACGCTCAGCGTCACATGCCGCAGTGGTTCCGGAGATAGGCCTTTGACAGGATAGCGGTAAAGGCTCGTAATCTCTGCGGTCTGGATCATGGACATGCGGGATTTTAAGACATTCCGCGGGGCTGCGCTACCGCACACGAATTTGTGAGCCCGCCTCTTCCGTTCCCGCGAGCGGCTTCCCACATCTAGCCCAAGCTGGCGCGAACGTCGGCGACATGACCGTGTGCCGGTTGAGAGGCATCAACGCGGCCCGCGGAACCCCAATGAAGATGTAGCATCCGTGCTTTCGGGGCGGAGCGACAGGCTGAGGGAACTGCCATGAATATGGAAAAATACACCGAGCGCGCCCGCGGGTTTATCCAGTCGGCGCAATCGCTGGCGATGCGCGACGGCCACCAGCAGTTTTCGCCGCTGCATCTTTTGAAGGTGCTGCTGGACGACAGCGAGGGCCTGGCCGGTGGTCTGATCGACCGCGCCGGTGGCAATTCGCGCGCGATCCTGAGGGCTACCGAAGATGCGCTTAATAAGCTGCCGAAAGTTTCCGGCAGCGGGGCGGGGCAGGTCTATCTCGCGCCGGAATTGGCGCGTGCGTTCGACGCCGCCGAAAAGGCCGCAGACAAGGCCGGCGACAGTTTTGTCACCGTCGAACGGCTGCTGCTCGGGCTGACGCTGGAAAAAGACAGCGAAGCCGGCGGCATCCTGCGAAAGGGCGGTGTCACGCCGCAAAACCTCAATACGGCGATCGAAGCGCTGCGCAAGGGACGTACAGCGGACAGCGCGACGGCCGAGAATGCCTATGACGCGCTGAAGAAGTATGCGCGCGACCTTACGCAAGCGGCGCGCGATGGCAAGCTCGACCCCGTGATCGGCCGCGACGAGGAAATCCGCCGCACCATCCAGGTGCTGTCTCGCCGCACCAAGAACAATCCCGTTTTGATCGGCGAGCCCGGGGTCGGCAAGACCGCGATCGTCGAAGGGTTGGCGCTGCGCATCGTCAATGGCGACGTGCCGGAAAGCCTCAAGGACAAGAAGCTGCTGGCGCTCGATCTCGGCGCGCTGATCGCCGGCGCCAAATACCGCGGCGAGTTCGAGGAGCGGCTGAAGGCCGTGCTGCAGGAAGTGACCTCGGCGGAGGGCAGCATCATCCTGTTCATCGATGAGATGCATACCCTGATCGGGGCCGGCAAGGCCGACGGCGCCATGGATGCGTCCAACCTGCTCAAACCGGCGTTGGCGCGCGGCGAACTGCATTGCATCGGCGCCACCACGCTGGACGAATACCGCAAGCACGTCGAAAAGGATGCGGCGCTGGCGCGCCGGTTCCAGCCGATTTTTGTGTCCGAGCCTACCGTCGAGGATACCATCTCGATCCTGCGCGGCCTGAAGGACAAATACGAGCAGCACCATGGGGTACGCATAACCGACTCGGCGCTGGTGGCGGCGACCACGCTGTCGAACCGCTACATCACCGATCGCTTTCTCCCCGACAAGGCGATCGACCTGATGGACGAGGCGGCGGCGCGGCTGAAAATGCAGGTCGATTCCAAGCCGGAAGAGCTCGATTCGATGGATCGGGAAATCATCCGGCTCAAGATCGAGCAGGAGGCGCTGAAGAAGGAAAGCGACGCCGGCTCCAAGAGCCGACTGCAGACGCTGGAAAGGGAACTCACCGAGCTCGAAAAGAGGTCGGCCGACCTGACCTCGCGCTGGAGCGCCGAGAAGAACAAACTGTCGAACGCGCAGAAGCTCAAGAGCGAGCTCGATGCGCTGCGCATCGAACTCGCCAACGCACAGCGCCGCGGCGAATATCAGCGCGCGGGCGAACTTGCCTATGGCCGGATACCCGAGCTGGAAAAAAGGCTCGCCGAGATCGAGGCCAAGGAAAATGCCGGCGAGATGATGGAAGAGGCCGTCACCGCCAATCACATCGCCCAGGTGGTGTCGCGCTGGACCGGCGTGCCGGTTGACAAGATGCTCGAGGGCGAAAAAGACAAGCTCCTGAAGATGGAGGACAGCCTCGGCAAGCGCGTTGTCGGCCAGGCTGAAGCCGTGCATGCGGTGGCAACCGCGGTGCGACGGTCGCGCGCCGGCCTGCAGGATCCCAACCGTCCGATGGGCTCGTTCATGTTCTTAGGTCCCACCGGCGTCGGCAAGACCGAACTGACAAAGGCGCTGGCCGAGTACCTGTTCGACGACGAGACCGCCATGGTGCGGCTCGACATGTCCGAATACATGGAGAAGCATTCGGTCTCGCGGCTGATCGGCGCGCCCCCGGGCTATGTCGGCTATGACGAGGGCGGCGCACTGACCGAGGCGGTGCGGCGGCGGCCCTATCAGGTGGTGCTGTTCGACGAGATCGAGAAGGCTCATCCCGACGTCTTCAACGTGCTGTTGCAGGTGCTCGACGACGGCCGTCTGACCGACGGCCAGGGCCGCACCGTCGATTTCCGCAACACGCTGATCATCATGACCTCGAATCTCGGTTCGGAGTACCTGGTCAATCAGCCGGAGGGAGAGGACACCTCGGCGGTACGCGAGGAGGTGATGGGCACGGTGCGGGCGCATTTCCGGCCCGAATTCCTCAACCGCGTCGACGAGATCATCCTGTTCCACCGCTTGCAGAAGAGCGAGATGGGCCGGATCGTCGAGATCCAGTTCCAACGGCTCACCAAGCTGTTGGAGGAGCGCAAGATCGTGCTCACGCTCGATGCCGCGGCGCGCGACTGGCTGGCGGCCAAAGGCTGGGATCCGGCCTATGGCGCAAGGCCTTTGAAGCGGGTGATCCAGCGCAATCTGCAGGATCCCCTGGCGGAGATGATTCTCGCCGGCGACATCGTCGATGGCGACCGTGTCGCCATTTCGGCCGAGGGCAACGTGCTGACGTTCAACGGCAAGGCGGCGCAGACCGCGGAGATCGCGCAGTTCGAAGCGCCGGTGCCGAAGCGTAAGCTGAACTGAGCGGCGGCGGAGGCTGGCAGCCCTTGCTAGCGCTAAATGGCAACGCCTGACGAGAGAAGTCTCAGCGATTGCCGACGGTATGCGCGCCGGGGCTGCCGGTGGCGTCGGAGACACGGGCCGCGCCGTTGCGATTATTCATCATCGTATCGAGACGGTCGCGCTCCTTCTCGAAGGCCGCCAATAGCGGCCCATCCAGCGAACGGCCGCGCGGCAGCTTGATACGCATGGGATCGACAAAGCGGCCGTTGACCTTGATCTCGTAGTGGACGTGAGAGCCGGTCGATTGTCCGGTCGATCCGATGAAGCCGATCACCTGGCCCTGCCGTACCTGCTTGCCAGGCACCAAGCCCTTGGCGAAGGCCGACATGTGGCCATAGGCGGTCTCATAACCGTTGTTGTGCTTCAAGATCACGTAATTGCCGTAGCCACCTTCGCGTTCGGCTTTTTCCACGACGCCGTTGCCGGCGGCGAAAATCGGCGTGCCGTAGGGGGCCGCCCAGTCGACGCCGGTGTGCATCCGGGTCTCGCCGAAGATCGGATGGTGGCGGAAACCGAATCCGGAGCGCATGATCGCTTCGTTGACCGGCTTGCGCACCAGGAACTTTTTCGCGCTCTTGCCGCTTTCGTCGTAGTAGTCGACGACCGAATCGTCGGGGGTCTGGAAGCGATAATATTTCTTGGTTTCGCCGCCGACGGTGAGGGATGCGAACAGCACCTCGTTCTTGTCGTTGGCGCTGGTGCCTTCGTCTTCGCCGGCATAGAACACGTCGAAGGAGTCGCCGGGCTGCACCTTGCGCTGGAAGTCGACGTCGTAGGAGTAGATGCGGACCATGTCGTCGATCACGCCCTGCGGCACCTTGTTGCGTAGTGCGGTCTCGTAGATGCTCTGGTAGAGCCGTACCCCGGATCCGTCGTCGTCATCGTCATCATCGTCGCTTTTGTCGGCGGGCTCGGCGACGGTGTTCATGGTCTCCACGTCGACGGCGACATATTTTCCGAGGTCGGACAGGGCTGACACGGCTTCGATACTGGTATCGTTGGCGACGATCACGCGGTAGGGCTGGAGCCGCTGGCCGGGCGCCGCGGGCGCCATCAGGATCCGCAGCCTCTCGCCTTCCTTCAGTCCACCGTCGCGGCCATGCACGCCGAGCGTGACCGCGATGGCTTTCGCTTCCTCCGGAGTGGCGCCCTGATCGTGCAGCACCGATGCGACGGTATCGCCCTTCTTGACGATGTGAATGCGTTCGGCAGTGGGGTTGCCGCCGGTAACCTGATCCTTGGTCTTGGGTAGCAGCGTGACGTTTTCCGGGACCACCCGGGTTTCAAAGCCGGCATAGGGATCGGCGGTGGCGCCTTCGGTAGCATAAGCCAGCTTGAGGTCGGATTGCGCACCGTTGGCGTCGGCGGCGGCGAGGGCGGCGTAACGGACACCGCTGTTGCCGCGCCAGTTCGAGGCGTCGCGGACCCGCATCATGACCTCTTCGAGCGGGACCACGGCGGCGAGCTTGGCCTTGGGCAGGATCGGCGCCAGATCCTTGGTGACGAACGAGACCTCGGCATCGGGTTCGGCCGCCTCGGCGCCGTTTGCATTGTCGGCAGTCGCGGAAACCGCCGAGCCGACATCGCTCAGCATGCGCTGGGCGTTGAACGGCGGGATTTTGGCGCTGAGATCGCTTGTGGTCATCGACAAATTGCCGGAAATCCGGATGAACGGCCGGACCCGCATCACGTCGCGGTTGCCAACGCGGGTGACGGTGGAAACCCGCGTGACGTTGCGCGCTGCGGTGGATTCGCTGGGCGGCGGCAGGCGATCGCTTTTGTGCAGGGTGGCCGTCTTGTCGTTGGCACTGAACGCCCCGCGCAGTGCGCCTTCGACACGCTCCGGTAATCTGGCGAAGGTGACTTCGCCGTCGAGCGACGTAAAAACGGCGCCGCCGATCAGAGCCGCGCCGCACAGACCGGTCAGGATCGTGCCGCTAAACCATTGTACCGAGACGCGACGGCGGTCGATCACGGCAGCTTCGGAGCCGTCCACGGAAAGCGGCGGCTCGTTACCGAGATCGATCATCCCGATCTCGGGCCCGTAGTCGCCCACGCGTGCCGTCCTGTGGCTCAAACCCCCGTCCCCCCCATTTCATCAGCCTTCGAATCGATCCTGTCCGACCTTACCCGCTTATGCCCGCTTAAGGGAGTATGCGGGAACTTGGCGGAGCAACCCGTGTTCGCTGTTCCAGAGGCCAAAAGTCAGGCCGGGATCACGAACAACGATGGTCTGCGGATCTTTCGATGTCTCAATCGGCCGTAAGGAATAAGCGATGGGTTCATGGAAGATCGCCTGTTCCTCGAGTAGCATGCCGGAAACCCCCACCGGCATCCGACGATTCAAACTAGAACTGC
>CAVTNW010000007.1:0-121304 GCA_963736075.1 uncultured Alphaproteobacteria bacterium | reverse complement strand
GCGCGCCGGCGAAATGGTCGATCGACCTGTACAGGCTCGATACCGACTACTTCAAAAGCTCGCTGCACGAAAAGATCCGCTGGCCTGATGATCAGCGCGGCAGCTGGCATCTGCCTTCGAACATCGGCGAAAACTATATGAAGCAGATGGTCAGTGAAGCGCGGATGCGCCTGACGTCGGGCAAGGTCCGTTGGATCGCGCATTCCCGCGAGAACCACTATCTCGATTGCGAGAGCATGCAGCTCGCCGCGGCGCACCTGCTCAGTCTCGGAACGATCGCCGCCGGCACGCGCCGGCCACACACCGGCTCCCCAGTGCGGCCGCCGATCGTCGACGATAGCACCGAGGGCGCGACGATCGAGGACGGCCTGGCGCCGCCAGAGCGCGATCAGGACCCGAACGCATTGCATTCGCTGCGCGTGGCCTTTGCGCCTGGTGCTCAACAGCGACCGGGGCCGCAGCGGCCTAACACATTCTCGGCGATCGGCCGCGGGGCAGTTGGTTCAACAGGTGACGGGATGGCCGGCCATGCAGCAGGATGATATCGCCGAGCGGTTGGAAGGCATCGTCGCCGAGCTGCGCCAGGTCGACGCCGACCACGACTGGCTGGCGCAGTATCTCGCCGCCGACGGCGACGCCATCAAGTCGGATGAGGCGGCCTTCATTGCCGATTGCTCGACGGACACCGTGGTGTTGAGGGCTCGACGGGCCTCCGGCACCGACGCGCCGATCGCGATCTTGCTCGCTGGCGCGGTTTGGCTGTTCTCACGGCGCCGGTTGCTGGCGTCGATCGAGATCCGCGACGGCCGGCCGGGACGCCTGGCCGCCGAAAGCCGCGCCAGGAAAAGCACCGAAATGCGGTTGCTGACGCGAAAATCCGCCTGAAACCATCCCGGCGACCTTGGTTCGCACCGTGGGCGCCGGCGCCGATCGGCGGTACCTTCGGGCATGGCATTTTTTGCACGCAGGACACCTATGGAAAAACTTCGAAGGCGAGCCGCCGAGCTGGCGGCGGCGCGGGCGGCGGCGCAGGCCACGCTGAACAAGGCCGTGGCGGCGCGCCAAGCTCACCTGATCGACGGCGATATTTCGGACGATAAGATCCGCGGCAGACTGCAAACTGCCGTCAGCGACGCGCTGTCGACCCTGGAAGGGTACGACGACGCCATTGCGGATCTGAACACCAAGATCCGCGAGCTGGACGCCAAGTTGGCGGCCGAGCGCAGCGCCGCCGAACGCCTGGCCGCATCCGAAGCGCTACAGGCCAAGGTCGACGTGGTCGAGGGTCTGCTGCCGAATTGGTTGGAAGCGACGCGCGCGCTGGCCGCGGCGTTGGAGCTGCTGCCGGCGACCGAAGCGCAACAGATGGCCGGGTACACCCGCAGCGCCGCCAGCGAGATCGAGAACGCCGCGGCGATGTTGCGGTCAGGCTGGCAACATTCTGTTGTCGCGATCCGCGACGGGCAGCATCCGATTCCGCGGCCGCCGAGCGAAGTGGTGGCGTTCACGCCGCCGGCGCCGGCGCCGACCACCATGCGGCTATTCTTGACGCAGCCGCTTGCCTGGTACGATGAAAACGGCGAGCAGCACCGCGCGCCGTCGATGAACGACGCCGAGATCCCGCTGCGCCTGGTCGCGAAGGCCGGCGCGATCGGCGCCGCCCATACCCTGGACAGTCCCGAGCGCAAGAAGCTGCACGGCACCAAAACCAGCGCACCGCCGGAATGGTCGTGGTGCAAGTGGTTGAACGAAGATCCGCGGATCAAGAGCATGGCCGCGCCGATCCTGCACAGTGCGTTCGAGAAACCCGCGGGTCGTGTCGGCACCATGTCGCGGCCGCCGCCGGCCGAGCCGATGCCGCGGACCGGGACCCGCACCATGGACGACGGGGAGATCTGATCATGCTCGCCGCGCGCGCTACCGATCTGATGCGAGATGACTTCTGGCACTCGACCAAGCTTCGTTTGCGGGACTTCGACGGCGAGATCGACGACGACAACAGCATGATGGTGTCCGGCATCATCAGCACCGGAAACGCCGTGAAGCGCGAATACGGGTTCGAGCAACTGCTGATCACACCGAAGAGCGTCGACCTCTCTCGCCTGGCCAGCGGCGGAATCCCGTTGTTGAATTGCACAGGATCGATTCCGTCGGTTCTGCGCTCGGCCGCGTTGTCAGCGCCCGGGCCCGCGACGGCATCCTGTATGGAACGTTCGCCTTCAACCAAACACCGGAGGGCGGGCGGCATTCGGCATGGTCGAGCGGGGCGAGGTCAACGCCGTATCGCCTGGTTACAAGGTCGAGCAATGGGAGATCCGCGACGCCGGCGGCCGCGTCGTCGATCCCGAGAAAGAATACGGCAAATGGAGCGACGACGACCTGACCTTCATCGCCACGAAATTTGAGCTGTTGGAAGTATCTTTGGCCCTGGTGCCGCAAGACGCTGATGCCGTCATCGGCGCCGATCGCGCATTCCCGGCGCCGCCGGCGGACCCGCACCGCGATCTCCGCGGACGGATGGAAGCCAGAACGCGGATGCTGTTGCGCGCGAACGGGTTGCCGAGCAAGGGCATCATGGCTGGGCATGCGCTGTCCAACTGGCGCGGCCAAACGATCTTCGATCAGGAGCACCGCGGCCGCGGCGATATTGATGGCCGGCTACTGTTTTACGGCGGCGGCTTCCGCCAGGTCGAACTGCCGCCGGATGAGATCTTCACCGACCCGCCGAGTGGTCGATGAACAAGATATCGGCGGACGTGAACCCGTCGATGCTGGAGTTCGGCCGGTTATTTCCTTCCTGGCCGGGCAGATGGCGGCGGCCGATCGGGCCTTCAGGATACCGACCGACCGCCGTCTGCTACTGCACAACGAAACGGAGTTTTAACACATGGCGAAGTCGTCAACGCGATCCCCGACCCCGAAGAGTTCGGCACCCGTGCGCAAACCGCAAGCGTCACCAGGCAAGCCCGCGGGCCCGCCATTGGCAACGAAACCGGCCCCAACGTTCGATCGCGGCGGCTCGGCGAAGCCGAAGGGCTGAGCATGTTCGATGGACGATCCCCGAGTGATCCCGATGCTCGGCGTGCGCTGCTGCAAGTTATTGGTGGTCGAGCGCGCGGGCTCGATCATCAAGAAGCAGGGGGCGAGCATGGCGATCTGGCATTGCGTGTGCGACTGCGGCGCCAAGACGATCGTTCCAGGCTGGAGCTTACCCGCAGTTGCGGTTGCGGAATCGTCGCCGCGAATATCAGGCGACGAGGGCGCAAGCCATGAAGCGAGCGCTGGAGCTGCGCGACCTGGCGAAGCTGGTGCTCGGGAGGCGCGGCGGTTCGTATTGGACCGAGGACGGCGTCAAGATCTACTTTTTCGACGACGACGCGATCGGCATCACGCTGCAGCCGGCGATTTGGGGACCTCGATGCCGACCATGATGGAGGTCAGGCGCAAGGTGGATCGGCTGCTGCTGCTCGGGACGGATTGGTACCGCGACGGCCGCGAGCCCGCCGACGAGATCCTGGCATACTGCCCGACGGGGGACTGGGAAGCCAGGCTGGCGGATCTGGCGACACCATGACGACGCTGCGCCCGCTGCCGCATCCGCGACCGCCTAAGACCTACTCGACGACGGCAACGCCGATGAAAAAGCCGGGCATCCCGCCGCTCAAGCCGCCGCGCCTCAAGAAGCCAAAATGACCTTGCCGAGAATTTCAGGCGCCGCACTGCACGAACACCGGAGCCTGACCGGCGACATGATCAACTGCATCCTCCGCCGGACGCTTGCATTAAAAAGAAACCCCGCCGAAGCGGGGTTATTTGTTAGGCCGCCATCGCGGAAATCGGCCGGTCTATCTTTGCGCTTCCCTTGAAGGCCATTTTTCTAGCCTGACGATAGGCTTCTTTGCGTTCGGGATCGGAGACCAATGCGTCGCCCATCACTTGAACGGCCTCCTCAATGACGCTCACAAGAGATATGAAATCATCATCGAGCAGCTGGTACCGTGGTTTGAGATGCTTCAAAAAGAAATTTCGGAATCCCTTTAGACGGAAGCCGGTGAGTTCTTTAGTCTTCAGGTCTAAAACCAAAGTCAAAAAGCCATCGACGCGTCGATACACGCACGCCACGTCACGGCGCACGTACTCAACGCTATCGGCATCATCCAGATACATAGCCAAGGGCTGGTATGGAGAGCGAAGGTCTGGCGCAAGGTGAGTGTTCATGAGTGAGGTCCTACCATAGTCGGGTGTAATAGCGCGAAGAATAGTCGATTGGCAGCATTGGATCGTTCGGGTCGGTCTCAACAAAACCCCAGTGCGTTACCGTACCCACCACCGTCTCGGGGTTGCCGTCCAGGTTGTTGAGTTGTACGTACACAACGAATACCACATCCTGAGGCACAGCAACCTTTAACGCAACGCTGACCATGTCGGCATCGTAAATAAAAACAAACTGTGGCTTTACGACGTAGGCGAGCACATTGGCTCCCTCGTCGTCTTCCGCCAAGGGACGCTTGATGCCCTTAAAGAGAGCGTGAGCGTCCCCGAGGGAGGTTAACTTACCGTCTACATTACGGTTCCTGTGACCGCAGCCCGGCACCGGAGGAGGTAAACCGAGCACGCAGGACCAAAGCTCAAACGTGAGCTGCCGACGGGACAGGCTTGCCATCTTCACAACATCGGTCGTGCCCAGGCGGTAGATGCACGGCACGCTCTTATCAGCGGACGGCGCTTCAACCGCACTCGGGAGTGACAGCCAAGCGCCAATCGCTTCAGGAACTACATCTAGGGTACGGCCTGCCATGCGGAATGCCCTTTCTTGCAAAGCTGCAATACCACACCGCAATATGGCCGGAAAGGACAACTTCTACTAGGGGTTGCCCCCCTGGGCGTACCTTCGCCGGATGCCGAGCAGGCGGCGGTTTGCCGCGCAACCGGCGGCTGGCCATGGTGTATCCGCCATTCGCGGCGGCTGGCCATGGTGTTTCCGCCATTTGCGGGGTGCCGCCCCGCGGGGCACCCGGCCTCAATCCGCCGCACGGGCGAGCCCGGCGGGAGCCCTTGGCGATATCCATGTCACCGGACGATCCGGTAGGTCTTCAGCACCTTTCGTTGCGGTGCGGTCCTCGGTATATGGCGGTTCAACCCCCGCATCATGCCAATGCGCGCCATCATCGGGTCGTCGCCATGCTCTCCGATCAACATCAGCACTTCGGCCGCCGCCTGCCATTTGGCCGCCGCCTGATCAGCTTCCGGTAGCTTCACGATGTAGTTTGCTGCATCGCGCAACGTGAGCAGCTTGCGCCCGTCCGGCACCTCGATTGGATCGGAAAAGTTCTGGTCCCATGCCATCGGTCAAACCGGCCGACGTCTCGGTATTGGGCCAGCGCTTCCCGGCTTGTCTCCGCGACCTCATGCGCTGGAAGGACCCACGATTAGGATCGAACTCAATGCCGGCGCGCCGCGATCGATCGATGTGTTCAAGCGTGGTGATGCTGGCCGAGAGATCCGGGTTCTGACCGTCCGCCGATGTCGACGGCGCCGCCGTCATCGCGCACTATGTCGGCGGGATCTGGGAGCAATCGTTGAAGTGGGTGGCAGGCGATGTAACGATTGGCGCTATCGTTACAGCAACTCGCGTGCGCTGTTGATCTCAGTTTCGCGCTGGTCCCATAGCTTGTGATTCAACCATCCCTCGATCTCAATATTGATCGTCTGTCTAATAATGCCGGGCGGTAGTATGTCAACCTCCCAACAACGATCCCCATGCTCGCTGATGTAGCGCTCTGAGCGGCTGTCGCTTGGCTTGACCGCGATCGATAGCCGTTCAAGCGGTTGTCGCTGTCATGGGCATAGCGCCTCTCTTACGTTACCGGGTCTTTGATGATCTCAATCCCATCCGCCCCGACGTCCCGCACCGGAATGCCCGGCACGATCGATATCCACTTCAATGCCTCGACCGTGCCGAGCCGGCCGCGCTTGGCGATGCGAACGCCGTCGAGCACGACAAACATTTCGCCGTCCGCGAGTTCGATGGTGGGCGCGGGATTGGTCATCCAACCTCCAGCTTGCGCAACAGCCATGGCGGCAGGCAGTCGAGGATACTTGCATTCAGACTGAACAGATCCATCATGGCCGGTCGTTGAGATGACGCCGATCGCCGCGCCCTGCGCGTCGATGATCGGCGAGCCCGACATCCCGCTTTCAACGAGTTGCGCCGGATGATCGATAGTCAGAAACCGGCCGCCGTTGTGCACGGTGCACGGCCGCCACTCGCCATCAAGCGACAGCACCCAGGCCGGCGCGCCGGGCATGGTTTCCCATAGATAGGACGCGACCACTTCGGGCGCCTGTCCGAGCTTGAGCGCGGTCGCATCTGCGGTGAACAACTCGAATCGCTCGCATTGCTCGGACAATTCCTGATCGTCCGGCGCGGCGAACACGGCGAGATCGTCGATCAGATTATCGACGGCCAGTTCGCACCAGATGGTTTGTTCGCCCCCGATCACGCCAAGGAAGTTCGGAACCGTCAGTTCGGTCGCGCTGTTTGCCAGATGCGGGCGCGGATGTTCCGGCAGGCAATGCGCGGCGGTGATGACGTAGCGGGCCTCGCCGGCACCAACGATGAAGCCCCGGCCGTCGCCGACCTCGATCACCGCGCGCTTAGCGGCTTCCAGGGCAGCGATGCTGACGCGTGGTGTAGTTTTTTGGTCACGCTTTCGGCGGGACGTCCCGCGCTTTTCCGGGTCTTGGCCTTGGGTCGGCGGGTCATTTTTGCTTCCCCTTGTCGCTCGGCGGTTTGATCAGCCGCTTGGCGTCGCTCCATTTCGGCAATGGCTTGGCGATCTTCGGTCCCTTGAGGCCGCGCATGCAGTTGCTGCGGTGGAGGCCACTGTGCCGCAACTGTTCTTACTTTATGTAGTTTACCCATGGGCACACCTCTGCCATCGGCCGATCGACATAGGTCGAGTCCACCCGGAAACATGGTTCCGATTTGTTGTTGAGATCAGGTTGGCGGAAATCTCGCCTCAGCCTTAGATTGAAGATTGAAGCAGGATTCCGCTGATGATGCAAGATCACAGAAACCCCTGCAATCATTGATCAACTATTGGTTGTTAGGTTATTGGAATTGCGTCTCACGTCACTGCGGCAGTGAGGCTGACGAATGAAAGAAACCTACTGGACCACGGGCAGCTACCGCCCTGTTAAGGCCGAGCAGTTGGATCTCACCGATCGGGACGACCGCGACGTCTATCACGACATCAAGGCAGACCAGCGCGAGCAATGGCGCCTCGATCTGCAGCGGACCATCCTGCAGGCGTTGGCGTGGCGCTGCGGGGCTAAGATCAAACCGGAAGAGATCGAGCCTGACCGAGGCACGCATGCGGTTGCCGCGCTGGAGGGACGGCTACACGTTCGAAACTGGCGTCGCCGTGCACAAGGCGCGGTTTCCCGGCGAGCGGATCGGGTAGGTTCGAGATAGCCGGTTTCGCCACCGATCTCGGGGATGGTGTTGCCGGACTTGCCGTGGTCCACGGCCGCCGGGCAATGCGTCCAGACTACAGACGATACTCCCGGCGCTGGGGCGGTCGCCAGTGCGTCTAATCCGCCAGGGCGATCTCTGGCGCCGGCGCCGCCGGACCGAATCAGCAAAGGCTGTGGCTGGCGATCCCGAGGCGCCGTTCCCGACACATCTAAACACGCATAAACACAGCGGGCTTTTTGACGCCGATCGCCGCCGCCGTTGAATTCAGAAATAAATGTTGCCGCGCGGCGGTAATCGCCCACTTGCATGAAAATTCCGCTGCGAGATCAAGGCTGTTTTGGAGGTCGATCGACGCCGCCGCCGTGGACAGGCTGGCTTTACTGTCTAATGTTTACGGTCGAAGGCGCCGCCTTCCGCTCGGTGTTGCTAAACCCTTGCCGACCATCTGTAAAACGATATATGTAAAATGAAGCCGGAAAGGGTTTCCGATCATTTCGCCTATCCGCCCCGGTTGATGGAACTGGAGCGCGCCGCCGCCTATGTCGGGCTCGGTCGCACCAAGTTTTCCGAGATGGTAGACGCTGGCCACATGCCAGGACCGATCGACCTTGATGGCTCGCCGCGCTGGGACCGTTTTGATCTCGACCGCTTGGTGGATAACCTGAAAGAGATCAGGCAGGAGGGCGGGCGTGCGGCCATCAACAACACGTTGGACCGGCTCAGGCGAGGGGACCATGGCGACGAAATTGGATTACGGCGTTCAGCGAGTACGAGCCGGAAAACGTAACTATTATTATTTTCGCAACCGCGCCAGCGGCGTGCGCATCAAACTCCAGGGCGAGCCCGGCAGCCCCGAATATAATCAGAGCTATGAAGCCGCGTTGCGTGAACATGCACCGATCAAGGCATTGCCGCAGATCATTCGTGCACGCGGCGTAGCGCGGGGATCGTTGGCGTGGGTGCTGGAACAATACAAGGCGCGTTCAAAGGAATGGCTGGAAGCAACCCGTTCGACCCGCGAGATTAACGACCACAGGCATCATTGGCTGGTTGCCCGCTTCGGTGAACACATGATCTGGGATTTTACTCGCGAACACGCCAAACAGCTACGCGACCTTCCCGAATTCTCTGACAAGCCTTCAGTGGCCGATGCCACCGTGGATCGGCTGGCGGTGCTATGGAGCTATGCCGAAGAATTTTGTCACCTTACCGAAATGGTGATGCTGAATGGCGTAAACCCGGCGCGCAACATCAAGAAGCTGGCCGATGAAGAATTGAAGTCGGCGCCGGTCTGGCCGCTGGAGCTATGCAAGCTGTTCGAAAAGTGTGCCTCCCCCGATCTGAAAAAGTTCTATTTTCTCGGCCGCTATGGTGGTCAGCGCCGCTCTGATCTTGGCCCGTGTGAATGGAGCCATTTCGATTTCAAGGCCAACACCATCTCGGTCAGCCAGATCAAGACCGGCAACCGGATTCTGGTGCCGCTGCCGGAACGGCTGCGCGATGAAATGCAGGGCTGGGATCGTGGGGGCAAGTATGTAGTGATGAGCCCGAAGAAGAAGGGCGAGCCGTGGGCGGCGACCTCGATCACCAACGAGATGATCCAGACCACAAGGGACCTTGGCTTTTCGACCGCCGACAGCAAGGGCAAGCCGCGCTTCTATTCACCTCACGGCTTACGGCATCTGTGCGGTATTGAGCTGGCGCATGCTGGTGCGTCCGATCCGCAGATTGCCGCCGGTGTGTGCGGCGACAATTAACTTGGCCGGTTGACGACAACTAGCTTGGCCGGTGGGGCCGGACGGCGGGAGGGCGTAGCCCGACCGGCGTCCGGCCCCACCGGCTGCGCCGTTTTGTGGGGTCCCAGGACGCCACTGGCGGTCGTTTCTGAGGTGGTGCAAGCGGTTCTTTCCTCAAAAGAAAGAGCCGTCAGTGCCAGGCAGCCATCTCAACGACCACCAAGTGAGGACGTACATGGACCATCGTCGAATTGATCTGCAACTGACCGCCGCCGCCAAGGCCGGGATCAGCGAGCGCTCGGGACGCCGCATCGACCGCGATCCGACCCTGCCGTCACAACGCAAAAAGGGGCGGGCCTATCGAACGCGCGCCAACCCGTTCGAGGGGATCTGGGAAGCCGAGATCGTGCCGCTGGTGCGGTCGATGCCGTCGCTGCAGGCCATCACGATCCTGCGCGAGCTGCAGCGTCGGCATCCCGGGCGCTTTCCGGATAGCCAGCTGCGCACCTTGCAGCGCCACATCCGGCGCTGGAGCGCGCTCGAAGGACCGGACCGCGACGTCATCTTCCGCCAGGAGCATCCGCCCGGCGCGCAGGGGCTGTCGGACTTCACCGACGCCGGCGAGCTTTGCGTGACGATGGCGGGCCTTGCCTTCCCGCATCGGTTCTACCACTTCGCGCTCGCGCACTCGCAGTGGGAATACGCGCGCGTGGTCGAGGGCGGGGAGAGCTTCTCGGCGCTCGCCGAGGGGCTGCAGAACGCGCTCTGGCTCATCGGCGGCGCGCCACGCGAGCATCGCACCGACAGCCTCTCGGCAGCGTTCAAGAACCTCTCCGAGCAGGACGACTTCACGCACGCCTATAGCGAGCTGTGCACCCACTATGGCATGGCGGCGACCCGCAACAATCGCGGCGTGAGCCACGAGAACGGCTCCATCGAGAGTCCGCATCGCCACCTCAAGTCGGCGCTCGACCAGGCCCTGACGCTGCGTGGCAGTCGCGACTTCGACAGTCGCGCCGCCTATCAGTCCTTTGCCGACGATCTCGTCGGCGACCGCAACGCTGCCCGCGAGCGGGCCTTTGCGGCCGACCGTGCGGCGCTGTTGCCGTTGCCGCCGCGGCGCACCACCGACTTCAGCGAAGCCACGGTGATCGTCACCTCTTCGAGCATGTTCAGCCTGCGCAAGGTGTCTTACACCGTTCCGTCACGCCTGATCGGCCATCGCCTCAAGGTGCATCTCTACGATGACCGGCTCGACTGCTTCCTCGGCTCGACACACGTGCTGGCGCTGCCGCGCGGGCGGCCGAGCGGCGCCCGACGCGGGCACGTCGTCGACTATCGGCACATGCTGCCGAGCCTGCGGCGCAAGCCCCAGGCGCTGCGCAACCTGGTCTGGCGCGACGCGCTGTTCCCGCGGCCGGCATTCCGTCGTGCCTGGGACATGCTGGTCGAGCGAGGGCCGATCGAGCGCGCCTGCCGGATCACGGTGGCGCTGCTCGACATCGCCTATTGCAGCGGCCGCGAAGCCGAGCTCGCCGAGCACATCGAGATTGCGCTCGACGCCGGCACCCTGCCGGATCCCAACGCCTTGCGCGCCCTGTTCGTCCGCGATGCCGATAGCATCCACGGCGTCGCCGGGTTCCCCATGGTAGCCGTCACGATGCCGACGGCGCTGGTCTATGACGTGCTGCTGCCGGCCACCCGTGGCGAGGTGCTGCCATGCTGACGCCCGACAAGGCTCCCGCACCGATCACCGTCGATCTCGCCCGGCTGCCGATGCTGCTGACCACGCTGCATCTGCCCACGATCGGACAGTTGTGGACCGACTTCGCCGAGCGTTCCGACCGCGAGGGGTGGCCGGCGGCCCGCTATCTCGCAACCCTGCTCGAGCATGAGCTCGCCGAACGCTATCAGCGGCGCATCCAGCGTCACTTGCAGGATGCCCATCTGCCGGCGGGCAAGAGCTTCGCCACCTTCGACTTCGCCGCAATCCCGATGATCAGCAAGAGCCAGATCACCGCACTGGCGGCCGGTGGCTCCTGGCTCGACAAAGGCGCCAACCTGCTGGCGTTCGGTCCGCCCGGCGTCGGCAAGTCGCATCTCGCCGCAGCTCTCGGCCAGACCCTGATCGAGAACGGCTATCGCGTCCTGTTCACCCGCACCACCGACATGGTGCAACGGCTGCAGGCCGCGCGCCGCGATCTCACACTCGCCAGCGTCATGGACAAGCTCGACAAGTATGACTTGCTGATCCTCGACGACCTCTCCTATGTCCGCAAGGACCAGGCCGAGACCAGCGTGCTGTTCGAACTGATCTCCGCTCGCTACGAGCGCCGCAGCCTGCTCATCACCGCCAATCAGCCATTCGGAAGCTGGGATGAGATCTTCCCCGACAAGGCCATGACAGTCGCCGCCATCGACCGCCTCGTGCACCACGCCGTCATCCTGGAAATGAACGCCGACAGCTATCGACGCAAAGCCGCTGTCAATCGAATGGAGCAACAAGCCGCAGAGAAAACAGCCACCGAAAACCGCGAAGACAAAAAGCTTAATCGTCGCGCCCGCGACAATTAAATCTTGCCTTCACGCACTGCTTCTTGCACGCTCCAAACGCTTCAGAGGCGATCGCAAAACCGGCCATCCTAATTGTCGCTGACCGGCCACCGTAATTGTCGTTCTATAGGTCTGGGATGTTTGTCTGCCATGCTATAAAAGGGTTATTTGGAAGAGCGGCTGCCAGCTAGTCCGCATGAGGCACCGCCATCCTGTCGCGAAGTCACACTAGTCCCGAAGCTAACATGATCCATCGCTCGCAGCTGCCTTCGGACCTCTCACCGGTTGCAATGCATAGGCTTCTTGGACTTTCCCCGAGGCACAAAGCTTTTTGAAGATGAACGTGAGCGTGTTTTGGGTCAAATCGGCATAAGGATACTTCTCCTTATGCGTTATCGTTTCAACGAGCCATTGACTGTCGGCATTATGTAGGACGGAGGCGGCGATGCTGTTCATAAGTGTTGTGTCGTTGGCCAGGCCGCGGCCATCTCTTGAAGAGCCGGCGGCAAGCGCTCTCGCAAACGCTTGTTTGAAGTCGCCCCCAGCCTCCAAGGCGCGAACTTTGTATTCTGCCTCCGCGAAATGGAGAGCCTCACTCTTTTCTTTCCACCGCACATGAGCTTCGATCTCAAGGTGTAGTTCATCATACGCGGGCAACACTTCGTCATATTGCTGCAGAGAGATCTTCTTGCGGAGGTCCACAAGACGCGCCGCATCGTTGCCAAGCCTGTCTTTGATATGCAACATGATTTCAGGCCAATGCTCTCGCAATCGTTCATCCGCCGCAAGAGAGCGGCTGAGTAGATCGATAAAGAGTTCATAAAACTTATCGGCATCGCGGCGCACCGACTCTTCCACTTCACTCAAATCACCGCGAGCGGTCGACTTGAGGTAAGCGATAGCCCGACAAGTGGCTCCGAACGCAGGGTTCGTGACGCACCCAACTTCGCCTGCCACGTTTGAAGCGCTGTTCGGGGTCTGGGAAAAAACAGTAATGGGTGAAACAGTTCGAAGGACCTCGATCGAAGTCCACATATTCCTTATTGCGAACCAAGGCCCATTGAGGACGTTGTTGGTGCTGATCCGGGCGGCTGCGAATTGCAGTAGCTAAATCTCATCCAGCGCCACGCCCTCTAGCTCCAGTGCCGCAATACGGTCGTGGCGTTCCGGGCGTAGTCATGAAGCCGGAGATGCGGGACCGGCCATATAGATAAAGAGCGACTGGGATCATAGACGCTGGGCCTTCTCAGTTGCCAACCGTTCTAAAAATAGCAGCGACGATCACCGCGAGGGCCGCGTATTCGGCGAGCTTCTTACCTGGATGGGTCTCAAAGTCCATAGTGTGATCGTAGGATTCGAGCCAATGTTAATGCCAACCAGCACGCGTTGACAGACAGAACGCCCTTTAGGATCGCGCGAAAGCGATGAGTGGCGCGAGGTCGTGGTTGTCGGCGGCTCTGAGCGCGGCAATATAATTGTTCCGGGCCGTCCCGGCGGCACGAAGATCGGCGCCACCCCAGGTGAAACGCGTGCCACCGAGCTGCGTGATCAAAACGTCGGCCGCCAAACGGGACCAGCGGCCGTTGCCGTTTGGAAAGGGATGTACCGAAACGAGCCTGTGATGGAAACGCAACGCGATCTCATTCGGCGGATAAGAATTGTGCTCAATCCAATATCGCGCATCGTCAATCGCCTGGCGAAGCGAGACCTCGATCAGGTGAGGAGCGACGCCAAGGTTGCGTTCGGTCGTCCGGTATTTTCCCGCCCACCGCCAGACGCGCTCGAACATGCGGCGATGCAAGCTCTTGAGGAAACTTTCGCGGGTCACGACGTGACGGCGGCCGAAGGCCCACCGATTTCCTGTTGCGATATTCTGCTGCTCGAGTTCATTCAGCTCGCTGCGCAAGGTGATATGCGTCGGGATGAGATCTTTCTTTTCCGCCGGCGTCAGTGGGGTCGCATGATCGTCGGCATCATGTAGATCAGTCATTCTTCATCCCAGAGGCGGGCGGGGCGCTTCAGCAGATCTTCGATCGCCTGCTCACGGAGTGTGCGGGCGGCCCTCTTGTCCTTCACAGCTTGGTTTTCCAGCCGCATCGTGTGCTCGATTGCCTTCGACTGGCGTTCGGCAACGAGCTTGGCTCGTTCGGTCACGACGTCTGCCAGTGGTCGTTCCGGCACGAGCACGTAGACCAGGCGGCAGCCGAGGGCCTCGGCCGCGCGTTGCAGCGTGTTGAGGGTGACACTGCCTCCCTGTTCGGATTTTTCGAGTTCCACGATACGGGGCTGGGATACGCCCAGCCGCTTCCCATATTGGGCGGTGGTCATGCCCAGGGCGTCACGGATCGCCCGGAGCCAACCCCTCGGCGGGCGTTGCAGCTTCGTGAGCGGGCGCAAGCCCGAGAATCGCTTGTCGAGATGGCGGATGGCATCCTTCATGCGATAAGGTATAGCCTATTATTTGTGAATATATCAATAAGGTATAAGTTATATAGATAGGCATATCCTATAAGGGATACCTTATTGATATCCCGGCCTTCGTCTCCCTAAAATGGCGTCCTGTTCACCGAGCGTCCATTAACGAACATGGTCGGGTAGCCCTCGTTGAGAGACGCTCAGCCTGTGCCAAAGAGGCGGGGAAAAATTTGATCCTCGCCGGAATGATCGGTCGGGGCAATTGTGGAATGTTGGGTCACCGCCTGCCCGCTCCGGCTCAGCGAGAGGCCGTTGGCTATGTCGGGTGTCGACACCAGGGCGAGCAAACAGCCGAGCCCCCTGCAAGGCATCGGTGACGCCATCGGACAACGGCCAACTCCGTCCGACGCCTCGAAACGGCGGATCGTCAGCCGCACCGTCGAGGGTGCCGCGCCCACCAGCCGGGCGATCTCGCGGCTCGACATCCCGGCCGACCTCAATCTCATCACATCGCGCACATGGCGCATCGCAAGCCTCTCCGTCGGCATCCAGGTCCCCCATCGCAAAGCCGAAAGGTGGGACCGTAACGGAGCCAGAGGAGGCCTCGTCACCCCGGGCGACATCATCCCGGAATGCTGGGCGAGATCAAATCGGAACGGTGGGCGAGATCATTCCGGAATGGCGGGTGACATCGAGCGGAATCAGCACAGATCGCCGTTGGCGGCCTTCTTCGCCATCACAACTGAGGGTATAATCCGGCTTTCACCCCTTGAACATCGCGTGCCATGTCAATCATCAGCAAGCTACGCAGCCTCTCCCGGCAAGAGGCAACTATGGACGATATGCACGAGTTTCACCATGTATCAACCGCTCTATCGTCCATGCGGATGACACAGTCAGCCGGCAATTTCCGCTACTCCCCCACGCATTGGCAGGAGCTTTCGCATGATCCGTCGTTTTTTCATCGGTCTGGCTTTTTCAGCGGCCGTAGCGGCCGGTCCGGCGCTTGCCGATGAGATCGCCGGCACCTGGCTGCGCGAGAGCGGCCTGTCCAAGGTGAAATTCGAAGCTTGCGGCGGCGCCGTCTGCGGCAACATTGTCTGGATCAAGGCTGGCGTCGACACGCCGGCCAAGGTCGGGCAGCGGCTGTTCTTCGGCATGAAGCCGACCGGTCCCAACACCTGGAGCGGCAGCGTCGTCAATCCCGACGATGGCAAGACCTATACCGGCACGATGTCGCTCTCCGGCGGCACGCTGACGACGGCAGGCTGCGCCCTTGGCGGAATGATCTGCCGGTCGTCGACCTGGACGCGCTCGAACTGATCGAACGTTTTCAAGTGCGGATCATGATTTGCCTTTTCCAGGACCCGTCACGCCTGCTGCTTGGTCCTTGGCGAGACCGCCAATCCAAGGAACACGAGAACGGCCTGGTTGAGACGCAGGACATCTTCGTCGTCTAACCGGCCGACGCGAGCGCCAACCTCCGTTTTTAACACAGTGGTAATCTTGTCTACCATCAGACGGCACGTCGCCCGCAGGCCGTTGCGCGCGTTGGCATGCGCTAACAGGCGCAACAGTGGCGCGTCCGTATCGTCCGTTGTGAAAGCGCATATCGTGATGGAGTTCGTTGCAGTCTCGAAGGATGGCCGCTTGCACTGCCTTTGCGGCCATCCTTCGAGACCCATCGCTTGCGCGATGCTCCCTCAGGATGAGGACCGGGGAGGATGCCGATATGATCAGAACTTCGGAAACGCTGGTCCAGATAGTCTTCGCGAGGTGTGCCCGTGAAGAGTTGGCCAGTTCAGGATGCGAAGGCCCGGTTCAGCGAGATGCTGGAAAGCTGCCTGAAGGAAGGGCCACAGGTCGTCACCAAGCGAGGCGCGGACGCTGCCGTTCTGGTGCCTGTGAAGGATTGGCATAGGCTTAAGCGCGCAGCCAGGCCGACGCTGAAGGCGTTGCTGCTCACCAACGACGCACGAGGAGAAATGAACGCTCCCGAGCGAGGGAGCAGGCGCCGGCGTCAGCCGCGCGGTCTCGTCTGACGCCGATGTATCTCCTCGATACGAATGTCGTATCAGAGCTACGCCGAGCCCGTCCACATCGCGCGGTTGTCGCCTGGGTCGAAAGCGTGAGTGACGAGGATTTGCATCTCTCCGCCGTGACGATCGGCGAGCTCCAGGGCGCGCATTGAGATCACGCGTGAACAGGATCGACACCAAGCCGCCGAGATCGAGGCTTGGCTTGAGCAGGTTGTCGAGAGCTACAATATACTGAACATGGACGCGCGAACGTTCCGTTCCTGGGCGCGCCTCATGCATCGCAGGTCAGACCATCTGATTGAAGATGCCATGGTCGCTGCCACCGCTGCGGTTCACAACTTGACCGTCGTCACCCGCCATGTGCGAGACCTCGAGAATTTCGGCGTTCGTACTTTCAACCCTTTCCATAAGAGACCTGATTAAACGACGACAAAGCTTGAATATCGCGTCCGATCTCGAAAGCCGGCGGCGCACGGGAATCCCAGAGACCATCGCCAACCTAGCCCAACTCCAGAAAGCTGGCGCAGGCTCTTAGTGTGACGGTGGATTGGCTTTCGCAGCGTCCAACCGATTTTCCGCGGGCCGATCCTTGAACTCCTTTTCAAACGCCAAGGGCGTGGCTTGCGGGGCCGCGAACAGACGCAGGAAACTCATCGCGCATCCGACCGCGGCGAAGGCCGCTCCGAGCCCAAGCGCGGTTGTGGCGCCGTGGCGACCAATGAGGCCAAAACAGAGCGCCGCGAGTGCGGCTCCGATCGTTTGTCCGGTCAGGCGTGCGGTCGCCACCATGCCGCTCGCGCTTCCGCTGCGATGGGCAGGCGCGCTGGACATCAGGGCTTTCATGTTGGGCGCCTGGAAAAAACCGAATCCACATCCGCAGATGGCCATGCGCCAGACGATGTCGACAACATGCGGGCTCGGCGGAAGCATCGCCAATAGCGCCATCCCCAGGCCGAGCAACGCCAGACCAAGGCCGCCGAGGAGGCCCGCATGGTAGTGGTCGGACAGGCGTCCGGCGATCGGCGCCATGATGGCCACCACCAGGGGCCACGGGGTCATGAAAAAGCCGGTCTCGACCTGGGAGCGGCCAAGAATGTCCTCGAAATAGAAGGGCAGCGAGACGAAAGCCAGGCCCTGGACCGCGAACGAGCAGATCGCGGTGGCCGTGGACAGCGCGAAAACCGGCCTCCGAAACAGGTCGACCGGCAGCACGGGCGCCGGAGAATCGGCCTGTCTGCGCAGCAGAAGCCAGCCAAATGATACGGCGGCGACAAGTTCGATTCCGACACGTTCGGGCGTGGCGTGATGGGCCGCGCTTCCGATCCCCAGAATGAACAGACCGAGACAGAGGGCTGCCAGCAGCGCGCCGAAAAAATCGAAGGCATGCGCCGCTTTCGGCGTGCGAGGCAAGGTCTTCAGACCGATCAGGATCGCCACCACGCCGAACGGGATGTTGATGGCAAACAGCCAGCTCCAAGGTCCAACTGCAAGAATGCCGGAGGCGATGGTTGGGCCGAGCGTGAACGCGGCGGCGACCACCATCGCATTATGTCCAAAACCCCGACCCTGCAAACGGCCGGGATAAACGAATCGGACCAGCGCCGTATTCACCGCCATGATGCCGCTGGCGCCGAGGCCCTGCAGCACGCGGGCCGTGAGCAGGCTCGGCAACGACCAGGCGCAGGCACAGGCGAGCGACGACAGTGTGAACAGCAACAGGCCCGCGAGATAGATCCGGCGGTGACCCACGATCTCGCCGAGCGCGGCGAGCGGCAACAGGGTCGCGACCAGAGCAATCTGGTAGACGTTCACCACCCAGATGACATCGGCCGGACTGGCGTGCAGATCAGCAGATATCGCGGGAAGTGCGATGTTGGCGATCGCCGTATCGAGCGAGGCCATCGCCAGCGCGGTAAAAATCGCGGCAGAAGCCCATCGCCGGCGCTCTGCCTGCAGACCATCGCCTGCAGCCACCCCATCCGCTGAAATTGTTTCCGCCGACATTGAAGAAGATCTCCAGTTCGTTGGATGTAGCTCGGATTCGCTGAAGCTGCAGGCGGCACTTTGCATAGCGCATATGCGAGCGGTTTTTGTGGGAGGGTTAGCGTTCAAGCAGCCAGGCTCGAAGGGCTTCCCACTTCCAATTCCGGTCATGGAAAAGCGCGGAGTTTTGCTCGCATGCCTCCCGTGGACCGGATAGCGATCCGGCGAGGTGAGACCACGGAGAACCCAGGTATTGCGCCATGCATGTAAAGTGCCATATAAATAGGGCAAATGGAGTGGCAAACATGTCGACGACCAAAAGGCCGCGCTCTGCCCGATCCGCCCGGATCGACTCCCTCAAAACCAAGGGAAGGTCCACGGCGGTCGGCTCAAGGATGAAAACCAAAGTCGACATCCCCGCCATCGCGGCGGCTGCGCACACCCAGACAAAGCCCAGGGGCGGCCGCTTGGTGGGGACATTCTTGGATGCCAAGGGCCACATTTCCGTGGGGCGCGTAGCGAAGCGTTTTGGTATGTCCAAGGGACAACTTGCAGAGACCATCGGTCTGAAGCCGGAAACGGTCTATCGCGCCGCTCGCTCAGCGGCACCTAAAACACAGACGCGGGCCACCGAGCTGTTGGAAATCATTGGCCGGATTGCCGATTGGGCGGGAGGCGAGAAGCAGGCCATGGCTTGGTATCGCGCCGAGCCGATCGCAGCTTTTGGGGGCCGGACAGCCGAGTCGCTGGTGAAAGAGGGCAAAGCGTCCGCCGTCCGTGATTATCTCGATCACGTGGCGACGGGCGGCTTCGCTTGAGGTGGAAGGGGACGTGCTATCGAGCGCACGATCCGAAGTGGGCATGGTCACCACTATCGGGCGCAGGAGCAGCCGCCAAAGGCGGGCGCTTTAATCCTGTTGGCACTCCTGCACTGTACCTCGCTTTGACCTTCCAAGGGATGCTGGTCGAGATGGGCCATGGTTTCGGCCACCGTTTTGATCCCTTGACGATCTGCAGTTACAATGTCGACGTCGAAGACATTGTCGATCTGCGCACGGACTCCGGGCGGGCTGGAGAGGCGATCGACCTTGCGTCCATGGCTTGTGCATGGGCCTATGATCTGGCAACCGGCAAGCTCCCGGCATCCTGGGAGATAGCCAAATCCCTGATCGCGAAGGGAGCGGCGGGGATCCTGTCGCCATCCTTTGCGACAGGTACCCGGCCTGAGATGGCAAATCTGATCTTGTGGCGATGGGGACCCGATCTGCCGCACAAGGTCGAAGTGCACGATCCAAGTGGACGGCTCCCCAAGGATCAGTTGTCCTGGTCCTGATGCGCAGGCTGCTGCCGGCGCGATAGCGCTGTCGTTTCGGAACCGGTAGCAGCTGCAGTCGGACCGTGCTCTCAGATTTGAATTGCCTCCCGACGGCCGACCGTCTATGGTGCGCGGATGTCCCGCCTCGTGTGTCTGTCTATTGCCATCGTCCTTTCGCTGCTGCCGGTCGTCGCACCGGCCGCGCCGGTTCATCATCGGCCGCCGGCGTCACGCTGGCACGGCTACGGCTTCCTGCCCGGCTATCATCAGCCGTTGAATAACAGCCTTCCCCTGTTCGCCCAGAAAGAGTTGGATCTGCGCATGGCGCGCCGCGACCGGCGCCCTTGGTATATCGATCCGACCCCGAGCTATTACGGCTACGACGGCGACTGGCACTATTTCGGCCGGCCCGGCTTCTACGGCGGTCGCTACAACGGCGGCAGCTTCGGCCCCTGCTGGACGCGGACCCCGATCGGACCGATCTGGAATTGCGGTTGACGGGCCCGTTGCTCAAAGACCACCCGCCCGTGCAACTGCTTTCGGTGCGACTCTTGGTCCGCGGCCAAAACTGAAACAGCACCTTGGTTATGACGGCGACGGGTGTTCATGACGGCGCGAGACAACGAAAAGGGTGGCCGCTGAAATCCCGCCCGGCGTCCACGCGGCTGCGAATCAATATCCATGTGACGGTTCATCGATGGGTCGAATTGCCGCGATCGACTCGCGAAGCGCGATGATTTCCGGCCCCAGGAAATCCGGTGTCGGAACGCTGGGACCGACGATCGAATGGGTTTCAAGCCCGGTCGCGATCACAGCCAGCGAGTGACGTGCCCACCCGATGGCATGCTCCTGCATCGCATTCGGGACCGCTTTGCTCGATTTCCCAACAGGCGGCGAGAATTCTATAAGCCAGGCGCTGCGAGGCCACCACGACAGGCCAAAAGCTTTCAGCGTTGTGTCGTTCGTTGATCGACGCGCCGATACTCTCATCGTAGGCCTGAAGCAGCGTGAGCGAATAATGTTGCAAGTCACGGCGAGCCGCCTTGGCCGGGGCGTCGGTTACGGTGCCGCGCTCGAGGCAGGCAAGGACCGACTCCGCGGCCGTGAACACCCGTCGCAGAGCCGGATAAAGGTTCCGCGCGGCCGCTTTTGGCATACTCATGAGGAGCACGAGAAACGCGATGGCGCACCCGAGCGTCGTGTCGATGCCGCGGGCTATCATCAAATGATGGACATCGACTAAAGCATGCCCCCCGGCAGCGATGGTCAGCGCAACCGGCGTGATGAACGCAACGGCAATCGCGTAATTACGCACGACGAAAATCTCGATGAGAAACTGGAATGTCATCAGCGTGGCGGCGAGCCAAAGACCCGTGGGGTGCGACGAGATAACCAACCATGCGATCATCAGGCCGGCCCAGGTGCCGAGCATGCGTTCGATACCTCGCTGAAGGGTCCGCACCAAATCCAGCCCCTGATGCAGCATCAACACGGCCGCGGCCATCGTCCAGTAAGCCCGCTCCAGTCCTAGGGCGGACGCGGCAGCGCCGGCGAGCAAAGTTGCGACGCCGACACGAAGCGCAACTCGCAGCTGCGGCGAGCCCGGAGAGATCGATTCCTTGAGGGCTTCGAACGCGCTAAAGTGCCCCAAGGGAATGACAATGTCCGCGGGCTCGACAACGGATCCTGGGTTCAGCGCCTGACGCGCCAGCACACGAGCGTCGTCCATGGCCGAATTGGGCAGTGTCTCGTGACGGCTCAACTTGCTGTTCACGTCTGCAAAGAGTTCGTTGAGCCGGCGATTGACGACCCGCAGTCGATAAAGCGTGGTGCCGGGCTGGGGCCGGATGGGCTGATAGGTGACGATCACGGACCAGGCTTGGTGCAAGGCGGCCGCGGCAAAATGCTGCGCAATAGCCTCGCGAGCAGAGCCGGCAGCGGATATGAAGTCGCCAACCGCCTGCGCGGCCGCGGCAACGGCGCGCTTTTCAGGCGCGCGCGGCTGCACGAGCGCGCCGGTCATGTGAATCAATATGGCCAGGACGCCGCCCGCCAACGCGAGAGCCGCCGTGCGCCCGGGATCGAGGCCTTCCGTTTTCATGAAGGTTCCGGCAGCACAGACAAGAACGATCATGTAGGCACCGGGTGGGCCGACCCTCAGCGCATTGCAGAGAAGAGTTCCGCCCGTCGCTATGAGTGCGACGACGAGGATGGGTGGCCAAGGGCTCGCCGCTGACGCTGCCCAACCGCCAAGCCAGACGGCGAGCGAGAGGCAACACGCAAGCGTTGAGAGGAGACGCAAGCGGCTCAGATAGGGTCGACCGCTTCCATAGAGCGCGGTAAAGGCGCCAAGCGTCGCCATCAACCCAGCCGCAACGTCCTGCATCGCCCATCCAGCCACGACGGGCAAGCCCATGGCGATAGCTGCGCGCAGAGCATATGGCCAACGAGATTGGGCCGATCGCAGACTGAGGGCTGCGCGCAGACCAAAAGCTGGCGCGGGCGGGGCTGCAGGGATTGGCCGTTGACTGATTTCGTCCACCAAGGATCACCGATATGGTGGGCCCGGCTGGACTCGAGCCTGCAACCAGACCGTTATGAGCGGGAGGCTAAAGGTCAGCTTCATTGATTTCTCTGCATTTTCGTTTGAATTTGATCGCGGTCGTCGCGCTTCATTCAGGCGGTTTCTGGTGCGAAACTGGTGCGGCGTTTGGGAGCTGGAATCAAGCGCAGTTCCCGTATCGCGCACCTAGCCGGCTTTTGGAATTTGCGACACGAGCGTGCGAACGGTTTCGAGACACGTTTCTTGCTCATGCCCCCATCCAGGTTGGATATCGAGCTCCGCGAGGTCGGCCTGCAGGTAGTCGACGCGGATGCTATTGACGCGCTGGAGGATGTCATCCTTCTTCGAAGCGACTGCGCTCAAGTTTTTGATGAGGGAGTCGCCGTCGATCTTCTTGATCACTGTGATGTCGAAGATGTCGCGAGGCTTCAGCATGGTCGCCCGATAGTACATCTTCTTGAGTGCGATCTCCGCGGGCGGTTCGACCATAATCGTTGGCTTCCAACCTGCGCGAATTGACGTTAGGTCGATCACTTTCTCAACCGGATCAAGATCCAAGAGTGCGCCGCTGACGATAAAGTCGATCTCGCCCTCTGGATATCTGAGTTTAAGATAGTGGGCGGCCTTGTCCCAGTCCGTGCAGTTCCACACGTCGGTGGTGTCTGGCGACAGCACGGCAAGATATTGCGGATCGTCGATGAACGCATCAATATCCCGGCTCATTCGGTGGTCAGCATAGAGCATCAGGGCTGTGCCGCCGCCCAGCACCCAATCTGGGACCGGCTGGCCCTGCTGCTTCAGGTCTGAGAGCCCGTCGAGTGTTCGACAAAGGAGTTTACGCCAGCCGCTCAAGTGCGCTCTCCAACGCAGGGTTGCTTTCGCCGGTGGCCGACTTCATCGATCGATAAGAGGCAGCCAGGTCTTGAATGGGAATAGCGTGAAGCCGAGCAAACTCTAAAACGAGCTCAGGCCGTACTTCCGTAAAGAACGTCGCCACATGGACGATCCAATTCTGCCAATCTCTCGAGGTGAGGCGAGCAACAAGATCGGTCGCATTCATGGTTCGACGGTACGGAGCGTTCGTAGTGCCCAGAACAAGTTGATCGATATTCTGCGACTTTGAGGCGCGATTGGAAGAGCGTTGGGGGCTATCCGATTTCTTCGTGGGACGCGCCGGTTCGTTTTCTTGTGGATCGGTCGCAAGGGTCTCCGCGAAGCCGCCGCGGCGCTCTTTAGGGTCCTCGGCGTCCTCGGCGAGCGCTTCCATTGCCGCCTGCTGGGCGTCGATCCGCGACTTCAGCGCCAACACGTCCTTTAGCGTCGTGCGGCGGTGCTTGCCGACGTATCGGAATGGCAGATCGCCAACGTCCATGCGATGCACGACGAGAGGTCGGGAGATTCCCAGGATATCTGCCGCATCGTTCGGACTAAGTTCCTGGTTCTCGGCGAGGACAGCGACGCGTTCTCCCTGGAGAAGATGGCCGAGCGCAGTCTCAAGCAGTGCCGCCGCCTTCGGCGGCAGCCGGATGACCTGGTCCTCGCCCGACTCGCGGCGAACCCGGACCTCGACCTGATCGCCCTTGCCGAGCTTGTCAAAAGTCTTGGCCCCCTTGCGGTCCTGGTCCGAGAACTCGACGAATTGCAGCACATGGGTGGTCATGGTCGGCGGCTCCCTTGACAGGCCACGATATAGGGCTTGACCCATTTAACTGCAATATCTGAAATCAACCCATATCTGAAATTAGTCCCGACCGAGCGCAAGGACCATGCCTTGCTCCTGGTCGAGAGGATCTCTCGTTTCGCCCGCAATGTCATCGTCTTGACCGGCGGGGTGGGGGCCAAGCAAAGACGGGCCGCCATGGAAAGGCTCAGTGATGTTTCCGCGACCAACGAACGGGTACTGATTGCTACGGGGCGATACATCGGCGAAGGCTTCGATGATGCCCGACGCGATACACTGTTTCTTGCTATGCCGATTTGATGGAAGGTGACGCTCGCACAATATGTCGGACGCTTGCATCGGTCATACGCTACCAAGCGCGCGGTCATTTTGTCTATGATTTGATGAAGCCGTGCCAGTGCTCAACGGATCATGGATGGCGGCGCGTATCCCGGCACGTTTTGAGAAGAGGAACGGTAAGCCGATTTGCAGCGACCGAGCACATCGGGCGCCAAACGGCCAATCTTTAACATTGGCTGTGTCCGCGGCGGGCGCGCTACGAGATCGCGATGATCTCAAGCTCTTGACCGGCTGTACCGGCTACATCTCCAACCGCTTGGCCGATCAGAGATCGTGCAACCGGGGACACAAAGGAAATAGAGCCGGCCTTAGGGTCGGCTTCGTCCTCTCCCACGATGCGATATTTCTGTATGCGCCCGTCGGCGCGCCTGAACGTGACCGTGCTGCCAAAGGCAACGGTGTCCGCTGACGCAGGATGGGAGATGACCTGAGCCGTCCGAACTCTGGCCGCGAAGTAGCGCGCATCGCGCAAGGGAGCTGCCGCTTGCCGACGTCGTTCGTTGACGTCTTCGATCCGCTGCGCCGCTTCGTACGCCTCGCGAGCCTGCTGCAGTTGAACTTCCAGAGCCTTTAGTCCCGCTTCCGTAACAAGGTTCGGATGAGGCGAAACCGGGCGGTCGGGGAGCAGCGTCTCCGAAGCCGTTTCGGCACTGTCTTCTTTGGTGAAGGCAACGCTCACGTCAGACTCCTTATCAAGTGAGATAGGCCGAACTGCTTCGTCAGCGCCACCCCAAAGCGGGAGCGACGTGGGTCAGGATCGCCTCGATCACATGGGCGTTGTAGGCGACGCCCAGTTGGTTGGGAACGGTGAGCAACAGCGTGTCGGCCTCGGCGATGGCCTCGTCCTGCCTGAGCTGATCGATAAGGACGTCCGGCTCGGCGGCATAGCTGCGACCGAAGATCGCCCGGGTCCGGTCGTCGATGAATCCGATCTGGTCATCGTCTTCGCGTCCCCGTCCAAAATAGTTGCGGTCACGATCGTCCACCAGCGCGAAGATGCTGCGGCTGACCGAGACCCGCGGCTCGCGAGCATGACCCGCTTCCTTCCAGGCGGCGCGGTAGGCCCGGATCTGGGCGGCCTGCTGCACATGGAAAGCCTCGCCTGTTTCGTCGTTCTTGAGCGTCGAGCTCTGCAGGTTCATCCCGAGTTTGGCTGCCCAGATCGCCGTGGCGTTCGAGCCGGCGCCCCACCAGATGCGGTCGCGCAGGCCATCGGAATAGGGCTCCAGGCGCAACGGCCCGGGCGGATTCGGAAACATGGGTCGTGGATTCGGCTGGGCGAAGCCCTCACCGCGCAGCAGGTCGAAAAAGACCTCGGCATGACGCCGCCCCATGTCGGCGTCGCTCTCGCCCTCCGCCGGCTGATAGCCGAAGTATCGCCAGCCATTGATCACCTGCTCGGGCGAGCCCCTGCTGATGCCGAGCTGCAGCCGCCGGCCGGCGATCAGATCGGCGGCACCGGCGTCCTCGGCCATGTAGAATGGATTCTCGTAGCGCATGTCGATCACCGCCGTGCCGATCTCGATGCGGCGGGTCTTCGCCCCGACAGCCGCCAGCAGCGGGAACGGGGAGGCCAGCTGCCGGGCGAAGTGATGGACCCGAAAATAGGCCCCGTCGGCGCCCAATTCCTCGGCGGCAACGGCAAGCTCGATGGATTGCAGAAGTGTGTCCGCCGCCGAGCGGGTCTGTGATTGCGAGGCGGGCGTCCAGTGCCCGAACGAGAGAAAGCCGATTTTCTTCATGCGGCCCATCTAATGATGCACGGGTTGGTTTGCGACCCTCCTTACGCCTCTCATTCGTCGGACCTATCCCGCCATCTCTGCGGATGGTCCCGCCCGGACATTGCGGCTTCTCCGACAATGCGGCGCCCGAATCGTGCCGCGCCTTGAGGGCCTGCGTGCCTGGCCCCGGAGTTGCCGCCTGCAGAACGCAGCAAGGCCGCGGGATGTTCATAATCGCCATTCAAAATCGCCACATCTCTTAAATATCCTAAGTCCACTCAACCGAGTGTGCGCGTCCTTCCCCCACCGCACTGCTTGCCGGTGCAACGGCTTCGCGCGCTCCGAGATTGAGGGACACTCGCGTGTTGGGGAGCAATGCGAAAACAAACCGTCCATACAACCGTCAGACACGATCCCAGCGGGCAACACCGAGAGGCCTGGCCGGATGCCGACATGGCTGTCGTGCGGGTATTGCCCACGACGTATAGCCCGAGATTGCCTGCCAACAGCCGCACGGTCAGCCCGGAAGCCCGGCCGATCTGGGTGGCGCTGCAAGCGGCCATGCTGCTGGTGGGGGTGGTATTGATTGGTCTGCTGTTATTCTGGCCGGCCGCGGGCATTGCCCTGATGTGGAATCTGCTGATCCCCGTTGCCCCGGCCCTGGTGACGATCGCTCCCGGTTTGTGGCGCAATATTTGTCCGATGGCGACTTTTCATATGCTGCCGCAAAAGTTGGGCATCGCGCAGAACATCCGGATGCCTGAATGGGGTGCGGCCGCGTTGGCCCTGTGCAGCGTGATCTTGCTGTTTGTCGTGGTCCCGATGCGGCGCATCGGCCTGAATGTGGACGGCACATTGACAGCGATCATGCTGCTGTCGGCGGCAGCCGTCGCAGCCTTGATGGGGACGTTGTTTGAAATGCGATCCGGATGGTGCACCTCGCTATGTCCGATCCATCCGGTAGAAAGGCTGTATGGCACCAAGCCCGCCATCACCTTCAAGAATGCGCGCTGCGATCTGTGCGAGGGATGCAGCAATCCCTGTCCCGATTCAACGCCGGAATTGACGCCGACGACGTCCGGCGCAACCAAGCTTCAGCGCTTTCTCGGAAATTTCCTGGTCGGAAGCTTTCCCGGGTTTGTCTGGGGATGGTATCAGGTACAAGATTATCCTCCCGATCAGGTCGACAGCCACGCCATCCTCACCGCCTATGTCTGGCCGCTGGGCGCCTGCATGGTAACTTACGTGATCTTCAAGATCGCGGAGCACCTCTTCCGTCACAAGGATAACGCCCGCGCCACGCTGCATCGGGTGTTCGCGGCCGCCGCGATCAGCACCTATTACTGGTACCGCCTTCCCGGACCGGCCTCGCTGTTGCCGGATTGGTTCCCGCTGGTCTCTCACATGGTGACGACGCCGTTCTTCTTCTGGTTCCTGGTCTTCCGTTCGCCCAAGGCAAGCTGGCTGAAGCGCCCGGTGATGGCTTCGGCCTACTGGTCCACCCGGTTCGAGACAGCCGCGAATAAGAATCTCATCCATGTTGGACCACACAATTGAGGCGTGATCCGACGCGCTTCCGAACCAAGCGCAGTGTCACGTCAATAGCGTAGCCGAGTGAGGTGTGAAGAATGGCCCATCCCAGGAGTAATGACAGGACGGTCACCATCAAGGGCCGCACGTTCCGCGTCCGCACCGGGGATGTCCTGCTCGACGGGGCGCTCGCCAATGGCGTCGAGATTCCGCATGACTGCCGCGCGGGCACCTGCGGGACCTGCATGGTGCAGGTTGTCAAAGGCCAGACCGTATGCGGCGAAACCCATACCCAGGGCATGGTCCATGCCTGTCAGGCGCGTGTCGTCTCCGATCTCGAAGTGGAAATGGAAGATGTGCCCGAAATTGACACGACCCGGGCACGGCTCACCGGCCTGCGCCAACTCGCACCCGACATCCTCGAGCTGGTGATCGCCCCCGAGAAGAGCATCACCTATCTTCCCGGGCAGTATTTTCGTTTTGCGTTCAATGGTTTTCCGGCACGCGCCTATAGCCCCACGGCCTCCCTCGATGGCCGTATCGGCGGACGCGTCATCCGCCTGAATGTGAAGCGCGTGCGTGGCGGGCGCGTCACCTCCGCGCTCGGCACCGCCATACGGCCGGGACACCGGTTACGGGTCGAGGGGCCCTTTGGGCGGGCTTTCCTGCGTTCCGGAGGGACCGGCAGGCTGATACTGGCCGGAAGCGGCACTGGCTTTGCGCCGATATGGGCCATCGCCTGTATGGCGCTGCGCGAGTACAGGGACCGGCCTATCGTCATGATCGCGGGCGCACGCCGGCTGTCCGCGCTCTATATGACGCCGGCACTGGCTCAATTGGCCCGTTTGCCCAACGTGACGGTGATCCCCGCAATTGAAGAAGGCCCGAGCCCCACCCCGGCGGTGCGGATCGGCCGCATCGAGGCCCATCTGCCGCCTCTCGATGCCTCCGATATCGTCTATGCCTGCGGATCGCCGCGCATGGTCGACGCCGTGGCCGGATTCGTGCAGGGCGCGGGTGCGACCTTCTACGCCGACCCGTTCGAACCGGCCGGCCCGGACGAGCCCGCCGGCCTGCTCGGAATGCTCAAGACCTTGGCGCAAGCACGCCGGGATCCGCAACCAAGTGGCGGAAGCGGACAGATGCATCTGACTTAGCTCCCAGCTCCCGCGCTATCGCCGCTCTGGAGACCAGGCGGCGCCCGGCGAGGTCGGTAGCTGGCCGTGGTAGTCGATGTTGACGACGCAGTTGCCATGCAGATCGGCGGCGGCCTGCAGGCATTGCTGGTAATCGAAGAACTGACATATCTGCGGCAGATACATGCCGCGCGCGCCGCCCCTGAACACGCAGAACGGCGGCACGCCGGATCGCGCCGGTGGCGCCGGCGCCGCCCATGACGCCATCACCGAGATGGCCGAGCAGGTCAACACGACCGCGGCCGATAGCGCTGTTCGTCGAAAGACTTTCATTGGCATTGCCTCGTTTGATTGCGCCCCTGAACCCGCCATCCGGTCGCGAAGCCGGGCTTGTCGGAGGCCGTCGCTTTCAGTGCAGCCGCCGGGGTCGCGACCTTGCCGGAGCCGGCGCGGTGGACACCTCGCCATGATAGTCGATATTCTGCACGCAGTTGCCGTGCAGGTCGGCCGCCGCCTGCAGGCATAGCTGATAGTCGGAGTAGGCGCAGATCTGTGGCGCAAGGCCGCCTTGCGGTCCACCCCGCAGCACGCAGAACGGCGGTGCGCCGGCCGCCACCGCCGCAGGGGCCGGCAGACATATCGCAGCAAACGACAAAACAACAGCCGCGATCGACATTCGCCGTTCGGAACGGATCATGGCTGCCCCCGGCTGAAATCAGAGAAAGCGTATGCGCTGCCCACCTGATTGATATGGGTCGCGCTGGCGACTCCCGGGGTAGCTCTTGCGACCCCGGGCATTCACGTTCCCGCGAGCACGGCCCGGAGGATGGCCGAGATGCGGCCCGTTCTAGACCATCCCCTTGCCGGCGTCCGAGCCGTGGCGCCGCTGGCGCGCCTGCAACACCAGAATGATGACCAGCGCCGAGAATATCACCAGGAAGGACACCGCGCTGGTGATGGTCCCCAGCGCGTAGATGTCCGGTTTGGTGACGGTGGTGGTCAGGCCCTGCAATTCGAGCGGCAGCGTATTCACCGAACCGATGGCCTGGCTCGAACGCGCCAGTTCGTCCCATGACAGCGTAAAGCCGAACAGGCCGATCCCGACCACGGAAGGAAGGATGATCGGCAGCACGACGTGGCGGAAGGTTTGCCATGGGCTCGCGCCGAGGTCGCGCGCCGCCTCCTCGAGCCGGCCGTCGAACCGGTTGAAGATCGCGAACATGATCAGAAGCCCGAACGGCAGCGTCCAGGTGAGATGGGCGCCGAGGCCCGAGGTGAACAGCCCCATCGCCGTGGTCCAACCCTCGGCGCCGTGCTTGACCATGAAATCATCGAGCAGCCGGAATTCCAGCGCGATGCCGAGCGAGGTGATGATCGAGGGCATGATCAGGCTGGCGATCGCGGTATAGAACAGCAGCGAAGCGCCGCGGAACGATTTGCGGAAGGCGAGGCCGGCCGAGACCGACAGCACCACCGTCAAAACCATCACCACCAGCCCGAGCTCCAGCGACCGCTTGAAGGCGGCGCCGATGTCGACGATGCCGGAGCCGGAAAAGACCTTGCCGAACCAGGTCAGCGACAGCCCATTCATCGGGAACGTCAGCCCGCCATCCGGTCCCTGGAACGACAGGATGTAGATCGCAAACATCGGCCCATACAAGAACAGCACGTAGGCCGTGAAAAACGCCGCCAGGAAATAGAACGACCGTGGCCGCTTCTCGCCCATCGCTCTATACCAGTGTTTCCGCAGTTCTGATCATATCGAAGCTTGCGATGCTGCGCTCCCTCTCCCGCGCTCTTTCGCGCGGGGGAGGGTTGGGGTGGGGGCCAACGCCGGCGGTGTCTATGCTGAAGCACCCCCACCCCAGCCCTCCCCCGCGAACAGCGGGAGAGGGAGCGACAGGCCAACGCTCGTGGCATGAAATGATAGGTGTCAAGGAATCGCTCAACTAGAGCTCCTTGCGGATGTCGACGATCCGCGTCAGCGAGGAGATGATCAGGATGGTGATGCCGAGCAGGATCACCGCGTTGGCCGCGGCGGCGGGGAATTGCAGCGCGTTGAGGCGGGCCTCGATGATCTTTCCGGCGGAGGCGATCTGCTGGCCCCCCATCACGCCGATGGTCACGAAATCGCCCATCACGATCGTGACCACGAAGATCGAGCCGATGACGATGCCGGGCTTGGCCAGGGGAATGATGATGTTGGTCAGCGTCTGCCACCCCGTGGCCCCGGAATCATAGGCGGCCTCGATCAGGCGCTTGTCGATGCGGATCATCGAATTGAAGATCGGCACCACCATGAAGAAGGTGAACAGGTGGACCAGCGCCAGCACCACGGAAAATTCCGAAAACAACAGCCACTCCAGCGGCTGCTGGATCAGGCCGGCGCCCTCGAGCCCCTTGTTGACGAGGCCGTTGCGCCCGAGCAGCGGAATCCAGGCGATCATGCGGATCACATTCGAGGTCCAGAACGGAATGGTGCAGAGCAACGTGAGCACGATCTGCCAGGTCTTCGAGCGGACGTGGAAGGCCAGGAAATAGGCCACCGTGAACCCGATCAGGAGCGTCAGGATCCAGGTCAGGAAACATAGTTTGACGGTCTTCAGATAGGTCTTCAGGATCGTGCACAGGTTCGGCAGATCGGCGATGCAGCCTTCGAAGGTATCGCTATAGCCGCGCAGGGAGAACGCGGGGATCATCTCGTATTCATTGTAATCCCAGGCGCTGACGATGGTGACGAACACCAGCGGCAACAGAAAGAACAGCGCAAACACCAGCATCATCGGCGCCGCCTGCACCCACGCCACGAAGGATCTGCGGTCCTGCGTCATGGGGTGGGCCCGCTTGCGCCGCTGCGCTCCCTCTCCCGCGCTTGCGGGGGAGGGTTGGGGTGGGGGAAAGCGGCATCGGCAGTCCCCGAGTGGTTCCCCCGCCCCGACCCTCCCCCGCAAGCGGGAGAGGGGGCGCAGGCATCGCAGGCGGTGTACATGTGGTTCGATCTCTGTAAATCGACGCGCAGGCTCTCAGAGGGGCGGCACGTCGTGCGGCGGCCTCACGCGGCGATGAACTCGTTCCACTTGCGGACCATGTAGTCGTTCTCGTCCATGACCGCGTTCCAGCAGGCCACCGCGCCCATGCGGTCGTCATAGGAGCCGCCGTCGCGCTTGGCGCCGGCTTTCTCCAGAATCGTGCCGTCCGGCGCCTTGATGTCAGAGGCGGCGGCCTTGCCTTCCATCCAGTAGCCCCATTCGTCTGACGTCATGTTGGCCTTGGCGGTGGAGAGAACGGCGGAATAATAGCCCTGGCGGTTGAGATAGGCGCCGGCCCAGCCCGACAGGTACCAGTTGACGAATTCATAGGCCCAATCGAGCTTGGGTCCGGAAACGGCCTTGGAGACGCAGAAGCCCGAGGCCCACGAGCGATAGCCTTCCTTGAGCGGCTGGAACGTGCAGGCAATGCCCATCGATCGCACCTTGGTGACCGCGGGCGACCACATCGACTGGATCACGGTTTCGCCCGACGCCATCAGGTTGACGAACTCGTTGAAATCCTTCCAGAAGGCGCGGAACTGGCCGGCCTGCTTGGCATCGGTCATGATCTTCATGGTCAGATCGATCTCGGGCTTGGTCATGTTGCCCTTGTCTTCATATTTGTGCTGGCCGGTGGCCTCCACCACCATCGCGGCATCCATGATGCCGATCGATGGGATGTTGAGGATCGCGGCCTTGCCCTTGAATTCAGGATTGAGCAGCTCGGCCCAGGAGCTGATCGGCCTTTTGATCAGGTCCGGCCGAATGCCCAGCGTATCGGCATTGTAGACGGTCGGGATCAAGGTGATGTAGTCGGTCGGGGTGGCCGAGAATTTCTTGGAGTTCGGCCCCTCCAGATAGAGCACCTTCCACGGCGCGGTGCCCTGGCCGCCGATCTTCTTGCCGTTCGGCAGCTGGCCCTTGGTGAAGACCGGCGTGATGTTGTCGAACTCCTTGATCTTCTTGGCATCGAGCGCATAGATATTGCCCGACGGCACCAGTTTCTTCAGCGAGAAATATTCGGTGTCGAGCACGTCGAACGAATTCGGCTGGGTGATGACGCGCTTGGTCACATCGTCGGTGGTCGCGGTGATGTATTCGATGGTGATGCCGGTATCCTCCAGGCATTTCTTCGAGATCGCGTCGCCTTCGTTCACCGCCGTTCCGAGATAGCGCAACACCTTCGGCTCGGCCGAATGCACGTAGGGAAAACCGGTGATGGCGCCCGAGCCCGCGGCGATGCCGGCCACTCCGGCGGCGCCCTTGAGCAGCGTGCGGCGGTCGATGCGTCCGTTCAACTTCGAGCGATCGGTCATGGTCATCTCCGAAAAATGTCAGGCCGCCTTGCCGGGCGACGCGACGGTTACGAATGGGCGGGGGCTCAGCGGGCTGGCGAAGGCAGGGTCCCAGGTGGCCAGGACGCGCTCGCCGACGCTGTAATGGCCCGCATCGAACTCGCCTTCGGTGAGCTGGGCCGAGATGTCGGCGCCGCCATCGGCTGCGATCGCGACCCGGACATACGTTCCCTGGTATTCGATTTCGCTGATGGTGCCGGCAATCGAGGGTCCCGCGCTGGCTGTGCCCGGTGATTTCAGCATCAGGCGATCGTTGCGAACGGCGAAGGTCTCGCCGTCAACGGTAATGACATTATGGCCGCCGATGAACTTCGCGGTGAATTCGGTTTTGGGATGGTTGAAGATCTCGCGCGGCGTGCCCTGCTGCTCGATCCGTCCGGCATTCATCAGCACCACGATGTTGGCGAGCGCCATCGCCTCATCCTGGCCGTGGGTGACGTGGATGAAGGTGATGCCGAGTTCGCGCTGCAGTTTTTTCAACTCGGCGCGCATCCGCACCCGCAAGAATGGATCGAGCGCGGACAACGGCTCGTCCAACAACAGGATCCGGGGCGAGGTGATCAGCGCGCGGGCCAATGCCACGCGCTGCTGCTGGCCGCCCGAGAGCTGTCCGGGCAGCCGCGCCGCGTAGGCCTGCATGTCGACGAGTTCGAGCAGTCGTCTGGCCTCGGCATGGCGCTTGGGTTTGTCGACGCCCCGCATCTTCAGGGCAAAGGCCACGTTGTCGAGCACCGAGAGATGCGGAAACAACGCGTAGGACTGGAACATCATCGCGGTGTTGCGCTCGGCCGGCGGCAGATCCGTGACATTCTTCGGCCCGACCAGGATATCGCCTGAACTGACCTGTTCATGGCCCGCGATCATCCGCAACGTCGAGGTCTTGCCGCAGCCGGACGGACCGAGCAGGCAGCAATAGGAACCTGCCGGAATCTTGAGATCGATCGCGTCGACGGCAGTGACGCTGCCGTACATCTTGGTCAATCCCACCAGTTCGAGCGCGGCTGTCGTCGTCATCGGTCTATATTCCGGTTCCCGGTCGGGGCCCAGGCGGCGCTCCGCAAGGCTATATGCAGCGGGAAGAAATGCAACGGATATGCCAAGGCATCCTAGTAGGGTGAGCAAAGCCGGCGAGACGTGCGAACGCGCGGCTTGGTGGCGTGCCCACCATCTTCGAGCGCCGCCAAATGGTGGGCACGGCGCAAGGAGCGCCTTTGCCCACCCTGCAAACTTGCCGGAGATCGCCCTAACATTGAGCAATCCTCTCAATATTGAGGCACATCACCGCAGCGAGGCGGCAAAGCCCGGATCGAGCGATTGCACGACCTCCTGGATAAAAGTCCTGCCGTCGGCGGAGCCGTCACGATAGGCGCTTGTGATCGCGGGCTTCAGGTCGGGACGGCGGGTCAGGATCAGGCGGATATCGCCCCGCGCCAAACTTCTGAGTTCACCATCGGCGATGGCTGCCGATGAGGAGACGAGGGCAAGGCGCGACGGCACAAGGCTGATGTCCGCAAGCGAGGTCAGATAGGACATCTTCAGGACGGCGGCGCCCGTGGCCGCGGCTTCCGCCTGGTTCTGCAGCATCGCGACCAGGAGCCAGGTCGCCGAGGAATGCGGGGCCAACGACAAGGATTGTTGCGCGGTGGCAAGCGCCTGCCCCCGCGCCGCCTCTTGATCAGGTGGCGCCGCGCCCTGGCCGCGCCGGAGCACCGGAGCGGCGCGGGCCATCGCCATGTCGGCGAGCAGATCCCCGCGCTTGACCGCAGCGGCGGCCCAGCCAGCCAGCGAGCCGCCGGAGATCGCATCCGCCGTGAGATTTTGAGCGAAGGTCCGCGCTGCCGGCGTCAACGCCTCCGCGATGATGGTGGTGATGGCGAACCATCCCAACAGCAGGGCCAGCAAGAGGGCCGCCAGACTGAATCTGTTTGCAAAGCTCGTCATTGACGCTTCACTATTCAGATCCGTTTGCAACACGTCGGCATTCTCCCCGGTCCTCATCCTGAGGAGCATCGCGCCAAGCGATGCGTCTCGAAGGATGGCCGCAAGTATGGTGCAAGCGGCCATCCTTCGAGACGCAAGCCTTCGCCCTCCGGGGCGAAGGCTTGCTCCTCAGGATGAGGACCGAGAGTCCTGAACCGATAACCTTCACTGACACTTTCACAGTATCTTCTTCCACTTTCACAGTATCTTCTTCCCCCTAGATCGCCACCATCTGATCGCCGCTGATCGTCAGCAACGTCAATATGCCCGTGGCAAAGGCGCCGGTGTCGATGTTGATCCGGTTCGGCCGGATCTCCGGCCTTGGCACGGGCGTATGGCCGTGCACGATGAATTTGCCGAAATCCTCCTCGCTCTCCAGGAATTCTTCCCGGATCCAGAGCAGGTCTTCCTCGCGCTGTTGCCGCAACGGCACGCCCGGCCGGACGCCGGCATGGGCGAAGAAGAAATCGCCGCAGGCAAAGCTTGATTTCAACTCGCTGAGAAAGTGACGATGGTTGCTTGGCATGGCCCGCCGCAAGGCCTGCTGCAGTTCGACCTGTTCCTCGCGATCCGGCTTGATCGATGGCTTGAGCCCATAGGACATCAGGGTCTGCAGACCGCCATAGTCCTTCCATGCCTCGATCCGGCTGGCGTCCTGCAGCACCTCGAACAGGAAGGCTTCGTGGTTGCCCTTGAGGAAGACGCTTTCGTGGTGGCGGCCGCGTTCGATCAGAAGCTCGATGGTTTGCCGCGACGCCGGTCCGCGATCGACATAGTCGCCGAGAAAAATATGCACCGGCCGTATCGGCGAGGTGCGGGCGATGTGGTGATCGATCGCGGTGAACACATCGCTGAGCTGGTCGGCGCAGCCGTGGATGTCGCTGACGGCATAGATCTGCACCCCGTCGGGAAGCTTCGGCTTGGGTTTTGGCTTGAAGCGCAATCCCAACATGTCGCGGCCTTGATCCCCTCAAAAGTTCCCGGCTCATCGCCCCCGTCAAAACACGGATACGATCAATCTTATCTTTCGTTTTAACTGCCGCGCAACGCTAACTTCGGCGCATCGCCTCGTTAGATCCTCTTTACCAGCAAAGCTAAGGCGCGCTTCAGATTCTTCACCCTAGCCTCCCCCCTAAGAAAAAATGGAGGCGAAGGTGCGTGGGATTGTGCGGATGCTGCTGGCCGTCACGGCCGTCTGGTGGTGCGGATGGGCGGTCGCCGAAGCGGGCGAGCGGGCCTATGTCGAGCGCATCGAGTTCGAGGCGCCGACGCTGGCGCCGATGGCCTATACCCAGTTCTGTCTGCGCTATCCCGGCGAATGCCGGACGCGGAAGATCTTTCGCGGCGGCCCGATCAGGCTTTCGGCCGAGAAGCGGGCGGAACTCGCCCGCGTCAATTCCAACGTCAACGCCCGCATCGTCCCGGAGCGGAACCTGGAAGGCCTGGCCGGCGAGGTCTGGCTGATCGGTCCCGACCGCGGCGATTGCAACGATTATGCGGTGACCAAGCGCCACCAACTGATGGCGCAGGGTTTTCCGGCGCGCGCGCTGCTCTTGAGCGAGGTCGTCACCACATGGGGCGAGCACCATCTGGTGCTGGTGGTGCGAACCACCGACGGCGATCTCGTCCTCGACAGCCTGACGGATCGGATCAAGCCGTGGTTAAGAGCGCCCTACCGCTGGGTGCGGATGCAGATGCCTGGCGTTGCCAGGCTGTGGACCACCATCGCCAGCCGCGCCGCGTAATGCCGGTCGCTCAGCACGTCTCAGTTCGCCTGACGGCCTCTGGTCTGGGAGAGCCCCAGTCCGACAATGATCGCCGTCAGCGTCTGTACCGATGTGTCGGTGAAGGCTTTATCGCAGAAGGTCTCGCAGAAAGCGGTGACCAGGCAGCCGGCCGCGCCGGCCGCGTAGAACGAATCCCGGCCGCGCGACAGCGCGCCGCGCAACAAGACGACCAGCAATTGCAGCGCCAGCACCGCGGCGATCACGAGCCCGATCATGCCCCATTCGAGCGCCATCGACGCCACCGTGTTGATTGGGCGCTCGCCTGGAATACCTGAAGCGTCGCGATAGATCGCGGCCAGCGCGGAATAGCTTCCGACCCCGCTGCCCGCCCAGGGGGCATCCGCCAGCATATGAAGCATGGCGCTGGCGGCCGCCGCGGGTTCGACCTTGGTAAAACGAAACAGCGCGGCGGCGGTCGGATTGGCCGCGAACCGCAGCGCGATCACCCCGCCGCTGGCCACCAGCAGGGCGGCGCCGACGGTCGCGGATGTCCAGCGGCCAAGGCCGAGCCGCCGGATCAGCACCACGACACCCAGCACCATCGCGCCGAACGAAAGCGCGATCAGCACATCGGATGTGGTGGTTGAGATCAGCGCGGTCAGGCAGATGGCGGTGTCGAAGATGCCGAGCAGCATCATGCCGAAGTAGGCCGGTCGCGATGGGGGTTCGCGCCAGGCCCGGGTCTCGTGGCGTTCCATCGTGCGCACGATGAAGGCCAGGTTCAGGATCGCGCCAAAGGCCGTCAAGGCCACCAGCGCATCGACCGATGCGTCCGACCAGTGGCCGGGCTTCAGCCAGAAAAAATTACCCAACAGCAGGAGTTCGACGGCGATGGCAGTAGTGACCGTGCATAGCGCGAACAGGATGGTTTGGGCGCGGTCGCGGTTTCGGGTCAGCACGAGCGTGACGAATGCCAGCGCCACCAGGCCGAGATAGCCGAACAGCGCGCGCATGGTCGCTCCGAGATCGATGCTGACATGGCCGGAAATGCTATCCGGCATCGCCGCCGCGGCGCTGCGCCACACCGGATGCTCGACCGATCCGAGCGGAACCGGAACGATCTGCAGCACCATCCAGGCCGCCGGCGCCAGCGCCGCGATCGCGAGCGGCCTGGAGATCGCCACGCTGCGCCGAAGGTCGGCCTCCGCCGCACCTGGCAACAACAACAGCAGGATGGCTGTGGCTAGGGTCACCAGTTGCGGCCCGAGCCAGCCGGGGCTGATGGCCAGCACCGGCACGGTCGCGATCAGGACGACGAGCAGGCCAAAACAGAGGGCATGGGGAGGGGCTTTGTTCACGTCACTGTCACACGCCCGCTACCCGCGGAACCCGAATTGGCGCGCCGACTATGGCACAGGAAAAACGGCCGCTTCAAACCCTGAATTTTTGCAATCATGGGATGAAACCGGCCGAATTGCGAGGGAACCCGGTTCCACCGCATGAGGTGAGCAGGCGTGGGCGGCACTGAGCCGCGCGTCATCAACAGTCGTCATCGCCCGGCTTGACCTGGCTTGACCGGGCGACCCAGTACGCCGCGGCCTTTCGATTCATCACTGATTTCTCTGGAATACTCGATCCCCGCTTTCGCGGCGATGACGTGCGAAGTGATCTGGAACCCCTGTCTGCGAAGGCTTACGGAGCGGCGCAAGGCCGCATCAATGCGCAATGTCGTCGCGCGAATCCGGTCAAGCCGGATGGCCACCGCTCGGTTCCGCGCCATTTGCCGCTAGCCTGTGCAAGCGACAGTCCGCATTGCCGGCGAGATGGCGCGTTGCTATGCAACTCTTGATGGCGGTCTCATAATACTGCCGCAGGTTGATCGACGGTATTGCGCTGCACTATTTTCAGCATTGCGCCGCACATAAATGATAGTTAAGATTGTCTATAGTTAGCATTTAGTAAACGCGTCTTTTCAACCTCGGATTTTTATTTAATCAAGGATTCGGCCTCATGAAAATCCATTTTGGATTTCGAGCGTGTGATGGACTTGGTTCGGTTCGATCCGTCGGCTGTCCGATTTCGATACCGCTGATTTCAAGCGAACGCATTCCAAGCCACCGCCTTTCAAAAAACTGGATTGATATTGACCAGATCGCGGGGGGCTGACATGCCGCTTCTCGCTGAATCCGGCTCTCCCCAACTCGCAGGCGAGGCGGCGGCCGAAGCCGCCCTCCTCCAGGCTCAGGTCACATCACCGCGACGGCAAGCATCAACTCCGCTCCGCCTGCAGATCCCCTGCGCGGCCATTGGCGGAATGTTCGCGGCGGCCGACGCCGCGGCGATCGTGATAGCCAGCCTCGTGGGTGCGAGCTTCTACCAGGTTCTGATCTCCGGCGCGTCCTGGAATCCGAACCTGCATCTGGGAGCGGGCGTCACCGCCGCCCTGCTCTATCTGATGGTCGGCGCGCTCTTCCGGATTCTATCAGGTCGCCGACATCTTCTCGCAGCGTCGCGTCTCCGCGCGCATTCTCTGGCAATGGCTCCTGACCAGCCTGCTGCTGGCGCTGCTGGCCTTTCTGCTTCGGATCGGCGCCGAGTTTTCCCGCGGCTCCATCATCTGCTTTGCCGGGCTCGCGCTTGTTTTGCTGCTGGCCTCGCAGCGCCTGATGAAGGCGGCATTGACTCATGCCGTCAGCCGCGGCCGCGTCCAGGGTCGCCGCGCGGTGCTGGTCGGATTGCGCGACGAACTGGCGGCCTTCAGCGAAGACGATCTGTTGCGCCGGTTCGGGCTGACCGAGATCGAACGTTTCGCCTTTCCGAACTCGGCGACCTCTACCGGGAATTGGCCGCTCGCCGCCGACAAGGGCGTGATGCTGTCGCTCGAGCAGGCGCTGGACGTGGCGCGCCACCGCGGCGCCGAGGAAATTGTGCTGGCGCTGAGCTGGAACGACAGCCGCGGCATCGAACTCATTCGCGACAAGCTGAACGAGAGCCCGCTTCCGGTCCAGCTGCTGCCCGATCGGCGCGTGCGCTATCTCACCGAGAAGCCCGCCTTCTCGGTCAAGCCCTCGCTGGCGATCGAGATCCAGCGCACGCCGCTGTCGCAACTGGAACAGTGGGCCAAGCGGGCGCTGGATCTCGCCGGCGCCAGCTTGGCGCTGCTGGTGCTGTCGCCGCTGATGCTGCTGACGGCGGTGATGATCAAGCTGGATTCGCCGGGACCGGTGCTGTTCCGGCAATGGCGCAGCGGCTTCAATGCCAAGCAATTCCAGATCTTCAAGTTCCGCACCATGACGGTGATGGAGGAGGGCGACCGCGTCGTTCAGGCCACGCAGGACGATCCGCGGATCCGCAAATTCGGCCGCCTGCTGCGCGCCACCAGCATCGACGAGCTGCCGCAGCTTTTCAATGTGCTGCGCGGCGACATGTCGCTGGTCGGCCCGCGGCCGCATGCGGTTGCCCATGACGGCTACTACGGAAAACTGCTGGCGGACTATGCCTTTCGGCATCACGTCAAGCCGGGCATTACCGGCTGGGCGCAGATCCACGGCTGCCGCGGCCGCACCGCCGAGGTCGGGCAGATGAAGAACCGGCTCGAGCACGACCTCTGGTACATCAACAAATGGAGCCTGCGGCTGGATCTGTTGATCCTGATGCGGACGGTGGTGGAAGTGGTGCGCCAGCGCAATGCATATTGATGGGCGGCAGAAGCAAATGCATATCGTGCATGTGGTCCGCCAGTTTCATCCGGCGGTGGGCGGCTTCGAAAGCGTGGTGTTCGAACTCGCCGCGGCCCAGGTCGCCTGCGGTCACGCGGTCCGCGTCGTCACGCTCGACCGTCTGTTCAAGGCTGAGCGGCCCGGCAAGCTCGATGCCCGCGAAGTCGTCGCAGGCATCGAGATCGTCCGCATCCCCTTTGTCGGATCGCCCCGCTATCCGATCGCGCCAGCGGTGCTGCGCCATATCCGCGACGCCGACATCGTCCATGTCCATGCCATCGATTTCTTTTTCGACTACCTCGCCTGGACCCGGCCCTTGCACCGCAAGCACCTGGTGGTTTCGACCCATGGCGGATTTTTCCACACCGCGTTCGCGGCGCGGCTGAAGCGGCTTTATTTCCAAAGCGTGACCCGCGCCTCGATGCTCTGGGTTGACGGCGTCGCCGCGGTCAGCCTGACCGATGAGCGGCGGTTTTCCGCGATCCGTCGGCACGGTCTCGTCTGCATCGAGAACGGCGTCAACGCCGATAAGTTTGCCGAAGCCGGCCCGCCCGCCCCGGTCCAATCGATGATCTGGATCGGCCGCTTCTCCCTCAACAAGCGGCTCGATCGGCTGATCCTGTTCTTCGCCGCGCTGCGCCGGCGCGATCCCGCCTGGACTCTCACCATTGCCGGGCAGCCCTGGGATCTTGGCCAGCGCCAGCTCAATGAGCTGGCCGCCGCGGCCGGCATCGCCGGCGCGCTGACGCTGGTGGAAAGCCCCGACGACGGCGAACTCAAGCGGCTGGTCGGCGGCTCGTCGGTGATCGTCAGTTCGTCCGACTATGAGGGCTTTGGCATCGCCGTGGTCGAGGGGATGTCGGCGGGGCTCTTTCCCCTGCTCAGCGACATCGCCCCGTTTCAGCGGCTGGTCGAGAGCGCCGGCGTTGGCATGACCGTGGATTTCGATCATGCCGAGGCCGCCGCCAAGGATTTCGCAGGCCTTTGGCCACGGCTCGCCGTGGATTACGCCGCGCTGCGAGCGCGCGCGATCGCGGCCGCCTCCGGCTACGGCTGGCCAAACGTGGCGCGGCGCTACCAGGCGCTCTATGACGACGTGCTGGGCGCGCGCTGCCGGACCATTCTCGACGTTCCCGTCTTTGTCGGCAACGAGGCCGAGGCGGTCGCGACCATCGACGCGCGCTACGCCGCGCGGGAGCCCTCCATCATCGCCTTTGCCAACGCCAATGCGCTCAACGTCGCCGCCGGCGATGCGCGTTTCCGCCAAGTGCTCAGGCGTTGCCTGGTGATGAATGACGGCATAGGCGTCGATACCGCGAGCCGCATCCTGTTCGGGTCGCGCTTCCCGCAGAACCTGAACGGCACCGATTTCGTCCCGAATTATCTCAAGCGCTCCGCCAACCGCTACCGCATCTTCTTTCTGGGCGGTTCCTCCGGGGTCGCCGAACGCGCGGCCGCGGATCTTGATGGCGGCATCCGGCGGCCGCCATGAGATCGCCGGTTGCCAGAACGGCTATGCGCGCGCCGGCGACGCCGCCGCTATCGCGGCGCGGATCCGCGCACAGCGGCGCCGACGTGGTGCTGGTGGCGATGGGCAACCCAAGGCAGGAGCTCTGGCTCGCCGAAAATCTGGAAGCGACCGGCTGCCGGCTCGGCTTCGGCGTCGGCGCGCTGTTCGATTTCCTGTGCGGCGACGTCGAGCGCGCCCCGCCCTGGCTGCGCGCGGCGCGGCTGGAATGGGTCTATCGCCTGGCGCGCGAGCCGGGGCGGCTGTGGCGGCGGTATATCATCGGCAATCCGGTGTTTCTGATGCGGGTGTTCGGGCAGTGGTGGTCGGGAGCGAGGGTGTGAAGTCTGCTATGACGAGTGTTTAAATTCGTGAGATGACTTTGTAGCCTGTGCGATCCTCTGGAAACCATGAGCTCGCTTCGTCCGGAATATCAGGGGAATTGACGGCCTTCCACGCGTCGCCGCTCTTGCCACCAAAGTGAACTAGAAGATCGTCATGGTTGGATATGGCTTTCACTGTTAGGCCTCGGCTCAGGACAAGGCCCTGAAACTTAGTTATCGACCACCACCACTTAAATTTTTCGTCCAGGCCCCCAATCTCTTCGTAAAGGTCACGATCGACCAGAAAGAAAAAACCATCACATCGGGGTAATGGGGGGCCTATCTCACCGAATCCGGTGACGCCGCGCTCATGAACGTCCATAACTTTCTTTAAGGCAAGCGGGTCTCGGAATTCAGTATCTGAATTGAGCAGGAGCACATGAGTTGCTTCGGAAGAGCATTGCCGCACGCCAAGATTCATCCCTCCAGCAAAGAACAGATTGGTGGATGCCCTAACATATGATCTAAGCCGCCTCAGGCGCATCGAGCTGAAAAAGAAATAAAATGAATTGAGCCATCTGCTGTTGTTGTCCACTATAATGATTTCGTAGTCGGCGCCCTCTTGCCCTTCGAGGGATTTTAGCAATTTTCGAACGTACACCGGAGCATTATAGCAGAGGATGACGATCGAGAGCTTTCCATGCTTCATTGCGACCCTCGCAAGGCTAAAAACAGAAGGCTACCAGACGATCGCATATCGGGCAAACGCCTTATGGATCCGTTGACCACACAGAACGCAACCACATCAGCTGCCAATTTAGCCTTGACTGGAATGAGCAATGAACGCTCACTCTCTAACATTCGAAGAAACGAGGTGAGAAGTTAATGGAAACGATAGTGGTGGTCGACACCTCGATTTGCACCGACAACCTTGGCGATGAGATCATAATGGAGTCGGTCAACGAGGTGGTATCGGAACTTTTTCCGAACGCTTACATATATAGGGTACCAAGTCATGAAGCGCTTTCCGATCGGACGCGCCGCTTTATCTCTGAGGCTAGCTTTTGCTTTATTGGCGGAACCAACCTTTTGTCGTCAGATATCAGAATAGATGGTCTTTGGCGATTGGGCTTTGAAGATGCAAGATTTTACGGGGGCACTCGAACCGTTTGCCTGGGAACTGGTTGGAATGACTACATGCCGAAACCAACGCGGAAGACCCAGGCTATATTGCTGACAGGTCTTTCGCCGGCATTGAGCCATTCGGTTCGGGACACCTATACGCAAATCACTTGAGAACGATCGGTTTGAAATCCGTGAACACTTGCTGCCCCACGACATGGTCATTAACCCCGGAGCATTGCGCGGCGATACCTTCAGCTCGGGCTCCCGCGGTGGTTTTTACATTGTCAGCGTGGCGACAGGACGCAGCTGCGGACCGCGCCTTCGTCGAAATTCTGCGAAGGCACTACAGCAAGCTATTTTTCTTCCCACAGATGCAGGACGATTATCAATACTTTCGTTCATTTGGCTGGGATGACATACGAATTCCCGCGACGACCTGCCGAGCCTATTCGCGGTTCCTTGATGACGAAGACGTCGATTTCGTTGGCACGCGACTTCACGGAGGTATTCGAGCGCTGCAAAAACGTCGCCGGGCCCTCATCCTGTCGATTGACAACCGCGCCGCCGAAATCGGCAGCGATACGGGCCTGCCCGTCGTGCCGCGCTCCGATGGCAAGAAGGTGGAGGCTTGGATAGAAGCCGGGGCGCCGACCACTTTGCAATTACCCCAGGACGCCATTGACTATTGGAAGGCGCAATTCGCCCCCGACAGGCGAATTAGCATTCAAGCACCGGCTAGATCATACCGTAGGAATACCACACCGCAGACGTTCCTTCGTCGTTCTCTGCGATTCGCGAAGCGGATGATCAAGACCGGCTCGTGCATAAATCGCTGAGGTCCTTAAGAACTCGCTGAAGTTCTAACGAGCGCGTGGATGCGCGCCCGTAGGGTAACTCAAAATTATGAGTTGGCCTTTGTCGCTTCCTTGGGCTAGCTTGCGCCAAAGGCACTGTGCAAATCAGGCCATAAAGTTCATCGCCAAATGGCGCAAGTTCAACTATATAGGAGGAAATAGTACACTGCGGTATCGCCCAGGTGCTGAATTGATGAAGTTCGACAGGCGCAATAGCCTTAATTCAGGTAAGTACGAAACGGTTCTTAATCGATCGTCCTATTTTCCTGGGTCCGCGATGCATCATTTTCGGGCGCCCTTTTCAAGACGCCAAACAGTTCGGATGAAAATCTGAGAATAAATATGGCAAGCTCTAACTTGACCCCGATTGTATCGATTATCATGCCAACATTCAATCCTGGCGCCTCACTCCAACGCGCGATCAAGAGCGTTATTGACCAGACCTTCACTGGCTGGGAGCTGATTATCGTCGACGACGCATCAACCGAGACACTGGACACGACTTTACGGTCCTACGTTGCGGACAAGAGAATTCATTCTTTACGGCTAGAGCGAAATCGTGGACCGGCCGTAGCCAGGAATGCAGGATTTGATCTGAGCGCAGGTGATTGGATCGCAGTATTGGACGATGACGACATTTGGTTGCCGAACAGGTTGGAGCGGCTCCTCTCAGTAGCGAAGCGTGGTTCTGCTGACATGATATATGATAATGTATTAGGTTACGATGATCATAGCCAGGAAGTAACAGGTCCGATTTTCCTAAAAATCCCAGATCATATTACACTGCTCGATATATTGGCCCCTCAATATGAAGGAATTCATAATCTTGGGTACATCAAGCCTATCTTCAGACGCAAATTCTTAGTAGATAAGGCAATAAAATATGACGAGAGCCTGCGCGGCGGCGAGGATCTACTCCTCATTATCGACCTCTTGGCCAACGGCGCCGCGACCCGTGGAATCAACGAAGCTTTATACGTGTATACGACCCAAGTCGGTCACAAAAGTGGACGTCGCTCTTTGAAGACCAGGTCAATCCCGCGGGACAAGAGTATTGGCGAAGCGCTGTTGCGATTTTCGCAGCTAAATGCTGGTCTATTGAGCGCTTCCGAGAAGAAGGCACTTGAGCACCGGGCTGCGTCTTTCTTCGAATCCGTGCCGTTGGGCGAGTTTCGCCATGCAAAACTGCTGGGACAGTGGACCGAGGTATTGCGGCTTCTCATTCAGCACCGATCAGTAAGGCAATATGTACGGATGAAGATAAAGGAACGGGCGCAAAAGGCATTAAAGGTAATCTCCGCATAACGAGTTAGAGGAGAACATGCGGACCATCTATCAGCAGTCTCTCGGCGCCCCTCTGAGGCAATTTTTTGAGCAAAAGTTAGAAAAATCGGTCAGATGTGAATTGAGGCTCACGCTTATACTATATTCGCGCACTGAGGGCTGAAATCCAGCGGCCCGTCGTAAACTTTGTTAAATCTAATAACCTAAGATAACGCGCGTCATACTTCGAAGATTTATAGTTTTCGACGATCTGTGTCATGACTGATGCTGGACAGGTCTCCTTAAAGACGTCCAGAAGACCCGATTTTCTGAATAATTCGTGCAGAAACGAGTTGGCTGGAGGGGCCAAATCCTTCCAATATCCAGAAGCCTCGATTTTGTTATTCCACAAGTGGATCGCAGCCGATCGCAAGCATCGCTCTTCGCAGAAGCTTATTTCATTCGGCAGGAATGGTTTCCACCAGTCTTCATAGCCGATCGGATAAAAGACCGAGGGACGATGGGCGGATGTTAGCGCATCTTGCCCCAAAAGCGCGGTTAGCAAGCTAGGTCCGGTAGAACCCCGAACCAAATCAGCACCACTCGCATACGCTTTCGCTCTATCAATTAATTCGTTAAGTTCGGGCCTATTTCTGTCTATCGCCAGAACCGCGCTGTTGATCGTCTCGTTTGATTTTAGGGTAAACAAATCGCCTGTTTCAGAAGGCCAGAATGATTTCAAACAAACGATATCAGCATCGATCCAAATCGAGCCTGTCTTTTTTATCATTGAATATCTGAAGAGGTCACTAAAATGTGCAATGCTGACTTTTCCACGAATGCGATACTTTTCCAACAGATGAGGTTCTAATATCTCTCGTGCGTCAACGAAGACTATCCCACTTGGAAGGCGCTTGATCGGTTCATAACCGAAAACCGTTACACCGTATCCCTTATTTACGAATGACAGCAAGCAGGCGAGTTCCATGCTCGACAATTCAGGCCCGTGCCAAAATGTAGAGACACTTTGCGTATGTCCTTCACTTTCTCTCACAATAAGTCTCCAGCCTCTCGAGTTGAAAGAAGCGCCTCGGCTTCCTAAGCTGCTCAAAGTTCGGTATTGTCCCGGCTGCCGCGACTATCGATCACGCTTGCGCGCTCCCGCGATATGCATGGTCGCTGCTCTCTATCTGGTGACAGCTTGCCCTGCATATCGGCGATGAAAATGATCGGGGTTAGCGACAACCATATTGCGATCCATTTCGATAGGAGCAGGTGTGGCTCCGGCCAAGCCGGAACGCATAAGGCTAACTTAGCTGTTAGAGTGCTCAGGTTGCAAGGGGACGGCTTATCGTGAACCAGTCCATGCTCGCAGTGGCCGTCGCCCACGTAGAGCAGGTTGCCCGAGCGGGAAGCTTTTTATTGACGACGGGTCAGATGTCACGGAAATTAATGGCGGTCTTGCATAGCGTGAAGGGGTGAACTGGGGGCGGGCGGCATGGCGCTATTGGATATAATCCATTTTCTCCGTAGGAAGTTGAGCAAGCATAATATTCAGCTGGTACGTGGTCCGTCGCTCAGTACATTTTTGCTTTCGAGAAGGATTAACACGGTTCTCGATGTCGGAGCAAATCGCGGCCAGTTCGCTATTTACTTGCGCAAAACGGGGTATCGCGAACAGATCGTATCTTTTGAACCCTTACCAGAAATGCATAAAGTGCTATCAAAGAACAGTGCAGTTGATCCTCTTTGGGATGCACGCTGTTGCGCGCTTGGCGATGTGTCCGGCCCGAAGTTGATTAACATAACCCGGGTCACCGAATTCAGTTCCTTTGTCCCACAATTGAGCGCCGCTGTCGAATGCAGTGCTGGCGCGTCGGTGGTGGCCTCTGAGTTAGTCAATGTCGTGAGATTGGACGATATATCCGAAGAGTTCGCGGGCCGGCGCGTATTCTTGAGGTTGACACACAGGGGTTCGAGCGATCGATTCTCATTGGAGCGAATAGCTCATTGAGAAGTATTTTAGGCGTCCAATTGGAGCTGCCGATTTAGCACCTCTATGAGGGAACATGGACCATCGATGAGGGCATACGTGTGATGCGCGAATATGGCTTCGAGCTGGCGCAGGCGACGATTGTGAACGTTATTACCGCCGATCGCGCTTCGGCGATCGAATTCGATTGCTTGTTTCGTCGCAGATAATGGCCTGCGTGTCCCCGAGGTTCTCCGGCGAGCTTGTAGAATTGTATCCGCTTGCCCGGAGTGTCTCGGCAGATCTAGGGGCTATGACGAAGTTGCAATACGTTTCGTCGGGCGTTTGCCGCCGATGTAAGCGCGCAGGGGCGACTCAAAATACCAATATGACGTGTATGCTGCAACGTAGGTCAATATTGCCGAGCAGGTAATGGCGGCGAGGATGGCGGGCTCTGACTTTCCGAAAACGCGCGGAAACAGGAAGGATATGATGATTGTTGCGATGAGTGTGTGAAGCATATAGATGGAGTAGGTTAGATAGCCGCGGCTACTGATCGGCTGCCACGACGCGAAAGTGTCGCGGCCAGTAAGGTCCGCCACGAAAGCGCTAACGACGATCACATAGACGCATGCCAATAACAGATAATTGCTGGGGTAAAATCCGATGAGCGTGAGCATGGTCGTCAATCCGATTAGCGCAGCTGGGCCAGCGTAGGTCCGAAGGACCGGTACCCTCGACAGTCTAATCCGATTAGCCCACAGCCAAACTCCTACGTGAAAAGCTAGGCACCGCGCGCAACGCGCCTAATCTCCAGTTCAATTCAGGCAGCTGGATCCCAATAAGGGTATGACTAATCGCGATTGCGCCCAATAGCAGGATCGCGCAAATAGCAAGCCCGGCGGCAAATCCGCGTGTAACCAGGTACAAAACCAGCGGGAAACAAAGATAGACGAAGAACTCGGCGCTGATCGACCAGCTGACATAGTTATACGAGATTACGCCAGACGGCGACCATGCATGGACCATCCACAAATTTGAAACGATTTCACTCGGATTATATTTCTCGACATTTTCGGGAGTGACACGACCGGATGCGACAAGAGCGCCAATCATGACGTAGAACAGCAGGGTCGCGAGGTGTAACGGATATAATCTAGCGACGCGCTTTCGCACAAAACCGAAGTAGCTTGGCAGGTCGCGAATACGACTTTGATACATCATCGCGATCACAATGCCCGAGATCACGAAGAATAGATCTACGGCCAGTTGGAGGCCGTGCGTCGCCAAATGAAGATATTGGAAATAGTGGCTGGCAACGACTAAAATGCTGGCAATCAGTCGAAGTCCCTCCAGGCTCGGGAGGGACCGTCTCTCCTGAAATCGCTCCACGCCAACCCTCCTTCGCCTAGCTTGCAGGCAGCCTAGATCAGGGGATCAAGGAATCCGGATCGACTTCGTGATCGCTGAGGCGCAGATGCATTATCCGCGCTTTGACATCTGGGGTATCATGAACGATAGTGTTTCCCATTTCGAAACAAACAACATCCGAAAACAATATAGTCTCCATTTCCACGGCGGACGATTTTCCATATGCTCATCCCGGTTTCCAGTAGTTGGCAGAACATAGCGCGTTTGCTGCGTTATCCGCAACAGCGTCTGGATGGCGATCCTGCCGATATGACGATTGGCGGCGAGGGCGTTGCCTCGTCAGCTGCTTCGGACGCTTGGCCAATGACAATATCTTTGGTACTTTGCACGCTTGGGGATAGGAAAAGGCAACTTGAAAGATTGTTTCAGTCTCTCGAACGTCAGGTATTTCGTGGATTTGAGATCGTGCTGATCGACCAGAATCCACCGGGCTATCTGGACGACATTCTTGGAACCTGTTCTGCTGCAAAGTTATGGTATTTCAGGTCGGATCCGGGGTTGTCGATCGCACGTAACGTCGGGCTACGGAATACAACCGCCGACATTGTCGGCTTTCCGGACGACGATTGCTGGTACTTTCCGGACACCCTGGAGCGAGTTGCGTCTTTCTTCGTCGAAACCCGGAGATTGATATTCTGCTTGGGCGAACCGTGGACGCATCCGGTCGGCCCTCTCTAAGTCAGCCAAGACAGCAAAGTGGAGCTGTCAACCGCAGCAATGTATGGATTTCCGGCAATTCAAATACCTTGTTTGTTCGTCGGACCGCTCTGCCGCCCTACGGCGGGTTTGATGAAAAAATTGGCGTCGGTGCACCGAGCCGGTACCAGTCGGGGGAGGAAACCGATTTCGTCCTCACGCTGATTAAAAATAGGGCGAGCGCGCTATATATCCGTGATTTGACGATCTGTCACGATCAGGTCGACAGCATCGGGACAGCGCGAATTTTGAAGCGGGCCTGGACCTACTCGCTCGGTTTCGGTTACGTGCTGAGAAAGCACCAGTATGGCGTTCCTTATTTGACCTATCGCGTCGCACGTTCGATCGTGAGCGCGGCCTGGGCGGTACTTCGGCTGCGTCCCGCGAAGGGGCTTGCACGCGTGGCGTGGGGTGCTGGCACCCTTGTGGGTTATATCACCTCGAAGCCCTGATGTTACATGTTGTCGGCAATTGATGCTGTGATGTCTGAGATGGTATCGTGAAAGGGGAGGGTCAAACAATGCTTGGACGATCTTCGACCTACCCTCTCGATCCGCCAACCCGGGTGCTCGGATGTTGACGATTTCCATCGCGATGGCGACTTACAATGGAGAAAAGTTCCTCGCCCAGCAACTCGCGAGCCTCGTGAATCAAGCGCGCCTGCCAGACGAAATCGTGATTTCGGATGATTGCTCGGACGACGACACGCCATTAATCATCGAGCGATTTGCAAAGTCCGCAAAGTGCACAGTACGATACAACAGGAACGAGAACCGCCTGGGTTGGCGAGCAAACTTTATCAAGGCGGTCGGTCTTTGCACGTGTGATCTTATCGCTCTCTGTGATCAGGATGACATCTGGCTTCCAGACAAATTGTCTGTCTGCTTGCTCTGCTTCGACGATGAAGCAGTACTCTGCGTCCACCATAGCTTGCAATTGATCGACGAAAGCGGTCGAGATATCGGTACAACATGGACAAATAATTCGTTTCCGAGAGAAACAAGGGCCCTACAGCGAAATATTCTTTGGCACCATCCCGGTGGTCTCAGCATGATTTTTCGACGATCTCTAACTAAGTTCGATCATCTTTGGCCGCAATCCCTTGACAAGTTTTTTGTGGGTGAGCCGAGTGCTCATGACCAATGGTACTTTGGCTTATCCATTCTTTTCGGGGACACGGTCTTTATTGATCGTCCCCTTGTCCTATATCGACAGCACGGCAATAACACGGTTGGCATCGGCGCCTCTGATCCGCTGGCCCACCTAAACGACGCCGATAGGCACTTGGCCGAACTCACAAACAATCTGCGGGTAATTCGATGCTGGTGCACGATCCTTCAGACAGCAGATTTGTCGGAATTCCCAACGAAGGCCGGAGCTGCCGTAGGCTTCCTGATCAAGCAAAGTCGCTTCATAGAAAGTCAAATAAGCTTGCTCACCGGAAAGAGATCGCTGCGTCAATTCGCCGGCATAATAGCGCTTTACTTTCTTGGGGGCTACTCCACTAAGTACCTTGGGCGACGTGAGATGCTGCTCGCTATGCGTTACAATCTTTAGCCGCTTTAAATCCTGTGGAGCCGTGATGGTTTGCGACGCCGCTTTGTAGTTGCTGATCCTGCCTATTTGTGCTGAGAGCGGCACCATTCGAAAGCGCCCTCAACGCAGGATGGCCGTGTTAGGTAGCTTGAAGCTTATACTTATTTTTCGGAACGACGAAGCGATCGCTCGTTCTGGTTACCTTAAAAAAGTAGAGAGTCTCCCGCATTTGCTCAATCTCTGGATTCGCACGTTTTCATGCCTGTCCCGCGCGCACGATGCAATGAACAGTGAACTCGTGGTCCATTTGATTTTTGAGAAGGTAGGTGAGTCGTATCGCGCTCGCGATGGCGCCGCCCTGGCAAGATAGATTGTGTCTTCATTTGGAGGTGTCAGACTTTCTTAGCATAGGCGGCAGGCCGTGATCGGATATCAGGGTTTCGCTTAGTCGCAGCGCGACGGCAACGGTTAAGCGCCGAAGATCCTCGGAAACCACAAAGGCGAGGATACCCCCAGCTAGACCGGCAACAGTGGCGGCTGCGAGACTGATCCAAAGATCCTGCCCGACACAATGGGCGACGACGTGCGAGCCGGACAAAAGAAACAGTGGAGGAATGATAACCTTGAGCAGGACAGTTCTCGGCATTTTCGCGGCCCAAAGCAAACAGGCCGCGTCGGCAGCGCAACGCATGCTCCAGGCCAACGCCGCGCCGGTAAGTCCGTAGGCTGATGTCAGACCCCAGAGAGCGCCGACGAAGGGCACCACTTCGGCTAAGTGGAACTTTGAAGTCAGATCGGGGCGACCCTGGCTCTGAAGTAGTCCGTGAGGCACAAGAGCCAGACCGTTGATCCAGCCGCCGAGAAACAGGATTTCTGCCACCGGCGCTGCAACTGCAGCAAAATCAGCGCCGATCCAATATTTAAAAAAAACCGGCGTCATGATCATGGCAGGCGCGCAAATCGCGCCGTAGCCATAAGCTAGGCAGAGCAGCGCGCGGGCGGCGAGGTCGCGCGCCTCTTCCGGACCGACGCTCGACATTCGCGGAAACAGGGTGCGCGCGAGAGCGCTGGCGAAAACCTGGCTGCGCGTGATGAGGTTCATCGGCACCGCATAATGTGTAATCGCGGCGACGCCCAGCACCGACCCGATCACGAACTGGTCTAGCGACGTCAGGATTGGGCCGACAATGCCGGATATGCTGATCCAACCGCCATAGCTCAACAACTTTTTGGCCTGATGTCTGTCGAACGCGGGCAACAGGAAAGGACCTTCGTTGCGATAGACCGCGATCAGGATGGCCGCCATCGTCAAGGCCCGCGTCACCACCGCGGCAGGGATCACGACGGTTAGCGATGAACTCACCATCACTGCGAGGATAACCGGCACGATCTGACCGAGGCTCGTGCCGGAAACCTGCAGCACGTTCGCCAGCAGGAAACGCTCCCGCAACTCTCGTGCGCCGATACCCACGCCGGACGCCAGAGCTAGCGGGAACAGCCCGACGATCCAGGGGAAAGCCTGCTCGATCTCCGGCTTCAATGCCTCCGGCATGCCGAGAATATGCTGCAGAAGAAAGCTGCCGAAAATCGCCAGGCAGAGGCTCCCGAACAGGCCTAGACCAACGTTGAGGACGAGCGTCGTCATAAGAACCCGGGCGCGAGCCTGCTGCGGTGCATCGCGCATCCTCGCTAAGGCATTCGCGGCGGCGCGGGAAAGCCCCAGGTCGAGAAATCCGAAATAACCGAGCAGCACCCACACAATCGAGAGCACGCCATAGCGTGCGTCGCCGATGTGGCGCACATAGATAGGCACCGTCACCAGCGCAACAATGACCGGAACAATGGCGCCAAGCACGTTGATGGTAAAATTGGTCTTGAGCGTACGGCTTGTCATGATAAGAGCATGGCTATTTCCCAGTCATCAACGCGCGTCTCTTGAGCAGTCGATTTTCAACCTTTTGGGCCCTCTGTAAGATTTAAACTCTTGCGGCAGCTCCGATAGCTTTTTATATCCGTTCATCTCTAATACAAAAGCCAATTTCAATATGTGAAAAGGTTCGTTCAATCCAAGGTCATATTCCGGTCCCGGCCAAAACGCTGCTCGGAGAGAAAATCTTCATCTAAGCTGCGGCATTAAGAAATTCCGTAAGAAACGTAACGCAAGCGATCCCTTGAACCTAACCAAAGCTCTTGCAGTCGCCTCTGGGTTGCGAGACTATATGTCTCTGCTTCTTAATTAAGAGCGCAAGCATGATCGCAAAATTAATAGAAGTCCACCGCGAAGAAGGGTTCAGCGGACTAGCTTGGCGACTATTCTCTTACTTGTACAAGAATTTCGTTCGTGCGGTGTTGCCAAATAGCGGCCAGATCCTCTATGCGGGAATTACCGTTGGTCACCGTAAGCTCGGCGATCGATTGCTTTTGCAACTTTATAATCCACCCAATGTCAGCGACGCGCCCGGCTATGAGCAGGCGCTCGTAGCTGCATTAAGAGCCAACGTTAAAGGCCGGGATCGGGTTGTTGTTGTCGGGGTAGGCCTTGGTGTGACCTGCGTCGTTGCGGCCTTGGCCGCAGCCGAGAACGGGCACGTCAACTGCTTTGAAGGTGATTTGAACGGCGTCAACGCGGTGTAGCGAGTAGCGCGGCTCAACGGCGTCTTGGCTTGGATCACTGCTCACCACGCAGTTGCTGGCGATGCTATTGGTGTCTATGGGGATGCCGTTGCATCGACAACCGTGCATCCAACTGAATTGCCGTCTTGTGACGTCCTTGAGCTTGACTGCGTGGGTGCAGAGATTGGTATCTTGCGTAATATGACCATTCAGCCTCGGGTTGTCGCGGTGGAAACACACGGTTTTCTTGGTGCCCCGACCAAAATCGTCCACGAGATCCTCGAGTCGGCGGATATCGTGTTCAAGACTTGGGCTGGGCCGAACCGAGGTTTCAGAGTGCGTGCATCAAGGACGACATTAGGGTTCTGGTGGGTACGCTCCTGCAGCAACCCGGCTAAACCCAAGAATATTTTAGTGATCGTCTACCGACTACGCTGGAATTCAATCATATTGCCATGAAGACTGAACCGCTCGAAATTCCCGACCTCTTGCTTCTGACGCCGGCTCGGCTTGCCGACCCACGCGGCTTCTTTTCCGAGACCTTCCGCGCGGATGCTTTCGCGGCCCATGCTGTGGGCGTAACCTTCGTCCAGGACAATCACGCCTATTCGGCGCAGAAAGGCGTGCTGCGCGGCTTGCACTTCCAGATCCCACCGCGCGCGCAGGGCAAGCTGGTGAGATGCACCAGGGGAGCGATCCTCGATGTTGCCGTGGATATCCGGCTGGGCTCGCCGACCTATGGCCGCCATGTCGCCGTCGAGCTGTCGGCAGCGAACTGGCGGCAGATCTGGGTCCCGCCCGGCTTCGCCCATGGCTACGTGACGCTGGAGGAGGGCTGCGAGGTCGTGTACAAAGTCACCGATTATTACGCGCCGGAGTGTGACCGCGGCATCGCCTGGGACGATCCCGCGCTTGGTATCGACTGGCGTATTTCGGCCGGTGACGCGGTCCTGTCGGATAGGGACAGGAAGCACCCGCGGCTTGCGGATGCGCCTGCCTCATTTCAGTTTATTCGCTAGGGGTTGACGGATGCGGATCCTGGTCACGGGCGGCGCCGGTTTTATCGGGTCGGCGGTGTGCCGTCACCTCATCCTCGATCTCGGTTATGAAGTCGTCGTCATCGACAAATTGACCTATGCTGGCAACCTGGCGTCCCTGGCACCCGTCGCGGCCAGCCCACGCTACGCGTTCGAGAAACATGATATCTGCGATGCCGACGCGGTAAACCGGATTTTTTCCAAATACCAGCCCGATGCCGTCGTTCATCTCGCCGCCGAAAGCCATGTCGACCGCTCGATTTCCGGCTCGGATGTGTTCGTCAAAACCAATGTTCTCGGCACTTTCACGCTGCTCGAGGCCGCGCGCCGGTATATGGCTTCAAGCGGCAAAGAGATGGACGATTTCCGTTTCGTGCATGTCTCCACCGATGAAGTCTATGGTTCGCTCGGCGAGGACGGTCTTTTTACCGAGACGACCCCCTACGATCCCAGTTCGCCCTATTCGGCCACCAAGGCGGCGTCGGATCATCTGGCGAAAGCCTGGCAAAGGACCTATGGGCTGCCGGTGATCGTGTCGAATTGCTCGAATAATTATGGGCCCTACCATTTTCCCGAAAAACTGATTCCGCTGACGATTCTCAATGCGCTGGAGCAAAAGCCGCTGCCGGTCTATGGCGACGGCTCCAACATCCGCGACTGGCTCTTTGTCGAGGACCACGCCCGGGCGCTCGGCGTGATCCTGGCCAAGGCGCAACCCGGCCACACCTATAATGTCGGCGGCCGCAACGAGCGGGCCAATATCGACGTTGTCCGCCAGATCTGCTCTTGCGATGGACCGCCTTCGTCCGGCCGCCAAGCCTTGTCACGAGCTGATTTCGTTCGTGACGGATCGGCCCGGGCACGACCGGCGCTACGCCATCGATGCCACGAAACTGGAAACCGATCTGGGATGGCGCGCGCAAGAGACGTTCGAGACCGGGATCGAAAAGACAATCCGATGGTACCTTGATCGCAGCGATTGGTGGAAGCCATTGCGCGAAAAAGTCTATCGTGGCGAGCGGCTTGGCCTGGTCAAAGCCTGAGGCGCGGATGCGGATCTATGTCATCGGCGGCAAGGGGCAGGTCGCGCGGTCACTGCGGGAGACCGCCGCGGGTGACCGCGATATCGTTCTCCGCTGTGGCGAAAGGCCCGACGTCGATCTGCTCCGACCCGCTTCGATTGCGCGGGCGCTTGGCGACTTTCGTCCCGATATCGTTATCAATCCCGCGGCCTACACGGCGGTCGACAAGGCCGAATCCGAGTCAGATCGGGCCTTCGCCCTCAACCGCGCCGGCGCCGGCGTGGTCGCAGCGGCGGCCGCCGATCTGGGCGCGCCTGTTATCCATTTTTCAACGGATTATGTTTTCGACGGCACTAAGGATGCCGCCTATGTCGAAAGCGACCCGGTCAATCCTCGCAGCGTTTATGGAAAATCCAAACACGAAGGCGAATTGGCGGTCGCCGCTGCGAACCCGCGGCATATCGTGCTGAGGACATCCTGGGTCTACGCGCCGTTCGGGACCAACTTTGTCCGCACCATGCTTCGCCTTTCGGCGGAGCGCGACGGCCTTCGGGTGGTCGACGATCAAACGGGATGCCCGACCTATGCACCGGATATCGCCGCGGCGGTCATCACCATCGCGAAGCGGGTGATGGCGCACGGGTGGCGCCCGGAATTTGCCGGCGTCACGCATCTGGCCGGCCCCGACGCCCTTAGCTGGTATGCGTTCGCCAACGAGATTGTCCGCGGCGCGGCGTTGCGAGGCGGGCGTTCCATCCCCGTCAGTCCGATCCCCACTTCCGACTATCCGACGCCGGCGGCGCGGCCAGCCAATTCACGGCTTTCGACCGTCAGATTGGCATCCGTCTTCGATGTCCGCCTGCCACCGTTGCAACATTCCCTGGCAGCTTGCCTTGATCGCATTCTCAAAGCTTGAGTAGGAGAAATATTTTGAAAGGCATCATTCTGGCGGGCGGCAGCGGTACAAGGCTCTATCCGATGACATTGGTGACCTCCAAGCAGCTGCTGCCGGTCTATGACAAGCCGATGATCTATTACCCCCTCACCACCCTGATGCTCGCCGGCATCCGAGAAATGCTGATTATCTCGACGCCCCAGGATTTGCCTCTGTTTCAGGCGCTATTGGGCGATGGCCATCGCTGGGGAATCTCGCTGTCCTATGCCGTCCAACCCAGGCCAGAGGGCCTCGCCCAGGCCTACATCATCGGCGCGCCATTCGTGCAAGGTGGTCCGTCCGCGCTTATTCTCGGCGACAACATCTTTTACGGGCACGGTCTGCCGGTGCTGCTGGCCAATGCGGTGGCGCGGACCGAAGGCGCAACGATTTTTGCCTACCACGTTGCCGACCCCGAACGCTACGGCGTGGTCGGTTTCGACAGCAACGGCAAGGCGACCTCGATCGAGGAAAAGCCGGTGCGGCCGAAGTCGAATTTCGCCGTCACCGGCCTCTATTTCTACGACCAGCACGTCGTCGACATCGCCGCCGATATCCAACCATCGGCGCGGGGTGAGCTTGAAATCACCGACCTCAACCGCGTCTATCTCGAACGCGGGCAAATCTCGGTTGAACTCATGGGCCGCGGGTTCGCCTGGCTTGATACCGGGACGCCCGACAGCCTGCTGGAGGCAGCCGATTTTGTCGCGACGCTGCAAAGACGCCAGGGTTTCCGCATCTCCTGTCCAGAGGAAATCGCCTTCAACCAGGGATTCATCGATCGGAATCAGCTCGAACGACTTGGCGTTGCGCTCGGAAAGAGCGATTACGCGCGCTACGTATCGGATCTCGCTAAAGCTACATAGTGCTGCATTCGAGGTCGCGCATCAAGGGGATCGGGGCACACCGAGCAGCGCGCCAGATGACGCCGGCGCGATGACATCCCGACCACCGGAATATTCCGCCTCGTTGGCAAGATCCTTCCTGTAGAGATATCCGTAAAAAAACCAGATTAGGGAGGCCACCTTGATCGAGAAAAAGGAATAACTTACCAGGAGATTAAGAGGAATGAATATTGCGATGGCATGAACGTAGATCCGCGACATTCGGTCGCGCGCAAAAAGGCAAACGGCGAGCCAGATGACGACCACGCCGGCCAGGGACTGCGATAGTATAAAGTACACGATGCCATTGTCCGGCGTTGTTCTCGGCTGTAGTGGCGCTCAGGCCGAGGAGCCCGACGACGTCGATCTGGGAAAGCGCTTCAATCGTACCCGCAACCCGCCCGCTGAAATTGTCGTATCCCTCACCAGTATAGAAGGTCCAGACATAAACCGCCGCTAGAAGCAGAATGATTGGCAAGTATAATGCGGACCACCGGCACGAAATATTCTGCAGAAAAGGTACCGCCAATAGAACGATAATAATGGACGTGGTCGCGAGCCGACCGTCACTGCCGACAAGGAGAAATAGCGTTGAGCCGATGAAATAACATCTCGCCGCGATAGTCATCTCGTGGCCAGCAGACCATGATGAATATAGTAACAACAACGCAATAATTTCCGAGCGACACCGGCTCCAGAAAATTGAGGAAACCGGTGCCAGCTGACGAAGCTGAAAAATCGCGTCGCCCGGGCGTGTCGCGCTGAGAAACAGGTTCGAGTCGGCATTCCAGAACGCATTGGCGGAGAAGTCCCGCGTATTGACGTAGTAATCCAAGACCTTGAATAAATCAGCGAAGCTATCCGGACTGATGGCCTCCAGAACGGCAACCACGAAGATGGTGGTATGCAGTATGAAAAAGGGTCTAATGAAAGTATCGGACCGATAAGTCATTCCCAGCAGGATGAAAACAGGGATCACCAGCACATCCCGGATATATTTCGCATTCAGTTCACCGCTGGCAAGCGACACCAAAAGGCCCATGAGAATAATGAAGAGCGTGAGCAGGAACCATGGCCACATTTTCCGGTCCGCCTTGAACACGATAATCGCAAGTGCTCCGGCATAGACCGCGATCTCGGCAAGGATGACGTGGGCGCGCGCCAGTGCCACGACGTGACCATTGATCACCGAAAGTACGGCGTTGAAGCAGACCGCCGCTATCAAGACCAGCTCTGAGAGGACTGAGCTCATGTAGCGCCTTCGAGTAATTCGGCGAATTTAGTTGCCGGACCAGCAATAGTGACTATACTTCTGCCCCGAGCATTCAGGAGCAAATTAATTTAGCAGCAGAACCTTTGGGCGCTGATCGATTTTAACGGCCAGGAATATATTTCAGAGGAGCCACCCCATGATTTGCGTTGGTTTACTTTACCGTTGCTGTCGTTTTCCTTGCGGCCCCTCTCCTCGCCCAGGGCTACACCACCAGCGATCTCGCCGACCGGCAACATCGCGACTTTGTCGGCAAGCCCTGCCTGCAAACCAGCGGCATTGCGCGGCCCTTGGCCTCGGATCCGCATATATTGAACCACAGCGTCAGTCTGGACAATCATTGCCCCGAGCGAATCAAGGTGACGATCTGTTACCATGGCACCGACGATTGTACGGATGTTGTTGTGCCCCCAAGTTCTCGCAAGGAACAGATCATCGGGGTGTTCCCGGCAATGCAGCAGTTCCGGTATGACGTCAAAGAGCAATTCTGAAGCCCTGGTGTCCTAACTCACTGTCGGTTTCGTCATTCCGGGCGCGAGTGCAGGGAGGAGCAGGAGAGCCGGACGACAGATGCCAAAACACGGGTTGCCGATCGCTTGGCCCAGGTTGAGCCCGGCAGCCGATGTCGCAAATATTTGGCTTTGGTGGCCTATTTCTTGCGTGTTATGATAGCGTATATTTGAGAGCTATACCTTTGAGGGTAAAAACCATGGCGGCAAGATGCGTTTGGTCCGATCAGGCCAATGCTGATGGTTTTGACGGTACTCTTTGTGTTCGCCCAGCTGTCTACCCTGCAGGCGGCTTGCCTGGGCTCGGGTAGCGAATCTGCCCCCCGATGTCCTTGCAAAGCTACAATCCAATCCGGGGTCGCTATTCCAGAACGCCCAGGGAGCTCCGCTGGGCAATGCCGAGCTGATTTCAAAAGTACGTGACCTTGTGACCTCGGATAAAGCCGCCCTGAAGCTGATCATCGAGGCGCTCAAATTCGCCAGTGCGGACGAAAAGTCCGCGATCGGCACGGCGCTGGGGCAAGCGGCACAGGCTTGCCTTACTCCAGATCCGACCTACGCCGCTGAAATCCAGCAAGCGCTGGCGGAGTTGAGCGATCAATCCGCGATCCTGGCGTTTGCGGCGGCGACCGGGAACGTTCCCATCGGAGCCGCCGGCGGCGGTGGCGGCGGCGCGGGTGGTGGCGCCGGCGGTGGCGCGGGTGGTGGCACAACCGGCAACGGGACGGGATCGGGAACCGAGCGGATCCGGGACGGGCGGAGGCGGCGGAACGGTGACAGGCACCACGCTAAGTTCCATCTCAACGACGACGCCTATTACCATCACCGCTACGACGACCCCGACTACGGCGGCGGCCGGCGCCACGACGACGACTTTTATTACGGTGACGACCCCGACAACGGGGCCCGGGGGGGTCCGGGTACGAGCGTCAGTCCTTAAATGAACGATTGTCTTAGAGATATCAGGTTTTTTAAAAGCGAAATGTCGATGCCGATACCCCCTCCGATTCCGTGATAGCCAGTTCGGCCCATAATGCTGCAAGTCCGTAACCCCAAGCCCATTGACGAATACGACGCTCCGCGCTCGACCGCGATGTCGCCCGGCGAGCTGCTGGAGGCGCTGGTCGGGTTGACGCGGCGACGGCTCGCGATCATCGTCCTGATTTTCTCCCTGTGCGTGATGTGCGGCGCCGTCTATCTGTTCACCGCGCCGCCGAAATTCCTGGCCAAAGCCGAGTTGCTGATCGACACCAAGAAGGCGCAGCCATTCCAGCAATCCATGGTCGGCGACCTCGCGATGGATTCGGCGGCGGTCGAAAGCCAGATCGAGGTGCTGAAGTCGGAAAATATCGCGACCTCTGTCATCAAGGACCTGCATCTTACCCAAGATCCGGGATTTGTCGGCGCTAAGCCCGGACTATTCGGAACCCTTCTCGGCTATCTCTGGCCATCCACGCCGACCTCGGAAACTGACCTGCAGCAACGCGCCTACAACGCTTTCGAGAGCGGACTTCAGGCCAAGCGCATCGCCAACACCTATGTCATCGAAATCGGCTTTCTCTCGCTGAGCCCCGATCGCGCCGCCGAAATCGCCAATGCCACCGCGGATGCCTATATCGTCGATCAGCTCGAAGCCAAATACCAGGCCACCAAGCGAGCCAGCGCGTGGCTGCAGGACCGTATTCAGGAGCTGCGTGAGCAGGCCTCCACCGCCGAGCGCGCCGTGCTCGATTTCAAGAAAGCAGAACAACATCGTCGATACCGGCGGCCGGCTGATCGGCGAACAGCAGCTTGCCGAACTGAACAGCCAGATCGTGCTCGCCCGTGCCGCCACCGCCGAGGCCCGCGCCCGTCTCAATCGCATCAGCGACATCACCAAGCACGATATTACCGATATCGACAATATCCTGCGCGCGCCGGACCCCGCGGTCGCGGACGCGCTTCATAACGACGTCATCAACAAGCTGCGCAGCGAATTTCTCGGTCTTGCCAACCAGGAAGCTATCTTTGAAACCCGGCTCGGGCACGATCATCTCATCGTCGTCAACCTGCGCAACCAGATGTTCGAGATCCGCCGCTCGATCATGGACGAGCTGAAGCGCATCCAGGAGACCTTCAAGAGCGACTATGATATTGCGATGGCGCGCGAGCAGAGCATCCAGAAGAGCCTCGCCGAGGCAGTGTCGCAAAATCAAACCACCAACCAGGCGCAGATCTCGCTGAAGGATCTCGATAGCAAGGCCCAGACCTTCCGCGCGCTGCACGATAATTTCGTACAGCGCTACATGGAATTGATCCAGCAGCAGTCCTTCCCGTTCACCGAATCCCGTGTCATCACCCATGCGCAGAGGCCGTCGGGGAAGGCCGAGCCGCGCTCGACGCTGGTAATGGCGCTGGCGTCGGCCAGCGGATTGCTGCTGGCCTTCGGCGTCGCCCTGCTGATCGATATTTCGGAGCGCGGCTTCCGCACGCCCGAGCAGGTCGAAAGCGAATTGAAGAGTATTTGCGTGGCGGTCATTCCCCGGATCGACGCTGAGGCGGATGCGCCGAAGGCTTTGATCGCCGAGAGAACCGATCGCGCGGTAGCACGCCAGCTCGATCGGGGCGGCGTGCTGTTTGGCGTGGTCGGCAGCCCGTTCTCGCGCTTTGCCGAGGCCTTCCGCACCATCAAGGTCAGCATCGATGTGTTCGCGCTGGCCCAGCGCAACAAGACCGTCGGCATCACCTCGACCCTGCCCAACGAGGGCAAATCGACGGTGGCGGCGAACCTGGCGCGGCTGATCGCCCATGCCGGCGGCAAGGCCATCCTGATCGATGGCGACCTGCGCAATCCCTCGCTGACCAAGGCGCTGTCGCCGGAGGCGGAGATTGGATTGCTCGAGGTTCTCTCCGGCAAAAGATCGCTGACGGAGGCGATCTGGACCGATACCGCCACCTCGCTGGCCTTCCTGCCGATGGTGGCGAAGGCGAGGCTGTCGCACAGCAACGAAATCCTGGCCTCCGCCGCGATGAAGCAATTGGTCGACGGCCTGCGCGAGGTCTACGATTACATCCTGATCGACCTGCCGCCGTTGACGCCGGTCGTCGACGTCCGCGCCACCACCCAGATCATCGATTCCTATCTCTTTGTCGTGGAATGGGGCCGCACCGATGCCAATGTCGTGGCGCGGGCGTTGGGGTCGGCGCCGCTGGTCTATGAACGATTGCTCGGCGTCGTCCTCAACAAGGCCGAGCTCCATCGCATGAGCAAATATGCGGGCGGCCCGGGCTATAGCTACCAAAGCAACTATCATGAACGCTATGGGTTCGAGGACTGACGGCGCCGACGGCCACGAAGGTCCCGGCGCTGGCCAGCCTTGGTGGCCCGGCTCTTCACGGTCGGCCTCGGGCTTTCGGCGATCGGCTGGGCCGGCTTCGTCGCGCCGGCGGCCTGGCGGCAGGCCTCGGCGGCGCCGCTCGGCAACAAGATCGTGTTCGGCGAGCGCTTCAAGGCCGGCGTGCTGGAAGATTATCTGGCGTCCGCGCCGCCGGATGCGGGGGACCGGCTGTGCCGGCCGCTGATCGGGCGCACATTGGCCGTCGCGCGGCTCCGGCTCGCCGAGGAAGCGCTCAGCGACGGTGACGGCGGCCTGATCGGACAGACGGAGGCCGCCGGCGAGGCGGCGCTGCGCCGGTCGCTGTCGTGCACGCCGACCGATTCCTTTCTCTGGTTCGCGCTGTTCTGGATGGCGAACAGCCGGGAGGGCTTTCAGCCCGACCACCTGAAATTCCTGCGGCTGTCCTATCGCACCGGCCCCAACGAGGGCTGGCTCGCCATCCGCCGCAATCGCCTCGCCATCGCGATCTATCCGGCCTTGACAGACGATCTCAAGCAGGCCGCAGCGGATGAGTTCGTCCAGCTGGTCAAATCCGATCTCATCACCGAGGCCGCCGACATCCTCGCCGGTCCGGGCACCCCGATCCGCGGCCTGCTGTTGTCCCGCCTTCACGGCCTCGACGAGAAAAAGCTCCGCTTCCTCGCGCTGCTGCTGGCCGGAAAGGGCATCGACGACCCCTTCCCCGAACTCGACACCCGCCCCAGCTTCCTGCGGCATTGACAGGGCGGAGTGCGCGGCGCGCCTAGATCAGCGGTAAAGTCGCAACTGCATCCGCGGCGGCAGTGCGCTCCCTCTCCCCGCGCCTATCGCGGGGAGAGGGTTGGGGTGAGGGGCTCTCTCCACGCGTTCGACTCGCGGAGAGTCCCCTCACCCGATCACTTCGTGATCGACCTCTCCCCGCAAGCGGGGAGAGGTGAAACTGCGCTCGCTGCTCTTGATAACCAAAGGCCGAACCGCACGAAACGATTGCGCCAGCCCGGCCCCGACCAGGGCAAACACCATCAGCGCAAAACCGGGAATCTGCAGCGAGAAATCGATCAGGGAATGCAGGATGCCGAGGCTCGCCACCGCCAGCGCCGCGATCACGATGATCTGGTCGCGCTGGCGGGACCACAGCCCAAAGCCGAGAACGGCAAAGATTGCGGCCCAGCCGGTGACGACGACGCCGCGAGCGGCAGGCCCATGTCCGAGGCGATCTCCAGCGGCGTCGAGTGCGCGCGGTCCCAGACCCCCCAGGATGTCAATGCGTTGCTCCGGTAGCTGGGATAGACCCAGGCGAAGGTCCCCAATCCCGTTCCGAGCCAGGGGTGATCGCCGATCATGGCGAGCGTCGAGCGATAGGTTTCAAGCCGTCCGCCGCCCGCCAATCCCTCGTTGTCCAGCCGCCCGATGATGCCGGCGCCAAGCAGCTGGAACAGGATGAACAGCGCGCAGGCGGCGGCGGCCGCCAGCCCCGCCGATTTGCGGCTGAATGAAATGAACTTCCAGACCAGGGGAATAAGCGCAGCACCGGCGGCCACCAGCGAGAGCAGGACGCCGGCCCGCGACCCCGTCAGAACCATGGCGACGCAGCACAGGAAGAAGGCCAGAAAGCCCAGAATGGAATCGCGCCGCAGACCTTGCAGCGATCTCGCGATCGTCATCCAGGACAGCGTCTGCGAGCGAGGCAGGCGCTGCCGAAAGCGGTCCACCAGGATCAACAGCCACAGGATGGCGCAGGCCCCGAAATAGACCGCGGCCGTATTGCGGTTGATGAAGGTCGCGGTCAGGACCGTGAAATAGGCCTGCTTTGGCATCCACAGCACCTTGCCCGGTTCGATCAGGTAGGCCGCGATGCCATAGAGGGCATAGGCCGCGCCGGACCAGGCGACGACATCCAGCAGCTGACGGGCGCGGTTGCGGTCGACGCAAACGATGAAGCTCACCGTCAGGCACAGGATGGCCGCCAGGGGCGCGCCCAGCGCCCAGAGCGGCTGATCGCGCGCCACCGACAGCGATGCGGACAAAGGCGACCCCAGCGCGTCGGCCGCCGCCTGCCACACCGGATCGGGCGCCACCACCGAAAACCACGGCCGGGCGGCGAGCTGTTCATGCAGCACCAGCCCATAGGCGCCGACGACGATCGCGATCCCCGCCAGAATCAGGAAATGACGCCGATCCAGCGCGCGCAGCGAGGCCGCGCAAAGCGCGATCCCAAGGATCATGCACCAGACGACGATGGGCAGCGCATCGACCGACCCGAACGGCAGCGGCGCCAGCGCGATCACGGCAAACAGCATGAACGCGGCGACGGTGTTGGTGGCGGGCTGCAGCACGTGGGCTTGCTCGACGGCACGGCCTTTATCAGCGGGAATGGTCGATCGCTGCAGCATGTGATCCGGACCCGTCTAAATCGAACGGCAAATGAATTCATCGAACGAAGCGCTCAATGTTTGATCATTAGCACGATCAGCTCATCAAAAGGAGTCATCGCCCGGCTTGACCTGGCTTGGGTGGCGACCGAGTAGTCCAGCGAGCGTGCATGGCCTCACCGCCGCGGCGTACTGGATCACCCGATCAAGTCGGATGATGACGTCTGAGTCGGTCGGCCGAAAATGGTCTTTCGCGGCTGTCAATCCTTCAAATAAAAAATATTCATGTTCCCTTTTTGTTTGAAGCGCGCTATAAGCTCCTTTGTCTTATCCCACAAAGAGGGGCGCTTCGCGATCGTCAGGAAACGCGGGATGAGATGCGGTGGACGCGGCAGCGTCAGGCAGGCGACGGTTCGCAGGGCGGGGGCGAAATTCCCTTCGTGAGCGAATACCTCGCAGGCTAGACGACGGCGCTGAAGCGTACGGGGAAGGCGTGTGGTCCTGGCACCCAAGGCTGGTGTCAAGTCTTCGGAGGATGCGTTCGGCTCAACCGGGTCGGACCAACCTTAATCCGAAGGCGACGGTGGCAATAGAGCTTATCTCGCCGGGGAGAGCGCGTTGATAAACCGTAAAACCATTGCGTGGGGAATGCCGGATGATCCGGTGCCTCGCACTACCTCGTGTGCGTACGGCCGTTTTCTTGCACACGAGCCGCGGGTGCCTCTGGGCATCGCGGCATTCCCCGCGCCCTCTTTATCTCGAGGGCGTCAGGTTCATGCAACTCCTCGGGCGCCCCGCGCCGCGAGGCCTAAAGGCGTGTTTGAGCAGGGCGCCCCCAGTGTCGCCCCCACGTCATGTCGATCCCGTAGGGGCGACCCTTGTGGTCGCCCTCTCTCAACGCCCCGTATCCAACCGTTTCTTTGCCTCGCTGTTTGACAATTGAATCAGAAATGAAAGCGCGCGGCGGGAAATGGCGCAGCGGCCGACCCTCCACGGCCGTCATCGCCCGGCTTGACCTGGCTTGACCGGGCGACCCAGTACGCCGAGGCCTATCGATTTATCACCACTGTCTCTGGAATGCTGGATCCCGGCTTTCGCGCCGCTTTCGCGGGGATGACGTGCGAAGTAGCTCGTAGGATCGGTGGAGCGAAGCGATACCCGTCCGTCTTTACCGATGGGTTTCGCGAAGCGCTCAACCCATCCTTACGATCCTACCCCGCTTGCTGCGAGCGCGGCCATAGCCGCGCCAATAGCTTCGGCGGGTCGGCGCGCCGGCTCAAGAGGCCATGAACGTGGCGGAGATCTTCGATGGCGCGATCGCTGACATAGTCGATGGTCTTGAGCCGCTCGATGAACAGGCCGGTCATGGCCATGTTGAGCTTGGCGCGCTTCCTGCCGTCCCGGCTGATCTTGCGGTCGAGGCCCTCGAGGCGGGCGCGCGCCCGCGCCTCGCTCTCGGTGCATTCCAGCATCGCCGCCAATTCTTCGTAGGTCATCCAGATCTGCGGCATGGCCATCCAACGCCAGATTCGATTCCCCGCCGACAACGACGCCGGGGAGGTCTGATCCTGACGGAAACCCTTTAAGTTTGGGTTAGAAGGGGTGATCGATGCCCCGCGATGCTTCAGCGCACCAAATATCGCTTGAGCGTCGTCAGTTGCGCCGGCTCCGCGCCTGCCGGGAAGGGCCTGGGCTCGGCGAGGTACATATAGCTATCCGACCACCATGGGCCCGCGGCCCAGTAGGTCAGCCCGATATATCCGCCGCCGGCGCCGGATGCCGCCGCGGCTCGCCAGCCATCGAGCAGAGCCGTTGCCTCGATTTCGCAGCCGGCATTACCGGCCCAGCCGAGTTCGCCGATGATGCCCTGCAGGCCATTGGCCTTCAGCCAGGTCGTGAAGGGAAGTAGCCGACTCGCGCCGGAGCCGGGGACGCAGACCGGCGAGGTGCCCGAGCCGTCGCTATCGAGGTATTGGTGCGCCTCGAAGGCGAAATTGTTGCCGGGGTCGTAGGCCTTCAGCATCGCCTTGGCGTTGCCGCTGCTGCTCCAGGTCCAGGCCCCCTGCCAGGCGGTGCCCTGGAAGATGATCTTGTTGGTGGCCCCAGAGGCGCGGATCGCGGCCGCGATCGTGTTGTCGGTCTTGACCCATTGCAGCGCCGTCTGCTGATGGGGCTCGTTCATCAGATCGAACCAGACGTAAGGATTATTCTTGTAGCGGTCGGCCAGCTGCGCCCAGACATCAGCCAGCCGCCTGTTGGAGACATCGATGGCACCCGGCAGTCCCTGGGCGGTTGCGGAATTGTCGAGGTAGTAGTTGCCATAGTTGTGCATATCCAACAGGCAAACGATGTGCTTCGCCGCGCATTCGCCCAGCACTGGATCGAGCTGCCGCAGCGCCGCTTCGTCGAGCCGGGCGCCGGATGAGGCTTGGATGTTCTGAAAGAGGAAGGGCACGCGGAGCATGCCAAAGCCCTGCGCCGCGGCCCAGTCGAGACGGTCCTTGCCGGGGTAGGCGTATTTGAAAAAATATTGGCCGACGCCGAATTCGCCCGAGGCCTCGTTGAGGCCGAGCAGCGGCGGCGTCGGCGGCAAGGCCAGCGCACCCAGGCGAACGCCCGCCTGCGCGACATCGATCTGACCGATCTGACTGTCGCGGATATCGAGAATGTAATCCTTGTTGGCCCCGACCTTGGCGGCGGTCATCGCGAAGGTGAACGGAAAGACCGTTCGTGGGCCGAAAGTCAGGGCTCCCGTTGCTGGGTCGAAGCTGACATTCCCATCGGCCGCCGCTGCGATCGACGCGTTGAGCCCGCGCGCAAAATCCGCATCATCGGCCGTGCTCGCGGTGGTCGACGCCGATATGGAGCGTGACGGGAGCGGAGAGCGCGGCGTTGGTCAGGTCGATCTCAAAGCTGACCGTGTCGCCCGAGCCGATGCGCGGGATCGAGCGCAGCAATGACCAGCGCGCGTCCGAGGCGGCGCCGTATTGCGCGTAATGGATCCATTTCGAATGGACGGCGTGGCCGCTCTCGACCGGGGCGCCATTGGACGGCGCACTCGACAACAGCCAGTCGACCTGTAGCTGGGTGCCGGGCGCCCAAGGCGCATCGTCGATCGTGCCGGGGATCGGCTGCCGCGTCACGGTCTGGGCGATCGGGATCAAATAGCTGCCTGCCGCCAGCGTGATCTCCATCTGCTGGGCCGTGATCTCGGCAGCGGCGACGCCAGGGATATTGGCAACCGCGGCACGCACGCTTGCGCCGAAATCCGTCGTGAAGTAGCCGGCCCCGTGGTTGCTGTTCTGGATCCGGATCTTCTGGCCGGCGACGGCATGGAACACATCCAGCGTCGTGATGATGGTGTCGCCCTGATTGAGGATCGCGCTCGAGGAGCTGGTCGTCAGCCGGACGCCGTCGGGACGGGCGGCCGGTTCGGCCGCCTGCGGCGGTGTCGCCGTTCCATCGGCGGCGAGAACGAAGTCCTTGCCGGCGCCAACGACCGCGATCGACAGCATGCCGCAAAGCGTGATTCCGAGAAGCCTCATGGACCGCCATTCCCCGCGATCACAGCCAACGGCGGGACGGTTCACCCCATTAACCAGGTTACCATAGCCCACACGGCGCGCGCGATGAAGTAGAGCCAGCCGGCCGTCGCGATCACAACCGCCGCGACCCAGGCCACCGTGATCAGCTTCCCGCGCCACTGCCTGCGAAGCGCGGCCGGATGGCTGATGGATCTGTCGATCCCGGTGTTGGAGTCGTCGGAGTGCAAGTCTGGCATAGCTGGAACCTGCCCGCTTGGCGCGTTCATCGTCACTTTCTCCAACGCGAGAACTGTCGGTCCGCTGGAGTGATCGAATTCAACGCGAAACGCTCGAGGTATCGTCAGGCATCGCGACCATTGGATGGACGGACCGGCGTGGGCTGATGCCCTCGCGGGAGCGGGAAACGATGCATGTGGTAGCCGGTGTTGAACTATCGCTTAAAATATCAGATCGCGCGTAACCTCATGTCAGCATTGCAAAGATCGGACCGGTTGATGGGAAATAATGATGCGCCAGAATGACGTCAGTGATCTGAATTGGAGAATCAATCTCCGCGCTGTATCGGAACCATTTCAAAATCGAGACCATCGTAAGCAGTTTTGCGAGCAAGGTCCAGTCGGAACTCGAGGGCGATGCGCAACCGGGAGCAAGGCTTCGATCACGACGGGGCAGGCGCCATGGTATGCCATGGCTTCAGCGGTATGCCGTGCGTCAGGTCATCACGCGTTGCGAGCTGTTCGCTCGATCAATGTTGCTGACGCAATCGAGACACCAACGCGCAGATGGTCTGCGCCACGTCATCCCCGCCATCCCTCAGACATGCACCGCGCTGCGGACACGGCCGACATTGCCGAATACCCTTAAGTAGCGTTCGACTTCGGATGCATCGCCGGTGGCTTTTTCCGGATTGTCCGAGAGTTTCACGGCCGGCCGGCCGTCGACCGAGGTCACCTTGCAGACGATCGAGATTGGATCGAGATCGACCGAGCCGTCGGGCGCGCAGCCGATGAAATCGTTGGTCAGGTTGGTGCCCCAGCCGAAGCTGATCCTGACCCGGCCGGCGAAATGATGGTAGGTCTCTTCGATCGAACCGACATCCATGCCGTCGGAAAACACCAACAGCTTTTCCCGGGGGTCCTGGCCTTTCTGCTTCCACCAGCGGATGATTTCCTCGCCGGCTGCGATTGGCGGTGCGCTGTCGGGCCGGAAGCCGGTCCAGTCCGCCACCCATTCCGGGGCATCCCTGAGGAAGGCCGTGGTGCCGAAGGCATCGGGCAGCGCGATCAAGAGATTGCCGGCATAGGTGTGGCGCCACTGATCGAGGATGCGATAGGGCGCCCAGCGCAGTTCGGTGTCGTCGTTGGCGAGCGCAGCCGCCACCATCGGCAGTTCATGCGCGTTGGTTCCGATCGCTTCCAGATCATTGTCCATTGCGAGCAGCACATTGGAGGTGCCGGTGAAGGACTGCCCCAACCCTTCCTTGACGGCCTCGACGCACCAGCGCTGCCACAGGAAGCCGTGGCGGCGCCGGGTGCCGAAATCCGACAGCCGCAAGTCTTGCAGCTTGCGCAGCCGCTCGACCTTGGTCCACAGCTTGGCCTTGGCGCGGGCGTAGAGCACATCGAGCACGAAACGACCCTGCCCTTTCACCGCCTGGCGCGAGCGCAACTCGTTGAGAATGGCGAGCGCCGGAATTTCCCACATCGTGGTGTGGGTCCAGGGCCCGTGAAAATGCAGTTCGTACTGGCCGTCGACCTTGCGCAGCTCATATTCGGGCAGCCGGAAGCCGGCCAGCCACTTGATGAAATCGGGCGAGAACATCTGGGTCTTGCCATAGAAGGTATTACCGGCCAGCCAGATCAGCTCCTTCTTGGCAAAACGGATGCTGCGGGCGTGGTCGAGCTGGGCGCGCAACTCGCCTTCGTCGATCACCTCGGCAAGGCGCACGTGCCGGCTGCGGTTGATGACCGAAAAGGTGACCCGTTGGTCCGGGTAGAACTCCCGGATCATCTGCAGCATCAGGAGCTTGTAAAAATCGGTATCAAGCAGGCTGCGCACGATCGGGTCGAGCCGCCAGCCGTGATTGTAGGTCCGGGACGCAATATCTGTAACAGCCATGAGCCAAGTCTATCCCGCCGCGGGCCCTGCAACCAGTGGCTTTCGGGCCCGGTATGGAAGTCAATGCGGCGTCTTTGGCCGGGCTCGGGCGACAGCTTCCCGGACCCCGCTCCAGGGCGGCTTGTCCGGGGCAAATTGCCGCCGCAGATAGGTCACGAGTTCGGCGATCTGATCGTCGCTCAGGCTGTCCCTGAAGGCCGGCATGTGACCGGGATCGCCTGAGGCCGGCGAAGCGATGCCGTGCAGGATGATCAGGATCAGGTTGTCCGGCACCGCGCTATGCAGATTGCTGTTCAGCGCCAGCGATGGCCGGCTGCCGAACAGGGGTGCGCCGCCGACCTGATGGCACACCGCGCAGGCGCCGTCATAGAGACGCGCGCCCGCCAGCGAGGCGGAGGGGACCCGCGCGCGGGTCGAGGCTTCCAGCTCGGCGGCCAATGCATCCTGGTGGCTTTGGCCGAGCGCGCTTTGGTTGAAGGAAGCAAGATAGACCGCGATGGCGCGGATGTCCTGATCAGGTACGGCCGCGAGCGCCTCTACCACCGGCGCCATCGGGCCCGCGGCGACCCCGTGATAGCGGGACTCGCCGGTGCGTAAATAGTTGAAAAATTCATCCTCGCTCCAGCGGATCGGCGCCTGCGACAGCGATGTCAGCGGCGGCGCCTCCCAGCCTTCGCTGAAGCCGCCAGCCAGATACGCGTCTTGCCTTTCAGCGCCCAGCCCATTGCGCGGCGAGTGGCAGGCGCCGCAATGGCCGAGGCCTTCGACCAGATAGGCGCCGCGATTCCAGGCATCCGACCGCGTCGCGTCGGCCTGGAAAGGCGTTGCCTGGTGGAACAGGGCATTCCATCCCGCCATCAGCGGCCGCCAGTTGAAAGGAAAGGCAAGCCCGGCCTTGCGGTTTGCGGCACGAACGGACGGCTGCGCCATCAGGAAGGCATAGAGCGATTGCAGGTCGGCATCCTCGGCGCGCGCAAAATGCGTGAAGGGAAAGGCCGGATATAGCTGGCGGCCGTCGCGATGGATGCCCTCGCGCATGGCCCGCTCGAAAGCGGGATAGGACCAGCTGCCTATTCCGGTCTCGGGATCGGGGGTGATGTTGGTGCTATACAGGATTCCGAACGGGGTCTCGACCGCCCGGCCGCCGGCATTGATGGCGCCCTTCGCATCGGTGTGGCAGACCGCGCAATCGCCGAGCGCGGCCAGTTGCGCCCCGCGGGCGATGGTGACCTGCGAATAGACCGACGCATCCGGCCGCGCGATGGGCGCGATCGCCCGCCACGGCAACACCGCCGCGGCGACGCCCACGACGCCGGCACAGAGCGCGGCGAACATCGCCAGCGCGCCGCGCCGTTTGACGAAGGGGTTTTGCCATCGATCGGTCGAGGCTTTTGCCGTGGCCACCGTCGGCGATGATGGCGCCCGTTCGCCATGCAATCCCCGGAGAATGCGATCTGGCGTGAATGGCAACTCGCGAAAACGCACGCCGGTGGCGTCATAGATGGCATTGGCGATCGCGGCTGCGCTTGGGACCGACGCGGATTTGCCGACCCCAAGCGGCGGCTGATCCGGTCGCGGCAGCATCAGGACGTCGATCTCGGGCACGTCAGGAAATTTGATGATGGGGTAGGCGCCCCATTCGCGGCTCATCACCGAGCTGCGGCCGAACGACACCTCCTCCATCAGCGCGCGGCTGGTCGACTGGATGACATTGCCATGGATCTGGTGGCGGACGCCGTCCGGATTGATCATCAGCCCGGAATCCTGGCCGGCGACCACGCGGGTAACGCTGACATCGCCGGTTGCCTTGTTGACGGCCACGTCGGCAATCCAGGCCGACCAGGCGGCGCCATAGCCTGGAAACTGGCTGTGCACATAGAGCGCGTAGGCAAACCCCCGCCCACGCACCACGTCGCCCTCCGCGCTGCTTGGCGGCCGCTGCGGACGCGGAATCCATCCGGCCCGCTTGGCCACGGCCTTGATGAGATCGGTGGCCCTCGTATCCCGGAGATATCGCAGACGATAGTCGATGGGATCGACGCCGGCCTCGGTTGCCAGTTCGTCGATGTAGGATTCATGGGCAAACGTGTTCGGCAGTGCCGAGACGCCGCGAAACCAGGATGCGCGCACGATCGGGGGCATGTCGTGCGCAACCACGCGCATGTGGTCGAAGTCATAAGGCGGGATCGCGGTGCGGTCGCCCATTTCGGATACGATCGGGACCGGCGCAATCGTGCCGGTCAACAGCAGCGCCAAGGTGGGGGCGCCATTGGATGGATAGCGCGTGGCAAAGTCATATCCGGCGACGCTGCCATCGGCATGCAGCCCGCCCCTGACATCCATCAGCTGCGCGGTGCCTTTGGGCTCCCAGGCGTGCTCCTGCTCACGGCTCAATTGCACGCGGACGGGTCGGCCGACCGCGCGCGACAATAAGACAGCATCAGCCGAGACATCGTCGGCGCAATTGCGGCCATAGCAGCCGGCGGCCTCGAGCCGGATCACTTCGATGTCGGTTTCCGGCCGCCCCACCAGCAGCGCCAGATCGGCGCGCAGCAGGTGCGGATTTTGCGTGCCCGACCACACCCGGATGCCATCGTCCCGGACATCAGCGACAGCGCAGGACGGGCCGATCGAAGCGTGCATCTGGTAGGGCCAGATATAGGTCCGCGGCATCGGCTTGGTGGCGCAAGCGATCGCGGCATCGACGTCGCCCTTGTCGATCAGGATCCGTGGCGTCGATGGATTGGCGCGCAGCGCCGTCTCGACATCGCCGAGATCGGGCAGCGGGGGCGGCGATGTCCAGCTCACCTTGAGCTGTCCTGCCGCCTTGACCGCGTTTTCCTCGCGCTCGGCGACGACGCCTAAGAAATCGCCGATCCTGACCACGGCCACCAAGCCGGGAATATCACCCACCGAGGCGTCATCGACCGCGATCAGGCTGTTGCCGACCAACGGGCCGGCGTCGACGCCGGCATAGGGCGGCCGGACCACGCGCCCATGCAGCATGCCGGGCACGCGCACATCGTGCACATAGACCAGTTCGCCGGTAGCCTTCGCCATGATGTCCGTTCGTGGCACCGACTGGCCGACGATGGTGTAGGCGTCAACCGCCTTGACCGCGACGTCATCCGCCAGATCGAGGCGGATGGTCTCGCTTTCGATCAATTCGCCGTAGCTGACGCTGCGGTTATCGCGGCCACGGACCAGGCCGTCTGTTACCGTGAGGTCTCCAATCGGAAGTTCCAGGCGCACCGCGGCGCGCTCCAGCAGAAAATGCCGCGCCTGCGCCGCGGCCTTGCGCAGCGGCACCGCCGAGATCTGGATGGTCTCGCTGGCGATCGTGGCGCCCTGATCCGGTACGTGCGAAGTATCGCCAAGCACCACGATGACACGGGCAAAGGACACGTCGAGCTCTTCGGCGACGATCTGCCCGAGCGCGGTACGAATGCCGGTGCCGAGGTCAACATGACCGTTGAAGGCGGTGACGGCGCCATCGGCCGTGATCCTGACAAAAGTGTCGAATCCGCCGGGCGCGCGGGCGGCGCGACCGATCGACAACGATCCCGGCCGAATTGCGCGAGGGTCCGAAGCGTCCGATGCCGCCATCAGTCCCGCACCTCGGCGGCATGGCCCGCGGCCCGCATCACGGCCCGCATGATCTCGATATGCGCGCCGCAGCGGCAGAGATTATGGCGCAGCGCTTCCTGCGCCTCGCTTTCGGAAGGGCGCGGATTGCGCAGCAGAAGCGCCTTGGTGGTCATGATCATGCCATTGAGGCAGTAGCCGCATTGCGCGGCCTGTTCGCCGATAAAGGCCTGCTGAACCGGATCGGGATGCTGGCGCGAGCCGAGCCCTTCGAGCGTGAGTATCGCGTGCCCGACGCAGCCGCTGATCGGAACCACGCAGGCGCGTGCGGCGACGCCGTCGATCAGCACCGTGCAGGCGCCGCATTCGCCAAGCCCGCAACCATATTTCGGTCCGTTCAATTCGAGATCGTTGCGCAACACGTAGAGCAGCGCGGTATCGGCCGCGGCGTCGACGTCGTGGCTGCTGCCATTGACCGAAAGGCGGATCGTGGGCTGCGTCATGCCTGGGGTTCCCGCCTAAACGGCTGCGCTTGCGGAGCATTGGAAGGCGTGGGGGAGGATAACGTTTGCATACAAACGTGCAAGCCGGCCGTGCCTTGCCGGCAAGCATTGCCCGGTTCCTGATCAGCCGCCACAGGCAAATGAGCTATTATTCGGCAAGTACGGCTTTCTCCAGCGCGAGCGCTTGACAGGTCGGCGAGGCGCGCGCAACCTCATTCGTATACGAACGAAGTCGCCGGCGCCACGCGTCCTTAACGGCCGCCGACTCTGCTACCGCGGCATCGTTGGGCACGTTCGACAGTTTGACGCCGGCTTGTGAGCTTGTTCATGCTGACTGATGCGACTGCTGCTGGCACCGACAAGATCCGCTGCGATGCCTGCCCGGTGATGTGCTACATCCGGCCGGGAGCGGCGGGTGCCTGCGATCGCTACGCCAACCACGACGGCGAACTGGTGCGCGTCGATCCGCATATTGTGCTGGAGCGAACGGTGTCGCACGGCGGCCGGCTGGTGCCGTTCCAGGCCGGCGGCGACTGGGACGGCAAGATCGTGCATCAGGGCGACGTCTTCGTCACCGCGATCGGCGCCGGCACCACCTATCCCGACTACAAGCCCGCGCCTTTCATCGTGTCCTCGGAGATCGACGGCGTCGACATGGTCACGGTAGTGACCGAAGGGATCTTCAGCTATTGCGGCGTCAAGGTGAAGATCGATACCGATCGCTATCTCGGCCCCGAGACAGCGACCGTGCGGGTGGCGGGCGAGGCCGTCGGGCACGTCACCACCAGCGAGTATGGCTCGCAAATGCTGTCGCTCGGCGGCGTTCATCATTTGACCGGCGGCTCGAAGAAGGAAGGCCGCGTCACCTGCGACGCGCTGATGGATTTGAGCAACTGCAAGCCCGTCGAGCTGGCGATCGACGGCGGCGCGACCGTGGTGGTGCAGGCCGGGCATCCTCCCGTCGTCAACGGTGTAAGCGAAGAGCGAATGCGGGTCGGCTGCGGCTCGGCAACCATCGGCATGTTCGCCAAGCAGTGGCAAGGCAGGGTCGACGAGGTGGTCGTGGTCGACGACCACATCACGGGCGTCCTGTCGGAACATCAGGCGGGCAAGCTGCTCGAGATTCCCGACACCGGCATCAAAATGAAGGGGCGTCGCTCGACGCCGGGCCGCTATTTCCAGGTGGCCGAGCCAGGCACGGGCTGGGGCGGCACCATGATCTCGGATCCGCTCTCGGTGCTCGGTCCGTTCGATCCGAAGACAGCGCGGCCGGGACTGACCCTGCTGATGGTCTCCACGACCGGCGAGCACGCGGCCTATTATGAGCTGGACGCGGCGCTGAAGCCGGTCGAGAAGGCGATGCCGGCCGATCTAAGGCGATCGGTCGAGCGCATCCAGGAAAACTGCGAGCCGGCGCTGTGCACCGTGCTGTTCATGGCCGGCGCCGGCGGTTCGCTGCGGGCTGGCGTCACCGACAATCCGGTGCGGCTGACACGGTCGGTCAAGGAGGCGCTGACGCGCGTCACCAGCGGCGGGGCGCCGGTCTATGTCTGGCCCGGCGGCGGCATCACTTTCATGGTCGATGTCACGCGGCTGCCGGCGGGCGCCTTCGGCTACGTGCCGACGCCGGCGCTGGTGGCGCCGATCGAATTCACCTTGCGGCTTGAAGACTATGCGGCGCTGGGGGGGCATATGGACCACGTGCGTCCGTTGGCTTCGCTGAAGGACAGCACCGAAACCCGCCAGTTGCCTTCGCAGTCGGGAACGCGCCCATGACGAGGCGTCCGCAAATCGCAAATCTGCCGGATGGCAGGCGGCTGCATTTGCAGGATGGTCCGATCGACCTGATCGTGGAGGCCTGCGGCCGCCCGGCAGAAATCGAGGCGGCCTATGGCGCCGCGGCGCGCCGCTTTGAGGGGATGCTCGATGAACTCTGCGACGAGCTGCCGCTGTTGCGGCAGGCTGCCGATCCCGCCGGATGTTCCCTGAAAGGTAAGGTGGCGCGCCGCATGCACGCCGCGGTGGCTTCGTTCGCGGCTGATCATTTCATCACCCCCATGGCGGCGGTTGCAGGCGCAGTGGCCGAAGAGATTCTCGGCGCGATGCTGGACGCGACGCGCCTGCAACGGGCTTACGTCAACAATGGCGGCGATATCGCGCTATACCTTGGCCGCGGCGAACACTTCAGGCTGGGTTTGATGGACCGGCCGGATCGGCACGGAGTGATGCAAACAAGTGTTATCCATGCCGACGATCCGGCGCGTGGGATTGCGACCAGCGGTCGCCATGGGCGAAGTTTTTCGCTCGGAATTGCCGACGCCGTGACCGTATTGGCGCGGACCGCGTCGCAAGCCGACGCAGCCGCCACCATCATTGCCAACGCCGTCGACCTGCCCGGACATCTCGCCGTCCTCAGATGTCCGGCCTTCCATCTGCAGCCCGACAGCGATCTCGGCGCGCGGCTCGTGACGCGCAATGTCGGCGCATTGTCACAATCCGAGATTAAGGCGGCGCTCAGAGCCGGCGCGGCTTGCGCAAGGGAATTGCTCGCCGCGGAATTGATCACCGGCGCCATTTTGCGGCTCCATGGCGAAAACGTTACAGTCGCGTGGCGTGCGACCGGTGTTACCTCGCCCCGCTTGCGGGAAGAGGTCGGATTGCAAAGCAATCCGGGTGAGGGGCTCTCTCCGCGAGTTGAACTCGTGGAGAGAGCCCCTCACCCCAACCCTCTCCCCGCGAAGAGCGGGGAGAGGGGGCTCACTGTCGGCTACCGCGAGATTGACCCTAATTTTTTTCTTTCGTGTGAGTAGAGAACGAGGTTGGCAAGGATGAGCGCGGTCATTCGTAAGATCGTCACGGTGGTCGAGGAAACCTTACGGGAGATGGGCCAGCCCGTGGTGCCGACGACCCGGCGCGCGGCGGCGATCGCCGTGATCGAAAACCCCTTTGCCGGGCGATATGTCGAAGATCTCGGTCCGCTGATCGCCATCGGCGAGGAACTCGGCGAATTGCTGGCCGCCAAGGCCGTAATGGCGCTGGGCATCGATGGGGCAAAGGCGCACAGTTACGGCAAGGCGGCCGCGGTTGGCGAAAACGGCGAGCTCGAGCACGCGGCCGCGATCCTGCATCCGAAGATGGGCGCGCCGGTGCGAAAAATCCTGGGCAAGGGCGCGGCGCTGATTCCGTCGTCCAAGAAGCGCGGCGCAATGGGAACAACGCTGGATATTCCGCTCGGCCACAAGGATGCGTCCTTCGTGCGCAGCCATTTCGATGGCATGACCGTGCAGATCAACGATGCGCCGCGCGCCAACGAGATCATGGTCGCGGTGGCGATCACCGATAGCGGCCGGCCGCTGGCGCGGGTGGGTGGCCTGACGATAACGGAAATCAAGGGTGAAGACGGTCTGCGATAACGGTTTTTTCAAACATTGGAGACAGCGGATGCAACGAAGCAAGAGCTTTCTGGGCGCGGGATTGGCCGTCATGTTCAGCGCCATGGCGCATTCCGCCCTGGCGGCGGACGAGATCAAGATCGGCGAGATCAACAGCTACTCGCTGCTGCCGGCCTTCACCGAGCCCTATCGCAAGGGCTGGCAACTCGCGGTCGAGGAAATCAACGCCGCCGGCGGGATCAACGGCAAAAAGCTCGTCGTCGTTTCCAAGGATGACGGCGGCAAGCCCGCGGACGCGCAGACCGCGGCTAACGAACTGGTCTCAAGCGATAACGTGGCGATGCTCGCCGGCACATTCCTGTCCAATATTGGACTGGCCGTCAGCGATTTCGCCAACCAGAAGAAAGTATTCTTCCTGGCGGCGGAGCCTCTGACCGATGCCATCACCTGGTCCAAGGGCAATCCCTATACCTTCCGCTTGAGGCCTTCCAACTACATGCAGGCGGCGATGCTGGTGGAAGAGGCGGCTAAACTGCCGGCCAAGCGTTGGGCGACGATCGCGCCTAACTATGAATATGGGCAGTCCGCGGTCGCGGTCTTCAAGAAGCTCATGTCGGAGAAGCGGCCCGATATCCAGTGGGTGGACGAGCAGTGGCCGCCACTGGGCAAGATCGATGCCGGCCCGGTGGTGCAGGCGCTCGCTGAGTCCAAGCCGGAAGCCATCCTCAATGTCACCTTCGGCGCCGATCTCGTCAAGTTCGTTCGCGAGGGCAATACCCGCGGACTGTTCAAGGATCGCTCCGTGGTCAGCTTTCTGACTGGCGAACCCGAATACCTCGATCCGCTCAAGGAAGAAACGCCACAAGGGTGGATCGTTACCGGCTATCCCTGGTACAGCATCAACACGCCGGCGCACGACGCGTTCCTGAAAGCCTATCAGGCCAAGTACAATGATTATCCGCGCCTCGGCTCGATCGTCGGCTACGAGACCATCAAATCGGCCGCCGCGATCCTGGCCAAGGCCAATTCGACCGATCCGGAAAAGCTGATCGCCGCAGCCGAAGGATTATCGGTGCCGTCGCCGTTCGGCGAAATCACCTTCCGCAAGATCGATCACCAGTCCACGCTGGGGGCGTTCGTCGGCAAGACCGCGCTCAGGGATGGCAAGGGGATCATGGTGGATTCGGTCTACCGCAAGGGCTCCGACTATCTGCCCAGCGACGCCGAGGTTGAAAAACTGCGTCCGAAGCCGTGAGGACCTGTAGGGTGGGCAAAGCCATCGAGACGCGCGAATGCGCGGCTCGGTGGCGTGCCCACCATCAACTGCATCAGGTCGGTGGGCACGGCGCGAAGGCGCGCCTTTGCCCACCCTACGCACTTTGTCCTTCGAGACGCATCGCAGGGCGATGCTAGCAGGCCGGCAATGGCTTTTTACCTCGTTCAGTTCCTGACCGGTCTTGCCAGCGCCGCCTCGCTGTTCCTGGTGGCCTCGGGCCTGTCGATCATTTTCGGGGTAACGCGGATCGTCAACTTCGCACATGGCGCCTTTTACATGCTCGGTGCCTACATGGCCTTCACGCTGACCGAGCGATTTTCCGGCGCGATCGGTTTCTGGGGCGGCATCATCGCCGCGGCGCTGGTGATCGCCATGGTCGGTGTGCTGGTCGAAGCGGTGCTGCTGCGGCGGATCTATCATTCGCCGGAACTGTTTCAACTATTGGCAACGTTCGGCCTGACCCTGATGGTTGAGGATCTGGTGGTGCTGATCTGGGGCCCTAGCGATCTTCTCGGCCGCCGCGCGCCGGGCTTTACGGGGGCCGTTGATTTCCTGGGCCAGAATGTTCCGGCCTATGATCTCTTCCTGATCGTGCTCGGCCCCGTGGTGCTGGGCGCCATGTGGCTGTTGTTCCAGCGGACGCGCTGGGGCGTGCTGGTGCGGGCCGCGACCCAGGATCGGGACATGGTGGCGGCCCTCGGCGTCAATCAGAAATGGTTGTTCACCAGCGTATTCGCCTTGGGTGTCTTCCTCGCGGCGCTCGGCGGCGCGCTGCAGATCCCGCGCGATGCGGTCAACCACGCCATGGACCTGCGCATCATCGTCGATGTGTTCGTGGTGGTGGTGATCGGCGGCCTCGGCAGCATCATCGGCGCGTTCGTCGCGGCGGTGCTGGTGTCCGAATTGAACGCGTTCGGCATCCTCGTCTTTCCCAAGATCTCCATCATCCTGGTATTTCTGGTGATGGCCGTGGTTCTGATCGTGCGGCCCTGGGGCCTGTTCGGCAAGCCGGAAGCGGCTGCGCGCCGTACGCCGGGGCTCACCGTCAACCCATGGCGCCCGCTGACGTCGAACGAACGTCTCGCCGCGATCGTGGCGCTGGCGCTGGCGGCGGCGCTGCCGCTGGTCGGCGGCAGCTATGCGCTGACCGTTGGTTCGGAGATCGCGATCTTCGCGCTGTTTGCCGCGAGCCTGCATTTCCTGATGTCGGTCGGCGGGCTCGCCTCGTTTGGTCATGCGGCCTATTTCGGGCTCGGTGCCTACGGTGTCGCGCTGCTCGCCAAGATGGCGGGTTTGCCGATGCTGGCCTGCCTCGTGCTCGGTCCAATGCTGGGATGTTTCGGCGCGGCCATCTTCGGCTTCTTTGCCGTTCAATTGTCCGGCGTCTATTTTGCCATGCTGACCCTGGCCTTTGCGCAGATCGTCTGGTCGATCGCATTCCAATGGGTTGAAGTGACCGGCGGCGACAACGGCATTCTCGGGGTCTGGCCGGAAAAATGGGCGGCGAGCCCGGCGCATTTTTATTGGCTTGCGATCGGAGTCGCCGCGACGGCCGTGGCCCTGCTCCGGATCATCGTGTTCTCCCCGTTCGGCTACGCGCTTCGTGCCACCCGCGACTCGCCCCGGCGCAGCGAGGCCATCGGGATCGACGGCAAGCGGGTACAGTGGGCCGCCTTCGTGATCGCGGGCACTACAGCGGGCATCGCCGGCGCGCTGTTTGCCTACCTCAAAGGGAGTGTCTTTCCCGACAGCCTCGGCATCTCGCTGTCGGTCGACGCCCTGGTCATGGTGCTGCTCGGGGGCGTCGAGACGGTTTCCGGCGCCGTCGTCGGCGCTATCGTCTACAAGGCGCTCAGTATCTGGCTCATCAGTCAGACCGATCTGTCCAAACTGGTGCTCGGCGGCGTCATCGTCATGATCGTGGTGGCCTTTCCCAAGGGCATCGTCGGCATGCTGGAGACGATCCGCAATCGCCGCCGCCCCATTGTGCCAAAGCCGCTATTGTCATCGGGAATCGAGACCGCCGAATGAGCCCCGCGCCGATACTGCTGGCCGTCGAAGGCTTGACAAAATCCTATGGCGGGGTTCACGCGGTCCGCGCGGTATCGTTTACGCTTTCTGCCGGCGAAATCCTGGCGCTGATCGGCCCCAACGGCGCCGGCAAGAGTACCTGCTTCGATATGCTCAACGGCCAGACTCTTCCAGACGCCGGCCGCATCAGCCTGCTTGGCCAGGACACTTCAGGGAAAAGGCCGCGCGCCGTCTGGCGGCTGGGCGTCGGCCGCACCTTCCAGATCACAGCGACCTTTCCGACCATGACGGTGCGCGAGAATATACAGGTCGCGCTTTTGTCCTATGGCCGGCAGGTGTTCAATCTCTGGAGTTCGACGCCGCGCTATGCCCGCCAAGAGGCCGCACGGCTACTGGAACTGGTCGGCATGGGTGGTTATGCGGAGCGCCCCTGCGGCGAGCTCGCCTACGGCGACCTCAAGCGGCTCGAACTCGCCATCGCGCTTGCCAATCAGCCCAGGCTTTTGTTGATGGATGAGCCGACCGCCGGCATGGCACCGCGCGAACGCATCGAACTGATGCGGCTGACCGCCGACATCGCGAAGCTCCAAACGATCGGTGTTCTCTTCACCGAGCACGATATGGACGTGGTGTTCGAGCACGCCGACCGTATCCTGGTTCTCAACCGCGGCACCCTGATAGCCGAAGGCTCGCCGCAGAAGGTCCGCAGCGATCCCCAGGTCCGCGCCATCTATCTCGGCGAGGGCCTGGTCTACGACGTCCGCCACCGCGAGGGGACGCCGACATGAAGCTCAGCGTCACAGATCTCAACAGCTACTATGGACCCGCCCATATCCTCTTCGACGTCTCCCTTGAGGTCGACGAGGGCGAGGTGGTGGCGCTGCTCGGCCGCAACGGGGCCGGCAAATCCACGACCTTTCGTTCCATCGTCGGTCTGGTCGAGCAGCGCACCGGCCGCATCGTGTTCGAGGGCAGGGACGTTTCGCATCAACCAACCCATGCCATTGTGCGCGGCGGTCTGGGCTATGTGCCGGAGGAGCGGCGCATCTTCACGGATTTGACGGTCGAGGAGAATCTGGAAGTGGGCCGCCAGCCGGTCCGGCCGAACGCGCCGCACTGGACCCGGGAAAAACTATTCGCACTGTTTCCGAACCTCGGCGAGATGCGCGGCCGCCACGGCGGACGGATGAGCGGCGGCGAGCAGCAGATGCTGACCATCGCCCGCACCCTGATGGGAAACCCTTCGCTGGTGCTGCTCGACGAGCCGTCGGAGGGACTGGCGCCGAAGATCGTGGAGCAGATGGTGGAGGCGATCCTGACCATGAAGCAGGCCGGCGTCAGCATGGTCGTATCGGAGCAGAACCTGCATTTTGCCAAGCTGATATCGGACCGCGCCTACATCATCGAGCGCGGCCGCATCTGCTTTGCTGGCACCATCAGCGAGCTGGACGCGCGCCCGGACATCAGAGACGCACATCTGGCGCTGTGATCGCCGGCGCTGCGAACACCGAAGGGGCAGGACAGAGATGACCAGGAGTCTTTCGGCCAAGCGCAGCCTGAAGCCTGCGCGGGCCGCCTATGTTCTCGAAGAGCAGATCGGCTTTATTTTGCGCCAGGTGTGGCAGCGTCATGCCGCGATCTTCGCCCGTGAAATCGGCATCAACCTTACACCGACCCAGTGGGCGGCACTGGCAAAACTCAGCGAGAGCGGGCCGTGCTCGCAGAACCAGCTCGGGCGGCTGACGGCGATGGACGTCGCCACCATCAAAGGCGTGATTGACCGGCTCACCGCCCGCGGCCTGACCGAAACCTCCGCGGACCCCGCAGACGGCCGCCGCCTGCTCGTCAGCCTGACCCGCGCCGGCCAGCAGCTCGCCGAGAAGACCGTGCCGAATGCGCTGGCGATCACCCGGGAGACATTGGCGCCGCTCGACGCAAAGGAGCGCGACACGCTGATCGTGCTGCTCGGCAAGCTGCGTTGAGTTACTGGCCGTGATCAGCGATCAGAAAAAAAGAGCCGCCGAGTTGCTTACCTCGACGGCCCCAGGTGGTCCTTGGCGGGAGGAGCCAAGCTCGTGTGCCGCGATTGCCTGGTTTCGCAGCCAACATGCAGGAATAAACGGCCGCGGCGGAATTAGATTTTAGTCTACTGCCACAGCGAGGAGTTGGACGACGCGACGAGCCAGCATGTCGCGCGATTCGGCGCCGCTTTTCTACCCGATGAACTACGGCCACGACGCCACATCGAACTCCCGCGCTATTCCCTACGATCGGCCCGAACGGCGACGCGGGAAAAATGAGCCGCCGAGTTTTCGCCCTGACGGCTCCAAGGAGTCCTTGGCGGGAGGAGCCAAGCTGGTGTACCGCCGTTACCTTGTTCGCGGCCATACCACGGCAACATAGCGCTGCTCCCGCGAAAATGATGTGATCCAGTTAACACAGTCCTGATCATTCAATCGAGAGCTCAACGCACGTAGAAGTGAATAGGCCTGCGGGCCGCTACTCCATTCCACTCGGCTAGCGATAGGCTCCGACGATGTCCGATACGGCGCGCTCGAGCTGTCTGGCGGTGGCGCACTGACGCACGACGCTGCAGAACGCGGCATAGCGGGGCATTTCGGAATCGCCCCAGCCCCAGGCCAAGCGCCCTTCGGGGTTGAGCCAGACCAGCCGCTTGGATCGTTCCGAGATGCGGCGCAGTATGTCGGCGCGTGGGTCCAGGTTGTTGGTGCGGGCGTCGCCGAGCACGATCACCGTTGTCCTCGGCGTCACCGCCTCGATGAAACCCTTCTCGAAATCCAACAACGAGCTGCCGTAGTCGGACGAGCCGAAGCCGACCTTTGACGTGATCTCGCGCATGGCCTGTTCGGGCGATTGGTTGTCCAGGACGTCAGAGACTTCGACCAGATGGCCGGAGAAGGCAAACGAACGCACGTCGTCCACGACCTCATGCAGGCTGTGAATCAGCAGCAGGAAAAAGTCGGATACCTGCGCTACCGATCCGCTGACATCGCACAGCGCCACGATCTTCGGCCGGTCGCGACGGCGGCGCTTCCATGAGGTGAGGAAGGGAACGCCGCCCCAGGCGGCGTTGCGCCGCAGCGTCCGCCTGATGTCGAGATGGCCGCGCCGCTTTTGCTTGCGCGGCTTGCTGTAGCGCTCGCGCAGGCGCCGCGCGATGCTGCGGATCAGGGCCTGCATCTGTTCGACCTGGCGGCGTTCGAGGCGGGCGAGCGGCGCATTGCGCAGCATTTCGTGGCGAAGGTTCTCGCTCTCCTCGCGGCCATAGAGCAACAGCGCCTGGGAAACCACCTCGCGGACGTTTTCGCGCAGCGCCTGCAGCGCGGCGGCGAGCCGTTCAGCCTGCGCCGGGTTGGTCGTCGCCAGCGCGTCCAGATCATCGCGCAGCCGTTCGATGCCGAGCGCGTCGAGCATCCGCGTCGAGAAGATGCCGCGCTGGGTAAAATAGCGGATGTCGGACAGCGAGGCGGCACGGGCCGCACCTGCCATCGCGGCGGCGATGGCGTTGCGGTCGCGCGACAGCAGCAGCTGCGCCAGTTCGCCCAGCGCGGCCGACGGTGCGCCGCCCGCGCCCGGCGGGCTCTCGCTCGGCTGCGCATCTGCATCGGCGCCTGCGGCCTCATGCTCCGCCCCCGCTTCACTTCCGGCTGGCTGAAGAACAGGTCAAAACAGTCGCCGAGCGCCCGCTTTTCGTCCTCGCTCTTGGCCAGCGTCAGCAGCAGCGCGTCACGCAGGACATCCGCGGTCGGCAAATCCGACCGCGGCAACCGCATTCATGGCATCGATGCTTTCCGCCGGCGAAAGCCGGACCCCGGCGCCACGCGCCGCCCGGAAGAATCGGTGCATTTCCTCCCGCATCAGCCGAATGACGCCTTGCCGGCCGGCCTTGGCGACGAAGGTCGTCACCTGCGGCAGCGTGGTCTCGATGTCGGCTTCGTATTTCAACAGCACGTTGAGCGTGTCCTTGACCGTCTCATGATCCAGTTCGTTCGACTGCAGCAGCACCAGCACGCGCGCCCAATCGATGGTCTCGCTGACCGAAGGCAGCTTCTTCAGATCAAGGGTGCGGACCTGATTGATGAAGGAGACCAGCTGCTGGCTTAGCGTCTGCGAGATGCCGGGAACGCGGCTTTCGACGATGCGTTCTTCCAGCTTCTGCTCGGGAAAGCCGATATGCAGATGCAGGCAGCGGCGTTTCAGGGCGTCGGAAAGATCGCGCTCGCCATTGGAGGTCAGGATCACCACGGGCTTCACCACCGCCACCACGGTGCCGAGCTCCGGGATCGAGATCTGGTAGTCCGAGAGGATTTCGAGCAACAGCGATTCGAATTCGGCGTCCGACTTGTCGATTTCATCGACCAGCAGCACGCAACCCCCAGGCTGCTCCAGCGCCTGCAGCAGCGGGCGCGGCTCGACAAATTCCTTGGAGAAGAACACGTCGCCGAAATCATGCAGCCGGTCGAGCGCCGCGGCCAGGGTTTCGGCGCCGCCCAGCACCTCGCCAAGCTTGTCCTTCAGGATCTGGGTGTAGAGCAATTGCTTGGCGTACTTCCACTCGTACAGCGCCTTGGCTTCGTCGAGCCCCTCGTAGCATTGCATGCGGATCATCTTGAGCCCGCGCCATGTGGCGAGGGCTTTTGCCAATTCGGTCTTGCCGACGCCGGCCGGCCCTTCGACCAGGATCGGCTTGCCGATCCGTTCGGCCAGATAAACTGCGGTCGCGATCTGCCGGCTGGCGATGTAGCCGGCCGATGCCAGTCCCGACGTGACGGCCTCGATCGATGCCGCGGGCAGATGGGTGTTCATGGGTGGTTCTGCGCTCCAAAGAGAATGGCCAGGCCGGGCTGCCGCGCGGCCCGGCTGTTTCTTGGTCAGCGAAGGCCTAACCCGCCCAATCTTAAAGCATCGCGCAGGGTAAGCAATTTCGACAGCGCCGCTCAAACTTCCCGTCAATCGGCATGTTTGTTGCATTTCCGAACCAAAACAGGAGTCTGCGCCGATGACATCCAGCATCCACCGCCGTGAGTTCATGGCCGTTATTGGCGCCGGTCTACTGGCTGCTCCGGCGATCGTGCGTGCGCAGGGCCAGCCGGTTGTGATTCGCGCTGGCGCCCTGAAACTGATCCATTCCATCGCGCCCTATTTCTACGATCAGTTCGTGCCCGCGGGCTATAAGATCGAAGTGTTGCCGTTCGAAACTCCCACCGAATGCAAGAATGCCGTGGTGACCAAGTCGGTCGACTTCGGAGCCTTCGGGATCGCCGCGGCGATTCTCGGTGCCGCCGCCGGTGAGCCGGTGGTGGTGATTGCTTCGACCTGCAATCGCGGCATGGCGATCATTGCCAAGAAAGGCGCCGGAATCGAAACGATCAAGGACCTGAAAGGTAAGCGTGTCGCCGTGTTTCCCGGGACCACACAGGAAGTCTTCTTCCTGGAGAGGTTGCGGATGGAAGGCATGACGATCAGGGATGTCGAGCCGGTTCGGGTCTCGTTCAGCGAAATGCATATTGCGCTGTCGCGCGGCGACATCGACGCCTATGTCGGCGCCGAGCCTGGCCCGGGCGTGTCGCTGTCCAGCGGGGTCGGTTCCCTGGTTGAATATCCCTATTCGACGGCGATGGGCTCGCTCAACATGGTGTTCGGCACCCATCGCGATGTGCTTGCCGAAAAGCCCGACCTTGTCCGTGTGATGCTGGGCATTCACGCGCGGGCGACGGACTACGCCGCCACCAACAAGGAGGCCATGGTCGCGATGGCCATAAGCAAGCTCGGTCAAAAGAAGGAAGCGATCGAAGCCTCACTGCCCAATGTCGAACTGACCTGGCGGCTCGATGCCAAGACCATCGAGCAATCCAAAATCTATGCCGACCACATGCTGGCACTAAAGCAGATCAAGCGGCTGCCGGATTTTTCAACCTTCGTCGACACCAGCTTCGTCGATGCCGTCAAACCGACCTGACCGTGACCACGCTCGCCTCCGATAGCGGGAGCGGCACCGCCTCTGCCCGCGCAACATCGTGGGCATCTGCCGCGTGGTCGCGGCTGCGGCCTTTGCTGCTGGCGGTGGTCTTTCCCGCCCTGATGCTTTCGATCTGGCATTTTGCCACGGTGGGGCGGCCGGGCAGCCTCGTTCCGCCACCCCACGATGTCTGGCTTGAACTCTGGGATCTCGCTTTCGGCGGTATCAATGACGACGCCTATAGCCGAACCCTTCACATTCATTTGCTGGCGTCCGTTGCTCGCGTCTATGGCGGCTTCGCGCTGGCCCTGATCGTCGCGTTGCCATTGGGGATGCTGATCGGCCGCGTGCCACTGATCCGGCAGATCATCGATCCTACTATTCAGATACTTCGACCGGTACCGGTCACGGCCTGGCTGCCGCTGGCCATGATCATCTTTGGGCTCGGACCGCGTTCGGCCTTTTTTCTGGTCTTTCTTGGCGCGTTCTATCCCATCCTGGTCAACACCATTTTCGGCGTGCGTTCGGTCGAGCCACGGTTGTTCGAGGCGGCTTCGATGCTGGGCTGCAACGGCTCGGCACAGTTTTTCCGCGTCGTGCTGCCCGCGGCGCTGCCGTCCATCTTCACCGGCATGCGGCTCGGATTGGGTTTTGCGTGGGTCGTGATCGTGGTCGGCGAAATGACCGGCGTGCAGACCGGGTTGGGGGCCATCATCATGGAAGCACGCCAACTGTCGCGCACCGAAATCGTGATCTGCGGGATGATCGTGATCGGCACGGTCGGCTTCCTGTCCGACCGCCTGGTGATGCTGATTGGACGCCGGCTCTTGGCCTGGAGTCCATCACATGGCTGAAGCCGGCGTTGCCATCCTGGAAATGAAGAACGTCGGCAAGACCTATGCCCAGAACGGCCGCTCCATCGAGGCCTTGCGTGGCGCCAGCCTGCGTGTGGAAAAGGGTGAATTCATCTGCCTGATTGGTGCCTCCGGCTGTGGCAAATCCACGCTGCTGCGCATGGCCGCCGGGTTCGAAGCCGCGACCCAGGGCGATACCCTGATGTGGGGCGTGCCGATCACCGGGCCCAGCCCGAGCCGGGGCATGGTGTTCCAGGACTACGGCCTGTTTCCCTGGCTTGATGTTCGCGACAATATCGGCTTCGGTCCGAAATCTCGCCGCCGTGCCAAGGGTGAGATCCGCGATACCGTCGATCATTTCATCGAGCTGATCGGGCTGCAATCCTTCGCCGACGTCTACCCCCACCAGCTCTCCGGCGGCATGAAGCAGCGCGTTGCCATCGCCCGCGTGCTGGCCAACGATGCCGAAATCGTGCTGATGGATGAGCCGTTCGGGGCGCTCGATGCGATGACGCGGGAGCGGCTGCAGGATGAACTGGTCGAGATCTGGTCGCGAACCGGGCTGACGGTTCTGTTCGTTACCCATGCCATCGACGAGGCGATTTTCCTGGCCGACAGGGTTGTGGTGATGTCGCCGGGCCCCGGCCGGATCGAGCGCGAATATACCATCGATCTGCCGCGGCCGCGGGATATCGCCGGCGCCGAGTTCAATGCGTGGCGGCGCGTCCTCGCCGCGCAACTGCACAGCCATCACGGCCGCAAGGCGGGCTGATCGGCGAGCCAGTCAAAAGCAGATACCGAGAATTCTTGTCCGACAGGGCCGGACAGACAGTTTCTCCTTGTCCCTGGTCACAGGCCGCATCTTCCTGCTCGCAGCGACCGGCGGCGCCTCGTATTCGCCCGCGATCTCCATCGCCCAATAGGTGCGATGCGAGGCGCTGCTTCTGGCGCTGGCGACGCCGACGCGAGAGGCGTTGTGGAGCAGGAGATTTCTGCGGTGTTCGCTCGATGCGATCCATTGATCAAGCGTCGGTGCAAAACTGTCATGGCCAAAAGCAATATTTTCCGCGGCGTGCCCCGCCCTCGATGCCGCGATTCGCGAACTGAACGGTCCAAGCACCTCGTGGTCGAGCGTATCCTTCGCGGCCATGGCCCTGGCTTGTTCAAGCGCAATCCGGTTGAGGATATGGTCTATGGTAACGCGCCCTTCACCGTGTTTCAGGCGAAAGTCCGAGATCATCTCGGCCGGTGACGCCGCCGCCGCAGCCAAGTCGCTGAAAAGCGGAGCAACCGAAAGCAGAAGTGCAAATAGCAATTTCATCTTTAGCTGTATTCTTAACCTGCAGGTGTTCCTCGACCCATCACTCTTTTCTCTCCCCACGACAACGATCGCAAGCCGGATCTGACCACGCAACAGGCCTGAATCATTGCGGTTTACCGAGCCTGCGCTGGCATTGGCGGCCGACCATGCGCCCCGGCGCGACCGGTCAATTCTCCAAGCCAAAGGCGCAAACGAGCGACGGCAAAGCTTGAGGTGGTCGACACATGCTGGAACGGGTGTGGCGCGTTAAGCACGGCTGCAATATTGCGGTGGAGCAGTTGTCGTGAATCTTGAAGCTGCAGTGCACCCACCGTTACGATGAAATTGATTCCAGCGATGGTCGACCGCGGTCCGCGGACGAGCTCAGTCTGGTCAATCGGGGGGCGCAAATATGACCATTGATCTCTTCACGGGACGCAATCTTGGGGCCGCAGTCGTTTTGGCTCTCGGTCTGGTCACGCTGCCGGCTATCGGTCACGCCTTTACGCAAGACGATCAACGCCGGCTTTGCACTGGCGACGTGTTTCGGTTGTGTGCCTCGGAAATCCCGAGCGTGGAGCGCATCACCAATTGTATGCGCAGGCAGCGCGCCAACCTCAGCGAGGGCTGTCGCAGCGTGTTCGGCAAGCCCACCGAACAATCGGCCTCGGCGAGGTGATCCGAGACGTAGACTTCTGCCCTAATGCCCGACGATCTCGGGCACCCGGGTCGCCGGCGGGGTATTGCGGCTGCGCTGGGTGCGGACGATGCCGTCGATGATGGTCATGCCGATGCCCGGGAGGTCGCCGAGCTGGACGCTCTGCAGGAGGTTCTTGCCGGCGGAGTGCTGGGCCCGGTCCATGATGACAAAATCGGCGGATCGCCCGACCTCGATCAGGCCGCAGTCGAGCGCACGCATCCGCGCGGTATTGCCGGTGGCAAAGCAGAAGGCGATTTCGGCGGGCACCTCGCCGAGCGATGACAACAGCGACACCATCCGCAAAATCCCGAGCGGCTGCACGCCGGAACCGGCCGGCGCATCGGTGCCGAGGATGATGCGGCTGAGGTCACCGATCTCGCGCGCGGTGCGCAGCGTATAGAGTGCCGAGCGCTCATTGCCGTTGTGCACCAGCTCCAGCCCGCGCTTGCAGCCTTCGCAGATGCAGCGGATCTGGTCGTCCGGCAGCGCGGTGTGGCCGCCATTGATGTGACCGACCACGTCGGTGTCGGCTTCCAGCACCACATCCTTGTCGATCAAGCCGGAGCCGGGAATCGATGGCCCGCCGGTATGGATGGTGCTCTGAATGCCGTATTTGCGGGCCCAGCCGACCATCTTGCGCGCGGTTGGGCCGTCCTTGACGCCGCCGAGGCCGACTTCGCCGAGCAGCTTGACCCCGGCCGCGGCCAGCTCCTTGAAATCCTCCTCGACCATCTCGCTCTCGATCACGGGCGCGCCGGCGTGTACCTTGACCCCGCCGGGACGCAGCGTCCAGAACGCGCGCTGGGCGAAGATGGCCATCGCCTTCAGCCCGACGACGTCGCGGGGCCGGCCCGGCATGTGAACTTCACCGGCTGAGATCATGGTGGTGACGCCGCCATGCAGACAGCTGTCGATCCAGTTGATCTGGTTCTGCCGCGGCGTCCAGTCGCCGGCGACCGGATGGACATGGCTGTCGATCAGGCCCGGCGCGACGGTCGTTGCCATGGCATCGACGGTGGTTGTGGCATCAGCGGTATCGATATCGTCGGCGCGGCCGATGGCGGTGATCTTGCCGTTCTCAGCGACGATCGTATCGGCGTCGAGGATCGGATTTTCCATCGCACCGGAGAGCAATAGCCCAATATTGCGGATCACCAGTTTTGTCGGACCGCCCGCCTGGGGGGCATCGTGCGCCATGGATTTTATTCCTTCTGTGCAAGTCGATCATGATCGGGCATTTGATGCGAGGCTCGCAATGCCCGGATCGAAGTTCAGGACATTCTCGATCCATTTCGCCACCCCAAGCAAGCGATGGTCCTGCCGCCAGGGGGCGACGATCTGCAGGCCCAGCGGCAGACCATGTTTGCCGAATCCGGCGGGCAGCGTTATCGCGGGCGCGCCGAGCAAAGTCCAAGGTGCGCAATATTCGGCATTGCCGGTATGGCTCAGGCCCTCCGGCGCCTCGCCGAACGCCGGCAGGGTCAGGATCGCGTCGAAGCCGGAAATCTCCTCCGCGAGCCGCGACCGCCATTTCTCCTGCAGCGCACGCGCGGCCAGATAGGCCACCGCGCTATGGCTCTTCCCGGTCGCCACCAGCGATTTCAATGATCGCCTGGTGCGGTCGGGGTAGCGCGCGACGAGATCCTCGAAGATCAGTGCGGCTTCGCTGGCGAGGATGGTATTGGCGGCGCTCAAGTTCGCCAAATCGAGTTCTGCGCAGTTCTGAACTCCTGCAGCACCGCTCCTTCGTCGCGCAGTTTGGCTGCCGTCTGCTCGAAGACCTGCTGCTGTTCCGGCTCCGCGCGCGACCATTTTTCAAACCGCACGATGGCGAGCCGCGGCCGGTCCAGCGGCACCACGCCGCGACCGGGATCGACATCAAAGCCGGGGATCGGCCGGGGTTGCGGATCGCTGTCGCTCGCACCTGCCAGCAGCGACAGCCCATAGGCTACGTCGTCGACACGCCGGGCGAAGAGGCCGACGTGATCGAGCGAGGGACTGAGCGGGTGCACGCCGGTGCGCGGGATCGCGCCGAAGCTGGGCTTCAGGCCGACCACGCCGTTAAAGGCGGCCGGCCGGATCACCGAGCCAAGCGTCTGGGTGCCGAGTGCCAGCGGGACGATTCCGGCAGCGACGGCCGCCGCGGAGCCCGACGACGACCCGCCGGGCGTATGCCCGATATTCCAGGGGTTGACGGTCGGCCCGGGATGCCGCCAGGCAAATTCCGTCGAAACCGTCTTGCCGAAGATCGTCGCGCCGAGCTGGCGCAGGCGTTCGACCACCCAGGCATCTTTGGCGGGAACGTGATCGCGGTAGACCGGCGATCCGTTGGTGGTCGGCATGTCGGCAGTGGCGATGATGTCCTTGATGGCCACGGGAATGCCGGACAGCGGACCCGGCCGTCGCGCGGTGTTGCGTGGAAGATATTCGAATGCCCTGAGCGCCGGTTCCAAAGCGCGTGCGTGATCGAGGCAGGCCGCCGCGTATCGATCCGCAAATTCCGGATCTTTCCGGAACAGCCGCAGCAGTTCGAGCGCCCCCGCGCCCGGCGGGTTGTGGGAACGCGCAGTCGGATCGGTCATGCCGGAAAGTCCCAGATAAACAATTCCCGGATAGGCAATCTCGATGCAAAGGGTGGCATGGAACCCGGCGATACGCCAGAGGTGCCTCGCTTTCGATCTACTTCATGGCGAGTGCGGGATCGATGTATTTCCTGACCACGAACGTCCCGTAGTCCGGCTGGGCCGCCAAGTTGCCAAGTGCAATCTGGGTATCCATCGATACTTTCAGCGCATCAGCCGTGATATCGACGCTCGGCGGATAGACGCCATCACTGAGCATTCGCTTCACCGCGGCTTCGACCACGACCGGGTCCAGCGTCGGAAATTCCTGTTTGGCGATCGCCACGGTCCCGGCTTCGTTCCTGGCCATGAACCGCATCGCCATTTCCATGGCATTGACCACGCGTTGCGCGGTGTCAGGATCGACATCTCGGCGCGCGGTGACCGCCGAGAAGGCATAGGGGCCGTAGAGCTTCGGAAAGCCGAGCACGACCTTCATGCCCTTGGCGACGGCCTGATCAAGGCCGGGCTCATACATGACCGCGACATCCGCTTGCCTGGCGACGAACGGTCCGGGTTCGCTGCCGATGGCGACCTGGATCATATCGACGTCGGTTTTGGGATCCATGCCATGTTCCTTGAGCAGCTTCATGAACAATGAGGTCGACGTCGTCGGCATCAGGCCGGTGACGACCTTCTGGCCCTTGACGTCGTTGATGCCGGTAAATTTGAAGTCAGGCGCGGTTGCGATCCAGACCGCGGCGCCGTTGACGACATTGGCAATGACGTCGACGGGCGCGCCTTTGGAGGCCGCGATCGCCGTCCATTCCGGTCCATGGATCGAAAACTGCGCGCTGCCGGAAATCACCGCCGAAAGTGCCACCGTGGGCGCACCGGCGGTTTCCTTGGTGAGGTCGATGCCCTGCTGGGTGAAGAAGCCCTCATCGATCGCGACATAGAGCGGCAGGTACAACATCGATTGGAAGGCCTGCGACAGCGTGACCTTCCTGTTTTCGGCCAGCGCCGGCGCTGCCAGCAGCGTCGAGATGAGTGCGATGGCGCCGATGAGACGCGTGAGCAAGGGCATGTAACCTCTCCGTAGATTGGGCACTGGATTTCAAACCTGGACCTGGTGCGTGGCGTTCGACTGCTTCCAGGGCAGGCTCGCCCGCTCGATCAGGTCGATAACGTAATAGAGTAGGAACCCCATGATCATCAGCGTGAACATTCCCACCCAGACGGTGTCGAGGTCGTACAGGCTGGATGCGGTGTAGATCAGGTGGCCTAATCCGCGCTGCGATGAAATGAATTCACCGACCACGGCGCCGACCAGGCCGAAGCCGATATTGATCCGGAAGGTGGCGATGATCGACGGCAAGGTCGATGGCACCACCGCCTTGAAGAACACCTGATGCTTGTCGGCCCCCATCGAGACCAGGAGCGATTGCAGGTCGACGTCGGCATCCTTGGCCGCCTGATAGGCGGCGATCAGCGCCACGATGGCGGTCAGCGACACCGACAGGGCTACCTTGGAAACCAGTCCGGTGCCGAACCACAGCACCACGATCGGCGCCAGCGCGATCTTCGGCACGCTGTTGATGGCGATGATGAAAGGCTCGACCAGCCGCGCCACGAATCGTGAGTACCACAGCGCCAGTCCCAACAGGGATCCGAAAATCGTGCCGATGACAAAGCCGAGAATGGCCTCGAACAGCGTGTACCAGGTATCCGAGAGCAGCTCACCGCTCGCGGCCATCTTGAATGCGAGGCCGAAGATGCCAAGCGGCGAGCCGACCAGAAAGGCGGAGATCCACCCCGCCCGCACGCCGATCTCCCAAAGCGCAAAAAAGGCGACCACGGCCGCCGCCTGCAACGTCGCGCGTCCGAGCGGGGTGTCGAAGGCAGCGCGGCGGCGCCGGCCGCGTGCTTTCTGCTGTTGCGAGGGGGCCGTTCCGGGCATCGCGAGGGTCAAGCGGTCTTCTCGGTCTGGATATCGAGCTCGGCGCAGAGCGCATGAAAATAGCCGGAGAACCTGCTATCGCTGCGTGCCGCGATCGGCGAGGCGGCGCCGAGATCGATCTCGTGCACGCTTTTCACCCGCGCTGGACGGCCTGACAGCACGACAACGCGCTTCGACAGCGCGACCGCCTCGTCGATATCGTGCGTCACCAGGATGACGGTCTTGTGGTAGGTCTCGACCGCATCCTTCAGCACGCCCTCGAGGTAGAGACGGGTCTGGTAGTCCAGCGCGGAAAAAGGTTCGTCGAGCAGCAGGATGTCCGGGTCCATGATGAGGGTGCGGATTAGCGCCACGCGTTGGCGCATCCCGCCGGACAAGGTCTTCGGGTAAGCCTTCTCGAAACCGGCGAGGCCGAAGCCCCTCAGATATTCGCGCGCCTTGGTTTCGGCCTCGTCGCGTTCGACACCCCGGGTTTCCAGCCCGAGCAGCACGTTGCCGAGCACGGTGCGCCACGGAAACAGAAGATCCTTCTGCATCATGTAGCCGACGCGGCCACGCAGGCTCTCGATCTCTTCGCCGCGATAGTGCAGCGAGCCGGCATCGGGTTCGAGCAGGCCGGCGATGATGTTGAAGATAGTGGTCTTGCCGCAGCCGCTCGGCCCGATGATGCTGACGAAGTCGCGCTCGTTGATATGGAAGCCGAGACCGTCAAGCACCCGGACCTCGCCGGCCTTGCCGGAAAAGGACTTCCGTATGTTCCGCACGCTCAACTGGACGGGGATCGATCGCATCACCCTTCACAGGCAACTTGCATGCCACCGGAGATTTTAGAATATCCTATTATAATCAGCCAGTTATGCTGAAAAGGCCGGTTTTGTCCAACCCCCTGCCGTCGGTTTGTGCAGCGCTCGATGCCTTCGCCTTCGTCTGCCATGACGAGGGATCGGTCACATTCTCCGTGCCCGCTACCGGCCAAGCGGGCCGCCGCCGAGCGCGCAGCCATCACTCCAAGGTAGCGGCAGCCACCGGACGATCGAGCAGATATGTTGCCTTGCCGGGCAGATGCGCTTAAAAGCCCGGCTGAAACGGGAACTAAAGCCATGGCCCACAATTTCGCAATCAACGACGACGTTCACCACCAGCTCCAGGGGCCGCAGGGTCGCGCCGTCGTCAAGCAGCGCAGCGTCTACACGATTGTCACCTGCCTTCCGATCGAGGCGGACGGACGTCCGCGTTATCGCATCAGAAGCAAGACCGAGAATGTCGAGCGCGTGGTGACCGAAGAACAGATCAGCCGGTTGGGCTGATCAGCTCGCCGCACCGGCAAACTTATTGCTTGCTATTTCGGGACAGGTAGCGTAAACGCCCGCCATCTGAATAGTCGACTTGCCTTGTTGATCGCGCCGAACCGGCCTAGCCCCTACCGGCCACCTCCCCAAGACATCGCTGAAATCGGATGAAGCTCGCGCGAAGGTCGTGCGGGCGCAACGCGCATTGGCGCATCTTGGAGAAGTTAAATGACAACCGGAACTGTTAAGTGGTTCAACGCGACAAAGGGCTTCGGCTTCATCGCGCCTGACGATGGCGGCAACGATGTATTCGTTCATATCAGCGCCGTCGAGCGCGCCGGCATGGGCTCGCTCAATGAAGGCCAGAAGCTTTCCTTCGAAGCCAAAATCGACAGCAAGCGCGGCAAGTCCAGCGCCGAAAACCTTCGCGCCGTCTGACGGTCGATCGGGAGATTTCCGCGGATGTACCGGGATCTTCTTATCGTTCGGCTGCGCTGAGCCGACATCAGATCAAGGCCCGCCGGCGCAAACCGGCGGGTTTCCGGCGTGATGGTCTATTGCGCCTTGTCGTGCGCGGCGATACCGACCGCCTTGTAGTCGTAGGTCGGGTAGAATTCGGTGCGATAGCTGCCCCAGGCCGTGTTCTCCAGGATGCGATTGACTTCGCGAAGCCGCGACGCCGGCAGCCGCAACGTCACGACCTGCCCAATTCCCATCATCACATACCAGCTGACCACTTCGATGCCGGGCGGCGGGAACGCCTTGTAAAAGCCTTGTCGCTCGAGCTGCGCGTTGAGTTCGCTGAGCGGACGCGACTGGTCGTGCTTGAAGAATATCGTGATCATCACCGCATTGTCGGCGGTTGGCGCCGCGCTTGCTGGCGGCGCCTCGGCGGTCTGCGCGCCGGCTCCGGAATTGAAGGCGAAGGTACCCGCTAGTGCAACGATCGCCACCAGTGACCCGATCCCTGGCCTCACGGCAATCTCTCCTTCTTTGAAAATTGACCCGGCTGCGCGATCATTCCGAATGCCGATCATCGCAGATCGCCGCCGATTTCGCAAAGTCGCGGCCTCTTCTTGATCCGGTCGAGGATCGATAGCCCAGCCGCAAGTCATTGATCTGCAAAATTTTCCCCCGGCCGGCGGCGGTCGGCGCTTGCATGGTCCAACGCCGCCGTCGACCACTGCGGGCGCCGCGGCAAGTGACGTCGCCTGGGCTCACGCCCGCCAGCGATTGTTATGCCAAATGTGAATCATGTCACATCCGGTTCCAGGCTTTGGCACTATCCATAGCAGCAGTCGGGCCTCTCCTCTTGATCCGAAGGCGAATCAAATGAAGATGCGACGGATGGCATATTGGTGGTTCAGGATCGTCCTTTCGGGACGATTTCTCCAGAAATTCATGACCCTGCGACAGGCCTAGCGGCCCTTGGCAACGCTTTCCGGCTCGCGATGTCGCTTGCCGAATAGCGACGCTCTGGCGCAACTTAGTCCGGCTGGCCGATCAGCTTCTTGAAAAAGCCGACACCGTCGCTGAGGGCGTCGCGCCCCTTCCAGGCTATATAGGTCAGGCGCCCGCCCAGAGATTCATGGCTGCGCAGCTTGGGCGATCCCAGCACGTGACCGACATTGTCGGGAAACCGGCTCACCTCAGTCTCGATCAGGACGGCGGTTTCGTCCATCAGGTGACGCAGCCGCTCGCCCCAGTCGGATCGGTCGAGTCCGTCGACGCGGACCTGAAACGCGTATTCGGTGTCATACATGGAGGCGAGAATTTCCTTGGCGTCCTGGACCCGGTTGTTTTTGAGGGCCGCGTGCAGCGCCGATCGCTTGTCCTCCAGCCAGTCCAGCGCCATCTCGAACGTAATTGCGTAGGGCGTTGCGGCAATATCAGCGGCGTCCTTGCTCGAAGCAGCTTTGGTCGCGAGGCGGATCAATTGCCATGGCGTCGCCAGTCGCTTGGCGACCAACGCCAGCGCAAATGCAACGACGTCGGCATTTGCTTTCTTCAGCCCATCCAGCAATGCGGTTATTTCGGAGACCTGCGCGTCATCGAAATTCTCGATTTCAACCGGTAGCGCGTCGTTGAACTTGGCGAGGGCTTCGCGAGCCCGCAGCACGCAAAGCATTCTGGTCAGGTCGCCATAGGCAGCTTTCGAAGCTGTATAGGTCGCAAGCCTGACGCGGGTCTGATCGGCGCTGTCCGGTGAGCCGAGTGTACTCTCGAGATATTTCACGACCTTGCTCTGGAACGCCGCGACAACCTGCCGGGCTTCTCGCCGATTGTCGGCGGCGATCAACGGGATCATGCGGTCGATATAGTCGCGCGCCATCGTCGGCAGCAGATCCCGGGTAATCCACTCCCAGATCGGGGCTAGCGAGCCGCGCAGTATCCGGCCGGTATTGGCATGGTCCGGCGCACCGTTCACGAGCAGCGGTTCCAACGGTGCGAAAAAATGCCGCGAGGGATTGGCCACGCGGTTGGAACTTTGTCCGCTCTTGCGAAACTCCGCGCGCAATATTTCCAGTATCGCCGCCGCGCCGGGCATCGCCGCGCCACACACTTCCAGCCGTTCAAGTTCAATCAAAAGACTGCTGCGTGCCTGCGGCGTCAATCGTTTGAGATATTCATCGATCCGATCGGGCTGTGTCATGCATGCAATTTCCGTAAAGCAATCGTGTCGAAGACCGCTATCTCCTGCGCCGGCATTTTTGCGGAAGATCTGCAAATGTTGAGATAACAAACGCAATTCGAATTAAAATTAAGAAGTAAATACCGCGCAGGTGGAAATACGGGCTCGCGCGTTTTGATCAAAAACATTTCTTGGCCCGTATATCTACGGGGACTCACTATGAATTTCCGGTTTGACATCGATTAGCAGGCGATTCGATACAAATCTTAGCGGGCGGCAAGGTCGGCCCTGGTGAAGTACAGCTGAAATCTCCGTAGTCTTACCGGGTACAAAATTAACCCTCAACGAGGGATGGCCCGCTAAAAAGAACACATGTCTCAGCAAGGAAACCGAATCAGCGATTCGACTTTCTCGAAGTGGATCGCCAACGCCACCTCCCAGGACGACGATCCTGAAGTCGTCCGGCTGTCAGCAGCGCGCACGCGGGCGATGGAAGAAGCGGGGGTCGAGATAGCGCGGCAGCTCAACGGGCCAATGACCGCGCTCTTGCTCTACATGGGCGAGATAAAACAGCATAGCCACCAATTCTCGCAGGCCGGCGGCAATCGCCTTTATCTGCAGCAGGTGGTGGAGAACGCGCTGCAACAGACCGAGCGGGTCTGCCTGATGATCAAGCAGATCGCGAACATTCACGACGAAGCCGCCATCGCACCCGGTCAGAAGGTTGGTTGGGAGAAACGGCCCAGCCAAGTCAAGGACCGAACGCGGCCGGCCGACGTGATGTTCACGTCCAGCGCCGACCAGAAGCCGCTGACCCGGCGCGAGCGCGAGGTTCTGAGCCTGATCAGCGAGGGCTATTCCAACAAGCAGGGCGCCTTGCAGATGAATATCAGTCCGAGAACCTTCGAAAGTCATCGGGCCGAGGCCATGCGCAAACTCGGAGCGCGCAATACCGCGGACCTGGTCCGCAAGGCACTGTTGCACCCAGGCGTCGTCTAACTCGCAGTCAAACCTACCTTCGCACCGTTCCGGTCGTTGCGCTGGCATGGGCCTGCGACGCCGAAATCGGGCCGCGATGAGCCGCCCGCCGCGGCCGGCCAGCCTCCGACCGCCTCGCGCCGAAAATCAATCAATCAGTCATTGCTGGCGTGGCTCAGTAAAAGTCTTCCACGAAAGCGCGCGCGCGTGGCGCAGGTCGGCTGACTTCGGCCCGGACCTTTGGCGCGCTCGGGATGATGGTGATGGTCCAGCGTTGCGGAACGCTCAATCCGCTTTCCAGCACCGACCGCACATAGCCCGTAACAGTCGATCCACCGGACCTGACGGTCGCGGTGCGGCCGTTGAACTGGGCGATACGGAAACGCCGGACTTCCTTCTGGTCGGTCGTTTCAAACGTAAACATGAAGCTCTCCTATGCTTACCCAGTTATCGCTGTTCAAGATTATCCGTTTATGAAAATACGAAGCCGTAGAAGTACGGCCGTGGCACGGTTGCCGACGTGCTCAGCACGGCGGCTGCGCGACGGCCGGTAGATATGCCGCGTTCATGCGATCGAGCAAACTCTCGATGTTCTTCCGCGGCGAGCTGCGGTGCTTCGCGATCGAGCCGCCGCGCCAGGCTGGCGAGTTGGCGATAGCCGAACGTGGCTGCGCACCAGCCGATTGGAAGGATTGTCGTCGACGATCAGCACGCGAAGCGGCCGGCCGAGGGACGAAGCATCTGCGGCTATCCGCCCGCGCCAGCGGCAAGCGTCCGCGCCGAGGCGCCGACCGCAATCTGCTTCAACATTTCGCGCAACCCCGCAAGATGGATCGGCTTCGGTATCGGCGGATAAAGATTGAGGTCAAACAGGTTACCGAGCTTCATACTCGCGTCGCAGCTGTCGTCCCCTGAACCGCTGATGACGATGACCGGTGTCCGGCATTTCATCTCGGCGAGCAGCACCAGGATCTCAATGCCCGACCGCTCGCCGAGCGAAAGATCGAGCGTGATGCAGTCGAAGGTGCGCTCGCGCAGCAAGCGGGCTGCCGCGCTGACGGAGGCCGCGGTGGTCGTCTCGAAGTTGACCTGCGCCGCGATCCTGCCCACGATCGACAGATGAAGGTCGGCATCATCGATGGCGAGGAGCTGGTTACGCATCGTTCCTGATCCGGAGCTGAGTGCGTGGAAATCCGGTCCCCTGTTCTAGGAGGCAGCCTGTGACCCCGGCGTAAATATCGGATTGCGTAACAATACCGAGTGGGCGGGGAAAGCGACCGGGAACCGGCCGTATCGATGTCAGGCGGAATTTGCGTGCCTCTGCCGGACTGGCGGCGGCGCAAACGCGGCAGGAGTGCGGCGCGATGATCCCCGGGGTCGGCGTAAGTTCCCTGGCAAGCCGACTGGCGGCGTTCGCAGGCCGTTACCTGGCTACCCCGGAAAGACCGCTTCCATCTTGGTCTTCAGGGTCGCGGCGTTGAATGGCTTGACGATGTAGTTGCTGACCCCGGCCTTTTTCGCAGCAATGACGTTTTCGGTCTTCGATTCTGCCGTTATCATGATGAAGGGCGTTTGGGAGAGTTCCGGGCTGGCGCGGACCTCCCTCAGCAGGTCGTAGCCGGTCATCGGCTCCATGTTCCAGTCGGAAATCACCAGGCCATATTTCTTTCCCTGCATCTTGGCGAGAGCGGCCGATCCGTCGCTGGCATCGTCGACGTTCTCGAACCCGAGCTGTTTGAGCAGATTGCGGATGATCCGGATCATGGTGTTGTAGTCATCGACCACCAGGATCGGCATCGACAAATCAAAGGCCATGTCATCACTCCGGGTGGTTCGCAACTTGCCTAACACGGGCGAAATATTCGTCGCATGCGATAGATCGTCGACGCTGTTTCGAAATCGCCGCCCATTGGCATTGTGACAATTATCAGCGGTCGTTGAACAGCCAGTTAATTCCGGGCGGAAATAAATTTCCCACGCCGTTGCGAGAAGTCCGTAATTATACGGACCGACCGTGCCGCGATCGCGGATCTTCGTTTCGTGGGGAATCCGTCAAGGTCAGCTCGGAAGCAGGCTACCAACGCAATGATGGGCGGCCGGCGTTCTGCGACCGCTCATGGCGGGTCGCGAGGCCGGAGCAATCTCTCATACTGCGATTTCACGGTCGCATAGCATTCGCACGATGTCTTCTTGAGACCTTCGATGTTGGTGATCTCGATGTGGCCCCGGCTGTACTGGATAAAATTGGCCTGCTGCAGCGTGTTGGCCACCAGCGATACGCTGTTGCGCCGCGCGCCGATCATCTGCGCCATCAATTCCTGGGTAAGAAACAGCTTGTCGCCGCCGGAGAGATCGTGGGTCTGCAAAAGACATCGCGCCAGCCGGGACTCCACGGTGTGCGAGGCGTTGCATCCCGCGGTCTGCTGGATCTGGGCGTAGACCGCCAGCCCGTGACGGACCAGCGCCGCTCGAAACGTCGCGCTTTGATCGGCCGCGGCTCGAAGCCGCTCGATGTCGATTGTCGAAGCCGCGCCTGGCACCAGCACAATCGCGCTGTTCAGCGCGGTCGGGTCGCCGAGCGCGGAAAATGCGCCGAAGATGCTGTCGCGGCCGATCATCGCGATCTGAATGTGCTCGCCCCTGGCAAGTTTCACGATCAGAGAGATCAAGCCCCGATGCGGCAGGTACGCGCGCCTGGCGGTTTCGCCAACCTCCTCCAGCACGAAGTCCTGGACCAGATCGACGACCCGGAGATGCGGCCGGATCAATTCGAAATCGTCCGCCGCCAGCGATGACAGGAAGCCGTTGGGTGAAGAACGAGTTACCGAGTCCATAGTAGCCTCCTATGGGAGTACGACCGGTCCCCGAAGCTGCTTACGCCTATGCACGCTAGCCAATGTAGAGGATGAGCCCTGCATCCATTCTTGGCAAGAAAAAATGCCAAGTAGCGGTTCTTCTGCACGGATTTCGCCTCTATGCGTGTAATCGTGCATAATGCTTCGGTTCGGAAAATTGGCGCTGTGACGTCATGGTCATAAGTTCAGTAAGCGCAGATGTTGCAGCTTTACCACCTCGTAGCATTCGCAAGACGTTTCCCTCAAGCCCTCCGGGTCCCTGATGTCAATATGGCCCCGGCTGTAGCGAATGATACCGGCGCGCTGCAGCGCATGGGCGACGATCGATACGGCGTTGCGCTGGACACCCATCAATTGCGCCAGAAGTTCCTGGGTCAGCGGCAGCGTTTCGCTGTCGCACAGATCGCGCGCGCGCAACAGCCAGCGCGACAGGCGTGCTTCAACCGAATGCGACGCATTGCACACGGCTGATTGCTGCGCCTGCGTGAACAGGGCCTGTTCATGCCGCGCCAGCAGGTTGCGCAGAACGGCGCTGCGGTCGGCGGCTGCCCGAAGCACTGCAACCTCGATCACCGAGGCGGAACCCGGCAGAAGAACCACAGCGTCGGTCAGGGATATTCCGTCGTCGAGAGCGGCAGAGGCGCGGACAACGCTGTCGCGCCCGATCATCGCCACCTCCACCGTCTGTCCCTCCGAGAGCCGAACCATCATTGAAATGACGCCGCTGTGCGGCAGATAAATATGCGTCAACGGCGAGCCGGCTTCGACCAGGACGCTTTCCCTGACCAGTTCGACAGGTTCGAGTTGCAGACGTAAAGCATCACGTTCCGCCGCGGGCATGGCTTGCAGAAGATAGTTTAGAGGACGCTGCGAGGTCATGAACTCTCCTGCCGGAAAGGCGGGAGCTCGATGGTCTCGCGTCACCTGTATCGTGGCGTTCGGATGGCCAAAGATAGCTTGCCTGCTCGATTGCGCAAGCCAGCAGTTGCGCGGTTGCCGCTATACACCGTGCAGGGCAGACAGACCATGGTATTTACGGCGGAATTATGGATCGTTGATTCGCGCCGCTAAAAATTGTGGCGCGCGCGGTCAAGGTTTTGCGGCGTGCAGCGCGTAGGGCACGGCGAGGTATTCCATTATGCGCCGAATCTTGGTTGTGGATGACGATCCACATGTTTGCCACGCGATCCGCGCTTGGCTCCAGCGGTATGCATTTAGGGTATCGATCGCTGACGGCAGCAGCGAGGGTCTTGCCGCGCTCGATCATTCAACCTTCGATCTGATGATCGTCGATATTTTTATGCCAGAGATGCGCGGGTTCGAGTCGATCAGGATTTTTCATGACCATGCGCCCACGGTGCCGTTGATCGCCATTTCCGGCTATGCATTTTCGGGCCCTGAGTCGCTCGGTTCCGACTTCCTGCAGATGGCGATCAGGCTCGGCGCGACGCGCTGCCTGCGCAAACCCTTCCGGCCAACGACGCTGCTTGCCATCATCGACCAATGCTTGTCTGAGGCCGGGCCTCATCGACGGTATTTTGCTACTGCGGATGTCCCCAGCGAACAGTCGGGGACCCGGGGGCGCGTCGAAGCCATGGGGGCCAAGAGCGCAGGCCGTTTCGGGCTTGGTCATTGATTTGCGGGCGGCGCCGGTCGGAGAAATCCGCGGCTCAACTAAAAGGGGGAGGGGGATCGCGTGCAGTACAATTCAGAGGTTACCGAACTGTCGAAGCAGAATGTTCAGCCGCAGGGGACCAATATGCCACGTATTCTTGTCGTCGATGACGATCCAATGGTCTGCATGGCCATTGAGATCTATCTCGAGCGGCACGACTTTCAGGTCACCATCGCCGATGGCGGTGAAGCCGGACTTCGCGCGCTTGAAGATACGGCCTTTGATCTGATGATTGTCGACATTTTCATGCCGCACATGCGCGGCTTCGAGTTGATCAGGATATTCCACGAACGCGCGCCGGCGGTGCCGCTGATTGCGATGTCAGGTTATGCCTTCGCCAATCTCAATTCACCAGCACCCGATTTTCTCAGGATGGCGCTTGAGCTCGGCGCGTCTCGTTGCCTGCGCAAGCCGTTCACGCCGGTCGCGCTGTTGACGGTCATCAACGAGTGCCTTGCTGAAGCCCAGTCGCGTTTTTCAAGTGTCGTTCAGCTCAGGTAATCGCCGACTCATGCTACCAAAATCCCTGCCCACGGAAGGCGCGCAAGCGCAGGCTGGTCAGGCTCAAAAGATGGAGATCGTCGGCCGGCTTACCGGCGGCATCGTCCACGACTTCAACAATATCCTCACCGTTATCACCGGCACCATCGACATCCTGGCGGAGGCTGTCGCCGACCGGCCCGAGCTCGCGGCCGTTGCGGGGCTGATCGCCGAGGCGGCTTCCCGCGGGGCTAATCTGACGGCGCATTTGCTTACCTTCGCCCGCGCGCAGCCATCGCACCCTCGCGACGTCGACGTCAACAAGCTGGTGACTGAGGCGGCGCGGCTGCTCCGGCCCACGCTCGGCGAGCAGATCGAGATCGAGACTATTCTGGCACCCGGTGTCGCGGCGGCCGTGGTCGATCCACATCAGTTGATGACGCTGATTCTCAATCTTGCAATTCTTGCGCGCGATGCTATGCCGGATGGCGGCAAGCTCATACTGGAGACCGAAAATGTCCCGGCGGAGAACATCGGCGAGACCGACGACCATGTCAGAATCGGCGTCAGTGCCTCCTGCTATGGTATTTTCGTCGATTATCAGGATCGGGCCTTCGTAGACCTCGGCATGGTGCAGGACTGTGTCAGACAATCCAACGGCCAAATCAAAGTCAGCTGCGAAGCCGGCCGCGGGACAAAGGTCGATATGTATTTCCTCAGAGCGGCGGCTCGATCGACGATCGAGCCTGCCAGCAAGGCGCCGGCCGAAGGCGGCGACGAGGCGATCCTGATCGTCGAAGACGACGTGTTGGTGCGCAAATATGTGGTAACCCAGGTGCAGAGCCTCGGCTACCGTACGCTCGCTGCGGGCAATGCCAGCGAGGCCCTGAAGATCATCGACGCCAGCGAAGCCATCGATTTGCTGTTCACCGACGTCATGATGCCCGGTCCGATCAACGGACGGCAACTGGCCATCGAAGCATTGCATCGCCGGCCGACGCTCAAGGTGTTGTACACGTCAGGCTATGCCGAAAATGCCCTGCTTCAGGAAATGCGACTCGACGCCGATGCGCTGCTGCTGGCGAAACCGTACCGCAAAGTCGATCTGGCGAAGATGATACGGACGGCGCTGGCGGCGTGAGGGATTCCTTCTGAAGGACCATAGACCGGTGAGGCAGCGGAATGCTCTCTAGAAAAGCGATTGTAATCACGGGCGCGAGTTCGGAATCTGGGGCCGCATTTTCGCGGGCCTTGGCTGACGATGGACATCGGCTTTTTATCTGTGCGCGCAGGCGCGAACGGCTCGCTGAAGTCGCCGCCGGGAGCGCCAATGTTGTTCTTTTATGCGTTTCGGCACTGGCGTCGTTATCGACATGCTGATGTTCAACGATTCGATGGTTGGCGCGCTTTACACCAAGAAAACCATCATGGTTCAAAGGGCGGCCCCCTGCTTGGGCGACGAGAATGGATTGGCCGAGCGGCGCGGCAATTTCATGAAGGCAGCTGGGCTTGGCATGGGCTGCTTTCTGATACAGCGCGATGCAGCTGATACCATGCTGGCGAAGTTTTCAGAATTGACTGATACGCGGTTGCAGTTCCATGCGGCGAATGATTTGCTGGAGAACGACGGTATTCTGCGGTTTTTTGATGGGTTTGACACTCCGGATGACAAGACGGCGGGTCGGCTTTCTGAGGATCTGGCGTTTTGCACCCGCTGGCGGCAATGCGGCGACGATTTGTGGGCGTCAAAGAACCACACGATGGAGCACGTAGTTGATTATTCCCACGCAGCGAACTATCTTCAGATGTTGGCTCAGAAGGAAGCGGCAGGAGAAATACCTCAACATCAACCGATGTCGTTGACGAACGCGGCCAAAGCGATGTTGAGGGAAGCGGCTGAATGATGCGAGAGCTGATCATCGGTCAAGACGGCTTCATTGGTCGCAATTTGTGCCGCCATTTGCCGGAAGCGATGTGCACCACGCGCCGAAATGCAGCGATGGAAAGGGCGCATTATTTCGACTTGGCCAAATGTGGACCGCTTCCAGATGCGGAAATTGTCTATTTGTGTGCCGGCATCAATGGCACTTTGACCTGTGCCAGCGATCCGCAGCGCTCGTACCGGGTAAATGTGGACGGTACGATCTATGTCGCCGAGCACTATCGAGATAAAGCGTTCGTGGTGTGGATATCGAGCACCACGGTTGAATGGCTGACCGAGCACTATGGACGGCAAAAGCGTGTGGCTGAGAGCCATCTACGAACACTTCCTCATGTGGGCATGGTTCGCGCCGGTCGTGTCCTGCAAAGCAACGTGGACGATTTATGCAAGATTATGATCAGTGTGGGCAGAAATCGTCGTCGAGGCATCGTTATATGGGGCGAGGATGAGCAACCATACAGACATTGATCGTATTGCCGACTGGCGCCGCGCTCAAGGGCATCCCTTTGCAGACCAAATGAATGCCACCGTAGAGTTGGGGCCGATCTATTCGGATTCGTGGCTGCGTGATCCAAAACATTTGGTTTTTGCGTTGGCGAGATACAAATTTGTATCAAAGATGCTCGTTGGCAGCGTCACCGTTGCTGAAGTCGGCGCTGGGGATGGCTGGGCAAGCGAAATTGTTTCGCGTGAAACAAAATCTCTTGATTGTTACGATCTTAGCCCATTGCGACATGGCATTGAGCAGTATGATGTGATGTCGCGTCGTCTGCCGAAGACTTACGAGGCCATTTATGCCCTCGATGTTTTCGAGCACGTCAAGAGTGGTGAAGTATTTTTCCGGAATCTAACAGCATCTCTGCTGGACCATGGAAAGTTGATAGTTGGAGCCCCCTCCCTGGAGGGCCAAACCTATGCCTCGGAGCCATCTCGCAAGCTGCACATTAACTGCATGACGGGTGAGGCGCTTAGGTCCTTGGCCCTAAGGTTTTTTCGGCACGTGTTTATGTTTTCTATGAACGATGAGACGGTTCATACGGGGTTTATGCCAATGGCACATTATCTTTTTGCGGTTTGCGCTGAGCCCATCCGGTGACCATCACGATCAAGCCCCGTGAGGCCCTAACGATCATCGACGCCAGCAAAACCATCGATCTGCTGTTCACCGATGTGATCATGCGCAGTCGGCTTCAATCGCCGGCAACTGACCATTGAGGCCTTGCAGCTCGAGGCCGATGCGGGGCTTCTGGCGAAGCCCTATTACAAAGCCGACCTGGCGAAGATGATCCGCACCGCGCCGGCGGCGTGAGGCGGGATTTTAAAATCGTAGTTTTGCCGTGCAACATAGTTAATCGTTTGTTTACGAGCCTCCCCGATGTTCAATCCGTCGGCAACCATCCGCTGCCTAACCGAACGGTTGCGTGAATATGATGTCGCCGCGGCGGAGAGACCGGCCCATGAGCTTTCGAACCAAAGCGGCCCTCGGCGCGCCCCCAATATCCCAAAAGGGTCTCGACATCGCGGGGTTATCCGCCCGGGCGCAATCGTTGCATCGGCAGGGTCAGGTTGTCGAAGCCCGGGCTGTGTACCAGAAGATCCTGAAAAAACGTCCGAACCATTTCGAGGCTTTGTATATGCTCGCGGTGTGCGAACGCCAGAGCGGCAATTTCGTCTCTGCCGTCCGCCTGTTGCGGCGGGCGCTACTGATCGAACCACGCTCCGCGGAGGTTCATGCCGAACTGGGTCTGGCCCTCGAGGCGGCGCAGCAGCTTGATGAGGCATTGGCCTGCTTCGACAAGCTGATCGATCTGAAACCGGACTTTGCGGAAGCGCACTACTGCCGGGGTAATTTGCTGTTGGCGAGAGGCCATCCAGACCTGGCGATCGCGAGCTTTGACAAGGCGACTTCGATCGATCCAAATCATTTCCGCGCATGGAACAACCGAGGCAATGCGCTACGGCAGCTTGGCAAATTCGAGCAATGCAAAGCAAGCTACAGCAAGGCCCTGACGCTAAATCCTGCGCACGTATCTGCCTTGATCAATCGCGGCATCACACTGGTGCATCTTAAGCAAGCACAGCAAGCCATGACCGACTTCGATCGTGCGCTGGCGCTGGCTCCAGACCAGGTCGTCGCGTGGACGAACCGGGGCGAGGCATTACGCGTTCTGCGGCGGATGGAAGATGCGCTGGCGAGCTGCGGCGAGGCGTTGTCGATCAGTCCGGACCACGCTCAAGCCTGGCTGGTTCGCGCCAGTATCCTGAAGGATGTCGGCTTGGAGACCAAAGCGCGGGAGGCCTGCCAGCGCGCCCTTGAGATCGATCCGAATTTTTCAGAAGCCTTGACGAAGCTCGGTGAAGGTTTGGCGCTGCAAGGCGACGCGGAAGCCGCCGTTTCCTGCTACGATCGCTCGCTGGCGATCAAGCCTGACGACGAGATTACCCTATCAAGCCGGATTTTCACCCTGGACTTCGTTGCAATTGGCGATTTTGCTGCACACCAGGCGGCGCGATCGGTGTGGTGGGACCGGGTTGGCGCCAAGATTGCCGCGCAGCACCCGCCTCGCCACGACAATGAATTCGATCCGAACAAACGGATTGTCCTGGGCTACGTGTCGGCCGATTTCAGGCACCACTCCGCCGCTTACGCATTCCGGCCGGTGCTGGAGAACCACGACAAGACGCAGTTCGAGGTCATTTGTTATTCCAGCACTCCGACCGAGGACGCCGTCACGGACTCGTTCCGGCAGGTGGCCGATCGGTGGAGAAATGCTTTACAATGGTCCGACGACCGTCTGGCGGACTGCATCCGGGCCGATAAGGTCGATATTCTGATCGACCTCTCCGGACACACCGACGGTAATCGGCTTCGCGTGTTTGCGCGCAAACCGGCGCCGATCCAGGTCACTGCGTGGGGACATTCGACGGGCACCGGCCTGCCGACCATCGATTACCTGTTCTCCGATCCGGTCGCTATTCCCGCCGAGGTTCGTCCTCTTTTTGCGGAGCGGGTCTATGACCTCCCGAGCGTGGTGATCGTCGAGCCTCCGCCCGCCGAGTTGCGATGCCCGGAGCCACCCGTAACTGCGAACGGATACCTGACCTACGGCGTGTTCAACAGGGTCAGCAAATTATCCAACGCGGCCATTGGCATCTGGGCACGGATTCTGCACTCCGATGCCACCTCGCGATTGCTGATCAAACATTCGCTGATCGACGACGCCTCGATCCAGCGCATGCTGCTGGAAAAATTTTCGTCCAGGGGAATAGCGCCGAATCGGATTAGACTATTGGGATCGACCTCGCGCGCGGAACATTTGGCGACCTACCGGCAAGTCGACATCTGTCTCGATCCGTTTCCCCACGGCGGCGGCGTTTCCACCTGGGAAGCGTTGTATATGGGCGTGCCGGTCGTGGCGAAGCTCGGAAATGGCATGGCATCCAGATTAGCCGGGGCTATCCTGTCGTCTGTTGGTATGACCGACTGGGTCGCCGCTGATGACGATGAATATGTGGCCATCGCGCTGCGATCGACCCGGGACCGGTTGAGGATGCTTCGTCGGGAGCTTCCTGATCTCATCAACACGCGCTGTGGTCCCGTAGCCTATACGAGAGCGGTTGAAGCGGCCTACCAGGCGATGTGGAAGAAGCGATGCGGCGAAAGGTTGCCGCCGGTGTAAATCGCGCTTTTTTTTCCGCAGATAGGAATGGCGCCGCGCCGATAGATGCCGGGTCACGACGCGGACTACGGGGATGTCCAGGCCACACCGGCTAAGTTTGGATTCCGCCGCAGTATATCTGCCACATCGTCCGGTAAGCCTCTTCCACGGCTCGGGTATATTCGGCCGGGCTGCAGCGCCGCTCGATCAGGCCTGGCAGCTCGTTGCGAATGGTCCTGAGGCGGTCCGGAGTCGATCGCAGCGCGATGGCCACATATTCATCGTCATCAGCGGCGACCCAGTCGGTCATACCGACAGACGACAGGATAGCCCCGGCCAATCTGGATGCCATGCCATTTCCGAGCTTCGCCACGACCGGCACGCCCATATACAACGCCTCCCACGTGGAAACGCCGCCGCCGTGCGGAAACGGATCGAGACAGATGTCGACCCGCTGGTGAGCCGCCAAGTGGACATCCCGGGAGGTTGATCCTTCGAACAAGATCCGCTCCGGCCCTATTGCGTGCAAATGAAATCTTTCAAGCAGCATGCGCTGGACGGAGGCATCGTCGATCAACTTGTCCTTGATCAGCAGCCGCGACGTGACGTCGGATCGCAGAATTCGTGCCCAGAGGGCGATAGCGGCATCGGTTATCTTGCTGATCCGGTTGAGGACGCCGTAGGTCAGGTATCCGTTCGCAGTTACGGGTGGCTCCGGGCATCGCAACTCGGCGGGCGGAGGCTCGACGATCACCACGCTCGGGAGGTCATAGACCCGTTCTGCAAAAAGAGGACGAACCTCGGCGGGAATAGCGACCGGATCGGAGAACAGGTAATCGATGGTCGGCAGGCCGGTGCCGGTCGGATGTCCCCACGCACTGACCTGGATTGGCGCTGGTTTGCGCGCAAACGCGCGAAGCCGATTACCGTCGGTGTGTCCCGAAAGATCGATCAGAATGTCGACCTTATCGGCCTGGATGCAGTCCGCCAGCCGGTCGTCGGACCATTGTAGAACGTTTCTCCACCGATCGGCCACCTGCCGGAACGAGTCCGTGACGGCGTCCTCGGTCGGGGTGTTGGAATAACAAATGACTTCGAACTGCGTCTTGTCGTGGCTCTCCAGCACCGGCCGGAACGCGAAGGCGGCGGAGTGGCGCTTGAAATCGGCGGACACGTAGCCCAGGACAATCCGCCTGTTCGGATCGCAATCGTTGTCGTGCCGCGGCGGGTGCTGCGCGGCAATCTTGGCGCCGATCCGATCCCACCACAGCGACCGCGCCGTCTGATGTGCAGCAAAATCGCCACTTGCACTGAAGTCCAGCGAGAATATGCGTTTTGACAGGGCTATCTCGTCGTCAGGCTCGATCGCCAGCGAGCGGTCGAAGCAGGAAACGGCGGCTTCCGCGTCGCCCTGCAGCGCCAAACCTTCACCGAGCTTGGTCAAGGCTTCTGAAAAATTCGGATTGATCTCAAGGGCGCGCTGGCAAGCTTCCCGCGCTTCGGTTACCAAGCCGAAATCCGTCATGATAAAGGCGCGAACCAGCCAGGCTCGCGCGTGGTCCGGACTGATCGACAACGCCTTGTCACAGCTCGCCAGCGCATCTTCCAACCGCCGGAGAACGCGCAGTGCTTCGCCCCGGTTCGTCCACGCGACCACATGCTCTGGAGCCAGCGCCAACGCGCGATCGAAGTCGGTCATGGCTTGCGGCGCTTGCTTGAGCTGCACCAGGAGTGCGGTGCCGCGATTGATCAAGGACGATAGGTGTGCGGGATTTAGCGTGAGGGCCTTGTCGTAGCTTGCGATGGCTTGCTCGCACTGGCCAAGCGGCAGCAGCGCATTGCCTCGGTTGTTCCATGCGGGGACATGATCTGGGTTGATCGAGATCGTCATATCAAACCCCGCGACCGCTTCCGCGAAACGGCCGCGCTCCATCAACAGGTTGGCCTTGTTGTAATAGGCGTCAGCGAAATCCGGCTTCAGAGCGATCGCGCTATCGAAGCAGGCCGTGGCCTCGACATACCGTTGCAATGCCTTGAGCGCCATGCCCAGACCGGTTTGAGCCGCAGCGGATTGTGGGTCTAGCAGCAAGGCTCGCTTCAGAAGGCGCACCGCAGCCTCGTGATGGCCGCTCTGGTGTTCGCATAGACCCAGCATATGCCAGGCATCGAAATGGTTCGGATTTTTTTTCAGGATCTTATTGTACTCGGCCTTGGCATCGGCAAGATTACCGGCCGCATGGAGCTGCTCTGCCCGCGCAAACAGGATATGGACGTAGGGGATCTTCCGGGAATTTGGCGCCGCGCCGAGAAAAGCTTGCCTTGCTGTGCTCATGTGACGATCTCTTTCCGTTGCGGCTATTGGACGCCCAGGAACCATTGCTGGCGTGAGTTGTGCGGTTCTGTTCCGAACAGTTGCTGAAGTCCAAAAATAAGCCGTTAGCCGCGATCAAAACAGCCCACCGTTATCAACGGTCGCACCCCAACCGTTGACTACCTCTGCAAAGAAGCTCGTCGTGCCGCGAGACTGGCCCTCGTTCGCAGTACTTCTGCCACATCGTCCGATAGGCCGCCTCCACGGCTCGGGTATATGCGGCCGGGCTGCAGCTCTGCTCGATGCGGATGGGCAGCTCGCGGCGAATCGTGCCGAGGCTGCCCGGGGTCGATCGCAGCGCGATGGCCACATATTGTTCGTCATCAGCGGCGACCCAGTCGGTCATACCAACAGACGACAGGATAGCCCCGGCTAATCTGGATGCCATTCCATTTCCGAGCTTCGCCACGACCGGCACGCCCATATACAACGCTTCCCAGGTGGAAACGCCGCCGCCGTGCGGAAACGGGTCGAGACAGATGTCGACTTGCCGGTAGGTCGCCAAATGTTCCGCGCGCGAGGTCGATCCCAAGAGACTGATCCGATCCGGTGCTATTCCCCTGGACGAAAATTTTTCCAGCAGCATGCGCTGGATCGAGGCGTCGTCGATCAGCGAATGTTTGATCAGCAATCGCGAGGTGGCATCGGCGTGCAGAATCCGTGCCCAGATGCCAATGGCCGCGTTGGATAATTTGCTGACCCTGTTGAACACGCCGTAGGTCAGGTATCCGTTCCCAGTTACGGGTGGCTCCGGGCATCGCAACTCGGCGGGCGGAGGCTCGACGATCACCACGCTCGGGAGGTCATAGACCCGCTCCGCAAAAAGAGGACGAACCTCGGCGGGAATAGCGACCGGATCGGAGAAAAGGTAATCGATGGTCGGCAGGCCAGTGCCGGTCGAATGTCCCCACGCACTGACCTGGATTGGCGCTGGTTTGCGCGCAAACGCGCGAAGCCGATTACCGTCGGTGTGTCCCGAGAGGTCGATCAGAATGTCGACCTTATCGGCCTGGATGCAGTCCGCCAGACGGTCGTCGGACCATTGTAGAACATTTCTCCACCGATCGGCCACCTGCCGGAACGAGTCCGTGACGGCGTCCTCGGTCGGAGTGCTGGAATAACAAATGACCTCGAACTGCGTCTTGTCGTGGTTCTCCAGCACCGGCCGGAATGCGTAAGCGGCGGAGTGGTGCCTGAAATCGGCCGACACGTAGCCCAGGACAATCCGTTTGTTCGGATCGAATTCATTGTCGTGGCGAGGCGGGTGCTGCGCGGCAATCTTGGCGCCAACCCGATCCCACCACTCCGATCGCGCCGCCTGGTGTCGCGCGAAGTCACCATCCCTGCTGAAATCCAGGATGAAGATCCTGTTTGACAAGGCAATCTCGTCGTCAGGCCTGATCGCGAGCGCACGATCTAGCCAGGAAACCGCGGATTCCGCGTCGCCTTGCGCCGCATGACATTGACCGAGATGGGCAAACGCCTTTGCGTAGTCCGGCTTGATCGCAAGTGCGTGCTGGCAGCTTGCCTGCCGAGTCGGCCACTTTGCCCTTCATCAGCAATATACTGGCGCGTGCGAGCCACGCTTCCGGGATTTTTGAATTGATCGACAATGCCCTATCGGTGCTCGAGAACGCGTCATCGAGCCGTCCCAGACGGCGCAAAATTTCACCCCGGTTCGCCCAGGTAGCGGCATCGTCGGGGTCGATCGCGAGCGCCTGATCGCAGCTCGCGGCCGCATCGTCAAGTCTGGCAAGCCCGAGTAGCGCATTGCCTCTGTTCTTCCATGCGTGCACATGTTGCCGATTGATCGCGATCGTCCTGTCGAAAGCGGCGACGGCCTCGGTTGAATGGCTGAGCTCGCTCAACAGGTTGCCGCGGTTGTAGTGCGCGTCGGCGAAATCCGGCTTCAGTGCGATGGCGCTATCGAAGCAGGCCAATGCATCATCATACCTTTGCAACGCCTTGAGCGTGATGCCCAGATCGGAATGAACCACAGCGGAATGCGCGTCCAGCAGCAGAGCCCGCTTCAGGGCGCGCGCGGCGACCGGGTAATTGCGGTGGTGAAGTTCGCACAGGCCTAGCATGTGCCAGGCATCGAAATGGTTCGGGCGCTTTTTCAGGACCTTATTGTACCCGGCCTGGGCCTCGGCAATATTCCCGTTCCTATGGGACACTCGCGCTTGCTCGAACAGGATCTGCACGTAGGAAGTCTTTGTCTGGGGCGCATTGAAAATGGCTTGCTTTGCCAGGCTCATCTGCTGATCTCTTTCTTGCTGCATCGATTTAGTTGGCAGCAACCGGTTCGCGCTTGGACGCTTTTTTAGGACCTGTTTGTACCCGGCCTGGGCCTCTGCCTGTTGCCCCAACCGCTAGAAGGCAAGCGCTTGCAGCGAAGCGGTGAGGCGCGCGCAAGCCTCGACGAGACCGGTAAACAAACTGTTAACCATGTTTCACGTGTAGGTGGTTCGCGCTGACGCCCAGATTCCGCTAGTGCCACGCGATGTGCTCCTCGAGCTCGCGATCTTTCTTACGTGAGAAATAAAGTTCGGGACGCGGTAGGGAAAATCCCGCGCCGTCTAATCCGAAATACAAAAGTCATCTCCAGCTCCAATTCGAAAAGCGGCAATTCACGCCATCGCCATGACGCTGTTGTCATCATGGCGGCGGACGACCCGCGTTCGCATTAAGGCGCCGATGCATCGCATCCGGCGCTGCCCCGGGTAACTTCTCGGTATTTGTACGGGCCGGCTTCTTCAGACATCGGTAGCGTTAATCGACCAGGGTCATATCGTCGACGATTAGAACGATCGACGTGTATTGTTGCGTCCATCCAGAAGGGTACCAGTAAATGTCCGGCATTGTTCTCTCCGCCTCGGTCCGCCAGAACCTGCTCTCGCTGCAATCGACCGCCGCACTGCTCGCCACCACCCAGAACGACCTCGCCACCGGCAACAAGGTCAACTCGGCGCTCGACAATCCCACCAACTATTTCACGGCGCAGGCGCTCAATAACCGCGCCGGCGACATCAACAATCTCTTGGACGGCATCGGCAACGGCGTGCAGGTGCTGCAGGCCGCCAATACCGGCATCACCTCACTGCAGTCGCTGGTCGCCAGTGCGCAGTCGATCGCCAACCAGGCGCTGCAGACATCGGTCGGCTATTCGACGCTGTCGAATGTCTCCACCACCATCACCGGGGCGACCGCCTCGAACCTGCTCGGCACCACCAGCTTCACCAGCACGGCTGCCAGCAGCAACATCCTGTATGACGGCGCCGCGGGCGGCACGACCGCAGCAAGTGCGACCACGACGCTCGGCGGCGTGGCCGGTACTTTGGTCAGCAGCGCGGCGGTTGACTCCACCGGCGGTACCGTCGCCATCACCGCGACAACCGCGCTGAACGCCGCCTCCGGCGGTCTCGGCACCGCGGCCGTTGCCGATGGTGACGTCATCACCGTCAATGGCAAGACCATCACCTTCAAGGCCGGCGCCGCGCCGACTTCCTCGACCGTCATTTCGGGTTACGGCGTTGTCACCGGTCACACCAGCATTGCCACCGACGGCAGCGGCAACTCGATCGTCTATCTCGGCTCCTCCATCACCGCCACCACCGCTACCGTCGGTGATTTGCTGTTCGCAGTCGATCTCGCCAGTGGCGTGGAAAGCGCCAGCGTCAGCAGCGGAACGGCGACCGCCGCCGCCGGATCGACTGAGACCAACTCGTCGATCGGATCCGGCGTCGTCACCCTCGAAAGTGCCACCGGTGCCGACCTCTCCATCACCGGCCGGGCCGACCTGCTCCATGCCCTGAAGCTCACCTCGGCGGTCGGCGGCGGCACCACCACGCTCAACGCCACCCGCGCGACGTCTTCCGCCACCCTCGGCAACCTGCTGCAGCCTGGATCGACGCTCAATGTCGATGGCCATGTCATCACCTTTGCGGACGCGACGGCACCGTCCACCGCGAACGTTGCCAGCGGCTCCGGATTGATTGCCAGCACCAACGTGGTCACGGACGGCGATGGCAATTCCACCGTCTATCTGCAGGGCGGCACCATCGCCGACGTGCTGAAGGCGGTCGATCTGGCCACCGGCGTCACGTCCGCCAGCAATTCCGGCGGCGCCGCGACGGTGACGACCGCGGCGGGCCAGACGGTGTCCTCGATCAGCGCCACCGGCGCGTTGAAGATCTCGACCGGTACCAACGCCGATCTCGCCATCTCCGGCACCGGCAACGCCCTGGCCGCGCTCGGTCTCGCCGGCAACACCGGCACCGGGACGGCCTTTAGCGCTGCCCGCACCGCCGGCGCCGGCGGCGTCAGCGGCAAGACCCTGACCTTCTCTTCCTTCAATGGCGGCACCGCGGTCGATGTCACCTTCGGTACCGGCACCGGCCAGGTCCAGACCCTCAACCAGCTCAACACGGCACTGCAGGCCAACAACCTCAATGCCACCGTCGATGCCAACGGCGTCTTGACCATCTCGGCGGCCAACGACTATGCGTCCTCGACGATCGGTTCGGCCGCGGCCGGCGGCGTCATCGGCGGCACGCTGCCGAACTCGCTGGCCTTCTCGACCGCCACGGCACCCGTCGCCGATGCATCCGCGCAGGCGACTCGTGCCAACCTTGTGACCCAGTACAACAACATCCTGCAGCAGATCGACACCACCTCGCAGGACTCCTCGTTCAACGGCGTCAACCTGTTGAACGGCGACCAGCTCAAGCTGGTGTTCGACGAGACCGGCAAGTCGACCTTGAACATCACCGGGGTAACCTTTAACGCGGCGGGGCTTGGTCTGTCGAACCTCACCCAGGGCACCGACTTCATCGACAACGCCTCCACCAACAACGTACTGGCCAGCCTGACCGCGACCAGCAACTCGCTGCGCTCGGAAGCTTCAGCGCTGGGTTCGAACCTGTCGATCGTGCAGATCCGCCAGGACTTCTCTAAGAACCTGATCAACGTGCTGCAGACCGGCTCGTCCAACCTGACGCTGGCCGACACCAACGAGGAAGCGGCCAACAGCCAGGCGCTGTCGACACGTCAGTCGATCGCGGTGTCCGCGCTGTCGCTCGCCAACCAGTCGCAGCAGAGCGTGCTGCAGCTGCTGCGCTGATCGCGTCGAAGCAACAATCCAGGGCGGCGGGGCAAACCCCGCCGCCGCCGGACGAGAATAGATCAACCAAGCGATCCTGAATCGAAGCCGCTGAAGCTGCGTCAAGACTTTCTTGTCGTCGCCTTCCGGTCTGCGCCATCAAGAACATATCGACCCAGCGAAGTCGCGCGGCCTGCTTCGGCCCCGCGGCCCGTAGGTATTTGTACGGTGCCGCAATTTAACGAACGAGTAGCGAGGACAGACGAGGGTGGCAGGGTCGCCGGCTGAACGGGTCGGCGTCGCGTCAAATGTGTACAATCCAGAAGGGTCATCAAAATGTCCGGCATTGTTCTCTCCGCCTCGGTCCGCCAGAACCTGCTCTCGCTGCAATCGACCGCCGCACTGCTCGCCACCACCCAGAACGACCTCGCTACCGGCAACAAGGTCAACTCGGCGCTCGACAATCCCACCAACTATTTCACGGCGCAGGCGCTCAATAACCGCGCCGGCGACATCAACAATCTCTTGGACGGCATCGGCAACGGCGTGCAGGTGCTGCAGGCCGCCAATACCGGCATCACCTCGCTGCAGTCGCTGGTCGCCAGCGCGCAGTCGATCGCCAACCAGGCGCTGCAGACCACGGTCGGTTATTCGACGCTGTCGAATGTCTCCACCACCATCGCCGGGGCGACCGCCTCGAACCTGCTCGGCACCACCAGCTTCAACAGCACCGTTGCCAGCAGCAACATCCTGTATGACGGCGCCGCGGGCGGCACGACCGCAGCAAGTGCGACCACGACGCTCGGCGGCGTGGCCGGTACTTTGGTCAGCAGCGCGGCGGTTGACTCCACCGGCGGTACCGTCGCCATCACCGCGACAACCGCGCTGAACGCCGCCTCCGGCGGTCTCGGCACCGCGGCCGTTGCCGATGGTGACGTCATCACCGTCAATGGCAAGACCATCACCTTCAAGGCCGGCGCCGCGCCGACTTCCTCGACCGTCATTTCGGGTTACGGCGTTGTCACCGGTCACACCAGCATTGCCACCGATGGCAGCGGCAACTCGATCGTCTATCTCGGCTCCTCCATCACCGCCACCACCGCTACCGTCGGTGATTTGCTGTTCGCAGTCGATCTCGCCAGTGGCGTGGAAAGCGCCAGCGTCAGCAGCGGAACGGCGACCGCCGCCGCCGGATCGACTGAGACCAACTCGTCGATCGGATCCGGCGTCGTCACCCTCGAAAGTGCCACCGGTGCCGACCTCTCCATCACCGGCCGGGCCGACCTGCTCCATGCCCTGAAGCTCACCTCGGCGGTCGGCGGCGGCACCACCACGCTCAACGCCACCCGCGCGACGTCTTCCGCCACCCTCGGCAACCTGCTGCAGCCTGGATCGACGCTCAATGTCGATGGCCATGTCATCACCTTTGCGGACGCGACGGCACCGTCCACCGCGAACGTTGCCAGCGGCTCCGGATTGATTGCCAGCACCAACGTGGTCACGGACGGCGATGGCAATTCCACCGTCTATCTGCAGGGCGGCACCATCGCCGACGTGCTGAAGGCGGTCGATCTGGCCACCGGCGTCACGTCCGCCAGCAATTCCGGCGGCGCCGCGACGGTGACGACCGCGGCGGGCCAGACGGTGTCCTCGATCAGCGCCACCGGCGCGTTGAAGATCTCGACCGGTACCAACGCCGATCTCGCCATCTCCGGCACCGGCAACGCCCTGGCCGCGCTCGGTCTCGCCGGCAACACCGGCACCGGGACGGCCTTTAGCGCTGCCCGCACCGCCGGCGTCGGTGGTATCAGCGGCAAGACCCTGACCTTCTCCTCCTTCAATGGCGGCACCGCGGTCGATGTCACCTTCGGTACCGGCACCGGCCAGGTCCAGACCCTCAACCAGCTCAACACGGCACTGCAGGCCAACAACCTCAATGCCACCGTCGATGCCAACGGCGTCTTGACCATCGCGGCGGCCAACGACTATGCGTCCTCGACGATCGGTTCGGCCGCGGCCGGCGGCGTCATCGGCGGCACGCTGCCGAACTCGCTGAGCTTCTCGACCGCCACGGCACCCGTCGCCGACGTCAACGCGCAGGCGACCCGTGCCAACCTTGTGACCCAGTACAACAACATCCTGCAGCAGATCGACACCACCTCGCAGGACTCCTCGTTCAACGGCGTCAACCTGTTGAACGGCGACCAGCTCAAGCTGGTGTTCGACGAGACCGGCAAGTCGACCCTGAACATCACCGGCGTGACCTTTAACGCGGCCGGGCTTGGTCTGTCGAGCCTCACCCAGGGCACCGACTTCATCGACAACGCCTCCACCAACAATGTGCTGGCCAGCCTGACCGCGACCAGCAACACGCTACGCTCGGAAGCTTCAGCGCTGGGTTCGAACCTGTCGATCGTGCAGATCCGCCAGGACTTTTCCAAGAACCTGATCAACGTGCTGCAGACCGGCTCGTCCAACCTGACGCTGGCCGACACCAACGAGGAAGCGGCCAACAGCCAGGCGCTGTCGACACGCCAGTCGATCGCGGTGTCCGCGCTGTCGCTCGCCAACCAGTCGCAGCAGAGCGTGCTGCAGCTGCTGCGCTGATCGCGTCGACGCAACAATTCAGGGCGGCGGGGCAAACCCCGCCGCCCTGAACCTACCAGTTCCGGGGTCCGCGTAGCGCCCCTGTGCTTGCGAAAAGCCCAAGCGTGGCCGTGCCCCCGCCGTAGCCTGAAAGGAGACGTGACCATGCCGTTGAGAGTTGAGCTGAAGCCGTTCGAGCGCATCATCATCGGCGAAACCGTCATCATCAATTCGGGCAGCCGCACCTCTTTCCTGATCGATGGCGAAGCACCGATCCTTCGAGAGAAGGACACGGTCACCGCGGAAACCGCCAACACGCCCGCCAGGCGGCTCTATTTCTGCGTCCAGATGATGTATCTGAAGAACGACATCCCCAAATACCGCGCTTCCTATCTTGGCTCCGTCAAGGACCTGCGCGAGGCAATGCCAGGCTCGCGCGATGCGATCGACGTCATCAATAATCATGTTTCCGGAGGGGCTCTCTACAAGGCTCTCAAGGAAATAAGGAAATTGATAAAGGTCGAAGAAGAGCTGCGAACGATAACGCCTGGCGCCGCCCAGGCCTGCGCGCGTCAGTAATCTCGCAGCAACCGGTCCGTTCGCGGCCGACGTAGTTTGGTCAGCGACAGCCGCATCATAAAGTAAGCCGCTCCAGGCGGCGCGATCGATAGCGGCGGTAATCCGCCCGGACTCTACTCCCGCGATCAAGTGGCCAAGCCCGTCGATGGACGTGATCTGAGCAGTCTCTGTCTTGCACGGCGATTGCGCGACCCAGGCCGCCTGGTTCGCCGTGACGGTTGCATTGGCATCCTACGTAGTAGCACGGACATCGAAATTAACGGGAATGAGCGACCGCAAAGGTTATCGATTGCAGCGAAGGACATCCGTTGAATCTTCTCGATGACCGAGACGAATGATTTTTCGCA
>CAVTNW010000006.1:0-302992 GCA_963736075.1 uncultured Alphaproteobacteria bacterium | reverse complement strand
CTTTCGGGGCCGGGCCGCGCATGCCGGTGGCCGGCCGGAAGAGGGACGCAACGCGCTGCTGGCGGCGGCGAGCGCCGTGGTCGGGCTTTACGGCATTGCCCGGCATCATGGCGGCCGCTCGCGCATCAATGTGGGTACGCTCAAGGCCGGCTCCGGACGCAACGTGATCGCGGATGAAGCTGTCATGGCGATGGAGGTGCGGGGCGAGACCGAGGCGATTGCCGATTACATGCTGGAGCGTGCCGAGGCGGTGCTCAAGGGAGCGGCCCTGGCCCAGGATGTGGCGGTGGAGATCAAGCTGGCGGGACGGACCACGGTTGCCGCTTCCGACCAGGTGCTGTCGCAGCGGCTGGCCAGATTACTTATTGGCCGGCTGCCGGGAGTCGAGATCGATGCCGCCACCCACGTCACCGGCGGCAGCGAGGATGCCACCTACTTCATGCGCCGGGTGCAGGAGCGCGGCGGCCAGGCGATCTACGCGGTGGTGGGATCCGATATCCCTTCCGGCCACCACACGCCGGAATTCGATATCGACGAGAAGGATTTTCCCTGGGCGATCGAGGCGCTGTCGACGGGCATCCTGGCGCTCGGGGCGGAGAAGGACGTGACCTCCGGCTAGCGTTCTGACCTTAACAATTGTTTCCGTCATTCCGGGCCCGAGCGCAGCTCGGGAGCCCGGAATGACGCCGATAAGTGACGAAGCGTCAGAACCAGAACACTAGCTCAGCGATTCCTTGAAGCTTATCATGTCGAGCCTTGCTCCGACCTCATCCTGAGGAGCGCGCTCTTCGCGCGCGTCTCGAAGGATGGCCGCTTGCACCGCCTTTGCGGCCATCCTTCGAGACGCATCGCGCTTGCGCGATGCTCCTCAGGATGAGGACCGGGGAGACCTGACGATATGATCAGAACTTCAAAATCGCTCGTCTAGTCGCCCAGCTCGCCGTCGAGCCAGGCTTCGCGGCCGCTGGTGTCTGTGCTGTGAAGCTGCAGGCTCTTGCCGTCGAACGACAAGGTCCATTTCTGCTGTTCGCCCGACCCCAACGTCTGGCGTTCGATCACAAAGGTTGAGGCGTTTAGCCACGTCCCCTTCGTCGCGATGATGCCGGACGCGGTCGGCTCGCTTTTGCGATAAAGCCCGTCCAGTCCGATCGGGCCGCTGAACTTCTGCGCCGGCTTGTCACGATCTCGCGGATAGATCTCCAGGTCGTACTGCGCCTGCGGATCGGCAAAGCTCAGCGAAAGCGATTTCACATTCATGGGATTGGCGGGAAAATGGTAGATCTTCCCGGAAACAGCGGAGGCAATCTCCGCCGTCGCGCCAACCGCGCTCGGCTTCTCGATGGAGATGTCGCGGATGGCACTACCCAAGAGCTCGGCGCCGGCCGGGTTCTGTGGCAGCGCCGCATCGGATTTGACCGCGCCGGCGATCGTGTCAGCCAGTCTGCTCACTGGACAGAAGTTCCTGGCCGTGGTGACTGCGACAATGTCCAGCTTGGAGAACACCATGATGAGCTGGCAATGGTAGCCGTTGGCCATGTAGAACTGCTTTTTGGGCAGCGCCCAGAAGAAGTTGGAGTAGCGCAACTCCGGTTCAAACGGCAAATTCATGTTCAGGGTGGCGTGGCTTACCTTGTCGAGCCAGGCTGGCGGAACAAGCGGTTTGTTCTCCCATTGACCATGGCGCAGATAGAGGTAGCCCAACTTCGCCATGTCGCGCGGCTGCATGGACAAGCCGTATCCTCCAATCGAAACGCCCTGCGGATCCTGCCGCCAATTCCAGGTGCTGCCGATCCCGAGCGGGCCGAATAGCTTGGCCTTGGCGTAGTCGGCGGCACTCATCCCCGTGAGCTTGGTGAGAATGGCGGAGAGCAGGTGCGGATTGCCGCTATCGTAGTTGAAGACATCGCCGGGGGCGGCGGCCATCGGGCGGTCAAGAATGAACTCGATCCAGTCCTGGCTCCGTTCCATGTCGATTACCGAGTCCGGCCGCCCGGTCAGAGGTTCTCTCCAGTCGATGCCCGAGGTCATGTCGAGCAGGCTCTGCAGCGTGATCGCGTGCTTCCTCTCGTCGACGTTGGCAATGCTGCGGTCGGCGTAGAAATCCAGCAGCCGGTGGTCCGCGCTGTCCAGCAGGCCATCTTGGGTAGCGATCGCCGTCAAGGTGCCGATCACCGCCTTGGTGGCGGAGTTGATCGCGTGCGGAATTTCCGCGCCATAGGGCGCGTAATAGGCATCGAGGACAATCTTTCCATGCCGCGCGATCAACAGGCTGTCGAGGCTGAGGGTTGTTCCGAAGTCGACCAGCCTGGCGAGCGCGGCCGAATCCATTCCCTGCTCTTCCGGCGCGGAGGTTTGCCATTGCCGGGTCGGCCAGATCGAATTTGCGCGGACTTGGGCAAACGCAGAGCTACAGAAAACCGAGAATAGAAAAATCGACGCGCGCAGCGTGGCGCCCGAACGAGCAAATCGAAGGCTTTCCATCAGGGCCTCGTCGGCAAAGCCCGGTCGGGCTCGCTCGTCTGCGATCCCCAGGATTGTGCAATCCGAAGCTGGAATGTCAATGCCAGCTGGGCGGTGCCTGTGGGGTGCGCCGCGCGCGATCGATAGCCACGAACTTGTGATTGTACAGCGCGGGCGTCGAGCCATACGACTAGGTTGATCGATTTCAACTATACAATTTCTGATTTTTCGGTTTTTCGTCGATTTCAATTTTCATCACGTTTGACATTTCAGGAGATGATGATGGCCAATCCGCTCACGCTTTATGTCCCGATCAAGCAGGATCCGGACACCCAGCTCAAAGCCCAGCTCGCCTATGACAACTTCGTTTCGAGTGTTCAGGCGGGCCTCGATACCTCGAATATCGTGCATTATGCGCGCCTGGCGCTGATTCCCAATCCCGGCGGCGAGGGAATCCTGGCGATCTGCCTGATCACCACCTTCGACGGGCCGATGAATCCGTATCTGAAATATTTCTGGAACGATGGCGCCCTGAAGACGGTGTTTGCCGGGCTGGCCGGCATTGCGCTCAATCCTCCGAATCCGCCGGTCAGCGATCTCACCGGCTTCGAGAACTTCATCAACGACAACAATCTCAATACTCCGGACGATCTCTACAACGCGTACGGTCAAACCGTGCTGCAGATCAGGGCGCAGTTTCCGCCGCAGGCGTAAGCCACGCCGGTCCGCCCACCACGACAATCCCGGAAATCTGCACCGAGGCATCGGTCGGCGATATCGGCCGATGCCATTGCTCGGAGATCATTCCCATGGCCAATACGCCGATGCCGCCACCGCCCGACCCGGGCAATGTCCAGGGCATGATCCTGCGGGGCTACACCCATCCCTATTCGTGCCACCTGCTGTTCACCTTCCCCGGCCGGCCGGGCGCCGCCGGGTTCATTGGTGCGCTGCTCGGCTATGTTCAATCGGCGCAGGACTGGGGCAACGACAAGCCGGTCCGGATGCTCAATATCGGTCTCACCTATGCCGGGATCCTGACCTTTGATCCGACGCTGGTTCAGTTCCCGAGCGAGTTCAAGGCCGGACCCGCATCCACAGGCTCGCAGCAATCGTTGATGGACTCGGGCCCAAGCGCTCCCGCTCTGTGGTGGAACGGCGACAAGCCCACCATTCATTGCATCGTCCACGTCTATGGCATGACCGCCGATGCGTTGAGCGGCCTGGCCGCCATCGTGTCGGGTGCGGCGGAGACGAACGGAGTAAGCGAATTCCTGCCGTTGAAGTCGGGCAGCGGCCGGCTGACCCAATACGCGCCGCTCGGCCACGACATTCATTTCGGCTACCATGACGGCATCGACAATCCCGATCTCGGCTGGCCCCAGTACCAGGAGGCCACGGTTCCGAGCGATGCCAACAACTTCGTGATCGGCTATCCCGGGTCGGTCTTCAGCCCGGGCCCGGTATCGGGCGCGGCCGGCGCGTTCGCCAAGGATGGCTGCTACAACGCCTTTCGCGTGCTCTACCAGGACGTCGGCGCCTTCGAAACGTTCCTCACTCAGTACGCGCCGATGGTCGTGGCTTCGATCGGCGGCTCGCTGCAGCAAGCCAGGGAATGGCTGGCGGCCAAGTTGGTCGGGCGCTGGCGCAACGGCTCACCCCTGATCCTGTCGCCCAATGCCCCGGACCCGGCGACCCGCGACGCCACCGACTTCGGCTATTCGGCCGACACGCTCGGCCTGAAATGTCCGTTTTCGGCGCATACCCGGGTCGCCAATCCGCGCGACGAGCCGACCTTCCCGGCCGACACGCCGGTGCCCCGCCTGAGCCGCCGCGGTATGCCCTATGGCGCGCCGCCCGTGCCGCCCGACTATGGCGGCGAGCGCGGGCTGATCGGGCTGTTCCTGTGCGGCGCGCTGGCCGGCCAGTTCGAGCTCCTGTACTCGTGGATCAACGTCAATAATTTCAGCAACGTTTTCCTGCCCAGGCTCGACACCCAGGACGCCCTGATCGCCAACCGCATCTCGCCCTCGCAGGGCGATCCGTCCTTCACCATTCCGCTGCCGAACGGCCAAGCGATCAGGATTCCGAGCCTGCCGCCATTCGTGGTGACGCGCGGCACGGCCTATTGCCTGCTGCCGAGCCTGGCGACGCTGCGACAGATCGCGACGGCCGCGTAAGACCATCAGCGAGTAGCCCGCATGAGCGAAGCGACATGCGGGACCTCCGAAACCCCGGATGTCGTCACTGCCGCAGCATGATCAGCGGATCGGCCGAATCAGGCACCTTGCGCCATTGCGCGTTGTCGTCGGCCTCGAATTGCCAGGTCTCGCCGCTCTTTGACATCAACAGGATCTGGCCGTGATCGAGCCGCCATTCGGTCGGCGCAAAGGCTTCGACGGCGGGATCGCATTTCGGCTTGAGGAAGACCTGGAAGTTGTCCTGGCTTGCTTCGGTGTTGGTCAGGGTCAGGCCGCAGAGCGTCTGGCCGCTTTCGCGCACCATCGCCCAGTCGCCGATCATCTGGTCCATGGATTTTGCCAGCGAGCGGGCGGCGGCCAGGTTCTGCAGGATGTAGATGCCCTCGCCCTGGCGCAGGCCCTCGAAGATGCCGCTCTCGACTTCGGTGAAGTCGATCACCGGCTGGCCGGAGGCATCCTGCAGTCGCACGATGTCCAGCCCGGCAATGTTCCAGGCCGCAATATCCTTGGTAAAGGGCAGCGCCGTCGCACAGCCCGGCTCGAGCTCGAGCCGGAGGCCCTGGCCAGCGGTGTCGCTCTTCAGCGTCACGACGCAGGTCTTGCTGCGCTCGGTGGTCGAGAGCTCCCATTGGCCGACCATGTCTTTTTTCAAGGTCGAAGCATTCTGCGCGCCGACCGGCATTTGCCAGCCCAGCACCACCAGAAGTGCCGCCAGCCCCAGGCCGAAGCGGCCTCTGGGCGGCTTTGGCATCCGCGCCTCCTGCATCGTTGCCTCGCGTCAGCGGCGTTTGACCGGGGTTTCGGCGACCGGCGTCAGCGGCGGCTGGCCGGCGAACCAGGCTTTGAGATTGTCGACCACCAGCTGATCCATGGCATTGCGGGTAACCACCGATGCCGAGCCGATATGCGGCAGCAGCACCACGTTCTGCAGGCTGCGCAGTTCATCCGGCACCGTCGGTTCGTTGGCGAACACGTCGAGGCCCGCCGCCAGCAGGGTGCCCGATTTGAGCGCCGCGATCAGCGCCGGCTCGTCGACGACCGAGCCCCGCGCGACGTTGATGATGACGCCGCGCGGGCCAAGCGCCTGCATGACCTCGGCATTGATCATTTTGGCCGTCGCCGGGCCGCCCGGGACGATGACCATCAGCGTATCGACCGCTTCGGCCATCTCGATCAGGCTGGGATAATGCCGGTAGGACACGCCCTCGGCCGGTCGGCGCGTATGGTAGACCACGGGAACGCGGCAGGCATCGAGCCGGCGCGCGATCGCCTGTCCGATCCGGCCCATGCCGACGATCCCGACCGTGCGATCCCGGAGCGAGCCCGCGCTTAACGGGAAATTCTGCGTGCTCCAGTGGCCCGCGCGCAAATAGCGGTCGGCCTTGATGAACTCGCGCAAGGTGGCGATCAGAAGCCCGATGGCGATATCCGCGACCTCTTCGGTCAGGACGTCGGGGGTGTTGGTAACGACGATATTGTGATCACGGGCGTAATTGGCATCGATGTGGTCGTAGCCCACTCCGAACGACGAGACGATCTCGAGCTTCGGAAATCGCGACAGCGTTTTGACGTCGCCCCGCACCGAGTTGTAGGTCACCGCGGCGCCGCGGATTTTCGCCGCCACCGCTGGCGTCAACCGCTCGAGGTCGGCGATCGTCTCGAAGCAATGCAGCGCGAATTGGTCGGAGAAGCCGTTGTCGACGATCGGTTTGCTCGGCCCATAGATCAGCAAATCGATCTTCTCCGGTGAGGTGGTTCCGCCCGCCATCAGTTTTCCTTTCCAACCGCACTTTCGTGCCAGCGCCGCAATGCCAGGTGCGAAGTTAGCGCCAGCAGCCCATAAATGACAATCCCGGCCACCGACAGCAGCAACAGGGCTGCGAACATTCGGGGAATATTGAGACGGTAGCCGGATTCGGCGATGCGATAGGCCAGGCCCGAACCGGCGCCGGCGGAGCCCGCCGCGATCTCCGCGACCACGGCGCCGATCAGCGACAGGCCGCCGGCGATCCGCAATCCGCCGAGGATGTAGGGCAGCGCCGCCGGCAATTTGAGAAAGCGCAGGGTCTGGATCCGGGACGCGCCATAGAGCCTGAACAGGCCGGCCAGGTTGCGATCCACCGAATTGAGCCCGAGCGTGGTGTTGGACAAAACCGGGAAGAATCCGACGATCCAGGCGCAGGCGATCACCGCGGTCTGTTGCGGAAGGTAGATCAGGAGCAGCGGCGCGATCGCGATCACCGGCGTGACCTGCAGGATCACCGCATAGGGAAACAGCGAATATTCCACCCATTTCGATTGATTGAACAACAGCGCAAGGGCAATGCCGCCGACCGCGGCGGCCGCGAACCCCTCGACCGTGGTCTGCAATGTGATCTCAAGGGATCGTGACAGGATCGGCCAATCGCTGATGAGGGTTCGGAACACCGCGCCCGGCCCGGGCAGGACGTAAGGCGGAATATGATTGATGCGCACCACCAGCGACCATGCCGCGATCGCCGCCGCCAATACGACGACCGGGAGCAGGATGCGGACCGCGCCCAACCGACCGCGGTCCGGCACCACCTGCTCTGCGATTGAGGGCTCCTGCAGCGAACTCATAGATCGGTCTGCCCGGGATAGGACGGCGCCAGCGCCTGCGAAACCCTGCGGCAAAAGCCGGCATATTCGGTGGAAGTCCGAAAGTCCTCGCCGCGCGGTTCGGTCGCATCGATGGCAATCTCGGCGCCGATGCGGCCAGGCCGCGCTGTCATCACGATCACCCGCTGCGACAAGAACACCGACTCGAATACCGAATGCGTGACGAAGATGACGGTCTTGCGCAAATTGCGCCATAGCGACAACAGATCGTTGTTGAGCCGGAACCGGGTGATTTCATCGAGCGCGGCAAACGGCTCATCCATCAGGAGGATGTCGGGGTCGGTGACCAGCGCGCGCGCCAGCGAGACCCGCATCTTCATGCCGCCGGACAATTCGCGGGGCAAGGCACGGGCGAACTCGGAAAGTCCGACTTGCGCCACGGCCTCGTCGACGCGGGCGTTGGCCTCGCGTGGCGGCGCCCCCGACAGTCGGAGCGGCAGCCGCACATTCTCACGCACAGTGGTCCATGGCATCAGCGTCGGTTCCTGAAACACGAAGCCGATGGCGTGTCCGGCACGCGCCCGATCGCCGCGGCGGGCGACGCCGACGGTGCCGGAGGTCGGCGCATTGAGGCCCGCGATCAGCCGCAGCGCGGTCGACTTGCCGCAGCCCGAGGGCCCGAGCAGCGATACGAACTCGCCCTGCCTGACCTCGAGATCGAGCGGTCCGAGCGCCGCAACGCCGCTGTCATAGACCTTGGTGACCCCGCGCAGCCTGACCGCAAGGCCGGCAACGCCGGCCTCGGGGCCGGACAAGGCCGCCGGTTCGGCCATTATTTGTCCTGGTTCTTGGGCCGCAGATCGAGGCCGACGCCCTTGTTGACGAAGCGAAGCGTGTAGGCCTTGCGGAAGTCGATGTCGGGGCGGACGACATGCGCCCGCACCATCTTGTCGAAGAAGCTGGCCGAGCGTTCGTCGGTCATGGCGCCGATGCCGTTTTGGAGGGTGTCGCCGGAATCGACGATGCCAAACTCCTTCATTTTCTTGACCGAATAGCTCAACAGCTCGTCGGTCATTTCAGGATTGAGGTTCTTGATCATGGCATTGCCGGCGGAATTGTCGCCGTAGATATAATGATACCAGCCGATGATGGAGGCGTCGACGAAGCGCTGAACCAGGTCCGGCTTGTTGTCGACCAGCTCGCGGCGGGTTTCGATCAAGGTCGAGTAGGTGTTGAAGCCATAATCGGCCAGCAGGAAGATTCCCGGCTTCGTCCCGGTGATCTTTTCGATCGCGAACGGCTCCGAGGTGACATAGCCCTGCATCGCGCTTTGCTTGTCGGCGAGAAAGGGTTGCGGATTGAAGGTGTAGGGCTTCACCTTGGCCTCGCTGAAGCCGTATTCCGACTTCAGCCATTGGAAATAGCTGGAAACCCCTTCCTTGGATATGAACAGGGTCAGCGGCTTCAGATCCTCGAGCTTGGTGGCCTTCAATTCCGGATGGGTCAAGAGGACCTGCGGATCCTTCTGGAACATGGCGGCGACGGAAATGACGGGCACGTTATTGGCGACCGCGTCAAGCGACATCAAGGTGTTCGCCGCCATGAAGAAGTCGAGCTTGCCGGCGATCAGGAGCATCCGGTTGTTTGCGTTGGGACCGCCGGGCACGATGGTGACGTCGAGCCCGTAGCTCTTGTAGGTACCGTCGGCCACCGCCTGGAAAAACCCGCCATGCTCGGCCTCCGGCACCCAGTTGGTTCCGAACGACACCTTGTCCAGCACGGGCTCCGCCTGTGCCGGACAAAGGGCCAGGCCTTCAGCTATCAGCAGGCCTTCAACTATCAGGCCCGCGGCCACCAGGCCGGCCGTCAGCGCTCGCTTGAGAAAAGGGGAGATCATGATTGGACTCCGTCTATCGTTCTGGCCCATGATGGGTGGGTATCGCGTCAGGCTGGATACGTTCCCAGACTTCATACAAACTACCCAGATTAGCGCAATGAAACATTCCGCTCGATGACTTCAAGCCTTCCTCCCCGCGACTGGACCGACATCCACTGGCCCGACCTCGATGGCGCCGCGGCGGCGCGATGGATCGCGGTACTGCCGCTCGCGGCCACCGAGCAGCATGGTCCGCATCTGCCTGTTGGCACCGACATCATGATTGCGCAAGCCTATCTGGCGCGGGTGCGCGAACTGCTTCCCGCCGCCATTCCAGTGACCTTCCTTCCGCTGCAGCCGATCGGGATTTCGACCGAGCACATCGGCTATCCCGGCACGCTGACGCTGCCCACGGAGATCGCGCTGAAGAGCTGGATCGAGCTCGGGACCAGCGTCGCGCGCGCCGGAATCAGGAAGCTGGTCATGGTCACCAGCCATGGCGGCAACAGCGCGGCCATGACGATGGTGGCGCAGGATCTGCGCGCAACCTGCGGGCTGCTCGCGATCAGCACGGGCTGGTCGCGCTTTGGCGTGCCGGATGGATTGTTTTCGGCGGGGGAATTGCGCCATGGCATCCATGGCGGCGCGGTCGAGACATCGATCATGCTGGCGCGTCACCCTCAGCTGGTGCGCAGCGCCGAGATCGCCGATTTTCGGCCCACGACGATCGCGATGGAAAAGGATTTTCGCAGGCTGTCGGCGCATCGGCCGGCGCCGTTGGCGTGGCAGGCCCAGGACCTGCATCAAAGCGGCGCCGCGGGTGATGCGACTGAGGCCTCCGCGGCCAAGGGCGAGCTTTTGCTCGATCACGGCGCGCGCGCGTTCTGCGAGCTGCTTGCGGATGTCGATCAATTCGATCCCGCGACATTGCTGGATCGCCCAAAGGTCTGACGTCGACCGGCCGGCAGGGCCCGCCGGTAGCCAACCATCGACCTTGCAAAACGCCTAGTGACCCGCGTGACTTCGTCCTTTCGCCACGCAGGCGCCTGCCCGGCATTTCAGGTGAGCCGCCGGAGACTTGAAGGCGGTGGACATGCGGGGCGGAGTGACCGGCGAAACGTGGGCCAGTGAAGCGTGAGAAACAGGGGGCGGCGTTGGAGGAACAGGGGGCGTTCCCACCTTCGGCCCCGGTAGGACCCGCGAAATGGGCTTCACCGGTCCGCCAATGACGTTTCGCTTGGCCGCGCCGCCAATGGAATTCTGTGCCAGAGCCGGAGCACACGCAAGGAGACTGATCGTGACGAGTACCATCGCCCCGCTTCTCATGGTGCTGTTCCTTCCACCACGTTGCGGGAATTGCCAGGCACGCAGCGTAGCATGCGCTGACGCGCTGGTAACACGGGCTGCGTGCCCTTGGTCATCGCGGTCGGGGATGAAAGGCGGCGGGATGCCACACCGGTGGTTCCTTGAGCTGCAGAATGCCGTAGCTCAGTTTGTGGTGCATCGCGCACGAAATCAACCGGGCGAATGCGCCCGGGTTGTCCTGAAAATTGATCTGCCAGACATTTTCAGCGAGCCGCAGGACGCCCTCCTGATCCAACAGCGAGGTCATCATCGGTTCCGAGGCCCGGCTGAGATCCGCCAGGCAGGCGACCCATTTGGGGTGCTGGGCTTCCATTTCATGCTTGTCGGGCATGTTGATCACGACGATCGCGCTGTGCATGGGCAACGTCCTTCCTGCCGGTCGAAATCGGGTGGCGCGAACTTGCTCGGTATCCGCGACGGGCAAGCTGCCCGAACCCTGAGGATGCGCGGACCACGGAGCAATGTCACGGGTTGACATAGCATAGGGGGGTACCCTATGGTACGGCCATCATGGCGCACACCATCCGGGAAAAGAAGAAGCTGTTGGCCCGGGTCGGCCGCATCCGCGGCCAGATCGAGGCGATCGAGCGGGCCCTGAGCGAGGAGGCCGACTGCGAGCGCATCATGCATATGATCGCGGGCATTCGGGGCGGCGTGGCCGGTCTGATGGCCGAGGTGGTCGAAGACCACATTCGCACCCATCTCGTCGATCCCCAGAAGAACCCGGGCGCGCTCAACGCCGATGCCGCCGATCAGCTGATCGAAGTGGTCCATACCTATCTGAAGTAAAGGCGATGAGCATGGTCGAGACCCCATCGGTATTGCAGCTTCCGCCGCATGATCACGTGTTTCTGGGCCGGGATCACGACAGGGCGGAACGCCGGACCTGGGCGGTGATCGTGCTCTGCGGCGTCATGATGATCGCGGAAATCATCGGTGGCGCGCTGTTCGGCTCGCTGGCCCTCATTGCCGACGGACTGCACATGTCGACCCATGCCGGCGCGCTGCTGCTGGCGGCGCTGGCCTATAGCTATGCCCGCAAGTATGCCAACGATCGCAGCTTCACCTTCGGGACCGGCAAGTTCGGCGATCTGGCGGGATATTCCAGTGCCATCGTGCTGGCGATGATTTCGATCCTGATCGGCTATGAGGCGGTGTCGCGGCTGCTCAGCCCGGTTGCCATCAGCTTCAACGAGGCTATCCCGATCGCGGTGCTCGGCCTCGTGGTCAACATCGTCAGTGCCTGGCTATTGTCCGGCGGCCATCATCACGACCACGACCATGACCATGACCACGGTCATGGCCATTCGCACGGCCATGAATGCGAGCTGGAATTCGAGGAGCACGATCACGCCCCCGGGCACGATGACCATCACCGCGACAACAACATGCGCGCCGCCATCGTTCACGTCATGGCCGATGCCGCCGTCTCGGTGCTGGTCATCGTGGGCTTGCTGCTGGCGCGGACCTTTGGCTGGCTCTGGATGGATCCTTTGGCCGGCCTGATTGGGGCGCTGGTGATCGCCAACTGGTCGGCCGGATTGCTGCGCGATACCGCCGGTATCCTGCTCGATCGCACCCCGGACGCGCGCATGGCCGAGAAAGTTCGTCACGTCATCGAAAGCGAGGGCGATCTCGTCACCGACCTGCATCTGTGGCGGCTGGGACCGGGGCATCTCGGCGCCATCGTCTCGGTCGCCACATCGGCCGGGCGCGAGGCGGCCCATTACCGGCAGCGACTGGCGGGTTTCGCCGACCTGTCGCATGTCACCGTGGAAGTTCAACGGCCTCGTCCGGCCGCCGGCTAGCGCGGATCGCTCGACCGACCCCGGCTAGCTTCACATAACTGTCTTGGAACTGTCTTAGTCAGGCAGGCGATGGCTGCGGCGGCCGTGTCGGTTCCCGGGCCAGCGCAGGCGCCGGCTATCTGTTGCATGGGCGTCACTAGACCATGCCATTCGAAGGCGCCCTCCTCGACCTTTCTTCCATTTGCGAACGCACTGCCATAACGGTGCATGAGCAACGCTAGACACTTCCGGCGGAGCCGATTGCCGCTGACTGCCCATCCATCACGAACCCGCCTGTAACGATCAGTCGCAGGTCTTCTGCATCCTTTCGGGCCGGTGGCACCGCACATTCTGGACAAGGCGCCTTGTATGACGCTGCAAGATATTCTGACGCCGCGATTGGGCCAGGCGCTGCGGCCCAACATCTGGGATGCCGTCGCGCTGATCCTCGTGATCGGCGCCATGGTGCTGATCGTCTATGGCGGCGAGCAGACCACGCTGCCGTTGTCGGCGCTCGATGTGGCGCCGGTGTCGCTCGATCCCGCCAATCTGCCGCTCTATGCGCTGCGGACGACCATGCGGATGCTGCTGGCGATCGTCTGCTCGATCATCTTCACCTTCATCTATGCGGCGCTCGCCGCCAAGAGCCGGCGCGCCGAGATGGTGCTGATCCCGCTGCTCGATATCCTGCAGTCGGTGCCGATCCTCGGCTTCCTGACCTTCACCGTGGTATTCTTCCTGAACCTGTTTCCCGGCCGGGTGTTCGGCGCCGAGCTCGCCTGCGTGTTCGCGATCTTCACCAGCCAGGCCTGGAACATGACCTTCAGCCTCTACCAGTCGATCCGCAGCGTCCCGAAGGATCTGGAGGAGGCCTGCCAGAGCTTTCACCTGAGCGGCTGGCAACGCTTCTGGCGGCTCGACGTGCCATTCGCCATGCCCGGCCTGATCTGGAACACGATGATGTCGATGTCCGGCGGCTGGTTCTTCGTGGTGGCCTCGGAGGCCATCACCGTCGGCAACACCACGGTCACCTTGCCCGGCATCGGCTCCTACGTGGCCCTGGCTATTGAAAAGCAGAACCTGCCCGCGATCGGCTACGCCCTCGTCGCCATGCTGCTGGTGATCATCGCCTACGACCAGCTGCTGTTTCGCCCGGTGGTCGCCTGGGCCGACAAGTTCCGCTTCGAACAGACCGCCTCGGCGAGCGCGCCGACATCCTGGGTGCTTGATCTGTTCCGGCGCACCCGCGCGCTGCGCGCCTTGACCTATCCGTTTGCGGCGGTGAACAAGGCGGTTTCGAATTGGCATATCGCGCTGCCGGCGATTTTTTCGAAAGCGCCAGTTGGCCAGGCTCCGCCGTCGCGCCTCGCCGATGCGCTGTGGCTCGCCCTGGTGTTCGTGAGCACCGGCTATGCCGGCTGGAGGGCCTATGAATATCTCTCGACGACCCTCGGCCCGGCGGACGTTCTTGCCGCCTTCGGATATGGCTTGCTCACCCTGGTCCGGGTCATCGTGCTGATTGCGCTGGCGACGCTGATCTGGGTGCCGGTCGGTGTCTGGATCGGGCTGCGGCCGAAACTGGCCGAGCGGATCCAGCCGCTGGCGCAGTTCCTGGCCGCCTTTCCCGCCAATCTGGCCTTTCCGGTCTTCGTGGTGATCATCGTGCGCTACGGCCTCGATGCCAATGTCTGGCTGAGCCCGCTGATGATCCTGGGGACCCAATGGTACATTCTGTTCAATGTCATCGCCGGCGCCAGCGCGTTCCCGACCGATCTGCGCGAGGCCGCCGGAAGCTTCCATCTCCGGGGATGGCGCTGGTGGATCAAGGTCATCCTGCCCGGCATTTTCCCCTATTACATCACTGGCGCCATCACCGCTTCCGGCGGCTCCTGGAATGCCTCGATCGTCGCGGAAGTAGCGAGCTGGGGCGACACTCATCTGATCGCCAGCGGTCTCGGTGCCTATATTGCGACCGCGACCGAAGCCGGCGACTTCCCTAAGGTGGTGCTCGGCATCGCCGTCATGTGCATTCTGGTGACGGTCTTCAACCGCTTGCTGTGGAGGCCGCTCTATGCCTTCGGCGAGCGCCGCCTGCGCCTCGGCTGATCAGGAGAAGTTCATGCTCGATCCAACCCCACCGGCCAGCCTGCTTGAAATCCGCGGCGTCTGCCGGTCGTTTCCCAAGGGCAGCGGCGAAGATCTGGTGGTGCTCGAGAAAGTCGATCTGACCATCAAAGCAGGCGAAATGGTCGGTCTGCTCGGCCGCTCCGGGTCCGGAAAATCAACGCTGCTGCGGATCATCGCGGGACTGATCGCGCCATCCTCGGGCGACGCCAAATGCCGCGGCGAGACCATCGCCGGACCGCCGAACGGCGTCGCCATGGTGTTTCAGTCTTTTGCGCTGTTTCCCTGGCTGACCGTGCTGCAGAACGTCGAATTGGGCCTGGAGGCGCTTGGGATCGAGAGTGCCGAGCGCCGGACGAGGTCGCTGGCGGCGATCGACCTGATCGGTCTCGACGGCTTTGAGTCCGCCTATCCGAAGGAACTGTCCGGCGGCATGCGCCAGCGGGTCGGTTTCGCCCGCGCGCTGGTCGTGCATCCGGACCTGCTCCTGATGGACGAGCCGTTCTCGGCGCTCGACGTGCTGACGGCCGAAACGCTCCGTACCGACCTGATCGACCTCTGGATCGAAGGCCGGCTGCCGATCAAGTCGGTGCTGATGGTGACGCATAATATCGAGGAGGCGGTCCTGATGTGCGACCGCATCCTGGTGTTTTCGTCCAATCCCGGACGCGTCGCCGCCGAGATCAGGGTCGACCTGCCGCATCCGCGCAATCGCCTCGACCCGACCTTCCGGCTGTTGGTCGACGGCATCTATGCCCGGATGACCCAGCGCGCCGAGGCGAGATCGCCGTCGATCGAGGGCATTCAGGGCACCGGCGTCGGCATGGTCCTGCAGCACGTTTCCTCCAACGTGCTGTCGGGCCTGATCGAGACGCTGGCGGCGCCCCCCTATAACGGGCGCGCCGACTTGCCCGTTCTCGCCAGCAGCCTGCAGCTGGAAGCCGACGAGATCTTTCACCTCGGCGAATCCCTGCAACTCCTGCGCTTTGCCCAGTTGAGCGAGGGCGATCTGGTGCTGACCGATTCAGGTCAGCGCTTCGCCCATCTCGAAACCGACGCCCGCAAGAAGTTGTTTGCCGAACACCTGATGAACTACGTCCCTGTTATGGGTCTGATCCGCCGGGTGCTCGACGAGCGCCCCTCGCACAGCGCCCCCATGGCGCGCTTCCGCAACGAACTCGAAGACTATATGGGGGAAGATCAGGCCGACGAGACGCTCAAGACCATCATCTCATGGGCGCGCTACGGCGAGTTGTTCGCCTATGACGAGCAGTCGGAGCTGTTCAGCCTGGAAAATCCGCATTGAGGGGGGTGGACTGCTGGGAAGCTCGAGGGGAGAGCACGGGCATGCAGACCGAACTGACCAAGGCGATCATCGAGCGGGCGTTTGACGAGATGGGCATGCTGGCGGCTGACCGTGGCATGACCGTCGAGATCGCGGTCTACGGCGGGTCCTGCCTGATCCTCGCGAGCGACATTCGGAACGCCTCGGGCGATGTCGACGCCGTATTTCTGGTCGGGGGAAAGGCCGTGCGTGAGATCGCGGACGCGGTTGCCGCTCGTCTAGGGCTACCCCGCGACTGGATCAACGAGGGAGTTAAACGCATGGCTCCGCCTCCAGGGGATCCCCAGCCGAATCTAATTCTGGCTGGCGAATATCCCCGCGCCCCGAACTCCATGATCGGTTTGCGGGTCCACCTGCCCACGCCGGCTTATATGCTAGCCATGAAGATTCTTGCCAACCGTGTGGTCGAAGACACGGACAAGGCTGAGAGCGACCTCAACGACGCGGTCGGGCTCATGAAGGTGACAAAGCTCTGCAGCGAGCAGCAGCTCGCCGACCTGCTTAACGAGTGCTATCCTAACCTGCCCGGAATCGCAGTTCCAGAACTGAGCCCGCGCATCAAAGCCAAGATCGGGACCTTGCTGGATGCCTACCGAAGAGCCGAAAGTGAGCCTGATCCGACCTGGTACGCTGGCACAGGTCCTGCAACTCGTCCGTAAAGGCGAAAAGCTCAGATTTTGCATGGCGGGCTTCCTCGACGACTTCTACGGGGACCCAACCCAACAATCGCGGGTGTGCCGCATCGCTGAGGATCCAGGGTTCGCAGACGATTGCAAGATGAACGCGCTTCTGGGAGCCGTCGGAGAACACCTCGCGCTCCGATGGAATCTTGGCGCTCCGCCGGCATGGACGAACCAACCAAAGCGCTTCCTGGAGCGGCCGTGGTTCATGGGCCACGAACGCATGAAGGGGTTCATGCTGGCGGAGAGCCCCTTGGCCTTCAGACGGCGGTTCATCTTCACAGAGGCCGAGCCGTTGCGGCGGGCGAGCATGCCAAAAGACGGCCGCTGGTGGGCCTACGAAACTATCCGCAGCGGGCTCACGCCAACGCCCGAGGAGCAGGGGGAGCTTGAACGGACGCGGCAGGTGCCCGCACAGTGAGTAATGTTGGGCGACAGTAAAGAGTTGTACCCGGATCGAAAACGGTGCCCGTCGGGCGCACGCATCGCCCGGTCCGCTTACGCGCCCTTGAGCCTCCAATACGTGATCTCACCCGACAGGAGCGCAGAGATTAGAAAGCGATAATCGGAACGTGAAGGCAAGCTTGGCGACGGATCACCCTTAAATGCCCACCGCCGCAAAGGTGTCCGCCCGCGCCATCGCCCAGGCCTCGCGGAAGCGGGGATCGCTGGTGCCCTCGATCAGTTCGCCCGGCCGGAGCGATGGATAGAGTCTGGCGAAAGACAGCACCTCGGTGGTGGACTTCCGCTGCGAAAAATGGATCGGCCGCAATTCCTTGGGGTGTTCGAGCCCGGCGGCGGCCAGAAGTTCGGCCAACGCGTGCAGGGTGGCGTGGTGATAGTTGTAGACCCGGTCGATCTTGTGCGGCACCACCAGCGCGCGATTGCGGGTCGGGTCCTGCGTGGTGACGCCGGTCGGGCATCGGTCGGTATGGCAGGACAGCGATTGGATGCAGCCGAGCGCGAACATGAAGCCGCGCGCCGAATTGCACCAGTCGGCGCCGATCGCCATCGCCCGCGCCATGTCGAAGGCGGTGGCGATCTTGCCGGAGGCGCCAAGGCGGATGCGATCGCGCGCATTAATGCCGATCAGCGCGTTGTGAACGAAATTGACGCCCTCGCGCATCGGCATGCCCAGATGGTCCATGAATTCCAAAGGCGCTGCGCCGGTGCCGCCTTCATTGCCATCGACCACGATGAAGTCGGGGTAGATTCCGGTCTGCAGCATGGCCTTGCAGATGGCCAGGAATTCCCAGGGATGGCCGATGCAGAGCTTGAACCCGGCCGGCTTGCCGCCGGACCGCCGCCGCATCTCGGCGATGAAGGCCATCATTTCCAGCGGCGTCGAGAACGCCCGGTGCGACGCCGGCGAGATGCAATCCTCGTCCATCGCCACGCCCCTGATCTTGGAAATCTCCGCCGAGACCTTGGCCGCCGGCAGCACGCCGCCATGGCCGGGCTTGGCCCCCTGGCTGATCTTGAGTTCCACCATCTTGATCTGATCGGCGCCGGCGACCCGCTGGAATTCTTCCGGATCGAAGGTGCCGTCGCGGTGGCGGCAGCCGAAATAGCCGGAACCGACCTCCCAGATCAGGTCGCCGCCGTTCTCCCGGTGATAGGGACTGACGCCGCCCTCGCCGGTATCATGCGCGAAGCCGCCTTTCTTGGCGCCGGCGTTCAGCGCCCGCACCGCGTTCGGGCTCAGCGCGCCAAAGCTCATCGCCGAGATGTTGAAGACCGAGGCCGAATACGGCCTGGTGCAATCCGGGCCGCCGATGGTGATGCGGAATTTTTCGCCGGAATGAACCTTGGGCGCCACCGAATGGTGCATCCATTCATAGCCCTCGCGGTAGACGTCTTCCTGGGTGCCGAACGGCCGCTTGTCGAGCACCATCTTGGCGCGCTGATAGACGACGGCGCGGGTGTCGCGGGAAAACGGCATGCCGTCCTTTTCGCTCTCGAAAAAGTATTGCCGCATCTCCGGCCGGATCTCTTCCAGCAGGAAGCGCAGATGCGCCGCGATCGGATAGTTGCGCAGCACCGCATGGTTCTGTTGCATCAGGTCGCGGATCCCGAGCAGGGTCAGGGCGCCGAAAATGAGCAGCGGTATCAGCACCAGATCGAACACCTTGTGATCGAGGATGCCGAGGCCGAGCAGCAACGCCGTGACCACGGCGCAAATCGTCAGCACGATGAAACGCGGCGAAAACGGCAGCAGCAATGTTTCCATGGGACCCCTCAGGCGAATGTTGCCGCAGTCACTTTTGTCGGTCGCGGCCTCCACGAACGGCCACGACATGGCTGTACACGATATCCCTGGCAAAGGTCACGGATATGACAGCGCATCGCGGGCGACGTTAGCGAATCAGCTGGCGGCAGATCAATCCACCCCTTGACCGGGAACACCACCAAGCCGCGCCTTCGTTTGCAGTGCAGCGCAAGCTGGCTTAGACCAGCGTTATCGAAGTTCTGATCATACACGCTTGCGATCTGCGCTCCCTCTCCCGCGCTCTTTCGCGCGGGGGAGGGTTGGGGTGGGGGCCAACGCGGGCGGTCTCTACCTATCCGCCGAAGCCTTTGGCGAAGGCGGATGCTGAAGCACCCCCACCCCAACCCTCCCCCGCCTAGGCGAAGCGAAGCTTCGTCCGGGAGCGGGAGAGGGAGCGAGAGGCCAACGATCGTGGCCTGAATGAATCGCTCATCTAGTGGCTGTGCGGGCGCATTTCCGCTGGGATCCCGCTGCGCTGGAGGCCATCCTGCGCCAGCCAGGCATCGGTGCTCTGGATGGCGCGCTGGATATGGTCGGCGGACCGCGTGAAATCGTAGGGCGATCCGACCAACGGACAGAGCGGCGGAACCACGAAAAAGTCGATATCGGCGGCGAGGCCTTCCAACTCGCTGACCAATTGTCGCGCGATCAGAAGCGTGAGCGCGTGCAGCGCGTTGGCGAGCGCGCCGCTCGGCGGCTTATGCGTTGCGCAGGCGTAACCTGTCGGCAGAATGATCAGGCGCCGCGCCCCCAACGCGACGGCGATCCTGACCGGCGTGTTGGAAGAGATCGCGCCGTCGGCCAGATAGCCGTCCTTGTAGCGAACCGGCGCAAAGGCCCCGGGAATCGCGGTGGAAGCAACAATCGCCTGCGCGGCGGAACCCTCCGACATCACGACGCTGTCGCCGGTAACCATATCGGTGGCCACGATATGGACCGGCAGCTTGGCATCCTGCAGATTGCGGTAGGGCAGGTGGTCGTCGATCAGCTTTTCGATGCCGTCGTGCGGGATCAGGAAATCCCGGCGCCTGATAAATCCCAGCAGCGTCCGCCAGGTGAGGGGGAACACATCGCGGCGATGCAATCCGCGCCAGATGGTCTCCAGTTGCAGAATTCCCTTCAGCGTGGGATCGCCGGCATAGTAGGCGCCGTTCAGCGCGCCGACGCTGGATCCAACCACCATGTCCGCCGAAATGCCGTGGGCGGCAAGCGAATGCATCATGCCCACCTGAATGGCGCCGAAGCTGCCTCCTCCCGCCAATACAAAGGCCGTTCTGACAGGCCCGGCCTGATTGGTGACGGACAAGGCGTTGGTCGCTCCCAGTATCGACGCTTGGCGTCGCGCCATCATTGGCGACGCTTATAGCAGCCGTCGGCCGGACCGCACCATCAAGATTGGTTGTGGGGCGGGTGATAGCTCAAGGCCATAAGCGATGATCCTGGAGGTCGTAAGCGGATGCTCGGTCCGAACACGCCGATCGGCTGCATAGGGTCATGGGCGCCCGGCAGCGGATCAAGCCAGGTGGGTAGAGGAACAAGTTGACGTCTGAAATACCTGGGCGGAGCGGGCGTGCTCCGCCCGATTTCAGACCTCGGAAGCGGCCTTTCGAAAAAAATTAGTTCTTGACCCGTTGCGTTGGGTGACTAGCCGACCGCCCGATTGAATTCACAGCTATAACGTTGGCGATGATCTCGACGACAGGACTGATATCAATTCGGCCGTGGTGAGCACAGCGTGCGCATACGTTGGACCGTTCAAATCATGCGCCGCGTGCATCCTGTCTTTGCTGAATGCCGCGGTTGCGTCTTTTACGAGGGTAACGTGGTAACCGAGTTCTGCTGCTGACCTGCCAGTCGCTTCAATGCAAGTGTTGGCAAGCAGGCCAATAACGATGACCTTGCGAATCCCGTGCTGCTTTAGCTGCAGGTCGAGATCGGTATTAGCAAAACCGCTTGAGCCCCAGTGCTCCTTGACGACCACGTCGCCCGGCTGGGGTGCAAAGCCTGAAGCCCATTCGCTGCCCCAACTGCCTTTGGCGAACGTTTGCCGATCGGCCGCCTTAAGTTGGTAGGGATTCGGAAAATCCCAGGTTTTAAAATCGTCAGGCTCCCAACGATGATGCGGTACCATGAAAATCTTAATTCCAACACCGCGAATTGCAACAGTAATGGCCCGAAGGTTGTCGAGCAGGTGCACTTCTGCTGCAACCTCTCGAATGTAAGGCCACAACTTGCCGCCTTCTGACAGGAAATCGTTATAAGGATCCACAAAAAGCAACGCAGTTTGACCCGCCGTATAACCATTGCTGCCCATGCCGGTGACTTTCCGAGTGAGGTCTCATCGTCGTCCGGCCGCCGGCACCCGCAAGGTGCATGCGCCGATGGTCCTCGAGCCGTGCCCCAGAATGAAAGGCGTTCGCGCGTACCGGTCGCCGAAACTGAGCGGCCAACCGTGGAAGAAAACGATAGGCTCACCCTTGCCCCAATCCTCGTAATTGGGCTGCGTGCCGTCTTTCGTCGTGGTGGTATGCATGTGATCTGCTCCTTGGCTGGAGTCACGCGACGCGGGATCGATAGCGGAATTCAAGAACGTCGGCCCTTGAAGGTTCTGAGCCCTGCTTCTGCTTCTGTTTGTTGTTGGTACATCGTAATGTACCCAAGGCACCGTTTCACATTGTGAATCCCTGTTAAACGCTGTTAAAGCAGCGCGCGGGGCCTATGTCCTTCCGCTGCACCGCGTCAGTGAAGTGTTTGGAAACCCATGCGCCTCAAAGTCAAAAAGTAACAGGAAGTTGATTTTGGACCGCAAACAAACACCAACCCCGGTTGGCACCGGCAGCAGGCCTGATTCAAAGGCTGCTCTGCAACGCGATGCAATTTCGTTCGGTCCGTTCCGTCTGCACGTTGCGCAGCAACTGTTGCTCAAGGACGGCAAGCCCGTTCGCTTGGGGAGCCGCTCACTCGATATTCTCGCCGTACTCCTGGAGCGCTCTGGAGAGCTGGTGAGCAAGGACGAATTAATTGATCGCGTCTGGCCTGGTATCTTCGTCGGGGAGGGTAATCTCAGAGTTCACATTGCGACGCTGCGGAAGACGCTGGACGATGGTGAGGAAGGCAGCCGCTACATCGTCAATGTGCCTGGCCGGGGTTATCGTTTCGTGGCTGACATAGCGCATTCAGAAGCGATCGCAGCGCCGCCCCCGATTGTTGCGGAATCGATACACCATCTACCATCGCTCCCCGGAGCCGTGGTGGGCCGCACAGGCGTGATCGATTCGATCACGGCTCAAATTCCGAGACGCCGTTGCATTACGGTCGTCGGCATCGGCGGTATCGGCAAGACGAGGGTTGCCATGTCCGTAGCCGAGAATTTGATGCAGGCTTACAAGAATTCAGTTCACTTCGTCGATTTGGCGCCCCTTGCCGATCCCCAGCTTGTGCCTGGCACGCTTGCCTCCGAGGTCGGTTTGGCGGTGACCTCCGCTAACCCGCTTCCCGCGTTGATCGCACACTTCAAGGACAAGAGCATGCTGCTCGTGCTCGATAGCTGCGATCACGTTATCGAGGCGGCGGCTGCCTTGACAGAGCAAGTTTTGGCCGGAGCTCCCGGCGTCCACATATTGGCAACCAGTCGCGAACCGCTTCGTGTCGAGGGCGAGCATGTGCAGCGTTTGACGCCACTGGAGAGTCCCCCCGGTCTCGACGTGATCGGAGCCGCCGAGTCGCTCAAGTTCTCAGCCGTGCAACTCTTTGTCCGCCGTGCGGCCGCATGCCTTGATGACTTCGAATTAACCGATCGTAATGCGCCTATTGTCGCAGAAATTTGCCGCAAGCTGGATGGGATTCCACTCGCGATCGAAATGGTGGCGGCCCGGGTTGACACTTTCACGCTCCAAGAGCTCGCGGCTCGTTTGGATGACCGGTTTAGCCTGCTCAATCGAGGGAGACGTACAGCGCTACCGCGGCACCAAACCCTGCGCGCATTACTGGACTGGAGCTATGAGTTTCTTCCCCACATCGAGCAGGCGGTCTTGCGTCGTCTGGCCGTTTTCCCCGGTGCTTTTACGATGGAGAGCGCGTCGGCAGTTGCCGCGGGCGCGGACGTGGCTGAGTCGAGTGTTGAGGATTGTATCGCGAACCTGGTTTCGAAGTCGCTGGTGGTCGCTCACGTATTGCAGGAAAAAGCTTCCTATCGCCTGCTCGACACGACACACGCCTATGCTCTCACAAAGCTGACGGAAAGCGGCGAATATGATGCCATCGCGCGCCGGCACGCGGCCTACTACCGGGACTTGTTGGAAGCGATAGGCGATTCAGCCGACGATAAGGTTTTTGCGTATAAGAGCGAGATTGCCAATATTCGTGCGGCGCTGAACTGGGCATTCGTGCCGGCGGGTGATTGTTCGATTGCGGTGACGTTGGCTGCGGCCTCGGTGCCGATCTGGCTCGAAATGTCGCTGTTGAACGAATGTCAGGGTTGGATGAAGAAGGCCATCGACTTTCTCGAGGTCAGCGACAGGGGTACACGCCGAGAGATGCAGCTCCAGACTGCTTTCGGCATTTCACTCATGTTCTCACAAGGCATGAGCGGTCGGGCGCGCGAGGCACTTACGATTGCTATCCGGCTTGCCGAACGCTTTCAGGACCACGACTATCAGTTGCAGGCTCTCAACTGTCTGGCTCGGTTTTACAATCTGGTTGAAAACTTCAACGGTGGACTTGCTTGCGGTCGCCAGGCCGAATCGATCGCCAGGACCACAGGAAATCCTCGCTCCGTTTCGATGGCGAACTGCGTGCTTGCCGCTTCGCTTTTCTATCTTGGTCAAAACTCCGAGGCGCTCGTCCATGCCCAGCGGGTGCATCGTGGTGTGACGCCGATCGAGAGGCAGGAGTATATTGTACGCTCCGGCGTCGACTACTCAATATGGGCCGATAGCATCGTTACCAATGTGCTCTGGACGCAAGGCCTCTTCGATCAATCGGCTCGAACAGCCAGAGATGTTGTGAGTAATGCACGCGCGCATGGCCATGCCGTCTCATTGTCGCATGCGCTGACGTGGGCCGGATGTCATATTTCCCTCAGGCTCGGGGATTTTGACGCCGCCGAACGCTCGATTGCTGAGCTGAAGGACCATGCCGGAAAAAACGGCCTGGACAGCTACTTTGCTTGTGGCCTGGGATTCGAAGGATGGCTTCAGGCCGATCGGGGAAATCCTGACAGCGGCGTGCAACTGCTTCAGGCCTCTCTCGAAGGCTTGAGGAAAGCCCAGTACGAGCACCACTACACGCGGTTCCTCAGCCGTCTTGCCGAGGTTTTGGGGGAGGCCGGTTATCTCGAAGATAGCATGGCAGCAATCGATGAGACGTTGCAGCGGATCGAGCGCAACGACGTGCTCTGGTTGTTGCCGGAAGCCCTGCGGATCAAGGCGATGATCGTTTTGCTGCCAAACAAGCGAGATGAGAAGAAAGCAGAGCATCTTTTCGAGCGATCCTTGGATCTGGCGCGCCGTCAACAGGCTCTATCTTGGGAGCTACGTACCGCAATGAGCTTTAGCTTATTGCGGAGCGCGCAAGGTCGTGCTCCGGAAGCCCACGATCTATTGAAGGCGGTCTATGCGAAGTTCACCGAGGGCTTTCATGCCCGTAAGCTCAAGCGGGCCAAATCCTTGATCGATGAATGGGCCGTTGCGGCGCGAAGTTGATCAGCTGAGCTCAAAAAGCATCGCGACAGCCTATTTTGCCTCCCTGCATCATGCGCCGACTCGGCGGCGACGATCCAAGTCGTCGTTTGGTCAAATCAGCGAGAGCGAGCCGAGAGTCCGCACCAGGGTGGCGTGAGCGTTCGCCTTGCGGCTATTAACGGCGATTTACATCACTAAACTGTTCCCTTGAAGTGCGCCGGGATATCAAAAACAAGCCGTCTGAGGGAACTCGCACTCCCCAAGCGGCACGCCTTGATCAGCCGTTTCTGTCCGGTCCGTCCGGTCCCGGTCGGGGAGTTTGGCCCCAACGCTGGCTCTCCAGCAAGAACAGGAAGGAAGCAGCCATGAAACGCGTCACCGCTTCGGTCGCAGCTGCCGCTCTCGCCCATGGCGTGTCCGGTGCTGCCTCAGCCGAACCGATCAAGAATGTTGTCCTTGTCCACGGCGCGTTCGTGGATGGTTCGGGCTGGAAAGCCGTCTACGACATTCTGAAAAAGGATGGTCATGATGTTGCGGTCGAAGACAAGATGATCCCACCCGTAGCGCAACGTCAGATGGCTGAGCGAGCGCATGCGAGAATCTCTGAAGTGGCGTCCAGCCATGCTGTGTTCCTTTCGCATCCCAAGATCGTCGCAGCTTTGATCGAAAGGACCGCGCACGGCGTGTCCCGGAAGGCGGCCGCCAACTAATCGTCGGCTTCCAAGCCGCGCAGGCTGGGCGGCGGCCTGATGGCGACGGGAGCGATGGTTACGCGGCGGCACTTGTTTTGGGTCGTTCGTCACTACGCCAAACATAGGCGAGCATCGAAAACGCTCGATGCTCGCTGCCGTTTCGAGAAGCCAACGTTTCAAGAAAGCAAAGGAAGTGGCTATGTCTGAGAAACTCAACGTCTTGTTGGTACATGGTGCATGGGCCGACGGCTCATGCTGGGCGAAAGTGATACCACTGCTTGAGGCAAAGGGATTGCGCGTTAACGCTGCTCAAATCCCGCTGACGTCACTTGAGGACGACGTCGCAGTAACGCGCCGGCTTCTCGCTACGATTAAATCGCCGACAATTCTGGTGGGGCACTCATATGGCGGGGCAGTCATTACCGCAGCAGGTGTCGACGTCCCCAACGTAAAAGCACTCGTCTACATCACGGCGTTTGGTCTTGATGAGGGCGAGAGTCTCGCCTCCCTCAGCCAACAAGGACCAGCGCCGGCCGGAGCTTCCGCGGTCGAGCCCGATGAACAAGGTTTTCTGTGGATCAACCGCTCACGTTTCCACAGTGCCTTCGCCGCGGATGCCACCGATAAGGAGGCAGGAATCATGGCAGTCGTGCAGAAGCCGCTTGCAGTCGCGAGCTTCGCTGCCAAGTGCGGCGTGCCGGCCTGGAAGACCCTTCCTTCCTGGTATCTGCAGTGTACCGAAGATCAGATGATCCCGCCGCCAGCCCAGGGGCTCATGGCAAAACGGATGGGCGCCACGGTTCGAACCGTGGCCGCAAGCCACGCTGTGTTCATGGCGCATCCCGGTGAGGTCGCCGATATTATTGGCCTCGCGGCCACCTCGGCCGCTTAAGGCTGAATGCTTCCGAATGGTCAGACCCATGATTCACAGGCGGTGCGAGCAGGCACCGTCAGTGAGCGGATCCGGAGCGCGGATGGAAGCTGACGAAACCGGTCGGGCTCGTCGAGCTTCGCTGGGCGTCCTTGAGAAAGGACGTCGCGACAGGATCGGTCCGCTGACGATCAGCTGGAACCCGATTGATGAACCATAGAGGATCCCCTCCATGTCTGCCGCCGAGATCATTCGTATCCCTATTCTGCCCATGAAAATCGTGAACGCGCACCTCATCAAAAGTGACGCGGGCTGCGTGCTTGTCGACGCGGGTATACCTGGATCCGCGCGCAAGATTGCTCGCGAGCTCGCCCGGCACGGCCTGTCCTTCAATGACATAAGGTTGATCATTATTACCCACGCGCACACCGATCATGCGGGTAGCGCCGCGCGCTTGCGTCAGTTGTCGGGAGCTCCCATTCTGGCGCACCTCGGCGATGCCGAGTTTTACAGTCGCAAGAAACCGATGACGTTTTGCCCAACAAGTTGGATCGGCAGGCTTTTTCTGAGAACGCCGTTTCCACACGAGCCCTACGAGGGATTCGAGCCCGATATCATGATAAAAAATGGGGACTCTATGAGCCTGCTGGACTTTGGCGTCGACGGACTCGTTCGTCACACGGCCGGTCATACCCCCGGCTCCATAGCCGTTGAGCTATCATCGCAAGACGTCCTGGTCGGCGATTTAGTTGCATCGGGCATTCTGATCGGCGGCATCGCGCTCACCGAGCGTGCAATCCGTCCTCCGTTCGAGGATAACCCGCAGACTGTCGCCCTCGAGCTGGCGCGCATGGTAAAGGAGGGTCATAAACGTTTTTATATGGGCCATGGCGGACCGCTGGAGGCGCCTGAGGTCATGCGACATGCGCAAACGCTTTCAAAGATAACCCAAGACCCATGCGCGGCAGGCGACTGCAATCATCAATTCCACTGAGCGGCGTCAAATACGAACGACGCGCCCGCTGAGGGCTATGGTCTGACCGATCTCGCGGCTGGCGCGGAGGGAGTAATCGCTGCGCTGAAACTGCGGCGTTATGTGCTTGTGGCCACTCCATGAGAGGCAAAGTGGCTCAGCTGATCTATTCGGTTGCAGTCGGATTTGCTCGACCGCATTCCGCAGGCCGTGATGTGCGTACTGCCAGCTACGGGGCATTTGTCGATGTTGGAATCGCCCGATGCAGTGGCCGCGCTTATCGCAGAGTTTTGTCACGATTTGAGTAATCCCCGGGGTAGATAGTCCGCTCCGGGTCAAGGACAGCGATGGTCAGCTGGCGGCGGCGCAGCGGTTGGGTCAGAACCGATATGTTTCTGAATTGGCGGCGGTCAGCATGGTGCCCGCATGATGAAGCTTTTCCAGCGGTACGAAATCCCATCGCGCAGCGGCTAAGGATATTGCTCTGCTTTCCGCTTTTAGCCCGGAGCAGACCTCACTAAATCGGGTCGTTAGCTTCTTCCTTCGTTAGCCGTAAACCGGCGGTCGCTTCTTGCTCCATGGCTCAGTCCTCTCGATTTGGGCCGCAAGCTGGAGCAGCAAGTGCTCTTCGCCGAAGCGACCGACAAATTGTATGCCGATTGGCAAGCCCGACTTCGACCAGGCGAGTGGCAGGCTGATGGCCGGCTGGCCGGTAACGTTTTGCAGGCTCGTGAAAGGAACATAGTCCAAGATCGGCGCAAGGCCCCTCATGACGTCGGTCTCGTCGAGGTTGAGCGAACCAATTTCCAGTGGCGGTCGCCGAAGCACAGGTGTGATCCAGACGTCGTAGTGCTGTTGCCATCTCGCGACTTGTCGTGAACTGGCCTGCAAGCTCGTCCAGCAAAGTTGGTATTGCGCCGCAGTAATGGTCTTGCCGAATTGATAGAAGCCCCACGTCAGACCCTCGAAGTCCTCGCGTGCGGGCGTCTTGCCCAGCCGGTTCGCAAAAGATTCGACCACCATTGCGAGACCTGCCGCCCAGATCACGATGAAATTGGTGCGGAGGTTGGCTGTTTCATCTACGGATAGCTGCGGCCTACCTTCCTCGACGTGATGCCCGAGTTTCGCGCAAAGCTTTGCCGTGGCTTCGCTAGCCGCCTTGCATTCGGGATCAATTTCGCTATCGAGCGCACTTGTCGTGAACGCTATGCGAAGCCCCTTGGGCTCCCTTTTGGTGGCTTCAAGATATGGGCCCGGGGGAGGCGGAGCAACGTAAGGATCGCCGATCTCTGAACCGGCAGTGGCGTCAAGCACACCCGCCGTGTCGCGGACGCTACGGCTCACCACGTGCTCGGCGACGAGGCCGCCCATGACGTCACCGATCACGGGACCTAGCGGATTGCGCCCGCGCGTTGGCTTGAGGCCGACCAGACCGCAACACGAGGCGGGCACGCGGATCGAACCGCCGCCATCATTGGCGTGCGCGAGCGGAACAATTCCGGCTGCCACAGCGGCCGCCGATCCGCCGGAGGAGCCTCCAGTGGAATGACTAAGATTCCAGGGATTGCGTGCGGGGCCGTAAAGCTTTGGCTCCGTGAACGGAAGCGCGCCAAATTCCGGCACGTTGGTCTTGCCGACCGGAATGAGACCCGCGGCCTGAAATCGTAATACCAACGTGGAATCGAAGGGCGAAGGTACCGCCGGCACGAAGCGGGAGCCGTTCCGGTTTGGCCAGCCCTTCTTGGATCCGAGGATGTCCTTGAGAAGCATTGGTACACCGGCGAAAGGACCGGAGAGGTTCGCCTTCGCCATTGCGCTCGCTTCCTCAAAGGCCTTAAAGACGACGGCGTTGAGCTGCGGATTGTGCCGCTCGATTCGCTCAAATGCTGCCTCGACGAGCTCTGCGGGCTCAATCTCTTTCTTCTTCACCAGCTCGGCAAGCCCGAGACCGTCATAGTTCGAATATTCAGCAAAGCCCATGCTCGCCTCCCACGCGCGGAAAAGACAGCCAAAGGCCGATAGCATAACACGTTATGCTGCTTCGCAGTTGGTGCTAGACTCGCTTCTGAGCCGACGAGATTGTTGAATGGAAGGCCTGCGTTCCGACAGTTGCGCTCGAGTCCGCTTTTGGCACGGAACGTAAGTCCCCGAACGGAGGGGTTATTTCCGAAGCTGGGGGTACACCGGCTGCGCCATCAACCGACCGGCCACAGCAGCCCTTGACCCATTACGGACGTGGGCTGCTGGCATGTTGTGCAGCGTGAAACCAAGTTCGCTGTGAGGTCGCCCCAGTTGAGATCAATGAGACGTTGTGGGCTCGGCGCCCGCACATCGCCGGCCTATGTCCAGACTGCTCATCGTGCGGCGATTTTTGGCTCCAGGAACGATTTAATTTCCTCAAGGAAGCGCGGGAATGCCGGCTCGTCTTCTAGGATCAGGTGATTGCGACTCTCCAGCGGAACGAAGCGGGCGCCGGGAATGCCTGCGGCCAGCCGCCGTCCCGATTCAAAGGGCACCCTTGCGTCGTGACGCGAATGCATCACCAGCGTCGGTACGCTGACCTTGCCGAGCAGCGCCGTCACGTCGGTTTCGCCATTTGCCATCGAATTGCGGACGGCATCCTCGGGCGAGGCCGAAATCCGCTGTAACTCGTTGAACCAGTCAGCCTGTTCCTTGGTGGCACCGGGAATGAATTGCGAGGTGAACATCTGGCGAAACGCCGGATTTTCCTGCCCCCATCCGACACGCATCAGATGCGTCATCCAGTTGCCGGTCTTGACAATCGGTGGACCCTGGCCGGTCTTGGCATGGGCGAGCTGCACGCCATCCCTAGTTTGACAGAAGTGCATCTCCTGCTCGTCGGCGGCAATCTTTCGCGCCGGCTCCGGTGTCCCCAACGTTGCACCGTCGGGCAGAGACATGATGTCTTTGGCCGCAAGTCCGTAAACTCCCACTGCGCGCGCGATGTTCTTCACCGTCTGCTCGCCGAGATCGGCGAAGCAGAGCGATAGTTTGTCTCTGACTTGCTCGTTGGCCGCGCGCGAGATGCAGACGCCGCCGGGTTCGCACAGTGCTTCGAGCCGAGCGGCGATGTTGACGCCGTCGCCGAATATATCGTCACCGTCGATGATGACGTCGCCAACATTGATCCCGATCCGGAACACGATCCGCTTGTCGTCGGGGATGGACGCGTTGCGCCTCAGCATCGCGCGTTGAACCGTAACGGCAAACGCAACCGCGTCGACGACGCTGGCGAATTCGAGAAGCATGCCGTCGCCGGTGGTTTTGACGATGCGGCCGCGGTATTCCGAGATCGCCGAGTTGATCAGTTCCCGGCGGTGCGACTTCAGCGATGTGAGCGTGCCGACCTCATCAGCGCCCATCAATCGGCTGTAGCCAACCACGTCCGTAGCCAAAATCGCCGCAAGTCGGCGCTGCATTTGCTCTCCTCCGCCGTCGTGTCGAAGCGATAGCTTTACGGTCATGCAGTCGAAGTGCGTAAAGCTAACATTTTGCCTTTCAGCCGCAAGAGATAAACGGCAAACGATTGGCTGGCAGACGCGGCGTCCTGATGTCAGCTCGGGGTCAAGGGCGGCGGTGGCCGGTCGGCTGATGGCGCAGCCGGTGTACCACCAGCTTCGGAAATAACCTCTCCGTTCCGGGACTTACGTTTCGTGCCAAAAAGAGAAGTCGCAATAATTGCTTAGGATGAAGCCCGTCGGACACTTTATTCGGGCGCGAGGGCGCCGATCGTTCATGAACGATCAGCGCCCGCTGCGTATTGGTACGCCGTGCAAATCTTTTTTGATTGTTGCGCCAATCGACGCTCTGACGCTCGTCTAGCTCAGCTTATCGAAAGACACTTGAGCTAAATGTGTCAAGTTTCAAGCGGCGAGTTTTTCTTGGTTGATCAAAGCGCTGATCTGGTGGTCGAGTTTGTCGAAAGTTGGCTTTAGGGTCGCATTGGTGGCGTGGAGGTTGGGAAGGGCTGCGGCCAATCCCGGACGCAGCAGTCGATTGTAGGCGCGGGTGAAGAACAGCGCCGTGCGCAAGCCGAATTGGGTGACGCGATAGCGGAAGCTGCCGGGCTCGCGCTCGATCAAGCCGTGCAGACGCAGGCGGCGCAGTTGGTAGGTGACGGCGGCTTGAGAGATCGATTCCGGATCGCGGCCTGACAGGGCCGCCAGATGCTGGCGCAGATCGTTTGCGCGGAAGCCTTGTGCCAGCTGGCGGAACAGGATGATAGTGTGCAGCAGTGCTTGGACACGCGGATCGGCAAAGCGCAAGCCCGAGGCCCGTTGGCGCCCCTCCGCGACCGGGCCGTTGATGGCCTGAAAGGCATCTTCAGCCAGGATGCAATCATGGCTGATGTGCTCGAGATCAAGCAGGCGGCGATTGGCCGCAAAACCGACTTCGCGCAGCTTCGGCAGATTGCATAGACGCTTACCGATGCCGAAATCGTAGCTGTTGTTGATCGTGGTCTCGGTGCGTAAGGCGCGATTTTCCTTGTGGTACTGCTTGATCCGCGTGTTTTTGTAATAGACGTTCAAGGACGGCGTTACGTCCTGTGTCACGACGCGGGTCCGAAACCGCCCGGGCGTCTTGCGGGTGATCTTGCGATTGAAGATCAGTTGGACTTCTTGCGGGCGACCCAGATCGAGGTTCTCGCGGATCACCTGTTCGAAGAACAGGCGGCCGTGCAGCGGGCGATCGAGTACCTGGGTCAATGAGAACTCGGCCTGCAGAATTGAGATGTCGTAGCGGTAACCGGCTTGGCGATCGGCCCCGGTGAAGGGATGGGGCAACAAGCGCAGCCACTTGCGCAGCAGGGCATCGATCTTTTGTGCCGAGAGCCCGTCGCAGATCTTCTGCAGCCGTTGGGGGTTGGCGCAGCTCAGCACGCCGTTGTCGAGCGCCTCGAACACAATGCCTTCCTTGGCGAGCTGGCGTTTGGCGTATTCGTGGCCGTTCAGGCACAGCTTGGCATTGAAGGGAAAGTAGCTGCAGAATTTGATGAAGATCGGCCCGAAATCGCGGTCGACCGCATAGACGTAATAGTGATTGACCATCGCGGTCGAGCGCACCATCCAGGCGTAGGGCCGCCCGGTCTTCGGGTTCTTGCGCTTCTCGGTGCGGAATACCGGCGTCTTCTCTTGCGCCTTGCCGATAAAGACCACGCCTTCCTCGTGTCGGAATTCGCGCAGATGCTCCGCCATCACGTCGTCCTTGCGCTGGCCCTTGCGAAACTGAAGCAGAGGAACCTCGCGTTGGGCGGCGTAGTTTTCCAGCTTCGCGACGAAGCTGCGGCTCATCGGGCTCATCACCGCCCCAGATGGCACAGGTAGCCCGCGATGCTCGCGGAAAAACCATGCAATCCCTTGCTCGTGCTGCAACTTGGGCACATAGACGTTAAGGTACATCCGGTCGATCCCCTCGACCGAAAGCGTCACGTGATTGCTGAGGATATCGGCAACGCTCTGTGCTACCATGACCCTGGCTCCGATCGTGCGGTATTGCCTCTCGAAGGCGTTTAGGCCGTTCATCGGTCCTACTTGGGCTTGGTTCTACCAACGCTCGTCATGAACCGGCGATCGGAGCCACTTTCTAACACGCCTCGTCGGTCTGAGGCGGAGCCTCGTTAGTTTGTAGGTCGGCCAGCGTTCATGTCCACCTGTGTCTGGCGATTTATCACGCTCGCTGTGACACCCACTGGATAGAGGGATTCAAGGGTGCTGGGATCATTGTCGATGCCACGCCTCTGGGCGACCACGAGGACGCGGCGATCGCCTGCCATGGCGCACTCCACTGCGCGCCGGGTTTTGTCGCGCCCCACGAAGATCGGCAAGATCATCTGCGGAAACAGCACGAGATCCCGCATAGGAAAAATGGGGATTCCCGCTCCGGCTGAAACAGAGGGCAGAATAGTAGCTGGCACCAACGCGCCGGACTCAGTGGCGGTCGGCTGGCTCGCCTGAATCTTTGCGGCCAATACGTTCCAGTCTCGAAAGCCAAGGACTTTGGCAATTAGCTCCTGGCTCTCGCTGTGGGGGAGGGAAACAGATTTGGCGTTTAGAGCTTCGCGTAGCGTTTGCGCCATAGCCTTGGCGTCGCGGAAATCGCGCATGGGATGAACCTCTGCATAAACGAACGGAAAACGTCAGGGGCTTGCATTGCTGACCCGTTCGCTCGGGCAAAGGGAGCCTGAAGCGGCTCGATACATTCACCGTACCCCGGGAGGGGCGCAAGCAGCGGGCTGTATCTACCCGATCAAAATATGGGCCGCAGTTACAGGAACTGTCAATCGGGCTACGAAAAAATTCATGGTTTCTGCGACCGCGCCGTTCGGCCGCGATGCCCGCTTTGGGTCTTCGCGTCGTTTTGACCCTGATCCGGCTACTTCCGGTCTGCCTCGATCAACGGACATCCCCAGGGTCCGGCAGACCTGCCCGTTGAGCCGTTGCTATTTGTTGCGCGGGTCGTCGGCCGGATTGATAAATTTAATGCCAAAGGGTCCGACGAATTGAACTTGGACGACCGAATCTTCGTCCTCTGTCCACACGAAATGGGGCTGGTTGGCAGGCACCATAGCAAAGGTGCCTGGTTCTCCCATTTGGCCCCGTGACGCGTCGAATTTCTCACCTTCGCCGTAGCCTATCCTTCCGCTCAGAACAGTCACAACCTCTGCATGGGGGTGCAAGTGCGGCTGATGCTTGGTGTTCGCCGGAATTTTGAACCGCATTACGACTGGTCCAGCTTTTGTGGGATCGCCAGCCAAAACAGCCATTTTTCCACCCTGTAACGTTGGGTTATCTCTCCAGGCCACCTGATTGGAATTTACGACGATAGTCTTCTCTTCGCCCGACATACGCTCCTCCCGCGTTTGCATTGGACTGGACATCTAAGCGCCGACTTCCGGGCCACCGCTCTGAGATCAGGACAAGCCATTTTAGCTATCCAAACCCGTCACATGGAAGGCGCTGGGGCAAGTCGAATGAAATATCTTCGGAGGTCGCCAATGTCCGTTCCGGGTCAATCAGGACTCGCTCGGGCTGCCTCGTCATGTCCGCCTTTTCTGCAGGTTTTTGGACGCCGGCGTGACGAACGCTTCCACGCACTGCGGCGGCCGGCGTCCAAAAAGCGCGAATGCACGAAGTCGCGGGAAGTTTGGCACTGGCGGTGCAGCGGGCGCTATGGGGATTTGATGGCGGCGCCGAGTTGGACGGTGGATGTGACACCGACGGGATGCGGCCGGCGGATTTGCACTCTGGCAAGATTGTAAGCGCGTGACGGGCATCTCGGCAAGCGCGTGGAACGGATCGACGGGCGTACGGCACGTCGACCGCGTTGACTGGGTCGTGAGGGATCGTTGCCGGCGTCGGGCCAGCGCATCGGATCGGGGAAATCGCGACGCTCAAGGGCGGTCTGGCTCATGATGTGTCGATCCTGCTCGGCATCGGACGCCACCTCGGCTCGCAGCCGCGTGCGAACACCTCGATCACGATCATGCGGCCGCCACAGCGCGGGCAAGGGCAAGGCAGCACACGTGGCGTGTCCGTGGCGATATCCGGCTGCTCTTGCGGGGCGGCGGCCGGCGGAGCGATGTTGAGGAGTGCGCGGGCTCTCGCGATGTTCTCGGCGCGGTTGGAGTTGGCGAAGAGCCCGTAGTGGCGGATGCGGTGGAAGCCCTTGGGCAGTACGTGTATCAGGAAACGCCTGATGAACTCGTGCGGGTGAAGCCGCATCGTCTTCCACCGGTCCGGGCCGCTAACGCGATAGTCCTTCCAGCGGAACGCAATCGCGCCGTCGTCGGCTGCAACGAGGCGGCGGTTCGAGATGGCTACGCGATGGGTGTAACGGGAGAGATAGCGCAGCACCTGCTCGGGCCCTGCGAACGGCGCCTTGCAATAGACGACCCACTTGATGCGCCGCAGCGGGGCGATGAAGCGCTTGAACGTCCTCTTGTCGGCGAGCCCGGCATGGGTGTTGAAGAACGTGAGCTGATTGGCGTCGTGCGCAGCCATGAGCATCGCCAGCATCTTGCCGCGGAACAGGCGCGCCAGCACGTTGACGTGGACGAGAAAGTCGGAGCGCGAGGCGACCCATCGTGCGCCGTCGAACGAGATCCCTCCACCTGGCACGATCATGTGCACGTGCGGATGATGGGTGAGTGCCGAGCCCCAGGTATGCAGCACGGCGGTGATACCGATCCGTGCGCCGAGGCGCTTGGGATCGGCGGCGATGGCGAGCGTCGTCTCGGCCGCCGCCTTCATCAGCAGGTTGTAGATCACACGCTTGTTCTGATAGGCGATGTCACGCAGTTCACTCGGCAGCGTGTACACGACGTGGAAGTACGGCACCGGCAACAGCTCGGCTTCACGGTCGGCGAGCCACTGGCGTGACGCCGCAGCCTGGCATTTCGGACAATGCCGGTTGCGGCAGGAGTTGAAGGAGATCTCGGTATGGCCGCACGCCGCGTTCTCGCAGCGCGCGACATGGCCGCCGAGCGCCGCCGTGCGACACCGCTCGATCGCACTCATCACCTTCAACTGATCGAGGCTCACATGCCCGTGGTTGGCTTCACGCCAAGCAGGACCGTGGTCGCGGAAAATGTCCGCGACCTCCAGAACTGGTCGAGCCATGGTGGCCGGCGCTATGGCGCCGGAGGCTTCTCCTGGCCTCGCCTCGCGCGTCTGCGGGGCGGCGTGCTCATCGCATCGAGTGGGCTCTCGATCTTGGCAATCATTCCGGTCGCCACGCGACTGTAGCGAGCCGTCGTCTCGAGCTTGTCGTGTCCGAGCAACGCCTGAATCAGCCGGATATCCGTGCCACGCTCGAGCAGATGAGTCGCGAAGCTGTGGCGAAGCGAATGCAGGGCGACGGCCTTGCGCAGCCCCGCGGCTCTCGCGGCCTCCTTGAACAGCCGGCCGAATTGACGCGTGGTCAGAGGCTGATGATCACCGCGACCTGGAAACAGCCAGCGCTGTTCCGGCGTGCCGCCGGCGCCACGCCCGGTCGGCCGCGCCTTCCACCATTGCCGCAAAAGGTCGAGAACCTCCGCCGGCAGCATCACATGCCGGTCCTTGCGGCCCTTCGACTGCACGATGCGGATGATCATCTGCTCGCTGTCGATGTCGCCGCCTCGCAGCCGCACCACCTCGCTGGCCCGCAGACCGCAACCATAGGCAAGGCTTAGCATCACCCGCGCCTTCAGGCTCGTCGCCATGGTCAGGACACGCTTGACCTCCTCGGCGCTCAGCACCGGCGGGAGCTTTTGCGGCTCCTTGATGTGCCAGACCTCGGCCGCCAGATCGTGACGACGCAGTGTGACGCGGAAAAGGAACCGCACCCCGGTCATGATCCGATTGCGATTGCAGATGCTCATGCCGCTCTCGATGAGGTACAGCTGAAACAGACGGACCTCGTCGGCCGTCGCCGTATCGGGCGAGCGTTTGAGCCAGGCGGCGAACCGCTTGCAACTTTGGATGTGGCTACGCTGCGTGTGTGGGTTGAGCTTGCGCCCAGCCATGTCCTCGATCATGCGCTGACGCAGCGGACTGACAGTGGTAGTAATGTCGCTCATGGGAACTCCATCCTGAGTGAGGTTGACAACACCTCGATCTCAGGACGGACCTCTCAAATCCGCCAGCGCTTTGCTCTCAGTTGGCTCCCGGTCTCTCGGTTCTTGCTCCCGCGCAGCGGGCTGGAGCGCAGCGACTTTGTGCGATCGCCCTTAACGGGCATTATCGACCTCTGACGAGAGGCACGTTGTTGGCACATCGCGAAATTTGGCGGCACTGCCCAAATCGGTCGGAATCAGGGTACGGCGGAGTCGGAGCTGCTATCGGCTTAGGCTCCGGGCTGTTGATAACGCACCGCGTAATCAGCGATCGGTCCAAAATTCAAATATTCGCTGGAGGGCCTATTGCCAGAGGCGCTGGCGACCCATCCTGAAACGAGGATTGCGCCCTCATGGACAGGCGCCACCTTCCTGCCCCGTTGACTTCAACGGATGCCTAAAAATCCGAAAATCCAACCGCCCCTCACCGCTCGACGAACGCCTTTTCGATAACAAAATGGCCGGGCTCGCTGTGATTGCCTTCGAGAAAACCGCGCCCCTCCAGCATCCCGCGCAGCTCTTCCAGCATTCCGGGGCTGCCGCACAGCATGACCCGGTCGGTTTCGATATCGAGCGGCGGCAGGCCGAGATCGCCGAACAGCTGTTCGGACGTGATCAGGTCGGTGATGCGGCCGCGGTTGCGAAACGGCTCGCGGGTGACGGTTGGATAGTAAAGCAGCTTGTCGGCCAACAGCGGGCCGAACAACTCGTCGTCCCGCAACCTCGCCACCAGTTCCTCGCCATAGGCCAGTTCGGATACTTGCCGGCAGCCGTGCACCAGGATGATGGTTTCAAACCGCTCGTAGACGTCCGGGTCCTTGATCAGGCTTGCGAACGGCGCCAGCCCGGTGCCGGTCGACAGCAGCAGCAAGCGTCGGCCTGGCATCAGATTGCCTGATATCAGCGTGCCGGTCGCCTTGCGCCCGACCAGGATGGTGTCGCCCTCCTTGATCCGCTGCAGGCGCGATGTCAGCGGCCCGTCGGCGACCTTGATGCTGAAGAATTCCAGGGACTCTTCGTGATTGGCGCTCGCCATGCTGTAGGCCCGCGTCAGCGGACGACCATCGACCTCAAGCCCGATCATGGCGAACTGCCCGTTCTGGAATCGAAAGCCCGAATTGCGGGTGGCGGTGAAGCTGAAAAGCGTATCGGTCCAATGCCGGACAGACAGAACTTTCTCGCGATGGAATGCGCTCATGGGTGTTGGTTTTCCGATGGCTTGCTGCGGAATGATCGCAGAGGTCCCGGCCTCGGGTGAGGCAAAAAACCCTTGCAACGATGGATGATTTAGCGTTTCACCTATCGCAATGCAGGAGATAGTCAACAGGCCGATCGACATCTTGAAAGGTCGAAACGAACCTTCTCCGCGCACGCGGTTGAGCGCAATTAACTTGCTGAAATCTCCGCCGTTCTGGCAGTAAATTTGCCACGTGCGGTCATAATTTCGGCCGGACAGCCAGTGGTCTAGTTGAGCGATTCCCTGAAGGTTATCATATCGAGGCTCGCTCTGACCTCATCCTGAGGAGCGAGCCTTCGCCCGGAGGGCGAAGGTTCGCGTCTCGAAGGATGGCCGCTTGCACCGCCTTTGCGGCCATCCTTCGAGACGCATCGCTTGCGCGATGCTCCTCAGGATGAGGACCGGGGAGGATGCCGATATGATCAGAACTTCGGAAACGCTGGTCTAGCATTCCGATCTGCTGCTTTTAGCTCTGGTTGAACAATTCCTTGCAACGTATCACTTGAGACCGCTGGCGTTGGCCTCTCGCTCCCTCTCCCGCGTCTATCGCGGGGGAGGGTCGGGGGGTCATAGACGCTAGCTTAAGGTCCGGCGGTCAGCCCGAGCCCGCCACGCCGGTCTCCGTCCGCCTCTCCCCTTGCGGGAGGGGCCGCCGCGTAGCGGCGGGTGAGGGGGTCTCTCAACGGGCCGTGTCGCTTGTAGTGAGACCCCCTCACCCCAGCCTTCTCCCGCCAAAGCGAAGCAAGCGCTTCGCTTCGGGGGAGAGGGAGCGCAGCAGCGCAAGCTTCGATATGATCAGAGCGTCGGAAACAGGATATTGCATGCGAAGCTTGCGGGAATTTCGGGCGGGAAAGCCCGCTTTTTATCCGGATCAGTCGATCTATGCGGCTTTCGCCTGCGTCGAATTCGGCCTCGCCTTTTCCGACCTCGATGGTGGAACGGGACTTGTCGTCAGCGTCGCGTCGCCAACCAGGACCGTTTATTTCGGCGCCGGTCGATGCTCATGGTACCCGCAAAACAACGCCAGCGCTGCAACGCTGGCGTCGGATAAATATTTTACCAACGTCATTCTTGAACGCGCTGGCGTTCCGACACTGGGGGGCGACTACTTCTTCCTGCATGCCCGGCTGCGCGCCCATCGTCCGCCCGGCCACGAAGGGGAGGACGCGCATCCTCATTTCAGCGAAGCTCGGCGGATCGGCCTTTGTCAAACCGCTGACGGGATCGCGTGGCGATTTCGCGCAAGTCGCTGCGCAGCGAGGCCGCGCTGGATCGATATCTCGCCGAGGTTTCGCAGGTATTACGATGCCATTCTGATGCAGCCGGTCGTCTCCGGCACCGAGTATCGGATTTTCCTGCTCGACGATGAAGTCCTGTTCTGCGCCCGGAAATCTCCGCCCTTTCTGCTGGGCGACGGGTTGCGCAGCCTTCGCGCTCTCTTGATTGCCCATAACGAGGTGCTGCGAGGCCGCGGTCTGTCGCCGGTATCGATGACGGGAGACGACAGCGCCCTCGACGCGATTTTGCCCGCGGGGGCGCGCTGGGACATTCCCGGCCGGACCAATTGGAGCGCGGGAGGAGCGATGGTGCTCGATGGCCCGCGCTCCGACGCCGCGCTGGCGTTGGCCCGAAAGGCCGCTCGCGCGCTCGGGCTTCGGGTCGCGGCCGTTGACCTGTTTACCGATATCGAGACAGATGCGGAAGCGATGCGGGTGATCGAGGTGAATGCCAATCCATCGATCCGGCTTCTGGAGCAACAGGACCGTGGCGATCTGATCCTGAAGATCTGGCACCACACCTTCCTGTCGCAGGGATTGCTCGCGCGGTGAGTACCATCAATTCGGGACCGGAGCGGTTGGTGTTCGATCTGCCGAAATATGGCAAGGGACCCTGTCTGGCGCGGCTGGCGGCGCTGCTCGACGCGCTTGCCGTCGATCGGGCCAGGCTGCAGCGGATTTCGGTTGCCGTGACCGGGTCCAACGGCAAAGGCAGCACCGCGGTCTTTTGCGCCGGCATCGCGCGCGCCTATGGCCTGCGCACCGGCTTGTTCACGTCACCGCATCTGTTTCGCGTCAACGAGCGGTTTCAAATCGATGGCGTGGCGGTCGAGGATGACGAGCTGGCGCGGCTGAGGTCGCGGGTCGAAGCGGCGGTCGGCGAGACCTCGCGGCGCCTCGGCGAGACCTTCGGCGCTTTCGAGGCGATGTTCGCGCTGGCCTGTCTCTACTTTCAGGAGAGCGGCTGCGATTTCGCCGTGTTCGAGGCCGGGATCGGCGGCCGCTACGACCCGGTCAGGCTGGTGGGCGCGCGCGCGACGTGCGTGACCTCGGTCGATTACGAGCACACCGAGCTGCTCGGCCACTCGCTGGAACTGATCGCTGCCGACAAGAGCGACGCCTGCGCCAGTGGCGGCACCATCGTCTATGGCGAGAATTGCCGCGGCCTGCGGCCGCATCTTGGCGAATACAATCGCTATCGCGGCATCCGGTGCCTTTATGTCCGCGACGAGGTCCGGATTTCTGGCGAAGCCGTCACGGCATCGGGGCAGCAGTTCGACTGCGAATTCGAAACCGAGCACTTTCCGTCGCTGCGGCTGGGCTTGAAGGGCGCGTTTCAGTTCAACAATGCCGCTATCGCGGTCAGCCTGTTCCTGCTCTGGCTGCGCGACCAGCGCGCAGAAGCCAGTCGCCTCCAGGTCGAGACCGCGGTGAGGTCGGGCCTGCGCGAGGCGCGCTGGCCCGGCCGTCTCGAGCTGGTCAATCAGGATCCGCTCACCGTGATCGACGTCGGCCACACCCCCGACGCCATCCGGCAATCGCTGTCGAGCCTCAGGACCATCTACGGCCCGCAGGGATGGCTGCTGGTGCTGGGCACTTCCGTTGACAAGAAGCTCGGCGACATCGTCGGCGCGCTGGCGCCGTCCTTCGACACCATCGTATGCACAGCGGCCTGTCACAAGGGCGCGGACGCCGATAGCATTGCCGACGCGGCGAGGCGGTCGAATCCGTCGGCCGCCGTTCATGTCGCGGCTTCCATCGAGGATGCCGTCGGCCTCAGCCAAAGCCTCGCCGCGTCGCTACGGCGGAAGATCTATGTGGCGGGCGGATTATTCCTGGCGGTCGAATACGCCACCGTGCTGCGCGGCGGCCGCGCCCGGGACCTGAATTTTTTCTGACGCGGCGATCGTGCCATGCCGGCTCGTTAAGGGTTTCTTAACCACGCTGCGCCGATGAATTCTGGTCAGCAGGAGCATGGCATGACCGACTTATCAACCGTGACCTCGTCCGCTACCGCCTTCGTCTCAAGCCAGACCGCCGCGCTGAAAAAGGCCGCGAACAACGCCACGGCGAGCTTCGAAGGGGCCTTGTCCAAGGTGCAGACCGCCGTCGTTGGCAAACCCGCAACGGGCTTTACGGCCGGGCCAACCTACGAGGCAGGCACGCTGACGGGGAAAACCAAGGCCGCCTTCAACAACGCCGTCGGCACGGTAACATCCGCGCTTCACATCAAGCCCTGAACGGACCGCCGGCGATCAGGCTCATCTTGTGGGATCTTGTGTCGGCAATGGATCAACCCACGGATTGACTACGGGCGAAGCGAAATCAGTTGTAGGGTGGGCACGGCGCAAAGCGCGCCTTTGCCCACCCTACGCGACCGAGCAAAAAGCTTAAGTAACCAGCCATTCACAAAAAGACCTCGCGCACAGGCATTTCTGTGCGCCCCGGTTCGATTTCGACATCACGATGCGGCGAAGCCTGCATTGCGGCGATCAATACCTCACCCGTGAGATCGCCCTTGAGACGGCGAAATTCGTCGGCCGAAATAACAACCACCGCATCGCGCCCATGGACAGTCACATGCTGCGGCCCATCGCTATGGACACGGCGCACCAATTCGCTGAAGCGGGCTTTTGCATCCTGCAACAGCCACCGCCCCGACTTTACAAGACGCCTGCGCTTACAGGGCTTCGAGCCTTGCTCCGACCTCATCCTGAGGAGCGCGCTCTTCGCGCGCGTCTCGAAGGATGGCCGCTTGCACCGCCTTTGCGGCCATCCTTCGAGACGCATCGCGCTTGCGCGATGCTCCTCAGGATGAGGACCGGGGAGGATGCCGATATGATCAGAACTTCGGAAACGCTGACTAGTTGAGCGATTCGTTGAAGCTTATCACATCGAGCCTTGCTCCGACCTCATCCTGAGGAGCGCGCTCTTCGCGCGCGTCTCAGGATGAGGACCGGGGAGACCTGACGATATGATCGGAACTTCGGAAACGCTGACTAGTTGAGCGATTCGTTGAAGCTTATCATATCGAGCCTTGCTCCGACCTCATCCTGAGGAGCGCGCTCTTCGCGCGCGTCTCGAAGGATGGCCGCTTGCACCGCCTTTGCGGCCATCCTTCGAGACGCATCGCTTGCGCGATGCTCCTCAGGATGAGGACCGGGGAGGATGCCGATATGATCGGAACTTCGGAAACGCTGGTCTAGTTGAGCGATTCGTTGAAGCTTATCATATCGAGCCTTGCTCCGACCTCATCCTGAGGAGCGCGCTCTTCGCGCGCGTCTCGAAGGATGGCCGCTTGCACCGCCTTTGCGGCCATCCTTCGAGACGCATCGCTTGCGCGATGCTCCCTGAGGATGAGGACCGGGGAGAGCCTTGCCGATATGATCAGAACTTCGGAAACGCTGGTCTAGAACAACACATACACGAGGCGTGTTTCAAATGGTCGTAACTTCATGAATGGAGCCCTGCCTGTGGGTGGGTTTACCACGCGCGTGATCCCGGCCCAGTTCCGGGTGCTGGTCACCCGCCGATCGAAATACGCCTGCCGCGCCTGCGAGGCGGGCGTCGCCCAGGCGCACGAGCGGGTCGCCCGACTCGCATCAGCCCGCTCAGCCGTCCCTGGCGCCGGCGCCCGATTGGCCCGGTCCTGCTTCGAGATCGGATGCCATGACCACGCTGACGCCGACCACCCGGTTGCCGATGATCTCACGCACGATCCGCTGGTCCGCCCCGACGATGCCAAGTTCGAATTCCCGGTCGGGCGTGACGAGGATCATGTTTTCGCCGACGATGACCAGGATGGTGACGTCGTGGGTCTCGCCGGACAACGCCCAGGCGTGGATCTGGCTCCGAAAAGGCTCCTTGCGCCAGGCGTCGGGAAAACCGGGATCGCAGCGGATCTCAATTCCATCCGGCGAGGTCGTCAGCACCAGTCTGGACCGGCTCGGCTTCCAGCGTTCGTCCAGCCGGTCATCGATCAGCCACAGGCAGCCGTAATCGCGGCACTCGGCCGGTCGAGCGTCGTAGACCCGGCAACCGCGGCCGGGCTTGCAATGATGGCACCACGAGCTGGCGGGCTTTGCCAGTTCCTCGATCGCCATCACCTTGCAGCACAGTGAACAGTCGCCGCAGGTCTTGGTCCGTGTCTGCATCGCCTATTCATCCCAACGACTTGAAGACGTGCTCCATCAGGCGGCGCGCGGGGATCGACAGATGCCGGCGATGCAGCAGTGCGATTTCAGTATCCTTCAGATCCGGCAGCGGCCGGCCGTCGATCACATGCAGGCCCGCGGGCACCATGTCCCTGGGCAGCACGGTGACACCGAGGCCGGCCTTGACCGCAGCCAGCGATCCCGCCAGCGAGCCGCAGGTATAGGCAATGCGCCAGGGACGGTGCGCCTTGTCCAGCGCCTCGATGGCACGTTTGCGGTACACACAGGGTGTCGGCGAAACCACCAGCGGCAGACTTACGTCCGGCGACCAGAAATCGCGGTCGGATGTCACCCACACCAGCGGCTCGCGCCAAACCCGGATGCCGCCGGGTTGCGTTGCGGCCCGCTCGCGTTTGATCAGCGTCAGGTCGAACGCGCCCTTCCGGAAACGTTCGAGCAGGTTCAGGGTGAGGTCGCAGGTGACCTCCAGCGCTACCGCCGGATAGGCCTGGGTAAATCGCGCCAGCACATCTGGCAGATGACGGGTGGCGAAATCCTCCGGCGTACCGAGGCGAACGATGCCGTGCATGTGCGGCTCCCTGACCCGCGACACCACCTCGTCATTGAGGTCGAGCAGCCGCCGCGCGTAACCGAGAAATGTTTCCCCCTCCGGCGTCAGCCTGACCGATCGCGGGGTGCGTTCGATCAGCACCTGGCCAAGCGCGCTTTCCAGCCGCTGCACCTGCAGCGAAATGGTCGACTGCTGACGCCGGAGCGTTTCGGCGGCCCGGGTGAAATTGCCGGTACCGGCGATGGTGACGAAGGTCCGGACCAGATCGAGATCGAGATTGGTGAGCGCCTTGGGCATGCCGTCAACCATTGAGATTATTGATCATAGCCTTGACCATTATCAATTTCCATCAAGCCGGAAAAGTCCTTACCTCTCGCCCCGAAGTCCTCCCGAAATGCGCAGGGGCCCATGACATATACCTATTCCAGGATGCATCGATGCTGAGTCTCGGACTGCAAAACCTGCTGTCGCCGATGGTGCTGTTCTTTGTGCTCGGACTGCTGGCGGCCTGGGCGAAATCAGACCTTGCGATCCCGGAGGCGATGGCCAAGTTCTTGGCGCTTTATCTGCTGTTTTCGATCGGCTTTCGCGGCGGGGCGGAGGTCGGTCATCATGGTCTCAGCGCTCCGCTGTTGATGGCGGTCGGCGCCGGGGTCGTGCTTTCGTTCGGCACGCCGTTCATCGCCTATGCCTTGTTGCGGGCGGCGACCAGGCTCGGCGCCACCGACGCCGCGGCCATCGCCGGTCATTACGGTTCGATCTCGGCGGTAACCTTCGTCGCCGTCACGGGGATCCTGAGCCAGCTTTCGCTGCCCTATGACGGCTATCTCGTCGCCGTCGCCGCCGCGATGGAAGCGCCGGCCATATTTGCCGCCCTGCTGATCGCCAGTCGCACGAGCGGCGGCGCGGCGGAGAGCGGAGGCCGTGGCGTGGTCCGCGAGGTCGCCGTCAATGGCTCGATTTTCATGCTGCTCGGATCGTTTGCGATCGGCGCCATCACCGGCCAGAACGGGCTGGCGCTGTTGAAGCCTCTCATTCTCGATCCTTTCGCCGGCTTTCTCTGTCTTTTCCTGCTCGACATGGGGTTGGTCGCGGGTCGTGGATTGCGGCAGGGTTGGCGGCATCTGTCGGTCGCCGTGACTTCGTTTGCCGTGGTGATGCCGCTGATCGGCGCCACGCTTGCGGCGCTGATAGCGACGCTGATCGGCCTGTCGGTGGGCTCTACCGCCGTGCTGATCACGCTCGCGGCCTCGGCTTCCTACATCGCGGTTCCCGCCGCCATGCGGCTGGCGTTGCCGGCAGCCAATCCGGCGCTCGCTTTGACGCTATCGCTGGGCGTGACCTTTCCCTTCAACCTCCTGATCGGCATCCCCCTGTACATCGCGGCCGCCAGCAAGATCGCGCACGGATGAGCCGAGGCAAGGGTGCCCCGCGCAACCGATCGCATCTGGCCGCCATCGCGGTCTGCCGGCAGAAGCGTGGAGCTGTCGAACGCCTGGGCGCGGCCGGCATACTTATGGAAGGAGATCGTCGTGGACGAGGAACTCACCATGGATGAATGCCGGCGGATCGTCGGACTAAGCTCGATCTGGCAACGCTTCGACTTGTTCCTGATTGATCAGTTCGGCGTTTTGCATGATGGGGTCCGTCCCTATGACGGCGCCGTCGATTGCCTGAAACAGCTGAAGTCGTCCGGCAAGTCGGTCGTGCTGCTGTCCAACTCCGGCAAGCGCGCCAGCGCCAACGCGGCGCGGCTCGAGGAGTTCGGCTTTCCCCAGGGATCCTTTGACGGGGTGATGACATCGGGCGAAGTCGCCTGGCAGGGTATCCTCGATCACTCCTTTGGCGCGCCGTTCGTGCCCGGCCGCAGGATGTACCTGCTCGGTCACGAAGACTACGACTATGGCTTCGACCGGATCGGAATGACGCTGGTGGATGATCCCGCGGCCTGTGACTTCATCCTGATCGCGGCAAGCCGGGCGCCGAAGATGTCGCTTGATCACTACCGGGTCGCGCTGGCGGCGGCGGCCACATCGAAAATCCCGGCGTTATGCTGCAATCCGGACCGGCTGATGCTGACCGGCGAGGGTCTGCAACCCAGCGCAGGCGAAGTCGCCTCGCTTTATCGCGAGCTTGGTGGCGACGTCACATTTGTCGGCAAACCCTATCCGGCGATCTATGCCGCGGCGATGAAGCAAAATCCGCAAGTTGCGCGGGGCGCGACGCTGGCCATCGGCGACAGCATCGAACACGACATCGGCGGCGGACATCGCGCGGGGCTGTCGACCGCGCTGGTCCGCACCGGGCTGTCCTCGAATCCGGACGATCATCCCCTCCGGGAGGAAATGCGCCGCTACGCCGCGGTCCCGGACTTCGTGTTGCCGAGCCTGCGATGGTAGGCGCGTTTCCAGCAGCGTTTCCATCGGCTGATCAGCTTGCGCTGCTGCGCTCCCTCTCCCCCGAAGCGAAGCGCTTGCTTCGCTTTGGCGGGAGAGGGCTGGGGTGAGGGGGTCTCACTACAAGCGACACGGCCCGTTGAGAGACCCCCTCACCCGCCGCTACGCGGCGGCCTCTCCCGCGAGGGGAGAGGCGGACGGAGACCGGCGCGGCGGGCTCGGGCTGACCGCTGGACCTTAAGCTAGCGCCAATGAGGGGCGCCCCTACGCCATGCCGATTGCGTAGGGGCGACCCTTGTGGTCGCCCTCGTTCGATCCGGGGTCGGCCATAGGCTTTTGGCTCGGACGCGTGGGCAAAGGCGCGCTTGCGCCGTGCCCACCACACCGGGCGCAGAGAAATGGTGGGCACACCATCGGCCCGCGCGTTCGCGCCGTCCGATGGTTTTGCCCACCCTCCAACTGACCGCATGAGCGCGGCACTAATTGCTGGCGCCTTCATTGTCGTCGAATGCCTTGAAGGCTTCCTCGAGTTGCGGCGAGATCTCTACATTGAGCTTTTCGCCGGTCGGTAGCCGCGACACGAACCATTTATTGTAGAGCGGCAGCAGATCGTGGTTCGAACCGAGCTTGTGGAAGGTGCGCTCGACGACCGCCGCCAGCTGCGGCTCGCTTTTGCGAAACATGATGCCGTAGGGATCATAGGAGAGATAATCCCCGGTGACGCGGAATCGATCCTGCGCCTTGTGGCGGGCGATCAGGCCATAGAGCAGGATGTCGTCGGTCGCGAAGGCGTCGGCCTGGCCGTTGGCCAGCATCTGGTAGGATTGCTCATGATCGGGCGAGACGATGATGTTGAGGCCAAGCGAAAGCTTCTTGTCGACCGCACGCATCGCCTGCTCGTTGGTGGTGCCCTTGGTCACCACGACGGTCTTGCCCTTGAGGTCGGCGGCCGTCGAGATGCTTGAGGCCTTCGGCACCATCAGTTTGGTGCCGGCCACGAACATCAGCGGCGAAAACGCCACCTGCCTGGCACGCTCGGCGTTGGCAGTGGTCGATCCACATTCGAGGTCGATCCTGTCCTGCAGCACCGCGGCGATGCGGTCGTCCGAGGTGACCTTGACGAATTCGATCCTCAGATCGGCATCGTCGACCTCGGCGCCGATTTCGTCGACGATGGCTTCGCAGAGCTCCAGGCTGTAGCCGATCGGCCGGTTGGCCGGATCGAGAAACGAAAAAGGCGGCGAACTTTCGCGATAGCCGAGCCGCACCGCATGACGGTTCTTGATACCGGAAAGCGTCGGGCTAAGCCCGACGCCGCTGTCCTGGGCCGCCGCCGATGTGGCCAGCAGGCACCCGGCCAGCCACAGGCCGATGGCCCCGATCGTCCGCCGCACGGTTGGGTGCATGGATCGCTCCCATCAATGGCCGGCCATCGCGGGGAGTTCGCCGGGGATCAGGTCCGGCGGCACGACGTCGTCGGGGCCGAGCGCATGGGCGGGCGCAAGTTCGCCCTCCCACTTCGCCACCACCGATGTGGCGAGCGAGTTGCCGATCACGTTGGTGGCGCTGCGTCCCATGTCGAGGAAGGTGTCGATGCCCATGATCATCAGGAGGCCGGCCTCGGGAATGCCGAACTGGCCCAGGGTCGAGGCGATCACCACCAGCGAGGCGCGGGGAACGCCGGCGACGCCTTTCGAGGTGATCATCAGCGTGGCGAGCATCGCGAACTGGGTGCCGAGCGTCATCTCGATATGGTAGGTCTGGGCGATGAAGATACTGGCGAAGGTGCAGTACATCATGGTGCCGTCGAGATTGAAGGAATAGCCGAGCGGCAGCACGAAGCTCGAGATCCGCGCCGACGCCCCGAACCGGTTGAGCCCTTCCAGCGTCTTGGGATAGGCCGCTTCCGAGCTCGCCGTCGAGAAGGCGATCATCAGGGGTTCGCGGATCAGCCGCAGCAGAAGGCCGTAGCGTGGTCCGATCACGACGAAGCCGATCATGACGAGGATGCCCCACAGCAGCATCAGCGAAAGATAGAAGCCGCCCATGAACACGACCAGCTTCCACAGCACCAGGAGGCCATTCTTGGCCACCGTTGCGGTGATCGCGGCCCACACCGCCAGCGGCGCGAACATCATGACGTAACTGGTGACCTTCAGCATGATGTGGCCGAGGTCGTCGATCAGGGCCAGCATCGGCTTGGACCGCTCCGGCATCGCGCCCATCGCCACCGAAAAGAACACCGCGAAAACCACGATCTGCAGGATCTCGTTCTGGGCCATCGCGTCCGCGATCGAGGTCGGGATCAGATGGGTGAGAAATTTCTCGAGCGAGAAGGCCGACACCGGCAGGCCCGTGGATTGTGCCTTGTCGGGCAGGGTGCCTGGAAAATTCGCGCCGGGCTGCAGCAGATTGACCATCACCAGGCCAAGCAGCAGCGAGACGAAGGAGGCGCTGATGAACCAGCCCATCGTCTTGGCAAAGATCCGGCCCAGTTTGGCGCCGCTGCCCATATGGGCGATACCGCCGACCAGGGTCGCAAATACCAGGGGCGCGATGATCATCTTGATCAGCCGCAGGAACAGCATCGCGATCAGGTTCACGTCGGCGGCGATATCGCCCCGGATATCCGGAAGATAGCTGAAGACCAGCGCCCCCATCACGATCCCGAGCAGCATTGCGATCAGAATGTATTGCGTAAACTTGTTGGACATCTCTGGCACCCCGTAAGTCTCGGCGGCGGCGAGTTTGGCAGATTTCAGCGCGGGCGCAACTTGCTTCGACGGGTCGCGTCTGCGCTCGAGGTTCCCGTTGTGCATTGAACGTCCGCCGACTAGCGTCGCCTCTTGGGCAGCTTGCCCGTTTCCTGCGCTTGGATTGCATCAAGAACAGCCAAAGGGAGGGACATGCCGTGAAGGACAAGATTGACCGCCAGATCAACCGCCAGGTCTTGCTGGTGGAAAAGCCGACCGGAAAACTCGGGCCCGAGCATTTTGGGATGTCCGAGGCCGCGATACCGAAGCCGAATGACGGCGAGGCCTTGCTGCGGGTGCGTTATATTTCGTTGGACGCGGCCAACCGCGCCTGGATGCATGGCGCGACCTATCGCGCCGCCGTCGAAGCCAATACCGTGATGGCCGGCGGCGGCATCGCCGAAGTCGTGGTGTCGAACGCAGCCGGACTGGCGCCTGGTGACATCGTGTTCGGCGATACGGGCTGGCAGGATTACGCCGTCGTCCCGGCCCGGCATCTGCAGAGGATGCCGAAGCTCGAGCCGATGACGCACTTGCTCAGCATCTATGGCATCGCCGGCCTCACCGCCTATTTCGGGCTGCTCGATGTCGGCAAGCCGAAAGCCGGCGAGACCGTCGTGGTCTCGGCCGCGGCCGGCTCGGTCGGATCGATCGTCGGCCAGATCGCCAAGATCCGGGGTTGCCGCGTCGTCGGCATCGCTGGCGGCAAGGACAAGTGCGGCTGGCTGACATCAGAACTCGGCTTCGATGCCGCGGTTGATTACAAGGCGGGCGGGGTGTTCAAGGCACTGAAGGCCGCGGCGCCCGATGGCATCGATGTCTATTTCGACAATGTCGGCGGTGACATTCTCGAGGCTTGCCTGGCGCAAATGAACAACCGCGGCCGCATCGCCTGCTGCGGTGCGATCTCGCAGTATGACGGCGTGCCGGCGCCGCATGGGCCGCGCGGCGTGCCCGGCCTGATCGTGGTCAAGCAACTCATCATGCAGGGTTTTATCGTCATGGACTTCATGGACCGGCGCGACCAGGCCTTGAGCGACCTGCAGGCGTGGGTTGGCTCCGGCCAACTGAAAGTTGAGGAGGACGTCATCGATGGCCTGGAGAACACCCCAAGCGCGCTGATCGGATTGCTCGCCGGCGAAAACCGCGGCAAGCGGATGATCAGGCTTTAGCGCCGCCGCCCAGGAAAGCGCAAAGAAGCGCGCAAGGAAGTGCGCAAGGAAAATGCCCGGGGGAGACACCGGCGTGCGGAAACTCCGGTGGCCGGTTTCACGCGGCCAAGCCGAATCGAGAGACAGGACCCGATTTTATCCGCCGATAGCGCCGACCCACTCCGAACGAAAGTTTGCTCTGCATTTCGGCGCCGGGTTGAAATTTTATTTTTTGGTTTCGTATCAGGTCATTATCGGACCGAATGCCGCATTAGCCACGATTGACTTGGGGGCACCGACAGGCGACTCTGCGGGGGCCAAACAGCAGATGACTTCGCTCTGATGCAGATCCCCGTCGACCCCGTAAAATTCCAGGGATCGTGAACTGCGGGAATGACGGCGTTTCGGAAACGTTGCGGCTTTGACGCGGAAGCGCATCGGACAACGCGTGCAGGCATGATTTTTGAATGTTGCAGATCGGTGACGATGTCCCGAAATCGCATTGTCCGGCCATTGTGCTTTGGTCGACATGTGCGGAGCATTGCTTAAGGAGTACGACGGTCGTTGATGAAAGCTGCTCAGTTTGTCTACGGGAAACGGCCGAGTCTCGGCTCGCGATCGGCTCCAGCACCGAAACAAAACGCGCGTTGTCCCAGATAAATGCGCTCAAATGGACCGCAACCGGACCGATATTGGCGCCAATTAACCGGTATCGTGCGGAGCCCGACTCCACCCTCGGAAATGGAACCTTACGAGTGACAAGCGCGTTTCTGTTCCGCGTGGCGCAGCCTTGCGTAATATCCCGGATGTTGCGGTGCAGTTACATTGTCCAGAATTAATGCGTTGGTTAACGAATTATTGTTTGTTTCGCCCAAGAATTTGGCAAATGCTCGCTTATGGCTCAGCGTTTGCCCAGGTTCTGCGTTGCGCGATGAAGTCGGCGGAGTGTTCAATTGGCTAAAGTGCCGACGCTGATTCTCGAACGGATGCATGGTGCTCCGGCGGCTTGGAAGTTTGCTGCGCGTTCAGCCGCGCAGTCGACGGGATGAGGAGAAGGATCATGTACAACGATTCCCTGTTCAATGCTTTTGCTCGGACCTTCGAGGCCCGAAGCGAAAGCGACATGTCGATGGCGGAATATCTGGAGTTGTGTCGAGGTGACCCGATGAGATATGCCAATGCGGCCGAGCGGCTGCTGGCTGCGATCGGCGAACCTCAGATGATTGACACGGCCAAGGACCCACGCCTTGGCCGTATCTTCTTGAACAGGACGATGCGGGTCTATCCGGCCTTCTCCGGCTTCTACGGCATGGAAGATACCATCGAGCGCATCGTCGGGTTCTTCCGCCACGCCGCGCAGGGTCTCGAAGAGCGCAAGCAGATCCTCTATCTGCTGGGACCGGTCGGCGGCGGCAAATCCTCGCTGGCGGAGCGGTTGAAACTGCTGATGGAGGTCTACCCGATCTACGTGCTGAAGGCCGGCGACGAGCTCAGTCCGGTGTTCGAGAGCCCGCTCAGCCTGTTCGATCCGGAAACGCTCGGACCGATGATCGAGGAAAAATACGGCATCCCGCGGCGCCGTCTCAGCGGCCTGATGAGCCCCTGGTGCTACAAGCGCCTCGAAGCGTTCGGCGGCGACATTTCAAGATTTCGTGTCGCCAAGATCCAGCCCTCGCGGCTGCGCCAGATTGCGATCGCCAAAACCGAACCCGGCGACGAGAACAACCAGGATATCTCCTCGCTGGTCGGCAAGGTCGATATCCGCAAGCTGGAAACCTATGCCCAGAACGATCCGGATGCCTACAGCTATTCCGGCGGCCTCAATCGCGCCAACCAGGGCGTGCTTGAATTCGTCGAGATGTTCAAGGCGCCGATCAAGATGCTGCATCCGCTGCTGACGGCGACCCAGGAAGGCAACTACATCGGCACCGAGAACATCGGTGCGATCCCCTTCACCGGGGTGATCCTGGCGCATTCGAACGAATCCGAATGGCAGAGCTTCAAGGGCAACAAGAACAACGAAGCCTTCATCGACCGTATCTGCGTCATCAAGGTGCCCTACTGCCTGCGGGTGACCGAGGAGCAGAAGATCTACGAAAAACTGATCCAGGGTTCCGAGCTGGCCAAGGAGCCCTGCGCGCCGGCCACGCTGGAAACCTTGGCGCGCTTCTCGGTGATGTCGCGGCTGCGCAAGCATGAAAACTCGACGCTGTTCGCCAAGATGCGGGTCTATGATGGCGAAAGCCTCAAGGAATCCGATCCGAAGGCGCGCAGCGTTCAGGAATACCGCGATGCCGCCGGCGTCGACGAGGGCATGGACGGCATTTCGACGCGCTTTGCGTTCAAGATCCTGGCCGCGACCTACAACCACGATACCTCCGAGCTGGGCGCCGATCCGGTCCATCTGATGTACGCGCTGGAGCAGGCCATTCGCCGTGAACAGCTTTCCGAGGAAGTCGAGAAGCGCTATCTTGAGTTCATCAAGGCCGAGCTGGTGCCGCGCTACGCGGAATTCATCGGCCACGAGATCCAGAAGGCCTATCTCGAATCCTACTCGGATTACGGGCAGAACCTGTTCGACCGCTACGTCGACTATGCCGATGCCTGGATCGAGGATCAGGACTTCAAGGATCCCGATACCGGTCAATTGCTGAACCGCGAGCTTCTCAACCAGGAGCTGACCAAGATCGAAAAGCCGGCCGGCATTGCCAATCCCAAGGATTTCCGCAACGAGGTGGTCAAGTTCTCGCTGCGGTCGCGGGCCCAGAATGGCGGCAAGAACCCGTCCTGGACCTCCTACGAAAAGATTCGCGAGGTGATCGAGAAGCGGATATTCTCCCAGGTCGAGGATCTGCTTCCCGTGATTTCTTTCGGTTCGAAGAAGGATGGCGAGACCGAGAAGAAGCACGGCGAGTTCGTCTCGCGGATGGTTGCCCGCGGCTATACCGAGCGTCAGGTACGCCGGCTGGTCGAGTGGTACATGCGCGTGAAGCAGGCAGGCTGAGGCGGATGCAAGCGTGACCATGCACATCGTTGACAGGCGCCTGAACCCGGGCAGCAAGAGCCTCGAAAACCGGCAGCGGTTTTTGCGTCGCGCCAAAGCCCTGGTTCAAGGTGCCGTCAAGAAATCCTCCCAGGACCGCGACATCAAGGATGTCCTGGAAGGCGGCGAGATTTCCATCCCGCTCGACGGGATGAACGAACCCCGCTTTCACCGCGAAGGCGGCACCCGCGACATGGTGCTTCCCGGCAACAAGAAATTCATTGAGGGCGACATCCTGCCGCGCTCGGGCGGCGAGGGCAGGGGAAGACCCTCCAAGCCCGGTGAAGGCGACAGCGAAGACGCGTTCCGGTTCGTTCTCAGCCGCGACGAATTCGTCGACCTGTTCCTCGACGACCTCGAATTGCCGGATCTCGCCAAGCGCAAGCTCGCCGAAGTCGAAAGCGAGGGCCTGCGTCGCGCCGGCTACGCGACGTCCGGTTCGCCGGCCAATATTTCGGTGAGCCGTACGGTGCGGCTGGCGATGGCGCGGCGGGTCGCGCTGCGGCGGCCGCGGCCGGAGGAGATCGAGCAGCTGGAAGCCGAGCTCGAAGGCTGCGACGAGGCGCGCCGGGTCGAGCTTCTGGCGGAGATCGACGCCCTGAAGGCCAAGATGCGCCGCATCCCGTTCATCGATCCGATCGACATCCGCTTTCGCCGCTTTGAAACCACGCCAAAGCCGGTCGCCCAGGCGGTGATGTTTTGCCTGATGGACGTGTCAGGCTCGATGTCGGAGCATATGAAGGATCTGGCGAAGCGCTTCTACATGCTGCTCTACGTGTTCCTGACGCGGCGCTATCGGCACGTCGAGATCGTCTTCATTCGCCATACCGATCGTGCCGAAGAGGTCGACGAGGATACCTTCTTTCATGGGCCGGCATCGGGCGGCACCCTGGTATCGAGCGCGCTGCAGGCGATGCATGAGATCGTCAGGTCGCGGTTTCGTCCCGCCGACTGGAACATCTACGCCGCCCAGGCTTCCGATGGCGACAACTCGCTGTCGGACAGCGCCGTCACCAGTCGGCTGCTGACCGAGATGATCCTGCCGGTCAGCCAGTTCTTCGCCTATCTGGAAGTCGGCGACAACCGAGGCAGCACGTTCGAGATGCCGGATTCGTCGCTGTGGACGCTGTATGAGCGCCTGCGCACCGCCGGCGCGCCGCTGTCGATGCGCAAGGTCTCGGACCGCAGCGAGATCTTTCCGGTATTTCATGATCTGTTCCAACGCCGCCAGAAGCAGGAGAAGGCCGCGCCATGACCGCGACAGCCGAGCGCCTGTTCGAGGGCGCGGACTGGGATTTCCCGACCCTGCAGCGCATCCATGACGCCTGCGAGGAGGTCGCGCTCTCCGAGCTTGGGCTCGACGTCTATCCCAACCAGATCGAGGTCATCACCGCGGAGCAGATGCTGGATGCCTACTCCTCGATCGGCATGCCGCTGTTCTACAAGCACTGGTCGTTCGGCAAGCATTTCGCCCATCACGAGGCGTTCTACCGCAAGGGCCTGATGGGCCTCGCCTATGAGATCGTGATCAACTCATCGCCGTGCATCTCCTACCTGATGGAGGAAAACACCGCGACCATGCAGGCGCTGGTGATCGCGCACGCGGCGTTCGGCCACAACCATTTCTTCAAGAACAATTATCTGTTCAAGCAGTGGACCGATGCCAAGGGCATTCTCGACTACCTCGACTTCGCCAAGAAGTATGTCGCGCAATGCGAGGAGCGGCACGGCCGGCTCGCGGTCGAGCACACGCTCGATGCCGCGCACGCCCTGATGTCGCATGGCATCGATCGTTACCCCGGCAAGAAGAACCTCGATCTTCGCCTCGAAGAGAAGCGCGCCGGGGAACGCCGTCTGTACGAGGAAGGCGCCTTCAACGATCTGTGGCGGACGGTTCCGACCGGGCCGGTCAAGAGCGCCGAATCGCTCAGCCTGGATCGGCGCCGCAAACTGCTCGGGCTGCCGCAGGAAAATCTGTTGTATTTCCTGGAAAAGTCGGCGCCGCGGCTGCAGTCCTGGCAGCGTGAGCTTTTACGGATCGTTCGCCACATCGCGCAGTATTTTTATCCGCAGAGCCAGACCAAGGTGATGAACGAGGGCACCGCGACCTACGTGCATTATCGCATCATGACCCGCCTGCATGAGACCGGCCAGTTGAGCGACGGCAATTTTCTCGAATTCCTGCAATCGCACACCAATGTGGTGTTCCAGCCGGACTTCGACGATCAGCGCTATTCCGGCTTCAATCCCTACGCGCTGGGATTTGCGATGATGCAGGATATCGAGCGCATCGTCGCCAATCCGGAACAGGAGGACCGCGAGTGGTTTCCGGACATCGCCGGAACCGGCGACGTGATGGCGGTATTGCGCGATATCTGGGCCAATTACCGGGACGAAAGTTTCATCAGCCAATTCCTCAGCCCGCGGTTGATCCGGAAGATGCGGATGTTTCATCTGCACGACGATCCCAAGGAAACCGAGGGCATCCGGGTTGACGCCATCCACGATGAGCGCGGCTACCGCCGGGTCAGGCGCGAACTGGCGCGGCAGCATGATGTCGGGTTCATCGATCCCAACATCGAGGTGGTCGACGTCGACCTCGCCGGCGACCGGCGGCTGATGTTGCGCCATTCGGTCGTGAAGGGGGCCCGGCTGAACGAGATCGACACCAAGCGCGTGCTGCAGCATCTCGCCGACCTCTGGAGCTATGACGTCTCGATGGTCGAAGTCGACACCGACCGACGTGGTGCTCAAGGAATACGTGGTGAGCCCGCGCAAGATGGCGGCGGTGGCGTAGAGGCAGCGTTTCGTTCCGACCTTGGCATGACGCCGCAGCCCGCGAATGCGGGCTCCATTACCTCAATTAAGGCCGGGACGACGCGGCAATCACCCTGACTTTCTCAAATGTTCGAGCGCGTCTTCGGCGCGCAGCGGCACCCGCGAGGCTTCGTTGTTGAGATCGACCAGTTGCGTCAACAGCGCCAGCAGGGTCCTGCGGTCGCCCGGCTTCAACGGCTGCAGCATTCGCTGCTGGGCGCGCTCGACCGCCGGCACGATCTCGTGCAACAGCGTCGCGCCGGCCTTGGTCAGGTAAAGCAGCTTGACCCGCTTGTCCTCGGCCGCGGGCTTGCGCGCGACATAGAGTTTGGTCTCCAGCCGCTCGATCACACTGCCAAGGGTGGAGCGGTCGAACGCGATCACCGCGGAAAGCCGGGTGGCATCGATGCCGGGATGGTTGCCGATCGCGACCATGGCGGCAAACTGCACCGGCGTCAGGTCGACGGCGCTGCACTCCTCCATGAAGATCGATACCGCGATCTGTTGCATCCGGCGAAACAGATATCCGGGCGCGTCATAGACGGCATCCATCGTGACCGGGGCCGGTCTATTCGGCATCGCTCTGACGCTCCGGTGCGGCGTCCGCGAATGCCTTGAGATGCTTCGCGGCCGTTTCGGCTTCCAGCAGCCGCGGAAAGACGGTGAGATCGACGCCGAAGCGGCGGGCGTTGGCCAGCTGCGGGACCAGGCAGAGATCGGCCAGACCCGCGGTGTCGCCAAAGCAGAACGGACCGGCTTCGCCCGCGATCAGGACTTCGCAGGCCGAGAGGCCCTCCTGGTTGGCCCAGGCCGCCCAGCCCGTCACCTGATCGTCCGGCAGGCCGAGTTGCCGCAGCCGGGCCAGCACTTTCAGATTCTGCACCGGATGGGTATCGCAGGCCAGCACCATCGCGAAGGCGCGGACCTTGGCGCGGCGCCAAGGCTCGATCGGCAGCAGCGGTGGCTCGGGGTGGGTTTCCTCCAGCCATTCGATGATGGCGAGCGACTGGGTGAGGACGGCGCCGGCATCATCCTGCAGCGCCGGCACCAGCCCTTGCGGATTGATGGCGAGATAGGAGGGGTCGCGCTGCTCGCCCCGGCGCAGATGGTGGGGCAGGTGTTCCACGCTTAAGCCCTTCAGGTTCAGGGCAATTCTCACCCGGTACGAGGCGCTGCTGCGGAAATAGCCGTGCAGCTTCATGGCCGCCTCCCGAAAAAAATTCTTGGCGCGGGGCGCGCGGTTGACGCTAAGCATATTGTAAGTATACTGTCAATAACGCAGCCAATAATGACCAAGGGAGGCCTTTCATGGAAGCCGTACACAAGACCCCGGAGCGCGAGGCTTTCTATCGCAAGATCGACGGCGAGAACCTTTCGGCCCTGTGGAACGTGATGGGCGACCTGATCACGCGGGAGCCGAAGAGCGCCTGCCGGCCGCATCTGTGGAAATTCGATTCGATCCGCGACTACATGACCGAAGCCGGCAAGCTGATCACCGCCAAGGAAGCCACCCGGCGGGTGCTGGTGCTGGAAAATCCGGGCTTGCGGGGCCAGTCGAAAATCACCACCTCGCTGTTTGCCGGCGTGCAGATGGTCATCCCCGGCGACGTCGCGCCGGCGCACCGGCACAGCCAATCGGCGCTGCGCTTCGTGCTCGAGGGCAACGGCGCCTTCACCTCGGTCGACGGCGAGCGGACGGCGATGGCGCCGGGCGATTTCGTGATCACGCCATCGATGACCTGGCACGACCACAGCAACGAGACCTCGGAGCCGATGTACTGGCTGGACGGGCTCGATATCCCGATGGTGCAGTTCTTCGACGCCTCGTTCGCGGAGGACTCAGGCGAGGACCAGCAGCAGATCACCCGTCCCGCCGGCGACAGTTTTGCGCGCTATGGTCACAATCTGCTGCCGGTCGACACCAGGCGCGCCTCGAAAACCTCGCCGATCTTCAATTATCCCTATGCCTACACCCGCGAGGCGCTGGAGCAGGCCAAGCGCAGCGACGAGTGGGATGCCTGTCACGGGCTGAAGCTGAAATTTTCCAATCCCGAGACCGGCGATTTCGCGATGCCGACCATCGGCACCTTCATCCAGCTCTTGCCGAAGGCTTTCAAGACCGCGCGCTATCGCTCGACCGACGCCACCGTGTTCGCCGCGATCGAAGGCCGCGGCCGTTCGCGGATCGGCGACCAGACCTTCGAATGGGGCCCGCGCGACCTGTTCGTGGTGCCGAGCTGGCAGTGGGTTACCCACGAGGCCGACGCGGATTCGGTGCTGTTCAGCTTCTCCGATCGTCCGGTGCAGCAGAAGCTCGACCTGTTCCGCGAAGACCGGGGAAATGCGTGACTGGCGTCAACGCAGACTGTCATCGCCAGGGTTGACGTCACCCCAACCCTCTCCCCGCGATAGACGCGGGGAGAGGGAGAAAAAGGTGGAGATCACCGCCAGTGCAACAGGCGCGCCTCCAGGAAATTGATCAGCCGTCCGACCGCGAGCCCGAACAGCGACAGGATGACGACGCCGGCCAGCAGCTGATCGGTCTGCATCAGGTTGCCGGCCTGCAGCACGAAGGCGCCGATGCCGTATTCGGCGCCGATCATTTCGGCGCTGACCACCAGCAGCAGTGCGATCGACGCGGTGATGCGGAAGCCGGAGAGGATCGAGGGCAGCGCGCCCGGCCAGATCACCCGGCGGACGATGGTCTGAAACGGCACGTTGAAACTCTGCGCCATCCGGATCAGGTTGCGCGGCACTGCATCGACGCCGCTATAGACCGAGATCGCGGTGGAAAAGAATACGCCGAGCGCGATGGTGGCGATCTTCGGTTCTTCGCCGATGCCGAGCCAGAGGATGAGCAGCGGCAACAGCGCGATTTTCGGGATCGGAAAGAGCGCCGAGATGAAGGTCATGCCGACCCCGCGCGCCAGGCTGGACAGACCGATCGCAAAGCCGGTGATCACGCCGGCGACGGTGCCAAGGATCCATCCCGTGCCGATGCGCAGGATCGACCAGGACAGATGATGCCAGAGCGCGCCGCTCCGCGCGAGCTCATAGATCGCGCGGAGGATTGCCAGCGGTGTCGGCAGAAACAAGGGATTGACCAGCGCGGCGCTGCCCGCCGCTTGCCAGAGCCCGATGGTCAGCGCGAGTGCCATCCAGCCGGCATAACGTCCCGCCTTGGGCGCAAAGCCCCCGCCGCGAAAGGGCACCGGCCGTGTCCCGGCCGGAAGCCCGGTTGGCGGGGCTGGCGCATCCGGTACCCTGCGGTCAAGCATGCTGGACCTCGCGCTCGGCGTCGATCGCTTCCTCGCGGATCAGCGACCACAATTCGCTTTGCAGCGGTAGCAGCTTCTCGCGGGCGGCGAATTCACCGCGTTCGCCGCGCGCCAGCGGAATGCTGACGACCTGGCGGATCCGGCCGGGCCGCCGCGACAGCACCACGATGCGATCGGCCAGACGAACGGCTTCCTCCAGATTATGGGTGACGTAGACCGCCCCCATCGCGCCATCGGCAAGCAAGCGGACAAAGTCCTCCAGCAGCAATTCGCGGGTCTGCGCGTCCAGCGCCGACAACGGCTCGTCCATCAGCAGCATCGCGGGCCGCACCGCCAGCGCCCGCGCGATCCCGACACGCTGGCGCATGCCGCCGGATAATTGTTTTGGATAGGTGCCGCGAAAATCCGACAAGCCCGTGCGATGCAGCGCATCCTCGACAGCGGCGCGACGGCCGCTGGGGGCGAGACCCGCATGGAGCAGCGGAAATTCGATATTCTCCGCCACCGTGCACCAGGGCAGCAGCGCAAAATCCTGGAATACGAAGGTCAGCGGATTGAGGCTTTCGGGCGGCGGCGTGCCGCGCCAGGCGGCCCGTCCCGCGCTCGGCCGCAACAGGCCGCCGAGGATCGACAGCAACGTGCTCTTGCCGCAGCCGGAGGGCCCGACGATCGCCACCACCTCGCCAGCGCCGACGGTGAAGGAAATGTCGTCCAGGACATGGAGTGCGCCGAAGCGGTGGCTGATATGGTCGGCGATCAGGTCCATCAATCCGGCTTCACATAGTCTTTGGCGATGATGGCATCGGCATCGAATCCCTTGTCGACAAAGCCCTGCTGCTGCAGCCAGCTGATCTGGTTGGCGACATTCTTGACGTCAAGCTTGCCCTCAGGGTCGATATAGGCGCAGTTGCCGACCACCTGCTCGACCGGCAGATTGGTATATTTGGCGATGATCTCGAGCAGCGGCCTGGTGCTGGCGTTGATCGGGGCCTTGCCATCGGCGACCGCGGCCAGGATCACGTCGTGATATTCGCGGTCGGCACGGCTGAGGGCTGACAGCAGTTTTGTCACCAGCACTTTGTCAGCCAGGGTTTTCGGCGAGGCGAACACCGCCCCCAGCTGCCAGGGCGTCTCGTCGCCGACCCAGCCCAGCAACCTGGCGCCGCCATCGTCCATCAGCTTGCGCGCGGTCGAAGCCGGCAGCAGCGCGGCATCGACGGTCTCGCCCTTCAACGCCGCGGCCACGTTCGACAGCGACTGCAGCGGCAGCACCTTCACCTCGCTAAGCTTGAAACCGTATTTGTCGGCCAATAAGCCTAGCGAATAGTGGAAGCTGGAGCCGACCTGGGTCACCGCGACGCGCTTGTCGGCGAGATCTTTGGGCGACTTGAGACCCGCCGCATAGGCCTTATTGCTGGCGAAATAACCAATCAGGGGATAGCCCGCCCGTTCCCGGCTCATGCCGCCGATCACCTTCAGCGTGCCCTTGCCGGCGAGATTATAGAGCCCGGCGGTGAAGGCGGTGATGCCGAAATCGACATCGCCCGAGGTGGTTGCGACCGCGATCGGCTGCGCGGCGTCGAAAAACTTCAATTCGATATCGAGTCCGGCCTCGCGAAAATAACCTTTGTCCTGCGCAATGAACACCGGTGCGGACGAAGACAGCCGGAGCACGCCGACTTTGGCTTTCAGAAGCTCCTCGCCATGGCCTGACGAAGCGACCACGGTGGCCATCAGCGTCAGCAAGCCGGCAAACAAGAGCCGCCCTCCATCGGCGCGATACCCTTGCGTCATCCCGTTTCCTCCGCCTTTTTCAGGTGTCTGGTTCAGTCTATCTGACCTACAGCCCTTCCGGAACTTGCTGATCCTGCCCGATAAAGGCCCCTTGTTCCCTCAACTGCCGCTGCAATTTCGCAACGTCGATATCGCGCGGCGATCCATTGCCGGCGAGCGCCAATGCCGCGGCGGTGCCTGCCGCTTCGCCCATGGCGAAGCAGGCGCCGGAGACGCGCGCGGCCGACTGGCCCTCATGGGTCATGGAGGCGCAGCGTCCTGCCATCAGCAGATTGTCGATGCCTTCGGGAAGCAGCATGCGATAGGGCAGTTCATTGAAACCGCGCGACTGCGGGATGTCAGGGAATTTGAAGATCACGTCGCCGGCGACGTGGGATTCGATCGGCCAGCCATTGACGCCGATGGCATCGTCAAACGAGGCGCAGCCCAGCACGTCCTCGCCACAGAGCTGGTAGCTGCCGGCCACGCGGCGGGTTTCGCGGATGCCGAGCTGCGGCGGCAGGTCGACGATATAGGATTGCTCGAAGCCCGGCACGGTGCGCAGGAACTCGAACGCCTGCAGCGCCTGGCGGCGGCCTTCGATCTCACCGCGGGTGAGATCGTCGGGTTCGAGCCCGTTGATCGCGCTGCCATCGGCGCGCGCCAGCTGGGTGAAATTGACCCGCCATTCAATTTGCGAACGCTGCGGCCGCACGATGGCGGCCTTGCGCGGAAAACGATGCGTGCCGGCGGCTTCGGCTTCCTCCATCAGCGCAGGGATTGTCCGCCAGGCCTCGCCGGCCCGTTCCGGATCGATGCCGTTGAGGCGGAACATCATGGAGGGATAGAGCATGCTGCCGGCATTGTCCCCGACCTCGAAGCTGGCGCCGGCCCATGCCGAAAGATCGCCATCCCCGGAGCAGTCGATGAAGATAGTGGCGCGCACCGCTTTCCGGCCGGCCTTGGTCTCGACCAGCAACGCGTCGATGCGCTGCTCGTCATGCATCACCACGCCGGCGCCGAGCGCGTGGAACAGGATATCGACCTTGTGGCTTTGCAACAGATCGTCGGCCGCGATCTTGTAGGCGGCGGTGTCGTAGGCCTGCGCCAGGATCTTGCCCAGGATGAGGTGCGGCGCATTCAGCCCGCCGAGCCGCTCGATCCGCGCCAGCAGCTCGGAGGCCATGCCCTGCACCACCCGATGCATCTGGCCATGGACATTGGCGTGCAGCCCGCAGAAATTCGTCACCCCCGCCGCCGTCCCCATGCCGCCGAGAAAACCGTAGCGCTCGATCAACAGCGTCCGCAGGCCCGCGCGCGCGGCGCTGGCGGCGGCCGCGATCCCGGCCGGGCCGCCGCCGAGCACAGCGACGTCGTATTCGCCGTAGAGCGGCACCCGGCGCGCCGGTTCTTCGATGGTGGTGGCCGGCAAGGTGAAACCCCGGGATGTGAGCGACAGACCCCTGGTAGGGGATTTCCGATATCGCCTCAAGCACCTGTGGCAGCCATTCCCGATTTGTGAAACCGCGGCGCCTGCCGCGTAAGGTGAGCACGCTGTTTCACTCCCTCTCCCGCTTGCGGGGGAGGGTGGGGTGGGGGTGCCTCAGCACACGCACCACCCGCTGTGCAACCGGGCTGATGGTCGACATTTTGGACCGGGTCGATGGTCGACAGTTGATGATGAACAGTCAATTTCCACTGTGATCGCGCGCGGCATACTAAAGTGTCGGAACCGATTTCGGAGACTTCAGGATGACGGCCTTGGCCGAGTAGCTGAAGCTGTCACCATTCGTGACCTTGCCGGTACGGTCGACCTCCGTCGTGGTGCCGGAAATGGTGCTGTTATCGATCGAGAGCGTCATGAAGCCCCAGGATTTGGCGGCGGCATATTTCAAGACCGCGCCGGTATCCTGCGATTTGTCGCCCGGAGCGGAATGGACCGCATGGAGGTTGTGATAGCCGCCATTGCCGGTGACGATGAAGGGCGTCGGGCCGCCAGGCGCAATGGTTTGCTCGATGCGCTGATAGTCATGCACGTGGCCGGATAGCACCAGATTAGGCACGCGCCCGGTGTCGCGGATGGCATTTTCGAGCACATCGGCCATTTTCGAGCTGCCGCTGTGGTAGACATCGAAGGAATAGATCGGGTGATGCAGCGCCAGGATCAGGGCCCGATCGGTCGGAGCGGTGGCAAATTCGTTGGTGACCCATTGTTGCTGGGTGGAATTGATTGAGCCGCCTTCGGGGACATTGGTGTAAAGGCCGACGATGGTGGCGAACGGCGTTACCAGCGTCCAGTAGACATTGGGCAGATTGAGCTGGACCCGCGGCGCGTCTTTCGAGATCGGATCGACGTCGGGATGGGCCTGCATGAAGTACTGCACCCAGCCGTCGAGCGAGGTTTGCGCGCTGGGGTCGTCGACCTCGCCATCATGGTTGCCGGGTATCGAAAAAATCGGCGGGTCGTAATGCGCGTAAGGCTCGTAGAACTGGGGGTAATAATCGTCCTTCATCCCGGTGAAATAGACGACGTCGCCGACGTGATAGCAGAACTGCGGCCGGATGCCCTTGCCGCTCGCCAGATGGTCGATCATCTGCTCGGCGACATTGTTCTGGAATTCGCCGTCCTGAACGCCACCGGAATCGCCGACGACGTGAAAGACCAGTTTATTGTCCGTGGCGATGGCCTCTCCGATCGCCGGAAAGTTTTCGACCAGTTCGTAATGATAGGGCGGCAATCCCAGCGGACGCGGCAGCGGCTGAAAGCTGACGTTACGGCTGCTGACGGGATGAAGCGGGCTCACCCCGGGGTGCGCCTGCGAGGTCTTGGCGGCCGGGCGCGGCCGGGTTTCGCCCGGTCGAATGGAACTTCGAAGCACGGGGTCGTTGGGCTTGGCGTTGTCGGCGTTGTTGGGGTGGGCGTTGTTGGACCGAGTAGTGTTGGACTTGGCGCTCTTGGACTTGGCGGCATGTGCCATAATATTTCTCTCCAATTTTCCGAATGGCCTTGTGGCTAAGCCGCGAGGTCGCCGTGATGGCTGACTTGTCCGGCTCGAAATCTTGCGCGAGTGGAGCTTGTCTCAGCCCCTTCAAATTTCATTCTTGAAAATGTTCTATGGCGCGACATTAGCTCATGATTGAGCGTCGCACCATATACAACCTCGCGACACAGCATTTAATACCGAGCAGAAAACACCATCGCTCCGGCCGCATAACGGGTTGCGCCGGGGCGCAGCGCCGTGGAAACTGGGCGCAACGCTCCTTGAGATTCAATCAGGAAACCTCCTCATGCGCATCTGCATTTTTGGCGCAGGCGCCGTCGGCAGCCATTTTGCGGTGCGGCTGGCGCTCACCGGTCATGAGGTGTCCTGCGTGATGCGCGGGCCGCACCTCAAGGCCGTCGAAATGGGCGGTCTGAGGCTTCGCGTCGGCGATGTCGAGTTCGCGGCCAAGGTCAGGGCATCCGACGATCCGGCGGTGCTGGGTCCGCAGGATCTCGTCATCAGCACCTTGAAAGCCAACGCCGTCGGCAGCCTTGTCATGGGCTTGCCGCCCTTGCTCCGCGACGACACCGGCGTCGTATTTGCCCAGAATGGCATTCCCTGGTGGTACGACATCGGGCTCGCCGGCGAACATCCGCCGATGCCTGACCTCGGCTTTCTCGATCCCGGCGGAGCGCTGCACGGCATGGTTCCGAAAGAGCGGATCATTGGCGGGGTGATCTTTTCGTCCAACGAGGTCGTGGCCCCCGGCGTCGTCGCCAATCAATCTCCGGACCGCAACATGCTGATGGTTGGCGAATGCGACGACCGCGCAAGCCCGCGGATCGGGCGCCTGCGAGCGCTGCTCGAAGAAGCCACGATCCAGTCGCCACCGACGCCACAGATCAGGGAGGCAATCTGGTCCAAGCTCCTGACCAACATGTCGATGTCGGTGCTATGCCTGATCACCGGGCAGACTGCCCGGGGTGTCAGGGACGACCCGGTCTTGCGCGAGGTGGTGCCGCGGTTGTTGGAGGAAGCCAACAGCATCGGCCAGAGCTGTTTTCCGTCCGTCAAGCGCGTCACCCGAAGTGGACCGGCGCCCAATCACAAGCCGTCGCTGTTGCAGGATTACGAACGCGGCCGGGCCATGGAGATCGATGTGCTGGTGCGCGCGCCCCAGGCCTTCGCCCGGGCCGCAGGATTATCGACACCGATGCTCGATCTTTTGGCCGCGCTTGCCGTCCGTCAGGCGCGCGACCGCGGACTCTACCAGGCCTAGGCCATCATTCAGACGAGGGGATGCCCGGCATGCATATCAAAGACAGGGTCTGTGTGGTCACGGGGGCGGCGAGCGGAATCGGCGAGGCGGTGGCGCGCGCCTATGCGCAAGGCGGCGCCCGCGGCGTGGTGGTCGCCGATCTCAAGACCTCGCGCGATCAACTGGCCAAGGTCGCCGGTGACCTCGACGCCCTCGCCGTGACCGCCGATGTCGGGCAGGAAGCCGACGTCCAGGCGCTGGTCGCCGCGGCCGAGGCCAAATATGGCCCGGTCGACGTGTTCTTTTCCAATGCCGGGCTCTCCCGCAAGGGCCAGGAGAGCGCGGACGATGCCGACTGGGACGTGAGCTGGCGGGTGCACGTCATGAGTCATGTGTTCGCGGCGCGCGCGCTGTTGCCGGGCATGCTGGCGCGGGGCGAGGGCTACCTGTTGAACACGGCCTCCGCGGCCGGCCTGTTGGCTTCGCTCAACTCCATGCCCTATGGGGTGACCAAACATGCCGCGGTGGCGCTCGCCGAGCATCTGGCCATTCAATATGGCGACCGCGGCATCCGCGTTTCCGTGCTCTGTCCGCAATCGGTGCAGACCGGCATGACCACCTCGGGTCCGAGCGCGGCGCGGGTCGACGGCGTGATGTTCCCGCCCGAGGTCGCCCGCATCGTGATCGAGGCGATGGCGGCGGAGCGCTTTCTGATCCTGCCCCATCCCACCGTGCACGAGTACCTGCAGCGCAAGGCCTCCGACCCCGAGCGCTGGCTCGCCGGCATGCGCCGGCTGCGCGACCGGATCTATGGCGGCGGGCATGGCTGACACGAATGCCCTCATGCTGGTCAAGCAGGGCGCCCACAAGGGGCGCCCCTACGGAATGTCGATCCTGTAGGGGCGCCCCTTGTGGGCGCCCTCTTTGACAAAAGCCGGTGCCGAACCACATCACTCGGCGTTTACTCGAGCGCCCGCCGGCGCCATTGATCGCGTTATAAGGCCCCCCATCTGTCGGACACGGCAGTGTACTCCAGTCAGGGGAACCCTTCATGGCCAAGCTCGACGGCAAGATCGCTCTCATCAGCGGCGGCACCACCGGCATCGGTGCGGAGACCGCCAAACTCTTTCAGTCCGAAGGCGCGACAGTCATCGTTACCGGCTCCAGTGAACGCTCGGTAGCCGCCGCCAAGGCGGCGCTGCCCGGGATCGAGGTGCTGCTCTCGGACGCCGGTAACGTAGCCGCTACCAAGGTCCTGGTCGACCAGGTCAAGACCAACCACGGCCGCATCGACGTGCTGTTCGTCAACGCCGGCATCGCCAAGTTCGCGCCGATCGCAGACGTCGATGAGGCCTTTTATGACAGCCACTTCAATATCAACGTCAAGGGCGCATTCTTCCTGATCAAGCACGCCATCCCGGTGATACCGAACGGCGGTGCGATCATCCTGACCGCTTCGGTCGCCGGCGCGAACGGCGGGCTGGCAGGAAGCGCGGTCTATGGTTCGACCAAGGCGGCGCTGCGCTCGTTCGGCCGCACCATCGCCAGGGAGCTGGCGCCGCGCGGCATCCGGGTCAACACCATCAGCCCCGGCCCGATCGTCACCCCGATCCTCGACAAAGGCGGCCTCACGCCGGCTCAGAAGGACGCTTTCATCGAGGGAGCCAAGACCCGCATCCCGCTGGCCCGCACCGGCACCACCGCCGAAGTCGCCGCCGCAGCCCTCTACCTCGCCGCCGATGCCACCTATACCACCGGCGCCGAACTGTTCGTCGACGGCGGCTTGATTGACCTGTAGGTCCATTATTCAGGCCACGAGCGTTGGCCTCTCACTCCCTCTCCCGCGCCTATCGCGGGGGAGGTGCGCGACATGAGCGTGAAGCCGCCGAGCTTGGTGATCCCGAAATAAGGCCCAGCTATGCGCCCGGTTGAGGCTGGCGATCCCGGCATGACTCGAACATGCGACCTACGGTTTAGGAAACCGTCGCTCTATCCGGCTGAGCTACGGGACCGGAGACCCGCCGTGGGCGGCGGGTGCATGGATGCTGAATACCAGAGTGGAGGCTTGATCGCCAGCCTTGAGAGCTTTGGTCCCGGCGATTTCAACGCCGCCTCCAATGAGCCGGAAGCTGGCCGCCATCCGGATACCGAAGCCGTTCCGGCCCCGACGTCCACAGCATCGCCCGCGCCTAACGGTCGAAACCGACGAACACCGTGGCTTCAGCGACAGACTTTCTTTCGGACACCACCGCATTGGCCGGGAAGTTGTCATCCGGCCAGCCGAGCGCGATGCTTTTCATGATGACCTGATCGTCGGCGATGCCGGCATTCGCACGCACCACCGGGGATTGCATGATGCCCTGGCTGTTGATCACGGCGCCGAGCCCGCGAGACCAGGCGGCATTGACCAGGGCGTTCGCCACGGCGCCGCAATCGAACGGCGTATCGTCGCTGCCGTCGAGTGCGCGGTCATAGGTCACGATCACGCAGACGGGTGCGTCGAATTGACGGAAGCCGCGCAGCACCCAGTCCTGGCGCCCCTCCTTGTCGTCGCGCGCGATCCCCATCGCGGCGAACAATTGCTTGGCGACGGCGACCTGCCTGTCGCGGTGCGGGCCTGCGAAGGCCTGACCGGTGCGAAATTCGCGCGACTGCGGTACGCCCGCGACCATCCGCTCGGTGTTGCCAGCGCGGATCCGATCCAAGGGTTCGCCGGTCACGACGTAGAAATTCCAGGGCTGGCTGTTCATCGAGGATGGCGCGCGCATCGCCAAACCGATGATTTCCTCGATCAGGGTCCGAGGCACCGGATCAGACTTGTAGCCGCGGATGCTGCGGCGGCCGAGGACAACGTCATCAAACTGCATGGGTCAGGGATTGCCTCGATGGTTCCAATGTCGCGTTGCAGCAGACATGGCAGCGATTGACCCGACATGTCAAACCGCTGCTGGCTGCGGCGCCGGCCGACAATTCACGCGGTCTCGCCAGACGCGGCCCTCCGATAGCCAAGACAAAGCCGCCCGAAACGGCCCAACAGGATGCCGCCGAGCAGGGCGCCGCCGGCAATCAGCATCAGTGACAGGTTCACGTCGGCGCGCAGTTCGGGGTAGCGGCCATAGAGGTAGCCGAAGCAGTAGCGCAGCACGATCAGGCCGGTACAGACCACGAGCGGAATCACGCTGCCGGGGAGGACGACCAGTCCGGATCGCGGCTCGGCCGCCGGCCTTGGCGTCAGGCCCCATCCGATCAAGGCGCCCAGGGCGACGGCGATAAACCAACTCGCCAGCGCCAAGGGCGGCGGTGCCGCGGTTCCGGTCGCATTGCCGACCGACAGCGCCAGCATCACGACAGGGAATACCAAAGCAAGCCTGAGCGGCACGGTGCGCTGGCGCAGGTTCAGGCTGCCGAGCCAGAGCACGCCGGCGATCAACGGCCATACCCAGATCGGTGTGCGCGCGATGATGGTGAGGATGACATTCATGGTCATGCCCGCGTTGGTCCGGAGCGGAGTAAGCGGGGTGCAAGACCCGCCACCCCGCCGCAACCGGCTTCACGTGGAAGATGATTTCAGGACTGGAGCTGGTGCCGCGCCCACATTCATCGTCGGCGCCGCCACCGTTCCAGGCGACGGCAGCGGTACCTTCCGGCCTCGCCCGGGCTCGGACAACAACCCCGGCACCAGCGCTTCAGCGGCCTCGGCCCCGGATATCACGACCGCTTCGATCCCCGCCCCGGCATTGCCGCCGCCGGCGATGACGAGGTTCTGGATGGGCGATCTGGAGCCATTCAGGCGGCCCTCGCGCGAGATGCCGTAGATGGCGCCGGAACTTGCCCAGTCATAGCGCGCATAGGTCACCGGGCTCGCGTCGGTGCGGTAGACGATATGCTGCGAAAGGCCGGGAATAATTGTTTCCGCCGCGGCAATCATCTCGTCGCCGAGTTGCTGCTTGCGCGCTTCATATTCTTTGGAGCGCCGCCAGTTCTTCCAGTCCGGGCCTTGCTGATCGGGAAACCAAGCCCGGGCTTTTTCGTAAGGTATCATCGTGATCAGCATCAGCGTGGCGTGGCCTTTTGGCGCGGCGGAGGGATCGAGCTTTGACATCATCTCCATTCCGAGGTTCATCGGCCCGCGGATATGGTTGGCCGTTTCAATATCCGGCACGAAATCGAGGCCGAGATGGACGCTGAAAGCCGAATTCGCCGGCGCCGCCGCCTCGAGACGCCGGCGAAAATCGGCGGGTAGCAAAATCGGATCGACCAGTTCCAGGAATGTGCGCCGGAGGTCGGCATTCGAAACCACGGCCGTGGCGCGGATCGTTCGACCGTCACCCAGGATGACGCCGGTGGCGCGGTCCCGCTCGACGTTGATGCCATGCACGGGTGATTTGAGATTCACCTCGCCGCCGCGTTCGCGGATGGCTTCCACCAGCACGTCGGCGAGCCGGCCGGAGCCGCCGAGCGGGTAATGGCCGCCCTTGAAGTAATAGCCGAAGATCGGAATCATCTGCGCGCAGGTGAGCCGTTCTCCTCCATCCCCTAGATAGCCCGAGAGCGCGTTGAGGAAATCAACCACGTTGCGATCCGCAATGTAGGTCGAGACCAGCCGGTCGAACGGCTCGTCCATCCAGCGGAAGGCCGTCGGATGATCTTTTGGGAAGGCGAGCATCCCATCTCGTGTCTTGGGCATGCCGGGAATACCGCCACGGCCGCGTCCGGTGGCGTACATGTCATCGAAGATGGCGTAGATGGTATCGAATAAAGCGCGGATGCCGTCGGCGCTATCGGGGAATTTCCGGCACAGCAGATCGACATAGTCGCGCCAGTCAGAGGGCACGTCGAGACAGGACCCCTCGAAATGATAGCGATGATGAACCCGCCGCCATTGCAGCCGGTCGGCGACGCCGAGCCGTTCCAGCAGGCTCGTAATCGTTCCCCCCGGCCAGACGCCGGAGAAATCGTGCGGGCCGGCATCGAAGCGGTAGAGCACCGGCTTGTTGTCATGATGGGCTTTGCGAAGATAGCTGTGGCAATAGCCGCCGGGCACCACGTGATGATCGAACACCCGGACCTTGAGGCCTTGGTCCGCGAGCAGGGCGGCCGCGGTCAATCCGCCGATTCCCGCACCGATGATCGCGACGTCACAGTCGTCGTCGGCAGCAGCTGACGACACAGCCTTGGAGAACGAGGGCGCCGGCCAGTGAAAGCTTTCCTGCGCATCGCGCAGGCGCCGTAGTGAAAAGTCGATGGCGCGCGACGGCGCGAAAATCGAAATCAGCGCGCCCGCGATCACGATCGCGGTGGAGATCAGCTCCGATGCGCCAAGGAAGCGGCACAGGCCGATGGCCAGAAACAAAACGCCCCACAGGCCCGTCATCGCCGCATTGATGATGCGGAATTGCGGCGTGCCGGCATTGTCGGGATAGGCCAGGCGGGCGTAGTCGGATGTCCAGGGCCGGCCGAGCAGCGGGCCAATGAGGCTGATGGCGCCCAGTCCCGCGAAGGAAAGCCATAGCGCGTTGGCCGCGGTCCAATTGGGCGACAGCCATTGGTCCATCGCCAGCAGCGCTAACAGGAAAAGTTCGCCGACCTCGAGCACCATGAATTGGCGGCCGAGGGTGCGCCAGAGATTGCCGGCCAGCGACAGCGCAAGCCCCGACCAGACGGCCCAGGCCGGATGTCCGGCGGCGAGCAGCGCCCAGAACAAAACCAAGGGAATAAGCGCGAGTTTGACGTTGAAGAAGGTTTTCATGGCCGCCTCCCGTCGTGGACCCTCGCAAAAACCACGCGCGCGGAATGACGCCGATGCTGGTGCGAACAAGGCAATGATCCCTGATCCAACGCGGTGCGGTAGGTCCAATCTTTCCACTGTAAAGATAAATACTCCTTCGCGTTAGTTCGGTCAAGGCAAATCTTTACGCTGTCAAAATTAGCTTGGGCGCCATGGATCCGAGGTTGCGCCTGACATAATTCAAACGCATTGCGATAGTTAATTTCAGAGACCGCGGTAGATCCGCGCGACCTCAAGCAAAACTCTCCTGATCAATTTCGAATGTGTTCCGTTTATGACCAGGCTTGGCAGGCCATGCACAGCGGATATCCGCTGCGGGGGTGACAAAGGGCTTGAGAATAACGACAATGGGCTTACAGGTTTTGTAAATTGCGTCCCTGGAAAATGGTCTGTGTTAGTGTCACGTAACCGTTGCCTGCTGATTACCGCGCTCGCCGCCGGCATCGTCTCGCAAACCCACCTCGCGCGGGCGCAATGGTGGTCGCACGTCCCCGCGGATTTCGAAGAATGCGCCGACGCCGCCGAGAAGGCTTCGACCAAGGAAGCCAAGGCCTCGGCGCTCACCGAATGCAACGCGAAGTTCGCCGGCCGGCGCAAGCCCGGTGGCGGCTACAGCTATTATGATTTCATGCAGAACCGCAGCTTCGACATCGCGGGTCCAAATCCCACCCCGCAGGAACAGAAACTGATCGACGAACAATATACCGCCTTCCTCGACAGGGAGCGGCCAGCGCGTATCGCTGCGGCGGTGGCGGCCGGGCCACCGCCGGTGCCGGCGCCCGAGGTGCACCTGCTGCTGCAGCATTTTCCGCAGCCGCCGCGAGCGGCCCTGCGGATCGATAAGGTGCCCTTGCCGGTGGAAGCGCCCAACAAGCGCGGCGATTTCAAGCCACGCCTGAAAAATGCCAATTGCGCGGAATATCCGATCTCCTGCGGGTTCTCGCGGCTTTCGGAAAGCATCGACGGTGGTCTCAAAAAGCTGTTCAGCTCTTCCCAGGGCAAGGACAAAGGGAGCTGACGGTATTTCTCCGAGGTGGATCGGGCGGAGATGCCGCGTCGCTTGGCCGGTTCGAAAACACGTTACCATTCGATACCCATCGACGGGTGAGCCTGCTCTCTGGCGGCGTGGGCTTTGCCTTGTAACCGTCATAACGCGCCCCTATGTTGCGCTCGTTTGGGCTTGGCGTCTGGAGAAAGTCATGGGTTTACTTGACGTACTGAACGGCATGCAGAACGGTCCGCGCGGTCCGAGCAATCCCAGTGCACAAAGTGGCGGGGTGATGTCGCCGATGACGATGGCGATCCTTGGACTGCTCGCCTGGAAGGCGATCAAGCATTTCAGTGGAGGCCAGCCCGGCAGCGCGCCGGCGCCGGCGCCTTCCTCGAGCAACGGCTCGAATGCCGGACTGCCCGGCGGTAGTATAGGCGGCGGTATCGGCGACCTTCTCAAGGGCGGATTGGGCGGGCTGCTTGCCGGCGGCGCCGCCGGCAGCGTGATATCCGGTGGGCTCGGCGACCTGCTCAAGCAATTGCAGCTCGGCGGCCAGGGTGATGCCGCCAATTCCTGGGTCGGCAACGGCCCCAACAAGTCGATTTCGCCCGGCGATCTCGGCCGCGCACTGGGCGCCGATCAGATCAATGGGCTGATCTCGCAAACCGGCCTGTCGCGCGACGAACTACTGGCGGGCCTGAGCCAGCATCTGCCCGATATCATCGATCATCTGACGCCGGACGGACGATTGCCGACCCCGGACGAACTGGCAGCCCGGCTTTGATCAGGATCGCCGGCGCAGCGACGGAGGTCCGCATCAGGCGACACGACGGGCTCTTGAGCTTCAAATTTTTTGGAAAATAAAGGACAACGCCATGAGCGGTATTCTCTGGATTATCATCGTCGGTTTCGTCGCGGGCATCATCGCCCGGCTGCTGTCGCCGGGCCCTAACAATCCCAGCGGGTTCATCCTGACCACCGTCCTGGGGATCGCAGGCGCATTTCTGGCGACCTTCGTCGGCCAGGAGATCGGCCATTACGGTCCGAATCAGGGCGCCGGCTTCATCACCGCGACGATCGGTGCGCTGGTCGTGCTGTTCATCTGGAACCGGCTGGTGGCGAGCCACGTGATTTCCGATCCGTGGTCGAAGTAGAATTAAAGTCTCACGTGATCAGGTGCATCCCGGCATCCATGCGAACCAATTCACCGGTCATGTTGCAGGATTGCGGGGTGGCCAGAAAACAAACCAGCGCGGCGATATCGTCTGCGCTTGACGCGACCTTCAGCGGTACTTTCGCGACCACGTTTTCACGCATCTGCTTTGCCGCCTCCGCGCCACGGCCTTTGGTGAACCACGGCGTATCGATATAGCCGGGACAGACGGTGTTGACGCGGATCAGCGGCGCCAGGGCGCGCGCCAGAGAATAGGTCATGGTGTTCAGCGCACCCTTGCTCGCGGCATAGGCGATCGAGGATCCGCCGCCGTTGATGCCTGCGATCGACGAAACGTTGACGACCGCCGCCGGGCGCCCGGCCGCCTTCGCGGCCGCTTCCAGGAGGCTGCGTGCGGCGCGCACCATCTGGAACGGGCCGATGGTGTTGACGCCGAACAGAAGCTGAAAGTCTGCCGCCGACAATCCATCGAGATTGCCATGGGCCACGTGCTTGGTGGTGCCGGCGTTGTTGATCAGGGCGTCGAGCCGTCCCCACGGCTCGGCGGCGGCGACGATCTTCCTGCAATCCTCGTCCCGCGACACGTCGCCCTGCACCACGATCGCTTCGCCACCCGCCGAGCGGCAGAGATCGGCGGTCGCTTCGGCTTCCTTCTGGCTGGAGGAATAGTTAATGACAATGCGCGCTCCGCTCTTGGCCAGGAGGGTGGCGGTTGCGGCGCCCAGGCCGGAGGCAGCTCCCGTTACGATCGCGCACAATCCATCTTTTGCCATCCGTATTTCCCTTGTGATCGTGTCTGCCGCAGACCATCCTAACTGTACTGCCGACAAGGCCATGTACCACATCGTGGGACAAAGTCCGCGCAAAATCCGCCAAACTGCGTTGGCGCAACTGGCGGGGGGCCAATCACATCCTGCCGCCGGCGCAGGAGCAGCAGCGGACATCGGCGCTTGTCATGGCCATGGCTTTTCCGCATCATATGGCGCAACAAAAGCCCGCACCGAAACGCCCGGAACCGCCGGACGAAACCGGGGCGACTGAAAACGGGACAGCGCCGTGGCGGAGAGTGAGAACATCGTCGCCGAGACTGCGGAACGGATATTCGCCGATCTCGCCGACCCCCAGTCCATCAACCGCGACAGCAAGGGGGAGTGGAAAGCGCCGCTCTGGCAGTCGCTGGAGCAAGCGGGATTGCCGCTGTCTTGGGTGCCGGAGGATTGCGGCGGCTCCGGTACGAGTCTCGCCGAAGGCTTCAGCGTGCTGAGTTCGGCCGGACGTTTCGCGCTCGCCGTGCCGCTTGCGGAGACCATGCTGGCGGGATGGCTGCTGGCGCAGGCCAAAATTCCCTCGCCTGCGGGCGCGATGACGGTGGCGCCCGCCGGACCCAGGGACCGCATCACGCTTGAGGCCGACGGCACGCTGTCCGGGCGGGCGCGCGGCGTTCCCTTCGCCGGGGATGCTAGGCACCTGGCGGTGCTGGTGCAGGGCCCCCGCGGTCTCTCGATTGCCCTGGTCGATGCGGCCAGGTGCCGGATCGAGCGAGGCCTCAATCTTGCCGGCGATGGCAGCGATGCCGTGCATTTCAGTCAGGTGGCGCCGTCCGTCATCCAGCCGGCGCCACAGGGCTTCGATCAGATCGCGCTGATGCTGATGGGTGCGGCGGCGCGCAGCCTGCAGATTGCCGGCGCGCTGGAATCGATGCTCGACGTCAGCGTGCGCTACGCCGGCGAGCGCGTGGCATTCGAGAAGAAGATCTCGAAATTCCAAGCCGTGCAGCACAATCTGGCCCGTCTCGCCGGCGAGACTGCAGCCGCCATGACCGCGGCCAGCTCGGCAGCCGATACCATCGCCAATGCGGCCGGTTTCGACGACGCGGTCTTCCTGGAAGCGGCCGCGGCCAAGATTCGCTGTGCCGAGGCTGCCGAAAAGGCGGCTGCGATCGCCCATCAGGTTCATGGCGCGATCGGCTATACGCTGGAACACATCCTGCATCGTTACACCCTGCGGGCACTCGCCTGGCGCGATGATTTTGGCTCCGAGAGTTATTGGGCTGTGGAACTGGGCAAGCGCGTCGCCGCGCGCGGCGCCGATGAGTTGTGGCCGCTGGTGGCGTCACGCTGACCTCTCGGGAGTTTTTCGTGCAGAAAAATCGAGACCGACAATGACCGCAGCCCTTCGTTTTGATCCCATCCGCCTGCCGCCCGAATGCGAAACGCTGCGCCGGGAAGTCCGCGCCTTCCTCGCCGACGAGGTCGCGCGCGGCAGCTTCGATCCGCACAGCCCGCAAGGCGGCGATACGGACGCCCCCGGTTTTTGCAGACGGGTCGGCGAACGCGGCTGGATCGGCATGACCTGGCCGAAGAAGTATGGCGGCCACGAGCGCAGCTTTCTTGAGCGATACGTGGTGACCGAGGAAATGCGCGTTGCCAACGCGCCGACGCGTCGTTTCTTCGTGGCCGATCGCCAAAGTGGCCCGGTGCTTTTGAAATATGCACCCGAGCACATCAAGCTCGACATCCTGCCGCGCATCTGCCGCGGCGAGGTGTGCTTTTCGATCGGCATGAGCGAGCCCAATTCCGGCTCGGATCTGTTCGCCGCTAGGACCAAGGCGACCAGGACCGACGGCGGCTTTCTCATCAACGGCACCAAGATCTGGACCTCGGCCGCCCACGTCGCCAACTATATGCTGGCGATCTTCCGGACTTCGCCCTCGACCAAGGAAAACCGCCGCCACGGCTTGACCCAGTTCCTGGTCGACATGAAAACGCCGGGCATCAAGGTCAACCCGATCGGGCAATTGACCGGCAAGGCCGATTTCAACGAGGTGGTATTCCAGGACGCCTTCGTGCCAAATGATCACGCGCTCGGCGAAATCGATGGCGCCTGGAAGCAGGCCACCTCCGAATTGGCCTATGAGCGCAGCGGACCAGAACGCTTTCTGGAAACCTATTATGTGCTGACCGAACTGGTTCGCGCGCTCGGCGATGCGCCCGACACCCGCGGTGCCGAGGGCATCGGCAGGCTGGTGGCCCAGCTTCATACCATGCGCCGCATGTCGGTGTCGGTCGCGGGCATGCTGCACGCTGGCAAGGAGCCTGTGGTCGAGGCTTCCATCGTCAAGGACATCGGCACCATCTGGGAACAGCAATTGCCGCAGCGGGTGCGCGATCTCGCCGCCTTCGTCGAGCCGGACGCCAGCAATCACGAAATCCTCGACACGGTGCTGCCGTTCGCGCTGAAAGTAGCGCCCAAGCTGACCATTCAGGGCGGCACTACCGAGGTGCTGCGCGGCATCATCGCGCGCGGCCTCGGACTGCGCTGATGGTTGAGCGACGCCGTGATACTTATTTCATCCAAGCTCTTGGTCCTCATCCTGAGTTTCCCATCGGCAGGCCCGACCCGCTGCGCATGAGGGTCTGTTCTATATTTCGACGCGGAGTTTACCCTCATCCTGAGGAGCATCGCGAAAGCGATGCGTCTCGAAGGATGGCCTGAGGCGACGACCTCGCCAGCGGCCATCCTTCGAGACGCCCGGCTCCGCCGGGCTCCTCAGAGGGTGAAATCTTTCGGTTTTTACGTTTTCCAACATGAGTTAAATCAAGGACTTAGGACCCGCGAAAATGGCGAAATGCCAATACATTCTCATCCTCTCAGGATGAGGGCCGGGAGTGCGCCGATAGGATCACGCTAGTTTAGAAGCTCAAACGAGGACGATCCATGACAAACACATTCACGGACATCGGTGTCGACCAAGTCGGCCATGTCGGCATCATCGAAATCCGCCGGCCGCCCCTGAACTTCTTCGATATCTCGCTGATCAACCAGATTGCCGATGCGCTCGAACAATTCGACCGCGATATCGAAATCCGGGCCTCGGTGTTGTCAGCGCAGGGCAAGGCCTTTTGCGCCGGCGCCAATTTCAACGATCCGGCGCGCCAGGAGCAGGAAGCGCGCGCCGCCAAGGGCGACCCGGCGGATAGCCTCGGTCCAATCAACCATCTCTACATCCAGGCGGTGCGGATTTTTCGGGCCCAAAAGCCGATCGTCGCCGCCATCCACGGTGCGGCCATCGGGGGCGGGCTCGGACTTGCCGTAGCGGCAGATTTTCGCATTACCTGCCCCGAGGCGCGCTTCGCCGCCAACTTCACCAAGTTGGGTTTTCATCCGGGCTTCGGGCTGACCACGACGTTGCCCGAACTGGTCGGCCGCAACAATGCCGAGCTGATCTTCTATACCAGCCGTCGTGTCACCGGCGAGGAAGCCACCCGGATGGGGCTCGCCAACGCCTGTGTGCCGCAGGATCGGGTCCGCACTGAAGCCATGAAGCTGGCGCAGGAGATCGCCGAGTGCTCGCCGCTCGGCCTGCTCTCGACCCGCGCCACGATGCGTGCCGGCCTCGCCGACCGCGTGATGGCCGCCACCACCCACGAACTCGCCGAACAAACCCGGCTGCGCGCCACCGAGGATTTCAAGGAAGGCGTCAAGGCCACCGAAGAGCGGCGGGTGGCGAACTTCAAGGGGCGGTGACCTCGCAGCCCGCAATGGGCGCAGCGACATGCCGGACCACCGCCAGAAAGCAAAACCCCGGATGTCGCTTCGCTTTTCCGGGCTACGCGCGCTCCTCTTAGTTCCTTTTGGACGAGTGGTCTAGAGGCCTCCGCTTGCCCTTACCCGCGTGCCGCTTCGGCACCTGGGCCTCTTGGCAAAGGCGTTGTGCCTTTTCCAGTGTGGGCGAATGCCTGATGCCAAGAGATCCATTTTGCTCCGGTCAGAACGTGCTACGCGCTCTTTGCCAATAATTTCGACTATCAACTTTCAGCTCGTAGAGGGCGGGTTGGAGCTGAAGGTGTAAACCCGCCATCTTGACGATCATAACGGCGGATTATGATCTGCCCTACGAGCTCCGAACTTTTGGCCGGTAATTTTCTACTATCAACTTTCGGAGATTGGCGTAATCTTCGGATCGTTGAGCTAGACGAACATCTGGTTCATGTAATCGACGTGCCGATTTCTTGTGCCTAGGCCGCAGTGAACTGCAGTGTGAACAATGGCGAGGTCAGCATCCCACAACGCCTTGCGAAGTTCGGAGAGAAACATGCAGGCCGACATCGACAATAATCGCGACGCTCTGGCTGCGATCTGCCTCCGCTACGGTGTGGCGCGGCTGGAGGTCTTCGGCTCGGCGGCCCGCGGCGCCGGCTTCGACCCCAAACGCAGTGATGCTGATTTTCTCGTCACTTTCAAGCCTGCCGCCAGGAACGATCTTGCAGCATTCGCCGATTTAAGGGAGGCGTTGGAGAAGCTTCTTGGCCGCCGGGTCGATCTCCTTGAGCGCGAGGCGATTGAGGCAAGCCGGAATTTCATTCGCCGACGGGCAATCTTGAAAGAAGCCGAAACCGTCTATGGCTGAGTTGCCTGAGCGTGACGCGGCACTGCTCCTTGATATGCTGCTCGCGGCGCGCGACGCGCAGGCCTTCGTCGAGGGCCTCAGTGAGGCTACGTTCTTGGCGAGCCGCCTGCACCAGAACGCGGCCATTCGATCGCTGGAGGTGCTCGGTGAGGCCGCCGGCAAGGTCTCGGCCGCCACGCAGACCGCCCATCCGGAAATCGCCTGGCGCGAAATTAACGGGATGCGCCATCGCCTAATACACGGCTATGCAGAGGTCCGTCTGGATCTCGTCTGGGTGGTGCTTCGTGACCACGTCGGTACGTTGATCGCACAACTAGTGAAGCTCGTTCCTGACGAAAATGAAAGCTGGCTCTGACTGAATCTGGGGCCGAGCAGTGCGCGACAATCTGATGCACCTCATGATGCTCGCAACCTGCGCCACCATGCGCCAGCCTCGTGGGGTCGCCAACTTCAAGGGGCGGCGCGGGCGCGATATCCTATCAAAGCCGTTGTCACCGCCAAGCGAGCAGCGCGAGCGCGGGCCAGAACCCATATGCCCTGCCCGTCTCGTGTGCGCACGTTGCCGGACGCCTTTCACAGCTCGCACCGGTGGTTATGGATCCCCGGCGTTCGCCGGGGCGACGTGTTGAGAAGTCAGCACTTCTTACCCACCACCACCAGCGCGTCGACGATGGTGACGCCCTTACCTTCGGCATGAACCAGCACCGGATTGATCTCGATTTCCGAAATCTGGTCGCGACAGGCAGCGGCGAGCTCCGACACCTGCGCGATCAACTGTGCCAGCGCCGCGGTATCGGCCTTCGGCGTTCCGCGATAACCATGCAGCAGGGGCGCAGCCTTGAGTTCGGCCAGCATGGCATGGGCCTCGATCGCACTGACCGGCGCCGGGCGATAGATCACGTCGGCGAACAATTCGGTGGTGATGCCGCCGAGACCGACCATGACCATCGGGCCGAAGGTCTGGTCCGTCAGCGTGCCGATGATGATCTCGACGCCTTTTCTGGCCATCGGCGTGACCAGCACGCCCTCGATCGCGGCCTCCGGCCGGTGCCGCCGGGCGTTCTGCGGGAGCGCCTCGAAGGCGAGGAACACCTCGCCCTTGGTGGCAATCCCGAGCCTTACGCCGCCGACCTCGCTCTTGTGCGGAATGTCAGGCGACTGGATCTTCATGGCCAGCGGAAAGCCGATGCGAGCGATCGCGGGATCGAGCTCGCTCCGCGCCGTCACCAGCACCTCGTCGGGCACGGCCAGGCCGGCGTCGCGCAACAGCGCTTTGCTGCCAGCCTCGGAAAGCGTGCCGGATTTGAGGCGCGCGGCAACCTCAGGCGACATCGACACCATCGTGTCGGCCGGCGGCGCTGGCCTAAACCGGGCGCGTGCCAGCTGTTGGCGCAGGGCGGTGCCGACATGGGTCAATCCTGTCAGCACCACCACGCCGCTGGCGGCCAATTCCTTGCGGGCAAAGGCCGATGGCAGCGTATAGGAATAAAACACGATGGGCTTGTGCTGCGCCGCGATCACGGGCTTCAGTTCGGCCTGCTTGAAGAGCATCCTGGTTTCGCTGGACAGCGATAGCACCACCAGGATGGCATCGACTTCATCGGAGGCATCGAGCAACTCGATGCTTCTCTGCAAACCGCCGGAATGGACGCCCTGCGCGGTGACGTCGATCGGGTTGCCGGTGGCGCCATAGGACGGCAATAGCTTCCTGATCTCGGCCTGGATCGGCGCCGACAGTTCCGGCACCCGCAAGCCCTGCATCGCGACGGTGTCGGCGCCCCAGATGCCTGCGCCTCCCGATACCGTGAGAACCGCGACGCGGTCGCCTCTCGGCATCGGATTGCTGGCCAGCACCGCGGCGATGGTGACCGCTTCATCGAGATCGTTGGAGATGACAAAACCATATTTGGCGAACACTGCGTCATAGGCCGCGGACCAGCCGGCCATGCTGGCGGTGTGCGAGGCCGCGGCGCGCTCGCCGGCGCCGGAGCGGCCGACCTTGGTCACGATGACGGGTTTTCCAATTTCGGCGGCGCGGCGGGCAGCGACCAGAAATGTGTCGACGTCGCGAATGCTCTCGATGAACAGCACGATCACGCCGGTCGAAGCATCCTGGACCAGATATTCGAAGAACGCCCCGGCGCCGAGATCGGCTTCGTTACCGGCGCTGACGACGTAGCTGAGCGCGATGCCGAGCGCTTTGGCGCGGTGAAAGATCGCAAAGCCGATGCCGCCGCTTTGCGCGACGATGCCGATGCGCCGGCGGGTCGCGATCAACCGGATATCGTTCGGCTTGACGTCGACGGTCGGGCTGAAGGTGGCGGCGACGTGCTGGACCTCGCTGTAGAATCCTTCGGCATTGGGACCGGAAATCCGCATGCCGGTCCGTTTGGCTAGCGCGGCGATGGCGTCTTGCATCGCGGCGCTGTCACCGCCTTCCTCGGCGAAACCCGAGGAGATCACGACGGCATTCCTGACCGCGGCGGCGGCGCATTGTTCGAGCGCGCCCAGCACCGCGCGCGCGGGGATCATGACGATGGCGAGATCAATCGGCCGACCGACGGCCGCGATCGTGGGATAGCAGCGCAGCCCATCGATATCCGCGTAGTTGGGATTGATCGGATAGAGGCTGCCCGGGAACTGGTTCTTGCGCAGCATCGACATTAGCCGGCTCGGTATTTTCTCCGGATCGCGCGAGGCGCCGATCAGGGCAATGCTTTCGGGCGAAAAGAACGTGTCGAGCGGATGCCCGGCTTTCTCGGTCACGGTCGACGGGGGCATCCGGGCCAATCCTTGTTGACGTGTTCGAAAAGTGAGCGAGGCTCAGTCGACCAGATGGAAGCTGACCCCGGCGAGCAGGAACGCGTCGTCCCTGACCGCGTGACCTCTGGCTCTTGCAGCATCGCGGACGGCGGCCACGTCGCCAACCCGAAAGGTCAGCCCGCTCATGATCTCGCTTTCTCCGGCAACAAAGCGAAAGCTGCAATTGGGCAGCCTCAGTTCGGGTTCGCCGCGCGCATTGTTGGAGGCCCCGATCTCGATGATGCGCCCCCAGTGCTCGGCGAGCTGCCGCGGCTCGGGACTCTGCATCTCGACGCCGACCAGGGTCTGCGTGACATCCTTGCGGATCGATCGCTGCCAGTCCGATCCGGCCGGCGGATAGGGGCCGAGACTATCATCGCTGCCGTCGGTGTGGTTGAATTCGATGAAGGCCGCGCGGCAATCGCGCGGGTGCAGCTGCACGCCGCGATAGGGGGAATGCCCGATCACATGGGCGATGCGGACGCCGATCTTCTCGGCATGCCTGCCGCGCCGGTCCGGATCGTCGCAGCAGAAGATCGCCATGTAGCCGCCGCGGCCGCCGGTCTTTTCGAGAAAGCGACCTGCCGCGGTATTGGGCTGAAACGGTGCCACCACTTCCAAGAGGATGGTATCGACCGGCAGCAGCGTGTTCTCGAGGCCATATTTGGCGACGTTGCCGTCACGATAGCAGACGTTCAGTCCCATGATGGCGGCGATATCGCCGACCACGGGTTGGAGATGGTGCGCCACCAGGCAGATCTGTCGCAGCCTCAGGTAGTGGGCCGTCAGAGCCGCCCCGCTCATTTCAACGACCTGAGAACGAGGGTTTGCGCTTTTCGACGAACGCTTTCGCAGCTTCCTGATGGTCGGCGGTTTCGCCGGAGCGGCAATGATGGATCGCCTCGGCGTCGAAACAGGCTTCCAGCGAGAGATGCTCGGCGTTGTTGATGTTGCGTTTGATATATCCGAGCGTCACCGACGGTCCATGGGCCAGCGACAGCGCCAGTTCACGCGCGCCGGCTTCGAGCTCGGCGTCGGGAACCACGCGTGTTACCATGCCGAGCGCATAGGCTTCCTGCGCCGACAGCACCGGCGAGGTCAGATAGAGCTCGCGCGCCCGGGCGCTGCCGAGCAGATGAGTCAGGAAATAGGTGCCGCCATAATCGCCGGACAGGCCGACCTTGGCAAAGGCGGTGGTGATCTTGACCGATGCCCCGGCGACGCGGAGATCGCAGGCCAGCGCGATCGAAAGACCGGCGCCGGCGGCGGCGCCGTCGAGCTGAGCCACCACGGGCTTGGGCATCTCATGCAGGATGCGCGAGACCTCCATGCCGCGCCGAAGATTCGAAAGTCTGGTCTCGAACGGCAGCGGCGCGCGACCCGCTGCCATCGATTTGACGTCGCCGCCGACGCAGAACGTGCCGCCCGCCCCCTTGAGCAGGACGGCGCGGACCTCATGGTCCTCCGCCGCGCGACGCGCCGCCTCGACCAGACCCCGGGTCATCTCCGGATTGAGGGCGTTGCGCCGATCGGGCCGGTTCATCGTGATCGTGAGCAGGCCGGAATCAAGTTGTTGCAGAACCGTGTCATTCATTTGTGCTACTTCTTCACCAGCGGGCAGCGCGACAGTTCGAGCGACTGGAAGGCCTGATCGCCGGGAATGGTCGCCAACAACTTATAATCGTCCCAGCGGCCTTTCGATTCCGACGGCTTCTTGACCTCGAACAGATACATGTCGTGCACCATGCGGCCGTCCTCGCGGATCCTGCCGTTTTTCGCGAACATGTCGTCGATGGGCGTGGCCTTCATGATCTTCATGACGGCGGCCGAGTTGGTGGTTCCGGCGGCTTTCACGGCTTTGAGGTAATGCAGCACCGACGAGTAGACGCCGGCCTGCGCCGCGGTCGGCACGCGCTTCGTGCGCGCCATGAAGCGCTTGGAGAAGGCGCGGGTGTCGTCGTTGAGATCCCAATAGAAGGCTTCGGAGAGCAGCAATCCCTGCGCGGTCTCGAGCCCGACGCTGTCGATATCGGTGACGAAAGCGAGCAGCGGCGACAGCTTCTGGCCACCCTTCATCACGCCGAATTCGGCCGCCTGCTTGATCGCGTTGATGGTGTCGCCGCCGGCATTGGCGAGCCCGATCACCTTGGCTTTCGAACTTTGCGCCTGCAGCAGATAGGACGAGAAATCCGAGGTGTTGAGCGGGTGCCGGACGCTGCCAAGCACCTTGCCGCCGTTGCTCTGGACCACATGGGTGGTGTCCTTCTCGAGGTCCTGCCCGAAGGCATAATCGGCGGTGAGGAAAAACCAGGTATCGAGACCCTGTTTGACGGCAGCGAGCCCGGTGACGTTGGCCTGGGCGTAGGTATCGAAGACGTAATGCACGGTGGTGGGACCGCAGGCCTCGTTGGTCAGACGGATCGATCCGGGACCGTTGAAGATCACGATCTTGTTGCGCGCTTTCGCGATCTCGCCCGCCGCCAGCGCGGTGGCGGATGCCGCCACGTCATAGATCATCTCGACGCCTTGATTATCGATCATGTCGCGGGCGATGTTGGCGGCAAGATCCGCCTTGTTCAGATGATCCGCCGCAAGTATCTCGATCTTTCGGCCAAGTACCTCGCCGCCGAAATCCTCCGCCGCCATCTTCGCGGCGGTTTCGCTGCCCGGCCCGGTAATGTCGGCGTAGAGACCGGACATATCGAGGATGCCGCCGAGTTTCAGAGGAGGCTTGTCCTGGCCGATCGCCACGGTAGTGGCGCCCGCCGCCAGCACCGTGACGAGAACGCCGGCAAGAACGCGTTGCATCGGTTTCATGGAAAGCCTCCCTGCGACCGCGGTGCTGTGCGGCCGTTATTCTCAATTTGATGCGATCATGCCGTAACGGATGCGCAGCGGCAAGCCGCGCCGAAAGCGTGCCCTTGCCCATTATTTCCGCTCAGTGGAACGGGCAGTTCGTGAGAACATGTTGCCATGTTCCCGCAAGTCTCGATCAGTTTGCAATGCCTGCGCTGCGCCGCGATCCTGTTCGGGGGGCTTTTGGTCGTCGCCATGGCAGATTCGGCTGACGCGGCAGGATGCTGGTTCGAACCTCAGGGGGAGGGGCGCGCCGCCAGCGTGATCGATGCCCGCAGCTTTCGCCTCGACGACGGCCGCGAAGTTCGCCTCGCCGGCATCGAGCCGGTTGCTGCCGGAAGCGCCGATCGCGGATCGGCGTTGTCGACGCTCGTTAGCGGACACAATGTGAGATTGTCAGGCGAAGATGATATGCCAGACCGCTATGGCCGTCAGCCGGCCTTCGTATTCATGGAGTTGGCCGATGATTCGGTGCAGAGCCTGCTGCTGGCGCAGGGTGAGGCCCTGGTGTCCGGCACCGTGACCAACAAGGATTGTGCGCTGGCGCTGACTGCCGCGGAAGCTGCCGCGCGCCGCTCAAAACGAGGCATTTGGGCTGATCCCGCCGCCATAAAAAACGCGGAAAGTCCCGGCGATATCTTGGCCGGGGTCGGGCAGTTTACGCTGGTGGAGGGGAAGGTTTTGTCGGTCCGGCAGGCCGGGACGACGACTTACCTGAATTTCGGGCGGAACTGGACACGCGGCTTCGCGGCGACTATTTCGAAGCGGGCGCTGCCGGCCTTCGAGACTGCCGGAATTGTCGTTAAGTCACTTGAGAATAGACAGATTCGTGTGCGCGGTTGGGTCGAGGCGCATGGCGGGCCGCGAATCGAACTGCTCCGGGTGGGGCAGATCGAACTGCTGGGCGGGAATTAGCTTACGAAACCAGGTGCGAGTAGCCGCCGTGGGGGATTTTGTGGGACGACGCGAGACAGGGACGGGCCGCCGCCTTCGGGCCGTGACCGCGTTGCTGTGCGCCGCTTTCGCCCTCGGCGCCTGCGCCGATATCAATCGATTTCAGAGCACGGCGCGGGTCGAAACCCCTGCCAAACCCAACCGCACCGTTGCTCAATCCCCGGCTGCCGATCGCGAGCATGAGCGCATTTTGGCTACCTATGGTGGGGCCTATGACGATCCCCGGCTGGAAGCCCTGATCGGCAAGACGGTCGACCGGTTGGTGGCGGCGTCCGATCGGCCCGATCAGGCTTACAAGGTGACGATCCTCAATTCAGGCGCGGTCAACGCGTTCGCGCTGCCGACCGGCCAGCTCTACGTGACGCGCGGCCTGATCGCGCTGGCCAGCGATACATCGGAACTGTCGTCCGTGCTGTCTCACGAGATGGCGCATGTGCTGGCCAAGCACGCGGCGATCCGCGAGGATCAGGCGCGCCAGGCGGCGGTCGTCACCCGCGTCGTCACCGACATGAGCAACGATCCGGATCTCACCGCGCTGGCGCTGGCGAAAACCAAACTGACGCTGGCGAGCTTTTCGCGCGCCCAGGAGTTCGAGGCCGACGGCATCGGCGTCGGCATTTCGGCGCACGCGCATTTCGATCCCTACGGCGCGGCACGTTTCCTGACGTCGATGGAGCGCAATGCCGAATTGAAGGTCGGCAAGGTTGCGCTGGATCCGCGCGCCCAGGATTTCCTGTCGTCGCATCCCGCGACGCCGGAGCGGGTGCAGAACGCGCAGGCAATTGCGCGGCAATATTCGTCACCGGAAACTGGCGAACGCGATCGCGAAAGCTATCTCAATGCCATAGACAACATCGTCTATGGCGAGGATCCGAGTGAAGGCTTCGTCCGGGGCCAGCGCTTCCTGCATCCCAAGCTCGGCTTCACCTTCACCGCGCCTGACAACTTCACGCTGGATAATACGGCGCAGGCCGTGATCGGGGTCCGCGAAGGCGGCACGCAGGCCATGCGCTTCGATGTCGTCCGGGTTCCGGCGGAACAGTCGCTCGGCGACTACCTCAATTCGGGCTGGATGGAGAATGTCGACAAGGCCTCCACCGAGGATGTGGTGATCAATGGCTTCCCGGCGGCTTCGGCCAATGCCAGCGGCGATCAGTGGCAATTCCGGGTCTACGCGTTGCGCGTCGGCAGCGACGTCTACCGCTTCATTTTTGCCGCCCGGCAGCGGACCACCGAAAGCGAGCGCAATGCGCGCGAAACCGTCAACTCGTTCCGCAGGCTGACGCTCGATGAAATTCAGGACGCCCGCCCGCTGCGGATCAAGGTCATTACCGTACAACCGGGCGATACCGTTGAATTGCTGTCACACCGCATGGCCGGTGTCGACCACCCGATGGAACGCTTTCGCATCCTCAACGGCCTCGACGCTCACGCCCAGGTCAAGGTGCGGGATCTCGTCAAGATCGTGGTGGATTGAACGAGCCCGTTCCTGGTCACGCCAATAACTTCAACCGCCGTCGTTTTGAATTCGCGGGGTGAACCCCAACAAAAAGCCCGGCTTCTCGGCCGGGCTCTTGATCTCTTGATTCCGCTTTCTGCGAGGCGCGGCTTACGCGGCTTCGTCCGCCACCGCGGCATCATCGACATTGCCATCGGCATCGCCTTCGGCTTCACCCTCGACCTCGACTTCCGCCTCGGCTTTGGTGCCTCGGCGCGGGCTCTTGGCGAGCTGACCTTCGATCTCCTTGACCGCCTCGGTTTCGGTGACGTGTTGCACCACCGCGATTTCCCGCGACAGCCGGTCAAGCGCAGCTTCATAGAGCTGGCGCTCGCTATAGGACTGCTCCGGCTGCGATTCCGATCGATAGAGATCGCGCACCACTTCGGCGATCGCGACGATATCGCCGGAATTGATCTTGGCCTCATATTCCTGGGCCCGGCGCGACCACATCGTCCGCTTGACGCGGGCGCGGCCCTTCAGAGTATCCAGCGCGCGCTTGACCAAGGTAGGATCCGAAAGCTTGCGCATGCCCACATTGGCGACCTTCGCGGTCGGCACCCGCAGCGTCATCTTGTCCTTCATGAAGCTGATGACGAACAGCTCAAGCTTGGCGCCCGCGATCTCCTGTTCCTCGATCGCCAAAATCTGGCCGACGCCGTGAGCGGGATAAACCACGAATTCGTTGGTCTTGAAGCCTTGACGCTGGGTTAAAACCTTCTTCGGCTCCTCGATACGTGGCGCAACAGCCGCGGGCTTGGCGACTGGTTTGCCGGCGGCGACCGGCTTGGTCGCGATCGGCTTGACGGCGACTTTCACCGCCGTCTTGGGAGCGGCGACCTTCGAAGCAGTTACCTTCGAACCGGTCGCTTTCGCGACAGTTTTTGCAGTCTTGTTTGGCATTGCGCTTCTTTTGTTCTTTGAGGATTTGTTAACCGGGGCCCTCGCGGCAGTCCGGGTTTCCTTGTGGGAGGCCCGGGCAAGGTTCTTGGTTGCGCTACGGCCGGCCGCAGCGACTTTCTTGGATGACTTGGAATTACTCTTTTTACGCGATTTCTGTGACACAGCCTGCGCGCGGAACTGCCACGCCCCTGTTAGATGATTTTCGTGGGAACCCATAGGGGCCATAACCGCGGCTGACGGGTTCAGCTCAGAATGTGCTCAATATATCACATTTTCCGCGAAAATCAATGATTTACGCCCGATCCTGGGCGGCAGGGGGCGGTTTTGGTCATATCCTCGGCATTAGGGTTAAATCGGATCCGATTCGATCAGTCTCCCGTACCCGGCGCCGTAGAAAAATATTTCTCAAACTTGCCTTCCATACCCTCGTAATCCTTGGCGTCGGCCGGGGATTCCTTCTTTTGGGTAATATTCGGCCAAGACTTGGCATATTCGGTATTTACCTCCAGCCATTTTTCCAGACCGGGCTCGGTATCCGGCTTGATGGCATCGGCGGGACATTCGGGCTCACAGACGCCGCAGTCGATGCATTCGTCGGGATGAATGACCAGCATATTTTCACCCTCGTAGAAGCAATCCACGGGGCAGACCTCAACGCAATCGGTATATTTGCACTTAATACATGCTTCAGTGACGACGTAAGTCATCCAAGGCTCCGAGAGGGGTCAATTTTGATCAGTTGGCGTAGCGCAGGAACCCGTCAGCTGCAAGCGAAGCAGGGCGCCCACGGGGAGCCGATCCTGTGCCCGGCGTTGATGGCAAGATGGCCTCATCGAGATTACTCCTGCCCTTCCTGCAAATCATCGTACAGCACGCGGGCCGCTGATGCGTCACCTCGCCGCTCTGCAAATCCGACAACCCGGAGAATTCGCACGCAGCGGTCGAGGCCGATCGTCAGCACGTCGCCAGTTTTCACGGCATGGCCCGGCGCCCGCTCCCGCACGCCGTTGATCCGGACATGACCGGCTTCGACCAATGCGGCAGCGCTGGTGCGGGCCTTCACCACCCGCGCGTGCCACAGCCATTTGTCGAGACGCTGGCGCTCCAAGCAACACCACTTCGGGACTTCGGGAAAACGCGTTAGCGGTCCTTGCGATTGGCGGTGAGTTGCTCCCTCAGCGCCGCCAGTTTGGCAAATGGCGAATTGGGGTCGGCCGGCCGATCGCGGTCGCGGGGGCTGGCGCTGGTTGCAAACTGCCGGTGCGAGGGACCGCTATCGGGGCGTTTGTCACGGCCGCCGCCCTTGTCACGGCCGCCCTTGTCACGGCTGCCCTTGTCGCGGTTTCCACCGAACTTGCCCTTTGGCGGACCGTCTTCACGGCCTCTGTCCCTGGCCTTGCCCTGAAAGCGCTCATGCGGCTGCAGCACCTTTTCCGCCTGCGGTTCGAGAGCCGGCCCGCCGTCGGTGGCTGGAGCTGCGGCTTCGACCGGCGTGTCGCTGCGCGGCTTGTGGAAATCGCGGTGGTGGTCACGCCGCCCGCGCCGGTGTCGCTCTCCCTTGCTCGCGTCGCCGGGATCATTGGCGGATGCGGCTGGCGCAGTCTGCTGCTGGGGGCGCTCTTGATGGCGATGACGGTTGCGATCTTGACGCGGACGACGGTCTTCTGAACGGCCGCCGGGCCGCCATACCTCGACCATTTCCGGCTCCGCGACCGCCTCTGATGCCGATGGCATCGGGGCGGTCGCTGCGTCCGCGCTGATCTCATCCGCCGTCGCCGTTGCGGCCTCAGCGGGTGTGGCGTCCGGTATTTCCGGCGTGATCGAAGCCCCCGGATCCGGCATCACCTCGGCCGGACCTTGGAGGACCGCGGCCGGCTCGGCAACTGCCGGGCCCTGATCATCGGTCGGCGCAGCACCATCAACGGGCCCAACGCTGACAGCCGCGGCCGGAGCCTCTTCGGCCGCGGCCGAAGTACCGGCATCGGTGGGTTCCGCAGTGGCTTCCGGTGCTGCTGGCACAGTCTCTTCAGAGGCTTGCTCCGGCACGGCGTCCGCGGGTGCTTTGGTGCCACCTTCCTCGATCACTGCTGTCGCGGGCTTGGGCGGCGGCGCTGGGCGACGCTCACTGCGATAGCCGAGTGCGCGCAGGATCGAGGCAAAATCCTCGCCCGCCGAGCCCGTGAGGGAGGTCATCGCCTGGGTCACGACAAAGCTGCGGCCATCGAAAGCGCCGGCTGGCTTTTCTCCCGGCGAGGTGTCGCGCCAGGAGAGCGCCGGGCGAATCAGATCTGCGAGGCGTTCCAGAATATCGACCCGCACCGCTCGCTCGCCGCACTGCCGGTAGCCGAGCACGCGGTAGGCATCGCGGTCGAGCGCCTTGTCGACCGGGAAAGAGGTGCGGCCGCTTCCCGCGAGATGCTGCGCCCCCGAAAGCGCCGACATGTCGACACCATCCTTTTTCAGCGCCCACAATAACGACGCCAGCGCCCGGGCCGCCGGCTTCAGCAGTGCCGGCAAATAGATATGATAGGCGCCGAAGCGAATGCCGTATTTGCGCAAGGAGGCACGCGACGGCTGGTCCAGATCCTTCATCTCGGTAGCGATCTTCGAGCGCTCCAGCACGCCTAAGGCTTCGATCAGTTGAAAGGCGATGCCGCGGGCTATTCCGGTGACGTCCTCCGCCTTGGCGAGATCGAACAACGGTCCCAACAGCTTCTCGATATGAGTTTTCAGCCAAAGATCCAGCCGGGTCTGCACGCTCTCGCGCGGCGCGCCCGTCAACCGTTCGTCGGCGATGATGCGGATCCGCGGATGCAGCGCATCGTCTGCCGCCATCAGCCGCGCCACCGCATCACCGGTCCAGCGGATGGTGCCGTCCGAGGTCAAAACAAACTGATCGTCGCGCGCCGCCGCCAATTTCTCGGCGCGCGCATCGATCTCTCCGGCCAGCGCCTTTTGCGCCGTCGCCTGCAAGGCCTTGGCGTCGGAGCCGGCCTCGGCGGCGTCGGGCGCGAAGGTGAATCCGTCGAGGCGGCCGATCACATGGCCTTCTACGATGACTTCGCCGGTCTTGCCGATTTCCGTATTCAACATCGTGTTTTCCCGCAGGCGGCGCATCAATACACTGGTACGGCGGTCGACGAAACGCTCGGTGAGCCGAAGATGCAGCGCATCGGACAATTTATTTTCGACTTCACGCGTGATCCCCTGCCAATGTTCGGGATCGGCCAGCCAGTCCGGGCGGTTGGCCATGAAGGTCCAGGTACGGATATGCGCGATCCGGCCCGACAACGTGTCGATATCGCCATCGGTGCGGTCGGCCTGATCGACCTGGGCGCCGAACCATGAGTCGGGAATTCGGCCCTTTTGCATCAGAAAACCGAACAAGGTCGTCACCAGTTCGGCGTGGGCCGCCGGTGCGATCTTGCGGTAATCTGGAATCTGGCATGCATCCCACAACCGCTCCACCGCCTCGGCGCCGTGCGCCATCTCGCGCACATCGGCGTCGCGCGCGGCATGGTCGAGCACGCGCAGATCTTCGGCGATCGGTGCGCGGGTCAGGGCGTCGTGCGACGGCGGCAGCGCCAGCGACACCTGCAGGGCCCCGAGCGAAGAAAAATCCAGCTTCGAATTGCGCCATTGCAGAACTTTCACACTGTCGAAGGTGTGATTCTGCAAAGCGTTCACCAGCTCCGGCTCGAACGGCGCGCAGCGGCCCGTGGTGCCAAAGGTGCCATCACGGGTGGCCCGGCCAGCCCGGCCGGCGATCTGGGCGAATTCGGATGGGTTCAGCCGACGGAACTGATAGCCGTCATATTTGCGGTCGGAAGCGAACGCGACGTGATCGACGTCGAGATTGAGCCCCATGCCGACCGCGTCGGTGGCCACCAGATAGTCGACGTCGCCGGACTGGAACATCGCGACCTGCGCATTGCGGGTGCGCGGCGACAACGACCCCAGCACGACCGCGGCGCCGCCATGCTGGCGCCGGATCAATTCGGCGATCGCATACACCTCGTCGGCCGAAAACGCCACGATCGCGGTACGCCGGGGTTGTCGCGTGATCTTGCGGTCGCCGGCGAATTCCAGATGCGACAGCCGCGGCCGGGTGACGATGCTGGCGCCGGGCAACAGCCGCTCGATGATCGGGCGCATCGTGGCGGCGCCGAGCAGCAGCGTCTCGTCGCGACCGCGGCGATGCAGGATGCGATCGGTGAAAACGTGCCCGCGTTCCAGATCGGCTGCGATCTGGATTTCGTCGACCGCGAGAAACGATACGTCGAGATCCCTCGGCATGGCCTCGACGGTGGAAACCCAGAACCGCGGTTTCGGCGGCTTTATTTTTTCTTCGCCGGTGATGAGCGCGACCGAATCCACCCCGGCGCGGTCGGCGATCTTGTTGTAGACCTCGCGCGCCAACAGCCGCAGCGGCAGCCCGATCAGGCCTGAGGAGTGGGCGAGCATCCGCTCGATGGCAAGATGGGTCTTGCCGGTGTTGGTAGGGCCGAGCACCGCGGTGACGCCGGCGCCGGGGGCCCGTCCGTTGGTCAGGATGGACGGTGAGGACGGGAAGGCCATGTTACCAAGTGTTTCTGCGTCGGGCTGCGTTTAATGTGTTTCACAATGCGACGCCATCGAGGTCGCGGCTTAAGTTCTGGAACGAGTCCGGAACGAATCGCGCCCGAATCGCTGACTCCTATGCTCTCCGCTTTCGTTCACCGCAACATCTCGCGTCGGCACCTCGTAGCGGCACTAGATCAAGCCTGGTGAGGCTCGGCGAGGCCCACGTCAAGGTGCGCAATCCTTAACCGCAGGTGTCGAACCATCGCGCCAAGAGTCAACAGGATTCCGCGGTTTTCTCCGCCGGCATGATCATTATGATTAAAGGCGTGGTCTGCCGGCGACTGCCGATGACAGACCGAGGGCAGCCGGTCATTGCGTCTTGGCGACCCGCGGCGGGGTGGCTTGGGTGATGAACTGGGTGGCCTCCAGCATGGCGGTGCCAATCGGGGTTGGGATCACCATCCGGAACGGCACCAGGATGCGGGTGCCGGCGACTGGGGCGAAGGCGATCTCGATGTTGCGCTGCGCGGCAAGATATTTGATCACGGGACGGTCGGGGATGTAGCCCGCGACCGGCGAAAAATAGATCGCGCACACCACTACCGGACCATAATAGCCCTTCTCGGCCTTGACGGTTTCCATGCGCTTGAAGTCGAGCTTGAGATCATAGCGCATGCGGCCATCGAAGATCGCAGCGCCGGTACGGCAGGCATCGGGGGTGAGCGGATCCGAGGTGCCGGGGACATGCAGCATCGACCCCGTCATCGGATCGTAGACGCCGTGTCGGTGCGCATCGGTCAAGGGGATCCGGTTCGGATCGACCGGCGGCTCCGGCACGATGCCGAATTCCTTCACATTGCCGTTGAGGAGCGAAATGTGGATTGCTTCGCTCTTTTTGGCGGTCGTAGTGGACGCGGAATAGTTGGTTGCCACCAGCGCGCCGTTGACGACACGGCCCTGGGAGGCGCCGGTTCCGGTCCCCCCGGAGAATGCCTTCATCAGTCCGGCGGTGCCGCCGGTGGCGGCAGCTGAAAACTGGTCATCCGATATCTCAATGGTCCAAGAGCCCTTGCCCACGGGAATACCGGCCAGCGTCGCCTCATACTGTGCATCCAGCCGGCCCTGGGCGGTAGCGGCTGACAGCGGCACCAGCAGCAGCAAGACGCCGGCGCACAGACCCAGCGGTAACCGCCGCGCGACTTTTGCCGGCCGGGGCATCATCATGCGGAGCGGGATCACGGAACGGCGGTCCTGGGTCATGAGTGTGGGGCGCTTGTCAGGGGTCATGTAAGCAAAAAAATTCGGCAAACAAACGGTTTGACGCATCATTTCAGACAAGATCCGGGCTAAACCACGGGTGGCAAGCGCTGCCAGTTCATGTCGGCGGTGAATGCGCCGATTATATGATGGCCAGTGGTCGGGGCTGGAACCGCCATTTCCAGCATTTTTGCTGCCAATGCCGCAAACGGACGGTTCCGGAGGACCGCAAAACCTTGACGCCTTGCCGCGCGGCCCCTATACGTCCGCGGTTCCTGAAATGGACGGGTTTTCAACCCCTGCGCTGCGCTCTCGCGCGGTACGGGGATGGCAGAGGATTTATCAAGATGTCACGGCGTTGCGAACTGACGGCCAAGGGCCCGCAAGTCGGCCACAAGGTGAGCCATTCCAACATCAAGACCAAGCGCCGGTTCCTGCCGAACCTGTGCAACGTCACCTTTATCTCGGACGCGCTCGGCCGCAATGTGCGGCTGCGCGTCTCCACCAACGCCATCAAGAGCGTCGACCATAATGGCGGCCTCGATGCGTTTCTGATCAAGGCCAAGGCGACGGTTTTGTCGCCGCGGGCGCTGGAGCTGAAGCGCCAGATCGAGAAGAAGAAGGCGGGGTGAGACTTGGCCAAGCGGGTTGGGTGCTGGGACTGTTAATGGCCGGGTCGTAAAGACTCGGCTTTTTATTTTGGGGACGCGCAGCGCTTCATTCGTATGGTCGGCCGAATGAGCCGTCATCGGCCACCACCCATGCGCCCTGCTGGGCGATAGGGTGCGTACTTTGGGGAGGACACGCCATGAAGCGACTGATGATTCTGAACGGTCCCAACCTCAACCTGCTGGGCGTGCGGGAGCCGCATATCTATGGCACCACCACCTTGGCGGAGATCAGGCAAAGCTGCGAACAGGCGGCGGCGCCGTTGGGGTTGGCAATTACCTTTCATCAATCCAACCATGAAGGCGAACTGGTCGACCTGATCCAGTCAGCGCGGCAGAGCGCGGACGCCATCATCATCAATCCGGCCGGCTATTCATTTACCTCGATCGCGATCCTCGACGCGATCAAGGCCTTCGAGGGCCCGGTGCTGGAAGTACACATCTCCAACATCCATGCCCGCGACGAGCATCACCAGCATTCGAAGATTTCGCACGCCGCGACCGGGGTGATCTGTGGATTGGGACCTTACGGCTATGTCGCGGCGATCAACGCGCTGGCCCAGATGGGGAAAAAGGGCTGATCGGTATTTACGTCTGCCGCTTGTCGGCGCCCGGACTCCGTCAGCGCGCAGGCTGGGCAAAGGCGCGCCCTTTGCGCCGTGCCCACCATTTTTGGATGCGAAAAGATGGTGGGCACGCCATCGAACCGCGCATTCGCGCGGTCCGCTGGCTTTGCCCACCCTACCACGGCGGCACGGCCGTGCGAGGTTCGCTCCTTCACGCCGCGCGGACCAGATCCGCGTTGAGATGACCCAACCGTGGCATCACTTCGTTCTTCAAAAGGCTCAGCGAGCGGTGCCAAGCTTGCGGATTGTGCTTGTAGTCGAAGCCAAACACCAGGAGCGTGCCGAAGCCTCCGACCTCGTGATAGATCTTCTCGATCTTCTCGGTCACGGTCGCGGGCGAGCCGACGATCCAGTTGCGGCGGGCGCAATAGTCGACGGTAACGTCTGAATCCGGCACGTCGGGGGCGTGCTTGAGATAGTCCTTGAAGCCGAAATGGCCGAGCAGCGGCAGAAAGTATTCGCCCATCATGCGGCCCATCATGTCGCCGGCCGATAGTCTCCAGGCTTCCTCATCGGTATCGGCAACGAATACCTCGCGCACCAGCCGCCAGTCGCTCCGGTTCGGCTTGCGGCCGGTCCGGGCGGCGCCGATCTCCACCGATTCCCAGTGGCTGCCGACATAGGCCGGGTTGAGGTTGAGGCTCATCGGAATGTAGCCGCGTTCGCCGGCGAGCTTCAGGGTGTCGGAGCCCTTGCTCAGGCCGGCGACGCCGATCGGCGGATGCGGTGTCTGCAGCGGCTTGATGTGCGGTTTCAGGAAATCAAACATCGTGTCGGGCTTGGTCACGGTCCAGTATTTGCCCTGGTGGGTCCATGGCGCGTCCTCGGTCCACATTCGCAGGATGATCTCCAGCGCCTCGCGGGTCATCTCGCGATTCTGGCCGGACATGCCGTCGACGTTGAACATCGCCCAGTCGCTGGGCAGGCCGGAGGCCGCGACACCGAAATTGAGCCGGCCGCCGGACAGATGGTCGAGCATGGCGACGCGGTTGGCGAGTTCGGCCGGATGGTGATAGGGCAACAGGAAGCCGCCGGGGCCGAGGCGGATATTCTTGGTCTGCAGGAAGGCCTGCGCCAGCAAGAGATCGGGCGAGGGGTGCGGCTCCCAGGGCGCGGTGTGATGCTCGCCGACCCAGGCTTCCTGATAGCCGAGCTCATCGAGCCAGCGCATTACCTGCAGGTCCCAGTCGTGTCCCTCCTTCAGCCCGCACTCCGGCGGATGGGAGGGCATGGTGAAATAGCCGATTTCCATGGGTTTTCCTCTCGTCGTTTTTGATCTTTTGACGCGTCACTGCGGGCGCGCAGCCGACTATAGCACGTGCAGCGGCATGATCGGCGCTTGTGGGTTGCGGAAATTGCAATGCCGCCGACCAAACATGCGGTTCATCATCATGGTCATGGTGTTGACCGATCGGCGGCCAAAGAGGTTAGCGAGCGCTAGGGACTGACCGGCGATCCCACGGGTAGGGCGACACCCTTATCGCCGGCAACTTGGCGCAAAATCTCGGGATGGTCCGAGATGATGCCGTCCACCCCGATGTCGATCATGCGCGCAATGTCGGCCGGCTTGTTCACGGTCCAGACCACGACCAAGAGCCCCAGATGGTGGGCTTCCGATATCAGGGCGGACTCGACATCGCCGAAATAGGGCGACCAGATCGCCCCACCCGCCGCCTTGATGGTGCGCGGAAGCGAACGGCCGTGGTCGGCCGGATTGAAACCGGCGGTCCACACCGAAGCCTGGTCCAGAACGACCGTCGGCTCCGATCCCTTCTGCAAGGTCAGATAAACCGTCGGGATCGCCGGTGCCATTTTCTGAACCAGTTGCAACGTCCGCCAGTCGAAGGACTGAACCATGACGCGGTCTGCGAAATTCTCGGCCCGAAGCAGGTCGAGCAGAAGCGTCACAAAGCGCTGCGGGTCGGGTGATTCCTCGGGATGGTTGGGGTCGATCTTGGTTTCGATATTGAGGCGCACATGGCGGTCGCCGGATTTGCGCACGAGATCGATGACCTCCTTCAACGTCGGGATCGGTGTTCCCGGCACTGCATGCTGGTCTGGGAATTGCGCCGCATAGGCGCTGCCGGGACGAATTTGACCGACGTCATATGTCTTGATCTCATCAAGTCCCAACCGGACGAAGGGAATGCCCGGCGGCGCGACATAGACGCCATCGGCGCCGCGGGCGAGGTCAGGGTTCAGCCCACGCTCATGGGACACCACGATCGCGGCATCACGAGTGACCCCGATATCCAATTCCAGCGTGTCGACCCCCATCGTCAGTGCGTTTGCAAACGACTGCAGGGTATTTTCCGGATAAAGCGCGCGTCCGCCGCGATGAGCCTCGATATCGAAGGCCATGACCCCTCCACTCTTCAGAGCACAGAACGCAGCAAGGGCGAGCGCGAAGCCATGGGCGACGAGCCTCACCGATGCTGTCCCCACTACCTGGCCCCGAACGTGGTCTTCCCAAACAGTGCCTTCTGCGTCGAAGGCTGCGAGCGCCAATATTGCGGCGGGGCTTCGACCTGGCCGCCGAGCTCGGCTGCGGCGTGCCAGCCCCAGCGCGGGTCGTAGAGCATGCCCCGCGCCAGCGCCACCATGTCGGCCTTGCCGGAGGCGACAATCTCTTCGGCCTGTTGGGCTTGGGTAATCAGGCCGACCGCGATGGTGGTGAGCCCGGTGGCCTCCTTGATGGCTTGCGCGAACGGCACCTGGTAGCCCGGCGAGAGCGGAATCTTCTGCAGCGGCGAGACCCCGCCGGAGGAGGCATCGATCCAGTCGACGCCGCGCTTCTTCAGCTCCTTGGCAAACTCGATGGTCTGCGCAAGGTCCCAGCCGCCTTCGACCCAGTCGGTCGCGGAGACCTTGACGCCAACAGGTTTCTCGGCCGGCAATACCGCGCGCACCGCGTCGAACACTTCAAGCGGATAGCGCAAGCGATTGTGCAAGGAGCCGCCATACTGATCGGTGCGCTTGTTGGCAATCGGCGACAGAAACTGATGCAGGAGATAGCCGTGCGCGCAATGCAGCTCGATGGCGTCGATGCCGAGCCGCTCGGCTCGCCTGGCGGCCGTCACAAAGGCCTCGCGCACCCGTGCCAGGCCGAGCGGATCGAACGCGAGCGGCGCCAGTTCTCCTTCCTTGTGCGGGAGGGCGGAAGGTCCCTCGGTCTGCCAGCCGCCTTCGGACAACGGGATCTGCTGGCCGCCGTCCCATGGCTTGTGGCTGGATCCCTTGCGGCCGGCATGGGCGAGCTGGATGGCGATCCTGGTCTTCGACTGTTTGCGCACCGCGGCCAAGATCCGCCTCAGCGCCGCTTCCGTGGCGTCGTTCCATAAGCCCAGGCATCCCGGCGTGATGCGGCCGACGGCTTCGACGTGGGTTGCTTCAATGCAGAACATCGCCGCGCCCGACAGTGCGAGCGTGTTGATGTGCACGAAGTGCCAGTCATTGGCCTCGCCGTTTTCGGCCGAATACTGGCACATCGGCGCCACCATGATCCGATTCTGCAACTCAAGGCCGCGGAGGCGGATCGGAGAAAACAGGGCGCTCATGGGGCACGTCCAGATCGGAGGGAGGAACTTAGGTGGCCTCTATTTAGCGGGCCAGCCCGCCTTCCTCAACTGCGGCTCAGTTTGCCGTGATTCCGGCGGCCCTGATCACTGCGCCGTTGGCGGCGATGTCGCGCTTGACAAGATCGTCCATCTCCGCAGGCGACATCGGCGCCGCCTCGACCCCCATTTTGCGCAAGCTCTCTTGCGTCGCCGGATCGGTCAGCACCTTGACGCCGGCGGCGTGAAATTTGTCGATGATGTCGCGCGGGGTTTGCGCCGGCATGAAAACGCCGATCCAGGTCGGGCTATCGGCATTGATGAGGCCCGCCTCGATCGGCGTCGGCACGTCGGGCAGTTCGGCTACGCGCTTTGTGGAGGACACCACCAATGCGCGCACCCGTCCCTCGCGGATCAGCGGTAGGGCGGTTGCCAGCGGACAGAAATAGAAATCTAGGCGACCGCCGAGGATGTCGGCGATCACCTCGGCGCCGCCGCGATAGGGCACATGCGCCGCCTCGAAGCCCGCGGCGATGCGGAATTTTTCCGCGGCGATGTGCACCGCGCTGCCGACACCGACCGAGCCGTAGGAAATCACGGCATCCTTCATCTTCGCTGCCGCGATGAAATCCTGCACCGTCTGCCATGGCCGCGACACCGGCACGATCATCACATTCGGCAAATATCCGATCATCAGCACCGACGCTAGATCCCTTGTGACGTCATAGGGGAGCGGCGAGAAAATCGCCGGCGCGATCGTCAGCGCCGACGAATGGCCGAGAATGCTGTAGCCATCGGGAGCGGCCTTGGCCACCACAGCGGTGCCGAGCGTGCCGCCGGCGCCAGGTCGATTCTCGACCACGATCGACTGGCCCAGTTCGACCGCGAGCCGGTCGAACACCAAGCGCGGCACAACGTCGGTGGCGCTGCCGGCACCGAACGGGATGGTCGCCCGGATCAGCCGCGATGGCCAGCTCTGCGCATGCGCGGCAGTCGCAGCAACCAGGCTTGCCAGAACGCACATGATTCTCAGGGAAGGGCGCATCGATTGCTCCGCTTTGGTTTCAGATAGTGGTGGGGCGCTGCAAGAAGCATTCCGGGTGAGGACGGTCGCCACTCGCGCCGAAAGAGCGGTTCATTCCAGCAGCGTGAATTGCAGCAGGAGGGTGCGCTGGAGCACCGAAAAATTGTCGTCCGAGACCATCGTCAGCACGGTGTCACCCTCCGGCGCGACGTGGGCGTCGATGCCTTCCATGTTGTCGATCTCCTTGCCCAGATCGGCCTCGAAGATCGCTGGCCCGTCGACCATCGCGCCCGGTTTCAGCGATGGCAGCGCGATGCGGCGGATCCGAATCCCGACGCCATCGACCAGCGAAAACTTCCGCTCCAGCACCAAGAGATCGCCCGAGGCTAAAAGCACCGCGTCGCTGATATCGAACTTGTCGCTGCGGCGAACGCTGAACTGTCCGGGCGTGGGACCGCCGACCAGAAAGGCGATCAGGTTGCCCTCCGCATCGAGCCCGCGCTCGGAAAACGCGATCAGCGTGCCGGCAAGCGGCAGACCTTTCGGCACGAACACCAGCGCTTCCAGACCCTTGTTGAACGGCAGCTTCTGCACCGCCGGCGGCATCGGGAACACCTCGCTGCGGGCGCGGGTAAATCCCTTGCTGAAATCGAAACGCAGCACCTGGTTGACGCGTTCGAGCCCGATATAGACCAGCGGACCGTCGAGCGCGATCGATTCGCTATCGAACCAGCCGCGCGCAGCGATCGGCCTGCCGTCAGGACCGAGCATCGGTGCGGCCTCGACGTCGGCAAGCCCGGTCATCTCCCGGCCGCGATAAAGGATGCGCCCTGTGAACCAGTTGCCCTTGTCGCTGAAGGAGATGAAACGCTCGCCCTTGGCGTCGAGCCGCCATCCTGACAGCCCGCCAAAATCGGGAAATGAAGAGGTTAACACCAGCCCGCTGCGAAATTCCAGCGATCCGAACCGCAGCCGCGCGTGGTCGCGGGTATCGAATGAAGGAATTGGCCGGGCCATGACCTCGATCGAGACCGGGGCCGCGGCCGACGCTTGGTCCGGCCCGATCGGGGCGGGCGGCGGCTCGGCTACGAATTGCGCCCGCGCGGCGTCAGACATGGTGGCGGTGATCAGTCCGGCCGCGGCGGATCGCAGCAAGCGACGGCGGCAAACCTTTCGCGGCATCCCGTACCGCACGGTATGGATATCTACGAGTGCAGCCGGCGCCGCGGGCCGGTCTTGGTGGGCGGGGCGCCATTGGTTTCGCTGAACAGTTCGGCCAGCTTCTCGGTGATGGCGCCGCCGAGTTCTTCGGCATCGACGATGGTGACGGCGCGGCGATAGTAGCGCGTGACGTCGTGGCCGATGCCGATCGCGATCAGCTCGACCGGCGAGCGGGTTTCGATTTCCTCGATGACATAGCGCAAGTGCCGTTCCAGGTAGTTGCCGGGATTGACCGACAAGGTCGAGTCGTCAACCGGCGCGCCGTCGGAAATCATCATCAGGATCTTGCGTTGCTCGGCGCGCCCCAACAGGCGCTTGTGCGCCCAGTCCAGCGCTTCGCCGTCGATGTTCTCCTTCAAAAGGCCCTCGCGCATCATCAAGCCGAGATTCTTGCGCGCGCGCCGCCACGGCGCGTCGGCGGATTTGTAGATAATGTGGCGGAGATCGTTGAGGCGGCCGGGATTGGGCGGCTTGCCGGCGGCGAGCCACGCCTCGCGCGATTGCCCGCCCTTCCAGGCCCGGGTGGTGAAGCCCAGAATTTCCACCTTGACGCCGCAGCGCTCCAGGGTCCGCGCCAGGATGTCGGCGCAGGTCGCGGCCACCGTGATCGGGCGCCCGCGCATCGAGCCGGAATTGTCCAACAGCAGCGTGACCACGGTGTCGCGGAAGGTGGCTTCCTTCTCATGCATGAACGACAGCGGGTGATAGGGATCGGTCACCACGCGCGACAGCCGGGCGGGGTCGAGAATGCCCTCCTCGAGATCGAACTCCCAGGCGCGGTTCTGCTGCGCCATCAATCGGCGTTGCAACCGGTTGGCGAGCCGCGCCACGATGCCCTGCAGATGCGCCAACTGCTTGTCGAGATAGCTGCGCAGGCGTTCCAGTTCGTCGTGGTCGCAGAGGTCTTCGGCCGCGATCACCTCGTCGAATTTCGGCGCGAAGGCATGATATTCCGGACCGCGCGGCTCGTTGACGCCGCGCGAATTCGGCCGTGTCGCTTCACCCGGGGTTTCGTCATCGCCGAGTTCGCCGTCGTCGAAGGTGTCGCTGGTGGACGCCTGGGCGCTTTCCATCGCGCTTTCCGACATCTCTTCGGTCGAGGCCTGCGCCTGATCGGCGCTCATTTCCTGCGCGGCGTCGCCATCGGGGGAGCCTTCGGCGCCGGACTGGTCGTTCTCGCCGTCGCGGTTCTCGTCCTGGCTGTCGTCCTCGTCGGCCTCCGCGTTGCGTTCATCGCCGAGTTCGAGCGCGCTCAACAGATCATGGATCGCGTCGCCGAATTTCGCCTGATCCTCGGCCACTCGGTCGAGGCGGTCGAGCCGCGCGCCGATCTTGTCTTCCAGCACTGGACGCCACAGGTCGACCATCCTGCGGGCGGCGGCCGGCGGCGCCAACCCGGTCAGGCGCTCACGCACCAGCATCGCCAGCGCGTCCGACAACGGCGCGTCGGCGCGGTCGGTAATCTCGTCGAACTTGCCGCGATGAAAATGGTCGTCGAGCATGGCGGTGAGGTTCTTGGCAACACCAGCCATCCGCCGCGACCCCAGGGCTTCCACCCGCGCCTGCTCGACCGCCTCGAACACGCCGCGCGCCTGCGGATTGCCGGGCATCAGCTTGCGGTGCACCTTCGGGTCGTGGCAGGCGAGCTTCAGCGCGATCGAATCGGCGTGGCCGCGCACGATCGCGGCGTCGCGCCTTGTCATCTTGCGTGCCGGCTCCGGGAGCCGGGCCTTGCCTGGCGACAGCCCAGGGCGCTCGGCGGCGAAGGTCACTTCAAGCTCCGGCTTCTTGGCGATCGCCTTGAGGCAGGCGGTCACCGCGCGCTTGAACGGCTCGGTCGGCGCTTCCTTCGATCCGGTGCGGAATTTGGTGTTGGTGGTCATTCCAGGTCCTTGACCTCAGTCCCTACAGCGCCTTGGTAAACCAGTGGCGCGTCACGCCGCCGGGATAGCCGTCGATGGTGCCGAACGCTTCATAGCCGCAGGTGCGATAAAAGGCTGGCGCCTGGACGCTCATCGTGTCGACATAGGATCGTACGGCGCCGAACCGACGGGCCTCCTGCTCGATCCTGTCGATCAATGCCGTGCCGTGGCCCTTGCCGCGAAACCGCTCCTCGATCCAGAAAAACTGGATGAACAGCACGGTCATCCAGACCTCGCCGACAATCCCGCCGACGATCGTCTCGTCGTCCCGCAGCGAGATGGCGAAGCGGCGATATTTCTGCTTCCCCATCTTTCGGTCATTGTAGCGAACGAGCCCGCCGAGCACTGCGCGCTTGGTCTTTCCGATCGTGCGCTCGACGGAAATCGCCGGCATCGCGTCAGCTCATGGCTACGTTCACCGAGGATTCCGCAAGTTCGGCGTTGAAGCAGCGCTGATAGAATTCAGCCACCAGCGGCCGTTCCAGTTCGTCGCATTTATTGAGGAAGGTGACGCGGAACGCAAAGCCGATGTCGGAAAAAATCTCGGCATTCTCCGCCCAGGTGATGACCGTGCGCGGGCTCATCACGGTCGACAGATCGCCGTTGGCAAAGGCATTGCGGGTGAGATCGGCCAGCCGCACCATCTTGTTGACGATATCGCGCCCCTGCTGGTTGCGGTAATGCTGCGCCTTCGCCAGCACGATCTCGACTTCCTCGTCGTGGGCGAGATAGTTCAGCGTGGTGACAATCGACCAGCGGTCCATCTGGCCCTGATTGATCTGCTGGGTGCCGTGATAGAGCCCGGAGGTATCGCCCAGGCCGACCGTGTTGGCGGTTGAGAACAGCCGGAATGCGGGGTGCGGCTTGATCACCTTGTTCTGGTCAAGCAGCGTCAGGCGGCCGGAGACCTCCAGCACGCGCTGGATCACGAACATCACGTCGGGACGCCCGGCATCGTATTCGTCGAACACCAGCGCGATATTGTGCTGCAGTGCCCAGGGCAGGATTCCGTCGCGGAATTCGGTGACCTGCTTGCCGTCCCGGACCACAATGGAATCCTTCCCCACCAGATCGATGCGGCTGATGTGGCTGTCGAGATTGACGCGGACGCAGGGCCAGTTCAGGCGTGCCGCGACCTGCTCGATGTGGGTGGACTTGCCGGTACCATGATAACCCGTCACCATCACGCGACGGTTCTTGGCAAAGCCGGCGAGGATGGCGAGCGTGGTGGCACGGTCGAAGCGGTAATCCGCATCGATATCCGGTACATGGGGGTCGACCTCGGAATAGGCCGGCACTTCGAGATCGCTGTCGATCCCAAATACCTGCCGCACCGACACCTTCATGTCGGGTAGACCGGCGGGCGCCCCGGCAAACTCTTGCACTTTGGTCATGGCGGCGGTTGTCATCAATCCTCCGAGGTCCCGGGCGCTCCCGAAACCGAAATTTGCGGCGTGGCTGCGGCTGGTGCTGGAACAAACCTAGCAGAGAGCATCGGCTGGCAGAAGCCCGCGGCCCAATCAAAGTTCCGTTGTTCTATCATCCAGATAGGCATTATCAGCGGTTTTTGGAAGGCTGCCCTGCGAATCCCGGCGCACCGTTCGCTCAAATCGGCGATGGGGTGCCCCTAGTATTGCTTTCCGGTCGCTATATCGGGAGCCGCGCGGGCGGCTCCGGGTCCGCCCCGAGAATGTCTGAACCGCCACACATGCTGCGAGTTATGTTAGGTCTGTGCGGCTGAGCCGGACGGGAGCGTTTCCGATGACGCGGGGAACGCTCCTGTTGTCCGTTAATTGCCGCATTTGCTTTAGGGAAAGCCAGTGTCCACTTTTGCTTAAAATGCTCCAACCGCCAATGTAGGAAATTTGTGAGTTCATACATCGATCCCTTTATTGCATTCGTCTCGGCAAATGCCTGGCTTGCCTATCTGACGCTGTTCCTAGCCGCGCTGCTGGAAGCCGTTCCGGTCGTGGGCTCCGTGATTCCCGGTTCGACCATTATCCTGGCCTTGAGCGCGCTGGTGCCTGGTGGCGAACTTCAGCTGCAATGGGTGCTTTTGGCCGCGGTCTCCGGCGCGTTGCTCGGCGATGGATCGGCATTCTGGATCGGCCATCGTTCCCAGCGCGAAATTCTCAGTTCCTGGCCGATGACGAAGTATCCGCGCGTGATTGAGCAGAGCGAGGCCTTTTTTCACCGTTGGGGCGCGCTGGCAGTGTTCTTTGCTCGCTTTGTGCCTCCGATCAGGGCCTTCGTCCCGATCACCGCGGGCGCCCTCGGAATGCCGCCGCTGCGCTTCTACGCCGTCAACTTTGCGGCGATCCTGGTCTGGGCGACGGCCCATGTGCTACCCGGCGTGCTGGCAGTGTCCGCGCTGCACCGCTATGCCGACCTTCCCCACCACCAGGGAATTGCCAAGCATCTCTGGATGTTGGCGGTGGTCGGCGGCGCTCTGCTCGTGGCGCTGGCGACCTGGACGATCCGGCGCCGTCATGGCGGATTAGCGATCAAGCCGACGGTGGAGCAGATTTCAGATGAAGCGGTGGCGGTTCCCGGCGTCAGCCGGGACGACCGGTAGGCTAGCTTGCGCCACGCACCACGGTCTTGAGGTAATTGTACGCCTTGATAATTTCGATCAGGCGGTCCTCGGTGGAACGGTCGCCGCCATTGGCATCGGGATGGTGTTGCTTGACCAGCGCCTTGTACTTGGCCTTGACGGTCTCCAAGGTCGCATCGGTGCCCAATCCCATCACCTGCAGCGCCTTGCGTTCGGCGTTGAATACTTTGCGGGTTTCGGTCTTGGCCTCGGCGCCCGGGCCGGGCCGCCAGCGGCCGCGGCCGTTGAGCTCGGAGAACATGCTGAAGGGATCCGCGGCGCCTTCCAGATCCGCTTCCACCCCCTTGCCCTTCTTGACGCTGGTGTTGGCGCCCATCTTCCAGGTCGGCCGATGGCCAGTCAGCGCGTCCTTCTGGTAGCGCGCGACCGCGTCCGCGTTCATGCCGGAGAAGAAGTTATAGGACTGGTTGTACTCGCGGACGTGATTGAGACAGAAGTGCCAGTATTCCTTGTCGTTGGCGCGACCCTTGGGCGCGCGGTGCGGCCCCTTGTTCTTGCAGTCCGGCCATTCGCACATGGCGGATGCTTCGCGTGCCTGCGCCTGCTGCTTGGCACTCAGCTTGTTGGGCCTGATGCGGATGGAGTCGAAGAACTTGGATGAATCGATTGGCATGACTGACTATGACAACGCAATGCGAAAAGCTTCAAGTCTTGACATTGCGAATATCTTCCTTCCGATCGGCGATTGACGAAACGCGGCCATGGACGTATTGCCCCGCCATGAGCACCAGGGACGCTATCATAAACAAGTTGCGTGAAGCTTTCGCGCCGCAAAGCCTCGAAGTCAGGGACGAATCGCATCTGCACGAGGGCCATGCCGGCCATGCGCCGGGGGGCGAGACGCATTTCAGGGTTAATATCGTGTCGCCGGCCTTCCAGGGGAAGAGCCGGATCGAGCGCCACCGCATGATCAATACCGCGTTGGCCGCGGAACTCGCCGGCTCCGTGCATGCGTTGGCGATCAACGCGCAGGCGCCGGGGGAAGCAAGCTAGCCGAAACTTTACCCGACGGGCAGCCGATACCGATTTTTCGCAAAGCCCAGGTTCCGAGATGGCTTTCAGCATCTTGCGAGCGGAGAACGACAATCGGGGGTGCGCCTAGCTAGAACGCCGTCCCTGCGCGTTTCGGCTTTTTCTCCTCGACCTCGGTCTCGCGCGGCACCGCCGTGATTCGCAGCGCGGTGATCCGGTTGCGTTCCCGGCGGAGCACGCGGAATCGGAAACCGTGAAAGGTAAAGCTCTGGCCGCGTTCCGGGATCGAGCGCGCCTCGTGGATCACCAGACCAGCGACCGTGGTCGCCTCTTCGTCCGGAAGATGCCAGTCCATGGCGCGGTTGAGGTCGCGGATCGGCACCGAGCCGTCGACCACCACCGAACCGTCGGGCTGGGCGCGGACGCCGGCCACCACCACGTCGTGCTCGTCGGAGATATCGCCGACGATCTCTTCCAGAATGTCTTCCAGCGTCACCATGCCTTCGACTTCGCCGTATTCATCGACAACGAGGGCGAAATGGGTCTTGCGGCGGCGAAATGCCTTGAGCTGTTCGGAAACGGGGCGCATCTCCGGCACGAACCAGGGCGGCAGCGCGATGGTTGAGACATCGATCTTGGCGGTGTCGCCTTCGGCAGCGCGGATCGCGCGCAAGAGATCCTTGGCGTGCAGCACGCCGATGATATTTTCCGGCTTGTCGCGCCACAACGGAATCCGGGTGTATTCGGTCGCCAGCACCTCGCGCACCAGTTCCTCCGGTGGCAGATCGGCGTTGATCATCACCATCTCGGTGCGATGGACCATGACGTCAGAGACCTGCAACTCGCGCAGGTCCAACAAGCCGCCGAACATGTCGCGGTCCTGCTTCTCGACCTTGCCTTCGTGATGCAACAGGTCGACCGCGCCGCGCAGCCGCTCGGTCGGCGACAGGATCGGCTGGTTGACGCCGATCTTGATGCCCAGCAGCGTCATCAGCGCGCGAACGATCACCTCGACCACCTTTAGCAGCGGCCCCAACAGGTAGACCATCAGCTTCATCGGGCGCGCTACCATGAGCGACACCCGGTCCGGCGCGTTGATGGCGATGGTCTTCGGCAACACCTCGGCGAAAATCACCACCATCACCGTCATGACGCCGGTCGCATAGAGCACGCCGACTTCGCCGAACCACGCCGTAAAGATCCCGGTCGCCAGTGCCGAAGCACCGATATTGGCGATGTTGTTGCCAAGCAGCAGCGCGCCGATCAGCCGCTCGCGCATGTCGAACAGGCTGGAAACGACATCGGCCTCGCGATTGCCTTGCTTCGACAGCCGCAGCATGCTTGCGCGCGAGGCGCCGGTCAGCGCGGTCTCGCTCAGGGCAAAGAACGCGGAAACCAGCAGAAAGGCGATGACGATGGATAAGGCAAACCAGTCCATGACGTGACGATCACTTTTCCATTATATGCTGGCGCACGAGCTGGGAACACCGCCCTGCGCCTTCGCGGGTCATTGGCCTAAATCTTTTCCGCCAGCCTGGCTTTCAGGAAGTCGCGAACCAGCGCCGGTTCGACGTCGGAAGTGATCACGGCACGGCCGACCGCCCGCAGCAGGATGAAGGTGAGCCGGCCGCGCTTTACTTTCTTGTCCTGGGCCATCAAGGCCATCAGGGCATCGGCGTCGGCCAGCCCCTCCTGGGCAAATCCCGCGATCTCCTGCAGGCGCGTCGGCAGCCCGACCTCGGCCAGATGATGCCGCACTCGTGTGGCATCGGACGCGGCCATCATGCCGAGTTCGACGGATAATTGCGCCGCCAGCACCATGCCGACGGCAACGCCTTCGCCATGAAACAGCCGCTCCGAAAAGCCGGTCGCGGCCTCCAGCGCATGGCCGAAAGTGTGGCCGAGATTGAGCAGGGCGCGTTCGCCGGTTTCGCGCTCGTCGCGCGCCACGATCGCAGCCTTGGTCCGGCAGCAGGTTGCGACCGCGTGTTCACGGGCCGGGCCGCCGGCGAAGATCTCGGCGTGATTGGCCTCGAGCCATGCAAAGAACGCGGCGTCGCCGAGCACGCCATATTTGGCCACTTCGGCATAGCCGGCCCGAAACTGGCGCGGCGACAGGGTGTCGAGCACCGCGGTGTCCGCCACCACCAGGATGGGCTGGTGAAACGCGCCCAGCAGATTCTTTCCCTGCGGCGAATTGATGCCGGTCTTGCCGCCGACCGAGGAGTCGACCTGCGCCAACAACGAGGTCGGCACCTGCACGAAATCGACACCGCGGCGCAGGATCGCGGCCGCAAATCCGGCGAGGTCGCCGACCACGCCGCCTCCGAGCGCGACCACGAGGTCGTTGCGCTCGATCTTCGCCGAGATCAGCGCTTCAGAGACCTGCTCGAGACCGGCATAGGTCTTGGAACCTTCGCCTTCGTCGACCACGATGCGCGAACTGGCAATGCCGGCCTGCGACAGCGCGGCCTCGGTTTTTTCCAACCACACTTTTGCGACCGTGCGATCGGTGACGACAGCGGTTCGCGCGCCCGGCCGCAAGGCGGCGATGCGCAGGCCGAGCGATCCCAGCACGTCGCGACCGATCACGATGTCATAGGCGCGCTCGGAAAGCGCGACATCGACAATGAAGGGATCGCCATGCTTCAGCGGCGCGGTCATGGTGTTGCGCTCATTCCTCGCCGCACAGCCTGATGTGCAGGCCCTCGATGCATTCGTCGACGATCTTTTCGTGCGGCACCTCGCGCGACAGGATGGTCAGATCGGCGTGTCGATAGATCGGCTCGCGCTCTTCGAGCAGACGTCCAACGGTGGCGGCGGGATCGGCGGTCTGCAGCAGCGGCCGGTCGGCCCGGCGCTTCACCCGGCGCATGATGATTTCGGCATCGGCCTTGAGCCAGATCGAAACGGCCTTGCCGACGATGCGCTGACGGGTGTCCTCGCGCATGAAGGCGCCGCCGCCGGTGGCGATGACGGCCGGGCCGCTGTCGAGCAGCCGGGCGATCACCCGCGCCTCACCGTCCCTGAAATAGGGTTCGCCGTAGGAGGCGAAGATCTCCGCGATCGTCATGCCCGCATGCGCCAGCTCGATTTCTGCATCGGCGTCGACAAACGGCCGCCGCAGCCGCGCCGCCAGCCGCCGCCCAATGGTGGATTTGCCGGCGCCCATCATGCCGACCAGCACGACCGAACGAATTCCGAGCGCCGCCGTGATAGCGGCCTCCTGGGAAGCGCCGGGACCGGCGGAAGGGGCAGTTTGAGGCATCCTGGCTCTGCTCAGCCGCCGCGAAGTGCGGCGTTCCGCGTCACCTATACTACCCCCGCCGATACCGTTGCCAGAGACTCTTGCAACGGAATGGCGAACATGTTGGAAGTCAAAGCCGGCTATCCCCGATGATTTCAATGCTTTAATCGCCGCCTTAAGGCTCCGCATGCCCAGCCTGTTCCGCTTTCTGACCGTCGTGGCCATCATCTGCGGGATCGTCTATGGTGTCATTTTCGCGCTGGCGAATTTCGTTAACCCAAAGCCGCGGGAAATGAGCGTCACCATACCCCCTGACAAGTTCCTCAAGAAATAGAGGCTAGGGTGGGCGGATGCGATCTAATCCCTCAGATGCCAAGCTGATCGATCTGTTCCTCGACATGCTGGCGGCGGAGCAGGGTGCGGGCGACAACACGCTGCAAGCCTATCGCAGTGATTTGACGGATCTTTCGCAATTTCTAGCGCACGATGGCGGCAGTTTTGCGAAAGCCCAAACCCAGGCGCTGCGGGACTACCTCGCCGATCTCGACGCCCGCGGCTTCAAGTCGTCGAGCGTGGCGCGCCGGCTGTCGGCGATCCGGCATCTGTTCCGCTTCCTGCTCAATGAACGGATCAGGAGCGACGATCCGGCAGCGATCCTGTCTGGGCCGAAGCGCGGACGGCCCTTGCCGAAAGTACTGTCGATGCCTGACGTCGATCGTCTGCTTTCGCATGCCAAGGCCCTGACCGAGGCCGCGGAAGCGTCCGCGCCGCAGCGGCTTCGCGCGATGCGGCTCTATTGTCTGCTTGAAGTGCTCTATGCCACCGGACTTCGGGTGTCCGAACTGGTGTCGCTGCCGCGCTCGGCGGCGCGGCGCGACATCCGAATGATCGTGGTGCGCGGTAAGGGCGGCAAGGAGCGGCTGGTGCCCTTGAACGAGCCCGCGCGTCAGGCGATGGCCGACTACCTCGCTGCGACGGCAGCGGCAAGATCAGAAAACGACAACAACGCCGCCTCGAAATGGCTGTTCCCCTCCTTCGGTGAAAGCGGACATTTGACGCGGCAGCATTTCGCGCGTGACCTTAAGGAGCTGGCGGCATTCAGTGGCCTTTCGCCGCGGCTGGTCAGCCCGCATGTGTTGCGCCATGCCTTTGCGAGCCACCTGCTGCACAACGGCGCCGACCTGCGCATCGTGCAGACGCTGCTCGGCCACACCGACATCTCGACCACCCAGATCTATACCCATGTGGTCGAGGAGCGGCTGAAGAGCCTGGTGCGCGACCTGCATCCGCTGGCGGAGCCATAGGCAATGTCGATGGCGGTACACTCTGTCCCCTGTCTTGACTCCGACGCCGTCTGCCGTGAAAGAGCCTTTTCCCGCCTGCAACCCCACCGGCGCGAGTTCGGCAAATCGGGTCCATAGTTGGGCCGAACGCGCGCTAAGCCACTGAACATGCTTTCTTTGTTGACGACCCGAAATCCGCTTCGCGCTCCAGCCGCCTCGTCCCTATATTTAATTGATGCCGGATCCCATGCGCTCCTACCTCGATTTCGAAAAGTCCGTCGCCGAACTCGAAGCCAAGGTCGACGAATTGCGCGCATTGGCGGCCTCCGGCAGCGACATCGGCGACGAGGTTTCAAGGATCGAGGACAAGGCCGCGCAGGCGTTGAGCGATCTCTACGCCAACCTGACGCCGTGGCAGAAAACCCTGGTGGCGCGCCATCCACAGCGGCCGCATTTCACCGATTTCATCCAGGCCCTGATCACCGAATTCACGCCGCTGGCCGGTGACCGCAAGTTCGGCGAGGACGAAGCGCTGATGGGCGGGTTCGGCCGTTTCCGCGGCGAGAGCATCTGCGTCATCGGCCAGGAAAAGGGCGCCACGACCGAATCCCGTATCAAGCACAATTTCGGAATGGCGCGTCCCGAAGGCTATCGCAAGGCGGTAAGGCTGATGGAAATGGCCGATCACTTCGGCATCCCAGTACTGTCGATCGTCGATTCGGCCGGCGCCTATCCCGGCATCGGTGCCGAAGAACGTGGACAGGCCGAGGCGATCGCACGCTCGACCGATGCCTGCCTGTCGCTCGGCGTCCCCAATGTCGCAATCATTACCGGTGAGGGCATGTCGGGCGGCGCGATCGCGATCACCACGGCGAACCGCGTGCTGATGTTCGAACACGCGATCTACAGCGTGATCTCGCCGGAGGCGGCATCCTCGATCCTGTGGCGCGACGGCACCAAGGCCCAGGAAGCCGCCACCAGCATGAAGATCACCGCCCAGGACATGCTGAGGTTCGGCGTGATCGACGCCATTCTGAAAGAGCCAGCGGGCGGCGCGCATCGCGATGCCGACGCCATGATCGCCACTACCGGCGAGGCCATCGCCCAGGCCCTGGACGAACTGCGCAACCTCGATCCTGACGCCGTCCGCAAGCAGCGGCGCCAGAAATTCCTCGATATCGGCCGGAAACTGGGCTGAAGCCTTCATTTTGGAGCAAACGGGCGCCTTTTTGGCCGGATATTTCTCCACATCCCGGCGCAAAGTTGTTCCGTTTGGCCCCAATTAGGCCCCGACGCTGGTATTTGATTAGGATGTATTGACCATGTCTGTTGAAATCCCGTCCCTTGCGTCCGCCGGCTTGCGACCGGGGGGTCCAAAGGATAGAATTTTAGCCAGTGGCTTCAGGGCTTGAACGCTATGATTGGGGTGGCAAGCTTGCCCATCGGGGTGCGGAGTTCGGCATTGATGGTTCGCTCGCTGGTCGGCGCGCTCGGCACGTCCGTCGTGCTCGCGGCCGGGTTGCTGCTGGCTGGCTGCAATTCGGATGAAATTTCGCTGGCAACCAATGCCAAGGCCAACCAGCCGGTGTCGCCGAAACTCGTCGCCGAAATGGCCGAAAAGGACATGGACCTGCAGTCGCCGATCCTGGTTCGGCTGTTCAAGCAGGAGGCGGAGCTTGAGGTCTGGAAGCAGGATCGCTCCGGCCGCTTCGCGCTTCTGAAGACCTACCCGATCTGCCGCTGGTCGGGCGACCTCGGCCCCAAGGTCCGCGAAGGCGACCGCCAGGCCCCGGAAGGCTTCTACTCGATCACACCGGGGCAGATGAATCCGCAGTCGGCCTACTATCTTTCATTCAATACCGGTTACCCCAATGCTTACGACAAGGCGCTGGGACACACCGGCTCGGAGCTGATGGTGCATGGCGACTGCTCGTCGCGCGGCTGCTACGCCATGACCGACGAGCAGATCGCGGAAATCTATTCCCTCGGACGGGAATCCTTCTTTGGCGGCCAGCACGCATTCCAGTTCGAGGCTTTTCCGTTCCGGATGACGCCGCTGAACATGGCGAAGCATCGTAACAATCCGAACATGCCGTTCTGGAAGATGATCAAGGAAGGCTACGATCATTTCGAGGTGACGCGGCAGGAGCCAAAGGTCGATTTCTGCGAGAAGAAATATGTCTTCGACGCGGTCAAGGCCCCCGACGCTAAGAAGGATCCGGTGTTCAACGCGTCGGCCAAATGCCCTGCTTATGTGATACCGACCGAAGTCGCGGACGCCGTACGCGAAAAGCAGGAGGCGGATCAGGCCGAAGTCGCCAAACTGATCGAGAAGGGAACACCGGTTGCCAGGATCAATACCGGCATCGACGGCGGCATGAACAGGGTGTTCGCCGCCCGAATTCCCGACGGCAGTACCGGCCTTTCGGACGGCGGCGATGGTCTGTCTCTCACGCTGCCCCGCGTCCCCGGTACGATCCCGCAAACGGTCAATCCGCCGCACGGGCCGGTGACGTCCCCCGAGGAGCCGTTGGCGGCTTCGATCGGACCGGCCCAGGCCGCGACGACCAGGGTCGCTTCCGCGGATTCGAATGACTCATCCGGCGGTGGGTTCTTTAGCTTGCTCGCCCGCAAGGTGGGCCTGGTCGGATCCAGCACGGCAGATGCGACCGCCAGTGCACCGCCCCCGGCTGCGCCAGCAAAGCCGAAGGCCGAAGCCAAGCGGCGGCCGCCTTTGAAGCCATCGATCACAGCTCCATCGGTCACCACTCCGGCTGAAACGGCCGCGACCGAAGCTGCCGCGCCTGCTGCCACGGCTGCCGCCGACAAGAGTGGCATCGTCGCCGGCGCGGCGCCGATCATGCAGGCCAATTCGTTCGAGAGCCGCTTCTCAGCGGTGAAGTAGCAAGCCGCTTACTTCTGTGAGGAGCGGGCGAATTCAGGCATGCCTGCCGTGGCAGTGCTTGTACTTCTTGCCCGAGCCGCAGGGACAATCCTCGTTACGGCCCACCTTACCCCAGCTTGACGGGTTTTTGGGGTCGCGGCCGGGCGTCGCCGACGGCACCAGCGAGGCGCTGGCGAAGGCAAGCTCATCCTCGCCGGTGGTCGGATCGAATTTATGGGCTTCCATGGCCGGCAGTGCCGGGACCGGTTCTTCCGGCGGCACGATCTCAACCCGCATCAATTGCGCCGTGACGGCCTCGCGCAGATGCGCGATCATGGCTTCGAACAGGCTGAAGGCCTCCGATTTGTATTCCTGCAAGGGATCGCGCTGGCCGTAACCGCGCAGGCCGATCACCTGGCGCAGATGATCGAGCATGATGAGATGCTCGCGCCAGAGATGGTCCAGCGACTGCAGCAGGATGGTCTTCTCGACGTAGCGCATCACCTCCGGGCCCCACTGCGCCACCTTGGCCGCCATGTGCTCATCGACGCGAGTGTCGATGCGCGACAATAGCTCCTCGTCGGCGATGCCCTCCTCCTTGGCCCATTGATCGACCGGCAGTTCGATATCGAGCACCCGCTTCAGCTCTTCCTTCAGCCCGGCGGTGTCCCACTGCTCGGCATAGGCATGTTCGGGGACGTGCTTGGTGACGACATCCTCGACAAAGGCGTGGCGCATGTCGGCCACCGTCTCGGCCACGTTCTGGTCCTTCATCAGATCGACGCGCTGATCGAAGATCACCTTGCGCTGGTCATTCTGGACGTTGTCGAATTTCAGCAGATTCTTGCGGATGTCGAAGTTGCGCGCTTCGACCTTCTGCTGCGCCTTTTCCAGCGCCTTGTTGATCCAGGGATGAATGATGGCCTCGCCTTCCTTCAGCCCGAGCCGGGTCAGCATGCTGTCGAGACGATCGGAGCCGAAGATCCGCATCAGGTCGTCTTCCAGCGACAGGAAGAATTTCGAGCGTCCGGGGTCGCCCTGGCGTCCGGAGCGGCCGCGCAGCTGGTTGTCGATGCGTCGCGATTCGTGGCGTTCGGAACCGATGATGTAGAGGCCACCGGGCCGGGTCGCGGTCTTGGCCGGCTTTGATCCCTTCGCCGGCTCGATCTCGATGGTGTCTTCTGCCTTGAGCACGATCTCGCGGAAACGTTCGACGTCGGCCTTGATCTGCTCGATCTTGGCGGCCTTCTCGGCCTCGTCGGTGATGCCGGCGGTCTCGTGCAGGATCCGCATTTCGAGTGAGCCGCCGAGCTTGATGTCGGTGCCGCGACCGGCCATGTTGGTCGCGATCGTGACCGCGCCAGGCACGCCGGCTTCGGCCACGATATAGGCTTCCTGCTCATGGAAGCGCGCGTTCAAGACCGCGAACAGCTTGGCCGGTTTGCCGGCGCGGGCCGCGGCATAAAGCTTCTCCATGGCTTTCTCGTTGCCGAAGTCGATCTGCTTGTAGCCGTGGCTTTTCAGGTATTCGGCCAGCACTTCGGATTTTTCGATCGAGGCGGTGCCGACCAGGACCGGCTGCAGCCTTGCATTGGCGCGTTCCACCTCAGCCAGGATCGCCGCGTATTTCTCGGTCTGGGTGCGATAGACCTCATCGTCCTCGTCGAGACGGGCCACCGGCAGATTGGTCGGGATTTCCACCACCTCAAGCTTGTAGATGTCGAACAGTTCGTCGGCTTCGGTCGCGGCGGTGCCGGTCATGCCGGCGAGCTTCTCGTACATCCGGAAGTAATTCTGGAACGTGATCGAGGCCAGCGTCTGGTTTTCCGGCTGCACCTGGACGTGTTCCTTGGCTTCCAGCGCCTGGTGCAGGCCCTCGGAATAGCGCCGGCCGGGCATCATGCGGCCGGTGAACTCGTCGATGATGATCACCTCGTTGTCGCGGACGATGTAATCCTTGTCGCGGGTGAACAGCGAGTGGGCGCGCAAGGCCTGGTTGATGTGGTGGACGACCGAGACGTTCTCGACGTCGTAGAGCGACTCGCCCTTGAGCTGGCCGGCGTCGCGCAGCAGGGTCTCGATCTTTTCCATGCCGGCCTCGGTCAGCGTCACCGTGCGCTGCTTCTCGTCGACCTCGTAATCGGTCTTGTCGAGTTGGGGAAAGAAGGTGTCGATGGTGTTGTAGAATTCGGAGCGGTCGTCGAGCGGGCCGGAGATGATGAGGGGCGTCCGCGCTTCGTCGATCAGGATCGAATCGACTTCGTCGACGATGGCGTAGAAGTGGCCGCGCTGCACCATGTCCTCCAGGCGGTACTTCATGTTATCGCGCAGGTAATCGAAGCCGTATTCGTTGTTGGTGCCGTAGGTGATGTCGCGCGCATAGGCCTGCTGGCGCTCGGCGTCGTCGAGACCGTGGACGATGACGCCGACACTGAGGCCGAGGAAGCGGTAGATCTGGCCCATCCACTCCGAGTCGCGCCGGGCCAGATAGTCGTTGACGGTGACGACGTGCACGCCCTTGCCGGCCAGCGCGTTGAGATAGACCGCAAGCGTCGCCACCAGCGTCTTGCCTTCGCCGGTTTTCATTTCGGCGATGTCGCCCTCGTGCAGCACCATGCCGCCGATCAGCTGGACGTCGAAATGACGCTGGCCGAGCGTGCGCTTGGCCGCCTCGCGCACGGTAGCGAAGGCTGGGACCAGGAGGTCGTCCAGCGTCTTGCCGGAGGCGAGCTGCTGTCTGAATTCTTCGGTGCGCGCCTTCAGGGCATCGTCCGACAGCGCCGCGATTTCCGGCTCCAGGGCATTGATGGCATCGACCCGGGATTGATATCCCTTGATCCGCCGGTCATTGGGGGAACCGAAAAACTTGCGGGCGAGCGCGCCGATCATGCCGAATTCCTGTTCTCTCGATAAAGCGTTGCAGCCATGACGAGGTATCCAAATTGCCTATCAACTCATCGTGACGCGTTAGCGCCCGCTGGCCCGGTTTCGGGGGCATCCGCCAGACAAGTGGGAATTCAGCAATCCAGGGTTTGACGGCCAAAAACGCCGCAAAATGCGCGCTATTACCATGGCCCCGGTCCGGGAGAGATATGGCTGGGCCGCAGCCTTGTCAACGGCGCCGAGGGTGCCGAGCCCGGCTCAAGGAATTCATCATTTTGACAGACTTTTCGCGTTGCCAACGCGACATGATTGGGCGAGTGTCCCGCCGCCCTCAAACACCCCCCAGCTTGGATAAGGATTTTCCATGACCACCTCGTTCCCGGTAACGAAAACCGGCCCGCGCCTTGGCCTCGCCGCCGTCACGGGCTTCATTGCCATGGCCCTGTTGGCCGGCCAGCCGCTCCGCGCTGAAGAATCCAACCCCGTGCTCGCCAAGGTTAACGGCGCCGAAATCCGTCAAAGCGACGTAGCCCTCGCCGAAGAGGAACTCGGGCCGAGCCTGGCGCAGATGGATCCGGCCACCAAGAAGGACAACGTCCTTTCATTCCTGATCGACATGAAGATCGTCGCCAAGGCCGCCGAAGACAAGAAAATCGAAAACTCCGACGACTTCAAGAAGCGGATGGCCTTCACCCGCAGCCGGCTCCTGATGGACAGCCTGTTGGCGAGCGAAGGCAAGGCCGCGACCACCGACGAGGCCATGAAGAAGGTCTATGAGGACGCTTCCAAGCAGATCACAGGCGAGCAGGAAGTCCATGCCCGGCATATCCTGGTCGAGACCGAGGACGAGGCCAAGGCGATCGAGGAAGAGCTCAAGAAGGGGGCTGATTTCGCCGAACTCGCCAAGAAGAAATCCAAGGATCCTGGCGCCTCCGATGGCGGCGATCTCGGCTTCTTCACCAAGGACCAGATGGTGCCTGAGTTCTCCGCCGTGGCCTTCTCGCTCGAGCCGGGCAAGATCTCGGATCCCGTGAAGTCGCAGTTCGGCTGGCACATCATCAAGGTCGAGGAAAAGCGCAACCGCAAGCCGCCGGAATTCGACCAGGTCAAGGGCCAGATCGAGACCTATGTGACGCGCAAGGCGCAGGCCGATTACGTGGCGAAGCTGCGCGAAGCCGCCAAGGTCGAGCGCATGGACCAGCCGGCCAATGAACCGGCGGCCAAGAGCGACGCCAAGCCGGACGCTGCCGCGCCGGCGAAGAAGTGAAAAATTCGCTGTCACTGCAGCGAAGCCAATAGTATTTAACGTCGTCATGGCCGGGCTAAAGCGCGAAGCGGGTCTTCGCGCGGATGTCCCGGCCATCTGCGTCTGACCTGTCTCGCGCAGGGCGAAGGCGTGGATGGCCGGGAAAAGCCAGGCCATGATGAATATTATCGGAAATTTAATGATGTCCTCCGCCGTCTCCCCGCTTGCCCCGAGCGACGTTCCCGCCATGCCCGTGATCGAAGGGGTGAGGCTTGCGACGGCGGCCGCGGGGATCCGCTACCAGGGCCGCACTGACGTGCTGCTGGCGGTGATGGACCAGGGAACGGCAGTCGCCGGCGTCTTCACCAAATCGAAGTGCCCGTCGGCGCCGGTGGAGTGGTGCCGCGTCAAACTGGCCCGCGGCCAGGCCCGGGCGCTGGTGGTCAATTCCGGCAACGCCAATGCCTTCACCGGCAAGAGCGGGCGGCAGGCCGCGGCATTGACGGCTGCGATTGCCGGCAAGGCGGTCGGATGCGGGCCCCATGAGGTGTTTCTTGCCTCCACCGGCGTGATCGGCGAGCCGCTCGACGCCGCCAAGTTCGACGGCGTGCTGGGCAGGCTGGCCGAGCAGGCGGCGCCGGATGATTGGATGAGTGCGGCAAAAGCCATCATGACCACCGACACCTTCCCCAAGGTCGCGACCGCGACCGTGAAGCTCGGCAACGCCAAGGTCACCATCAACGGCATGGCCAAGGGCGCCGGCATGATCGCGCCCGACATGGCGACCATGCTGGCCTTCGTGTTCACCGACGCGCCGATCGCAGCGCCGGCGCTGCAATCGCTTCTGAAGAGCGGCGTCGAGGATACCTTCAACGCCGTCACCATCGATGGCGACACTTCGACCTCCGACACCCTGCTCGCCTTCGCCACCGGCGCGGCGAAAGAACACGGCGCGCCGAAAATCAGCCGGGCCTCCGATCCCCGCCTGAAGGCCTTCGCCAAAGCCTTCCGCGCCGTGCTCGCCGACCTCGCCGAGCAGGTGGCCCGCGACGGCGAGGGCGCCCGCAAGCTGGTCGAAATCATCATCGAGGGCGCGACGTCGAAAGCCTCGGCGCGCCGGATTGCGATGTCGGTGGCGAATTCGCCGCTGGTCAAGACCGCGATCGCCGGCGAGGATGCCAATTGGGGCCGGGTGGTAATGGCGGTCGGCAAGGCCGGCGAGCCCGCCAACCGCGACAAGCTCTCGATCTCCTTCAACGGCATCCGCGTCGCCAAAAGCGGCGCGCGCGATCCGTCCTATGATGAGGCCGAGGTCTCGGCGGCAATGAAGCACCCGAAGATCCAAATCAAGGTCGCGCTCGGCCTCGGCAAGGGCCGCGACCGGGTGCTGACCTGCGACCTCACCAAGGAATACATCGCGATCAACGGCGACTACCGGTCGTGATGCTCCCTCTTACCTCTCTTCGCGGGTAGGGCAATTGATCGGCGACGCAATGGCCCTCCGACTCTACCGCCTCGGCTGGCGATGTTTCAGCTGCACGGATATTGCACTGCCGAGGTAACGCGCGGAAACAGGTAATAGCTGTCGGCGATCGAGACGGTCCCGCTGATCGCATAGCCAAGGCCGGGCGTGTATGCGTAGGAGACTTGTCCGAGTATCAACGATATGTTGGAAGGCGAGGGAGTGCCGAGGGACGCTGGTAAAGTTATCGGCTGAGTTGGTGTAAGCGGGGTTCCGTTGAGCGCTGTGCTCCAGGTCACGGTCGCTTTGCCATTGGCGTCCGTCGATATTTCCGACACCACTACCGCCGCATTCGCGGAGGAATAGGGAGCAATCGTCGCCGACGACGCGCCAAGCATGGTGCTCAGCGATGAGTCGGTGACGCATGCGTTTCGTGACACCAGGTCCGCAACCGTGTGGGCGGTCTCGCTGACCTTGACGCTGATCGCGAGCCCGTTCCCGAGTTCGACGCCGCCCACATAGAGCAGCAGCATGAACGGCACCACGATGGCGAATTCCACCGCGGCCACGGCGCGAGTGTCGACCCATAAAGTCCGCACGCGATGGAGCCGCTGGCTCATGAGTTGCCATAAGCCTCGTTCATAAAAGCCGTGGACGCCATGATCAGGCGGTTGCCGTTTCCTAGATTCGCCAGGTTGAAGCCGAGGGGACCCATGAAAACCGGCCACTGATACATCACCCGCGCGACAACGATGTCGCCGGGATTGCCCAGGTTGTATTGCCAGATGTTTGTCACATTTCCGTTGCCATCGAAGGTCAGGGTTGGCATGCCCGTGTTCGCCGAACTCCATGAGCCGGCAACCTCGACGTCGATCATCAGGTTGTTGCAGTTGATTAGAATCGGAAGGTTGGAGCAGACGTTGCTGGCAAACTGGCTCTGGCTCATGCTCTGTGTCTGTGCCTGACCCGTCAGAATCAGCCGGCTCGATTGGTTCACCGCAGTTTCCAGGAGTTGCTGGGCAAAGAAAACCAGGAAGGTCTGGATGAGCGCCACCAGCAAAGCGATGAACGGTGCGGCGACCAGCCCGAACTCGACCGCGGTCGCGCCCTCTTGGTCGGCAATGAACGCGCGCCAGCGGCGGCGCTTGTCTCCGGGCACGGCTTGGGTGACGATCATGACGGCATTCTCTACTGCGTCAGGCGGGGGTCGGAGGCGACCTTGATGAACAGTGTCTGGAGTGCGGTCGTGATGTTGTCGCCGTTCTGCACCTTCGTGTAATAACTCGGCCCGGAGGAGCAGGATTGCAGATTTGCCTCGATCTGGCTGGGTGTGCCGTTGAACGGCGCGATGTGGGTATTGTACCAGTTGTTGGTCGACAGCGGCACGTATTCGGTATAGAGCACCGCGATGCGGATATTCCTGTTCTTCATGGTGGTGCAGATCGTGGTGTCGATCGGTTGCTGGCAGCGAGTATAACCGGCGGCGGTTTGGACGGTAGTCTCGCTACAGGACGAAATACCTGTCGAGTCGTCGACGCCGTCGGTGACCAGGAACACCACTTCCTGTGGCGCGTCGCCGGCTAGGTTGGTGCCATTCCCGGGCGCCGGCATAAGGCCGTTAAGGGTGGTCAGCGCGCCTTCGATATTGGTGTCGGTGTCGTCGGGATCGCCAGATATGCAAGGCGAACTACCGGCTTGAGTATTTGCCGATTGCGATGTCGATTGGCAGCCGGCGTGTCCGACCTCCATGAGTTCGATGCTGGAGGCCGCATTCTGGATTTGCGCGACCGTGTAGCTGGTCGTCGTGGCGGGTGTCAGAGGGGTTTGCACCACCCCAGGTTTTCCGGAAGGCGCGAAGATCGGTGAACTGCTGCCGGTTGTCGGATTGTTGTTTAGATCGGTATCGAACGTATAGATCGCGACTCCGTAGGTGTTTCTATTGGTGTTCGATGTCGAATAGGCGGTACCCATCAGGGATTGGACCGCCTGCGTCACCAGATCGATACGCAGCGTGACGCCGTTGTTTCTGGCGACGGCGAGATTGTCCAGGGTATTGCAATGCGAGCTGGTGTTGCCCTGGTTTTCACTGCTGGTGGGCGCTGGATTGGCGCCATTGTCGGCGCAGGGGTAGGCTTCATGGCAAGCGAAGCCGCAGCTCGCTGAGTTGCCAACGCCCTGTTTGCTCGTGAAGGAAATCAGGTTGGTGATGTCTTTCGGGGTCGCTCCGATGCCCATCGACGGCGAATTATCCAGCAAGAGATAGAAATTGATGTTGGGTGCGCTCTGGTTGAGTGTCCCTGACACGCCTGTGAACGGCCAGCTCGCCTGGCGTAGCACGCTTGGGAAGGCATTGTTGGCGGCCGCGTTGTAGCAAACCTGGACGTTGCGGATGACGTGGTTGTTTGAGTTGACGGGGTCACTATAGACTGCGTTCGTGCCGGGGCAGGTGGGATAGGTGCAGTAACCTGTTGTGGCGTTGGGGTTGCTGCAATTGACCGCGACCGTCAAACTTGGCTGTCCGGCCAAGTTGTTGTTGTTCACCAGAGCGTTCGCGGTTGCGTTGAAGACGTCCTGCGCGGTGGTGCGGGCCACCTGCGGGCTCTGCTGCATCATCGCCGAGGTGACCGCGGCGACGGCGGCAGCATCCGCGGCATTGTCTAGCTCGACTTTCATGTGCTGCGCATGCGTATAATCCAGCGCCATGCCCAGCAGAAAGACCGTTGGAACCATCATAAGTGCGAATATGACGGCGACGTTCGCCTTGCGACTCCTGGCGAAGCGGTACAACCAAGCGCGGAGCATGATCTTCATCCTAATGATCCCGTGGCATTGAAGATATTCTGCGAGGCGATGGTCGCGCTGACGCTCTGTGCCATCATGGCCGACGTGACCGCGGCGATGGCCGCCGCGTCGGCGGCGGCGTCCAATTGCGACTGCTTGCGGTAGGCCTGGGTGGAGTCCAGCGCCGCTCCCAGCAAATAGATGGCGGGAACCAACACGAGCGAAAAGGTGATGGCGATATTGCCGTCGCGACTTGCAATAAATCGACGATGGCGGCCAAAACGGCCGATAACGCTGAACAAGCTGCGCATGGTACTTCCTATACCGATTGCAATCCGCCATACTTCTAGCGCCTTCGGCTTAATCAGGACTTATACCGATCGTAGAAATACCCGGCTCATAAGGTTAAAGAAGTCCTTCCGAACAGCTCAACACATCGGCCGCGCATGGCTCACAGCCACGTCACTCCCATCAGGCTCGTCCTCGTCGTCGCCTGCGCGCTGGTCGATGTCGACAAGCGCCTCTTGATCGCGCAGCGGCCGCACGGGAAGACGCTCGCGGGTCTCTGGGAATTTCCCGGCGGCAAGGTCGAGCCCGGCGAGCGGCCGGAAGCGACCCTGATCCGCGAACTGCATGAGGAGATCGGCATCGTCGTCCAGGAAGCCTGCCTGGCGCCGCTGACCTTCGCCAGCCACGCCTATGACGATTTTCATCTCTTGATGCCGCTCTATGTCTGCCGGCGATGGGACGGCGAGGTGATCGCGCGCGAAGGCCAGAAACTGGCCTGGGTCCGCGCCAACAAGCTGCGCGACTACCCGATGCCGCCGGCGGACATTCCGCTGATCCCGCATCTGATCGATCTCTTGATGTAACTGATGCGTCGCAGGGCGGCCCACGGTCAGGCGGGCTTTGCCGTTCCCTTGACCGCCTCCGCAAGGCTCGCTTTCGCCGAGCCCGGCCGCAACGGTTGCTGCTGGCTTTCATGTGGCGCCCAGGCTGACAGCCAGATCACATCGAAGGTGGCGCGGATGCGGCCATCGGCGTCGGCAAAGCGGTCGGCGTAGATCTGCGCCATCCGCAGCATGGTCGCCCGGCGGGTCGGCGTGCGCCGCCGCTCGACCAGGATATTGGTTGCGGCCATGCGCTTCAGATCGGCCATCAGCGCGAACGCGTGGTCGTAGCGCACCACGACGTGATCGACGTCGGTGACCGGCAGCGCCAGGCCCGCGCGCTGCAGCAGCGCGCCTAAGTCGCGCAGGTCGGCAAAAGGCGCGACCCGGGGCGAGGCGCCGCCTTCGCATTCGGCTTCCGCCGCGGCAAAGGATTGCCTGAGTTCGGTCAGCGTGTCGCCGCCGATCATGGCCGCCAATAACAGCCCGTCGGGCTTCAGGGCGCGGCGGAGCTGCGCCAGCACGCCCGGCAGATCGTTGACAAACTGCAAGGCGAGCGCCGAGACCGCGAGGTCGATCGATCCCGGCGGCAGCGGTAGCGGCTCGGCGTCTCGTTCCGGCAGGTCGACAGCGACCAGGTGGTCGACGCGTCCGGCCAAGGCGTCGCGGATCTGGGCGCCGGCGCTGCCGATATCGGCCCCCTGTCTGAATTTTCGCAGCACTGCATCGAGCCGCTCCACCATGTCAGCGGCCACGCGATCGAGCAGAAATGTCGCAGGCCCCATATGACGCGCGCGATTGAGCCGCGCGCTGAGCAGGGCGCGGTCGAACAAGCGGGGCGGGGTCGCCATGTCGCGGCTCTCTGCCATGGCGGTTGGTACGCTAAACCTCCCTGATCTGGCAATTCCGCGCCGATCTGGGCGGGAAATGGTCGGAGGAGATCCCATTCCTTGTTTCCCGTGCCGTGCCGCAGGCTTCGAATCCAAATAGACTCTAAAAAGATACTTTTCAGTACCTCGATTAGCGGCTAGCTTTTGGGCATGGCCACTGAAAAAGCCGAAACCGACCGTGTTCCGATTACGTTGGCGCTCTCCACCATTGGCTATCTCGAAAAGCTGGTGAGGCAGGGCACCCACGGCACCAGCGTTCCCGGCGTCGCAAGGACCCTGATCGAGGAAGGCATTCGGCTCGCCATCAAGGACGGGCTGCTTTCGATCCGCGACAACGGCAAGACGCCATGATGGGGACCGCGTGCGGGTTCGGACGACAGCGAGACCAAGGGGATTGAGATCACAGGCAACTTGGAAACATCCCGATGCTCGGCAACGAACTCACCTGGACTGACGAACGCGTGGAACGCCTGAAAGCCCACTTTCAAGCGGGCTTGACCTGCCGCCAGATCGCCGACGACATCGGGGTGAGCCGTAACGCCGTGATCGGCAAGCTGTCGCGTCTCAATCTGACTCGTAAGAAAACCGGCCGGGCACGACAGGCGCGCCAGGATGTCGCGAAGGAGCGACGTCCGAAAGCCGGGCCAAGGCAACAATACCTGATGCTCCGCATATTGTACGCGGAGCCCGCGCCGCTCGCCGATGACGAGCCGATCCACAGCGAGCACTGCTGCTCCCTGTTCGAGTTGAGCGAGGCGAGGTGCCGCTGGCCGATCAGCACTCCGGGCGCCGCGGATTTCTGTTTCTGCGGCAACCCGCCGGTCGAGGGCCTGCCCTACTGTGCCGGTCACAGCCGGATGGCTTATCGGCCGGGTTCTCGGGCACGCGTCATACGGGGCTAACGAGGCTTATGCGCCCTTGAGCGCCGCGCCGGCCGGCGCTAGCGTTGCGCGCATGGACCATCGGCCATCTCCGTCGCACTTCATCGCAAGCCAGCTGCGCGGCGCGGTCAGCGCGTGCCGGGGTGCGTGGTCGCATGCCGCAAAACTCGCGCTCGACATCGCGCTGCCGACGTTATGTGTGGCCTGCCGCGAACCGGTCGATGGCGAGGGCGTCTGCGCCGCCTGTTGGGCCAAGCTGTCGTTTATCGCCCCGCCGTTCTGCCCCCGGCTCGGCATTCCCTTTGTCTATGATCCCGGCGAGGGGTTGCTGTCGATGGAAGCCATCGCCAATCCGCCGGCCTACGCGCGGGCCCGCGCCGCGGTGCGCTACGACGATGTCGCGAAGACGCTGGTACATGCGCTGAAATACCAGGACCGCACCGATCTCGCTCCGACCATGGGCCGCTGGATGGCGCGGGCCGGGCGCGAATTTCTGGAAGATGCCGACCTGCTGGTGCCGGTGCCGCTGCACTGGCGCCGCGGCTGGAGCCGCCGCTATAACCAATCAGGCGCGCTGGCACGCGCGATCGAACGCCAAAGCGGCGTCAAGGTCGCCTCCGAAGCGCTGCGGCGGATCCGCCCGACCCAGCAGCAGATCGGACTGAACCGAACGCAGCGCGCCAGCAACGTCCAGGGCGCCTTCAAGGTCGCCAGCCACAGGCAGTCCGAGATTCAAGGAGCCCGGGTCATTCTCGTCGACGATGTCTTGACTTCCGGTGCCACCATTGATGCGTGCGCGCGGGCGCTGCTCCGAGCCAAGGCTGCCTCGGTCGACGTGCTGGTGTTTGCGCGGGTTGTGGATACCCACAAAGCTCCCATATAATTGTCGAATTGAACCCCGAGCCGAGCTTCAGATGACTGCCGCCATTGAAATCTACACCCGTCCGGGCTGCGGCTATTGCAGCGCCGCCAAGTCGCTTTTGTTGCGCAAAAAGGCCGCGTTCACCGAGCATGATATGGCGACCGATCCAGCGATTCGCCAGCAGATGTGGGAGCGCGCCGGCGCAGGCTCGACCTTTCCGCAGATCTTCATCGGCACCATTCATGTCGGCGGCTGCGATGAGCTCTATGCGCTCGACCGTGCCGGCAAGCTGGATGCGTTGCTGGCAGGCGAAAAGGCCAATTGATGAGCACCGACTTGAGCTTTACCGCCGCCATGGTGCAGATGCGCACCGGATTGTTGCCCGAGCCCAGCCTCGAGCAGGGAACCAAGCTGATCCGCGAGGCGGCGGCAGCGGGCGCGGATTATGTCCTCACCCCCGAGGTGAGCAACATGATGCAGCTCAATCGCAAGGCGCTGTTCGAACAATTGGCCAATGAAGAGGACGATCGTTCGCTGAAAGCCTACCGGGCGCTGGCCGGAGAATTAAAAATCCATCTCCATGTCGGCTCGCTGGCGCTGCGCGCTTCGCCGGATAGGGCCGTCAACCGCTCGTTCCTGATTGGGCCCGATGGGGCGGTGATCGCGAGCTATGACAAGATCCATATGTTCGACATCGATCTGCCCGATGGCGAGAGCTACCGCGAATCCGCCAATTATCAGCCCGGCGAAACCGCGGTGATATCCGACCTGCCGTGGGGTCGGATCGGTCTGACGATCTGCTACGATGTGCGTTTTCCGGCGCTCTATCGGGCGCTCGCCGAAAGCGGGGCATCGTTCCTGACCGTGCCCTCCGCCTTCACCCGCAAGACCGGAGAAGCGCACTGGCACACGCTGTTGCGTGCCCGCGCCATCGAGACCGGCTGCTTTGTATTCGCCGCAGCGCAAGCGGGCCTTCACGAGAACAATCGCGAGACCTATGGCCACTCGCTGATCGTCGATCCCTGGGGCACCATACTGGCCGAAGGCGGGGTCGAGCCGGGCATCTTCATGGCGAAGATTGATCCGGCCAAAGTCGAGACCGCGCGCAAGGCGGTGCCGTCGCTGCAGCACGGCAGACGTTTCAGCGTCGCCGATGCCAGGAACGGTCCCGAGTACCTGCACCTGGTGCGGGGATCGGTATGATCCGCTACTCGCTGCAATGCGAGCGTGGCCATGCCTTCGAAAGCTGGTTTCAAAGCTCCTCCACCTATGATTTACAGGTCAAACGCAAGCTGGTGAGCTGTCCGGCCTGCGGCTCGGTCAAGGTGGAAAAGGCCATCATGGCCCCACGAATTGTCAGCAAGAGGGGCCGCGACAGCGCTGTGCCGGTACCGGCACAGCCGCCATCTGCACCGGCACCCGCTTTGCCTGCCGAAGTCCCGTCAGGCGCATCGACGCCGCTGTTGCTGGCGCAGGAACGGGAGTTGCGCGCCAAACTTCGGGAGTTGCGGGACCATATCGTGAAGAACGCCGATAATGTCGGCGAGCGTTTCCCGACCGAGGCCCGCAAGATGCATTACGGCGATATCGAACACCGCCCGATCTATGGCGAGGCCTCGCCGGACGAAGCCCGCGCTCTGATCGAGGAAGGCGTCGAAGTCTCGCCGCTGCCGGTACTGCCAGAGGATAGGAATTGATTTCCGTCGCCCCTGGCGAGCAACCGGCGTCGCGCGCCTCCAATCCCCCGGGAGGGCGCTAGACCGAAACCAATAGAGCTACGCCGATCACGATCAGCGCGATGCCGGCGAGCTCGCGGACCGACAGCGGCTGCTTGAACGAGTAATAGGCCACGGCTTGCGCGAACAAGACTTCGACCAGCGCCAGCGTGCGGACATTGGCGGCCGCCGTCAGCGCAAAGGCCAGGAACCAGAACTGGGAGGCGAACGCACCCATGAAGCCCGCGAAGACGGAGGGCCTCCACAGTCCCAAAATTTTCCGCAGCACGTCGGGGGCCCGCGCCAGCAGATAGATCGACAGCACCAGCGTCTGCATCAACAGCCCAAACACCAGCGTGAATGAGGCTGCCGTCACAAACGATACGTGGGGCACCACGATGACAGCGCCGCGAAAGCCGACCGCGGACAGCGCGAATGCCGCGGCCGCGCCGAGACCGAGCAGCGTTGGTTTCAGATCGGTAAATCCTTTCGCTGCACCGGGCCGCAGCGCGGCGATCACGACACCGCTGGTCGCGATCAGGATGGCGATTACCTTCAGAACCGTCAAATGATCGCCGAGAAAGACAAAACCGAAGATCGCGGTCTGGATCGCCTCGGTCTTCAGATAGGCCGTCGTTACCACGAACGAGCGGTCGTTCATGGCGAGCAGCATCATGCCGGTGGCAACGATCTGGCAGAGCGCGCCGAGCAACAGCCACGGCCAGAACACTGCCGTCGGCCACGGAATGTGGTCTCCGGTCGCGGCCAGCACGACCGCGAAAAACACAAGCGAGAACGGAAAGCCGAACAGGAAGCGGATATTGGTGGCGCCCCAGGTGCCGAGCGGTCCGGTCAATTGCCGCTGCATGGCATTGCGCGCCACCTGCCCGAGCGCCGCGGTGATGGTGAAAGGTATCCAGAGCGAGGCGATGGCGGGCATGGGGAGGCGGTGATGCGGGCGGGAGGGCGGGCTTGTCGGCAGCTACGCCTGTTCGGCCACCACCATGTAGTTGACGTCCATGTCCGAGGACAGGCTCCAGCGGTCCGCGAATGGACTATAGACCACACCTGCCTGGTCGGTGATGACAAGCTTGTTGTTGGCGAGGTGATCGGCGAGTTCGGCGGGGGTGACGAACTTCTCCCATTGGTGGGTGCCGCGCGGCAGCCAGCGCAGAACATATTCCGCGCCGACGATGGCGAGCGCAAAACTCTTCCAGTTGCGGTTCAGGGTCGAGATCACCATCATGCCGCCGGGCTTCAGCATCGCCGCGCAGCGATTGAGGAACAGGCCGACATCGGCGACGTGCTCGACCACTTCCATCGCCAGCACGATGTCGAAGCGCTCACGCACGTCCATCTCTTCGACGGTGGTGCAGCGATAGTCGATCGACAGGTGCCCCTTGTCGGCGTGCAGGCGCGCCGCCGCGATGTTCTTGTCGGAAGGATCGACGCCGATGACCTGGGCGCCGAGACGGGTGAACGGTTCGCACAACAGGCCGGCGCCGCAGCCGATATCGAGCAGACGCAGGCCGGAAAGACAGTTCAGGCTTTTGACGTTGCGCTCGAACTTGCGGCAGGCGGCGTCGCGGATATAGGTCAGTCGCAGCGGATTGATCTTGTGCAGCGGCGCCATCTTGCCGTTGGGGTCCCACCATTGCTCCGACAGCTTTGAAAACTTCGCGATTTCGGCGGGGTCTACCGTGGATGCCGGGGCGCCCGAGGCATCGGCGGGAGGATTTTGTTGCATGGCCATGGATGACGCGCCGCTCCTATCGCGCGGTGATGAAGTTGCGAAACGCCAGCGGCGACGCGATGGTGGAGATGGTTTCTTTGCCCTCGCCGACGCCGAGAATGGTGACGTCGCCATAGTTGAGCATACGACCGAGGATGCTCTGATTGACGTCAACGCTTTCGACCTTGTCGAGGCTCATCTCAAATGTTCGACGTTTGATGAAGCCGGTCTTGTGGACGACGCGAAGATTGGTGACGTCGGTTTCGGTCGTCCAGCGATGGAACCATGCCCTGAAGGTCCAGTAAAGGGCCGCGATCGCGACTACCGACGCGGCCGACAGGCACAACAGCACGATACCCTCGGTCGTGGTGGCGCGCGACAGCACCAGCAAGACGATGGCAACGATCCAGGCCGCGATCGCCGGCCAATAGAAGATCCAGTGCGCATTGGTCGAATAGAGCACCTTCTCGCCGGGCTGCAGGATGTCGTCGATGTAACGCCCCATAGTTCGGCCTCAATTAACCCTACGCCACGATCCGGCCGTCAGTTCCCGGCGGAAGCCGGAACCCGGCTGCTTGCCGGAATCGGCGCCGTTATGTATACGCGCCTTTTGACCCACGCGCCTTCATTTCCGCGCGGGTCACATACCTTAACTCTTCAGGGAATGCACCCGTCGTCATGGGCCGCCTCGTGATGAAATTCGGCGGCACATCCGTCGCCAACATCGACCGCATCCGCAACGTGGCGCGGCACGTCAAGCGCGAGGTCGATGCCGGCCATGACGTCGCCGTGGTGGTTTCCGCGATGGCCGGCAAGACCAATGAACTGGTGGAATGGTGCCGCGAGGCCTCACCGATGCATGATGCACGCGAATACGACGCGGTCGTGGCTTCCGGCGAGCAGGTCACGGCCGGGCTGTTGGCGATTGCGCTGCAGGCGATCGGCATCCAGGCCCGCTCCTGGCAGGGCTGGCAGGTGCCGATCAGGACCAGCGACGCCCATGCCTCGGCGCGGATTCTCGAGATCGATGGCAAAGAGCTGATCAACCGGTTCAGGGACCGCAAGGAGGTCGCCGTCGTCGCGGGCTTCCAGGGCATCAACCCGCAGACCGGTCGGATCACCACGCTCGGGCGCGGCGGCTCGGATACCTCGGCGGTGGCGCTTGCCGCTGCGGTTCACGCCGACCGCTGCGATATCTACACCGACGTCGATGGCGTTTATACCACCGACCCGCGCGTGGTCCCGAAAGCGCGGCGGCTCGACAAGATCGCGTTCGAGGAGATGCTGGAACTGGCGTCGCAGGGCGCCAAGGTGCTGCAGGTACGCTCGGTAGAACTTGGCATGGTGCACAACATGCCCGTGTTTGTCCGCTCCAGTTTCGACAAGCCTGAGGATATCGACCCCCACGGCACGCCGCCGGGCACGCTGATCTGCAGCGAGGAGGAGATCATGGAAAGCCACGTCGTCACCGGCATCGCCTTTTCCAAGGACGAAGCCCAGATTTCCGTTCGCCAGATCCAGGACAAGCCGGGGGTCGCTGCCTCGATCTTCGGTCCGCTGGCGGAGGCCAATATCAACGTCGACATGATCGTGCAGAATGTCTCCGAGGACGGTGCCACCACCGATCTGACCTTCACCGTTCCGGCCTCGGATTATGTCAGGGCCCGCGAGACCATTACCTCGGCCAAGGACCATATCGGCTACATCAGGCTCGACAGCGCTACCGACGTCGCCAAGGTCTCGGTGATCGGCAGCGGCATGCGCAGCCACGCCGGGGTAGCCGCCCAGGCGTTCGCGGCCCTCGCCGCGCGCAACATCAACATCCGCGCCATCACCACCTCCGAGATCAAGTTCTCGGTGCTGATCGACGCCGCCTATACCGAACTGGCGGTACGCACGCTGCATACGCTCTATAAGCTCGACCAGCTTTAGAAGATTTTCCCCCGGCCGTCCGGTTGCCTGGCATAACCTGATAATAGCCCTGTCAACCGCGCCCAGGGGTTTCTGGCAGGTGTTTTGCTTGGCAAAACAAGCCTCAATTCGCTATACGGCCTGATGGATGGACTGCCGCGAACGGTGCCACTGTTTTGGCTCAGCCGATGCGGCCGGCTTTTGGCGTTTGCGGCGGCGCCGAATGAATAAAATTGTTGTTTTTCTTGAGCTTAACGCCAGGCGCCGGCCGCCCGGCGCGCTGACCACGCCGGAGAGGATGTTAGCACATGCGGAGCGCGTCGGGAGGTCCCCGCGTCTTGTTGAGACGGCTCCGCGAAACCATGGCGGAGCAGGTCTCAGCCCAGGAGCGGCTGGACAAGATCGTGGTGCTGATCGCGGCCAATATGGTGGCCGAGGTTTGCTCGACCTACGTGTTGCGGGTCGACAACACGCTTGAGCTCTACGCCACCGAGGGTCTCAACCGCGGGGCCGTCCATAGGACCGTCCTGAACGCGCATGAGGGCCTGGTCGGCCTGGTGGCCAGCGAGGCAACCCCGCTTAATCTGAGCGACGCGCAAAGCCATCCGGCATTCTCGTTCCGCCCCGAGACCGGCGAAGAAATCTACCACTCCTTCCTCGGCGTTCCGATCCTGCGGGCCGGCAATACGCTGGGCGTGCTGGTGGTGCAGAACCGCGCCAAGCGCACCTATGTCGAGGAAGAGGTCGAGGCGCTGCAGACCACCGCCATGGTGCTGGCAGAGATGATCGCCTCGGGTGAATTGTCCGCGTTGGCACAGCCCGGTGCCGAGCCGGCGGCGCGGCACTCGGTGCACAAGACCGGCGCGATACTGTCCGACGGCATTGCGCTTGGCCACGTCGTGCTGCATGAGCCCCGCGTCGTCATCACCAATTACATCGCCGAAGACCTGCCGAAAGAGATCAAGCGGCTGGACACCGCATTGGCCAAGCTGCGCGCCGATCTCGATCGCATGCTGGAGCGCGGCGACGTGGCCGAAAGCGGCGAGCACCGCGACGTGCTGGAAGCCTACCGCATGTTCGCCCACGACCACGGCTGGTCGCATCGGCTGCACGAGGCGGTCGCTACCGGCCTGACCGCGGAGGCCGCCGTCGAGCGCGTGCAGTCCGACACCAGGGCGCGCATGCTGCGTTCCACCGACCCTTACCTGCGCGACCGCCTGCATGACCTCGAGGATCTCGGCCATCGGCTGATGCGGCAGCTGGCGGGTCAGGACCACGCGCCTTCGCGCGAACTGTTGCCCGACAACGCCATCCTGATCGCGCGCGCGATGGGGCCCGCGGCGCTGCTCGACTATGACCGCAAGAGATTGCGTGGCTTGGTGCTGGAAGAAGGCACCGCCAATTCGCACGTCTCGATCGTGGCCCGCGCACTCGGCATCCCGGCCGTCGGCGAAGTGCCGAACGCGCCGGGCATCGCCGATCCCGGCGACGCCATCATCGTCGACGGCACCTCGGGCTCGATCTACGTCCGCCCCTCGGCGGAGATCGAGCAGGCCTATGCCGAGCGGGTTCGGGTTCGCGCCCGTCGGCAGGCGCAATATTCGGCGCTGCGCGACAAGCCCTGCGCCACCAAGGACGGCCAGCCGATCGAATTGATGATCAACGCCGGCCTGGCCATCGATCTGCCGCACATCGACGATACCGGCAGCGCGGGTATCGGCCTGTTCCGCACCGAGCTGCAGTTCATGGTTGGCCAGAGCCTGCCGCGTTCCAGTGACCAGCTGGCGCTGTACCGCGCAGTGCTGGATGCGGCCGGTTCGAAACCCGTGACCTTCCGGACGCTCGATATCGGCGGCGACAAGGCGCTGCCCTATATGGAGACCGTGATCGAGGAAAATCCCGCGCTCGGATGGCGTGCGATCCGGCTCGGGCTTGACCGGCCCGGCCTGCTGCGCGGTCAGATCCGCGCACTTTTGCGCGCCGGCGGCGGCCGTGCGCTGCGCATCATGTTTCCGATGATTACCGAAGTCGCCGAATTCGATGCCGCCAAGGCGATTGTGGAGCGCGAACTGACCTATCTGCGCCAGCATGGCCATGCCTTGCCGGAACGCATCGACGTCGGCACCATGGTGGAGGTTCCGGCCCTGCTCTATCAGCTCGACGAACTCCTGAAGAAAGTCGATTTCGTCTCGGTGGGGTCCAACGACCTGTTTCAGTTCCTGTTCGCGGTTGATCGCGGCAATGCCAAGGTCTCTGAACGGTTCGACACCATGTCCGCGCCGATCCTGCGGGCGCTGCGCGATATCGTGGTGAAGGCCAACGCCGCGAAAAAATCCGCCTCGCTGTGCGGCGAGATGGCGTCAAAGCCGATCGGCGCCTTGGCGCTGATCGCGCTGGGCTACCGTTCGCTGTCGCTTTCGGCAACCGCCCATGGGCCGGTCAAGGCGATGATCCTCGATCTCGACGTCAACAAAGCCGAAGCCGTGATGGGCCCGCTTTTGGATGCGCCCGCCGGAAGCGTATCGATCCGCCAGAAGCTGACCGAATTCGCCGAAGCCGAAGGGTTATCGTTGTAGCGAGGCTTCGGTCCGTACAACGACGCCCGTTTTGCCATTCGAGATCGCTGCCATGTCGATGCTACCCGAGGCCAAACTTGACGTTCTGCTGGCGCACCACGCCTCGCTCGAGGCGCAGGTTCTCGGCCAGGTCAATGCCGAAAACTATGTGCGGATCACCCGCGAGCTGGCCGAGCTCAATCCGCTGATCGACGCCGTGAAGGCCTACCGGGCCGTCAGTGCCGAAATTGCCGGCATCGAGGCGCTGATCGAGGATCCCGCAACCGAGACCGAGATGCGCGCCATGGCGGAAGCCGAGCGCGAGACGCTCAAAGCGCGCAGCCTGGAATTGGCGCAACAGATCCGCGTCGCGCTGTTGCCCAAGGACGCCATGGACGAGCGCAACGTCGTGCTGGAAATCCGCGCCGGCACCGGCGGCGACGAGGCCGCATTGTTTGCCGGCGACCTGTTCCGGATGTACGAGCGTTTCGCCGCCTTGCAGGGCTGGAAGGTCGAGGTGATCTCCTTGAGCGAGGGCACCATGGGCGGCTACAAGGAAATCATTGCCGAGGTCAGAGGGCGCGGGGCGTTCGCGAAACTGAAATTCGAATCCGGCGTGCACCGGGTGCAGCGCGTGCCCGATACCGAGACACAGGGCCGGATCCACACCTCGGCGGCCACGGTTGCGGTACTGCCCGAGGTCGAGGAGGTCGATGTCGAGATCAAGAGCGATGACTTGCGGATCGAGACCATGCGCTCGCAGGGCGCCGGCGGCCAACACGTCAACAAGACCGAATCGGCGATCCGCATTACCCACCTTCCGACCGGCATCGTAGTCAACATGCAGGACAGCCGCTCCCAGCACAAGAACCGGGCCTCGGCCATGAACATCCTGCGCTCGCGCATCTATGACGCTGAACGTCAGCGCATCGACGCGGTGCGTTCGGCGGATCGTCGCGAGAAGGTCGGGTCCGGCGACCGCTCGGAGCGCATTCGTACCTATAATTTCCCGCAAGGCCGCGTTACCGATCACCGGATCAATCTCACGCTCTATAAGCTGCCGCAGGTGATGTCGGGCGAAGGGCTGAGCGAACTGATCGATGCGCTGACCACCGAGTATCAGGCCGCGCAGCTCGCCGCCCAGGGCGCCGCGGCGTGAGCAAAATACGCGGCATCGCTGCGAACGCCGCGGTGGCAGGCAGGTTCGTGTTGAGAATCATGTGGACGCCTCGTGACTGAACCACTCGTTGGCCCAACCGTGGAAAGTGCGAGGCGTTCGCTCACCGCGCAATTCAAAGCCGGCCGGCTCGATTCGGCCGAAATCGATGCCCGGATCCTGGTCGGTGCCGTGCTGGGACTTGATCTCACCGGCCTCGTCGTGGCGGCCAACCGGCCGCTCGCGGCGGATGAGCAGGCGCGCCTGGAGAACTATGCGCGCCGTCGTCTCGCCGCCGAGCCGGTCGCACGCATCCTCGGGGTCAAGGAATTCTGGGGACTTCCGCTGCAACTCTCGGCCGCGACGCTGGTGCCGAGATCCGACACCGAGACGGTGGTCGAGTTGGCGCTGGAGAAGCTGCACGCCATGTCCGGTCAGGATCGCGCACTGCGGATCGTCGACATCGGTACTGGCACGGGCGCGATTTTATTGGCGCTGCTGTCTGAATTGCCGCTCGCCTATGGGATCGGTACAGATCTCAGTGTAGCGGCGTTGCGAACGGCGTATGGCAATGCTGCCCGCCTGGGACTCGCCGATCGCGCTCATTTCGTGGCCAGCGATTACGCTGCGGCACTGTCGGGCCCTTTCGATCTGCTCGTCTCGAACCCGCCCTATATCCGTTCGGCTGAAATTGCGGATCTGGCGCCGGAGGTGCGCGACCACGATCCGCGTTCTGCGCTGGACGGTGGCGCAGATGGGCTTGTCGCCTATCGCACGCTCATTCCGCAAGCCCTGCGGCTTTTGGCATCCGGTGGCAGCCTCGTTGTGGAAGCAGGACAAGGGCAAAGCGGCAACATTGAAGGATTGATGACCGCGGCGGGATTAACGCTCGACGGTCCTGCGAAAGTCGATCTGGCAGGCATTCGGCGGGCGGTCGCCGGTCGAAAATTGCCCCCGTAAAGCCTTATTGGCTTAAAAAAAACCACTTGGAATATTGCTCGAGAGCGACTAGGTTCCGCTCACGAAATCGGTCCAGGGATTTCTGGCCCCGTAAATGCCCTTTAGGGATATTGCGGGTAGCGGCCAGGGTTCGCTAAGGCGAGAGCCCGCCCCGAGTGAAAGGTTCCAAGACGCAGGTCCACTTGAGCGCGATGGCCGACAGAGCTGCGCTGCCTCCGACCGCAAAGTGAACGAAAGCCTGAATTTGCGCTTGATTACTCACGCGAGAGATCTTTGCTTGTTTTGGCAGGCGGATTGATTTGATGCAGCCGGCGACGTTTGCTGGGCTGCGGAGGAGCGCGTCTCTATTGACCGCGACGTACGGCGAAATCTGTCTGGAATTGAACTGTACCGCGGTTCGGCACGCGTGATGTCTGCCGGAATCGGGCAAGGCAGCCAATTGCGTTAAATCCAGGTTAATCGAGACTTAAGGCTGGTAACTTCAGGGCTGGGACAAAGGCAAGACATGAGAAACGGTCAGAACAACAATAAGCGGATGCGTAACCGGAACAACAATAATAATAACAATAACAACAACCGGCGCGGCCAGAACCCGATGACCCGGGTGTTCGAATCCAATGGGCCCGACATCAAGATTCGCGGCACCGCATCGCACGTCGCGGAAAAATATGTGCAACTGGCGCGCGATGCGCGCTCTTCCGGCGATCCGGTCGCAGCCGAGAACTACTATCAGCACGCCGAGCATTATTTCCGGCTGATTGCCGCCGCTCAGGAACAGTTCCGTCAGAACCAGCCGCAGCCGCGCACCGAGAATGAAATGTCGCCGGAAGATGGCGACGAGGAAAGCGAAGGCTTTTCACATTTCGGACAGGAGCCCGGCTTTGTGCCGGTGCAGCCGCAGCCATTCTTACCCCGCGACGGCGGCCCGCGCGATCACCAGCGCGATTCTCAGCCCTATCAGCCGCGCGACCAGCAACAGCCGCGCGAGCATCGTCCGCAATTCCAGCCGCAACCGCAGCCGCAACCGCAACCAGTGATCCCCGATAACGTCAGTGTCGATCGCCTGCCGTCATTCATCACCGGGCCGCAGCCCCAGATCAGTACAGCGCCAGGTGGTTTTGAAAGCGGCGGCGGGGAGCGCTTTCCGCGGCGCCGCCGCCGGCCGCACGGACCACGCCCCGAAGGTATGGTCGCCCCAACGCCGTCGGGGCCGGGCGACGATTTCAACCCAGGCAACGAGTAAGGCAGTCAACCGCGCAGTGACGCCGCAACCGGTTGGCCAAACGCTGCCGTTCTTCTGAGGAACTTCCCCGCGAATAGGGACACGGATTTGGCGTCGGACGGCGCGAGCGTGTAGCCGTGCTTGCTCTACAAGGTTTCGTCGCGCTGCACGGAGGACGGCACCAGCACCGGTTCGAGCGCCGGGATCAGGCGCGTGCGTTCGCGCGGCGCCGGGATCGCGCGGTAGACCTGCTTGGTGGCTTCCACGATATGGACGCCCGCGAACGGCAGCGACAGCGCCGCGCCGACGCGCTCCCAGGCCATGGCGGAGCGCAGGAACCAGCCACCGGCGACCGGCGGCATGAACAGGGCCTCGCTCCACGCCGTCGGCGTGAACCAGGTCTGCCGCAGCAAGTGCGTGATCTGCGAGCGCGAATAGGGCCGGCCGTGACCGAACGGCGTATTGTCGGTACGTGTCCAGACCCCGCGCCGGTTTGGAACTACCGCCATGACGCGGCCGGACGGCGCCAGCACCCGCCAGACTTCGCGCAGCAGCCCGGCCGGATCGTCGGACATTTCCAGCGCGTGAACCATCAGGATTCGGTCGACCGCAGCGTCCGGCAGCGGCATCGAGAATTCATCGACCAGCGTCGCCAGTGTCGGCCGCGCGGTCGGCCATTTCAAAACCCCCTGCGCTGCCGGCATGAAGGCGATGCAGCGTTCGGAGTCCTCGCGAAAAAGGCCGAGATAGGGGGTAGGATAGCCGAGCCCAAGAACCCGCTGGCCGCTGGCGTTCGGCCAGCGCGCGTGAATGCCACGATTGATCAGCCGCCGCGCCACGATGCCGAGGCGCTGGGAGTAGAAATCGCGGAGGTCGATGACGTCGATGGTCATGACGCCAATGTAACACGGCGTCGCCGGGCAAGGTGGGCGGAATATTGCATTGCCCCATGAGCCTGAAGGCCATATTTCATGGACCGAGCTCGGGGGCGAAACCGCCGCCTTGGCCGGGCCCCTGTTCCAGAACAGGGAGCCGGCTTGGGATCGCTAACCCTGGGGTTCGAAGCATTTTCATCGGCACCGGGATGGCCGGAAAATGCTGACCTGGATCACGGAGATATTATGGCTGCAGACATCCGCCTGTTCCCCTGCCTTACCGATAATTTCGGCTACCTGATCCACGACCCTGAGACCCAGGCGACCGCTTCGATCGATGCGCCGGAAGCCGCGCCGATTATCGCCGCGCTGGATCGCGAAGGCTGGACCCTGACCGATATTCTGGTCACCCATCATCATGGCGATCATGTCGGCGGCATCGCCGAGCTGAAGCAGAAATACAACTGCCGGGTGGTCGGGCCGCGCGACAAGTCCGCCAAGATCGCCAATGTCGATTTGCGCGTCGGTCAGGGCGATGTCGTCAAGGTCGGCAGCCTGCTGGCGCGGGTGCTGGAAACGCCAGGCCATACGCTCGACCACTTGAGCTACGTGTTCGACAACGACAAGGCACTGTTCGCGGCCGATACCCTGTTCTCGATCGGCTGCGGACGGGTGTTCGAGGGCAACTATCCGATGATGTGGGATTCCCTCTTGAAACTGCGCGCGTTGCCCGACGATTTCAAACTCTATTGCGGCCACGAATATACCGCTGCAAACGTCAAATTCGCGCTCACCGTAGAGCCCGAAAATTCCGCTTTGAAGGCGCGCGCCGAGGCCGTGACGCGGCTGCGTGCCGCAGGCAAGCCGACGATACCGTCGCTGCTTGGCGAAGAGAAACGGGCCAACGTTTTCCTGCGCGCGGATGAGCCGTCGGTCGCGGCCAGCGTCCGGATGAAGGGCAGAAGTCCCGCGGAAGTGTTTGGCGAGTTGCGCGAACGGAAAAACAAGTCCTGATGACGTCCTCGCCCACCGCCGCCGACATCATCGCACGGCTTGAATTGCTGCCGCATCCCGAAGGTGGCCATTATCGCGAGACCTTTCGCGATCGTAACTGCGATGCACAGCGGCGCGCGCGATCGACCGCCATCTATTTCCTGCTGGCGCGCGGGGATCGCTCGCACTGGCATCGCATCGATGCGGTGGAGGTGTGGCATTACTATGCCGGCAGCGCGCTCAGCCTACGGATCGCGGACGATCGCGGCCAGCGCAGCGTCAGGCTTGGCCCCGATCTCGCCGCGGGCGAAGAGCCGCAGGCGATCGTACCGGTGCGGGCCTGGCAATCAGCTGAATCCATCGGCGACTGGACGCTGGTCGGGTGCACGGTGGCGCCGGGATTTGATTTTGCGGGATTCGAACTGGCGGCCAAGGGCTGGGAGCCAAGCAGCGATTGGTAGATTTGAGGGTGGGCAAAGTCATCGGTCGCGCGAATGCGCGTCCGATAGCGTGCCCACCAGTTCCGTTAACGATAAGACCGACGGTGGGTACGGCGCGAAGAGGCGCCTTTGCCCGCCCTACACCCCGGGCTAATCGCGCCTGAAGGCGAGCATATCCTTGGCCGCGATCAAGCCTCCGCCGCCGATCAGCAGGGCTGCGATCGCGATGCTGGCGCTGGGTCTAGCATAGCCGGCCAGCACCAGAAAGCCGGTCGACAACAGCGGCGTGGCGTAGGACGCGGCGCCGAGCACACGGATATCGCCGCGCTTCATGCCGATGTCCCAAGCATAGAATGCGGCGCCGACAGGACCGATGCCGAGCGCCGTGATCGCCAGCCATTGCCCCGAGTTGTCGGGCCAGACCGTGACTTCGACCAGTCCATGCACCACGGCTGCGAGCAGCGCGGTGGCGAAACAAAAGCCCGCCACTGCATCGGTCGGGACTGCCTTGAGCCGGCGCGACATCACCGAGTAGGAGGCCCACACGAAGGCTGCGACGAAGGCCGCGAGCAGTCCAGGCAACTGGCCGGGGGCGAATGGCTGGCTGCGGCTGCCGGCGAGCAATACGACCGTGCCGGCAAGTCCGAGCAGGGCGCCAATGACATGGTGCGGTGCCAGTCGCTCGCCCGGCAGCAGAGATGAAAACAGCACGATCAAGAGCGGCCAGAGATAGTTCAGGAGGCCGGCCTCCGCCGGAGGCGCAAAGCGCAGCGCGAGAAAATACAGCGCGTGATATCCGAACAGGCCGCCGACCCCGACCATCCACGCGGCGGGCCGCTGCCGCCAGGCAGAGATCGCCTCCGGCCGCCCGATCCAGGTCAGCGATCCGACCAGCGCGCCGATCGCAAAGGTCGTCGCAGCCAGCTGAAAGGCCGGAATCTTCCCCGTCGCCACCGTCAAGACCGCGAGCAGCGACCACATCAGGATCGCCGTCAGTCCGATCAGCGTCGCGCCGCGAGGAGACCGGGCGATCACACCATATATTGTCCGCCGTTGACCGAGAGCGTCGAACCGGTCATGGCGCCCGCCTCGTCGGCGGCGAGAAACAGAACGGCGCGGGCAATTTCCTCGGGCTCGCCGAGCCTGCCCACCGGGATCAGCGGCAGGATGCTCTTTTCCAGCACGTCCTTCGGCACCGCCTGCACCATCTCGGTATTGATATAACCCGGGCAGATCACATTGACGGTGATGCCGGTCTTGGCATTCTCCAGGGCGAGCGCCTTGGTGAAACCGATATCGCCGGCCTTCGCCGCCGAATAATTGACCTGGCCGAACTGGCCCTTCTGGCCATTGATCGAAGAGATATTGATGACGCGGCCGAATTTGCGGGCTCGCATGCCCTCGATGACCTGGCGGGTCATGTTGAACAGCGAACCGAGATTGGTGTTGATGACGGCGGTCCACTGCTCGACCGTCATCTTGTGGAAGGCGCCATCCCTGGTAATGCCGGCATTGTTGATTAGGACCTCGACCGGGCCGAGCTCCGCCTCGACCTTTTTGACGCCGGCAGCGCAGGCATCGAATGAGCTGACGTCCCATTTAAAGACGGGTATGCCGGTTTCGGCGTTGAATTTCTCCGCCGCGGCGTCGTTGCCGCCGTAGTTGGCCGCGACCCGATAGCCGCCGGCCTTCAGCGCCTTGCTGATCGCAGCTCCGATGCCCCTCGTACCGCCCGTCACCAATGCCACACGTGCCATGTCGAATCCTTCCCTTGGGTCACTTTTGAACTGAGGCTTTTTGTAGTGCCGAATAAAGCGGGCCGCTTGACCAACATCAAGAATAAAAACGCCCGGACGTGAAGTCCGGGCGTTTCTTAACCTGCTACGCCTTGGCCGCGCGCCGTTGTATTGATCCCGCGTCGCATCCGCGATCGTCGCTCAATCTAATCGCGGGCGATGCACATCGCGATGCCCATGCCGCCGCCGATGCACAGCGTGGCGAGCCCCTTCTTGGCATCGCGCTTCTGCATTTCGTGCAACAGCGTCACCAGCACGCGCGCGCCGGAGGCGCCCACGGGATGGCCGATCGCAATCGCGCCGCCATTGACGTTGACCTTGCCGGTATCCCAGCCAAGGTCCTTGTTGACCGCGCAGGCCTGCGCCGCGAATGCCTCATTGGCCTCGATCAGGTCCAAATCGCCCACGCTCCAACCGGCCTTCTTGAGCGCCGTGCGAGACGCCGGAATCGGCCCGGTGCCCATGATCTTGGGATCGACGCCGGCCTGGCCCCACGAAACGATGCGCCCCAGCACGGTCCGGCCTTCCTTGGCGGCCTGCTTGGCAGTCATCAGCACTACCGCGGCGGCGCCGTCATTGATGCCCGAGGCGCTGCCGGCGGTCACGGTGCCATCCTTCTCGAAGGCCGGCTTGAGCTTGCCCATGGCTTCCAGCGTCGCCCCATGGCGGGGATATTCGTCGGTGTCGACAATGATGTCGCCCTTGCGTGACTTGATCGTCACCGGGGTAATCTCGTTTTTGAACTTGCCGGCCTTCTGCGCGCTCTCGGCCTTGTTCTGCGAGGCGACGGCGAACTCGTCCTGCTGGGCGCGGGTGATCTGATATTGGCGGGCGACGTTCTCGGCGGTGTTACCCATGTGGTAGCCATTGAAGGCATCCCACAACCCGTCCTTGATCATGGTGTCGACGAATTCAACCGCACCCATCTTGACGCCGCCGCGCAGGTATTGCGCGTGCGGGGCCATGCTCATGGATTCCTGACCGCCCGCAACCACGATGTCGGCATCGCCGTTGAGCAGGGCCTGGTAGCCCAGCGCCACCGTGCGCAAGCCGGACCCGCAGAGCTGGTTGACCCCCCAGGCCGGGACCTCCACCGGGATGCCGGCGGCGATCGAAGCCTGGCGGGCCGGGTTCTGACCCTGCGCCGCGGTCAGGATCTGACCCATGATCACCTCGGACACTCGGCCCGGCTCAACTCCTGCACGCTCCAGCGCGGCTTTGATGACGATAGCGCCGAGATCGTGGGCCGGCGTGGTGGCGAAAACTCCGTTGAAGCTGCCGACCGGAGTGCGAGCGGCGCTGACGATGACGACATCGTCTGTCATGGATATCTCCTGGGCTTGAGGGATCTTGGATTGCGGGCGGCCGGGTGGCGGACCTGTCTCTCTCACCTTATCCTGTTAACGTCGTTGAGGCATGTCAACGGCCCCAGGGCAAAATATCGTCACCGCGCATCCAAAATCGGCCGCTTGGCACTTTCGCGGGCACCGTCGGTGCGTCGTAATTAACCCTGGCGCACAAAAAGGTAGCCGGGGCGCATTGAAAATGCTTATTTTGTTGCGATGCGCTGCTGCTAAGCCCGTCGGCGAAGCCGTCGGGTTCCCCGTCCTCGGTGTGCATAATGTGAGCCCATGGCGAAACCAGACCAACCCACCACGATCAAGAAATACGCCAACCGGCGGCTCTACAATACCGGTACCAGCACCTATGTAACCCTGGAAGACCTTGCGGGGATGGTCAAAGTTGGCGAGGACTTCCTGGTCTATGATGCCAAGAGCGGCGACGACATTACGCGCTCGGTTTTGGCGCAGATCATCTTCGAACAGGAAAACAAGGCCGGGCAGAATTTGCTGCCGACCACCTTCCTGCGGCAGCTGATCCGGTTTTACGGCGACAGCATGCAGATGGTGGTGCCGAAATATCTCGAACAGTCGATCGACACGCTGACGCGCGAGCAGGAAAAATTCCGCAAGCAGCTGACCAACACCTTCAGCGGAACGCCATTCGCGCCGCTGGAGGAACACGTTCGCCGCAACATGGAATTGTTTCAGCAGACTTTCGCGATGTTCAAGCCGTTTGTGCCGCCGCGCAGCGGAACCTCAGCCGAGCCCGAAAAAACCCCGGAACCCGCTCTGGAAGAAGACAACATCGACGATCTGCGCCGGCAGATGAAAGACATGCAGGAGCGTCTGGATCGCATGTCGAAAGAGACGAAAAAGGAAGAGTGAGGGCCGCGCTTGCCCCTCCCCGGCGGACGCCGGGAGGCCGCGGTACCCCTCTATCTCAACTGACCGCCGGCACGACGGCCCCGGTCCGGGTGCGCCAGGGCCGTTCCGCGGAGGCAAGCCCGATCAGCCGCCCCTGCACGTAGTCGCAGCCCCAATCGCGCAGCATCACGGCTGAGGCCTCGTCCTGGACCCATTCGGCGACCGTCTTGATGCCGAGCCGGCGCGCCAGATCGATCAGGGTTTGCACAAAGGCGCGATCGTCGGCGGATTGCGCGATGTTCTGGACGAAGGCGCCATCGATCTTGACGATATCGACCCCGAGCTTGCGCAGGTTCCGGAACGAGGTGTGTCCAGCACCGAAGTCGTCGATCGCAATCTGGCTGCCGAAATTCTTTAGCCGGGTGACAAAGCCGCGGAGGTCATCAACATCCTGGATCGCGACGGTTTCGGTGATTTCGACGATCAGCCGTTCGGCCACGCCGGGATGCCTGCGCATCAGGGATTCGATGGAAGTCCACCAATCCGGGTCCAGGGTCGTGTCGGGCGAGATATTGAGACTGAGCCGCACGTTTGGTTGTCCCGCAAGTTCGCCGACCGCCAGTTCGAGCACGCGATGGTCGACCAGGCGTATCAGGCCAAGTTTCTCGGCGACCGGGACGATGTCCGGCGCCAGCAGGACCTGTCCATCGTTTTGTTCCATCCGGACCAGGCACTCATAGAACGCCGGTTCCCGCGAGAGCGCGTCCACCACCGGTTCGAATGCCAGCACGATCCGGCGTTCATTGAGCGCAGTGACGATCTCGTCGGTGACGCGGATATTGACGCGGCGCTGGGCGTCGCGTTCGACGTTTGGACGCCACAGCGAGAACGACCCGGCGCGGCGGTGCTTGGCGTTATCGAGCGTTTCATGGGCGCGATTGATCGCTTCCTCGGCGCTGCGCGCATGGCGCGGCATGCTGACCGCGCCGATCGAGGCGGTGACGGAGACTGGACCTGACGGGGTCGGCACCACGTCATCGCGAATGCCGGCCAGAAAGCGTTCGGCGGCGATATTCATATCCTCGACGGAACAGTTCTTCAGGATCAGGCCGAATTTGTTACCGGAGAACCGGCCAAGCACGTCGCCGCCGCGCATCCGCGAACGAAGCCGGCTGGCCACCTCCGAGATCACCCCGTCTGCGACGTCGAAGCCGAAGGCGTCGTTGATGCGCGCAAGGTGATCGATGCTGATCAACATGAATACGCTGGAGGCCCTGAAGCGCGACGCCTCCTCGACGGCCTCGGCCAGCGCCGCGATCAGATGTGTGCGGTTGAGTTCGCCGGTCAAAGGGTCGTGCCGCGACAGTTTCAACAGTTGCTCGTCACGGGCGTGACGTTCGTTGTTGATGCGGACGATGCCCTGGACCCGTGCTGGCCGGCCATCGGCGCCGGCGAACCAGCAGCCGGTCTCCTCGATCCAGAGCACCGGCTCGGAGGCGCTCGTGCGCAGGCCATATTCGACGCGGTAGCGCGCGCCTTCGCCATGATGGGGCGGCGACGACTGGCTGAGCGCATGGGACCGGATCGCGCGCTCCGGCTCGATCAATCTTGAAAACTCCGCACCGCTTTGCAGCGACGCCTCCGGGATTTCGGGAAAGACCTTGGCCCGGTGTTCGCTCCAAACGATCGCATCCGTTGCGATATCCCAGACGAAGGCGGCTTGCCCTAGCGAAGCCAGGATGGTCGAAGTTTCGGGGAGAGCGGATGTCACGGGCGCCTCATTTCGGGACACTGCCGGGCGTCTCTTTTGCAGCCGCCCGGCGCAGATGGGGCAAAAGTGAAGATCGATTCGGCGGCCAGAATAGACGCTACTCGTTAAATTAGCGCAATTTTCTTACGGCGCCCCTTGCATCGTGGGCAACGCCCGGGCCAGCTGTCGAGAGGAGCCCCGTGACCCCGTTAAGAAATGCCAATCGGCTGAACCCGGAGGAACCGGCACGACCCTTGCGAGCATGGATGGCAAAGGGACGCGCGGTCCCGAAACGCAACAGCTTGAAGCGGATTTCGATTGACGATGTTAGGTCCTGCACGGTCACAAAAGGTGGCAGAGGACGGCGTCGATGGGGCCAGATCTCCCTGCGTCGCATTGGTGCCGGTGATGCCAAGCGGGCGCCGAGGGCGCATACCTGACCGGCCATCGTCCCGCGCCGACTTTATCACCCACCTGATTGCGACCGCCGAGCAGGCTCCGCAAACGCGTCATTTGCGGCGGGCAACACCGGGAGATGCAGAGATCGCTTACACGTCACACCCGCGTCAGATCCCGGGCGTCGGTATCAGAATGCGGCGAATCATCTAAGGCAATCATCCAAGACAAGGAAAAGCTCAACGCGACGGCGAGTCGGTCGATGGCACAAGGCCCTCGACCGGCTGCAGGCCCGGGGAAAAGACCTGCGGCGAGGATCCGCTCGGCGTGACCTCGTTGTTCATGAATTTGGGTTCCGGACGATCCAAGAGAACGGCCTCGGCGATCGAGGCGGCTGCCTGCACCGCTGGTGCGGCCGCGGGAGCGGATGCGGCGACTGTCGCCGGTGGCGGGGCAGGGACCACGGGTTCAAATTGCGGTTCGGTCGCGTTGGCCGGCAGCACTTCGCGATGGCCAGCGATCGCCTCCGTCGTCATTCCGCGCCGAGTGCGCAACGCGAGACCACACAGGAAATCTACCAGCGCGAGCAAGGCCAGCAGGAAGAAGGTCGAGGTGCCGAACCGTGGCCATTGCATGAATTCGGCGGCCGCGGCGCCGAATACGATCAGCGACAGCAGATGATCGGTAACATATTTGGCTCCGGGACGAGCGCCCTTGATGACCTCGAACATCAGCAGCACGATACCTAGCGCCAGCAGCATGTCGCTCAGGGTCAGGGGCCATTCGGCGCCGGACATCAGCCTCAACTTGGTGATCGGTTCGACCATGGTGACGCCGGGCATCAGAAAAACGATCATGTTGTAGATCGCGACCGGAATCAGAAGCAGTGGGAAACCGACCATGGGCATCGGCGAGGCCTTCTCTTTATTCGAGTGGGAGAAACGCGATTCAAGTGGGAGAAACCGCGGCATTCTCAGGGCGCGAGCCCCGCATCAGCCAACACTCGTCGCCTCACTCGATGGCCGAATTCAGGCAGTCAATGCTTGTCCCAAAACTATCAACCGCCGCATCCTGAAGTAGAGCATTCGCCGAGCGGCACCACTCGCTCTGGTTGTATTTACCCAGTAAGTGGGCTGCCGGGCCCGGAGCCCGGTCGCGGGCGGAGCGCGACCGCAGCAAAGGTATTTTTAACAAACAGCCTCAGCCGTTCAGGATTCTTTCTTGGTCTTGAGAACCTGCCGGCCCTTGTACATGCCCGTCTTCAGGTCGAGATGGTGCGGACGGCGCAATTCGCCGGAATCCTTGTCCTCGGCATAGGTGGGTTTTTTCAGGGCATCCGCCGAGCGGCGCATGCCACGCCGCGACGGCGATGTTTTTCTACGGGGAACGGCCATGTCGGTGTCCTCTAGGGGGTGGCGAAGGCATCGTCCGATCCGGACGGCTGAAGCGCTGCTGGCGCAAGCAGAAATGCCGATAAGGCCGCGCTTATAAAGGATGGGGTTTGGCAATGCTAGAGCGTTTTCGAGCCAAAGGGGGGACCGGTTGGCGACAAGAAAACGCTTTCAAAACAAAAGCCAGAGCATGGCCCGATGCTACCAGAACCGATCAGGCGGCAGCGTCAAAATCCGCCGATATGGCCGGAAAAGGCTCGGTTTTCACGCCAGCATCGCTGCAACTCCGCAGCCTGTGCCCGCGCCATATAGGTCCCCGCCAGCCGACGCACCCCGGGCCCGGGATTGCGGGCGCTGCGTTGATGCGGATTGGGTAGGATCGCCGCCAGCAAAGCGGCCTCCCGCGGCGACAGGGTCGATGCCGGCCGGCCGAAGGCATATTGGGAACCGGCTTCGGCGCCGAACTGGCCGGCGGGGCCCAGCTCGGCGATGTTAAGATAGATCTCCAGGATACGCTGCTTCGGCAGCACCATATCGATCCATAGCGCCAGTGGAAACTCGAGCGCCTTGCGGACCAGGCTGCGGCCCGGCCAGAGAAAAAGGTTTTTAGCTACCTGCTGGGTGATGGTCGAGCCGCCGCGGGTCACTTCGCCATCCTCGGCGTCATCGATCACCTCGCGCAGCGCTCCCCAGTCGATGCCATGATGGCTGCAGAATCTGGCGTCCTCGGCGGCGACCACCGAGCGCGGCAGCGACGGCGAAATCGCGGAGAAATCGATCCATTGTCGCGTCACCGGCGACCCGCTCAGCCAGCGCCACGCCATCAGTGCCGAGACCGGATGGCCACCGCGATAGAGCGGCGCCAGCAGATAGGGCAGCAGTAGCACCGCCAGGACAATCAGCAAGATGGCTCGGGCAATACGCAAGATCGGGTGCTTCTGGCTGGCCGCAACGGGCGCAAACGTAGTCAACATCGGCTTTGCCAAAGAGAATACGCGCTAATGTGTCTACGGGGCTGTTGTTCTTGCGCCTGATCCGGTTTTCCCGTGGTCGCAAGCGAGCCTGCGCCGCCCGGCGGGCGCGGACAAACCGCCGATATCCTCGGATCGTTCCGGCTGCTTTCGCCTTTTCCAGGCTTTCCGGTCGCCAACGCTGGAATTGACGAACCCGGTGCCATAACCGATTGTCCGGCCGACTTTGATCTGGAGCGGCTTTTGATGACGACCGGCATGGCATTATCAGACTTTATTCAACGACTGGACCAGACCGCGGAGGATACGGAGGCGCTGTTGGGAAGGCTACTTTCCGAGAGCCTCCAGCCCGACGAGATCGCAAGGCCGAAGCGGCTGGTGGCAGCCATGCGCTATTCCAGCCTGGGGGGTGGCAAGCGGCTCAGGCCGTTTCTGGTGGTGGAGAGTTCCGCGGTGTTCGGCGTTGCGCGCGAGGCCGCGCTCTTGGCCGGCGCGGCGCTCGAATGTATCCATTGCTACTCGCTGATCCACGACGACCTGCCGGCGATGGACAACAGCGACTTGCGCCGCGGCCGGCCGACCCTGCACAAGGCCTATGACGACGCCACCGCGATCCTCGCCGGCGATGCCCTGCTGACGCTCGCCTTCGACATCATCACCCGCGACGAGATTCACCCCGAGGCCAATGTGCGCCTGGCGCTGACCCGGGCGTTGGCGCGGGCTTCGGGTGTGGGCGGCATGGCCGGCGGTCAGATGCTCGATCTCGCCGGCGAAGGCCGCTTCGGCGACCGCGAGCCGGTCGACGTGGCGCGGCTGCAGCAGATGAAGACCGGCGCGCTGTTGCGCTATGGTTGCATCGCCGGCGCGCTGCTTGGCCAGTCCTCGCCGCGGGAATACCAGGCGCTGGACGATTACGGCCGGGCGCTCGGCGAGGCCTTCCAGATCGCCGACGATCTGCTTGACGTCGAAGGCGACGCCGCGGCACTGGGCAAGCAGACCGGCCAGGACGCCGCGCTCGGCAAGACCACCTTCGTCACCCAGCTCGGGATCGACGGCGCCAGGCGGCGCGTTCGCGATCTGCTGGCGCGCGCCGATGCCGCGCTTTCGATTTTCGGCCAGAGGGGAGACGTGCTGCGCGCCGCGGCGCGTTTTGTCGCCGAGCGCAGGAATTGAAGGGCCAATGGCGGGCAGGGTAAGCGACGATCCTGTTGTTGAGCGCTTCCGCAAGATGTCCCGGCCGCTCCGCCTGGTTTATGCGCGGCCGCGCACCTTTATTTCGATCGCGATCGCCTGTGTGGCATTCTTTTTCCTGCCGGGCGCCCAGCGCCTGGTGACGCGTCTCCTGATCAGCTGGGATATCTTCGTCGCGATCTATCTCGTGTTGGTCTACACCATGATGCAGCGCTGCGGGCTGCTGCGCATCCGGCGCAACGCGGCGCTGCAGGATGATGGTCGCTTCGTGATCCTGCTCTTGACCGCGATCGGTGCCTTCGCCAGCATCGCTGCGATCGTATTCGAACTCGGTGCCTCGCAACGCAGCGTGCTGGAACTGGCGCTCGCGACGGTAACCATCGCGCTGTCCTGGGCCGCCGTGCACACCACCTTCGCGCTGCACTATGCCCATGATTATTATCGCGGGGCCAAGCCCGGCGGCCTGCAGTTCCCGAGCGGCGAGGAGAGTGCGCATGCCGACTATTGGGATTTTGTGTATTTCTCGTTCGTGATCGGCATGACCGCGCAGGTCTCCGACGTCGGCATCACCGACAAGACCATTCGCCGCACGGTCACCGCCCACGGTATCATCTCGTTCGTCTACAACACCGCGCTGGTCGCGCTGATGGTCAATATCGCTGCCAGCGCGATCTGATTCGGAAAGCCCCATTTCGCCGAGGTGCCATAAACTACGTCAATGGCAGATTTCGACATTGCCGGCGCCCTCGGGCGGGCCGCCTTCCCCGGGGGTCCTGAATTCGAGATGACAGCCGCGATTGACGGGGCGGCAGCCGGCATAGTTGCACACGACCTGGCCGGAGGCCTGTGATCTGGCCTGGCTTGCGGACTTCGGCCGGTCTCGAACCGGGCGATCGGGCCGTTCGGAATCATCGCGCCGCGCCACCGGCGTCTTGGCGCGCCGCTTTTCGCATTCGTTGTCGTCGTTGAGAAACGAGCCGTCCGCGCAGACGATTTTGCTGCAGCGCTCACCGTCGTCCTTGAAGCCGTGCTCACAGACCAGCGGACAGACCCGCGACGGCTTTTGCCTGATCGCGTCAAGCGCATCAAGACTGGCGAGTTTGACGTCCAATTTGGTTCCGGCGTAGCGGTTGAACTGGGTCAGCGATCGCTGCGACGCCGCGTTCCATTCGCCGTCGGCTGCAGCAGTGAGACAGCCGACGCGGCGCAACTCGGTCTGTACCGACTTGATCAGCTCGGCCGGAAGTAGCCCCGCAGTCAGCGAAGCCAAGTTTGCTCCTGCTTTATCCTCCGGGGCCGGCAGGGCCGTCGATACTGCGGCAGTGGCACCCGGCATCGGCGTATCGGCTCCCGCGCTTTTGCTGTCCGCCCCAAGTTTGTCAAGCTGCAACTTGGCCAGGCTGGCGTAGAAGCCGTCCGGATGCTGCGCGAGGAAGGCGTCGAACGCCTCCTTGTTGCCGATCTGCAGCGCCAGCTCGTAATCCCGGCGCGCGTCGGCCGTGGGGTCAGGCGCCGGCGCCGCTGCTGCAGCCTTGGTGGGCACCAGGGGCAGGTCGTCGCCGCCGAGCGAGCCATAGACGAACGGCTCCTGCTGGTTGCGGGTGCTCTTCAAGACGTCGTCGCGAACGAAGCCGAGCGCGCGGCGCACATCAAGCCCTGGCGTCGTCAAGTGCTTGGCCAGCGCCAGCGTGAACGGGCTGTTCTTGCTGTCGCCGTCCAACGCGGTCGAGCCGGCCTTGGCCGAATAGGCAATCAGCGTGTTCGGGCTGGCCGGCTCGATCTTGGCGAGGCCGCGTCCGATCGCACGCGAGGCCACCGTGCGCTTCATCGTCTTGGCAAACGGATTGTCCCGGCAAGCGTCGAGGATGACCAGGCGAAGCTGCTTGGCGGGTTCTGTCGCCAGCAGGATACGGTCCAGCGAAATTGCCTCGTCATAGGCGTCGGTGTCGCGTTCGAGCTTGGCATCCACCGGGATCAGGAAATTATTGCCATCCACCTCCAGGCCGTGTCCGGCATAGTAGACGACGGCAATGTCGGCATCGCGAGCGCGGTCGGCAAAATCGCGCAGCGCGCGCCGCATCTCGATCGACGGCAGATCATGGCGTGAATCCACCACGTCGAAGCCGGCGTCCTGCAGGGTGGCCGCGATCACCGCCGCGTCATTGACCGGGTTGGGCAGCGGCGCCACATTCTGATAGGCGGAATTGCCGATCACCAGCGCCACGCGCTTGTCGGCCAACGCCGGCTGGCATGCGAGCAGCAGCCCCGCCGCGAGCAGCAATCCCGGTAATTTCAGCAATCGCGGTGAAATTATCATGGCACTTCCGTAACCAGGTTTTGTATAGCGCGGCGTTCTGTCTATCAGAAGGCCGCTACCGAGCCTGTGAGCCAGATCACCCGGCGAGTGCGGTGGGACCTCCGTCAACCGCGACTGCGCCGACCACTCCTTTATACTCGATACCGGGTCGCTCGGGCGCGATGCCGGTTCGCTTTTCCTTAGGTCCGTCATCCTGTCCTAAATCAAGAACGGTTTCAGCGGAAACAGGCGGAGTTGCCAACAGCCTGCGAAAGCAGCAGAGTTTGCTCCAAGGTGGATGGTCCCGGCCCAATCATCGCCCGCGGAGGGAGCCATGACGAATGACAAGCCTTTTCCCGTCAATGCCTGGTATCCCGCCGCCTGGGGCAGCGAGGTCGATCGGAGCCTGGCGGCCCGGACCATCTGCGAGCAGGCCATCGTGCTGTTCCGGCGCGCCGACGGCGCGGTGGCCGCGCTCGAGGACGCCTGTTGGCATCGCCTGCTGCCGCTGTCGATGGGCCGTCTGGTCGGCGATCAGGTCATGTGCGGCTATCATGGGCTGGTCTTCAATGCGGCGGGCCGATGCACGTTCATGCCGGCGCAGAAGACGATCAATCCCTCCGCCTGTGTGCGCGCCTTTCCCGTGGTCGAGAAGCATCGCCTGGTCTGGGTCTGGCCGGGTGATCCGGCACTCGCCAGCCCGGCTTTGGTGCCCGACTTTCACTGGAACGACGGCGTCGAATGGAAGGGCGAGGGCGGCACGTTCTACAGTCTCAAATGCGACTGGCGGCTCGTGGTGGACAACCTGATGGACCTGACACACGAGACCTATGTGCATGCCGGCAGCATCGGCGATGACGCCATTCTCGACGCGCCGTTCGAGGTGACGCACAGCGAGAAGTCAGCGAGCATGACGCGCTGGATGCTCGACATCGATCCGCCGCCGTTCTGGGCCCGCCAGCTTGGCAAACCGGGCAAGGTCGACCGCTGGCAGATCGTGACCTTCGAGGCGCCGGCGGTCGTGATCGGCGATGTCGGCGTCGCACCAGCCGGAACCGGCGCGCCGCAAGGCGACCGCTCGCAGGGCGTCAACGGCGCCTTTCTCGCGGCGATCGCGCCGGAGACCAAGACCAGCTGCCACTATTTCTGGAATTTTGTCCGCACCTTCCGCACCGACGACGAGGACCTGACGCGCGCCTTGCAGCGCGCCCATGTCAACGAAGGCAAGGGGGTCTACGACCAGGATCACGTCGTGCTGGAGGCGCAGCAGCGCGCGATCGACCGGCAGCCGCGCCAGCCCTTCTACAACCTCAACATCGACGCCGGGGCCTTGTGGGCCCGGCGCATCATCGAACGCATGCTCGAGAACGAGCGCGGCCCCAAGGGCGCCGTGCAGGCGGCGGAATAGCCTGACATGGCCGAGCCCATCGAATGGGGTGAGGGCGTCGTCCGCGCGACGCGCGAGCTGACTTCGGATATCCGCCTGATCGAGATCGCACCCGCGGGCCCGTTCATCCCACCTTCGCCCGGCAGCCACATCAATGTCGGGGTCCGGATCGGCGATCGCTCGGACGTCCGCTGCTATTCGATGGTCGGCCCATGCGCGGAAGGCTTTTATCAAATTGCCGTCAAGCGGCTGCCAAACTCGCGCGGCGGGTCGGCCTATATGTGGCGGCTGGCGCAGGGCGCCCGAGTATCGATCTCCGCTCCATCCAATCATTTCGAGCTGGGCCTCGGCCGGCCGGACTATCTCCTGCTCGCGGGCGGCATCGGCATCACGCCGATCTTCAGCCACGCACTGGCGCTGGCGCGCGCCGGCGCCCATTTCAGGCTGCTCTATGCCTGCCGCGGGCGCGGCGACGCTGCGCTGGCGCAGGAACTTAAGCGCGAGATCGGTGAGCGGCTGCAGCTGTTCGTCAGCGCGGATGGCACCCGCATCGACATGTCAGCCGAGATCGCCAGGCTCGATCCCGAGGGCGAATTCTATGTCTGCGGACCGATCGGAATGCTGCAGGATGCCAGGCGGGCCTGGAACGAAAGCGGCCGGCCCATCGAACGATTGCGCTTCGAGACCTTCGGCAACAGCGGGCGTCGTCCGTCGGTTGCCTTCACGGCGCATATTCCCCGCCTCGGCAAGGACATCGCGGTCGGCGCCGACCAGAGCCTCCTGGAGGCGCTGGAGGCGGCCGGTGTCGAGATGATCTTCGATTGCCGCCGCGGCGAATGCGGGCTCTGCGCGCTGCCGATCCTGAGCGTTGAAGGCGAACTCGACCACCGCGACGTGTTCTTCAGCGACGCGGAAAAGGCTGCCAATGCCAAGCTCTGCACCTGCGTCTCGCGAGTCTATGGGGATTCGATTACGCTGGATACGGCGGATCGGTAGGATTAAGTCGATGTCCGCGGGTGTCGGTCGATGGCGGATTCTAATGCCGCGGCCGTCTCCGCAATCGACAGGTCGTCGTTTTGGATCATTTCCCCGCCGGCCCTCGTCGTCTCCGTTGGTATCGTGCCCATTCCATCATTCTCTCGGTTGCAAGTTCGGGCTGACCTCTCGGCATAAGTCTCGCCCTTCGAACGTCATCGGAGCAGTCGATCAACAGAATCCCGTAGGATTTGACGCCGTTCATCGCGCAGGCCTCGGCGAGGTATGCCGGGCGGGTCTGCCCGACCAGCACACCTACATGACGCGTCAATTCCAGCGAAAGCTCCAGGAATTACCGAGCGCGGTGGAGACGCGGGTCATGCCCGGCGGGTAAATCAGCATGTCGGCGCCCGCGCGGGACTGCTGAGTGTCTGCAGGCAGGCGATGCCATGTCACAACGATCTGCACGCCGGCAACTTGCTCGCCACCGTTGCAAATGAGAGCCTGCGGCTCATCGGCGGGCATTCGCTACCGGTTCGAGCGTAGCGCGACAGATGGAGTCGAAGCTCTACTTAAATCAAGGTGATACCGGGTGTGACGCCGTTCTCCAGTCCTCGTTAATGCGCCCTTCTCGATAAGATCCTGCAAGTCTCTTGTCGCCGTGGCCCGGGACGTTCCGGTTATGCTGACATAATTCTCTGCGCTCAAGCCGCCCTTGAAGCCATCGATGCCTTCGCGGAATATCCGGGCGATCACTTTCTCCTGGCGCGCGTTGAGCAGGCCGCGATGCTTGTCGTAGAACTTCGCCTTGGCGACGTAGAAATCCACACGCTTGATGGTGTTGTGCTGGGCTTCCAGAACCGTGTTCGCAAAATAGCCGAGCCAGCTGGTGATCTCGGTCTCCCTGTTGTTGCGCTCCAATGAGGCGTAATAATCGCTACGCTTCCGCTCAATCGTAGTAGCGAGCGCAATCAGGCTGGGTTGACCAAGATTTTGCGCGAGGGATTTTTCCGCGAGGGCACGGCCTAAGCGGCCGTTGCCGTCTTCGAACGGGTGAATACACACGAAGTACAGATGGGCCATGCCGGCGCGCGTCAGCGGCGACAACGGAATCCTGCCGCCGGGGGACGTATCGTTGAACCACGTAATGAACTGCTTCATCTCGTCCGGCACACGACTGGACGGCGGAGCCTCGAAATTCACCTTGGGTTGATGGATCGGGCCCGAGACGACTTGCATGGCATCGACGTGCGTCCGGTAGCCGCCAATGACCTTGATGGATCTATCGCCGCTCAGCAACATGCGGTGCCAGTCAAACAGTGTCGTGTCGGTGAGGGCGTCGGCAAAGCCGCGGGTGAGATCGACCATCATTTCCGCGATGCCGCGTTCAGCCGCAGTGATGCCGGGCCTTTCCGTTCCCAACCCAAGCTGATGTCGCAGGGACGATTGAACGCTGTCGCGGTTGAGGATCTCGCCTTCGATTTCGGAGGTTTTGACGGCCTCGTCGCTGATCAGCTCGATTCTGAGGCTATCCTTGTCATCGGCGTCGATATGCCTGAAAACGCCGATGAACTCCCCGAACCGAAGCAGGAACTGCTTTTCCAGCGGCTCCAAAACTGTTGAATCATATGCGAAATTTGGCCAATCCGGCTTTTCCCAGTTCCAGCTCATGAGCCATGGGCGCCCCTTCTATAGCTCATAATATGATAAGACATGAGTTATAGCCATAACTTCTATAGCTCATGGCCCCCGATTTAGAGCCGAAAGCGTCATGCGGCATCCTGGCTTGGGGAGCGCGGTCCGCCCAACGCCCTACCAGCTCAACTGCCGCAGCAATTCATCAGCCTCCCGCAGATCGGCCGATGTTTCGGCGGGCGGAAATTTCGCCCTCGTGGACAAAAGCAGGCTTCTCGCCTCGGGGTGCTCGCGCTCGCCTTGGCTCATGAGCAGGCGCGCGAAGCTGATCGCGGTGCGCAATTCCCAGCCGATCGCCTGCAGCTTTCTGGCTGATGTCAGCGAGCGCCGGAAAAGTCGGAGGGCACCGGGGTCGTCACGACCGGGTTCACAGCACAATAGCGATCCCCAGATCCGATAGACTTCCGGGGCAGCCCAGCGTTCTCCGGTTTGCCTGATCAGGGCTTCAGCGGAGGCCGCCAACGTCCGCGCCCTGTCGATTTGCCCGATCCGTCCGAATTCGGCGGCGAGCAGGATACGATAGAGCGGCATTTGAACGCACCTGTTCTCCGGCGGCAGTTTGCCGAGCAGGCGGCAAAGTCCTTCGAGCACCTCAAGCGCAGGGCCTCGTGCCGCGAGCGCGGCGGTCGCCCACAACGGGCCAATGACCTGGTACATCGGATAACCGCATTCGGCGGCGATCTTCATGCCGCGTTCGACGGAAGCGAGATTGGCCGCGAGATCGCCCTCATACCAGTGATCGCAGACCCCGAGTATGGAAGCGAATGCCAGCATGAAGGGATGCCCGATCTCGTCGGCGCGACGCCGTGCAGCATCGCAGCATTCCCTGGCTCGGCTGGGCCGCCCCAACAGCCATTCGATATGGCCCGAATAGACCAGCGCCACGATCGATGGATCGTGCTGATAGGTCTGGACGAGCTTGCCATGTTCTAAAGGATTGTAACGCGCGCCGATCAGGCCGGCGAGTTCGCGCGCTTGGCTCAGGCGACCGACAAAGAAATTGGCGATCAGGGCCGCGGTGCGCGCCATCAGGGCAGCTTCGTCGTCGCGCCATTCGTCGGCCCGCTGGACGAAATCCTGGGCGTGTTCGAGCGCCTTGTGGAGTTCGCAGTTGACCAATTTGGCCACGGTCACGCCCCACAGCGCCGTCGTCTTCTCGCGAATGGTCCCGTACCCGGCACAAAGCTTGAACGCCCGACTATAGGGTCCATAGACGTTGGGATCAGACCAGCCCGCAATTGCGGTGTAGGCCATCGCAAGATTTGACTGCAGCGCCATCTCCAGTTCGTACCGTCGCGCCGAAACCGGCAGCTTTGCCAGCAGCGAAAGGCCCTCGCGAAGATGAGCCACGGCCTCCTTGGTGGCCGAGCGCCGGAGCGCCGATATCCCGGCCTGAAGCCAGGCCTCGATCGCCCTTCCAATGTCTCCGGCCCGCGCGTAGTGATAGCCCAGAACGCTCGGCTCGCTGCTTCTTTCCGTGAGCAGCCAGTTGGCTGCGCGCGCGTGCAGTTCGCGCCTTTCCTGCTTGAGGAGCGATGAGTAGGCCGCTTCCTGGATCATCGCGTGCTTGAACCTGAAGTGGAGGCAATGAGATTCATGGATGGGATGCACAATGCCGGCGCTCTCCAGCGCCCGTAATGCGCGCTTGAGCGTTTCACCTTTACCCGGGAAGATTCTGGAAACACCCTGGCAATCAAACTGCCGGCCGAACACGGAGGCGATCTGGGCAACCCGCTTGGCGGAGCCGAGACGGTCGAGCCGCTCCATCAGCGAATCGTGAATACTAGCCGGCACCAGAGGTTCGGGTAGTTTCCTGCTCGGCATCTGGCTGTCAACGGCGCGCCCGACGGCTCCGGCATCGATGACCGCGCGCGTGAACTCCTCGATGAAGAGCGGGACGCCATCGGTTCTTTCCACGATCTGCCTGATGATCCGGTTCGGCACGATGCCAGCGCCGGCGATCGCGGTCACGACCTGCGCGCATTCCGGCGTGGGCAGTTTGTGCAGCGCAATCCGATGAACCGACGGGCCCGTCAGCCAACTCGCATTATAGTCATCGCGGTGCGTGATCAGGATCATAACCCGCTCTCGACAGCAGCGGGCTACGGCGCGCCGCAGCAGCTCGGTACTGGTCGGGTCGATCCATTGCAGGTCCTCGACGATGATCAATACCGGCTTCTTGCGCGAGGCTTCGACCAAAACCTCGATCATCACCTGAAAAGTCCGTTCGCGCTCAAGCGGTGAGCCGAGATCGGCGGGCTGGTACTCGCCGCCCGTTGGTATCGACAGCAGGGCTCCGTAGTAGCGAACGGCCCGGTCGACGTCAGTGACGGCCTTGGCGAGAATGGCGGCCAATTTTGTGACTGACTGCTCTGGGCTGTCGGTCTCCAGAATGCCCGCGACGCGTCTCAGCCGTTCGAGTTCCGGGGCCAGCGGCGTATTGATGTGGAACTGCGAGCATTGCAGCGACACCACATCCAGCGCGGCCGCGTCAAGTGAGCTTCGGAACTCGCGAATGAGCCGGGACTTGCCGATGCCGGGTTCGCCATGGATCACGCCGACCTGTCCTGAAGCCGCGGCGCTCAGCCGCCACATCTCGGCAAGCATCGCGCTTTCGGCGGTTCTGCCGATCATCGCGGCGAACGGCGCCCTCCGTGTCCTGTCAAACCTGCTTCCGCTCGCGGCAATGGCGTCCACACGCCAAGCCTCGACCCGCTCTTCCACGCCCTTCAGCCGTCGCCGGCCGAGCGGCGCGCAAATGAATGTTCCGCGAACCAGTTGGTAGGTGTCCGAGCCGACGACGACGCCATTCTCGCAGGCAATGCCTTGCAGGCGGGCCGCAATATGCGCCGAGCTTCCGAATACTTCGCGTCGGTCGGCGGGCTCGCCGGGCACACTGCCGACCACCACCACCCCGGTGTTGACCCCGATCCGGACCGCCAAGCGGACACAGTTGCCTTCAGTGACCGGAAACTTCTGTTCCCTGATTGCGGCGGCGATGGCGAGCGATGCGCGCACCGCCCGTTCAGCATCGTTCTCGTGCGCCTGCGGCACACCGAAATAGGCCAGCAATCCATCCCCGATCATTTTGGCGATGCGACCGCCATATCTGGAAATCTGCTGATGGCAGATGTCGCGATAGGTCCTGATGACGGAGAAGAAATCCTCAGGATCGATCTGCTCACTCAGGGACGTCGAGCCGATGATGTCGACGAACATGATGGTCAGATGCCGTCGCTCGGCGTGCAGTTCCGCAATCTCGACACTCGGCAGCGAGCGCGCTCGCCGAGCGATCCCTGGCCGATCCGATTTCGCCGGCTGGCTCACGAGGCCACCCTATTGAGCTTATGGCGCACCTGCAGCGCAGCAAGATATACCGCAAGCCGCATCCGATTGAGGCTGCCTAGCGGTCTGTGCTGCGGCAAGCAGTTCCACGGATTGAACATCATGTGCTCACAGTCGAACAGCTGATCGGGCGCCAGGAAATCCTGCATTGGAATTTCGATGCGGCCGAGCTGCACGGTCTGATCCCGAGGGGCGGTCCACCATCGCGAGGCGTCTTCGGCATCGCCTGGGGTAGCGGAATGGCGGACCCTGATCGAGAAATCGAAGGCGACATCGTCGCCCGATGGGTGAGTGGCCCGGTCGAGCCCGGACACGAGCGCATCGCGTAGGAAATTATCCGATCTCGGCAAATCGAGCAAACTCTGCCATCGCGCCGGCTGGTGCCGGCGGCGCGCGGGGCTGACGACATAGCGCACGACTTTGTCCTCTCCAAACAGATAGGGCGACATGCTGTGATAGGTCGCCGCCAGCGGATCGCGGATGGTGGCCAGGCTTTCCAGGCCGATGCGGAGGAAGGTAAAAAACTGCCGGGGATGCCGAACGATGAATACGAACCATCGGGCGATAAAGCTCAACCATTCGGGCCAGCTCGTGTGCGGCGCATCGACCGCTTCCATGAACTCTGAATAGTCGGACACGTCCTTGCAGAAGAACACTGGAAAACTGCCGAGCACGAAATCATGCTCGCCGGCGCCGGTTCGGTCCGGGGCCAGGGCGCGGAGAAAAGTCGCGGTGTCGACGCCGCGAAGCTTGATGGACATGCCGCGACCGTCGAGCTTCCGGTCGCTCCGGGGCCTGCCGTCTCCGTTGGAAAAGCGCACCAGGGTTGGATAGCGGACGCCCGGGCGAAACAGGCTGGTCGTGAATTCAGGTGGAAGATCGTCGCGTACGACGAATTCAGCTCTTACACATCCGTGTGACTTGGCATGCTGGTCGCGCATCGCGTGGACCGCAGGCGCTGCGACTTTCATCGCACAGTAGTTGGTAACGACCGCGGCTGCGGCGCGTCGCGCCATTCGCTCGATCATGGTTGCCTCGCCCGGCGCGGCCCGCTCGAATTGGCTCAGCGGCATGGGGCGGTCCGGCAGTTCCAGCGCGTTCGCAAGTAGCTGATAATTGGCGGGAGCCAGCGTTCTGCTCCGAGCCGTTCCCGCCGTCACAAGGTTGCGAACGCCTTGAGCGATCATTCGCCGCAATTGTCCAAGACGCCGCAGTCCGCGGAACAGTCGAACCACCGGCTGTTCTGGCTGTAGTCCCGCCGCCGAGACCTCGCCGCTCGCCTGACGACTTTGCAGCCATGGCGTGATGCGAGATCCGTTCATGAAACCTGCACTCGGCCTGAGGCCAGCAGTCTCAGTCCGGTCAGGCTCGGCACGAAGAAATAGTCGCCTCCCCTGGTTTGGACAAAGCGCGGAATATCGAAAGCGATGAATGGCCGCCGTCCGGCGGCTTCGTCGCCGGGGATCATCATCCTGCCCAATGGACGACTGCCGGCAATTGGATCGTTGTCGTTGCCCTGTTCGAAGTCGTCGCCGTAGTTGATCCATACCTGCTGCACGAATTCGAATTGATCGAGCCCCGAATTGAAGGCGAGGAAGATGATGCCGCGCTTTTCCGCGTCCGGGGTGCCAGGTGGCAGATATTTGCCATAGGGGATTCCGCGGCGGATCAACCTGTGCCGGCTCATGGTCTTGCCACCGAAGCCCAGGGCATCGCGGGGGTTGGCACGGCGAATATGCGCGCCGAGTGGACAACGTGCTCCTTCGGGATCGTCGGCATAGGCAAAGGCATTGTCCGCGTCGTTGCCGGGTCCGTTCGGGTTGTTGATCAGCGAAGAGCCGTCAGGCCAGCGTCCCATCATCTTGGCCGCCAGCAATTTTTGCGGGCAGATACCCGCCGGCATGCCGCCAGACATGGCGCGGGCAAACGAATCCGATTGCGCCAGCAGATAGCGACGGAAGCTCTGCACCTGCTGTTCGAGCTTGCGGAAGACGAGATAGGTGGCGTCCCGACTGAGCAGGTGCGGCAGTGGCATCGGAGCGAGCTCGCCCCCTTCGCCGGGATGACCGAGAATGAACTCACCGGGCGGGATTTTGCGAAACTTCCCTTTGCCATCGGGATTGCCGATGTCCTTGGGCCGCCCCGGGCCATTGTCGCCGGGCACCCCCTCGATGTCCGGATTGCTGAGCCCATCGACAAAACCGAAATGCTCCATGCGTGTCATTTTGCCGTCGACGCACAAAAGCCCGGCGGGCTGATCGGGTGTCAATTCCGCGATGCCGGGGGACAACAGCTGCCTCAGCGTTCGGCAGCGCTCTTCGAGCGCCGCGGTCGTCCGGCCATAGATCATGATGAGGATATGTACCTGCTCCATCCTCCAGGGTTCATCCCAGTTGTCCGGCGAACTGTCACCGACGTCGCCGAGTGATTTCGCTCGCCGCCTCATGCCTTGCTGGAACTCGGCCGGAAAGGTGGCGAGACTCTCCTCGGGCAGCCCCAGAGCCCGTAGTCCGTCGAATGTCAAAGCGAGATTGAGCGTGGCCTCCGGCCTCGTGCGCCACTGTCCCGGCGTAACAGACCCGTCGTCCAGGAGCCGCTGCACCAACCCTCTGGCGTCGTCGGAACGGCGGATGGCGAGGTACAGGAACTGGGCATGCGGATAGGAGGCGTAGCCGCGGAGAATGTTGCCTTGGATATTGCCGAGGTCGAGCATCGCCGGGCTGACGGTCATCGCTTTCGTCCTCACAATTCGCCGGGAAGCGGCCTGACGCTCTGGAGGCTTCGCCACAGCAGTTGAAAGCCTCGTTTGAGCACGGCCGGATCCCGCGGTTTGTGTTGAAGCTGCCTCATGAAGTCGCCGAGCCGGCGGCGACACATCAATCCCATCAGAATGTCATTGACGCTTGCCTGCGGCTGGTCTGCCAGGAACAGATTGGTCTCGAGCTGACATCGTTCGAAATACGCAGCGAGCAGATCGCAGCTCGGCGTGCCCGGAAAGCGGATGCAGTGGCCCCAGATGGCTGTCAATTGGTCTGGAACATGGCGGACCATGTCGCGGATCAGAACATCGACGCCACCTCCGTCGAAGTCGCAAGCGAACAGCAGATAGTGCGACTTCAGGGCATCGACCCTTGCCGGCATTTCCTGGCAGGGCAGGGTATCGATCACAGCCAACCGCGCCATATGGATGATCGGCACATTGCTGAGTGGCGAGCCACGTGGGTAGCGTTGGCTGTCGTCCAGCGAGCGCAGGTAGGTGCGCAGGCTGCTCGATTGTGCAACCGCAATGGGAAACAGGCCTGTGTATCCGTAGGTTGTGCCGTTTTGACTAGCCATGCGAGCGAGCTCCATTCGACCAAACTGCTACTCCCGCGTTGGACCGAAAGTCGCGAGATTGTTCTGCACTCTGATGAGCAGGCGGTTGAGTTCTACCGCAAATCGCTCGGGCGACAGGTCCGAGGCCTCCTTCACGAAGATTTCAACTTCGCGGCGCAACGAAAGACCCGAGCGCACGTCCCGGACGGATGCGCCGGGATAAGCGCTGTAGCAGTGATCCAATTCGATCTGGTTGCGGTTGATATAGGCTTTGAGCGGTCCGACCGGCCGGGCGAAGGGGTAGCCGATGCTCCAGAACCAGACGGTGTCGATGGGAACATAGAGCACATCGGCAAAGGCCTCGATGTAGGGACCCCACGGACCGTTGAATGTCGAGAGAAAGAACAAATAATCATAATTCAGCGCTTCCGCCGGCTGGTCGTCATCGAGGCGCGGAAAACGATGACGCTTGACGACGACCCAATGAACAAACGGCAGAAATGCCAGCGCCTTGGCCGTATTCTGAGTAGACTTCCAACGATCGAATATCCACAGCACGATGCCGACGACAAAGGCTCCGAGGCCGGTCATCGGCGTGATGACGTTGAACGTAACAGCCTTGCCCAGTCCGTGCTGGTTGCGCGCGCGATCGGCCATGAGAAACCTCGCGAAAATAACTGGAGTACGAAGCGAGCCTCTATTGGCCAGAGGTGGCCCGTACTGAAATACCATCGATGAAAATGACAACTAGAAAATGCTAATATTGGATATTGTTACCATCGAAGAAGTAACAACGTCCAGAGCTCGATCATCCGAAGGCGCCCGATTTCGCCGGGGGCCGGGGCCGCAAGAGTGCTGGGAAATGCCGGGTCGCACCTTCCGTCGGCAGTCGCGCACCATCGTTCGTAGAGCGCATAAAAGCAGACTTGGCCGCCATAGCTCGAAGAGCGAAGGCGGAAGGCGTCATGCGCCGCTGGGCCTCGAAGGAGGGCGGCCACAAGGGCCGCCCCTACGGGAATCGACATGACGTAGGGGCGCCCCCTCACCCCGGATAGGCAGAGCTCGATTGCTTCGTCGCGTCGCTACCGCTGCGCCCGACGGACTGAACGCCAGCGCCTGACCGGCCAACGGTGGATGCTAACTATCCTTCTGCTTGGTCGCTGTAATCGTTACGATCCGGCCAGGATCGGTTTGGATCGCAATGAGACCGTCGTCTTCGACGATGACGAAATTGAAATTTCTTGTTTCACCATCCGAGATCGTGACGGCACCGGTTCCGGTGCAGTCGGTGAGAATGTTGTAGGATCCTGTAAATGTAAGACCCGTTAAGATCGTTCCGTCCTGGCTTTTGGTTTCAGTCCCGGTAACGTTGCCGTGGCCGTCGGCGCTGAACCTCCCCACCGCCGCGCGAGGCCCGGGTTGGCCTCCAACAACCGTCTCCCCGGTCAGTCTGTATCCGTAATTCCCATGCAGGCTCTTGTTGTCGCAGGACCTGAGAGGGTCTGCGCTCGCGTACATCGGTGCCATCAGCGATGCGAGAAGAGCCAATCCCATTTGCAGGTTTCTAATCATCTCATCCTCCAAATTGAAAATAAAAACCACGCAATCTATGATGTGCTTCGGCGCGGCTTCTATCAACGCATTCCTTCACACTATTTCGAGAGGTCTTGGCGCTGCGAGCGCACTCCTCGTTCGACGGCAAAGGGCAGCCGTGCTGACAAATCCCTGCGACAGCAGGGGCGTCGGTCACGCATCTTCGAAATGCGTATCGACTATGGGTTACCGGATTGACTTTCAGTATGGGGGCGAAGGACAGCGCTTCAGCCCGTCGGGCGCATTGCAGCCGACCTGCCCGCCATGGCTCGAACAGCGAAGGCCGAAGGCGTCATGCGATCTGGGTGCTTCGGAACGGCGGATCACGATCCGCCCTACGAACTTCCGAGCGACAAACTATGCAAGTGTTCCTACCTTCGGTTCGGCCTCTCCGATCAGCCGGACCTCACACAGATTGGATCGGTGGGATGGCGTACCGCTGATGGGATCGCGGATCGCGGCGCTGACCGTCAGGTTGAAGTTATGGCCGCGGGGAGCGAAGGGATCGGAGTCTTCGATCCCTAGCTCCTTGCAGCCCTGCCACCAGCCGTGCTCGCCGACGACAACGCGAGGGTCGAGCGCTTCGCTCAACCGCGCTCGCGCTTGCAGGCTTCCGGCCAGCGTGCGCACTTCCACCCGATCGCCGTTCCGGATTCCCCTCGCGGCGGCGGCCGCGGGATGCAGTTCGACCTCCGGGTCGGGTGCGCGTTTGCGCAGACTTGGCAAGGCGCGGTGCTGGCTCTGACAAAACAGGCTCGGCTTGGCGCAGGTGAGGATCAAGGGAAAGCGCTCGGCCAGCTCGGGACGCATCATTGGACCGATCGGCGGTTCGACGAAGTTGGGCAGCGCCGCGTAGCCGTGATCAAGGAATGTTTCGGACCAGAATTCCACCTTTCGCGAGGGGGTCTGAAAGCCCCGCGGGTTTCCCTGGCTGTCGGGTGCGGCATGCTTGAGATGGCGGGTGGTCAGCGGCTTGCGCAGCCCAGCCGGCTGAGCTCGAAGCTGTTCGATCGTGATGCCGCTGGGAGCCAATTGTTGGCGATAGGCGGCGTCGATATCCCCGTCCCAGAAATGCCGGCCGAGCCCGAGCCGTCCCGCAAGGTCAAAGATGACGTCGGTGTCGGGCCGCGCCAGGCCTGGGGGGCGGACGATCGCCTGCCGAAGTTGAACGTGCGACTGCGCTTGCTCGCTGATCTCGAATCCGATTTTGAGAGCCTCGCGTTCGAAGCAGGAGGCAATCGGCAGTACGATGTCGGCCAGCGCCGCCGTCGGTGACATGAAGAGATCGGCGTGGGCATAGAAGTCAAGCGCTGAAAGCGCGGCCCGGCCGCGAACGGGATCGGCTTGAGCCAATAGCAGGTTGCCGCCGAACCCGATCAGCGCCCGTACCGGATAGGGGTTGCCCTCCAGGACAGCCCGGTAGAAGTCGAGCGTCGAGACGCTGTTCCAGCGCGCCGGCCCGAGCGGACGTTGCTCCAGTCCGATCGCCGGAGCCAGCCGCGTGGCCGCCGGCAGGTCTTCCCCGGTGATGGACTGCGTCGGTACTGCGGGAAACAGCACATTTCCACCGGCCGCATCGAAGCTGCCGGTCAATGCATAAAGCATGGCCATGGCACGTGCCGTCTCGGTCGCATTGGCGTGATGCTCGTGCCCACTCCACGCATAGTAGGAGACCGGCCGGGCGTGCCAGATCAGGCGTGCGGTCTCTTCCAGCTGATCTGGAGAAATCCAGCTTGTCCTTTCAATTACGTCCGGCGGAAAGCGCCTGCACAGCGCGGCATAGTGGTCAAAGACGGGGCGGCAACGGATGCTGCCGCTGTTGGTGGCAACGCCGTATTCGCCCTGCAGGGCGAGATGCTCGCTGGGCCCGTCGTAGCGGCCGGTGCTCGGATCGTAGCGGACGATGTGGTTGGATCGCGCATCCCAGGCGATGAATTGCCCCTGGCCCTGACCGGGCCCCAGGTCGTCTACCTTCAGCAACCGGTTGGTGTCTGAACGCACCAGCAGCGGTCCGTTGCTCCAGCGGCGGACGAATGGCTGATCGTACCAACCGCGCTCGATCATGATATTGGCGAGGCCGAGCGCAAGCGCCCCATCCGTTCCCGGTCGCACGCGCAGCCAGAGGTCGGCCTTGTTCGCAAGCCCGACATTTCGCGGATCGATCACGATCAGTTTCATGCCCCTTTTCAGCCCGGCGACCGCCGCGGTCGCATGCGTGATGCGCGAGAAAGAGGGGTTATAGCCCCACAGGATCAGGCAGCCGGTATTCGCGATATCCGCCATGGCGCCGCCAGCGTTGCCGGTCGCCACGCTGCCGACACCAAAAACGTAGCGCGTGGCAAAACCACGCCCCCAGCCGCACAGGTCGAGCGGCCAGACCAGATTGGGGGTCCCGAACGCATTCATCAGTCTTCGAACGAACGCGGCGGAATCGGCGATGGCGGTCGTCGACCCCGACGACTGACTGAAGGCCACCGCTTCCGGACCGTGCTGCTGGGCGATGCGACGCATCGCCGTGGCGATCTCATCGAGCGCCGCATCCCACGAAATCTCCTCCCAGCCGGGATCGGCGTCGCCTTTCGGCCGGGTTCGACGCAGCGGCCGCTTCAGCCTATCGCCGTGATAGACCAACTCGGGAGCCGCGCGACCCTTGGCGCAGATGGCCGCGCCGGTCGGATGCGCCGGATCGGGATCAAGACGGGTGAAACGGCCGTCCCTGACGGTCGCCACGGTGCCGCAGCGTGCGATGCACAGGCTGCAGTAACCCCGCACCTGACGCACGCCCGCGACATCCAATGACATCACCAACTACCCCAATGTCGCCAACAGCCGTTCGGCAGCTTTCAGATCGGCCGTGTCCAGGCCCTCCGTGAACTGCTCGAATACCGGTCGCAGCAGCGCGGAGCTGCTCTCGGTGCGTCCCTGGCTATCGTAGAGAGCTGCCAGGTCGGTCGCGCTACGCAGCTCCCACGCGTGCGCGCCTTGGCGCCGGCTCAGCTCGAGCGATTGCACCAGGCATCGTTCCGCTTCGTTGATATCAGGCCGCGGCATCGCCTGATGCAGGCATGCTTTCACCCGCAGCAGTTCCGGCATGTACACGGCGTCGCCGTTCTTTTCCACCCGCTGCATGGTTTCGTTAAGCAGCGCCATGGCCTCGCTGAGCCGGCCGATGGCTCCCATTCCCTGAACCAGCGAGATGTCGAATTCCGTGGTGATCAGCTCGTAACGGACCGCGTGGATGGTTTCGAGAGCTTCCCGCAGGCTGTCGACGCCCTCTAAGGCCAGGCCCCGACGGATCGCCAACTCCGCTTTGCGGGCCTGTCCCACGGCGGCGAGCGGCTCCAGCGAATTTGCTTTGGCCATCGAGATGGCCGAATCGATGTGCGCTTCGGCGCTGGGCAGATCACCAGTCCACAGGAATATCGAGGCCGCCCATGTCAGCACGACAACGAGCGAAGCGGGATGGTCCATCCGTTCGGCGCCCTTGATGGCCTGGTCCGCGCGCGCGACCGCGCTGGCTGGATGGCCCTGCAACCACAATGTGCGCGCCAGCGCGATGCCGGCCCGATAGTGCCGGTCATAGGCCAGATAGATCGAGCGGGTTCTCTGGGAGCGCGACCAGATCGGCAACAAGGCCTCGAGCTCGACGCGGGCGCCGCCGAGGTCACCCATCATCAACAGCGACCTTCCGAGGATCGAATGCGCCAGCGCGACGGCCGAGGGATCATCGATGCTGCCGGCCACCGTTCGGCAGTGCTTGGCATAATGCAGGGCGATTTTGAAGTCCCCGACACGGAAATGGAACATGTGCAGCATGCCCAGTAGGCCTGCCTGATGGAGGATGTCGCCGCGCTGCTCGGCGATCGCCAGGCTTCGATTCAGAGCCACACGCGCCGCATCGCTGCCGCCTTGCATCTGAGTCAACGAAATTCCCAGGCCCGCCTGAAGATGCATCTCCTCGGGCCCGCCGCGCATCGCATCGTCGAGCGCGAGAATGGCCCGCTCCGACCAGCGGTGACATTCCGGGAGCAAGGACATCACCAGGAAAACCGGAGCGGCCGCGGCGGCGAGTCCGAATCCGATTTCAACACTGCCACTGGGGCCAAAACACCATTCCAGGGCCGCGCGGACATTATTGAGACCGGCAAAGTGGGGTGCCCGCTCCATTCCAGTCGAAAGTGTCGACCAATCGCTTCCAGCCTGCTCCAGCCATCGACGGTAGTAAGTGGCGTGGCGAACCGCCAGGTCGGTGCGCTCGGCCGCCTCGACGTTCATTTCGAGGGCATAGGCGCGCGTCGTGTCCAGCAGCCGGTAGCGCATCATGGCCCCGATGGGACGGGTCGCAACCATCGACTTGGCCACCAGGCTGTCGATGGCGCCAAGCAGCAGCGCCTGATCCAGCGTGGCGCTGGTGACGATGGCCAGTGCGGCATCGAGGGTGAAATGTCCGACGAAGATGGCCAGACGGCGAAGCACCACGCGTTCGGTATCGGTGAGCAGCCCATAGCTCCAATCCAGCGTTGCCTGCAGCGTCTTTTGACGCGGCGGCGCCGTGCGCGGCCCTACCCACAACAGCGTCAGGCGCTGGTCGAGCAGCGCAGCGGTCTGATGCAGGCCATAGGCTTCGACGCGCCTTGCGGCCAATTCGATCGCAAGCGCCACGCCATCGAGCTTGCGGCAGATGCCGACCACGATCGCGGCTTCCGCGTCGCTGAAGTCCAACTGCGCGCCACTCGCCATCGCGCGCTCGAGGAACAGCTTTGGCGCCGGAAAGGTCTGCGCGACCTCAGCCGTGAGCCCATTATCGTCAGGCGGGCAGGCGAGGCAATCCAACCTGTAGACGTGCTCGCTCTCCACCTGGAGAGCCTCGCGACTTGTCGCCAGGATGTGAACTTGCGGCGCCGCCATGTGGATGTTCGACGCCAGCGCGGCGACCGCTGCGATGAGGTGCTCGCAGGTATCGAGAATCAGGAGGATGCGCCTGTCCCGCAGATGGGCGATCAGGCTGGGTGTTGCGTCGCTGGACACAATTGTCAGCCCGAGCATGGAGGCCAGCGCCGTGGACACCAGTTCGGGGTCGCTGATCATGCTGAGGTCGACGAACAGCACGGCGCCTGAGAAGGCTTCCATCAAGTGTTGTCCGACCGCCACCGCGACCGTGGTCTTGCCCACGCCCCCGGAGCCGACGATGGTAACAAAGCGGGTGGAATTCAGCCGGGCCGACAGCTTGAGAATGTCGTCGTCGCGTCCGACCATGCCGACCAGCCGGCCCGGCAGGTTGACATAGGGAAAGCTCGCGGCCGCCGCCTGCGGCACCCGGCGATCGCTCGACCGCGAGATCGGCGCCACGAAGCAGTAGCCCCGTCCGGGCAGCGTCGCGATATATCGTGCGCCTTCCTGCCCATCGCCCAGCGCCTTGCGAAGGTTGGCAATATGAAATCGTAAACTGCCTTCCTCGACGGTGACGTCGGGCCAGACCCGGTTCAGCAGATCGTGTTTGCTGACCACCTCGTTGGGGGTCGACAAAAGCACCATCAAGACGTCGAGCGCTCGCGCGCTCAGTTCCACGGGCGCTCCCGTCTTGGTGAGGAGTCTTTCGTTCGCGGTCAGTATGAAGGGACCGAACGAAATGACCTCATTGGTCTGAGCCGCCGGTTCCATCATGGCGTCGTCGATCGTCGCCGCCTCACCCCGTGGTTCCCCGCACTTTACTTCAATGGCCGGCAGCGCGCCAGATCGATCTCGGTGGAACCCTTCGCCGGACCGGCAGGTTGCATGCGGCTCGAAGTTCCACTTTGCTCACTTGTGCTGGCAACCGCTAACAGCGGCTCACAATGCATAACGAGCAATTTCCCGGCCTCTGCGCAACATTGCGTGCGGGCCCGGTAGAGATCGGCAGCGGATGGAATCAGCCGCAAGATTATTCCGAGATCGCCGCAAGATAAGGGAGCCGAAGGATGCGTGGCGTAAAGAATTTGGAAGAAATTAATCGCGGTCGCCGCCGCTTTTTTGGCACCGCCGCTACAGCCCTTGCTGCTGCTCAATTCGCCGTGAGCGGTGCCGCGGATGCGCAACCCGGCAAGTCGAAAGCCGCGGAGCTGCCCAGGACCAAGCCGGGCGCGCACACCTCGTTCGGCGCGTTGAAGCAGATCGATGCCGGCTTGTTGAATGTCGGCTACGCGGAAGCAGGTCCCGCCGATGGCCCCGTCGCCATTCTGCTGCATGGCTGGCCCTACGACATTCACAGCTTCGTCGATGTCGCGCCGTTACTCGCGTCCGCGGGCTACCGGGTGATCGTCCCCTATTTGCGCGGCTACGGCACGACGCGCTTTCTTTCCGATGCAACGGTCCGCAATGGCCAGCAGTCGGTGGTCGCCCTCGACATCGTCGCACTGATGGACGCCCTCAGGATCGAGAAGGCGACCCTGGCCGGGTATGATTGGGGCGCGCGGACCGCCGACATCATCGCAGCACTCTGGCCGGAGCGCTGCAGGGCCTTGGTCTCGGTCAGCGGCTATCTGATCGGCAGTCAGGAGGCTGGCAAGGCGCCGCTGCCGCCAAAGGCCGAGCTGCAATGGTGGTACCAGTATTACTTCGCCACCGAGCGCGGCCGCGCCGGCTACGACAAATACCGGCACGATTTTGCCAGGCTGATCTGGCAGATCGCCTCGCCGAAATGGGACTTCGATGAAGCCACGTTCGATCGCAGCGCGGCGGCCTTCGACAACCCGGATCACGTCGCCATCGTCATCCACAATTACCGCTGGCGGCTCGACCTCGCCGAGGGTGAGTCGAAATATGAGGATCTGGAAAAGCGGCTCGCCGCCGCCCCTGTCATCACGGTGCCGACCATCACCCTCGAAGGCGACGCCAACGGCGCCCCGCACCCGGATGATCCCAGTGCCTACGCCAAGAAATTCTCCGGCAAGTACGCGCACCGGACCATCAAGGGCGGCGTCGGGCACAATCTGCCGCAGGAAGCCCCGCAGGCCTTCGCCGAAGCCGTGATCGACGTCGTCGAAAGCTGATCGATGGCTGCCGGCGCATCGACCCGCGGCAAGAGCGATAGGAGAGAATCATGACTGAAGTCGAACAGCAACGCCCCGAAGCCCATTCCGGCAAGGTGGTCTATACCGCGAAGACCCATACCACCGGCGGGCGGGAAAACGGCGTTTCCCGTAGCTCCGACGGCCGGCTTGACGTCAAGCTCTCGCTGCCGGGCTCGATGCGGATCGGCACCAATCCTGAGCAGCTGTTCGCCGCGGGTTGGTCAGCCTGCTTCGAAAGCGCGATCGGGGTGGTGGCGCGCAAACGCAAGATCGCGCTGCCGGCCGATCTGGCCATCGACACCGAAGTCGACCTGCATCTGGCGGACGGCGAATATTTTCTCAGCGCCCGTCTCAACATCAGCCTGCCGGGCCTGGACCGTGAGGCCGCCCGGACCCTGCTGGATGATGCGCACCAGGTTTGTCCCTATTCGAAAGCCACCCGCGGCAACATCGACGTCGCGATCAACCTGGCCTGATCGGCCGTCTACGCAACCTTCTGGATCGGATGATGACCATGGCCATGCCCTCAGCCAGGTTGATCGCCTTGGCGGTGCTCGTACTGATCATGCTTCTCACCGTAGCGGAATTCGGCCCGGCCATTTTTGGCGGCGGCTGATGCCAGGCTTTATGTGCTCATCCGGATTTTGGATGTGATCGAAACTTATTCTCGCATGGAGGGATCAGCGATGATCTATGAGCTGCGCGTCTATCAGCCCGTGCCAGGCCAGATGCCAAAACTGCTGGCCCGCTTCGAGGATCATCTGCTTCCCATCTGGGAAAAGCACGGAATCCGCCCCGTCGGTTTCTGGACGACGCTGGTAGGTCGATCCAGCAATGACCTGACGTACATGCTACAGTGGAAGTCGCTGGCGGATCGCGAGGTCAGATGGTCGGCGTTCGAGGGTGACCCCGCCTGGCACAGGGTGCGCGACGACAGCGAGCGCGATGGGCCCATCGTCGCCAGTATCGCCAATCAGTTCCTGACGCCAACGGCCTTCTCGACGCTGAGATAGCGCCGCGGCTGAGCACCTTGGTCAGGACCGCGAGCCGTAGCGATGTGAGGGAGAGCTGTTATGAGCGCCGACCGGAAAGTCGCCGTGATCACCGGGGCATCGCAGGGAATCGGCGCCGGCCTGGTCAAGGCCTACCGTGAGCGCGGCTATCGCATCGTCGCCACATCGCGATCGATCGAGGCATCAGACGATGATGACGTCCTGGCCGTGGCCGGTGACATCGCCAATCGGAGGACGGCCGAGCGGGTGATTTCCGAAGGCGTGGCCCGGTTCGGGCGCATCGATACGCTCATCAACAACGCCGGTATCTTCATCGGCAAGCCGTTCACCGGATATAGCGAGGCCGATTTTGCCGCGATCCTGGGCGTCAACACCGCCGGCTTCTTTCATACCACCCAATTGGCCATTGCCCAGATGGAGAAGCAGGGCAGCGGCCATGTCGTGCAGGTGACGACAAGCCTGATCGACCATGCCGACTCCAGTGTCCCGTCCGCACTCGCCTCGCTGACAAAAGGCGGCCTCAACGCGGTCACCCGATCGCTTGCGATCGAATATGCGAGAAGCGGCATTCGCGTCAACGCGGTCGCACTCGGTGTCATCAAGTCGTCGATGTATCCGGTCTCGAGCTACCCACAACTCGACGTCCTGCATCCCATAGGCCATATGGGTGAGATCTCCGACGTCGTCGGCGGCGTTCTCTACCTGGAGTTCCGCCGGCTTCGTAACAGGTGAAATCCTTCACATCGACGGCGGCCAGAGCGCGGGTCATTGAGGCAAGGGGCATTTGGGCGTCGCTGACGCCGGAGATCTGACGATGACAGACTATGGCGGCATCAAAGAGCTCGTTGCGGCCTTGCGGGCGAAAACCATTTCCGCGGTGGAACTCGCCACGCACACGATCAGGCGAATTGAAGCGTTGGACCGGCGCCTCAATGCCGTCGTGGTCCGCGATTTCGAGCGCGCGCAGGAGGCCGCGAGAGCGGCCGATGCCGCCATCGCTCGCGGCGAAGTGCGACCGCTGCTCGGCGTCCCGATGACGGTGAAAGAGGCCTTTAATGTCGCGGGATTGCCGACCAGCTGGGGTAATCCGCAGTACCGGGATTTCATGCCGGAGCAGGACGCCTTGATCGTCTCCCGCGTCAAGCGCGCCGGCGCCATTGTGCTTGGCAAGACCAACGTTCCGTTGGGGCTGCGGGACTGGCAGAGCTACAACGATATCTACGGCACCACCCGCAATCCCTTCGACCTCGATCGTACGCCCGGCGGCTCTTCGGGCGGATCCGCCGCGGCGCTCGCAGCCGGCTTCGGGGCGCTGTCGCTGGGCTCGGACATTGGCGGATCGCTGCGTACCCCGGCGCATTTCTGCGGCATTTTTACCCACAAGCCAACGCTTGGCCTGGTACCGACGCGCGGCCAAACCGCGCCAGCAACGCCACCCTTCGCCCGCGAGGATGATCTTCTCGTGGTCGGCCCAATGGCCAGATCTGCCAGCGATCTCGCGCTGGCGCTTGATGTGATCGCAGGGCCCGACGAGGCGCGGGCCGGCATCGGCTATCGGTTGCAGCTTCGGCCCCCCCGGCACGATCAGCTGAAGAATTTCCGCGTGCTGGTGATCGACAGCCATCCGCTGGTACCGACCTCGACCGCGGTGCGCGGGGCGATCGATGGGTTGTCGGAGCGGCTCGCTTGTCTCGGTGTCACGGTCGCGCGCGAAAGTCCGTTGTTGCCGGAGCTGGCGGCATCGGCGCGACTTTATATGAGGCTGTTGCTGTCCTATTGGGCGTCGAACTGGCCGCAGGACCTCTATGGCCGCACGCGGGCCGCGGCCGAGTCGCTTTCGAAAAATGATACGAGCCTTCTCGCCGAGCGCATCCGCGGCTCGGTCATGAGCCATCGCAATTGGCTCCAGGCCGACGAGGCACGTGTCGGACTTCGGCACCAATGCAGCGCGCTGTTTCGCGAATGGGACCTGGTACTCTGCCCGCCGATGCCGACGCCGGCTTTTCCCCACGATCAGCTGTCGCCACTGACGCCAGAGGAACAATTCGCCCAGCCCGTGGTTCCCCAATCCTCGCCGGGGGCTCGACACATCGAAATCGACGGCAAAAAGGTTGGGTATGTCGATGCGCAGCTGGTTTGGTCGGCGCTGGCGACGATGTGCGGCCTGCCGGCAACGGTGGCGCCGATCGCTCGCTCGGAGCAGGGCCTGCCGATCGGGGTCCAGATCATCGGACCCTATCTGGAGGACCGCACGACTCTTGCCTTTGCCGAACTGATCGAGCGTGAGTTCGGCGGTTTCCTCCCGCCTCCAGGCTTTGCGGCGGATCCGACGGCCCGTGAAGGCACGCCGCGCCCGTTGCCTGCCCGATGAAAAAGGATAGACAGCCATGGCAATCGAAAACGTCGCCGATCTCTTCGTTGCAACGCTGGCTCAGGCGGGCGTCAAGCGCATCTTCGGCGTGGTCGGGGACAGCCTGAATGGTCTGACCGAGGCGTTGCGCAAGCGCAAGACCATCGATTGGATTCATGTCCGGCACGAGGAGGTGGCGGCCTTCGCAGCCGCCGCCGAATCGCAAATCACCGGCCAACTCGCGGTGTGCGCGGGGTCCTGCGGTCCGGGCAATCTGCATCTCATCAACGGCCTGTTCGATGCCCACCGCAGCCGCACCCCGGTGCTGGCCATCGCCGCACAAATTCCTTCCGCGGAAATCGGCGGCGGCTATTTCCAGGAGACCCATCCGCAGAACCTGTTCCGGGAATGCAGCCATTACTGCGAGCTGGTCTCGGACCCGTCGCAACTGCCTTATGTCCTGGAAAATGCCATCCGCGCCGCGGTGGGAAAGCGCGGCGTGGCCGTGCTGGTGATCCCCGGCGATGTCGCGTTGCGCCCGGCGCCCAGGCGCGACATCGCGCCGGTTGCCGGCTTGTTGCCGGCCGCGCCGATGGTGCGGCCCGCCGAAGGCGAATTGACGGCCTTGGCGCAGCTGTTGAACGGCGCCAAGCGTGTCACGCTGTTCTGCGGTCGCGGCTGTGCGGGAGCCCACGACGCCCTGATGCGGCTGGCCGAGATCATCAAGAGCCCGATCGTGCATGCGCTCGGCGGCAAGGAGCACGTTGAATACGAAAACCCCTACGACGTCGGCATGACCGGCTTTATCGGTTTCTCTTCCGGCTACGCCGCGATGCACGCCTGCGACGTGTTGCTCATGCTGGGGACCGACTTTCCCTATAAGCAGTTTCTGCCGACGGACGCGAAGATCGCCCAGGTTGACATCCGCCCTGAAAATCTGGGCCGCCGCTGCAAGCTCGACCTCGGCCTGGTCGGCGACGTCGCCGCCACCATCGAGGCGCTGCTGCCCAAGCTTAGCCCGAAGCAGGACCGCAGGCACCTCGACGACAGCCTCGCTCACTACAAGAAAGCCCGCGCCGGGCTCGACGAACTGGCCCGCGGCACGCCCGGCAACAAGCCGATCCACCCGCAATATCTGGCACGCCTGCTCAGCGAGATCGCGTCCGACGATGCCGTGTTCACGGCCGACGTCGGTACGCCCACCATCTGGGCGGCGCGCTATCTCGCCATGAACGGACGCCGGCGCCTGATCGGCTCCTGGGTCCACGGCTCGATGGCCAATGCCATGGCGCACGCGATCGGCGCTCAGGCGGCGCAGCCCGGCCGGCAGGTGGTGTCGCTGTCGGGCGATGGCGGATTTGCCATGCTGATGGGCGATCTCATCACGCTGACACAAATGAAGCTGCCGGTGAAGGTCGTGATCTTCAACAACGGGGTGTTGGGTTTCGTGGCGCTCGAAATGAAGGCCGCGGGTTTCATCGAGTCCGGCGTCGATCTGCAAAATCCCGACTTCGCCGCCATGGCCCGCGCCATGGGCATCTATGCCGCCAGGGTCGAAGATCCGGAAGACCTGCCGAAGGCGATTCGCGACATCCTGGCCCATGACGGCCCGGCGGTGCTCGACGTCGTGACCGCCAAGCAGGAGCTGTCGATGCCGCCCACCATTACCGCCGAGCAGGTCAAGGGCTTCAGTCTCTGGGTGCTTCGTGCCGTGATGAGCGGCCGCGGCGACGAGGTGCTCGATCTGGCCAAGACCAACCTGTTGGCGCGCTGAGGGAGCCCGAGTCGCCGCCGGCCCCTCGCCCCGCGTCTATCGCGGGGAGAGGGGGCCGGCGGCGGCGCAGCTATTCCCAACTGTCGAGCTTGATTTCGTTTGGCCAGGGGGCTCCCTTGCCGGTTTCGAGAAGCGACTTCAGGCTCAGCAGAAAGACGCCCCATTTGGTGCTGCAATGGTGCATGAACTCCACGGGCTCCTTCCAACCTTGGTGCTTGAACAAAATAATGGTCCAGTCGCCTTGCTGCCTGAGATCGAAGCTTATCGTCGTGCCGATCCATTCTTCGGGTCCGTCGACCACCTGCCACAGCACGCGTTTGGCGGGATCAAGCTCCAGAACCTTCATGTCGAAACCGCCGGCGCCAAACCGGAATTTGAGTATCCCGCCGACCCTGCTTTCCCCTTGCGTGTCGTGCGTCCACCAGCCTGCAAGGCCTTCAATGGTGCTCAACGCATGATAAGCATCGACTGACGACGATGCCTTGATTCCGACCTTGTGCAAGATATCCGACATGTGCGTCTACTCCCTTTGGTGTTGGTCGTGAGTTAATCTAGGCGCCGGGGGTCGAGCGGCGGGAGTGACAAGTGTGTCGGGAGTCGCCAAATCGAGTTCGGCACAGCGACCCTCAATCTGAACTGCAACCCACGCTTCACAGGTTCGCGGCAGGCGTTGCGGCATCGTTGTTCTCTCCCATGGGTGTGCTTCGTCGAGTGGTGGGGCCGACGGTCAGCACGGTCACAACGGCTCCAGCCCACTCGACCACGGCTGTGAGAAACCCAGGCGAAAGGATCGTCCAGTCGAACATGAAAGCGGCCTTCGGCTGCGATGTGATGAGTTATCGTCGTGTGATAGAATAGGATCGATAGAGCGGACGGTGAGAGTGACAAGTGTGACGGGATTTGAATGGACTCGCTGATGACAGCAGCCGCGCGTGCGCTGGCGGCGGGCGACCTGCTTGGAGCTTTGAAGCGGGTTGCCTTGCGTAACGACCCGCCCGCGCTCGCGCTTCGGGGCATCGCGATGGCGCGGCTCGGCGATTTCGTTCGCGCGAAGGCTCTGTTACGAAGTGCGGCACGCGCCTTCGGTCCGCGAGAGGCGGTGGCCCGCGCCAGATGCATCGTCGCCGAGGCCGAGATCGCACTCGTCTCGCGCGACCTCGGATGGCCCGCGAAGACGCTCGACGCGGCGTGGGCGACGCTGCAGGCGCACGGTGACCACTTGAACGCGGCACTGGCGCGGCACCTCGCGATCCGGCGGCTGCTCCTGATCGGACGCCTCGACGAGGCCGAGCGCGCGCTCGCCGAACTTGATCCGGCGCCGTTTCCTCCGGCGTCGAGGGCAGCCCACGAGCTGGTGGTTGCGGGGATCGCGATGCGACGCCTGCAGACCAAGACGGCGCGCGTTGCGCTGGCCCGGGCGGAGCAGGCCGCGCGCGACGCCGATATCCCTGCGCTGAGGGCGGAGGTCGAAAGCGCATCCCTTGTGCTCAACACGCCCGCGGCCCGTCTGACCGGGCGCGGCGAGGAGCGGCTGCTGTTGCTCGAGGAAGTTGAAGCGCTGCTGGCGTCGGAGGCGCTCGTCGTCGACGCCTGCCGCTATGTCGTGCGCGACGCACGCACGGTGGTCTCGCTGGCGACGCGCCCGGTATTGTTCGCGCTCGCGCGCGCATTGGGCGAAGCCTGGCCCGGAGACGTTCCGAGAAGCCAGCTCATCGCACGCGCCTTCCGTGGCAAGCACGCCGATCAATCGCATCGGGCGCGGTTGCGGGTCGAAGTCGGGCGGCTTCGCGTTGAGCTGCGGAAGCTCGCGGACGTGCGCGCGACGAAGCAAGGCTTTACGCTGGCGCCGCGCCACGGCCGCGAGGTCGTGGTGCTCGCGCCACCGGTCGAAGAGCAGCATGCGGCGCTGCTCGCCTTCCTCACCGACGGTGAATCGTGGTCAAGCTCGGCCCTGGCGCTCGCGCTTGGAGCCAGTCCGCGGACGGTGCAGCGAGCCCTCGATTCGCTTGCGGCAGCCGGCAAGGTGCAGCCGTTCGGCCGTGGGCGGGCGCTTCGCTGGATGACCCCGCCGCTACCGGGATTCACGACAACCTTGTTACTCCCAGCTCAGCCGCCGAACGGCTAACAAGGAGGCCATCAACAAATATCTGGGGAGACAAGCATGAAGCCATCACAGGCCGAAATCGTCCGTGAGTATGGACCTTTTCCGGACGTCGAGCGCGTGAACGGGGTCACCTATGACGGTCAGCACGTCTGGTTTGCCAGCGGAGACAAGCTGAATGCCCTCGACCCCGCGAGCGGGAAGACGGCGCGCTCGATCGATGTCGTCTCGCACGCAGGGACGGCTTTCGACGGGCGGAATCTCTATCAGATCGCCGAGGATCGCATCCACAAGATCGATCCGGAGACCGGCCACGTACTTGGCACGATCCCGGCGCCCGGTGGCGGCGGTGACTCCGGGCTGGCGTGGGCCGAAGGCACGCTTTGGGTGGGGCAGTATCGGGACTGCAAGATCCATCAAGTCGATCCCCGGACCGGCGCGATCCTTCGCACCATCGAGTCCAAGCGCTTTGTCACTGGGGTGACCTGGGTCGACGGCGAGCTCTGGCACGGCACGTGGGAAGGTGACAAAAGCGATTTGAGGCAGGTTGATCCTCGCACCGGCGAGGTCCTGGAGACGCTTGAGATGCCGTCCGGAGTTAGCGTGTCGGGGCTCGAGTCCGATGGCGGCGATCAATTCTTCTGCGGAGGCGGAAGCAGCGGCAAGGTGCGAGCCGTGCGCCGGCCGAGGCGAGCCGCTGCGACGGCGGCTTCGGATCCCTCGTAGACTCCAGGCGCCAGTCGTTGGAGCTGCCGTCACGGGCCGCTAGTCGAGTCCGCGCCGTGATGAGCAGCCGCGGCGACGAAGTCTCGATCTGGCCAAGACCAACCTGCTGGCGCGGTGAGGGGAGGGATGGTGATCCGGAGATCGGCTGTCATCGCCCGGCTTGACCTTGGGTTGACCGGGCGATCCAGTATTCCAGAGCTCGATTGATCTGATCGCGCCGCCTGCGGCATGATCGCTGGCTTCAGCGATCAACAGCACCGCCTCAGCGCGGCATCATGACCGAGCGCTGACGACGAGGGGGGAGGCCTTTGCCAAAGATTACGGACGACTTGCACCACAAGATGCCACGCAATAGCACCGCAAGACATTGCTTTTCGTGCCTCCAGGATCTCCTCTCTCATCATCAGCAAAACGCGCCCGACCGCCCGGCCATTCTTGCCCGCGGACGGCCACCGATGACATTTGGCGCGCTGTGGGTCCAAGCCAGATACGTGATTCGCGAGCTGCGCGGCATCGGGCTCCGCTCCGCCGATAAAGTCGCGGTCGTATTGCCGGGCGGACCGGAGGCTGCGGTCGCGATGATTACGGTTGCCGCTGGCGCGGTTTGTGTCCCGCTCAATCCCGGCTTCACCTGTGACGAATACCAGCGCTATTTCGACCAATTGCAGCTTGCGGCGCTGTTGACGTCTACTGATTTGAATGCGGCCAGCCGTCGGGCCGCCCAAATTCTCGGCATTCCCGTCATCGATCTGTCGCCTCGGCTTCACGGTCCCGCGGGCGCGTTCACGATCGCCGGTCAAGCGCCGCGGGCCGCGGTGGAGAATGAATTTGGATCCAGCACGGACGATGCGTACCTTCTTTTGACCTCAGGCAGCACATCGTGGCCAAAGACGGTCCCCCTGACCCATGCGAGCGTCTGTCTGTCGGCCGGCAACGTTGGCGATGCGTTGGCACTTGAGTCCCGGGACCGTCTGCTGAGCGTGTTGCCTCTGTACCATGGGCACGGCTTGATCTCCGGAGTTCTGGCGGCGCTGACATCCGGCTCAAGCGTGGTCTGCATGTCGGAATTCGAGGTGACGGGTTTCTTCGCCTGCCTGACGGAGTTTCGACCAACCTGGTACACGGCGGTGCCGGCCATCCATCGCGCCATATTATCGGCGCCTGCTGCCTTGAGGGAAGATGCACGAGGCTCTTCCTTGCGATTGGTTCGTTCGGCTTCCACGTCCCTGGCGCCGGAAGTGCTCGACCAGCTGGAAACCCTCTTTGGCGTCCCCGTAATCGACACCTACGGCATGACGGAAGCGGCTACCCAGATTGCCGCGAATCCATTGCAGCGGCGAAAGCCCGGTTCGGTCGGGCAAGCGGCGGGGCCCGAGATCGCCATTCTGGACAGTGAGGGGCGGCGATTGCCGTCCGGCGAGCATGGCGAGATCGCTCTGCGAGGTCCCACCATAACCAGGGGCTACGACAATGATCCTGCTGCGACCGCGTCCGCATTCCGGGACGGGTGGTTCCTGACCGGCGACCTCGGATACCTTGATGCGGAGGGGTATCTCTACATTGTCGGTCGTATCAAGGAGATCATCCACAAGGGCGCTCAGAAGATTGCTCCGGCCGAGGTGGAGGCGGCTTTGCTGAGCCATCCCGGCGTGAGCGAAGCCGCTGTTTTCGCCGTACCCCACGCACGGCTGGGCGATGATGTCGCCGCCGCCATCGTGCTGCGTCCGGATGCGAAGGTGGACGCGCAGAATATCCGAGACTTTGCCCGACAACGACTGGCCGGGTTCAAGGTGCCCGGGCTCGTCTGGATTGTGCCGGAGATCCCGAAAGGCGGCGGCGGGAAGATCAAGCGCAAAGAACTTGCAGCCGCGTTTTCCGGGATCGCGGCAACGGCAGAGCGGCAGGGCGGCAGGCAAACGCCGTCCCATTCAGAATTGGAGGGGCGACTGGCCAAGATCTGGGCGGATATCCTGCGCATCGATCAGATTGGCATTGAACAGGACGTCTTCGCGCTCGGTGTGGATTCACTCACGATGATGCAGATGATCCTGCGTCTCGAGGAGGGTTTTGGCGTCAGTTTATCGTTCGATGATATCTTCCGTGCGCCGACCGCTGCGGCTCTCGCGCGTCGTCTCGAAATGGGCACAGCCGAGGTTTCGTCGGGATTGGTCGATCCGCCCGTGGAAATTGCACACGTTGAGAGCGATGGTGCGCAGCCGCTTTCAAGTGTGCAAGAAAGCATGCTGCGGATCGAGCGGGAACTGCCGGGACTGCCGCAATTCAACCTACCGTTCGGTTATCGATTGCGCGGATCCTTAGACGTTCAAGCGCTGGAGCGGAGTCTTGCCGAGGTCGTGCGCCGGCACGGCTCGCTCCGTACGGAATTCATCTGGCAGGACGAAGTCCCGGTCGCGCGGGTTCTGCCGAGCCTCAACGTCAAATCGTTGCTGGTCGTGAAGGATCTCGCGATCCAAATGTCCGGCAGAAATGGCAGGGCCAGGGAACTCGTTCTTGCCAGGGCGGCGCTGGAGGCCGAGCAGGAATGTCTGGAGCCGATCGCGATGAACCGCGCGCCGCTGTTTCGTGCCACCCTGCTAAGGCTCGATGCCGATGACCACGTTTTGCTTCTGGTGCTGCATGACAGCATCATTGATGGCTGGTCGATGGCCATCTTCATGGAGGAGCTCTCGGAACTCTATGCGGCCTCAATCGAGGACAGGAAGGCGGAGCTAACCGAACCGCCGCTTCAGTTTTCCGACTTTGCTCGTTGGCAGCGTCGATGGTCCACGCGTGGCGAGGCCAACGGACAATACGACTACTGGAAGCGGCGTTTGGACCAGGCCTTGCCACCATTTGCAGCTCTGAGAAGCAATGCAGGAGACGAGCTCATCTCGCCTGTTTCCCAGCAGCGATTTCAGATATCGGATGATCTGATGGCGCACCTGAACGCTTTAAGCAGAAGCCGGGGCGTGACCCGGTTCATGATTCTGCTCGCCGGGTTCAAAGCGCTGCTGCTGCAAAAAAGCGGACGTAATGATATTTGCGTGGCGACCTCGATGGCCAACCGGTGTCGGCCTGGGACGGAGCGCGTCATCGGCCCGTTCGCCAACACCACGCTCATCCGGACCCAACTTGGTGCGGATCTGACTTTTGACGAAGCGCTGGTTCGCGTCCGCGAGGCCGTGCTGGAGGCCTATGCCAGACAGGAGCTTCCCTTCGACACGATTGTCAGCCGGCTCGCGAAAGAAGCCGGTTTGCACTCCGCCTCGCTCGTTCAAGTTTATTTTGCTCTCCAGGCGGCGTTTCGCCGACCTCTTAGGCTGCCAGGCATAACGGCCGGGCCATTCGAGTATCAGGAAGGGCGATCGGCCATGCCGATCGATCGGGCCTGGCTTTCGATCACTCTCAAGGAGACCCCGACCGGGATTACCGGCATATGCGGGCATAAAACCAACCTGTTCGAACCTAACACCGTCGAGCATTGGACGGCTGATTATACGGCAATCCTGGCGAAAGCGGCCGCAAACCCGGCGACGCAGCTTGGCCGGTTGGCCGAGCTCCGATTGTGAGGCGCCGAGACCGGCATCGTCGCTGAATAAGGAATCAGTCGCGGTGCAAGACCCAAAATGTTGCAGAAACTGATTACCTGCGGCTTGATTATCGCTTCGGTATTGTCGACAATCCAGTTGTTCAATTTATCAAATCGGATCAGCCATTGGGAGGTAGCGATGTGCATCATTTCCGCGGATCTCGTCGACTTCGAGTCATTGAGTGCCGCACAAAAGAAGACCCTCTTGAGGGATTTGCGGAAGCGCAAGGATGCACTTCAGGCGCAGCTCAAGGGTGTCAACGATTCGCTGAAATGCGTCGACCAGGCGCTTAAGGTGGTTGAGAAGAAGGCGAAGCGCTGATCCCGGTCGTGCGAGTCAACAAAAGCTGCCTGAAGGTCGACGCGATTGAAGCCTATCCGGCCGCGTATGAATTGATGGTTGCCGGGTCAACTTTCTTGTGACGACGGTTTCGTGACAAGGTGACATCTTGAACGTCGATTGATGGCGCTCTGATCAGACCGGTCATTATGCCTGCGCCAGCGGATCGACCAAGGCGGCTCCCCGGGACGCGGCCCCCCGCGCTGAACCTTCTGCCGGAGTGAGCCGCCGGAAATCGAACATCCCCAAGCGGGCATCAGCAGGCGCGACAGTCGGTCGCGCCTGCGCCCGCTGGTGCTGGCTAGTTTCCACATCGAACTGGCGTGGCTCGGGTACGGCGCTCGATAGACAGCCGCCCCATCTGACCATAGAGTCAGGCTCCAAATCGGATCGATCGGACGAGCTTTATGGCGGCGGACCGTGTTGAACGGCGACTGAGTGCCATTTTTATAGCCGACGTGGCAGGCTACAGTCGTCTTATGGGAGCCGATGAGGAGGGAACGCACTCCCGGCTGAGCCAACACATGTCCGATCTCGTGCACCCCGAGATCGAGGGGCACGGTGGGCGGATCATCAGAAGTGCCGGCGATGGACTGCTGGTCGAGTTTGCAAGCGTCGTCAATGCGATGCGATGCGCCGTGGCGATACAGCGCGGCATGATCACCCGGAACACCAACCTGCCAATGGAAAAGCGGATCGAATTTCGCATCGGCATCAATGTGGGTGACATCATCATCGACGGGGGCGACATCTTTGGCGACGGCGTCAATGTCGCTGCGCGGCTCGAGTCGCTCTGCGAACCGGGCGGTATCTGCGTATCGCATCGCGTGCGCGAAGACACGCAGGATAAGCTCGATATCACCTTCGAAGACAACGGCGAGCATCAGCTCAAGAACATTGCGCGGCCGGTTCGGGTCTATCGGGTGTGGCTGGACCAGACCGCGGCTCCAGCCGTGCTTGTGCTTCCGGACCGGCCATCGATAGCTGTCCTGGCCTTCGAGAATATGAGCGGCGACCCGGAGCAGGAGTACTTCGCTGACGGCATTTCGGAGGACATCATCACCGAATTGTCCCGCTTTTCCGACCTGTTCGTGATCGCGCGCAATTCGAGTTTCCAGTACAAGGGCAAGGCCGTCGATTTGCGCCAGGTGGGTCGAGAACTTGGCGTCCGATATGTTCTGGAGGGCAGCGTTCGCCGGGGTGAGGATCGGGTCCGCATCAATGCGCAGCTGATCGATGCTGGAACGGGCATTCATCGCTGGGCAGAGCGATATGACCAGCAGCTGAAGGATATATTTTCAATTCAAGACGACCTCGCGCGCACAATCGCCGGGGTACTTGTCGCGCATGTAAATGTCGCGGAAGCCGAACGCACCCTCCTGAAGCCGCCCGCCACCTGGCAGGCCTATGATCACTACATGCGTGCCGGCGCAGCCTGGGTGTCTTTCCAGTCGTCGTGGCAACCGGAATATCTATTGGAGACGCGACGGCGTCTCGCGGATTCGCTGGCCATAGACCCGGGCTATGCACGTTGCTATGCGATGCTGGCCAGCACCCATCGGGTGGCCTGGCTGAACCCCTTGAACGACGAGTATTTGAGCCCGGCTGCCCTCGACCTCGCGATCAAACTCGCGCGCAGGGCGATAGAGCTCAATCCGAACTTACCCGAAGCTTACGCGGAATTGGGATACAATTTGACTCGCAAACGCGACTTCGATGCAGCGACCGCCGCCGCCGAAAGAGCGAGCGCGCTGAATCCCAATTTCGCGGATTATCGTCTTGCGCATGTGTTTTACTCGGTGGGAGAACCGGCCAGGGCCATAGCGATCGCCAAGATCCAAATGCGTCTTGATCCATTTCATCCGCATTTTTCGCCGCTGATGGCGGGTATCGCTTATTATTTTATAAGAGAGTTTGAAGAAGCGAAAAATTGGTTGAGCGAAGCGATCGGCCGGGCTCCCAATCACCAGTACGGCCATGCCTTCCTCGCCGCGACCTACGCTCAGCTGGGACGGTCGGAAGATGCTCAGGCAGAGTCAGCAAAGGTTATGCGTCTGAATCCGACTTACAGCATTGGCGGAACCCAGAAACAGGTATCGTGCCTCAAACGTGCCGAAGACATGGAGCACCTGGTGGATGGACTGCGCAAAGCAGGCCTTCCGGAATGATCCGATGAGGCTCGGCGCAGCGCCCAGCGCCTCGGTGAGGATCGATCTTGCCGTGAAGAAGTAAGGATGATCCCGAATCAGGCATGCTGCAGGAGACCTATCGAGCCATCGTCCAGGGCGAGCGGCGCGGCCCATGTTTCAACACGGCAAGGATTATGTCAGCGAAGTTTCACACGGATCTGGGCCATTGGGAGAAATTCAGATCGCAATTGGGCTTCTCTCAATCGGATGAAGTCGATCTGCATTTCGGCAAGCGCGACCCTGCAAAGATGTCCTATGGGGAGGCGATGGCTGGCGTGACCAGTCTCGTCAGGGCCAGTCTCGAAGAGGCACAGCGCCAGGGCCGGCCCTATCTGGTGTTCATCCATGGATCGTCGACATCCCGTCGCGGCAAGACCACCGCGCGCTCCCAGGTTCGCAACTTCATGCGCTCGACGGCTGCGACCCCGTTGATCGACCGCCGCGGATGTATCCAGCACAATACGGTTTTCATCGCCAAGCTGAAGCTGGAGCTTGATCGGTCATCCGGAATAGACGCGCGGCAGCCTTGCGCAGGGTGATCGCCATCCGCGGCCGGCGCCGCCGTCGGCGGGATGCCGTTGTCAGACCGGCGTCACCGCAGCTCGATTTGACACTCGTGCACCGACGTTTCGATCGGGAGTATTGGCCCGTTTGCGGCCGCCACCGATCGGTCGGTCGCCTGTTTCGGCGGACCTGCCGTACCCGGTCGTTTGCCGCTCATGTCCGGGACCAGGAGTTCATTGATGCGCGGGATGGCTATTCTGAGATAGCGGTCGTTGACCGCCTTAAGTTCGCCTAGAAGCTGCTCGGTCTCGGGGTAATTGCCGGTGCCGGCCTTGTCCTCGAGTTCTGCCACGATCTTCAGTCTTTGCCAGATCCGAAGCGAGTCGGTGCGGACCTGTTCATAGCTCGCCTGGTCCATGGGATCGGCGAACAGAATTGGCGGAGCCTCCTCCGGTCGTATCCCGTGCGCCTGGGCCTCTTCGGTAATGGTCTCAAGCGCTTCGATGACGCGGCGGCCCGCCCGGTAGTTGCGGGCAATTTGATCGCTCTCGATTTCGCTTTGGGTCTTGTCGCGAAAGATCCGCGACAATTTGCCGGAAAATCCGTCGATGATCTCGATCCGGGTGCGCACGCCCAGCCGCAGGCCGTCGGCAAGCCGTTGCACGGAAGAGGGATGGTCGGTCAGCGGCGGGCTGAAGGCCTGGATGAAAAGCACCTTCAATCGGCAGAGCGTGCCATCGCGGCTCTTCGATGCGCTCGCCACGATGGGTCGAAGAATGCTGCCGCTCTCGTGCCGGAAATAGGCCAACTCCTGCAACAAAAGATTCCCGTTGATGGCCTTGGTTAGCGAGTTGTAGAACCGCGTGATCCAGTAGGGTCGGGGCGAACGCAGATCGCCGCTGTCGCAATCCAGCATCTGCAGGAACTGCATCAGATGCAGCCCGTCCGGCACATTGCCAAAACCCAGCTTGGTGGCGGATTCGCTGTCGATCGAGACGGTGGCGTCGTCCAGCGGGATCTCAGGTAGCTTGGCGATGTTGAAGTTGCCCGGTTTGCCCTTCGGCCAGCGCGGTTCAATCCAGATAAAGGGCTTGATCGTCCGCTCTTCGAGAATGCTTCGCGCTTTGAGCGCGGCCTCGATCTGCTCCGCGGCCAGCTTTGCCTTCTTGTCCGGAGGGGCTCTCCGCTTCACAAGCTTGCACATGTCCTCCAGCCAGCGCTGGATGTCGACATTTTCGGCCCTGATGGTCTGCAGGTTCGCCAGCGGACCCGGCGGCAGCGATTCCCTGGAATGAAGGCAGTAGATCGGGTGACGGTTCCTGGCCTCATGGCGCCAGATGCTGCGAAAGGCGCCCACCTCGTAGAAGCACCAGGACCAGTCGTCGCTGGGATCGGTGTACAGCAGGATGAAGAACTTGGCCTTCTCCAGCGACCCCCAGATGTTCTCGCGAAAGTCGTCGGACTTGGGAATCTCCTCGGACAGGAAGATGGCAAGATCGGGGATGACCGAGCAGAGCGCCTTCTGAACCTTTTTTGCCAGCGCGCCATCCTTGGCCTTGTGACTGAGAAATACCTCGAGTTTGGACATGGCGCTCCCGGAAAGTTCCGACCCGCAACGCCGGGATTCGCGGATCTACCGCTCGTTCAATCCGGCATTGAAGCCACACAGGAAAACAGCTCCAGGTGGGAGAGCTTGCCTCGGTCGCGCGTCGCCAAATGTGAGCCAGTTCACACACGCGAAAAAAATTCGCAGACCGGCTCCGGGCCATGAGGCTGCGACGCCGCGGCGATGACCCCCAGGAAATCTAAACGTGCATGAAGGATCTATATTCCATCAAGACCGCGAGCCAGATCAAAAGCCGCAAACCGAAATGCAGACAATCCTGGAAGCCAAATGCCATTCTCGGATGCGGGACCGCGCAGAGGTTGCATCGGAATTGACCGGCCGCCGGCCGCTCGACATACTTCCCGGCAAGACGAGCCCATAAGACTCGCCCTCTTCGGGAGAAGAAAATGAACAACATATTGGCCGTCTTCGCGGGGACGATGATGTTGGCCGCCTGGCTCATACCGGGCGCCCGGGGCGAGACGGCCTGCGTCACCCAAAACATGGCCGTTCCCGCCGGCGCCAACACCAGCGACGAGGCGGCGCCTTTCTTCATCGACACGACGGGCCTCGATTTCAAAACAGCGCCGCCGACGCGCAATCCGTCGAATCCGAACTATCCGCGCGCAACCGAGCTGCCCGACGGCACACTGCCGCCGTCCGGCGCCGAAGGGAACTTCATCATTGGTCCGACCCACGCGCCCGCCCCCGAGACCGTCGCCAAGGAGGACGTGCCGCGCGGCGCGGTCACCTCTTTCACCCTGTCGTCGAAGGACAGCGTGATCTACAACCCCGGTCTGATCCGCGACGATCCGGCCGGCTGCAACAACGGCTCGATCATGGTGGCGATGACGGCGCCAGGCGACAAGTCAAACATGGTCGTCACCACGAGCCATCCCGGCACCTGGACGCGCACGATCGACGTTTATGTGCCGGCGCGCTATGTGCGCGGCACGGAGGCGCCGTTCATCGTGATCGGCGACGGCGGCTCGACCGCCTACAAGGACCTCGCCACCATCCTCGACAACCTGATCGCGCAGCGCCGCGTGCCGCCGATGATCGCCATCCAGATCGGCAACGGCGGCCAGGACGCCCAGGGCAGCGAGCGCGGCCGCGAGTACGACACGGTGTCGGGCACCTACACCCAATTCGTCGAACGCGAGGTACTTCCGCTCGTCGAGCAGCAGGCCGACGTCAAACTCACGAAGAACTCGGACGGCCGCGCCAGCATGGGCTTGAGCTCAAGCGGCGCTGCGGCCTTCACCATGGCCTGGTTCCATCCCGAGCTCTATCGCCGGGTGCTGGCCTTTTCGCCGACAGTGGTGAACCAGCAATGGCCGCACGATCCGTCGTTGCGCGGCGGGGCCTGGGAATATCACAGCGCGTGGGCGGGCCCGACCAGTCCCAACCTCAACATCAAGGCGGGCGTGCTCTCGGCCTCGGAACCGCCCGGCGCGCCGCTGATTCCCAGCGCGCCCACCAAGCCGATCCGCTTCTGGTTCGAAGTCGGCGACCAGGACCTGTTCTATCCCAACCCGGTCCTCGCCGACGGCATGCACGACTGGACCTTGTCGAACGAGCTGATGGCGAAGGTGCTGGCCGACAAAGGCTACCACTACCAGTTCCTGTTCGCGCGCAACGCCAGGCACGTCGATCGCCCGACCATCGCGCAAACCCTGCCGACGGCGCTGGAATGGTTGTGGAAGGGCTATCCGATTCCTGAGTGATCTTCGTTTGCTGCACGCATGAAGCGGCCAGGACGGCAATTGGAAACGACGCATCAAAGGCCAAAGGGATAGGCCTGTCGCGCATATTGCTGCTCGTTCTTGAGCAGATCGACGAAAAGGCGGCCGGACCGAAGGCCCCCTTTATCCAACGGCGGTAACGGCTCTGCGGCGGTCCCCAGCACCGTCGCCTGAGAGGAGGTGCAACATTTCGCGATGTGCCGGATTTCGGACTCGCGCCCTGATATTTTCGCGCTATGCTCATCAGCTATCAAAGTCGTTTTATGAATGTTTCGGGCGCCGCTAAAGCTGTGACTTAACCCGATGCCGACGATCTGGGAGCAAACCGTTGACTATCACCCGCCGCGCCCTCATCGACGCCCTGTCGCTGATAGGGCTTGTCGCTCTCGTTGATTTATCACCGCTTCGGCTGATCGCAGACGCGATGGCGCAAGGACCGTCCGATGTCGCGAAGCCAGTGTCGCTGCCGGATATGGCGCTCGGTCCCGCCAACGCCAGGGTGACGATCATCGAATATGCATCGCTGACCTGTCCGCACTGCGCGGACTTCAACCGCGACGTATTTCCGAAGATCAAGTCGGAGTATATCGACACCGGGAAGGTGCGTTATGTGTTCCGCGAATTTCCGCGCAATCCCAGTGATGCGGCGGGTTCGATGCTGGCGCGCCGCATTGCCAAGGATGACTGCGGCAAATACTTCGCCATTGTTGACATATTGTTCAGGCAGCAGAACGTCTTCTTGGAGAAGACCGTGGAAACGTTGAAGCTGGTCGGCAAACAGGCCGGTCTCAGCCAGCAGGCTTTCGAAGACTGCTTCAAGGATCAGGCCCTGATCGACAAACTCACCGCCGACAGGGAGTTCGCCGTCAAGGTTCTGAAGGTCCGGGGGACGCCGACCTTTTTCATCAATGGCGAGATGTTCGAGGGCGACAACTCGTTCGAGGAGTTTGAAAAGAGGATCAAACCTCTGCTGAAGAGCTAATGGACTTTTCAGCCGATCAGCAACAGCGGTATTCCCGAAGCCAGCCTTGAATTCAACTCGGAAACATTTGGGATTTTCAGGCGCTGATACCGGACCCTTTACTCTGGATGTTCATCCACATCGGACAGGCTCACACGCCTCACCCTCGGCACGGACTTCCGCCTCGGGTGATCCGCGATCAACTCGTAGGGCGGATCATGATCCGCCGTTATGATGGCCAAGATGGCGGGTTACGCCTTCGGCTCCAACCCGCCCTACGGACTGCGCTCCGCCCCCCCCGAGCCAGGCGCCACCACGAGACCCCGGGCGATCACAACGGACACGTCTCATTTTGGCGGCGCGGGAGGGGTGTTTTTGGGCGGTTTCCGATTCCTGGGTGGCCGCCGCTTCCCCGACCTTGAGGGATGCTTCAGTTTCCGCAGCGCCTTGGTCTCGATCTGGCGGATGCGCTCCGGGGTCACCGAGAACTGCTCGCCGACTTGCTGCAGCGTGTGGTCGGTGTTGGTACCGATGCCGAAGCGCATGCGCAGCACGCGCTCTTCGCGCGGGGTCAATGAGGCCGGCACCGGCGTGGTGGCCTCGCGCGAACTCGTTGGCGCGTCTCCGCTCCCTTTGACGATGCCGCGGCTGATATAGGTGACGGCGTCGTAGCGACTCATGCCCTGCTGCTCCAGGAAATAGACAGCATGGCTCTCGCGCTCCGCGAAGATCGCGATCAGAACGTTGGCGCCGGTGACCTCCTCGCGGCCCGACGACTCGACCTGGATCACGGCGCGCTGGATGACGCGCTGAAAGGCAGCGGTCGGACTGGCATCGCGGACGTCGTCGATCACCAGTGGTTTCAGCTCGTTGTCGATATAGTTGGTGAGATGCCGCTCGAGCGCGGCAAGATCGACCTTGCAGCCTTTCATGACCGCCGAAGCATCTTCATCGTCGGTCAGAGCGAGCACGAGATGCTCCAGCGTCGCGTGCTCGTGTTTTCGCTGGTGGGCGTTGGCGAGGGCCCGCTGGCGGGTCGACTCAAAGGCGGGGGAAAATAAAACGCCCCGGACGAAAGCCCCCGGTGTCGAAGCCGCTTCGGCCCTCGGAGGCGGCGAGGCGTCATGGCGCCGAGCCGTCTCCTGCGCACGGATGGCCGCAGCCAGCGTATTCCAGTCAGCCTCGCCAAATAGCTCCGCGATGAGTTCGAGGGCTTGGCTGATCGTGATCTTGAGACCTTTGGCAGCCAGCGCCGCACGCAGGGTGCGGGCCATGGCTTTAGCGTCGCGGAAGTCGCGCATATCTTCATCCTTTGCTTGAACGAAACAGGGGTGCCAGGGCTTGCGTTGCTGACCCGTTCGTTCGGGCAAAAGGGCTATGGCCAAGGCCATGGAAAGCCGCGATACGTTCACCGTACCCCGAGGGGCGCAAGCGGCAGGTCGTATCTACCAAGCTGAAAATTTGGCCCAGAGAGCAGTCAGTGTCAATCACCCGTTGCGTGATCACCTCCCTGCCCTGGACGATCTCCGAGCTGGCAGCGCGTAGGGCGGATTGGAGCCGGCTTGTCCGCCGTAGCACGCAAAACTCGTAGGGCGAATCTTGATCCGCCGTTATGCATCGCCAAAATGGCGCATTACGCCTTCGGCTCCAATGCACCCTACGAGCTGCGACCCCGTTGATCGACCGCCGCGGATGTATCCAGCACAATACGGTTTTCATCGCCAAGCTGAAGCCTGGAGGTGGATCGGTCATGGAGAATAAGCACCCGGCAGGCAATTGTCCGTTGCGGTCCGCCGCTGCCATCATTCGGCAACTGGTGGTCCGGCTGTTCGGCGCGCCGTCCGATAATGTCGCCAACATGGCCAGCTTAAGCGGTGCCATCATCGGAACGATGGCGAGGGGATTTCGCGGCGGCTAGAAATGGCAAGGATCACAACCCCGAAAGTCGAGGGGTGGGCCACCCAGCTGGTTCCTATTCAAGATTTAGGATCGCTCCATATTCAGCCGGATCCATCTGAGCAAATCCGTGCTGCGGATAGACGTTGCGCGCAATGCCCAGAAAGAATTCGCTGAAGGCCTGAGCCGCCGCCTGTCTAAGTGGCCTTGTCACGGTAGCCAGTGCGATCGTGGATGCAAACCTGTCCGCTGCCGGGATCGGAATCATCCGACAGATCCCCGGATAGGTCAGCGCAAAATACTCCGCGAGATGGCTGACAATGATTCCGACATCGGCGGCGTCGATGGATAGAGCCTGCAGAACGTCGCGATGCTGAATGCCAAGTCGTCCGGGAAAATCAACGATTTCGTGCTGCCGCGCCAGCGTCGAGCGATCATGCCCCATGAGCGCATCCAACGCTGAGAAATACTGTTCTCGGGCCCCGGGCTCCTTCCCTGAAGCCAGCACAAGGCGTATCCCGGGCCGAATGAGATCATCGAGGCCCGAAATGCCGAGCGGATTGCCGGCTTGCACCAGGAGAGCAGGTCCTCGGCTCTTTGCAAAAATACGGGCCGGTTGACCTATGATCTCGGTCTTTGCCAAAGCCTTCAATGGAGCTTGGCCTCCCATCACGACATCAGGATAGAAGGCACTTTCCCGAGCGACACTGAGTGTCATATTGCCCAGAACGATGCCGCCATGATTGATCATTGAGACGATAACGGGCTGAGGCAGGGTCACGACGACGATGTTTTCGAGCGGCAACATGGCGTAACGGCTGTCGCGGAGAGCCCAGTTGCGAAATGGTTCCAAAACCTGGCTACTCAGCAGCGCAGGAAAATGGTTGCCCTCGGTGAAGATGGCGAGATCGATCCGGCTGCCGATCCTGCCGATGATATCCGGGACGCAATCCGTGAAACCCTCGAACGCGGGGAGCTGCGCCGTAACTGGGCCGATAGGCTTCCACAAAACACTGGCCGTTTGAGCCGGCGGAACTGCTGCTTTCGCGGCCGAGCGGCAAGAGATCAGCGCCGATATCGGCGTCATGAATTTGAGCAAATCTCGGCGAAGCACCACTGACCTCGTTCGACGGTCGGCTGTTGATCCGATTATCGACGGCAAGACGGCGTCGGGGCAACGCGCAAGGATACGCGTGGACATCACTCTATCGGCAGAGCCATTTGAAGAAAACCCGGTCTCACTTAGCCAGAGTTCGATCTGGGACGGAAGCAAACCAATGCAGCGCCGCGCGGGCGCCAGCGGCAAGACCTGTCGCCCACGTGGTGCCCGACAAAGGTAATTCGGCTCCGCGACGGGCCACGGCGGATCTAAGCGACCGCCGCCGTCCACAAAAGCCGGCGGTCCGACCGCCTGGAATCTGGTGTTTCGGAGCTGTCAATACTGAATTCAAAAAATCTTTCCGTTTCCTTTATGTTCGAGAAGCTCTATAAGCACTTTTGTCTTATCCCACAAAGAGGGGCGTATCGCGATCGTCAGGAAGCGCGGGATGAGATGCGGTGGACGCGGCAGCGTCAGGCGTGCGGTGGGTCGCAGGGCGGAATGATCTTTCGTGAGCGAATACCTCGCAGGCTAGACGACGGCGCTGAAGCGTACGGGGAAGGCGTGTGGTCCTGGCACCCAAGGCTGGTGTCAAGTCTTTGGAAGGTTTTCGTTCGGCTCAACCGGGCTGAACAAGCCGCTAATCCGAAGGCGACGGTGGCAATAGAGCTTATCTCGCCGGGGAGAGCACGTTGATAAACCGTAAAACCATTGCGTGGGGAATGCCGGATGATCCGGTGCCTCGCACTACCTCGTGTGCGTACGGCCGTTTTCTTGCACACGAGCCGCGGGTGCCTCTGGGCATCGCGGCATTCCCCGCGCCCTCTTTATCTCAAGGGCGAGACGTTCCAGCAAAAGCCCGGGCGCTTGGCGCCGCGGGGCGTTTAGGTGCGACTGGAATTGGCTGTTTGACAAAGTGAATTAGCAATTGGGGCGCACGCTTGGAGAAGTGGGCGCACCGGTTGCCCCAACTCAGATCGTCATCGCCCGGCTTGACCAGGCTTGACCGGGCGATCCAGTATTCCAGAGACGCCAGTGATACGTCGACGGCCCGCGGCGTACTGGATCCCCCGCTTACGCGGAGGATGACGGTTGAAGTTGTGGCGGGCGCATCGGTCCACCTGGCCATCTTCAAATTGCACGCAGTCTGGAGTTCGGATGGGTAGCGTGACCAGATCGGACGCATGTTCGAATTGGTCACGAAACCCATCGCGGTCGCGCAAATTGGTGGGTTTCGCGAAGAGCTCAACCTGTCCTACGAAACCTAATTCTTGTGACTCGAATCGAGGATGCGCCGACTAATGCGCGCCGGCCCCGCTGGCCTTCACCTTGCGGGTCAGGGTGACGGCGGCGGCGGCAAGCACCAGCACGATGCCGAGCAGGGCGAAGGTATCGCTGAAGCCCATTACCAGCGCCTGGTGTTTCACCGTCTTGCCGAGCGCGACGATGGCTTGCGCTTGGGCCGCGGCGGGATCGGGGACGCCGTGGCTCATGAAATAACCGGTCAGGTCCGCGATCCGGTTGCGGACCTCCTCGCGGCCGAGCGTCACCGACTGGCCGATGATGTTGGAGTGGAACTGCTCGCGCTTGGTGATCACGGTGGCGAGCACCGCGGTGCCGATGGCGCCGCCGAGATTGCGCAGCATGTTGCTGATCCCGGACGCCGCCGCGGCATCCTGCGGCGCTATTTCGCCCGTCGTTACCGACGTCAGCGGCGTCAGCACCATGGCCTGGCCGATGGCGCGCACGATGTTGGGGATCCAGAGCTGGTCGCCGGCATAATCCGGCGACATCGCCGTATTCATGAAGCAGCTATAGGCGAAGATCAACAGGCCGGTCATGGCGATGTAGCGCGTATCGAAGCGTCGCATCAGTCTTGGTACCAGCGGAATCAAGACCAACTGCGGCAGGCCGGTCCAGGCCAGAACGCCGCCGATCTGCTCGGCATTGTAGCCCTGCGCCTGGCCGAGATAGGCCGGCAGGATGTAGACCGATCCGAACAGCGCAAAACCGAGCAACGTCACCGCGATGGTACCGAAGCCGAAATTGCGCTGCGCCAACAGCCGCAGCCGGATCAAGGGCTTCTCGATCGAAAGCTCGATTCCGACGAACAGCGACAGGCTCACCAGCGCGACCGCCGCCAGGCGCAGGATGAAGGGCGAGGAAAACCAGTCATCCTTGTTGCCCTCCTCCAGCACCGTCTGGAATGCCGACAATCCGATCGCCATGGTGGCGATCCCGGCCCAATCGCCTTGTTTCAGGAGTTTGAGCTGCATCGGCGCGCGCTCCAGCGTGAGCGAGAGCGCGGCCACCATCACCGCGGTCGGCAGCACGTTGACGAAGAAAATGGTCTGCCAGCCATAATTCTCGGTCAGGTAGCCGCCGATGGTGGGACCGATCGCCGGCGCGAAGGTGACGGATAGCGCAAAAATCGCAAGGCCGATCGGCTGCTGCGATTTCGGCAGTTTCGTCAAGACCAGCGTGAAGGCCATCGGGATCAGCACGCCGCCGGCAAATCCCTGCAATCCGCGCATCGCGATCATGGACGGCAGATCGTGGGTGAAGGCGCACCCCACCGAGAAGACCGCAAACAGCGTCGCGCTCACCAGCATATAGCGGCGGAACGAGAATACCCTGGAGAAATAATCCGTGAGCGGGATGACGACGATCTCCCCGATCAAATAGGAGGTCGAGATCCAGGAGCCGTTGTCGACGCCGGTCCCGATGCCGCCTTCGATGTTGAGCAGCGAGGCGTTGGTGATCTGGATATTCAGGATCGCCATGAACGAACCGATCATGGCGGCAATAACGGCAATCCAGACCCTGGCACTGGCGCGGTTCGCATCGACCGCCGCGCGATCGGATCCAGCGGTGGGAGCGGGAAGCGCAAGCGCGGAAGTTGACATGGCCCTATCCTCCGGAAACCTTGCTCGAGGTCCGGGCTGCGGCGACCGCCCGGCGAATCTGCGCCTGCGACTTGGTCTCGATCGTCGGGATCACCGACATGCCCGGACGCAGTTCGATCGGAGTGCCGGCGTTGACGTCCAGCGCGATCTTGACCGGAATGCGCTGCACCACTTTGGTAAAATTGCCGGTGGCGTTGTCCGGCGGCAGCAGCGCGAATTCCTGACCGCTGGCGGGAGCGAGGCTGTCGACGCGACCGTGCACGACCTGGCCGGGGAACATGTCGACGGCGATATCGACCGGCTGACCCTGGCGCACATCGGTGAGCTGGGTTTCCTTGAAGTTCGCCACCACGTAGGCGCCCAAGACCGGCACCAGCGACATCAGTTGCGTACCCGCCTGCACGTACTGGCCTGATCGCAGCGTCCGATTGCCGACGATGCCGTCGATCGGGGCGACGATGGCGGTGTATTCGAGATTGAGCTCGGCCTGGCGCCGGACCGCTTCCGCGTGCGCCAGCGCCGCGTTGGCCTGAATGATTTCGGCCTTGAGCAGCTCGAGCTCCTTCACCGCGGAGGCAAGATTGGCGCTGTCGCGCGCAATCGCGGCCTGCGCGCCGGCGATGCGCGACTGCGCCTGCTGCGCGTTCTGCACGCTGCCGTAGCCGGTCGCGGCCAGATCGGTGTAGCGCTTGTTCTCCTGCGCAGCGAAGTTCGCCGTCGCCTGATCGACCTCGACAGTCGCCCTGGCGGCATCAATCACGGCCTGCTGAACCCCGAGCTGCGCCTGTTTGCTTGATATCGCGGCGCGGGCGGCGGCGACATCGGCCTTGGCCTGGTCGAGCGCGACGACAAAATCGCGGTCGTCGATCCGCGCCAGCACCTGTCCGGCCTTGACGCGCTGGTTGTCGCCGACCAGCACCTCGTGGAGGTAGCCCGAGATCTTGGGCGCCACGGTGGTGTTGTCGGCCTGTACGTAGGCGTCGTCGGTCGAGACCCTGTATTGGCCGATGGTCCAGTACTGCCAGCCAAACCATGCCGCGCCTGTCATCGCGGTCACCGCCGCGCCTGCCAGCAACAGCTTGCGGAAATTGAACTTTTTGACGGCTGCGGAGGCCGGTGCCAGCTCCCTGGTAGCGCTGTTTGAAGGTGTGCCCGGAGCGAGTTCCTTGATGACGTCGCTGGCTGGAACCGGGCGCTCGACCTCGAAGGCGGTGGAATGCTGGGTCATCACGGCTTCTCCCGAGGGCTCAATTAGGAAACTTGATATTTTCCTAAATACATCCTATATCGGGACTGTCAATGGAATGACAGGCATCATCTAAAAGCATGGCTCAGATCGACACCCCAGATCATGATCAAGGCCGGCGCTGCCGGGGCCGTCCGCAGGTCCGCCCCGATGCCGAAACCTGCCAGGTGATTTACGACGCCGCGCGCCGCGAATTCGCCACCGGCGGCTACGCCGCGACCAGCATGGAGGCGGTGGCGCGCCGGGCCGGCGTCTCCACCAAGACGCTCTATCGTCTGATCCCCAACAAGGCCGCGCTGTTCGACGGCATGGTGACGGACCGGCTCGACCGCACCCTCGCCAGCGTCGATCTCCATGCCATCGATCACGCCGACATCGAACAGGCGATGGTTGCGGTTCTGATGGCCTGCGCGGAACTGACGCTCGATGAAGAAGTGATCGCGCTGCAACGCATGGTGCTGCAGGAGGCCGGCAAGGCCTCCGACATCGCCGGCCTGTTCTACCGCAACGGCATTGCGCGCATCGCGGCCGCGCTGGCGGATTGGTTGGGGGCGCAGCAGCGGCGCGGACTGATCGAGCTCGACGACATCGAGGAGGCCGCCGGCATGCTGCTCGGCATGATCGCTTCCGCGCCACGGCGCGCCGCGATGTTCGGCGCCGTGCCGCTGCCGTCGCGCCCGCAGATCGAAGCGCGGGTGCGCCGCTGTGCCCTGTTATTCCTGCGCGGCTGCAAGGCGAAGGGCGCAAGCGGCCGGCCGCGTCGTTAGTCGGAATGACCGCGCGGCGGAGGACCGCAGCCTGGGTTTACTAAACAAATCAGTCGCCGCGGCGGGTTCGCTTTCCAAACGCCTCGATGAAATAAGTGCTGCACCGCAGCAACAACTTTGTCCCAAAAGAAAGCGACGGCGTCCATTGACTCAAAATTTGTTTAGTGAAATTCTAACGCTTAACAAAAAGCTAAACAAACGGTAGGCCGGCGCCTGTCTTCGAGCCCGGCAATCCGTCCGCGTGCATAACCGCCGAACGGCGAAGCGTAATTGCAGCACAGCAGGCAAAACGCCTGCGACAACAGGGAGGGTGTAATGATCAAAATGATGCGTGCATTGGGGGCGACCGCGGCTGCGATCGCCTTGTGTTGGGGCGGACAGGCTGCCGCCCAGACCAAACAGTTGACGCTGTGCTGGGCCGCATGGGACCCCGCCAACGCCCTGGTGGAGCTATCCAAGGACTTCACCGCCAAGACCGGCATCGAAATGAAATACGAGTTCGTGCCGTGGACGAGCTACGCCGATCGCTTTCTCAATGAACTGAATTCCAAGGGCAAGCTCTGCGACGTCATCATCGGCGACAGCCAGTGGATCGGCGGCGCCGCCGAGAACGGTCACTACGTCAAACTCAACGATTTCTTCAAGAAGGAAGGAATCTCGATGGACGATTTCATGCCGGCCACCGTGGTCGGCTATTCGGAGTGGCCCAAGAACACACCGAATTACTGGGCGCTGCCGGCGATGGGCGACGCCGTCGGCTGGACCTATCGCAAGGACTGGTTCTCCCGCCCGGAAATCCAGGCCGAATTCAAGAAGAAGTTCGGACGCGATCTGGCCCCGCCCGAGACCTGGGATCAACTGAAGCAAATCGGCGAGTTCTTCCAGGGCAGGGAGATCGACGGCAAGAAGGTCTATGGAGCCTATATCTATACCGAACGCGGCTCCGAGGGCATCACGATGGGCGTCACCAATGCGCTCTACGACTGGGGTTTCCAATACGACGATCCGAAGAAGCCCTATCATATGGAAGGCTTCGTCAATTCACCGGAAGCGGTCAAGGGTCTGGAATTCTATAAGTCGATCTACAAGTGCTGCACCGCGCCGGGCATGAGCAACGCCTACATGTCGGAGGGCCTCGATGCCTTCAAGTCCGGACAGGTCGCGATGCAGATGAACTTCTTTGCGTTCTTTCCCGGCCTCTACAAGGATCCCAATGTCGGCGGCGACAAGATCGGCTTCTTCGTCAATCCCAGGGAGAAGTATCATTTTACTCAGCTCGGCGGCCAGGGCATCTCGGTGGTCTCCTATTCGGACCACCGCGACGACGCGCTGGCTTACATCAAGTGGTTTGCGCAGCCTGACGTCCAGAAGAAGTGGTGGGCGCTTGGCGGCTATTCCTGCCTCAAGGCGGTGCTCAACGATCCGAGCTTCCCAAAGAGCGCGCCCTTCGCCGCTGACTTCCTGACCTCGATGGGAATCGTCAAGGACTTCTGGGCCGAGCCCTCCTATGCCGAGCTTCTGCTCGACATGCAGAAGCGCGTGCATGACTACGTCGTGGCCGACAAGGGCACGGCGCAGGAGGCGCTCGATCTCCTGGTCAAGGACTGGCAGAAGGTGTTCAAGGAGGAAGGCAAGATCTAGCCTGATGTGTCGCAAGGTCTCCCGATCCCAGGATCGGGAGACCGCGCACCTCACAGCGTCTCCCGATCCGTGAACGACAGGACAGAGATGAGCACTCTCGCCGAGCGGGCTGTCGCCCGTACGCCGCGCCGATGGGCCTTGCGATTGGGCGGCATGTCCGACAAGGCGATCGCATGGCTGTTCATCACGCCGTCGGTGCTGCTGTTGCTGGCGATCAACATTTTCCCGCTGTTGTGGACCATTGAACTTTCCTTCACCAACTATCGGGCCAATCGGCCGAATGCGCCCGTCCGCTACATTGGTCTCGACAATTACCGGGATATCCTGACCGATCCCGACGTCTGGCACGCCATGCAGGCCACCGCGCATTTCGTGTTCTGGTCGATCGCGCTGGAGTTCGTGCTAGGTTTTGGCCTCGCTCTCCTGATCAACCGCCGCTTCCGCGGTCACAGTTTCTGGACCACCGTCATCCTGTTGCCGATGATGCTCTCGCCGGCGGTGGTCGGTAATTTCTGGACCTTTCTGCTGCAACCGCAGATCGGACTGTTCAACAATGCAGTGGCGCTTTTGACCGGAACCGACCCGAGTTCGTTCCAGATGATCGGCGACGTTCGGCTGGCGCCATGGTCCATCATCATGGTCGATACCTGGATGTGGACGCCCTATGTTATGCTGATCTGTCTGGCGGGTCTGCGCTCGATACCCGACTACATCTACGAGGCCGCCGAGGTCGACCGTGCCTCCCCGTGGCGGCAGTTCTGGTCGATTACGCTGCCGATGGTGATGCCGTTCTTGATGCTCGCGATCCTGTTCCGGGCGATCGAGAACTTCAAGATGTTCGACATGGTCAATCTTCTCACCTCGGGCGGTCCGGGATCGACCACCGAGGTGGCCTCGATCACGCTGAAACGCGAGGCGTTCGAGAAATGGCGCACCGGCTATTCGTCGGCGCTTGCCATCATTCTCTTCGTCACCGTGTTCGGTGCCGCCAATATCTACGTCAAGGCCCTCAACCGGGTGAAGCAGCGATGAGGAGCACGTCTGTTACTGCGCATTCGGTGGCCGAGCCGTCCTCCTTGTCCAAGACGATCGCCTCCTGCCTGGTCGCGGCCTATGCGATCGTTGCCATTCTGCCGCTGTTGTGGATCTTCCTGACCGGATTCAAGACGCCGACGGATTCGATCGCCTATCCGCCCAAGATCCTGTTTCAGCCTTCCGTCGAAGGCTACGTCAATCTGTTTACGACACGCACGCGGCAGACGCCCGAGTTCCTCGCCAGCCTGCCGCCGCCGCAGACCTGGTACGAGCGCCTGGTGCGTTCCCGCAATATGGTGATCGCCGGGCCCTCGAAGGTGGTGCCGCGCTTCGTGAACTCGATGGTGATCGGCTTTGGCTCGACCTTTCTCGCGGTCTGCTTCGGCACCATCGCAGCCTACGCTTTCTCGCGATTCCGCGTGCCTTTGGCCGACGATCTGCTGTTTTTCATCCTGTCGACCCGGATGATGCCGCCGATCGCGGTGGCGATCCCGATCTATCTGATGTTCCGGCAGTTGGAGCTCACCGACACCAAGCTCGGAATGATCCTGCTCTACACCGCGGTCAATGTCTCGCTCGCGGTGTGGCTGTTGAAGGGATTCATGGACGAGATCCCGAGGGAATACGAGGAGGCCGCGATGGTCGATGGCTATACGCGCCTGCAGGCCTTCTTCAAGGTGGTGCTGCCGCAGGCTACCACCGGGATCGCGGCGACCGCGATCTTCTGTCTGATCTTCGCCTGGAACGAGTATGCCTTCGCGGTATTGCTCACCAGCGGCGATGCGCAAACCATGCCGCCCTTTATCCCCTTCATCATCGGTGAGGGCGGCCAGGACTGGCCCGCGGTCGCCGCTGCGACGACCCTGTTCTTCATTCCGATCCTGTGCTTCACCATCCTGCTGCGGCGTCATCTCTTGCGCGGCATCACCTTTGGGGCGGTGCGCCGATGACCGAGCGGGCCGTACCTCAGGCATCGAGATGGCCGCGGTGGTTGCGCCGGGGGCCTTGCGAAGCCATGGCGATGGCGCTGATCGGCCTTGGCGTGGTCATGCTGATGCAACCGCTGTCGCTCGATCTCTATAGTTATTCCTTTGTCACGATCCTGGCCGGAACGCTGGGCTTCGTGGTCGTCAGCCATTTCCCGGATTAGCCGTCATGGCCGAGATCAGGCTCGAAAGCGTCGCCAAGACATTCGGAACGTTCGCCGCCGTCAAGGGCGTGAGCTTCACCGTCGACCATGGCTCGTTCTTTGTGATTCTGGGCCCATCGGGCTGCGGCAAGACCACGACCTTGCGGATGACCGCGGGCCTCGAACTGCCTACCGCCGGACGCATCCTGCTTGGCGGCGAAGACGTCACCGCGCTGCCCGCCTCGGCGCGCGACATTGCCTTCGTGTTTCAGCTGTTCGCACTCTACCCGCATATGAATGTGCGCCAGAACATCGGATTCCCCTTGCGATGTCAGAACTATGCGCGCGGCGAGATCCGGCGAAGCGTGGAGGAAACGGCGAGGCTGTTGCGGATCGATCATCTGTTGGAACGTCGGGTCGGTGGGCTCTCCGGTGGCGACCGGCAACGCGTCGCGCTAGGCCGCGCCATCGTGCGCCGTCCCAAGGCTTTCCTCATGGACGAGCCCTTGGGCGCGCTGGATGCCGAGTTCCGCCGCTTGATGTGCGGCGAACTGCGCGAGTTGCACGACCGTATCGACGCGACCACGGTCTACATCACCCATGACCAGCTTGAGGCCATGGCGATGGCCGATCGCATCGCCATCATGAACCAGGGCCGTGTCGAGCAGATCGGCAGTCCTCAGGAAATCTACGATCGCCCCCGCACCATGTTCGTTGCGGATTTCATTGGCGCGCCGCCGATGAGCTTCCTCAACGTTCAAGCCGCACTGCAGTGCGGCGATCGCAGTATCGGGATCGACGGCGTCGCGGTCGCCATGCCGGAGATTTTCGAGGATCGTGCCGAGGGCAGGTTGGCGCTGGGGGTGCGGCCGGAGAATGTTGGGTTTTCCGATGCATCGTCGCTGCGCGGACGGGTGATCGGTGCTGAATATCTCGGTACCACACAGATCGTCACCGTGGTCACGGCCTGCGGCCAGCTCAAGGCCCGGCTGCCGTCCGGTCAACCGGTGCGGGTCGGCGAAACCGTTGGGCTGACGTTGCAGCCGGACAGGCTCTCGCTGTTCGACGCGGCCAGCGGCCAGGCCTTGGCTTCCGCGCTTGATACGGGAGGCGGCCATGGCTGAGGTCGCGCTGGTGGATGTCAGCAAGAGCTACGGCAGCATCGAGGCGGTCCGCGGCCTGTCGCTCGCCATCGCGGATGGCGAGTTTGTGGTGCTGCTAGGTCCGACCGGCGCGGGCAAGACCACGACGCTGCGCTTGATCGCCGGTCTGGAGCGGCCCGATCGAGGTGAGGTTTTGATCCAGGGGCGCGTGGTGACGAATAAAGTGCCGGCCGAGCGCGATGTCGCGTTCGTGTTCCAGCAATATTCGCTGTATCCCCATCTGTCAGTCTACGACAATCTGGCCTTTCCGCTGCGTTCTCCGGCGCGGCGCCTGGATGAGAAGAGCATCCGCCGCCGGATCCAGCACGTGTCGGAGCTTTTGCATATCGAGCAGAAACTCGACAATCGCGCGACCGCACTTTCTGGCGGCGAAATGCAGCGGGTCGCCATCGGCCGGGCCCTGGTCCGCGAGCCCGCGGTCTACCTGATGGACGAGCCGCTGTCCTCGCTGGATGCCAAGCTGCGTGCCGAATTGCGGCTTGAGCTCAAGCGCATCCAGCGCGAGTTGGGAACCACGATCCTCTATGTGACGCACGACCAGATCGAGGCCATGACCATGGCGGATCGGATCGGCGTGATGAGCGAGGGGCTTTTGATTCAGCAGGGTACACCGCGGGAGATCTACGAGAACCCGAACAGCGCTTATGTCGCAAGCCGGCTTGGCACTCCGGCCATCAACCTGGTTCCCGCCGAACTGCTGGCTGGCGATGGGGTGCCGCCGCAGGCACGAACCGTGGGCCTGCGGACCGAGCATATCCGGATTTCCTCCGCCGATCGTCCGGGCCCACTGGCGCAGATCCATTGGGTAGAACATCTTGGCGATCAGAATCACGTTCATCTCAAGCTTGCGAGCCATTCGCTGGTGACGCTTGCCGATCCGGCCCAAGAGCTCAAGGCAGGGGATGAGGTGTCGCTCGAGTTCACTGAGCCGCTGTATTTCGATGCCGCAGGCCAGCGGGTCGAGGCGAAGGGATGGCGGGGGCAACCATGATGATCGATCGTCAGGCCCGCAAAGCTCTGTTCGAAACCGTGGCGCGGCGTGTCATTGCCAGCGCCGACGAGCTGACCGATCTGGATCGCGCCATCGGCGATGGCGATCACGGCAGCAACATGCGGCGCGGCTTCGAAGCCGTGCTGACCACGGCGGATGAACTCTCGGCCAAGAGTCTCGGAGAGTCCCTGAAAGGTGTCGGGACGACCCTTGTCATGAGGGTTGGCGGCGCGTCAGGTCCGCTCTATGGGACGCTGTTCATGTCGCTGGGGAAGTCGCTGGGAGACGAGGTTACCCGCGAACAAGCGACCGATGCCTTCGCGGCAGCGATCGAAGCGGTCAAGACGCGGGGCAAGTCCGACGTCGGCCAAAAAACCATGCTCGACGTGCTTTTCCCTGCGCTCGAAGTCTTGCGCGACGGGCGGCCCGACCTGGCCACGCGCCTGAAGGCAAGGGTGAAGGCCGCGGCGGAGGATACCATTCCCATGCGGGCGATCCGGGGCCGCGCCTCCTTCCTGGGCGAGCGCAGCATCGGTCACATGGATCCCGGCGCACGATCGTCCGCGCTGATCGTCGACGCGGTCGCGGAATTTATGGAAGGAATGGCATGAGCGAAAATGTTGGAATCGTCATCGTGTCGCACTCGGCGGACGTGGCCCGGGGCACGGCCCAGATGGTGGAGCAGATGGTCGGCCGGGAAGTGCCGCTCGGCTGGTGCGGCGGAGATCCGGACGGCGGGCTGGGGACCAGCGTCGAAGCGATCATCGCGGCGATCGAGCGGGCCTGGTCGGAGCGAGGCGTTGCCATTCTGGTCGACCTCGGAGGAGCTGAAACCAACAGTGAAATGGCGATCGAAATGCTGCCGGACTCGCGGCGCGGCCGCGTCGTCGTGTGCAACGCACCTGTGGTCGAGGGGGCCGTGATGGCGGCGACCGAAGCGGCTTCGGGGGCAACGCTTGAAGCGGTGCGTCGCACCGCCGAAGAACTGACGCCGGTATGATGTGGGGCAAGCACGATGAACAAGCTTAGAGCATCGGTGCTGATGCGGCATGAGGTCGGGCTGCATGCGCGTCCATCGGTCAAGCTGACCAAGCTTGCCAAGGGATTTGAATCCCGCATCGATCTCGGGCTTTCGCCCGATGGCCCGTGGATCGACGCCAAAAGCATCGTCAAGGTGATGGCGACCAAGGCGCCGAAGGACTCGACGATCTATTTCCGTGCCGAGGGCAGCGATGCGAAGGCCGCGCTGGAAGCGCTGGTGACGCTCGTCGACGGGGATTTTCAGGATGGACCATAGAGCGCAGCGAACGGCTCAGCGCTTCGAAGGCAGGTCCGCCGCGCCCGGCATCGCATTTGGGCCGCTGGTGCGGCTCTTGCCGGCGAAGCTCGATATCCGGCACCATCGATCCTCGGAGCAGGAGCACGATGCGCTTGCCGATGCGCTGGCGGCGTCGCAAGCGGACCTCGCCGGGCTGGTCCGCGCGGTCGAGGACGCTGATGCCGAAGAGATCCTGTCATTCCAGATCGCACTGCTCGAAGACGACAATCTCTCGGCGCCCGCCTTCGCCCTGATTGCCGGTGGCCAGGCGGCAGATCGGGCGTGGAGCGCGGCCATCGATCCCGAAATCGCATCCTATGATCAGGCCGACGATGATTATTTCCGGGCTCGCACTTCCGATCTACGCGACCTGCGTGACCGCGTGTTGAGGCATCTCGCCGGTGAAGCTGACCGGGCGGTGCCGACCGGCGCGATCGTCGCGGCCGATGATATGCCTCCGTCGACCTTTCTTGCCAGCGATTGGCGCGACGGCGGCCTGGTCTTGCGCCGGGGAAGTCCCTCGAGCCATGTCGCCATTCTCGCCAGGTCGCGCGGTGTTCCGATGATCGTGGGAGTGGATGTCGAGGCTCTGCGGGATGGCGCGGACGCGCTGCTCGACGCCGACGCCGGGCTTCTCATTCTCGATCCCGATCCCGACACGCAGGCGATCGCGTGCCAGCGACGCGCCGAGCGCTTTGAGGCCCGTCGCGCCGCTGCACCATTCGTCGGGCCTGCGTTGACGGCCAGTGGCGAACGGGTTCGCGTCATGATCAACGTCACGGGCCTCGCCGAGCTTGAGGGTCTCGACCCCGCTGATGTCGATGGCATCGGCTTGATGCGGACCGAGTTTCTGTTTCAAAGCCGCGACCATCTCCCGACCGAGGAAGAGCAATACCAGATCTATCGGCGCATGGTCGAATGGGCCGTCGACAGGCCGGTGACGATCCGCACGCTGGACGCCGGCGGCGACAAGCCGGTCGCCGGTTTGACAGAGCCCGGCGAGTTGAATCCATTTCTTGGCGTGCGCGGCGTTCGATTATCGTTGCGGCATCCGGATGTATTTGGCGCGCAATTGCGGGCTTTGGCGCGAGCCGCCGTGGCAGGAAACCTCAAAGTGATGATTCCCATGGTCACGGTGCCGGAGGAGCTCGATCGCTGCCGCGTACTGTTCTCGGAGGCGATCGAGCGGTTGCATCGCGAAGGAATACCAGCGCAGTTGCCAGCGCTCGGCATGATGGTCGAGGTGCCGGCGGCAGCGCTGACCATCGAGGACTTCAATGCCGATTTCTTTTCCATCGGCAGCAACGACCTCATCCAGTACGTGGCGGCCGCGAGCCGGGACGAACCGCAGCTCGCCGATCTGGGGCGTCCTTCGCGCGCGGTGTTCGGTCTGATCGGGCATGTCGTGGAACATGCGGACCGCACCGGCCGTGAAACCAGCCTGTGCGGCGATCTTGCCGGCGATCCCGAGCAGGTCGCGGCGCTGCTCGATCAGGGTCTGCGGAGTTTTTCGGTTGCGCCGGGTGCGCTGGGGCCTGTCAGGGCCGCGATCGCCCGTTATTCCGGATCTGCCACATGAGCACGCAAGCGACCCCGGCGGGTTCTCAGGATCTCATCGCCGCCTACAAGGCCATCCTTCGCGACGTGCTCGACCGACGTCCATCCGGAATGCGCCAGCGCCTGGCCGAGGCGCTGGGCAAGAACCGCAGCTTCATCACGCAGATCGCCAATCCGGCCTATCAGACGCCGATCCCGGCCCAGCACGTTCAACCCATCATCCAGATCTGCCATTTCTCGGCGCAGGAGAGAGACCGCTTTCTCGAAGCCTATCACCGGGCGCACCCGCGGCGGCTGCTTCTGCTCAAGGAGCGGGAGCGCGGCAGGCGTCTCACGCTGATGCTGCCCGATCTTGGAACCGAACAGAAGAACCAAAGGCTGGACTCGCTCTTGAGCGATTTCGCGGAGAGAATAGCAAGGCTGATGGAAGATACCTGAACGCTGAAGCAGCCAAAAACATTGGGAGGCCGGGATGAAGAAGTTGATCAACGCCGTTGAGGACGTGGTGAACGAAAGTCTTGCCGGATTCTGCGCTGTTCACGCCGACATCGTGCGGATCGGGGAACAGGCGCCGTTCGTGCAACGCCGGCATCTCAAGCCCGGCAAGGTGGCGTTGTTATCGGGCGGCGGTTCCGGACATGAACCGCTGCACGGCGGTTTGGTCGGCCATGGCATGCTTGATGCCGCATGTCCCGGGCAGGTGTTTACCTCGCCAACGCCGGATCTGATCCTCGCCGCCGCCGACGCGGTCGATACCGGGAGCGGCGTGTTGTTCATCGTCAAGAACTACGAGGGCGACGTCATGAACTTCGACATGGCGCGCGAGATGTCGGAAAAATCGATTGCGACCGTGGTCACCAATGACGACGTCGCGGTGGAGGTATCGACCTTTTCGACCGGACGGCGCGGCGTTGCCGGCACCCTGATCGTGGAGAAGATCGTAGGCGCGGCCGCCGAAGAGGGCCGCGACCTCGCGGCCCTGAAGGCGCTGGGCGATCGCGTCAACGCGGCGACGCGCTCGATCGGGATCGCGCTGACCAGCTGCACCGTTCCGGCGGCCGGCAAGCCAACCTTCGACATTGCCGACGATGAGATGGAGGTCGGTGTCGGTATCCACGGCGAGCCGGGGCGTCGCCGGATCAAATTCAGGCCGGCTGCCGAAATCGCAGCCGAGATGGTCAACGCGATTATTGCCGATCTAGGCGAGCGCGCGCGTGGTGAAGCCATTCTTCTGATCAATGGCTTTGGCGCCACCCCGCTTTCCGAGCTTTACCTGATGTACGACGCCGTCCGCAGGCTGCTGGCCCCGGCCGGCACCGTCGTCGCGCGGTCGCTGGTCGGCAATTTCGTCACCTCGCTCGATATGGCCGGCTGTTCGGTGACGCTTACGATGGTTGACGAGGAGATGAAGCGCCTCTGGGATGCTCCTGTTCATACCGCGGCCTTGCGCTGGAGGATGTAGCGCCGACCCCGTTGTGCTGCCTGCGAAACCGATCGGAGCTCCCAATGCGAATCGGGAACGCCGTGTCGGAATGACAGCGATAATCACTGACCGCTCTCTCGACTGAAAGTTCGCGACATGGCCATGTCCTTCAAACGTCCCTATCGGGGTGTCTTTCCGGTGGCCCCGACGATCTTCCATGAGCAGGGCGAACTCGATCTCGACGGCCAGCGCCGCTGCATCGATTTCATGATCGACGCCGGTTCCAACGGCATCTGCATCCTGGCCAATTTTTCCGAGCAGTTCGTGCTGACCGATGCCGAGCGCGAACAGGTCATGCATGCCGTGCTGGAGCACGTCGCCGGCCGGGTGCCGGTGATCGTGACCACCACGCATTTTGGCTCGCGCGTCTGCGCCGAGCGTAGCCGTCAAGCCCAGGACGCCGGCGCGGCCATGGTGATGATCATGCCGCCCTACCACGGCGCCACATTCCGGGTTTCGGAGAAGGCCATCTTTGACTTCTATCGCGTTGTCGCCGAGGCTATCGATATCCCGATCATGATTCAGGATGCCCCGGTCGCCGGCACGCCGCTCTCGATCGATCTGTTGTCCCGCATGGCGCGCGATATCCCCAACATCGCCTATTTCAAGATCGAGGTGCCGATGGCCGCGGCCAAGCTCCGCGATCTCATCGCGGCCGGTGGCTTGAGCATCGAAGGACCCTGGGATGGCGAGGAAGCGATCACGCTCTTGGCCGATCTCGATGCGGGCGCTACCGGCGCGATGACCGGCGGTGGCTACCCTGACGGCATCCGGCAGATCGTCGATCCTTATCTTGCCGGGCGACGGGAGCAAGCCGTGGCGGCCTATGCGCGCTGGCTGCCATTGATCAATTACGAAAACCGGCAATGCGGGCTGCAGGCCTGCAAGATATTGATGAAGGAAGGCGGCGTGATCGGCTCGGACGTGGTACGCCACCCCTTGCAGAGAGTTCATCCGGCGACCCGGGCCGGTCTTATCGAAATCGCGCGGACGCTGGACCCGGTCGTGCTGCGCTGGGGCCGTTGAACCATCAGGAGAGAGTAAGTCATGCCCGAACTCCATAAGAACTTCATCGGCGGCGAGTGGCTCGCTGGCGCCAATGTCACGCGCAACATCAATCCATCTGACACCAATGATGTCGTCGGCGAATATGCCCAGGCCGACGCGGCGCAAGCCAACACCGCCATCGCGGCCGCGAAGGCGGCGGCACCTGGCTGGTCGCGCTCGACCCCGCAGGAGCGCCACGATGCGCTGAAGAAGGTTTCCGATGAGATCGCCGCGCGCAAGGAAGAGCTTGGCGAGCTTCTGGCGCGCGAGGAAGGCAAGACCCGTCCCGAAGCCATCGGCGAGGTGACCCGCGCCGGGCAGATCTTCGATTTCTTCGCCGGGGAAGCGTTGCGGCTGGTGGGCGAGAAGGTCGCCAGCGTGCGGCCGGGTATCGATGTCGAGATGACGCGCGAGGCGGTCGGCGTGGTCGGCATCATCGCGCCGTGGAATTTTCCGATCGCGATCCCTGCCTGGAAGATCGCGCCGGCGCTGTGCTACGGCAACAGCGTGGTGTTCAAGCCGGCCGACCTGGTGCCGGGCTCCGCCCATGCGCTGGCCGAGATCATCTCGCGTTCGGGCTTGCCGAAGGGCGTCTTCAACCTGGTGATGGGCCGCGGCTCCGTCGTCGGCGAAGCCTTTCTCGAAAGCCGACACGTCGATGCCATTACCTTTACCGGTTCGGTCTCGACCGGACGCAAGGTGGCGACCGCCTGCGTCGCGCGGATGGCCAAATTCCAGCTCGAGATGGGCGGCAAGAACCCGCTGGTCGTGCTCGACGATGCGGACCTCAAGATAGCGGTCGAATGCGCCGCCAATGGCGCTTTCTTCTCCACCGGCCAGCGCTGCACGGCATCCTCGCGCTTGATCGTGACGCGCGGGATCCATCGCCAGTTTCGTCGACGCCCTCACCGAACGGATCAAGGGACTGGTGGTCGACGACGCCCGCAAGGCCGGCACGCAAATCGGCCCCGTGGTCGATCAGAGCCAGCTTGATCAGGATCTGGCCTATCTGAAAGTCGGCCGCGACGAGGGCGCGAAGCTCGCATGGGGTGGCGAACTGATCAACCGCGACAAGCCTGGCTTCTATCTCTCGCCGGCCTTGTTCACGGAAGCGACCAATTCGATGCGCATTTCGCGCGAGGAGATCTTCGGCCCGGTTGCCTCGGTCATCCCGGTGAAGGACTACGACGAGGCGCTCGCCACCGCGAACGACACTGAATTCGGATTGGCGTCCGGCATCTGCACCACCAGCCTGAAGCATGCCTCGCATTTCAAGCGCAACGCCGAGGCCGGCATGGTGATGGTCAATCTGCCGACCGCAGGTGTCGATTACCACGTGCCGTTCGGCGGCCGCAAGGGATCGAGCTATGGGCCGCGGGAGCAGGGCAAATACGCCGCCGAGTTCTACACGACCGTGAAGACCGCCTATACCTTGCCGTAACCGATGAACGGGCGGCTCCTTGCTTCCGTCATGCTGCTGAAGGGCGACAGAAGCTTCGGATTGGATCGCCGCCCCTGGGCACGCTGGCACACGGCTTGCTCCGCACGGTCCGTCCGCTTCCACACTTCCGTTGGAGCGTCGAACCCGGTCGGAAGGGATCAATCGATGGACACGCTGTTTGCGATCTGCGCCACTTATGAGGTGGATGACGGTCAGGCGAGGGGCTTTACCTTGCTTCGCAAGGCGCCGGATGGGAGTGGCCAGCCTTGGCCCATCCTTGTCACGCGCAAGGGCAACAACTTTGCCGGCTTCGAAAATGTCTGCCCGCATCAAGGTTTGCGGCTTGATACCGTGCCCGGGGAGTTCATGGATGAAGAAGGCAATTTCATCACTTGCGGCAACCATCATGCTCAGTTCGATCTCGACACCGGCCATTGCTTCATCGGCCCCTGCCAGGGTCAGGCGCTGACCCCGATCAAGCTGGTCATCGACGACGGCGATGTCTGCCTGGTCGGCATCGAGCTCGCCGAAGAGGACGGCCTCGACATTCCGGAACAGGATGAGATGCCGGAGGTTCTGATCACCTCGGATTGAGCCGCGCGCGCCGGGTTCAGCGCCGGCGCTCGGCGCGGCTATAGTTGCTCAGATGTCCCTCGCGCGCGGCCTGGGCGCGTGCGGATTTGATCAGGCCGCGGCTCTTTGCTTCCGGTGCCGTCCGCGAGACCAGACGCTGCAGCTTGCGGCCACCGCAGTCGGGACAGATCGGTGTCTCCGAAGAACTGACCAACAGTTCGACGTCCTGCTCGCATCGTGCGCAATGGTAGCTGTAAAGCGGCATCGCCGCGCCTCCTTGTAATAGCTCATCGTTGACGCGACTCTGAAGCTGCAGGAAGCGGACCAATCGGAAGCGCATTTGCCTCACGCGGATCCTCTTCGCGATTTCCGCTGGATTTCAGCGGGCGCTGGCCCGATGACGAGAGACGGGCCGATCGTTGCGCGATGCCGCCCTTTGCCAAGGCGGCGCGATTGTATCGAACATGACGGCTCTGTCGCAAAAGCGACACGGCTCGGCGGCGGCCCCGGGAAATCAGCGGGCATTTGGCCAGATAAGGGCGCTCCGCCTTCGAACCCCGGATTTCGAGGGATTGGCCCAGATCGTGCAAATCAGGAGGGGGCGAATGGGCGCGCTTCCCGCGAAGGATGATCCGTGTCAACAGTGTTGGAGAAAACCGCGCTCTGTCCCTTTACCGGCGTGCCCGCTCAAATTGAGCGCCCGGCAGCCGAGCAAAAGACCATGGTGTTGACCGGAGCCTCGCGCGGCATCGGCCACGCTACCGTGAAGCTGTTCTCCGAGGCTGGCTGGCGTATCATCACCTGCTCGCGTCAGGCCTTCGACGGCGGCCTTTGTCCCTGGGATGCCGGATCGGAGGATCACGTCGAGATTGACCTCGGCGACCAGGAAGCCATGCCTCGCGCGATTGCCGACATCAAGGCGCGGCTGGCCGGCCAGCCGCTTCATGCACTCGTCAACAATGCCGGCTTCTCGCCCAAGGACGGCGAAGGTGGCCGGCTGACCTCGCTGACGACGCCGGCAGCGACCTGGATGAACGTTTTCCATGTCAATTTTTTTGCGCCGGTCCTGTTGGCTCGCGGCCTGTTTGAGGAGTTGCAGAAGGGCCCGGGTACCGTCATCAACGTGACTTCCATTGTCGGCTCGCGCGTGCACCCCTTCGCAGGCACGGCCTACGCGACGTCGAAAGCCGCGCTGGCCTGCCTGACCCGGGAGATGGCGCACGATTTCGCGCCGCATGGCATCCGCGTCAACGCCATCGCTCCCGGAGAAATCAAAACCGATATCCTGTCACCTGAGACAGAGGCGCGGCTTGCACCCGTGATCCCGATGCGGCGGGTCGGCACGCCGGACGAAGTCGCCAAGGTGATCGCCTTCCTGTGTTCGGACGCGGCTAGCTACGTGACCGGTGAGGAGATCAAGATCAATGGCGGGCAGCATGTCTGAGGCGTAGAGCCCGGCAAAAAGACGCGCGCAGCGTCGACGGGTGCTGTCAATTTAGCCGCAAAAATTTGATCCAGATCAATGCAGTAATTGTAAAACCGGTCCCGACGGTTTGATTTCCAGCATTTGCAGGGTTTGGCGGCAGGACCTGCCGGGCGACAACTGTGCAATTCACGCCCGTTTATTCTGCAGCCATGCGGCCAAGTTGGGCACGACATTGTCGTGAAGATGAGACAGGATATCAGCAATAAATGCGTCAGAAAAGTCGGCGGGGAAAGTCCAGGACGATGGAGAGATCGTGATGGCTCACGCCGATGCATCGAAAATCGAAATTTCGGAAACGCGATCGGGCGCTCCGCTGATCCCGCTCAGCGAAATTGCGCTGACCGGCATCTACGAAATCTCAAAGATTCTTAATGCGCCGAACAGGCTTGAGACGACACTTGCGAATGTCCTCAATGTGCTGTCGTCCTTTCTGCAGATGCGGCATGGCGTCATATCGCTTCTGGCAGATGACGATGTCCCGGATATTACGGTCGGGGCGGGCTGGCACGAAGGGACCGACGAACGCTACCGGGCCCGGCTGCCGGAAATGGCTGTCCGGCAGATCATCGCGACCGCAGTGCCATTGGTGGTGGAAAGCGTTGCCACGCACCCGCTTTTTGCGAATGATGCGGCGTCGCTCGGGGCGGCCGAGGACGTCACGGTATCCTTCATCGGCGTTCCGATCCGGATCGCCGCGAAGGTTGTCGGCACCCTGACGATCGATCGGATCTGGGATGGTCACACGGTATTTCGGCTTGATAGCGACGTCCGATTCCTCACCATGATCGCCAATCTGATCGGCCAGACCGTCCAGCTCTATCGGGTTGTCGCGCGCGACCGCGACCGCCTGATGGCGCAAAGCCACCGTCTGCAGAAGGAGCTATCGGAGCTCAAGCCGGCGCGTGAACGCAAGAAAGCGCCGATCAATGGAATCATCGGCGACAGCAAGGCGCTGCGCTCGCTGCTCGACAAAATCATGATCGTCGCCAAATCAAACTCTACCGTATTGTTGCGGGGAGAGTCCGGCACCGGAAAGGAACTGATAGCAAAGGCGATCCACGACCTGTCGCCGCGTGCAAAAGGTCCCTTCATCAAGATCAATTGCGCGGCATTGCCGGAGTCCGTGCTCGAATCCGAGCTGTTCGGCCACGAGAAGGGCGCCTTTACCGGTGCCATCAACTCGCGCAAGGGTCGCTTCGAACTCGCCGACAAGGGAACGCTTTTTCTCGACGAAATCGGCGAAATATCGCCCGCCTTCCAGGCCAAGCTCCTGCGCGTATTGCAGGAACAGGAATTCGAGCGGGTCGGTGGCAACCACACCATCAAGGTCGACGTCCGCATCGTGACGGCAACCAACAAGAATCTCGAACAAGCCGTATCGCGCAACGAATTTCGCGCCGACCTGTACTACCGGATCAGCGTCGTCCCGATGCTGCTGCCGCCGCTGCGCGATCGGCGCAGCGACATCCCGCAGCTCGCAGGCGAGTTTCTCAGGCGCTTCAACCAGGAGAACGGCCGTTCCATGTCGCTCGATACGAGCGGGCTGGAGGTGCTGATGGGGTGTGGATTTCCCGGCAATGTCCGCGAGCTGGAGAACTGCGTGCAGCGGACGGCGACCTTGGCGCATGGCTCCGCCATTACGATGGATGACTTTGCCTGTCGCCGCAACGAATGCTTGTCCGCCCTGTTGTGGAAAACCGAGTCGGAAGAGGCGCCGTCGCGATCGCGGCCCGCGATTCCGCTTCCGATATTGCCGGCCCGTCCCGCGTCAGTTGCCGGCCATGCAAGCCCCGCGGCAAGTCAGCCCGCTACTGACACCGCGTCAACTCCCACGAGGTCCGCGGTGGCGGACGGCGGACAACTGCCCGAGCGCGACCGCTTCATCGAGGCGATGGAAAAGTCGGGTTGGGTCCAGGCCAAGGCCGCGCGCCTGCTCGGCCTGACACCGCGCCAGATCGGCTATGCGCTGAAGAAGCATGGCATCGAGGTCAAGCAGCTCTGACCCCTGACTGTCGGACTTGCGACAGCCTGTCGTGGCCGCGACAGCCCCTGATGTCTGTCACCCCTGTAAATAGTCGTTAGAAATCAAAGCCCTCGCTTCTGGCACGCGGTTTGAAAGGGTGTTGTCATCCGGCACCGCCGCGGTTGGGAGAGACGTTATGGCCTACAAAATCATTGCTTCACAATGCACGGTGTGCGGCGCTTGTGAATTCGAATGCCCAAACGCGGCCATCCGTCTCAAGAACGACATGTACATCATCGATCCCAAGAAATGCACCGAATGCGAGGGACATTTCGACAAGCCGCAATGCGCGGTGGTCTGTCCGGTCGAAAATACCTGCGTGCCCGCCTGAGGGATCGCGGCGATGGAAAATCACAACAGCAATGTCGGAACGGGTCGGCATGCCCGGCTAGATCCAGCAGCCGCGCGGGTGGAGTGACGAATGGCAGCCGTACAGGAAACCGTCGAACGGGTCCGAAGCATCGACGTCGATCAATATCAGTATGGATTTGAGACGCTGGTCGAGTCGGAAAAGGCCGCGAAAGGGCTGTCGGAAGATACGGTCCGGTTCATTTCCGCCAAGAAGAACGAACCTGAGTGGATGCTGGAATGGCGGCTGGAAGCCTATCGCCGCTGGCTGACCATGAGCGAGCCGAACTGGGCGCGCGTCAGCTATCCCAGGATCGACTACCAGGACCTCTATTACTATTCGGCCCCCAAGCCGAAAAAGACGCTCGGCTCGCTCGATGAACTGGATCCGGAGATCCTGAAAACCTACGAGAAGCTCGGCATTCCCCTGCGCGAAGTCGAGATGCTGGAAGGCGTGGTGCGCCAGGACGGCGGCAACACCACCGGCGAGCGGCGCATCGCCGTCGATGCGGTGTTCGATTCGGTGTCGGTGGCGACCACGTTCCAGAAGGAATTGAAGCAGGCCGGCGTGATCTTCATGCCGATCTCGGAGGCGATCCGCGAGCATCCTGAGCTGGTGAAGAAATATCTCGGCACGGTGGTGCCGACCTCGGACAATTATTTTGCCACGCTGAATTCGGCGGTGTTCTCCGACGGCTCGTTCGTCTACGTGCCGCCGGGGGTGCGCTGCCCGATGGAACTGTCGACCTATTTCCGCATCAACGAGCGCAACACCGGGCAGTTCGAGCGTACCCTGATCATCGCCGACAAGGGCGCCTATGTCAGCTACCTCGAAGGCTGCACCGCGCCGCAGCGCGACGAGAACCAGCTGCACGCCGCCGTGGTCGAACTGGTGACGCTGGATGACGCCGAGATCAAATATTCCACGGTGCAGAACTGGTACCCCGGCAATTCCGAAGGGGTCGGCGGCATCTATAATTTCGTCACCAAACGCGGCGACTGCCGTGGCAGGAATTCGAAGATCTCCTGGACCCAGGTCGAGACCGGATCGGCGATCACCTGGAAATATCCGAGCTGCATCCTGCGCGGCGACAACTCACGCGGCGAGTTCTACTCGATCGCGATTTCGAACGGCCACCAGCAGGTCGATTCTGGCACCAAGATGATCCATCTGGGCAACAACACCACCTCCAGGATCATCTCCAAGGGCATCGCCGCTGGCGTCTCGCAGAACACCTACCGCGGCCTCGTCACCGCGCACCGCAAAGCCAAGGGCGCGCGCAACTTCACCGCCTGCGATTCGCTTCTGATCGGCGACAAATGCGGCGCCCACACCGTGCCCTATATCGAGGCCAAGAATTCCTCGGCGCTGTTCGAGCACGAGGCCACCACCTCGAAGATCTCAGAGGATGTGCTGTTCTATTGCGTGCAGCGCGGCCTCTCCCAGGAAGAGGCCGTGGGCCTCGTGGTCAACGGCTTCGTCAAGGACGTGCTGCAGCAGCTGCCGATGGAATTCGCGGTGGAAGCGCAGAAGCTGATCTCGATCAGCCTGGAAGGCAGCGTCGGGTGATGTATCCGATCAAACAAGCAACGACGGGGATTTTGCGATGACGCCACTGCTTCAAATCCGCGACCTGCGGGCCGAAATCGGCGGACGCAAGATCATCAATGGCCTGGACCTCACGGTCAACGCCGGCGAGGTTCACGCCATCATGGGTCCCAACGGCGCCGGCAAGTCGACGCTTTCCTATGTGCTGGCCGGAAAGCCCGGCTACGAGATCACGAGTGGCGAAATCCTGTTCAAGGGTGAAGACCTGCTGCAGATGTCCCCGGACGAGCGCGCGGCCAAGGGCGTATTCCTGGCTTTCCAGTATCCATTGGAAATCCCCGGAGTCGCCACCGTCACGTTTTTGCGTACCGCGCTCAACGCCCAGCGCCGCAAGCGCGGTGAGGAGGAGTTGTCGTCCCCGGAGCTGCTCAAGCGCGTCCGCGAGATCGCCAAAAGGCTCGGCATCGACCCGGAGATGCTGCGCCGGCCGCTCAATGTCGGGTTTTCCGGCGGCGAGAAAAAGCGCAACGAGACGCTGCAGATGGCGCTGCTGGAGCCGTTGCTCTGCGTGCTCGACGAGACCGATTCGGGACTCGATATCGATGCGCTGAAAATCGTCGCCAACGGGGTCAATCAGCTGCGCTCGAGCGAGCGCGGAATGATCGTGATCACGCATTACCAGCGTCTCCTCGACTACATCGTGCCGGATGTCGTGCATGTGCTGGCTGCCGGCCGTATCGTCCGGACCGGCGGCAAGGAACTGGCGCTTGAGCTGGAAGCGACCGGTTACGCACAATATCAGAACGAAGCGGCTTGACGGACATGAACGCTGGTATCCGATCCATCAGGACCGAAGCCGAACTAGGCCTGGCCGATATTTACGCGAAATCGCGGCTTGGCCTGCCGGGCGGCAGCGAGATCACCGCGGCGCGCGCCGCAGCGTTCAATCACTTCGCGCTCGCCGGGCTGCCGCATTCGCGCGTCGAAGCCTGGAAGTACACCGACCTGCGGCGGCTTATGAAAGACGCCAAGCCGCTCGCGGCTGCTCCCGATGCAACGGCAAAGGCACTGGCGCAAGGTGCGGGCAGGTTGCTGGCTGGACATGGCTTTCGGCGGCTGGTCATCGTCGACGGGACGTTTGTCGCTGAGCTGTCCGATCTCGCGGGCGTGGAAGCCGGCCTCACCATTCGTTCGACCGCCGACGCGCTGAAGCTGGATGAGCCTCTGCTGTCGCAGGGTCTCGGCCCGATGGTTCCGGCCAACGATCCCGCGCTTGCGCTGAATACCGCGCTGGCCGGCGACGGCGTCGTCATCACGATTTCACCTGGCGTCATCATCGAAAGACCGATCGAACTTGCATTCGTGAATACCAGTGCGACCTCGGCCGCGATGGTCACGAGATCGCTGGTCGTGGTTGGCAAAGGCGCCCGGGCGACCCTGATCGAAACCCACGAAGGTCAGGATCGCAGGGATTACCAGGTCAATACTGTGCTCCAACTGGTGGTCGGCGACGAGTCGCAGGTCGATCACATCAAGATCACGCGGGAGGGCGGCGCAGCGATCCACGTCGCGACGCTTCTCGCCCACATCGGGGCGCGAGCCAGGTTCAACGGGCTGGGCTTCACCACGGGCGGCGCGGTGGTTCGCAATCAGCAGTTCGTGCTGCTAGCCGGCGAAGGCACCGAGGCAAGCCTGCGCGGCCTGAGCCTTCTGGCGGGCCGCCAGCATGCGGATACGACACTCTTCCTCGAACATGCCGCTGCTGGCTGCGAGAGCCGCGAAGTCTTCAAGTCGGTGGTCGACGATGAAGCCCGCGCGGTGTTTCAGGGCAAGATCACGGTCCGGCAGCAGGCCCAGAAGACGGACGCCAAGATGATGTCGCGGGCGCTGCTGTTGTCCGACAGCGCGGAGGCCGACGGCAAGCCTGAGCTCGAGATTTTCGCCGACGACGTCCAGTGCGGCCATGGTGCCACCACCGGCGCTCTCGACGACCAGCTCAAATTCTACCTGATGGCACGAGGTATTCCCGGAAAGGAGGCTGAAGCCCTTCTGATCCAGGCGTTCGCGGCCGAGGTGATCGAGGGAATCGAGCATCAGGGCATTCGCGATGCGCTGCTGGACGCCACCCTCGGATGGCTGGGGCAGCGGGGTTAGGCCATGCATCCGGCGATAACCAACGGCAGCTATGACGTCGCGCGGGTTCGCGAGGACTTTCCCATCCTTGGGATGCAGATTCACGGCAAGCCGCTGGTCTATCTCGACAATGCCGCCTCGGCCCAGAAGCCAAAGGCGGTGCTGGATCGCCTGACCCAGGCCTACACTTCCGAATACAGCAACGTTCACCGCGGACTACATTATCTCGCCAATGCCGCCACCGAGGGCTACGAAGGCGCCCGCGAAAAGGTGGCTCGCTTCATCAATGCCGGACGCATTGACGAGATCATTTTTACCCGGGGCGCCACCGAGGCAATCAACCTCGTCGCCCAGACCTTCGGCCGCGAGCGGATCGGGGCTGGTGACGAAATCGTGCTTTCCATCATGGAGCACCACGCCAACATCGTACCTTGGCATTTCCTGAGGGAACGCCAGGGCGCGGTCATCAAGTGGGCGCCGGTGGATGATAACGGCCATTTCCTGCTGGACGAATTCGAGAAGCTCCTGACCGAACGGACCAAGATGGTCGCCATCACAGCGATGTCGAACGTGTTGGGGACGGTTGTGCCGATCAAGGAAGTGGTCCGGATCGCCCATGCCCGGGGGATACCGGTGCTGGTGGACGGCGCACAGTCTTCGGTCCATCTCGACGTTGACGTATGCGATCTCGATTGCGATTTCTATGTCATCACCGGGCACAAATTGTACGGGCCGACCGGCATTGGCGCCCTCTATGGCAAGCACGCGCACCTGGCTGCGATGCCGCCATTCAACGGCGGCGGCGAGATGATCCGCGAGGTGCACCGGGACACCATCACCTACGGCGAACCGCCACACCGGTTCGAGGCAGGAACGCCGGCGATCGTACAGGCGATCGGGCTCGGCGCCGCCCTCGACTACATCAACTCGATCGGCAAAAGCCGGATCAGGGCGCACGAAAGCTCCCTGCTTGCCTATGCCCAGCAAAAGCTCGGTGAGATCAATTCGCTGCGCATCCTCGGGACCGCAGCCGGCAAAGGCGCCATCGTATCGTTCGAGATGAAAAGCGCCCACGCCCACGATTTCGCGACCGTGCTGGATCGTTCGGGCATCGCAGTACGGGCGGGAACGCATTGTGCCATGCCGCTATTGGAACGCTTCGGCGTCACGGCCACCTGCCGGGCCTCGTTTGCTCTGTACAACACCCACGACGAGATCGATGCGTTGGCACGAGCCATCACCAAGGCGCAGGAGTTCTTCGCATGAGCTGTCCCGTCGGAGATTTGAGACCCGCGACGATCGGTCGGGTGGTGCACGACCCCCGCCGGCGGCGTCTGGTGCGCGGCCCGGGCACGCCGGGCAATCGCGAATTCAGGTTGGGCGAACAGGTGCGGTCACTGACCCGGGTCGACAATGACGGCATCGACCCCCGCAAGGATATCGGGGAGACGCTGATCCATCAGGGAGATACGGGCGTCGTCCGCGAAAGCTGGAGTTTTCTGGGAGAAGATTACTATACGGTCGAGTTCGCGGCGCGCGCAGCCTTCGCCATCATGCGCGGCAAAGAATTGACGCGAGCGGCGCAGCGCGGCGCCGGCCGCTCGATGACCGATCAGGTGAGGACGCGAGGCGTCGGCATACTGGAAAGCGCCTGCTGAGCATCGGCGCGGATCCGTCCGACCATGGAACGAAAGCCGTTGGAACGCTGCGGCGTGAGATGTTCTCCCAGGCCCAGCCGGTCAAACAGCGCCAGCGGCTCCGCAGCCAGGATCGTCCTGGCCGGCTTGCCGGAGACGATCGCTAGCAGAATGGCGACCAGCCCGCGCACGATATGAGCGTCGCTGTCGCCGCAGAAGGTCAGAACGGGCTGATCGTTGTCGAAGCTTGTCATTGTCGCGAGCCAGACCTGGCTGGCGCAGCCCTGGACCTTGTTTGCGAGGGTGCGTTGCATTTCCGGGAGCGGGGGCATGGCGCGGCCAAGCTCGATGACGTAGCGATATCGGTCATCCCATTCCTCCAGCAGCGAAAAATTATCGATAATATCCTCGATCGTCGGCTGATCCGTCCAAGCTGCTTGATCCATGGTCCTGGTCCCGTCCTCTAGCTGTCGTGCTCGCTGACCTCTTGGGGGTGGCTCAAGCAAACAACGTACCGCGATCGAACGTCACCATCGCCACGATCGGCGCTGCGGTTGCAGCCATCGACGGGGCAGCTATCGCCGGGTTGTTTTGTTTGAGACAGCCGCGCACACCGACGTCGCAGCGACGCAAGCGGATGTCGGGTTTGCAACAAGCAGCTCAGCTTCCGCTCGATGCCGGTATCTCATTAGAATCAATGAATTTTCTGTCGCCGCCGAACGCTGGCACGGTCGTTGCAATCCTTGTCTGCGCAAGGCGAATGGTTGCTGACGACACGCCCTCCAAGGCAACGCGAAGTCCGTAACCGCGCAGCGCAATGGAAGTCCGAAGAGGTCAAGCTGCGCGGCTCGCGTGCAACGGCGAAACGGCAATCGGTTCATGGAGAGCAAAATGGCTGCACTACGACAAATCGCGTTTTACGGCAAAGGGGGCATCGGCAAGTCGACGACGTCTCAGAATACGCTGGCGGCACTGGCCGAGATGGGTCACCGGATCCTGATCGTCGGCTGCGACCCGAAGGCGGATTCCACCCGCCTGATCCTGCACGCCAAGGCGCAGGATACCATCCTGAGCCTGGCCGCTGCGGCCGGCAGCGTCGAAGACCTCGAGATCGAAGAGGTCATGAAGGTCGGCTACCGCGACATCAAATGCGTGGAGTCCGGTGGTCCGGAGCCCGGGGTCGGCTGCGCCGGCCGCGGCGTCATCACCTCGATCAACTTCCTGGAGGAGAACGGCGCCTACGAGGACATCGACTACGTCTCCTACGACGTGCTCGGCGACGTGGTGTGCGGCGGTTTCGCGATGCCGATCCGGGAGAACAAGGCGCAGGAGATCTACATCGTGATGTCCGGCGAGATGATGGCGATGTATGCCGCCAACAACATCTCCAAGGGCATTCTGAAATACGCCAATTCCGGCGGCGTTCGCCTGGGCGGGCTGGTCTGCAACGAGCGCCAGACCGACAAGGAGCTGGAGCTGGCGGAAGCGATGGCCAAGAAGCTCGGCACCCACCTGATCTACTTCGTGCCGCGCGACAACATCGTGCAGCACGCCGAACTGCGCCGCATGACGGTTCTGGAATATGCCCCGGATTCGGTGCAGGCCAACCACTACCGCACCCTGGCGGGCCGCATCCACGCCAATGGCGGCAAGGGCATCATCCCGACCCCGATCACCATGGACGAGCTCGAGGACATGCTGATGGAGCACGGCATCATGAAGCCGGTCGATGAAGCCATCGTCGGCAAGACCGCCGCCGAACTGGCGGCCGACGCACTCGCCAAATCGGCGGCCTGAAGTCCCTTATCGCGTAAAACCGGCCTCTGATGGCAGCGGCCGGAGCAAGCCAAGAGAAACGACTGAACCGAGGATAACCAACATGAGCTTAGCAAAGACGCAGAGCGTTGCGGAGATCAAGGCTCGCAACAAGGAATTGATCCAGGAAGTATTGGCAGTCTATCCGGAAAAAACCGCGAAACGGCGCGCCAAGCACCTGAACGTGCAGGAAGCCGGCAAATCCGACTGCGGGGTCAAATCGAACCTCAAGTCGATCCCGGGCGTGATGACCATCCGCGGCTGTGCCTACGCCGGTTCCAAGGGAGTGGTGTGGGGACCGATCAAGGACATGATCCACATCAGCCACGGTCCGGTGGGCTGCGGCCAGTATTCCTGGGCGGCGCGGCGCAACTACTACATCGGCACGACCGGCATCGACACCTTCGTGACCATGCAGTTCACCTCCGACTTCCAGGAAAAGGATATCGTGTTCGGCGGCGACAAGAAGCTCGCCAAGATCATGGACGAGATCCAGGAGCTATTCCCGCTCAACAATGGCATCACGGTGCAGTCGGAGTGTCCGATCGGCCTGATCGGCGACGACATCGAAGCCGTCTCCAAGGTCAAGTCCAAGGAATACGGCGGCAAGACCATCGTGCCGGTCCGCTGCGAAGGCTTTCGCGGCGTTTCGCAATCGCTTGGTCACCACATCGCCAACGATGCGGTCCGCGACTGGGTGTTCGACAAGATCGCGCCGGACACCCCGGCGAAATTCGAGCAGTCGCCCTACGACGTGGCGATCATCGGCGACTACAACATCGGCGGTGATGCCTGGTCGTCGCGCATCCTGCTTGAGGAAATGGGCCTGCGGGTGATCGCGCAGTGGTCCGGCGACGGCAGCCTCGCCGAGCTCGAAGCCACGCCGAAGGCGAAGCTCAATGTTCTGCACTGCTATCGTTCGATGAACTACATCTCGCGGCACATGGAAGAGAAATACGGTATCCCGTGGTGCGAGTACAACTTCTTTGGTCCGAGCAAGATCGCTGAATCGCTGCGCAAGATCGCCGGCTTCTTCGACGACAAGATCAAGGAAGGCGCCGAGCGCGTCATTGCCAAGTATCAGCCCCTGATGGACGCCGTGATCGCCAAGTATCGCCCGCGCCTGGAAGGCAAGACCGTGATGCTGTTTGTCGGCGGCCTTCGCCCGCGCCACGTCATCGGCGCCTATGAGGACCTCGGCATGGAAGTGGTCGGTACCGGCTACGAGTTCGGCCACAACGACGACTATCAGCGGACCGCCCAGCACTACGTCAAGGATGGCACGCTGATCTATGACGACGTCACAGGCTACGAGTTCGAGAAGTTCGTCGAGAAGGTGCAGCCCGACCTGGTCGGCTCCGGCATCAAGGAGAAGTATGTGTTCCAGAAGATGGGTGTGCCGTTCCGCCAGATGCACTCCTGGGACTATTCCGGCCCCTATCACGGCTATGACGGCTTCGCGATCTTCGCCCGCGACATGGACATGGCGATCAACTCGCCGATCTGGAAGAAAACCAAGGCGCCATGGCTGGCGGCGCCGAAACCGACGCTGATGGCCGCGGAATAATCCGCGCGTTCCGGCTCTTCCCGATCGGGAAGAGCCGGAGTTTACGCTCACTGATGATTTTGAAAAGGGTCACACCATGACGCAGAATGCCGAACATGTGCTCGATCATTTCGAGCTATTCCGCGGTCCGGAATACCAGGAGATGCTGGCGAACAAAAAGAAGCTGTTCGAAAATCCCCGCGATCCAGCCGAAGTCGAGCGAGTCCGCGAATGGGCCAAGACGCCCGAATATCGCGAGAAGAATTTCGCCCGCGAAGCATTGACCATCAACCCGGCCAAGGCCTGCCAGCCGCTCGGCGCGGTGTTCGTGGCCGTAGGCTTCGAAGGAACGCTGCCTTTCGTTCACGGGTCGCAGGGCTGCGTCGCCTACTACCGCAGCCATCTGTCGCGCCACTTCAAGGAGCCAAGCTCCTGCGTATCGTCCTCGATGACGGAAGACGCCGCGGTGTTCGGCGGCCTCAACAACATGATCGACGGGCTGGCCAATACCTATGCGATGTACAAGCCAAAGATGATCGCCGTTTCAACGACCTGCATGGCGGAAGTGATCGGCGACGACCTCAATGCCTTCATCAAGACGGCGAAGGAAAAGGGTTCGGTGCCGGCGGAATACGACGTGCCGTTCGCGCACACCCCGGCCTTCGTCGGCAGCCATGTCACCGGATACGATAACGCGCTGAAGGGGATCATCGAGCACTTCTGGGATGGCAAGGCCGGCACGGCGCCCAAGCTGGAGCGCCAGGCCAACGACAAGATCAACTTCATCGGAGGCTTTGATGGCTACACCGTGGGCAACACCCGCGAAATCAAGCGCATCTTCGAGCTGATGGGGATCGAGTACACCATTCTTGCCGACAACAGCGACGTGTTCGATACGCCGACCGATGGCGAGTTCCGGATGTATGACGGTGGCACCACGCTCGAGGACGCGGCCAACGCGGTCCACGCCAAGGCGACGGTCTCAATGCAGCATTATTGCACCGAAAAGACGCTGCCCCTCATTGCCGCACACGGTCAGGAAGTGGCATCGTTCAATCACCCGATCGGGGTCTCGGCGACGGACGACTTCCTGATGACGCTGTCGCGGCTTTCAGGCAAGGAGATCCCGGAAGCGCTCGCCCGCGAGCGCGGCCGGCTGGTCGATGCGATGGCGGACTCAGGCGCCCATATCCACGGCAAGAAATTCGCGATCTACGGCGATCCGGATCTGTGCCTGGGCCTTGCAGGCTTCCTGCTCGAACTCGGCGCCGAGCCGACCCATGTGCTGGCCACCAATGGCAACAAGGCCTGGGCCGAAAAAGTCCAAGCCGTGTTCGATAGCTCGCCGTTCGGCAAGAACTGCCACGTCTATCCCGGCAAGGATCTCTGGCATATGCGCTCGCTCCTGTTCACCGAGCCGGTGGATTTCCTGATCGGAAACACCTACGGCAAGTACCTGGAGCGCGACACCGGTACGCCGCTGATCCGCATCGGCTTTCCGGTGTTCGATCGCCACCATCACCACCGCTACCCGGTCTGGGGCTATCAGGGCGGCATGAATGTGCTGGTGACCATCCTCGACAAGATCTTCGACGAGATCGACCGCAACACCAACGTTCCGTCGAAGACCGACTACAGCTTCGACATTATCCGCTGAAGCCTTGAGCGCTTGCCGATTGGGTTGAAGCGGGAAGCGCTCTAGTTGTTCTTTATTTGTCGCATTTCCTGACGGAAAGCCGGTGTCCACCTTTCCGGGAAATGCTCTAAGGGATCTCCGCACCACCGCCGCTTTCGGAATCTGGTTGCCGGCAGCGGCGGTGAGGGCAGAGTAAGTTCGAGACACGTCCGTTCGCATGTTCCAAGTGCCTGTCCCGTAGGAGAGATGCATGAGCTCGCTGTCGGCCAAGATCCAGGACGTCTTCAACGAGCCGGGCTGCGGCAAGAATGCGACCAAATCCGAGGCCGAGCGCAAAAAGGGCTGCACCAAGCAGCTGCAGCCGGGTGGCGCAGCCGGTGGGTGCGCCTTCGACGGAGCCAAGATCGCGCTGCAGCCCTTTACCGATGTGGCCCACCTTGTCCACGGCCCGATCGCTTGCGAGGGCAATTCCTGGGACAATCGTGGCGCCAGATCCTCCGGATCGAACATCTGGCGTACCGGATTTACAACCGACATCAATGAAACCGACATCGTGTTCGGTGGCGAGAAGCGCCTCTACAAGGCGGTCAAGGAAATCATCGAAAAGTACGATCCGCCCGCGATCTTCGTCTATCAAACCTGCGTTCCCGCCATGATCGGCGACGACATCAACGCGGTCTGCAAGGCGGCGAGCGAAAAATTCGGCAAGCCGGTCATCCCGGTCAATTCGCCGGGCTTTGTCGGACCGAAGAACCTCGGCAACAAACTCGCCGGCGAGGCACTGCTGGACCATGTGATCGGAACCCAGGAGCCGGATTATACCACCCCCTACGACATCAACATCATCGGGGAATACAATCTCTCGGGTGAATTGTGGCAGGTGAAGCCGCTGCTCGATGAACTCGGGATTCGGATCCTTTCCTGCATATCCGGCGACGCCAGATATCGGGACGTGGCCACATCGCATCGCGCCCGCGCTGCGATGATGGTGTGTTCGAAGGCCATGATCAACGTGGCGCGCAAGATGGAGGAACGTTACGGGATCCCGTTCTTCGAAGGGTCGTTCTATGGAATCGGCGATTCCAGTGATTCGCTGCGCGAGATCGCGCGGCTTCTGATCGAGCGCGGGGCGCCGGAAGAACTGATGGCAAGAACCGAGGCCGTGATCGCGCGCGAAGAGGCAAAGGCCTGGGCGGCGATCGAGCCCTACAAGCCGCGTTTCCAGGGCAAGAAGGTCCTGCTCATCACCGGCGGTGTCAAATCATGGTCGGTGGTAGCCGCGTTGCAGGAGGCCGGTCTCGAGATTGCCGGGACCAGCGTCAAGAAATCGACCAAGGAAGACAAGGAGCGGATCAAGGAGATCATGGGCGAAGATGCCCACATGATCGACGATATGACGCCGCGCGAGATGTACAAGCTTTTGAAGGACGCCAAGGCCGACATCATGCTGTCCGGCGGCAAGTCGCAGTTCGTCGCGCTGAAGGCGGCGATGCCCTGGCTCGACATCAATCAGGAGCGCAGCCACGCCTATATGGGTTACGTCGGCATGGTGAAGTTGATGGCAGAAATCGACAAGGCGCTATTCAATCCGGTGTGGGAACAACTGCGTCGGCCCGCGCCGTGGGAGAATGCCGCCAAGAACTGGCAGGCAAAAGCCATCGCGCAGATGGATGCGGAGGCGGCTGCGCTCGCCGCCAGTCCCGAAGCGTCGGAGCGGGCGCGCCGCGCCAAAAGGATCTGCAACTGCAAAAAGGTCGATCTCGGGACCATCGAGGATGCCATCGCGGCGCATGGGCTGACGAGCGTCGAGCAGATCAGGCAGCACACCCATGCGACCGCCGGATGCAGTATCTGCACCTTCCGGATCGAAGAAATACTGGCGGCCTTGCCGGGATCGCTCAATGCGTCGCCTGCGCCGCTCCTCGAAGCCGCAGAGTAGGGGCCCATCATGGCGAAGGTCACGGTCGGCAAGAAGGCCTGCGCGGTCAATCCGCTGAAGATGAGCCAGCCGATCGGCGGGGCCTTCGCCTTCATGGGACTGCGCGGGGCGATGCCGCTGCTGCACGGCTCGCAGGGCTGCACGTCCTTCGGGCTGACCCTGTTCGTGCGCCATTTCAAGGAAGCGGTGCCGCTGCAGACGACGGCCATGAGCGAAGTCGCGACCGTGCTCGGCGGCTACGAGAATGTCGAGCAGGCTATCCTCAACATCCACAAACGCACCAAACCGGAGATCATCGGCATCTGCTCGACCGGCGTGACCGAAACCAAGGGCGACGACGTCGAGGGCTTCTTGCGCTTGATACGGCAAAATCACCCGCAGCTCGCGAATTTCCCGCTGGTCTATGTGTCGACACCGGACTTCAAGGATGCGTTCCAGGACGGTTGGGAGAAAACCGTCGCGCGCATGGTCGAGGTGCTGGTGGAGATGCCTGGGACCGGCACCCACCGCGATCCCAAGCGGGTGAATGTGCTGCCTGGGTGTCATCTCACCCCCGGCGATCTCGATGAGATCAGGACTATTCTGGAAGATTTCGGACTGCAACCTTGGTTCCTGCCCGACCTTGCCGGCTCGCTGGATGGACATATTCCCGATGAGTTTGTGCCGACCACGATCGGCGGCATCGGCGTCGACGAGGTCGCGGCCATGGGCCAGGCCGCCTGGACCATCGCCATCGGCGCCCAGATGCGTCGCGCCGCCGAAGCCATGGAAAAAAAGACCGGCACGCCCTTCCGGCTGTTCGAGCGGCTCTGCGGGCTCGCAGCCTGTGACGAGTTCATCGGCTTCCTGAGTGAGATCAGCGAGTGCGAGGTGCCACTGAAGTATAGGCGCCAGCGCGGGCAGCTGGCGGACGCAATGCTGGATTCGCACTTTCACATCGGCGGCCGCAAGCTTGCGATTGGCGCCGAACCGGATCTCTTGTTCGATCTGTCGAGCATGCTGCACGAGATGGGCGCCAAGGTCAGCGTCGCGGTGACGACGACACAATCCCCGGTATTGGAGCGCATTCAGACCGACGAGGTGCTGATCGGCGATCTCGAAGACCTGGAGACGCTTGCAAAAGCCGGGGCATGCGATCTTCTGATTACCCACTCGCACGGGCGGCAGGCCGCTGAACGCCTGGGAATTCCATTCCATCGTGCCGGCTTTCCAATGTTCGACCGGCTTGGCGCCGGACACGCGCTCTCGGTCGGCTATCGCGGAACGCGCGATCTGATTTTTGACATCGCCAATCTCATCATCGCCGACCATGAGAACAATCACCAGCCGACCCCCGACACCTGGCGGATCGACAGCGCCGTAGCCCCGGGTACCGAGCCCGAGGTCGCGCTGCACTGAGACGACGGAATTAGAAAGGATGACGTCATGAAAATCGCATTCGCGACCCAGGACTTGAAGCGCGTCGACGCCCATTTCGGTTGGGCGAAGAACATCGCGATTTATGAAGTGGGCCCGGAGGGGCACCGCTTCCTTGAGGCCGTCCAGTTCGATGGTGATCTCAAGGAGGACGGCAATGAGGACAAGCTCGCGCCCAAGCTGGAGGCGATCAAGGATTGCGCCATTCTGTATGTGGCGGCGATCGGCGGTTCTGGCGCGGCAAGGGTGGTGGCGAGCAACATCCATCCGATGAAGGTCAACCAGCCCGAAGCCATCACGGATCTGCTCGTCAAGCTGGAAGATGTCCTGAAAGGCACCCCGCCTCCCTGGCTCCGCAAAGCAATGCTGAAGAGCCAGGAACGAACCCTCGATTTCGAAGAATAGAGCACAACATGTCCGATGTCGCAGCAGTACTCGAACCCACCCCCGCGGCGGAAACGCCCTTTGTCAAGGAGCTCATCAAGGTTTGGCGAGCCCAGGACAGCCACGGCGCCTGGGAGGGAAAGAGCGACTTGTCTCTGCTCGAGCCCTACATCCTGGACAAGGAGGCACGCCGGGCGCTGCCGATCGTCGGCGATCCCGATCCGGAGACCATCTGGCGACTGGAGCTGTTTTTCAACGCCGTGGCGCTGTCAATCGAGCGCGCCACGGGCGTGATGGTTTCGCCGATGATGAAGATGAGCCATGAGGGCTTTGGCCGGATGGTCCTGATCGGGGGCCGCCTCATTGTCGTCAACAAGCAGCTGCGTGACGTTCACCGCTTCGGCTTCGACAATCTGGGCAAGCTTGCCGAAGAGGGCGCCAAATACGTCAAGGCCGGCATCGAAATGATCGAGAAATTCAAAGCGGTTGCGGAATATTGAGGTGTCCCCATGAGCGATCTGGAATCCCTGAAGGCCGAGATCAAGAAATTGTCCGCGAAAGCCACGCAGGCAAAGATGGATCTCCATGACCTGTCCGAAGAGCTGCCGTTGCAATGGCAATCGATCCTCAGCGTGGCCCAGCGGGCGCACGATGCGTTCTCGGAACTTGAGGTGAAACGCGCGGCTTTGAAGAGCCTCGAATTGGCCTGACGCGGCCGGCCCAACCAAAAAGGCAGCTGCCATCATGACTTATTCCACCCGGGACGGCCGCGACTGGAAGCCGGAATATCTGGTCGCCATCGACGAAAAGAAGTGCATCGGGTGCGGCCGCTGCTTCAAGGTCTGCGGCCGCGACGTGATGACGCTGAAGGGCCTCAACGACGAAGGCGAATTCGTCGATCTCGATGATGACGAGGACGATGAGATCGAAAAGAAGATCATGGTGATGAAGGATCAGGGGGCTTGTATCGGCTGCGGTGCCTGCGCCCGCGTCTGCCCGACCAATTGCCAGACCCATGCCGCGGCGGAGTGACGCTGAAGGCCGTTGCGCTGAAGCGGGGCGACCACAAGGGTCGCCCCTACGCAATTGACATGGCGTAGGGGTGCCCCTTGTGGGCGCCCTGCCTGACCGACATTGCTATCCCTGTTGATGATCCGCAGTAGCCGCCGCGCCTCGGCTACTCGATGCCCTGCTCTCTTGCCTTCCACATCGCGGCGATCCGGAAGCGTTCGTTGATGGCGGCGGGGCTGGCCAGGATCTGCGCCTCGGCTTCCTTGAAGGCGGCCACGACGATCTCCGCTTCCGTTGCCGTCAGCGGTACCCTTCCTGCCATATGCGTCGCCTCAGGGACTGCGGTCCAGATCGCGCGGCGGTTGGGGTGCAGCTTGACCTCGATCAGTTCAAAGGCCTCCAGCTTGCCATCGAGGCAGATAGCCAGCCCCACGACTTCGAGCTTTCGTCCATCCTGTGTGGTCTTGACGAGGGTTGCCATGATCAGTCGGCCTCCTGTGCGGCGAGCCAGCTGTAGCCGCCCTGGTCCCAGAGCTGGGCCAGTGTTTGGTCCGACTGCCAGCCTGGGAATTGCTTCTGAACGGTTTCATAGTCGGTGCGAAAGCGCGTCGCATCCTCGCCGCGCAAATGCGCGGTATAGAAGTCGGCTTTCGAACGCAAAATGAAGGACGTGCCGCCCTCGGCCGAAAGCAGTTCAAAATTCTTGCCGTCTGCGATCAGGCTCACCGATGCTTCATTCAAGCTCATGGATGCATCTCCTTCTCGGTCGATGATCAGGCCGCGATGGCCGGCGTATCCTCGGCCAATCCCCATTCCGCCCAGGAGCCGTCATAGACGGCGGCGGACGTATGTCCGAGCAGATAAAGCCCGAGTGCCACCACGCATGAGGTGATGCCGGAGGCGCAGGTCGTCACAACAGGACGCTCGAGATCGATCCCGGCGGCTGCGAATCGTTCCGCGAGCGCGCCGGACGCGATGAATGCGCCGGTATCGGGATCGACGAGATCCGCCCAGGGAATGTTCTTGGCATTCGGAATGTGGCCAAGCTTCCTAAAGGGAAACACATCCTGTTGAGTCCCGTCGAACTTGGCCGGACCGCGCGCATCGATGACTTGCATCGAATTGGTCAAGAGGTTGTCCTTCATCTCGCCGAGCGTGCGGACCAAATCCGGGTTGTATGTCGCTTGGAATGACCGCGCTTCCGGCCGCACCATGGACATGTCGGCAGGGCGCTTTTCCTTGGTCCACTTGCCGTATCCGCCATCCAGCATGGCGACCTTGTCGTATCCGAAAACCCGGAACATCCACCACGCCCGTGCCGCTGCCGCCCCACCGCAAAGCCTGTCGTAGACCACGACCCGGTCGCCAGCGCCGACCCCGAGCAGTCCGACTTTCTTGGCAAAATCGACGGCGCCGGGGAGCATGTGCGGCAGTGGGTTCAACGTGTCGGCGATATGATCAATGTCGAAATGCACCGAGCCAGGAAGATGACGTCCACGATACTGCGTGCGTCCATCGAGATTGGTGCTGGCGTGATGCCAGGTGCAGTCGAGGATCCTGACATCGCCATCGGAGAGATGCTCGGCGAGCCATTCGGTGCTTACCAGGGCTTCAGGATTCACATAGCTCATATCGGCATCATCTCCATGTCAGGAAGTCGACAACTGTCGCCAAAGAGACATCTCTCCAGCCGCGGGGGAAGCGGCTGGAAAGCCGTCAAATGTCACGTCGCGGGCATCGGAAAGCCGTTGCGCGGCCTGGTGTCATAGTATTCAGGCCTCTCCGGCCACCCGCCCTCGGCGATGAAGCGGAAAGCAGTCAACTTCACGGGGGCGCCTTGCGAGAAGGAAACCTCGCTGAACTTGATTTCCCGGTTCCCTGGACCCGCGGAAAAATCCGCCACGACGGTGCCATCCGCCTTGCGGGCGCGCGCGAAACCGGGCGTCCCCACGCTGGCGGCGCTGACGGGATTGGCGACGAAGACGGGATTTTCAACGCCATCGGTGGCCGCGGCGAAGGCGGGCGTGGCAAAGGTAAACGTCGCCAGGACGGCGCTGCGCTCGACCGGTGCATCCGCCGTCAGAGGCCGCGCGACCGAATAGATGGTCAGGCTGCCGCCATCCAGCAGCGCCTTCAGCTCATCCACTGAGCCCGCGTTCAACTCTGTTGTGACATTCATGCCAATCTCCGTGCGCAAGGGTGCTGTCCCCTTGGGGATTATCAAGTTTTGTGCCAGTTGATCCGGAATGCCCAAGCAAGCGTCCGAGGCTGCTGCCGAAAGCCAAATCTTGCGCGAAATCTTGCAGAGCAGCGCGGGGTCCAGGGAATGTAGGGCTGACCGATGCTGCATACGGCGATCGTTGGCGGTGGGTTATGTGGCGTCGCATTGGCGCGAAACCTGTGCCGCCAGGGCAGGACGGTCTTGCTGTTCGAGGCGCGGGAGCGGTTCGGCGGACGCATCCTGTCCGTGACGAGCCCCGCATCGGGACTGACGATGGACCTCGGCCCCAGCTGGTTCTGGCGCGATACCCACCCGCTTCTGACCAGCCTGATCGCCGAGTTGGGACTGAGCGTGATTCCCCAGCATGATGATGGATCGCGGCTTCACCTCAATGATGCCGACAAAATGCCGGAGCGCATTGAAGGTAAAAGGATCTATCAAGACGCGTACCGTCTGAAGGGCGGCATGGCGCGGCTGATCGATGCGCTTGCCGTGGATCTGCCGCCTGGCCTCGCGCATTTCGATCACGCGCTGAAAGCTCTCTGCGATCGTGGCGACCGCGTCCGGCTGACATTCAAAACGGGCGACGGCGTGATCGAGGTTGAAGCCCTACATGTCGTGCTCGCGATTCCACCGCGCTTGCTTGCGGAGCAGGTTCGATTCGAGCCCGATCTCGACGAAGCAACGCGGCAAGCCATGCGCGGCGCCGAAACATGGATGGCGGCCCGGGCCAAGGTGGCGATTGGCTACGATAGCGCCTCCTGGCGTGAGGCGGGACAGTCCGGCAACGCATCCGTGACCCACCAACAGGCGGTCATCGGCGAGATCTTCGACATCTGCGATGGCGATCCGATCAAGGCCGCGCTGGGCGGCTTTCTGGCCTTGTCGCCTGAGCTGCGCGAGAGATTTGGCGCGGGCTTGCCGTTGTTGATGGACAATCAAATGATGCAGGTATTTGGTGCCGCGCTCGAGCAGGGCGAGCAGCAATACCAGGATTGGGCGCGGGAACCCCATACCTGCAGCGCGCTGGATCGAGCTTCGTCGGCGTCTGAACGCGCCGATATCGCCAGCCCGATGCTGCGGCGGCCGCAATGGGGTGGGAAGTTGTACCTGGGCAGCTCCGAGACGGCGTCCCGCGGTGCAGGCCATCTCGAGGGCGCGCTGGATGCGGCGTTGCGAATCGAACGCTCGCTCGGGCGCAGCTCCAATGGCGCCGATACAGGGCGGCCGCCGGTTTCCGCTGCCGCGAGCGACGATGTCGCCTCGGTCAATGCGCAGAGCCTCGACCGATTCCGGCGCTGGGTCGCCGCCCAGGGCGATGCCGTTGTCGACGACTACCGCCGTCGGCTCGATCGCAGCCTTGATGCGCAGCAAACAGATCAGATCACGCAACGGGCCATTCTTGAAGCGATGGAGGACGTGTTCGACAAGGCGCTCACCGTGCTCGACGGCCTGGTGCTCGATGTCGGCGCGGCCGCGGTAGAGCGCGGCCGCTCGTCGTTGATTCCCGATATCCAACGGCCGTTCGGAGATCTCATGCGCTCAGTGCTTGACGACGTCATCGCCTTCAACCGGACTTCCGGCCCGCTTGCGTCTTTCCCGGACGAGCGGCAGCTGTCCAATGAATATCTGCAGGTCATACTGCGCGATATCGCGGCCGCCTGGTTGGAATTCTCACTGTCCGCCAACCGGCTGCTGCTCGCCAAGGCGGACGGCGGCGTTGCGCGATCTGAAGCCGGCGGACTGAGCGGTGTTGCGCCATGAAAGAGGACCAGATGAAAGCTGAAACGGCTTATGCGATCTGCGGCATGAACGAGCTACCGAGCCAGAAGGCGAGGGGATTTCACCTGATGATTGTCGACGATGACGGCAGTCAGCGGCCGTTCCCGATCATTGTGGTTCGATGGGGCCGACAGGTGTTCGGCTATGTCAACAAATGCCCGCATGACGGGGTCAATCTCGATTGGGAGCGGAACCAGTTTCTGGATCCGGGCGGCACCAGGCTGATGTGCGGGAAGCACGGCGCCCTGTTCGAGCTCGGCACCGGCAGCTGTGTGGATGGGCCCTGCAAAGGCGCTGGCCTCACACCGGTGGCGCTGAGCGTGCTCGACGGCGACATCTGCGTCACCGGGGTAAGGCTCGTCGAGGACGATGACGAGGAGGAAGAGGCTGCGGTCGATCCCGGCGACGAATAAGGCCTCGCCCGCAGCCGCGCCGGCAAAGCGGCGCCACGCCTGTCAAACGGGACGATTTTCATTCCGGTTCTTCACCGGCTCCATCCGTGCCAGGCCTTCCTCGAAGGTGATGACGTCGAATTTCTCGTCAAAACCTCTGGCCGCGTCGAGAAGGTGATCGAGTTTTCCAGCGGTATTGAGCTTCTTCACGTCATTCTTGTCGACGCTCATCAGGTCCATCATCTCCTTCCAGACCGTCGATTCGTCGCAGGGCAGGACGAAGTAGGTGATGTCGCGGAGGGTGACGCGGTACTTGGCGAGCAGGTCGATGTTGTTGCAGAAGATAAAGTAGGTGCCGTCAGGCGCGAGCAGGCCATCAAGCACCTCGGCAACCGCACTCAGATAGGCAAAGGAGTGGATGTATCCCACCAAGATCGGAATCGTGGCTTCGCCCTGCTGCGCAACGGTCAATACCTGTTCCACGGAGAATTCCGGCGGCCGCTTTTCATCAGCGAGCTGGGTCTGGAATTTGAGAGCGATATCTCCCCTGAATCCAAATCGGCCGGGCTTGGTCGTTGGTCCTTTGAATACCGCGTTGAGCAGGCGGGCCTCCCGATCGAGCCGGGCGAGGGCTGTCATCTCGATTGACGTTGGCGCGCTCATCTCGATCGTCGTCATGGCAATTCTCTCCGGTGTCGGACATTCGACGCCACGTCGGCGCCTTTGTCGTCCAACATGCAAATTGTTTGCCGGTTTGCAGGCAGCAGGTTCCGCCACGCTGACAAGCCCATGCACCGTTCAATCGGGGCAAATGACGATGGATGTTTCGATCTTAACGGCTCCGATGTGTCCGGGCTCGAGCCTCGTCGCCCTGTCGCAAACCTGACAGTGGTCGCAAAGGCAACAGCGGGCGGACCAAAACTCAATATTTTCAATGTCTTGGGGCATGGCATAAGTCTTGCCAGTTGCTTGCGCAAGTATCCCTTTGCGAAAGAGCGAGCCGAGCCATGATCAATCTGACCGACAGCGCGCTGAATGCGGTGCGCAACGCCATCGCCACGGCGGGCAAGCCCGTCGACGGCCTGCGCATCATGGTCGAAGCCGGCGGCTGCGCCGGCCTCAAATACAATCTGGGGCTCGTCGATGAGGTCGATCCCGACGATACCGTGATCGAACGCGACGGCGTGCGGGTGTTCGTCGATGCCAAAAGCCAGGAGCATCTGTTGGGCACCACGATCGATTTCGTGATCGCCCTCGAAGGCTCGGGCTTCACGTTCGACAACCCCAATGCCAAGGCCAGCTGCGGCTGCGGAAAATCCTTTGGCTGAGACTTCCGCTTCGCACCACAGCGAAGTTGGATCCCCGCCGCCAACTCCAAATCCCCGTGAGAACCCAGGTCATGCTGATTGAAACAGAGCATTCGAAGCAGTTGCCGGCGCCAGATACCGAGCGCGCCCGGATCATTCGGGAGGTGATCGAGGAGATTCGCCCGAACCTGCAGCGGGACGGCGGCGACTGCGAGTTGATCGAGATCGATGGCAACAAGGTCATGGTCAGGCTCAAGGGGGCCTGCGTCTTCTGCAAACTGAGCAGCGCCACGCTCGAGGGCATCCAGGCCCGCGTGGTTGAAAGGCTCGGCGAACTCGTGCGCCTGATCCCGGTCGCCGGAGCAGCGAAGCCGCGGCATTGAAAGAGGCTTGACCGTGCGGCCGATTTATCTCGACAACAATGCGACGACCCGCGCCGATCCTGCCGTGGTCGCGGAGATGCTGCCGTATTTCTCCGAGCAGTTCGGAAATGCGTCCTCGGCGCACGCCTTCGGCAGCGAGGTGGCGGGAGCCGTCAGGCAGGCGCGCCGCCATCTGCAGGCGCTGCTCGGGGCCAGCTTCGACCACGAGATCGTGTTCACGTCCGGCGGTACCGAAGCCGACAATACCGCGATCCTTTCGGCCCTCGACAACCCGGACGGCCGCGACGAGATCGTCACGACCGCGGTTGAGCATCCCGCCATCCTGGCTTTGACCGAACATCTTGCGGCATCGCGCGGCGTCAGGACGCATCTGATCGGGGTCGATTCGCGGGGGCGGCTGGATATGGAATCCTATTCCCGTGCGCTAGGCCCGCGCACCGCGATCGTCTCGGTGATGTGGGCCAACAACGAGACCGGAACGCTGTTCCCGGTCCGGCAACTCGCTGAGATGGCGCATGGCGCCGGCGCCCTGTTCCACTCCGACGCGGTACAGGCGGTCGGCAAGATTCCGCTCGATCTGAAGACCACCGAGATCGACATGCTCTCGCTGTCGGGACACAAGCTGCACGGGCCCAAAGGCATCGGCGCGCTCTATCTGCGCAAGGGTACGCCTTTCAATCCGCTCGTTCGCGGCGGTCCTCAGGAAAGGCGGCGGCGCGGCGGCACCGAGAATGTGCCTGCGATCGTCGGATTGGGGAAAGCCGCCGAACTGGCGGCCGCCCGGATCGACGAGGAACAGATCCGCATCCGCGCCCTGCGCGACCGCCTGGAGCGGGGCATACTTCAGATCGGTCACTGCTTTGCGCTCGGCGACACCGAGTACAGGCTGCCCAATACCTGCAACATCGCGTTCGAGCATCTCGAAGGCGAAGCCATCCTTCATCATTTGAACCGGGCCGGCATCGCCGCTTCGCTGGGCTCGGCCTGCGCGTCCGGTTCGATGGAGCCCTCGCATGTCCTGCGGGCGATGGACGTGCCGCCTGCGGCACTGCGCGGCGCCATCCGCTTCTCACTGTCGCGTGAAACGGGAATCGACGATGTCGTAACCGTATTGAATGTGCTGCCGGAGATTATCGCGCGCCTGAGGGCGTCATCACCTTCGTGGCAGGCGCGTGCGCCTGTTGCGGCCATTCCATCCCGATCCACGGAGCTGACCTTATGAAAGTGATGATTCGCCGTTCTCCGGAGACGGGGCTTTCGATCTACGTGCCGAAAAAGGATCTCGAGGAGCCGATCGTCGAATCCGAACACGAGCAGCTGTGGGGCGGCTGGATCAAGATCGCCAATGGCTGGGTGCTTGATCTGCCGCAGATGGCGGTGGGAACGTCGCTGCCGATCACGGTCAATGCGAAAAAGCGCGGTGGCCCAGAGAGTGAGGACTGATGAACGCCCCCGTACCTCCCATTGACTTCATGAGGCATGGTGATGCCGAGGCATCGCTCAGCGATGTTGTCGCGCGGCTGCGCGCCGGCACCATGGTTCCCTATCTCGGTCCAGGCCTCGCCGAGCTTTCGAAGCCCGCCGTTCCCATGAACCCGGAAGCGCTGGCGGCCTTCTTCGGCTCCAAGGTTGCTCTGCCGCGAAGGGCCAAGGGCAATGCCTGGGCCGCGGCGCAGCATATCGAAAGCAACAAGCACCGGTCCACGGTAACCGCTTTGATGACCGAGGCTTTCAAATCTCCGGTCGAGCCGACGCCGCTGCATCACTATCTCGCCTCGCTGCGGCTGCCGATGATCGTGGACAGCTGGTACGATGGCGCCATGCGTTCGGCGTTCGGCCAGCGCAGCGACTGGGGAGAAGTCCAGGGCATCACCCGCGCCGGGATCGGCGAGGACCGCTGGTATCGCTTTTACGATGCCGCCGGCGCCGAAACCAGCCGCGCGGCAGCCGATAGTTGGGCAACCCTGCTCTATAAGCCGCACGGCAGCGTCGTACCGGCCAAGAATTTCCTGATTTCCGACGCCGACTATGTCGAGGTGCTGACCGAGATCGACATTCAGACCCCGATCCCCGATGCCGTCAAGGATCGGCGCAGCCAACGCAGTTTTGTCTTCATCGGCTGCCGGTTCAATGACCAGCTGCTGCGAACCTACGCGCGGCAGATCACCAAGCGATCCAGCGCTCTGCATTACGCGATCGTTGAACCTGAAGCGCTCTCCAAGAATGAAGTCCGGTTCTTCATCAGTCAGGGCTTGACACCGATCGCCATGCCGCTTGATCGCGCCGTCGATCTGCTGCTCGCGGCCGCCTGAGCGGCAGTCCTCGGGTTGCATTTCCGCCATGTCCCATCGCCTTCTGGGGACGTTTTGCATTTGCCATCGCAACCCCATGACGCCGTGACGCGGCCGGCATCGTGGCACGGCGAAGTCTGTAACGTTTCCAACACAGCAGGGCGAATTTGGTCGGATACTGTTAGCAACGCGACAGCCCGCGCTCCTCTTCCAACTCTCTGATAATACGAGATAAAGCGGAGCCATCGTCGATGGCACGCGAGTTGCTAACCTTCAGACAGAACCTGAAGCCCTGATCGGCTAGCAACGAGGATCGCACATGCAACCATCAGCTCAACACGAAGGTACCGCTGCCAACATCGCGAGCATCGGCGAGGTGATGCAGGAGATCGCCGAGCACAAGGGCTGCGGAACTTCCGGCGGCAGCGGCAAAGCGAGCTGTGGTTCGGCGGCCGGCCAGGGCGACCTGCCGACCGAAATCTGGGAAAAGGTCAAGAATCATCCGTGCTACAGCGAGGAGGCCCACCACCATTATGCGCGCATGCATGTGGCGGTGGCTCCGGCCTGTAATATCCAGTGCAATTACTGCAATCGCAAATACGACTGTGCCAACGAATCGCGTCCGGGCGTGGTCAGCGAGAAGCTGACCCCCGAGCAGGCGGCGAAGAAGGTGCTGGCGGTTGCCTCCACCATTCCGCAGATGACCGTGCTCGGCATCGCTGGCCCTGGCGACCCCTTGGCCAATCCGGAGAAGACTTTCAAGACCTTTGAACTGATCTCCAAGACCGCGCCCGACATCAAGCTCTGTCTGTCGACCAACGGGCTGGCGCTGCCCGATCACGTCGACACCATCGCAAGCTTCAATGTCGATCACGTCACCATCACCATCAACATGGTCGATCCCGAGATTGGCGCCAAGATCTACCCTTGGGTGTTCTGGAAGCACAAGCGCTACACCGGCGTCGAAGCCGCCAAGCTTCTCACCGACCGGCAGCTGCTCGGCCTCGAAATGCTCACCGAGCGCGGCATCCTATGCAAGGTCAACTCGGTGATGATCCCCGGCGTCAACGACAAGCACCTCGTTGAGGTCAACCGTGCGGTGAAATCGCGCGGCGCCTTCCTGCACAACATCATGCCGCTGATCTCGGCGCCTGAACACGGCACGGTATTCGGATTGACCGGCCAGCGCGGCCCCACTGCGCAGGAGCTCAAGGCGCTGCAGGACTCCTGCGAGGGCGAGATGAACATGATGCGGCATTGCCGGCAGTGCCGCGCCGACGCCGTCGGGCTGTTGGGAGAAGACCGCAGCGCCGAGTTCACCACCGACAAGATCATGGCCATGGAAGTCAATTACGATCTCGACAGCCGCAAGGCCTACCAGGCCAAGGTCGAGGACGAGCGCGTTGCCAAGGTGGCGGCGAAACACGAAGAGCTGGAGACGCTGGCAGGCGCGATGAGCGACATCAAGCTCCTGGTCGCCGTGGCCACCAAGGGTTCGGGATTGATCAACGAGCACTTCGGCCATGCCAAGGAATTCCAGGTTTACGAGCTCTCCACGGCGGGAGCGAAGTTCGTCGGTCATCGCCGTGTCGATCTGTACTGCCAGGGCGGCTATGGCGACGAGGAAAGCCTGGAGACCGTGATCCGCGCCATCAACGACTGCCATGCGGTGTTCGTGGCCAAGATCGGCGGCTGCCCCAAAGCCGACCTGCTCAAGGCGGGCATCGAGCCGGTCGATCAGTTCGCCCATGAGTTCATCGAGAAGTCGGCCATCGGCTGGTTCAAGTCCTATCTGGACAAGGTCAACAGTGGCGAGATCGAACACGTCGAACGCGGTGACGCCGAAATCCGCCAGGGCGCGCTGATCAACGCGGCCTAGAATCGGAAAAAGCCTGAAATTGCAGGATCTGAACCTGCAACACTCGACAAGACCACGGAGTAAGCGATGGCGCTGAAGATCATAGCCTCACAATGCACCAGCTGTTCGGCGTGCGAACCTGAATGTCCCAATGTTGCCATCAGGGAGAAGAACGGGACGTTCGTCATCGACCCGAAGAAATGTACCGAATGCATCGGCCATTTCGATACGCCGCAATGCATCGCGGTATGCCCCGTTGATAATACCTGTGTGATCGACACCTCCTATCCGCGCTATCAACCTCCGGCCTGAGGAGACCCATCATGAATTTCACCATCACGCCGGCGGCAGAGAAGTTCATCCGGCTCATGATCCGCGCCGACGGCGACGCCGCAAGCGGCTTCCGGCTCGCCGTCAGCCCCGGCGGCTGCTCGGGATTGGCCGCCGATATCAGCGTTCGCCGCGAACCGGCATCCGGTGAGGCCGTGGTCGAACGCAATGGCATCAAGCTGTTTCTTCCTGCGGAAAGCCGCCTGCTGCTCGACGGGGTTACCATCGACTTCGCCGATACGCCGACGCAGACCGGGCTGGTGTTCAAGGATCCGAAGCAGGTTTCCTGCTCCACGCACTTCGTCAAAGCTGCGCTGTAACTGATGGGAGGCACCGATGATGGCCTATGCGGAACGAGGTGAGCCGCAATCCGTCACGGACGCGGCCGTTCTTGCGAATGCGCTTCTCGGCGGCGGACTGCCGCCTGCGGCCGAATTCCATCTGTGGGAGGCGGGGCTGTCCTACCATCTGGATGATGTCGCGGAGCATCACCTGAGGGAAGCGCAGGCGATCGCGCCAGGACATGCCGCGGTCTTGATCGGTCTTTATCGGTTCTACTTCTATAAAGGCCGGCTGGCTGACGCACTGACGGTCGCCAAACGCTGTCTTGAGAAGGCCGCCGAGGAGAACAGCCTCGCGGCCGATTGGCAGCATGTCAGGGCCGGCGATGCCTCGTTCGGTCACTACGAGAACATGCTGCCGCGCTTCTATCTGTTCACGCTGAAGGGATATGCCTACCTGCAGATGCGGCTTGGCAATCTCGAGGAGGGCCGCACGGCCGTCATGAAGCTCCTGGAGCTCGATCCGAGCGACAAGGTCGGCGCACGGGTCTTGCTCGATGTTCTCGAACGGACAGGGCTGGACGAAGATGGATGATATCGATGAGGCCCGCGACTGGCAAGGCCAGGAAGTCGACTGCGGCTCTTGCGCTCACCAGGCGCTCAGGGCGACGGAACGGTGCCGGCTGCGGCATGCCTGTGTCAATGATCGCTATGCCCGGCGTATCGACCGCTTCTTCAACTGGAATCCGTCGCTGGCGAATTCATACGTCGCGCACCCGCATTTCGAGGTACGCGCGATCGCGGCCAAGCACGCCAGCGTGTTCCTGCTGCCGCCGCTGCTCGACGACCCCGAGGAGACGGTCAGGTGGAATGCCGCGAGGCGGCTGCCGAAGCGGCTGGTGCTAAGGCTGCGAACCGATGCGCACCGCGAAGTCAGAATTCGGATTGTCTCGGTGCTCGATGATGCCGAATTGTTGCCGATGATGGACGATCCCGACTATTATGTGCGGCTCGTCATTGCGCGTCGCCTGGCTCCCCCTCTGCTTGCGGGGATGATCGGCGATTTTGAATCCGAGGTCCGCCGAGTGGTGGCACGGCGCATTCCCGAGGATTGGCTGTTACGCATGGCCAGCGATCCCGACGCCTCGGTGCGGCTGGAGATCGCGCAGCGCCTCGCCCCCGAGCTGCTCTCCCGACTTCGATACGATCCGGACTGGCGCGTCCGTTATGAGGTGGTGAGCCGGATCGCAGTCGGCGAACTCGCCGATCTGAAGGAAGACACTGACGGATTCGTTCGCGACATGGCGCGCTCGCGCTGCTCCGCAACACTGGAGCGCACAGGGGAGATTGGATCATGAGTAACATCGTTCGCGACAGCGATGTGGTGGAGATCACTGCGCCGCCGTTTTTCGGTTTTGGCGAGAAAGTCAAAGCCAAGCGCACAATCCGCAACGATGGCACCTACGCCGGTAAGGAGATCGGCGAGATCCTCGCGAAGAAGGGCGAGGAGGGATATGTCGTCAGTATCGGAACGTTCCTGCAGCAGTTCTACATTTATGGTGTTGAGTTTCTCGAAAGCGGCAATCGTGTCGGCATGAAACGCAAGGAGCTCGATGCTGCGATCGTGCGCGACGAGATGGAGGATTTGCCGCTGCCGGAGGCCGGACGGCCATGATCGAACCTCGAATGCCTAGATATCAATGGGGTCAGCGGGTCAAGGCGCTGGTTGATCTCCACAATGACGGTAGCTTTCCGGACGCCGATCTGGAAGCGCTGCTGGTCAATACCGGCGATGTCGGGGAAATCGTCCAGGTCGGCACCCACACCGAAGCCAACATGCCGATTTATCTGGTCGAATTCGGCGAACGCCTCGTGGTCGGTTGCCTCGAGGAAGAGATCAATCCTCTGTAGGGCATGATCCGGAAAAGTGGGAGCCGGTTTTCCGAAGGGATTATTCAAAGAGAAGAGTAGGAGCAGATCGATGCCATCGGCTACCCTGATCCGGACAACGGTAAGGCCCTTTGCGCATCCGAACGATCTTGACCGGAAGCGGATCGAGCGCGCCTTGAAGGCGCGCAAGCGATATCGCTATGTCACCCCCAATGTCGTGACGATTGCCGGCGGTTATCGGATCGAGAGTCCCTGTTGTTCGAGAAACATCGATCCCGACGGTGGTGTCGTCGATGTCGCCTTACTGCGGCACGATCCCGACCATGCGAGGTGGGAGCTTTTTCGAAAGGATCACGGCAAGGGGGTGTGGCAGCTCGACACCACGCATGAGCGGCTGCCCCAGGCCTTGGAGCGGTTGAACGCGGATCCCGAGCGGACCTTCTGGCAATGAAGTTGCATGGCATCGATCTGGATCAGAAGCATTCACGAGAAGCGAACACAGAGTAACGGACATGGCGCTACAAGCGGATGAGTTGATGGAGATCGATCGGGTTCTTTCCGCGCCCGATGTCGATTCGCGCGTGGTCGCGCAGCTGCGCAGCCGGTTTCCGCATCTTTCCTGGACCCGTTGCGATGCCGCGGACGTCACGGAAACGCCGTTCCGCACCTATGCGCGATTTGAAATCCATCTCGTAGACCGCAACGACCATTGCGTCCAGATCACGCCGGATCCGGCGCGCGCAAGCGGTGTCGTGCTGGCCGAAAGGAGTCTCGTTCCATGACCGAGCTCGCCGTCGTGCCGCGTGCCGAGGATCAGGACGACGGCGTCCTGGCCGGCGACCTGGACGAGAGCTTTATCGCGTTGTCGGATCCCGACATTACGCTGGTCGAAATCGAGGCCGTAGATGCCATCATGCGGTCGCCCCGGCTCTCGAGCGGGTCGATGGTGGAGGCCTTCGAGCTGGCGTTCGCGGCCTACGTCGGCCGCAAATATGCAGTTGCGGTTCCCTCGGGTACGCTGGGATTGCTGTTTGCCTTGAAGGCCTACGGCATCGGCGCTGGACACGAGGTCATTGCTTCGCCGCATTCATTCCGGGAAACCGCCCATGCCATCAGCATCGCCGGCGCCAAACCGGTATTTGCCGATATCGATTACTGGGCCGGAACGCTGGCGCCGGCGAAGGTGGAAGCGCACATCACCGCGAACACCCGAGCCATCGTCGCCGGCAACAGCAACGGCCATCCGGCGCAATGGGCGGAACTGCGCGCCATATCCGAACGGCACGGGTTGCTGCTGCTTGAGGATTCCACCGAGGCCATTGGCTCGCGATACAAGGGAGAGCTGGTCGGAACTTTCGGCGATGCCGCGGTGTTCGATTTCTCCCAGCCCTTCGCGCTGACCTGTGGGGAGGGTGGCATGGTGGTCACCGATGACATCGACGTCGCGGTGGCCTTGCGGCGCCACCGCGCGCACCGGCCGGAAGAGCGGGCATCGGTCGTTGTCACCGCGACTGCCTCGCACCAGGCCAGCATGAGCAACATCGCCGCCGCGCTCGGGCTCGCGCAATTGCGCAGGCTGGATGAAATCCTGGAGCGCCGGCGGCTCACCGAACGGCTCTACGAAAAGTATGTGCAGTCCTTCGAAGGCATCAAGCCGCCCTATATCGGGCCTGATGTGACCGAAGTGAACTGGTTTCTCTATGTCGTGCATCTCGGTACGCGGTTTACCCGCTCCAGCCGCGATGCCATCATCGAAGATCTGCGGGTCGAGCAGGTGGAAGCCGCGGCCTATAGCCAGCCGCTTCATCTGCAGCGCCATTACCTCGATCTCGGCTATCGCCGTGGCGATTATTTTGTCACCGAAAAGGTCGCGGATCGCGCCGTCGCCTTGCCGTTCCACACTCATCTCACCGAGGACCAGATCTCCTTTATCGTCGAGACGATGAAGGAAGCCTCCATCAATGTCGGGGCAGGCGCGGCAATCTATTAGGGATCTTTTGCAAACTATCGTCCACCAACAACACAAGGAATGGATCAATGGCGTTGATGACTGTCCTGCCGTCAGGAAAAACGATTGAGGTCGCCGAGGGAACGACGGTGCTGGCCGCTCTTCTGGGCGCGGGTTTCGATATCCCGAACAAGTGCGAGGGACAGGCCAATTGCGGTTCCTGCCACATCTATGTGCAGGAAGGACGCAAGGGGCTGAGCAAGATCGCGCGCGAGGAAAACGAGAGGCTGGATACCATCGTCGGCATCGGCTCCAAGTCGCGCCTCGCCTGCCAGGTCAAGGTACTTGGCACCGAAAACATCAAGATCGAGTTGCTGAGCTTCGGCTCGGGCGTTTGATCTTCGGAGATTGGAAAATGGAATCCCCAGACGTCATCATCCACGTGCGCTTCGCGCCCAATGGCGCCGCTGTTGAAATCGGCGAGCGGCCGGCGGCGTTGAGCCCGCAGGAGTGGTATAACTACCTCTGCGAAAAGGCCGGTACGGCCTATCAACCGCTGGCTGGTGGTCGTGCCGTGTTTCGGCTGACGAGGGCGGAGGTTGACGCCCTCAAAGCTGCGGCCGAGCCCAGTGCTGCTTGATCGTAGGTCTTGCTGTTCGCTGTGAGGTGAAGGAAATGACGCCCGCGGAAGCTGACTTTTTCGTCATTTGTGCCGCCGACGACATCGAGCGGAACGGCGCCAAGGCCTTCAGCCTGTCGCGCGTCGACGTCGACGGCGCAGGCCGGCCGTTCTCGATCTTCGTGATCCGGACCTATGCGGATGGCTATTTCGGCTATATCAACAGCTGTCCGCATCAGGGAACCTGGCTCAATTTCGGGGACGGCAGCTTCTTCACGCCGGATCGCGCCTTTCTCAAATGCGGACGCCATGGTTCGGTGTTTGAGATCGACAGTGGACGTTGCATCGAGGGGCCGTGCAAGGACAACAGCCTGGAGCCGGTGGCGCTAGCCGTTGTCGATGGCGAGCTCTGCGTCTACGGTATTGAACTTGAGGAAAGCGGACTGCCGTTCGTCGAGGACGACGACACCATGGAAATCATGATTCATCCCTGATCAGGAAAACAAGATGAATGGAGCAGCCCACAAGAGCGGCCACAATCGGCAGCGCGGAGAACGATGATGTCCGATGCGGTCGCGGAGACGTCGATGTTCGAACGGATCGGTGGTCCGGTCGTGGTGGATCGGCTGGTCGAAGCCTTTTATCAGAGGATGGAGACGTTGCCGGAAGCGACGACGATTCGCGCCATGCATGGAAGAAATCTCGGTTCGATCAAGAGCGTGCTCAAGCGTTACCTGAGCGAATGGACCGGCGGCCCGAAGCTCTATTCGCCCGAAAAGGGACACCCGCGTCTGCGGCAGCGGCACATGGGATTTTCGATCGGCAATGCCGAGCGGGATGCCTGGCTGCTCTGCATGCGCGGCGCGCTCCAAGAGACGATCGCGGATGACGCGGCCCGGAAGGAGCTCGACACCGCCCTGACCGGCCTTGCGGACTGGATGCGCAATCAGGCCGGCAATCCGCATGATGGCGGAGCGGGCCGGCCCTGAAGAGGGTGCACACCCGGTTTTGCGAAGCCGACTGCCGCTTGATCATAGCGGTATTCCGAAAAAATCCTCGTCCGTGCCGCCCCAGGCCTGGTGCAGAGCCAGTCCATCGCGCCATCTGACAGCCTCCGCATCGCCGGCGTTTCGATGGGTGATCCTGCCATCGGGCTTGTTGGCGAGCAGATAGGTTTTTCCGTTACGAATAAAGCGATTGAGGTCCTTGATGTCGGTCGGGCGCACCACGCATCGCGGTTCGTCGTCGATGAGAATAGTGGTTGGAAGCACCGTTGCCGTCCTCAATCCATGGGCGGCCCGAGGTCGTCGGCCGCCTCTTTCTTCTTCTTTTTCTTTTCGACTTTGGCCTGGGCATAAGCCCCGGCGTTCTTCAGCGCGATCGGACGCTGGCCCTCGACATATTGCGAAATAAAGGAAAGGGTCCGCTCGAATGCCACGCGCGCGGCATCTTCCAGATAACTGTCGCGCTGGTCGCAGTTGAATCCGTGCGCGGCGCCGGGATAGGAGAAAACGCTGACATCCGGCCGATAGGCCCGAAACTGCACCAAGGCCTGCAACGGAATCAGCGCATCCTCTTCGCCGAAATGAAGCAGGGTCGGAATCTTGCGTTTCTCGCCGAAATCGTCGGCGATGCCGCCGCCATAATAGCCGACGGCGCAGGCGAGGCCTTTCACCTGGTTGCTCGCGGCGTAAGCCAGATAGCCGCCCCAGCTATAGCCGACGACGGCGACTTTGCCGACGTCCTTGACGGCATCGACAGTAGCCTGAATTTCACTGAGCGACCGATCCTTGCCGACTTGGTGCACGTAGCTCACGCCTTCGCAAATACTGGCTTCGTCATAGCCGAGTTCCACACCTTTTTTCACGCTGTCAAAGAGCGATGGTGCCATGGCCAGATAACCCTGTGCGGCGAAGGCGTCCGTGACCGCTCGGATATGCGCGTTGACACCGAATACCTCCTGGAGCACGACAACGGCTCCCTTCGGCGTGTCGGAGGGGTCGGCGCGATAGGCCGAGAATGCGTGTCCATCGCCAGCTGTCAGCTCGATCATGTCACCCTCGATCTCAAAAACGTCGCAGCGACGGGTTGCGCTGCCTTTGTCACAGGTAATATGCAGATAAGGTGCCAGTCGGCCTGATCATATCGGCATCCTCTCCGGTCCTCGCCCTGAGGAGCATCGCGCAGCGATGCGTCTCGAAAGGATGGCCCACGGCGGCGCCCCGCAAGCGGCCATCCTTCGAGACGCCCGGCTCCGCCGGGCTTCTCAGGATGAGGGCCGAAGTCCGCAGACACTTTCCTGTTAGGGCATCGCACCAGCTCGGCGTCGATATGGAGAACCCCACCTTCATGCGCCGCGGATCGACTGCGATACGACAATGTCATTGTTGCGAAGCCAACAGCCAGCTTACACCAGGCCGAGTTCAAGCTGGGCCTCTTCTGACATCATCGATTTGTCCCAAGGCGGATCGAACACCAGATTGACCTTCACGCGGTCGACACCTTCGACCTCGCTCACCGCCTTCTGCACCCAATTCAGCATTTCGCCGGCGACGGGGCATCCGGGAGCAGTCAGTGTCATGTCAATCTCGACGAAGCCCTGGTGGTTCGGTGCAATCCGATAGATCAGCCCGAGATCGTAGATATTTACCGGTATCTCGGGGTCGTGCACGGTGCGCAGCGCCGCGATGATGACATCATTGAGCGGGCTCAGCTCTGCCGTTGCCGGCGATCGCATCGCGTTGTCGTGGTCCATGTCAGAGTTCCGACGTTGCATTCAACTGATATCGCGGGGAGCCGGACCACCTGGGCTGCTGCCCCGGAGGGAGGCCGTCCCCACCGAGGACAGTGCAAGCCCGATGCCATCGCTCGCCGTGGTCAGCCGACTCCTTCCGCCAGCGCCTCGACGACGGGCCAGCCGACCGCACCCGAGGGGTCCAACACGCGCAACGCGGCGATGATCTGATAGGCTTGCTGCGGTTGGTTCTGCCGCAGCTGAATGAAGGCCAGCGCCTTTAAGGTATAGAGCGCGAAACGGCCAGGACCATCGGGCAAAACAGCATCGGGCCGCCACTGCCGCCAGTCCTGCGACCAACCCGCCTGGCTTGCCGCTTCGCGCAATCCGGTCTCGGCCGCGATCTGTGCGGCGTCGAGATTGCCTTGGTAGGTATGGATCTTATAGAGGCAAAAGTAGATCGGCAGCTGTGTCGGGGCGGCCACGAGCGCCTGCCGAAACAGCCGCTCGGCGCGTGCGCGATCATGCCGATAGGCTGCAACGCCCTGCTGCAGAAGGGCGTTGATCGCTTCCGGCAGATCTCCGAAATTGATCAGGTCGGGCTCGTTGAGAGGGTCGGTCATGCGCGGCGCCTGCCTCGCCTCATTTTCTGACGAGATGAAGCGAGGACGTTCGGGTTCTTGCCGGGACGTTGGCTTGGTGAGCTGAGATCACTTCTTTCACGGCAGCGGCAATGAGCCTTGTTCGTTGGTCGGCCTCGGTCCAGTTCGCCCGTCGCCGCCTGGGGTCGATTTCCAGCAGCTTGACGCCGGCCGGCACCTCGGTCCCATCGCGGACAACCCCTCGCAGGATTCCATCGAACGGGGCACGCACCGGCACATTTCTCAAATGGCCGATGATGAAGTCCTTGAAGACCATGGTGCCGATCTCGATGGCGCTGTTCCACCTGCCGGCGAATGCCGCGCGAACGAAGCGCTCGTTGCCACGGTCCCCGAGGCGCTGCGACAAGCCATCGGGCGGATCCGCCTCGCTCTGCCGAACGATCAGTCCGGCCTTGCCGGGTTGTGTTTCGATCGCGATGTCGCAATTGATGCCGCCGGCGAAACCGGGACCTAACCCGATGGCCAAGCCGGCAAGCCGGCGCAGATCGGGCGTCGCGCTGTATTTCTGCATTCGCGCATCCACCAGGATGTCGATGGCCTGAATGACGATCAGATCGAGCAGCCCAAGTTCCGTGATGATCACCCCGGGGGCTTCTAAGGTACGGATTTCCAGGCCGGTATCGGCGCGCCTCGCCGGCATGCCCTCAACCATCACGGCATCGTCGAACAGGGCGTCATGAAACGCCATCTTGCGCCGGAGCACCGGAATTAACGGATCATGGGATAGCACGACCCGATAGCCGTCGCGGCGAAGTTGTAGCGCGACAGCGGAAGCGATCTCATTGGTGCCGAGGATCACGACGAATCGAAATGGAAGGCTCGCCCGCATCCTTCGGCTGCTCCGTCTTCTGCTTCAGGCGAGGTAAGCAAGAGCTGGGCCGCGCACGAGGGCTGGGAAATGCAGGGCAAATCAAGCGACGCCTTGGCTCCCCCAATGCGGCAGGTCGCATCCGGAACAGAATTTATTCAGGATGTCGGAAATGCGACATCGGGACCCCGGCGACCCCTGGGCCGGATGCCCGGGATCAATGGCGGGACGATTGGTTTGGACCTTGCATGGAGGCTTGAGAGGACATTTGGAGCGACATGCGATGGCAATGGTTGGAACTGAAATCGAGCGTCTCATCAAACTGGCCTTCCCGGACGCGGAGGTCAGCATTGTGGATTTGAGGGGAGACGGGGATCATTATGGCGCGCGTGTCACCTCCGCGTCCTTTCGGGGCAAGAGCCGGATCCAGCAGCACAAGATGGTCTACGAGGCGCTGCAGGGACAGATGGGCGGAGCCTTGCATGCGCTCGCCCTGGAAACCGCGGTGCCCCAGTGAATGGAATCGGTTTTGCATCTCTTGCGCCACGCAAGTTAGACCTCTGAGGGACCATCATGACGACTTCAACCGCCGAGCGTATCAAGGGGATTGTCGCGAGCAGCGACGTGGTGCTTTTCATGAAGGGCGTGCCCGCGGCGCCGGAATGCGGCTTTTCCGCTAGCGTCGTGCAGATCCTGAATGGCCTGAAGGTGCCCTTCAAGGGCGTCAACGTTCTAGCTGATCCCGGGGTTCGCGAAGGCGTCAAGGCGTTCTCGGACTGGCCCACCATTCCTCAGCTTTATGTCAAGGGCGAATTCCTCGGCGGAGCCGATATCGTCCGTGCCATGTATCAGGAGGGAGAGCTCACGGCTTTGTTGAAAGCCAAGGGCGTCGCGACGGCTGCGCCATGACCGATATCGCCGACGAGGGAGAGTTCGAACTCCCGCAGCTCTACCGACATCACGCCTTCGGCTGTCACACGGAGCGTCCTCCCAGTCATCCGCGCGGCAGCTGCGGGGCCCAGGGCGCCCAGCCATTATGGGACCGGATGAACAAGGCCTTGGAAAAGGAGCGCCTCAGTGACATCGGCTTTACCGCCGCCGGCTGTCTCGGCTTCTGCAGTGCCGGGCCCTTGATGGTGGTCTATCCCGAGGGTGTCTGGTACCGGCCGAACGTCGTCGAGGACATCGATGAAATCGTCGAATCCCACTTCAAGCAGGGTAAGCGCGTCGATCGGCTTGTGGTCGTGCTGAGGCGCTAAACTCCGACACCGCGCTCCGTAGGGTGAGCACGCCATCTCTCCGCATCCGAAGATGGTGGCCACGGCGCAAAGGGCACTTTTGCCCACCCTATGCAAATCGGCGTCCTTTCGATCCGTCAAACCGTCAGAGCACGCTGAGCTGAATCAGCGGTGATCCGCCGCCGCGGCCCAGGATGGTATCCACCTTCTTGCGGACGGTCTCGAGCGTGAGCGGCTTGACCAGAGCGCCATGCGCGCCCGCCTTCAGGCCTTCCACCGCGATCGTTTCGTCGGATTTCGCGCAGACGATGAGGATTCGGACCCCGGGAAACTTTGCGGCCAGTTCACCGATCAGTGCGGTGCCCCGGCTTTTCAGGAATGAAATACCAAGCAGCACCACATGGGGCTTGAGCCAGTCGATCCCTTTTTCGTAAGCCTCCTCCGGGCTCGCCAGTTCATGGGTCTCGATCTCATCATGCAGCATGAACTGCAGCGCGGCGCGGGTGATTTCGTCATCATCGACGACAAACACCCGCCGCTGGTCGACGGCTTTCGATGTCTCGACGCCAATCTGCATTGCTACCTCCTTCGCCCGGATCCAGGTTTGTCGCGTGACCCCGAGGCTGTAGCAATTTCCGTTCCGCGCGGTGCGGGACGCCTGCGCTTGCATACGAAAGCTCAAGGCCGTGGTGGCTTTTCCCGGGCGCGCGGTATCGCCTTGTTGTCTGATTTCGAACAGTCAGCCGAACAGCCGGTCAGCAGCTGTCAGCTTCGATACACCCGGGAATTCCAGCAGGTTAGCGCTTTGTGCTGCAAAATCATCAGCTTAACCGTGTGGCACGCGGGTTGCTAATAAGGCATCGGAACAAGGAGTGAGGGCTGAGTGCACGCAGACGCCTGACGAGCGATGCGCTCCTTCCCGTAACCCATGTGCCCGGTTCTGTAACGGAAAACAGTCTTGCGCAAGGTGCGCGGACACATTGGCAATCGGTTCATGGAGAGCAAAATGGCTGCACTACGACAAATCGCGTTTTACGGCAAAGGGGGCATCGGCAAGTCGACGACGTCTCAGAATACGCTGGCGGCACTGGCCGAGATGGGTCACCGGATCCTGATCGTCGGCTGCGACCCGAAGGCGGATTCCACCCGCCTGATCCTGCACGCCAAGGCGCAGGATACCATCCTGAGCCTGGCCGCTGCGGCCGGCAGCGTCGAAGACCTCGAGATCGAAGAGGTCATGAAGGTCGGCTACCGCGACATCAAATGCGTGGAGTCCGGTGGTCCGGAGCCCGGGGTCGGCTGCGCCGGCCGCGGCGTCATCACCTCGATCAACTTCCTGGAGGAGAACGGCGCCTACGAGGACATCGACTACGTTTCCTACGACGTGCTCGGCGACGTGGTGTGCGGCGGCTTCGCGATGCCGATCCGGGAGAACAAGGCGCAGGAGATCTACATCGTGATGTCCGGCGAGATGATGGCGATGTATGCCGCCAACAACATCTCCAAGGGCATTCTGAAATACGCCAATTCCGGCGGCGTTCGCCTGGGCGGGCTGGTCTGCAACGAGCGCCAGACCGACAAGGAGCTGGAGCTGGCGGAAGCGATGGCCAAGAAGCTCGGCACCCACCTGATCTACTTCGTGCCGCGCGACAACATCGTGCAGCACGCCGAACTGCGCCGCATGACGGTGCTGGAATATGCCCCGGATTCGGTGCAGGCCAACCACTACCGCACCCTGGCGGGCCGCATCCACGCCAATGGCGGCAAGGGCATCATCCCGACCCCGATCACCATGGACGAGCTCGAGGACATGCTGATGGAGCACGGCATCATGAAGCCGGTCGATGAAGCCATCGTCGGCAAGACCGCCGCCGAACTGGCGGCCGACGCACTCGCCAAGTCGGCGGCCTGATTGTCACGCGCTGGTGCCGGCCCTTCAAAAGGGCCGGCACCAGGCGACCTAGCAACGGGAGCGCCTCGTGATCAACACGGCATTGCGCGAACAAGCCATCACTCCGGCGTTGGCCGTGCCGATGCTGGTATGGCAATCGGAAAAGCGGGACGGCTGGCGCGCCTATGATGCGGTTGCGAACTATCGTGCGCTCACGGGGGTAACGCCCGCCGACGCGGTCATCGAAGACGATGCAAGTTTCGATCGGCATGTCCTTGCATCGATCCTGGCGGTGGCGGCGGCCGAGGAAGGCGCTGTCGCCGAGCGCGCCGGGCTCGCCGCCGGGGATCTTGGCGCTGTGTTCGCGCAGTTGTTTCCGCTGGTTCGGCATATCGATGCCGACTGGCACCAGGCGGTCCGGACCGAGGACGACGAGGTCGCGATGGTGCGCGATCTCCTGCTCGGCCAACGCTCCAGTGCCGGCGATGCAGGCAGCTGGTTGGCCGCGATGATCGCCCGGCGCGCGGTCGAACCCAACCATTTGTGGGAAGATCTTGGCTTGCGTGATCGCTCCGAGCTGAGCCGCCTGCTGACGCGTCACTTCGGTCCGCTTGCCATCCGCAACACCAGGAATATGCGATGGAAGCGGTTCTTCTATCGCATGCTCTGCGAGGACGACGGCATGGTGATGTGCACCACGCCGGTGTGTACCCAATGCAACGATTTCCAACTCTGTTTCGGTGATGAAAGCGGCGAGAGCCGGATGGCGGATCGTCGCCGGGAGGCCATGCAGGTGACGGACGTCGCACCGGTCATATCGCACGCCCTGCCGCCGGAGTGATGGCCATGGACGGGACGACGAACACACCCTGGACTGAGGTTGCCGCCGAGCCATTCGACGCTGCCGAGACACAGCCGGTGGGCGAAACGGTCTGGCCCGCGAAGGAGGGAGATCTGGTTTCGCAGGACGGCATTGACGTGCTGCGCCAGGCTGGCCTGCGACCGACGCGCCAGCGCCTCATGCTGGGCGCGTTGCTGTTTTCGAACGGCGGCTGCCACGTCACCGCAGACAAGATCTACAACGCCGCGGTCGAGGCCAACATGCCGATCTCGCGCGCAACCGTGTACAATACGCTGAACCAGTTCACCGATGCCGGCTTGCTGCGCCAGATCGGCGTCGACGGATCGAAATCATTTTTCGATACCAACCCGACCACTCACCACCATTTCTTCGTCGATCAGGAAGATCGGTTGTTTGATGTGCCAGAACCCGGGGTCCTGATAGAGACGCTGCCGGAGCCTCTGCCGGGATACGAAATCTCGGCAGTCGACGTTGTCGTCCATCTGCGTCGAAAGCAGCAGGGTTAATCTGTACCGCCCGCCGGACGGCGCCGGAATTGGATTAAGCACGTCCCTCCGGGGCAAAATCGCCTGCATCTCCGCGTCATCGCCTTTCCGAAGCGGGCTCGCAGCGTCGCATTTGCGACGCTGTCGGGATTCCGACAATTGCCTGCATCTGAAATCAAAGATTTATCAATGCCTTGGTCGACGGAATAGGCTGGCACGAGGGTTGCTGTGCAATAGCCATGGGCGAGCCAACTGACGGGGTGAGGGTCTCATGATCGAACAGCCGACGTTTGTTAACTGCAGGCATTCCCTCGATCGCGGCGCCGTCGACGCGGCAAATTCCAGCTCGATCGTGCTCAATGACACGACCCTGCGCGACGGAGAACAAGCGCCGGGCGTCGCGTTCACCACCATGGAAAAGCTGGCTATCGCACGGGCCTTGGCCGCCGCAGGCGTCCCGGAGCTGGAGGCCGGCACACCAGCCATGGGACGCGACGAAGTCAACGCGATCCGGGCCATTGTCGATGCCCAGCTGCCGTTGACGACCATCGCCTGGTGCCGGATGCGGACCGAGGATGTCGATGCCGCCATCGCGGCAGGCGTGTCGATGGTCAATGTATCGGTGCCGGTGTCCGACATACAGATCGCGGCCAAGCTTGGCGGCATGCGCCGCAATGCGATCGAGATGGTCAGACACGTCGTCGGATACGCGCGCAGCAGGGAGCTGGACGTGGCGGTCGGCGGTGAGGATTCCTCCCGCGCCGATATCGATTTTCTGATCGAGGTCATCGCTGCCGCCAAGGCTGCTGGCGCGCGGCGGTTTCGCGTCGCCGATACCCTTAGCGTGCTCGATCCGGATGCCAGCTATGCGCTGATGGCGGCACTGCGCGCATCGACCGATCTCGAGCTCGAGTTTCATGGCCATGACGACCTTGGTCTGGCGACGGCAAATACACTCGCCGCCATCAAGGCCGGCGCCACCCATGCCTCGGTCACCGTCATCGGGCTTGGCGAGCGGGCCGGCAATGCCCCGCTGGAAGAAGTCGCGGTCGCTCTGCGGCAATTGTACGGGCGGGAGACAGGCATCCTGCTCTCCGAGCTTGGCAACGTTGCCGCGATCGTTGCCGCCGCCGCGGCGCGGACCATTCCGCTCAACAAGGCCATCGTGGGGGAACATGTCTTTACCCACGAATCGGGCATCCATGTCGACGGCCTGCTGAAGGACAAGCGCACCTACCAGTCGCTCGACCCGCTGCTGCTCGGCCGCTCGAACCGCATCGTCATCGGCAAGCACTCCGGCCTGTCGGCGATCACCTCGCTGCTCAGGGATTTGAACCTGTCGGCGAATTCCGATGAGCTGCGCGGGATTCTCGCGCGCGTTCGCGAGCATGCGATCTACAACAAGGGCCCGGTTGCGCCCGAAATCGTTGGGCGAATCTGGCGCGAAGTATGCCGTCCCCGGCTTCCCAACTGCGCGTGAGGCCATGATGTCCGATGCGGTAGATCTGAACGTCGTGGATCCCCAGGCGAACGCGCCGTCGCCGCCATCATTGTTGCAATTGGTCAGGGAGGATATTGGCTGCGTGCGCCTGCGCGATCCCGCTGCCCGCGGCGAACTGGAAACCCTGCTCACTTATCCCGGCGTTCACGCCGTGATCTGGTATCGGCTCGCCCATCGCTTGTGGGTGAATGAGTGGCGCTTTGGGGCGCGGCTGCTGTCATGGCTTGGCCGCTTTGTCTCCAATGTCGATATCCATCCGGCCGCGAAGATCGGGCGCCGGTTCTTCATTGATCATGGCGCCGGTGTCGTGATCGGCGAGACCGCGGAGGTCGGCAATGACGTCACGCTGTACCATGGCGTCACGCTTGGCGGCACCTCATGGTCGCCGGGCAAACGTCATCCCAGCCTGGAGGATCGCGTCGTGGTTGGTGCCGGCGCGAAAATTCTGGGTCCGATCACCATCGGACGGGGAACCCGGGTTGGGGCCAATTCGGTGGTGATCGAAAGCACGCCGCCCGAAGTCACCGTGGTCGGCATCCCGGCCAGGGTGGTGCGGCCGGAACTGTCCCACCGCCGCGTCGTCGGGCGCATCGATCTGGACCACCATTTGATGCCTGATCCGGTCGGGGAAGCGATTTCCGTGCTGCTTGATCGCGTGGAGTTTCTGGAGGCGAGGCTTGCGCATCTGCAGAAACGCGTGCGCGACGGCAGCGAAACGGTCGAGGACGACAAGGGGCCACGACCGGCGGGCGCTGCGCCACGGTGCGTTCTTGAAGGAGATTGAAAATGAGCGATCCTGTGTCATCAGACCAACCTGCCGACATCCTTCAGCAGTTGAACAAGGCGTCCTCCGCTGAAGATTTCTTTGCGCTGCTCGACGTTGAGTACGATCCAAAGCATGTCAACGTGGTGCGATTGCACATCCTTCGCCGCATGGGCCAATATCTCGTCAGCGAGGATTTCAAGGGAATGTCGGACGCCGATGTGAGGAGCCGATGCAAGGCCGTCCTCGAGCAGGCCTATGCCGATTTCGTCGCGTCCTCGCCGCTCGACCAGCGCGTGTTCAAGGTCCTGAAGGACGCGGTGGCGCCCAAGCCCCGCAATTTCGTGCAGCTTACCACGCTGAAGTAAGGACAGACGCCGAATTGAGCGCTTCTTACCTTGGCGGACGCCGCAGGCCGCGATTGCGTTTAATACGACGTGTCATCGCCATCATGGCCGCGGCGATGCAAGGCTTGCGGAAGCGCGCTGCAGGATGGCGCGCCGGTCCTTTACATAGGCGATGGGAACGCCGAATCTTTCCACCGTACCGACGATCTCTCCATCGAGGTCGAGGTCGCAATTCATGTGGGTCGGCGCGATGAAGAACTCGGAGTCCTCCCACCTCGGTCTGAAATCCCATTTCAGTTGCGGGAGGGTGATGGTCCGATCAAAGGTCAAACGTTCCCCGCACACTGCGACCGAATAATCTTTCAGGGGTTCGGTGTCGTCCAGCGGTTTCTTGGTGCGCAGATACGTCTCCAGCAGATGGATCGCCTCGGGCATGCTGTTGAACCAATAATCCATGTCGTAGCGGCGGAATGCGCCTTCAAGGCCTCCGACCAGGGCGTTGTAGGACAGGCTCTCGTAGGGGTGCAGCCTGACAAGGAGTGTGCCGTCCCATAGGAAGCACGCCGAGATCACTGCGACGGTTGCGTGGGATGCAAGCCGGCGGCCTTGCGATTTCATGGCGTCGAGGAGCCGACTGAAACCGACGCCGGCCAATGTTGCGATCGGAGGAAGCACGAACAGGAAATGCCGCATTCCCGTGAAGGCCGGTCCACGAAGAGCCACCTGGGAGGCAAGCGGCACGAACACGGCGAGCGATATCATGGCGATATCGCGCCACCGCTGCGTCCCAACCCGTTCGAACGGCCGAAGCAACAACGAGACCCCCGCCAGGAAAGCGCCGGCAAGCGTGATCAGCGGCACACGAATCAATAGATAGCCTGGGACGTAGATCCGCGGCACATTGGCCATCTCGTAGGTCTGCCCTGCGAACATGGTGCGTATGGAATAGTGAAATTCGGAGAAGGCAAGCAGTCCACGAATCGGATTGAGCGGCGACAGCGCAGCCCATGGCCAGACCAGGATCATGATCAGATACGCCAGTGCCAGTGCCGGCAACGTCCTTAACGCGGAGAGCCCCGCAAGATGGGCGCAGGGCCGCCCACCCTCGCGCCAGGGCATATGGAGAATGACGGCGAGAGCCAGATAGACGAACATCAGAAGGCCGAGGCTGCGCACGCCCAGCGCGGCGCCGGCGAAAAGACCGAAGGCCGCGACGTCCAGGCCACGCGGTGCTGGCAACGCACGGGCGATGCGGACGAGAAAGAAAGTTGCCCCCATCATGGCGGCGGCGAACGGAATGTCCTTGGTGTCGTTGAACATCGCGCCGTACCATACGCCGCAAAGCGTCAGCGCCACCGCCGCGATCAGTCCTGCGCGCGGTCCCGCGATCAATCGTGCGGTCGCGGCGCTGGCGGCGATCCCGCCGATGCCTGTCATCGCGCAAAGGATATGACGCAAGTCGTACGGGTCCAGTGGTGCGAAATGGGCCAATACGACTGCGATGATGTCGAACAGGCCGCCATAGAGATAGAGATTTTGGAAGGTAAAGACATCGCGAATCGTGAATCCGCTGCGGTAGTAGGCAATGATCAGTTCGCCGTAGTGATGCTGGACGCCTTCATCATTGGAGATCGCGTAATCCCTGAACGTGAACACCACGGCGACGGCGAGCGCCAGAAGCAGGCCACGGGTCACGAGATCATAAGACCCGAAGGAGGCGAGCGGCCGAATGATCCCTGCCGGCAGCCAATCCCGTTCGGCTCCCACGGCGCTGCGCTGCACCTTGCGGTTTGCGTCAACCGGCGATGGCCGAAGTTCGAGATTCATGTTGGCACCGTCATGGTCGTGGGGTTTGCAGCTCGACCGCAACAGGCTCCTTGGTGCGCCCGCGCCCGATCTTGGCCCACTTGTACCAGGTGAAGATCCGGGCAACGCCGCACATGATCAAAATGCCGATCATGCCGACGACGATATGCAGCGCCAGGCCGGCGGAAAGCTCCATCAAGAGGGCATATCCTGCGAACGACAGGGCAACCCCGAGCGCAAAGATCTGCAGCGAATACTGTCCGCACAGCAGCATGGGCCGGAACCAGGGCGACTGCAATCCCGGCCAGTTACCCGGCACGAAGCGCAGGGTGACGACGGCGAGTGCCAGAAAGTGGGCAAAGCGCAAGACGTCGAAATCGGCCTTGCTGATCGGGTAGATCGCACGGATCAGCCAGCCCGGAAGCAGGGTCTCTAGATAAGGAAAATACCAAGTCATGGTGATGAAGAAGGCCGCGCAGAGATAGGCGACGGCCGCCCAGAATGTCGCGGGCGAACCGATGATGGGCGATATCCGCCGCCCGCCGCCCAGCGCGCACCAGACGCCGAAGACGAAAAGAAGCTGCCACGCAAACGGATTGAACGACCAGAAACCATCCCGGTAGGTCGTCAAATGCAGGTCGAACCGGATCGTCAGGATATAGAGGCCGATCGACAGGATCAGCGGCAGATCCCTTTGCCAGCGCGCCAACAGGAGGACCAGGGGCAGAAAAGCCATCAGAACAATATAAAGCGGCAGCACATCCATGTTCAGCGGCCGGTAGCGCAGCAGCAGCGCCTGGATCATGGCTTGCCCGGGCTCATTGAAGAAATCCACCACCTCCATCTCATGGATGTAGAAGGGCTTTTCTGAAATCGCCGTGACGTAGGCGATCTCACCGATCAGCACCAGAAACAAGAGGAGATGCGCGGTATAGATTTGCCAGACCCGCCGCAGCAGGCGCGCCGTTCCGATCAGCATCCCGGACTCGAACATGGCCCGTCCATAGACCAGCGCCGCCGTGAAGCCGGAGATGAAAATGAAGATTTCCGCGGCGTCGCTGAAGCCATAGTTCCGGATCGTACCCCAGGTCAGGACATCCGGTGAGACGTGATCGATGAAGATCAGCCACAGAGCCAGCCCGCGGAACAGATCGAGCCGGAGCTCGCGCTGACCGCTCGCGACGGCAAAAGTCAGCGGCGGGGCGGTCCGAGACTTTGCGAAGCCGCTGACCGCCCGATCGGCAACCGACATCCATGCGGTCTGTTGAAAGCGAGCCGTCATTCCGTCAGCCTCCTTCGAAAGCCCATGGGTCTGTACATCGCCCCCGGCTCAGGTATCTCGGATCAAGGTAGTCGACGAGAATGGTTACGCCAATGAATACGTCCACTCGCGACCCGGGGTTTACCTCCAGTGGCTAGAAACGTCTTGCATCGAGCGGCAACATGCTGGCGATGGCTGGTGACCCGCCTCAACCGCGTATCGCTCCAGCCCTTTTTGAAAATACCGAGAAGGGCGGGGAAAAGTACAAAATAATCCCGTTTGCCATATGTCCGAACAGTTTAACAACTGCTTCGTCTTATTCCAGATGAAAAACCGTCATCGTGCGGCACGCCGTCGTACGTAGGACGGCTACCCAGCATTCCAGCGCTCCATCGGCCTGACTGCGCTGCCAGCGGCGCTTGGCTACAGGCACTCGCTGCTGCTGTCGCGTTTGCGACGTGTCGGAATTAGCCCTGTCAACGATCCCGGCGCTGGCCGCGGCCGAGAGCCGCCCCGCCGCCTCAAGTCTTTGTCTTCGCATCGAAATTTCAAGCCGACCGCGATTGGTACGACACTTGCTCTTCCATTCTTGAGGCCATTGTCCGGCTCGGAGCCATGACATGCATATCGTCGTCTGCATCAAGCAAGTGCCGGATTCGGCGCAGATCCGTGTCCATCCGGTCACCAATACGATCATGCGGCAGGGGGTGCCGACCATTATCAACCCCTACGACCTGTTCGCGCTCGAAGCTGCCCTTGAACTGCGCGACAAGTTTGGCGGCGAGGTCACGGTCCTTACCATGGGACCGCCATCGGCGGAGGACAGCCTGCGCAAGGCGCTGACCTTCGGCGCCGACCGCGCCGTGCTGCTGACAGACCGGTTTTTCGCCGGCGCCGACACCCTGGCGACGACCTACGCACTGGCCACCGCGATCCGCAAGATCGGCGAGACCTTTGGTACTCCGGACATCATTTTCACCGGCAAGCAGACGATCGACGGCGACACCGCCCAGGTGGGGCCTGGCATCGCCAAGCGCCTCGGCCTGCTGCAGCTCACCTACGTCGCCAAGATCGGGACACTGGATCTCGCCGGACGCACCATCGAAGCCGAGCGGCGGTCCGAGGGCGGCGTGCAAGTGCTGCGCACCAGGCTGCCCTGCCTGATCACCATGCTGGAAGCGACCAACAATATCAGGCGCGGCGCGATGGTCGACGCGCTGCGGGCGGCACGAGCCAAGATCGTCAAGTGGAGCGCGCAGGATGCCGGGGTCGAAGATATTGCAAAATGCGGGCTGCGCGGTTCGCCGACTATCGTCAAGCGCGTGTTCGCGCCATCGCCCCGCGCCGAAAAGGCCGCGCTGATTGATTTCAGTGCCCGCCCCCCTGCGGAAGCGCTGATCGAAGACATTTTCAAGCGGCAGCCCAAGCTCGAAGCCGAGCTCGCGGCGCTGGCACGCGGATTCTAAGGGATTGACACGGGAGCCGAACCGATGAGCGAACCCGCCAAAGCGCCAACGCCCGCAGGCCGCGCCGCGACCAAGAAGGAGCTGCCCGAGCATTTCAAGGCCTACAAGCACGTCTGGGTATTCGTCGAGCAGGAGCGCGGTCAGGTCCATCCCGTTTCCTGGGAATTGATGGGCGCCGGGCGCAAGCTTGCCGATAAACTCAAGGTCGATCTGGCGGCGGTCGTGATCGGCCCCGCCGGCGAGGCAACCCGACTGGCCGCCACCGAGGCCTTCTACTACGGCGCCGATCTCGCTTACGTCGTTGCCGACGACCTGCTCGCCGACTATCGCAACGAATCCTATACCAAGGCGCTGACCGACGTCGTCAATGCTTACCAGCCGGAGATCCTGCTGCTTGGCGCCACCACGCTTGGCCGCGACCTCGCCGGTTCGGTGGCGACCACCTTGCTGACGGGGTTGACGGCCGACTGCACGGCGCTGGACGTCGATACCGACGGCTCGCTGGCGGCGACCCGTCCGACCTTCGGCGGATCGCTGATGTGCACGATCTACACCCTCAACTACCGGCCCCAGATGGCAACGGTGCGTCCGCGGGTGATGCCGATGCCGGAGCGGATCGAACGGGAGCCGGGACGGATTATCAGCCATCCGCTCGGTTTGGTCGAGGACGACATCGTCACCAAGGTGCTGTCGTTCCTGCCGGATCGCGAATCCTCCAACTCCAATCTGGCCTTTGCCGACGTCGTCGTGGCTGGTGGGCTCGGGCTCGGATCGCCGGAGAATTTTCAGCTGGTGCGCCAACTCGCTTCCGTGCTCGGCGCCGAATATGGCTGTTCTCGCCCCCTGGTGCAGAAGGGCTGGGTTACGTCCGACCGGCAGATCGGGCAGACCGGCAAGACCATCCGGCCTAAATTGTACATCGCGGCCGGAATCTCCGGAGCGATTCAGCACCGGGTCGGGGTGGAAGGCGCCGATCTCATCGTCGCCATCAACACCGACAAGAACGCCCCGATTTTCGATTTTGCTCATGTCGGCATCATCACGGATGCAATCCGGCTATTGCCGGCGCTGACCGAGGCATTTCGCGCGCGTCTGTCGCCGCATTCACGTGACCGTATCGCGAGCTAGAGGAGCAAGCCATGATCGAAGAGAAATTCGATGCGATCGTCGTTGGCGCCGGAATGGCGGGCAACGCCGCCGCCCTGACGCTGGCTCAGCGCGGTCTCAAGGTGCTGCAGCTCGAGCGCGGCGAATATTCCGGCTCGAAAAACGTTCAAGGCGCCATCCTCTACGCCGACATGCTGGAAAAGCTGATCCCGGACTTTCGCGAAGACGCGCCACTCGAGCGTCATCTGGTTGAACAGCGTTTCTGGATGATGGACGACAAGGCCCATGTCGGGCTGCATTATCGTTCCGACGACTTCAACGAAGAGCGCCCGAACCGATACACCATCATCCGCGCGCAGTTCGACAAGTGGTTCTCGTCCAAGGTGCGGGAAGCCGGCGCGACCGTGCTGTGCGAAACGACCGTGACGGAGCTGGCCCAGGACGCCTATGGCCGGGTGATCGGCGTCCGTACCGATCGCTATGATGGCGAGGTGCATGCTGATGTCGTTGTGCTTGCCGAAGGCGTCAACGGCCTGCTCGGCACCAGGGCGCAGCTGCGCGACCGGCCCAAGGCCGACAATGTCGCGCTTGCGGTCAAGGAAATGCACTTCCTGCCGCGCGAGGTCATCGAATCCAGGTTCAACCTCAAAGGCGATGAGGGTACCGTGATCGAAGCGGCCGGCACGATTTCGCGCGGCATGACCGGCATGGGGTTCATCTATGCCAACAAGGAGTGCGTGTCGCTCGGCATCGGATGCCTGGTCGCCGATTTCCAGGCTACCGGCGAGACGCCCTATGGGCTTTTGGAACGCTTCAAGCAGCATCCTTCAGTGGCGCCACTGATCGAGGGCTCGGAGGTCAAGGAATATTCCGCCCATCTGATCCCCGAGGGCGGCTACAACGCGATCCCGAAACTTTTCGGCGATGGCTGGGTCGTGGTCGGTGACGCCGCCTCGCTCAATAACGCCATTCATCGCGAGGGTTCCAACCTCGCCATGACGTCGGGGCGGATTGCCGCGGAAGCCATCTTCCAGATCAAATCGCGCCGCGATCCGATGACGGCTGCGAACCTGTCGCTCTACAAGAAGATGCTGGATGATTCCTTCGTCATCAAGGATCTCAAGAAGTACAAGGATATGCCGGCGCTGATGCATATCCAGTCGCAGAACTTCTTCCTCACCTATCCGCAGCTCGTGTCGAAGGCGATGCAGAACTTCCTGCGCGTCGACGGTACACCGAAAATGGAAAAGGAAAAGAGCACGCTGCGGTCCTTTGTCAAGGCTCGCTCCTGGACGGGGCTGTTCGGCGATGCCTTCCGCCTCGCCCGGGCCTGGCGCTAACGGCAAATCAGGCCTCCCGGCCGGGGCCCAATGATGGAGATCGAAACATGACAACCGAGGTTTCTGTACGCGTCGAGGACAAGTTGTTCTACAATCGCTATCTCGTCGATCCCGGTCGTGCTCACATCAAGGTGCGGCCGCATACCGTGCCTTCGCCGGCGCTGCTCAGCCTGCTCAAGGCCTGCCCGGCGCGCTGTTACGAACTCAGCGACAAGGGCCAGGTCGAGATCACCGTTGACGGCTGCGTGGAATGCGGCACCTGCCGGGTGATCGGCGAGCCCGGCGGCGATATCGAGTGGAGCTATCCGCGCGGCGGCTACGGCGTGCTGTTCAAGTTCGGCTGAGGCTTGCGGCGGCGTCCTGAAGGCCTCGGTGACTTGTCCTTCACTTGCCGGACTGGCTTGTTCCGGCTGTTCACGACCTTCTTGGTGTCTGGTGGTCATGCGCGGATGCCCAACACATTGCGCCGGTCGGCGTCCTGGTAATGTCGCCTGCGCTGTAAAAGGGAGAATCCAGCGATGAAGCTGAGCGCGAGAAACCTGCTTCCCGGCAAGGTCGTGGCCGTGACCAAGGGATCGACCACCGCGCACGTCAATATCGAACTGGTATCGGGGGCTGACGGTCACGTCATCGATCACCAACGAGGCCGTCGATGAGCTCTCGCTCAAGGTCGGCGATAGTGTCTCGGCGATCATCAAATCGTCGGATGTGATGATCGGAAAATAAGTTTCGATAGCGCTGGCCAAGCGATATGATTCCGGAACATTTTCGCGATGCCGCGCGGGACCGTTGTAGCCAAAACGGCGGCCAGGCATCGTCAGTTGAAGGGGAGAGCTCTCTTGCCGACAGCCGCATCCCGCGCCCAACTCGAGCAACTGCTCGCTGACGACGTTCCCTATGGCGACCTGACGACCGCCGCGCTCGGTATCGGCGGGACCCCGGGCACGATGACCTTTACGGCCCGCGACAAGATGGTGCTTGCACTGGCCGAGGATGCGGCTGTCATCATCGAGCTGACCGGGTGCAAAGTCGATCTGCAGGCCCAGTCCGGCGCGGCGATCGATCCGGGTTCGCCGATCCTGGTGGCACATGGCCCGGCCTCGGCGCTGCTGCGAAGCTGGAAGGTGGCGCAGACATTGATCGAAATCTGGTCAGGCGTCGCCACCGATGCGCGCGCGATCGTCAATACGGCGACCTCCGTTGCGCCCCACATCGCGGTCGCCTGCACCCGCAAGAACGTTCCCGGCACCAAGTGCTTTGCGGTCGCCGCGGTGAGGGCCGGCGGCGCCGTGATGCATCGGCTCGGCCTGTCCGAGACCGTGCTGGTTTTTCCGGAGCACCGCACGTTCCTCGGCGGGCAGTCGCTTGCCGGGTCGGTCGAGCGGCTGCGTCGCGCTGCGCCGGAGAAACGGCTGGTGATCGAAGTGAACACCCTTGAGGCGGCGGTGGAAGCGGCCGTGGCCGGTTTCGACGTGATCCAGGCGGAGAAATTCGCGCCGGCCGACATCGGCGCGCTGGTGGCACGAATGGCCTCGATGGAATCGCGTCCCATCGTGGCGGCCGCCGGCGGCATCAACGCAGGAAATGTTGCGGACTATGCGCGGGCGGGCGCGGACGTGGTGGTGACTTCCTCGCCCTATCTGGCGCATCCCCGTGACGTGCAGGTGCGCATCTACCCTTCATAAGCGAACGCCTGGCGGCCGGCCAAGGCCTGCGAAACGGGCGGCCGTTCGCGGTGGTTATCCGGAGACGATGATCCCGCGCCGGGTCGCCTCGGTTGGACCGCCCTTGGTGCGCTCTTCCTCGATCCAGCGCTCGATCCAAGCCACGTGTTCGGCCTCCTCGGCGACGAATTCCGCCGCCAGCGTGCGAATCTCGGGATCGTCAGTGGTGTCGTGTACCGATTTGTAGAAATCGTAGCCTGCCGTTTCACTGGCCAGCGCAATGTCGAGGGCATCGTTCTTGGCCAGGAACGGATCGGCGGCCCAGATGGCGGCAGCTTCCGGGCTTTCGAGATCCGGCCATTTATAGGCGTCGGGCAGCATCACCGGGATATCGCGAAATCCAGCCCGTGCGCGGGCATCGGCCAGATGGATACGCGAATAGTCCGACAAGCGCCGAAACAGCGAGCCAACATCGGTGTTGCCATAGCCCTGCATGGCGTCGGCGAGCTGGCCAAATCGCAGCGTCGCCTCTTCCTCGAGCTTGATGGCGTAGGCGAGAAATTCCTCGACTGATTCCATGGAACCGTTTCCCTCTGTGTGTTCGTATGCGGCGCGGCCGGGGCGCTTTAGGCGTGCGGGTGCTTCTGCAGCCATTCCTCGCGCGTGATCCAGGCTTCCAGCACCTGCACGTGCTCTGCCTCTTCCTGGTAGAACTCCTTGGCTGCTGCGCGGATCTCGGGATTCTTGGTGGTGCCGGCGACGGCGTAATAAAATTCATATCCGCGCCGCTCTCCGACCAGGGCCGCCCGCAGGGCGTCGAGCCGGGAAAGCGCCGGATCGCCTGCCCATAGAGCGGTGCGTTCGGGCGTCTCGTGGTCGGGCCAGGCATAATCCGGCGGGATGAGCTTTTCGGAATCGTGCGCGGCGGCGCGCTTTTGAGCCTCGGCGAGATGCAGGCGCGAGAAGCCGGCGAGCTGCGCGAACAGCTTGGCGACCTCGTGGTTGCCGCACGATTCCATCGCCGTCGACAGCTTATCGAAATGCAGCGCGGCATCCTGCTCGACCTTGACGGCAAAGCCGTGAAACTCCTCGACCGAGCCGATCTCGACGCCGCCCTTATAGATCTTGGCGGCCTTGGTCAGATAAGGCGCCTGCGCCGGCAGGGTCTGGTCGCCTTCGAACGCCACCACGATGTCTTCATTGCGCACGAAGCACTGGCAGGCAAGCCGGTGGCGCGGCGGCATATCGTTGACTTCGGCCTCATAGATCTCCGCCTTGGTGATTTTGCCGAGCTGGCGCAGCAGCTCCTTTTCCTTCTCGGTCAACGCGATGCCATATTTGCGATTGCTGGACAGATGCTTGACCTCGACCAGACAGGAGCCGCATTCGCCGTCCTGACAATCGAACGGAATCGGAATTTTGTGGGCCTTGGCAACGGCCAGGATGGTCCCGCGGTCACCGGCGACGGCATAGACGGTGACATCCCGAGCCATCACCGGGGAGGAAAATGTGACGTTACTCATGGCGTTCTCCTTGGTGACGCGAAGGTCAGTTAGCGTTGCGAGAACCTGAGGCAGGTTTCGGCCTTGTCGGACCGTGGACCGTTGGCAGCAGGCAACGCCCATCGGGCCGCCATCAGGTAGCCGACAAGCTTCTCAGCAACTCGCATGCCAAATAAAATAGGACTTTAAATTGAGACACTTAGCCAATTCGGTGTCGCCGGTGAGGGGCCATTCAGAGGTTCTGTAGGACTCGCGACATCGGCTGTCGGGTTTCGGGATGCGCAGCGCCCATGCTCGTCGCCTCACAGGCGGTCGTGCCGCGAATTGGCGTAGCAGCGCCAGATGCACTGCAACACGACCCCAACCAGATCAGGCGCGGACCCCATCAAGGGCTCGATCGCGGCGAATCCCCGGAGGCGCACAACCTCTCCGCGTTTATCCTTGTCAAACCAATCCGATCGGATCAGATTTGGCTTGCACCGGCATGCCATTCGTCGGTGACAGTCAACGATAAAAATTGGGGCGGGAAACATGAACAGATTTTCTATTGGATGCGCCGCGTTGTTCGGCATGTCCGGCGTACTTGCGGGCCCGGGTATCGCGCAGGAAGTCAAACAGGAGGGCAAGGCGGCAGCAGGCGCCGCGACCATTGCCCCGGTCACGCAGCAGCAGCTCAACGCCGCGGACAAGAGCTCCAGCAATTTTCTCTTGACCAACGGCAACTACGCCCAGACTCGCTTTTATCCTGCCAAGCAGATCGGACGGGACAACGTCAAGAACCTGCACGTCGCCTGGATCTTCCAGACCGACGTCAAGGAGTCGCTGGAGACCTCGCCCATCGTCGTCGACGGCGTGATGTATGTGACGACGTCGTTCAGCCATGTCTATGCGCTCAATGCCAAGACCGGCGAACAGCTCTGGCACTACAATCACAAGATGGGGCCCATCACGACGTTCTGCTGCGGCCCCAACAACCGCGGTGTCCAGGTTCTCGGCGACCTCGTCTACGTCGCCACGCTCGACTCCAAGCTGGTCGCGCTCAATGCAAAGTCCGGCGATGTGGTCTGGACCGCCGACATTGCAGATCCCGAGCTCGGTTACAGCGAGACGATGGCGCCGACTGTCGTCAAGGACAAGGTTCTGATCGGAACCAATGGCGGTGAATACGGCATCCGCGGTTTTGTGAAGGCCTATGATGCGAAGACTGGCAAGCTGCTCTGGACGTTCAACACGATTCCGGAGAATTCGGTCGGCGTCTGGGCGACAAAGGACGCCACGGGCCGTGACATGCACAGGGATATCCAGGCCGAAAAGGATCAACTCGCCAAGACCGGCGACCCCTATCAGAAACTTGGTGGCGGCGTCTGGCAGAATCCCTCGGTCGATCTGGCTACCAACCGAATCTATTTCGTGGTCGGCAATCCCTCGCCCGATCTCGATGGCGCGGTCCGGCCCGGTGATAATCTCTATACCGACTCGCTGGTCTCGCTCGATCTCGACAGCGGAAAATACGTCTGCCACTTCCAGTACATCGCCCATGACGTCTGGGATCTCGACGCCGTCAGTCCAACGGTGCTGGTGGATGTCAAGGGCAAGGATGGCAAGACCATCCCCGGCGTGATCCATGCCGGCAAGACCGGTCATCTCTATGTCAACGACCGCAAGGATTGCAGTCTGATCCGTTTCTCGGAGGCGATGGTGCCGCAGGAGAATATGTGGGTGCTGCCCACCAAGGACGGTGCGCGCATGCTTCCGGGCGCGAACGGCGGTGTCGAATGGTCGCCGATTGCCACCGACCCGTCGCAGTCGCTCGCCTACGCCATCAATCTGCATCAGCCGATGAACTATTTCGTCGAAAACTCGCCCTATCCGAACGGCAAGCTGTGGCTGGGCGGTGCCTTCAAGACGATCCCGAGCGAGGCGCAGGCGGGCAACATCACCGCCGTCAATTACGACACCGGCAAGATCAAATGGCAGGTCAAGACGCCGCAGCCGATGATCGGCGGCATTCTCGCCACTGCCGGCGGTCTGGTGTTTACGGGTGAGGGCAACGGCAAGTTCGCGGCCTACAATTCGTCCAACGGCAAGGAATTGTGGAGCTTCCACGCCGGAGCGGGCGTCAATGCGCCGCCATCGAGCTACATGGTGGGCGGCAAGCAATATATCGTGGTCGGTGCCGGCGGTAACACCCAGGTCGATTTCCATCGCGGTAACAACATTATCGCGTTCACGCTGGATTGAACGCGCAAGCAAACCGTCGCTGCTGAAGCGGGGCCGGTGACGGCCCCGCTTCTTTTGTGAGACTTCCATCGGAACGAAATTGATGCGCAGCATGTCTGTCCGGTTCATCGTGGGCGTGATGATTATGGGGATAGGGGTGCCGATCGGCGCTTCGCCGTCAAATGCCCAGAGCATCGCTGAAAAGGCAGAGGCCTGCGCCGGCTGCCACGGGCTAGACGGCAAGCCGACCGACAAGATCATTCCTGTTATTTGGGGCCAGCAACTCGGCTACCTCTATATCCAGCTGCGCGATTTCAAGCGCGGTGACCGCAAGAACGAGATCATGCAGCCAATCGCTTCAGCTCTCGAAAAGCAGGAGATGCTGGATATGGCGGACTATTTCTCGAAAAAACCATGGCCCGATCTGGGCGAACCCCGTGCATCGAAGGAGGTGTCGGACCGGGCCTTGAGCGCCAACCGCTCGGTCGGTTGCACCGGTTGTCATCTCGATCACTTTCAGGGCGACGGCACGGTGCCGCGTTTGGCGGGCATGAGCCGAGAATACCTGACAAAAACCATCACCGACTTCCGCACCGGCGCGCGCGGCCAATAATCCCGGAATGTCCGGCCTGATGCTGGCGACCTCGCCTGACGACCTGGCCGCGCTGGCGGAGTATCTGGCGGGTCTTTGATGACGCCGAGAAGAGACGAAGAAGCGTCAGAGCCACAACTAGGGTTGGGTAAGCCGCTCGCGCAGCGAAGATAGCACGGTGAGATCCGCGGCTCGTTTCCCTGCTTTGTCCTTGAGGGATCTGTCGGCGCCTCGCGCCAGCAACAAATCGGCAATTTCCGCATGTCCACCCTCGGCCGCGATCATCAGGGCGGTGCGGCCACGATTATCGCGATCGTCGATATGCGCGCCCGCATCCAAAAGGTACGACACGACCTTGATCGCCTGTGGCTCCGGCACGCTTTCATCCGGCCCGGCCGCCCACATCAGTAACGTCAGGTCGTTGGCGTAGCGGGCATTGATATCGATATTTCTCGTCAGTAGCCGCTGCACAACGTCGAGCCGGGCGCCAGCCGCCGCATAGATGATCGGCGGCTTGCCGGTATCGTCAGCTGCACGTGCATCGGCTCCGGCCGCGAGCAAAGCCGCGACGATCCTGTCGTTGCCGGCATAGGCGGCGGCAGCGACCGGAGAAATTCCACTGCGCCCGGTCAGCGTGACATTGGCGCCGCGCTCGATCAGTCGCTCCGCGATCGAGATATGACTGCCTTCCGCCGCGAAATACAGCGCCGTGGCGCCGGCGAGATCGCGTGCATCGATCGGAGCGTCGCGCGCCAGCAGCAGCTCAACCATCGGCAGATGGCCCGATCTGGCGGCGTGACTGAGCGGTCGGGCACCAAGCCGATCACGCGCGTCAACCGACGCTCCCTGGTCGAGCAGCTGAGTTGCCAGATCGAGGCAGTTGCCGTCGACCGCCGAAAATAGCGTCAGCGATACTTCCATCGCCGTGATCTGAGGCCTTGCGATTTCGTAGCGGCGCGATAGCCCCTGGCATCTTTCGGAATCCGCAGCACCAGCGGCCGACGCAGCGCAAAGCCCGGCGGACACGATCGTGCCCAGGAAAACGGAATGGCGGATCAAGGCGATCTCTCCCTGGCGGCGGTACCTGGCACGACCGTGAGCTTTGATGCAGTTTGCCGTCAGAATCGCATGGCGACAAGTCTGCGCCAACAACGGCGGCGGCTTTCGAACGGAATGAAAAAGTCGATCCCCGCCGCGCCTTGGCGATCGGTGCCTTGCGAAGTCACATGCGGATTACCGGCACAGAATCGTTTGCCGCCTCGGCGATGCCGAGGAAGGTGATGGTGGCCTGCCGAAATATCTGCGTTTCGGCACCCATTGGCTCGCCGGCGAGGGGCGGCAGTTCATCCCCGTCGCCCAGCGCCAGGGCGCGGCCGTTGAGTCTGACATGTTCGTCCAGCAAGTCGGCGGCATCCAGCGTGTAGCGTACCGAGGAGGCCGGGATCATCAGCTCATGCGGCCTGTCACGATCGGCATTGATCACCAGCAGGGCCACGCCGCCCGGGATGCCTCTCAGACAATGAGCGTAGAGGTGAATGCCGGATGGCAAGGGTATTCCGGCATCGAGCACCCCGGTTCCCATCAGCCGTCGCCAGAGCAGAGCACCCCAATAATTCGGTCGAGGCTCCAACGAGCGCTCATCAAGCAGGCCGTAGTCGCTTGCCGCCAGCGTATTGTGCATGACGACCACTACGCCATCCCGAGCCAACCGCCCAAGTTGATCGAGATAGCGGAACGTATCCAGGAAACTGGCGGCCCACGGATCGCCGCCGCATGCCGCTTGCGCGGTTTCGGTCAGCCAGATCGGCTTGCCCGGTGCAAAGCGGTCCCGAAGTGTCTTGTAGAAATTGAGCGACCGTTCGGTTTGCGTCAGCCATGGTTCGGAGAGCGCCGCCTCCGGCGTGCTGTTTCCGGCACATCGCTTCGACAGGGCCCCATAGTAATGATACGAAACCACATCCAGCCCGGGCGCGGAGGCCTGCAGCAGGTCTGCCGCCGTCGACGTCGCTGCGACTGTCCCGGGGCCGAGCCTCAAGAGGCCTGGAGCAGCCCGGCTCACCAAGCCACTGAAGATCCGGAAGTCCCGTCCATAGGCGGTGGCGTCATATCCCGCCGGCGCACCGCCGATCCCCGGCAGATCCGGCTCGTTCATGAACTCGGCGGCGGCGATGCGGCCCCCGAGCGAGTTCGTGTAATCGATCAGACGGCGCGCCATGTCTGGCGTCCAGACACCAGCCGCATCGCGACTACCCGCACTGCTGGCGAATGAGGTTACGATCTCGGCATTCACGGCGCGGGAGAATTCGACCACACCGCGCCATTGCGGGCGCGTCAAAACGCCGTTGAAGCCAGCCGGCGGCGCTATCGGCGCGCGTTCCGAATCCGTGAAGTAAGTGCTGTTGGCCCAGGTTCCGCTGACCCGCAAAAAGGCAGGCGCCAACGCGGCGGCGAGCCCGCGCAACCTCGAATTGGCCAGGTCGATCGGCGGCCGGTATTGAAATAGATTGGCATTCTGCCCGGGCGGTGGGCCTGGTCCTGATCTCCGCGGGGGTACAAGCGAACTTTCCGGCTTCGATCGATATGGCTTCCAGAACTGTCCGCCGGTCACTTCGACCATCTCTATATTATAGGACTGAAAGCGCTCGTCGACCGTGCCGATGCGAGGCAGGCTTGAAGGGGCGATGGCGGGCGCACCGGCAACGGCGCCTGAACAGCCGGTTACTGCCAGCCATGTCACAGCCAGCAAGCCGCAGAGCCCCGCGCCGTCTTGATTGCGCACGCGCAATCTCTCCCCTTATTCGTTGCACCGGATTTCAGGATGACATGGTCATTATCCCCGTCAATGTCCGCTGACAGCGTCGCGCAAGGTGTTCCATCGTGTCAGAGCCGGTCGCGCATGACCGGTTGATTTGATTTGCCATGGCTACGCGGAAATCTGATGATCCGCTACGCTGATCGCTGCGCGGCATGCTAAATTGTCGTGGGACTGAGAGTTGGCCGCGCTCCAACAGGGCGGCAATAGCCGGAAGATAGGGAGGGCGGCGTGGCTTGTTCGGCGAGGTGGTTGTATGGCTGGGCTGCGATAGTCTTGTTCGCTTACCTGACGACGCCGGCGGTCGCGCTGGACCCGCGCTATCCGGACTGGCCGTGCCAGCAGTTAAAGGTTCCGGGGATCTCGATCGCAGGCGTCTGGAGTGGCCCGCCGATCGATGACATCGACAGGTCCAGACCCGTCGATCCCATGGAAGCGGACTTGGTCGCGCGGCTGGCGGCGCGCCGCACGCCGATCGCGGAAGCGGAGAAACTGATACGCGACTACGTGACGGGCACGACCCAGGAAAGACAGCAGAAGGCCAAGACGCTGTTCGCCGCGTTGTATTCGAAGCTCGACGCCCAGCGCGATCAGGTGATGGGGGGGATCGAGCGCTTTTCGCGCAAGCAGAAAGCCATGGCGGAGGAAATCCGCGATAATGCGCAAAAGATGCGCGAGCTTCAGGACAAGCCGAACGCCGATCCGGCGCAAAACGAACAACTCGCCAATCAGCTTACCTGGCAGACGCGCATCTTCGAAGACCGGCGCAAGACAACGTCCTACGTCTGTGACGTGCCGGTCATGATCGAGAAGCGGCTATTTGATCTGGCAGCCGCGATCCAGCGCGTTCTGAACACGGATGCGCCGGCCAGGTGAAGGTTTCCTGACACGGCTATTCGTCGGGGCGCGGTTCTGGCGTGGCATCCTGCAGTGGAAGGCCGGCCGAGCCCCAGCCATCGGTGCCCTCCGGATACCAGGCGACGTTCGGGTAGCCGAGTGTGAGCGCGCGCTTCGCCGCGTTCCACGACATCCAGCAATTCGCCAGGCAATAAAACACCAGCATCCCGGCGCGGTCGCCATGGCTCGCCTTTTCCAGGCCCTTGGCGAAATAGCCGGCCATGCTGGGCGCGAGTTGACCATAGCCGGTGTCGGGCAGCCAGATACTGCCGGGGATATCGGCGCGCGGCTTGTCGTGCCAGAGGGTTCCTGCAGGCAGATCCCGCGGCCGTGGCGGCCGTGGCAGGACATCGACGAAGGCGGCCGAATGGTTGCGCCATGTCGCCGCCGCTTCGTCGGTCCCGATCACCCTGGCGCCATGCAGCGTTGCGGGCGTGGGTGCGCGATAATCTTCGAGCCGATAGGAATCAGGCTCGGCGACCTCGGCCGCGGTCGATGCGACTGCGCTTGCGACCACCGCCAGGAGCCCCAACCTCGCCGCGGTCTTCATCACGGCCGCTTCGATAGATTATCCTTGGTGATGGGCGTGTTGGTCTCGTCCAGGATCGGAATGTTGTAGTCAATCAGCAGCTGATTGATCTCGGCCTGGTTCTCCGTGATGAGCTTGTTGAGCGTGCGCTTCCACTCCTGATCCGCCGGGCGCACCGCCATCCCGATGCGAAAGGTCATCGGCGGACCCGCGCTTTCCTTGGTCAGGGGAACCACGGTCAGGGGAGGCGTCGCCTGCTTGGCGTAATAGCCGGCCATCGGGCCCCATAATATACCACAGTCGATTTCACCCTTGGCGAGATCGTCCACCATGGCCTGCGCCGAGGAGTCCGTGCGGGTGTCGACGAACAGCGGGTAGGATTTGGCGTGGCCCAGAAGTCCGGCGATCGCCATGTTCGTGCTCGGCGGGGTCTTCGCGACCACGCCGATCCGCTTGTCCTTCAGTCTTGGATCCTCGATCGTCGTTATATCCTCCAGGCCGCTACCGGGCTTGACGATCAGCGCATAGGTTGTCCGGTAATAGGGGATCGTTGCCTGCGCTTGATCGTCACCTTGCGGAAATCCCATGATGGTGTCGCAGCGGTAGGAACCGAGCGTCATCCGGACAAAGCCGGTGGCCTGCGGGACGTAGGTGTAGCTCAGCTTCTTGCCGAGCTTGGCGGCGAACAATTCGGCGAGCTTGTTCTCGAATCCCTCGCCCTTCTCGTTGGAGAACGGCAGATTGCGCGGATCGCCGCAGGCACGGAAGACCTGCGGATCGACCAGTTCCAGTGCGCCGGGATTGTCGCTTGCCTGGGCGTAGGCAGTGACGGTTCCCAAAGCGACCAGGCCGGACCCTATGACACCAGGGAGCAGCGGCAAGCACGCCGCCCATCGCTGAACCCAAGAGGCCGGCCTCAACCGCTTTTTGATACGTGCTTCCATCATTCGATCCCCGTGCAACTGGCCTCGGCCTTTTTGGCGGCCTCCGGCTTGTCTTCGTGATTGGGTGGACGGCCGCCCGGGATGGCGCCATTGGCGCGGGCGCGCAGATAGACGTAGATGTCGTCGATGAAGCACATCACGTTGACGTTCGAGGCAAAGCTCGGCATCACCTTGTCGTTGGCGGCATCGACCTCTTTGCGGCCGTTGGTGACGACATTGACGAAGTCGGCATAGCTGAGCGTCTTCAACGACTGGGCCAGCGCCGGCGCGTAGCTCGATCCCTCGCCATTGGGGCCGTGACAGACATGGCAGTCGGAGTGGTAGCGCCGGAAGCCGGAATAGGTGTACCAGTCGACCGTGCCGTCCGGGCTGATGTTGTAGGTCGGGTTGCCGTCCTTGTCGGCATACTTGCCGTTGTCCGATGACGCGACCTTCGGATCGCCCGATCCATCCGCGTGCGCGGCTGTGCCGGCTAAAGCGCACGCCAGGACGACGAACGCCATTTTCCAATGACTGCTACTCACCTACGCCGTCCTCGCGCGTTTTGACGTTCTGGAAATAAGACGTTCTTTGAATAAAAATCGGCGCGCAGCCAGAATGCCGCGCGCCGATCTATGGTCATCTCACCGTGACGTCGCGCCTATTCGCTGGGTAGCGCGAATACGGTCAGGGTGCCGCCGAGCGAGGTATACTGCGCCAGACCGGCATAGCCACCGACCGCGCCGAGGCCCGCGGTATCGACCGTCTTGTCCTTGGTCGGCAGCTTGCCCTGATCGACCGCGCCATGCCAGGCGGCGGCGTTTTCGGGCTGCAGCAGACCAGCGGCCAGACCAATGCCGGCCCAGCCACCGACACCCGACAGCACGGCCACATATTGCTTGCCGCCGTGTTCGTAGGTCATGACGTTGCCGATGATGCCAGATGGGGTCTTGAACTTGTAGAGCTCCTTGCCCGACTTGGCATCGACCGCCTTCAGATAGCCTTCCAGCGTGCCGTAGAACACCACGTTGCCGGCCGTTGCCAGGGCGCCGCCCCAGGCCGAGAACTGCTCCTTGTCCGACCACACGATCTTGCCGGTCTTGCCGTCCCAGGCGATGAAATTGCCCATGTTGGTATCGCCCTTGGGCGGATACATCGCAACCGCAGCACCGACATAAGCCTGGCCTGCGGTGTAGGACACCTTGTAGGGCTCGTAGTCCATGCAGACATGGTTGGTCGGCACATAGAACAGCTGCGTCTCCGGGCTGTAGGCCGCCGGCTGCTCGTCCTTGGTGCCGAGCGCTGCCGGGCAGATGCCCTTCGAGTTGTGGTCTTCGCCGCCATGCTGGGTCGAAAACGCATCGACCACCAACGGACGGCCATAGGTCTTGGACGACTTGTCCATGTCGACCTTGGTGGCCCAGTTCACCACCGGATCGTACTTCTCCGCGACCAATAATTCGCCGTCGGTGCGATCGAGCGTGTAGCCGAAGCCGTTGCGGTCGAAGTGGGTCAGAAGCTTGCGCGGCTTGCCGCCGACGGTCTGATCGGTCAGGATCATTTCATTGACGCCGTCGAAGTCCCACTCGTCATGCGGCGTCATCTGGTAGATCCATCGGACCTTGCCGGTGTCCAGATCGCGCGCCCAGATCGACATCGACCAGCGGTTATCACCGGGGCGTTGCACCGGATTCCAGGTCGAGGGATTGCCCGAACCGTAATAGACCAGGTTCAATTGGGGATCGTAGGAATACCAGCCCCAGGTGGCGCCGCCGCCGATCTTCCATTGGTCGCCTTGCCAGGTCGAGGTCGAGGAATCGGGCCCGACCGGCTTGCCGAGCGCGGTGGTCTTTTCCGGATCGATCAGGGTGTCGGAGTCCGGACCCTCGGAATAGCCGCGCCAGGCCAGCGAACCGTCCTTGATGTTGTAGGCGGAGACCCAGCCGCGAACCCCGAATTCGCCGCCGGAGACGCCGACCAGCACCTTGTCCTTGAACACGAACGGCGCATCGGTGCCGGACTGGCCCTTGCCCGCCTGGCCATCCATCACCGACCAGATCTTGGCTCCGGTCTTGGCGTCGAGCGCCACCAGCGTGGTATCGGCCTGATGCAGGAAGACCTTGCCGTCCGCATAGGCGACGCCGCGATTGACGGTGTCGCAGCACATGATCGGGATCACGTTGGGATCCTGCCGCGGCTCGTATTTCCACAGGATCTTGCCCTCATGATTGAGGTCGAGCGCATAGACCGTGTTGGGGAACGGGGTGTGCACATACATCACGTCGCCCACGACCAGCGGGCCGCCCTCGTGGCCGCGCAGCACGCCGGTGGAAAATGTCCAGGCCACCTGCAGCTTCTTGACGTTGGAGGCGTTGATCTGGCTCAGCTTGGAATAGCGCGTATTGGCGTCGTTGCCGGCCTGCATCACCCACTGCTTGGGATCGCTCGCCGCCTTGTCCAGCGCCTCGTCAGCGCGGACCGGAAAACCCTGGATGGCCAACAGGCCAAAGATCGACGTGGTAACGACCAGAAACTTCTTCATTCGCTTCCTCCCTGGGATTTTTGTCTTGAGGGTCGCTGACGCCGCCATGGACAACGCGGAACTTCCACGGAACGTCGTTTGCCCTCATTTGGATGAATTTACTTCGGCTCGGTCACAGCCGGCGATATCAGACCTCTGTCTTTCCTTTTGATTCGACCTGATGTCTTTTCGCGTGCAGACAACAACGCCCGCCAATGACAACGGGGCTGCTGGTGCCGTTGATCTTGAAAGAGTAGAAGTTGCAAAAAGCTTAGGTAAGTCTCCAGACTTTAGCAAGCCATGTTTTGCTCAGGGGTCGAAAACTTATCGCACTGCAACGTAAGGGAGAGCACGCGCGATCAGCCAAAAGTGGCGCGCCCGTGGTGACGAAATTACGGCGGATGAGAGGAGCAATGATGGCGGTGGAGCCCGCGCGTGACCGACGCGCTCCGTCTACCAGCATCGCTGGTCTAGCACTGCAAGACAGATCTGCGCGAAAGAATTTGGATTTTGCGGGCATCGTCCTCACCGCGATTTTCGCTCTGATGCTGTCTTCCGGCTCCGGTGCACAGCCGCTGGAAACCGTTACGCCATTGCCGATGGCCGTGGCCGCACCCGGTGTCTATTTTCACGTCGGCAGCATCGATCTGATGCGTGAATCGAATCAGGGCGATGTCGCCAATCTCGGTTTCATTGTCGGTGATGAGGCGGTTGCGGTAATCGATACCGGCGGCAGTGCGAGCGAAGGCCACCGCCTGCTGGCGGCGATCCGTGCCGTGACTTCCAAGCCGGTCCGTTATGTCATCAACACGCATGTTCATCCCGACCACATATTCGGCAATGCAGCATTCGTTCAGGACGGCGTCATGTTCGTGGGACACCGTAATCTGCCGCGCGCAATGGTGGCCCGCGGCGAATTTTACCTGAAGACCTTCCGTGGCGTGATCGGCGATCGCCTGATCGATGACGTGAGGATCGTGCCGCCCACGCTGCTTGTCGACGATGAAATGCGGCTGAATCTCGGTGGACGAATCCTGACACTGAAGGCATGGTCCGCCGGACATACCGACAACGACCTGACGGTATTGGATGAGCAAAGTTCAACGCTGTTTGCCGGCGATCTGTTATTCGTGGATCATATTCCCGTTATCGACGGCAGCATTCGGGGCTTTATTGCCGACACCGAGCAGCTGCTGCGCCTTCCAGTCGAGCGGGTAATTCCGGGCCATGGTCCGCTCGTCAGCAATTGGCGAGCTGCTGTCGAAGACGAGCGGCGCTATCTTCAGAGCCTCGCCGGCGAGGTCCGCAGCTTCGTCGCCGAGGGCAAACCCTTAACCGAGGTCGCAAGGGAGGCGGGGCGGAGCGAACAGTCGGAGTGGATGCTGTTCGACGAATACGGCCCGCGCAATGTCATTGCGGCGTTCGGCGAACTCGAATGGGAGTGACCGACAGTTCGCACCGGCATCACGGGTGAATGCCGCGCCTTGCCGCTCGCAGCCCTTTCCTATAGAGTTATCTGGGGTTGTTAATGGAAGTGGAATTCGATGATGTCGATTTTCTCCAGACTTTTCATCCCTGCCCTGGTGTCGGCGCTTTGTTTTGTTGGACCGTTGCCGGCCTGTGCGCAGTCTGCCGCTGGCGGACAGGATCAGCCTTCCGAAGAAACCTGGGACGGCATCAAGGGGGATATCTTCAAGGATCGTCCTGTTCTCGACGGCACCGGCTTGGTGATCCTTGATGCACCCCGGCGCGCCGAGGACGCGGCCATCGTGCCGATCGGCATGCGCGTCAATCTCAGCGGCGACGACCAGCGCACACTGCGGTCGCTGACGCTCGTGATCGACGAAAATCCGGCCCCTGTCGCCGGCACGTTTACGATCGGCCCCCGCTCCGGCGTGACATCGATCTCGACGCGCGTTCGGGTCAACACCTACTCCTATGTGCGGGTTATTGCCGAGCTCAGCGACGGCCAGCTCTATGGCGTCAAGGCCTTCGTGAAAGCATCGGGTGGCTGCTCCGCGCCGGCGGCATCGAATGCCGACGCCAGCAAATCAATGCTTGGTCAGATGAAATTCCGTACCTTTCGCCCTGCAGTCCGAAGCGCTGCCGGAAGCCCAGCTGATGCTGCGGCACCCGCAGAATTCGGGCCTGCAGATGGACCAGCTGACGCGGCTCTACGTACCGCCGTTCTTCATCGAGAATCTCAAGATCTGGCAGGGTGACGATCTGGTGGTAGCGTTGGATGGCGGCATCGCGATATCGGAAGACCCCAACATCCGCTTCAACTATCGGCCCAATGGGGCGGCCAAGTTTAGAGCCGAAGCCGTCGATACGAGCAAAGAGGAATTCCGCGACGAATGGGCGACCGAAAAATCGATGCTGTGATGCTGCGATCGCTTGATAGCCCGTCTCGTTCGAATCAGAAGCAGCGAACTTCTGCCTCCGCCTGGGCGCGGCGAAATTCCTGCAGCGCTTCCTTGGCGGGCTCGGTCGATCGAAACTCATTACCGATGGGGCCCGTGACCTCTGACATCGAGAGGATGGTCTCGGTGGCGACATAACGGTCATAGGGAATGATCGACGCGATCACGTCGATCGAGCAGGAGCACTTCTGCAGCAATTCCTGGGTTTCCCCGTTGGCCTTCATGCAGGCAAAAACATAATCGGCGCGCGCCGCGGTTGGATAGTCGTTGAGATCTTCCGCCGCCGCATGCGAGATCGCGGCGATCATCGAGACCCCAAAAACCCCGCAACACCAGAACCAGACGCGTGAGCAACCCATCGCCCCGCCTTTCACGCCGCGGTTCGCCCGATCGATCCTGGGACAAAGCCGCGGCCGTCGATCCAGCGCGAGACCGGCCGCTCAGCTCTTTTTGCCGTCAGGCCCGAACTGCTTGAGATAGGCGATGACATTGTCGATGTCCTCGTCCTTCGGTAGGCCAGGAAAGATCATCTTGGTGCCTGGAACCTTGGCGCGGGGATTTTTCAAATATTCCTTCAGTGTGGCCTCGTCCCAGGTGATGCCGGAGTTCTTGTTGGCATCGCTGTAGTTATAGTCCGGATAGGTCCCCGCCTTGCGGCCCACGACCCCGTTCAGCACCGGGCCGACGGCGATCTTGGCGCCCTCGCCGATCTGGTGGCAGGCTTTGCACTTGAGAAACACCTTTTCACCGAGCGCGGCGTCCTGAGCGCTCGCAGCGCCTACCGAGGCCGCAAATGCGAAGGCGGCGAAGACATAAACCTGAAGATTTTTCACTGGCCCATCCGTGATTTTTTTGCTGCGGCTGACGACGGCAGCGATTTAGTCCGGATCAGCAATCAAGGTCAAGCCGGAGCTAGGGGGACCGGCGGCGGTCCTCAACCTGCGGTCATCAGAGGCGAGCGGCACCGACGGGCTTCGCGTTGCCTTTGCCATTGAGCTTGCTGCAGGCCACGCCGTGGGCTAAATGCCGAGGCCAAGCCCCAGAAGTCCGCGGGTCGAAAGCAGCATGGCACGTTTCATCGGCGGTCAATGGCGCGACGCTCGAGGTGATCAAATGGCCCTCGGTCCCCATCGGAATGCCCATGAGGTCCTCTGACGTTCAGCCGATCCCCGCCCTCGACGTCGACCGCGTCAGCCATCGCTACGGGGCTCGGATCGCGTTGAACGAGGTCAGCCTGACGGTCAGGCAATCGTCCTTTACCGTGCTGTTGGGGCTGAATGGCGCCGGCAAATCAACGCTGTTTTCGTTGATCACGCATCTCTACGCGATCAGATCCGGCCAGATCCGGATCTTCGGGTACGATATTGCAAGCGAGCCCGGCGCCGCCCTGAGCAAACTCGGGGTCGTCTTCCAGTCCCGCGCGCTGGACGTCGATATTTCGGTGCGGCAGAACCTGTTTTATCATGCTGCGCTGCACGGGATCGCGACCAGGCGTGCCAGTGAACTGATTGCGCAGGTGCTGGACCGCGTCGCCATGACCGAGCGCAGTTCCGAGCGCGTCGGAAATCTCTCGATCGGGCAGCAGCGCCGGATCGAGATCGCGCGCGCCCTGCTGCATCAGCCCCGGTTGCTGCTGCTCGACGAGCCGACGGTCGGCCTCGACGTCAAGGCGCGAGCCGATATTCTCGATCACGTCCGCCGGCTCTCGGTTGTTGAAGGCATCGGCGTTTTGTGGGCGACGCATCTGATTGATGAAGCGGATGCCGGCGATGATGTGGTGGTGCTGCACAAGAGCCGGGTGCTGGCGAGGGGTGCGTTGGGCGAGGTGGTCGAGGCAGCCGGCGGCGCCGATTTGCGAGACGCCTTCAACCGGCTGGTCGGCGTCGCGGATCAGGACGAATTGGAAGCAGCCAGATGACGGCCGTCAGCGGATCCATCGACGCGCCCGGCTTCTCCCTGGGCCAGTATTTCGTCTGCCTCAAGGGCATTGTCTGGCGCGAGGCGCTGCGCTTCATCCATCAGCGCGAACGCTTCGTTTCCGCGCTGGTGCGCCCCTTGGTCTGGCTTTTCATTTTTGCCGCCGGCTTTCGCCAGGTGCTCGGCATCTCGATCATTCCGCCCTATGAGACCTACATTCTCTACGAGGTCTATATCGCGCCCGGACTGATCGCGATGATCCAGCTGTTCAACGGCATGCAGTCCTCACTGACGATGGTCTATGACCGCGAGACCGGCGGCATGCGCACCCTCTTGGTCAGCCCGTTCCCGCGCTGGTTCCTGCTGACCTCGAAGCTTCTGGCCGGCACGCTGGTGTCGGTGCTGCAGGCCTATGCCTTTCTGCTGATTGCCTGGTTCTGGGATATCGAGGCGCCACCGCTTGGCTACCTCGCGCTCGCGCCGGTGCTGCTGTTGACGGGCTTCATGCTGGGGGCGCTGGGCATGCTGGTGTCATCGCTGGTCAAGCAGCTGGAGAATTTCGCCGGCATCATGAACTTCGTGATTTTCCCGATGTTCTTTGCATCATCGGCGCTCTATCCGCTGTGGCGGGTCCAGGAATCGAGCCCGTTGTTGTATTACATCTGCCAGATTAATCCCTTCACCCACGCCACCGAGCTGATCCGCTTTGCGCTCTACGAGAAAATATCCTGGGTGGCGCTGGCGGTGGTGGTCGGCTGCACCGTCGTGTTCCTGTTCGGCGCGATCATGGCCTACGACCCGGCCCGCGGCTTCCTGGCACGTCGTGCCGGTCCGGCGGGCTGACGCGGCGCGGCTTCAGTTTCAGAACGTGACCTTCATGCCGGCATAGAACGCGCGCGGCCGCGCCGGGCTGACCGAGCGCGCATCGGTAAAGGCTGCGCCGCCATTGGTGAAATTGGGGATTGCCGCGGTATCGAAGAACGTTCCGTAGGTCGAGTAGAGATTATTGAAGACGTTGTCGACGCGCGCATAGAGCTGGACATTCTTGCTGATATCGTAGGAGCCATGGACATTGAAGACCGCGTAGCCGGGAAGCTTGGGCTGCTGGTTCGAGGCGTCGCCGACGAAGTACTGGCTGCTGACCAAGAGCATGTCTCCGCCAACTTTCAGCTTGTCTGTGACGAGGTAATCGAGGCCTGCCTTGATCCGATGTCTCGGGATCGCGGGAATCTGGTCGCCCGGCAGGACGAAGATATTGCCGTTGTTGTTGATGGCGGACGGGCTGTTGGAGGCAAGCGTCAAAGCGTCGCGGAAGCGCGCATCGACGAAAGCATAGGTGGCATACACTTCGAAAGCACTGGATTTGAGGTTGGCCTCAGCCTCGATACCCTGGCGCCGCGTCGAACCGACGTTCTGGAAAAAGCCGAATCCCTGCAGCGGCAATGGAGCTGGAATGTTCATGATGTCGTCCGAATCGTCGGTCCGGAAAACCCCGAGCTTCCAGCCGAACGTGCCGATCGCCGGACTGAAATCATGGCTACCGCGCAGGCCGGCCTCCACGGTCCGCGCCACCACTTGCTTGAGCGGCGGATCGGAGACCAGAAAGTTGGCCAGGAGGCACGGATGCAGCGGATCGGCGCAGCCGAGTTCGAGCGGGGTAGGCGCACGATTGGCTTCCGAATAGCTGGCATAGGCAGTCAGGCCTGGAGTGATCTTGTAGGTGCCTCCGATGATCGGATTGAAGCGCGTATAGGTAGAGTTTCCGTTCAGCGCGGTGCCGATCTGGTCCTGCAGGCTGATATCGGCGACATTGAAGCGGCCGCCAGCGGTAATGGCGAAGGCCTTGGTGACGTCGAAGGTATCGAGCGCATAGAGGCCCTCATATTGGTTGACGGTGCGCAGCGCGACCGGCCCGATGGAGGTCGGATTGCCCGAGGTCCCGAGAAATATGCCGGAGCCGTTGACGACGAAATTCGGGGCGACGGTGCCGAGCTCCGAGCTGGCCGAGAAGTGGGTGACGCCGTAGTCGAAACTGCCGCCGACGACAAAGCGATTGTCATGCCCGAACCATTGATCGGTGTTGGTGGCCTGCAGCGAGGCGCCCGAGGTCGTCGATTGGGTGGAGGTGCGGTCGATCTCGCCCAGGATCGCCCCGGCCGGGAAGGGATTGGAGAGCTGCATCCCATTCAGGCCATTGGCCGGTGTGTTGGGGTCGCCGAAGCAGAGCAGCGTCGGATCGGCGCAGACCTGTGTGCCCGTGGAATTGCCATCCACGGTGGACTGGTCGAACACCCGTAGATGCGCCGAACCCTCGACCGTCCAGGTCGGCGCGACATCGACCTTTCCGGTCAGGTTGAGATAGCCGACCTGGTTGGTCATGGTCTGGGGCGTAGTGTAGACTGCGCTATAGTTCTGCTGCAGCAGTTCAACCGGAACAGTCGCGGTAGCACCGAATTTGTTGTCAGCCGCGCCCATATTGAGGTGGAATTCATTGCCGTCGTAGCGATACCCGACGTCGCCATAAAAACGTCGGACGTCCGAGGCGGAGAAATCGCGAAACCCGTCATCGTGCAGGCCTTCGAGCGCGCCATAGACGGCAAAATTATCGACCTGCTTGCCCCATTGCGCCGAGCTCTGCAGCCGCCCATACGAGCCGCCCATGGTGTCGATCTCGGCGCCATGATATTGAAAACCATCCTTCATCTCGATGTTCAGCGCACCGCCGAGCGCATTGAGCCCGAACGCTGGATTGTTGGCGACGACGCCGATCGATCGGATCGCCGCGGTCGGAATCAGGTCCCAGTTGACGTTGTCGCCGAAGGCCTCGTTGATGCGCACCCCGTTCTGGTAGACCGCGAGCCCCTGCGGCGTCCCGGACACCGGGGAAGCGACGAAGCCGCGAAACTGCACGTCCGGCTGGAAGGGATTTCCGGCGACCTCATTGACGACGATCCCCGGCACCCGCTGTTGCAACGTGTCGGTGACGCTCAGCGATCGGGTCCGCGCGATGTCGCTGGAGGAGACTGTGGTGACGCTCGCCGGCACCTTGTCGGCATCGATGCCGGTACCGGCCAGCGGCGTTGTTGCGACCACCGTCAGCCTGGTCTGGGGTACTTCGTGGCGAGCTGGGCCAGCGCCCGGGGCTGGTCGCGCCGAAGCTGGTTTGGGTGGGGCGACCACCGTGACCGCGGGCAATACGTTGCTCGACGGCTCCGGTTTGCTGCCCACCACCTCTTGAGCGGCCGCGCCCGAGTTTGCAGCGAGCATGCAAACCCCTGCAATCCAGCCGGAGTGTGACTTCATCGATCGCCATCCATTACGCCGGGGCGGGTGCCATTTTTTCCACCCGCCAGAACCGTAGGCGATGCTAGGGGATCGCCCGATGATCGGCATCCTCGAAGCGAGGATTGGTGGTGGGAATTTTAGGTCATCCCGTCGGGAAAAAATCCCGACGCGCCTCTGAATGGACGTTAGGATGGCTCGGATCGGCTGCAACAGCGGAGGTTGCGGTATCAACTCCGCGGGGAAGTACGGCCTCCACGGTCACGCCATGGTTGCTGGATTCCACGTTCATGCTCCCCCCCAGGGCCATCACCCGCTCCCGCATGCCGATCATGCCGAAACCCTTTCTATGATCGGCCGGCAGTCCGGCGCCGTTGTCGCCTATGCTGACCCGAATCGCTTCCGGTTCGAGCGCATCCGTAACGCGGGCCGGCTCAATCCTGATATCGACCCGGGTCGCGCGGGCGTGGCGGAAGACATTGGTCAGGGCCTCCTGAATGAAGCGATAGATCGTCAGTTCCACCATCTCGCTGCGATCGCCGAGAGCGGACGAAATCGATGTAACGATCGCGATGCCGGGATGGGTTTCACGCCAGAGCCGCGTCAGCGCGGCCAGTGCATCGGCCAGTCCGAGTTCTGCAAGGCCGACCGGGCGCAGCCGCTCGAGCACACGTCGGTTGAATTGCTGCAGCGCATTCACCTGGTCGAACACGGCGCCGACGTGCTGGCGCAAAATGTCGAGATCGGGTGCGGCGGCGGCCGCCAATTGCGTCAGCGAGGTGGCGTGGGCGCGCAGCGCGAACAGATAGGGCCCAAACTCATCGTGCAGGTCGCGCGCGATATCTTTGCGCTCGGCGTCCTGCAGCGAGACCATGCGCTCGGCCAGACGTCGCTTGTCCTCGACGGACGTTCCCAGCACCGACGCCAGATGGTTCAGTTTGCGGCAGATCGCGGCTATCTCCGGCGAGCCCGAGGGCGTGACGCGGGTGTCGTAGCGGCCGGCCTCGATGCCGGTCATGGCATCTGCCAGCGATTGGATCGGCTGCAGCGCGCGGCTGACGACGGTCATCGTGATCAGAAGCAGCGCCGCTGATATCGCCAATCCGACCTCGATCTGGGTGACGATGCCGTCCCAGATCTCGGCGATTTCGTCCGTCGGGTGCGAGGTGATGACCAGCGATCCCAACGAACGACCATTGACAACGATCGGTACATCAACCGTGGTCTGCTCCGGGTGAATGAGCGTCACGAACCACATGGGGGCCTGCCGCTCGCCGGCGCTGCCAGGCGTCGCGGCGGGTTGCCTGAGCGGCACGAGATCCAGTCCGCGCGTGATGCTGACATGGCGCAGCTGCCTGAGACCCCAGACGATCTGGTTTAGCCTCGCTTCCGGGTCGGCCGCATCGTTGAGATCCGACAGCAACGTGTCGACGAAGCCGCGCGCCAGTCTCACCACGCTCTGATCCTCGGCCGTGACGCGCGGCGCGGCTTCCAACAATAGCCGCGCGATGTTGATGCCAAGGCCTAATACCATGACGAAGGCGACCAGCACATTGAGCCGCGCACCCAAGGAGAGCTTCTGCCACATGACCATGCCCCACACTGACCGCGGCTTTAAGGTAAACCGCAAGGCGCCGAATAGTTAAACCCCATCTATCTCATTGAACGGTAGCGCGCTTGCTTCAGAAAGCCAGTGCGCTCCGGGGTGGCGGAGGCCGGAGCGGCGTGGTATCCCCGGATCGGGCATGGCCTGCGCCCAAGATGCCGCCTGTCATATTGTGTCGCAATCTGACGCGCGCATGCCGGCCGTGAGGCAGACGGACCGACATCGATGCGTATCCTGATCGTGGACGATCACCCCATTGTTGCTTCGGGTTGTCGTGCGCTGCTGGCAGGCCGCGCGGATGTCGAGATCCTGGAGGCGGCGGACGCCGCCAGCGGCGAGGGGGTGTTCGTCGCCGAACGACCGGATATCTGCATTGTCGATATCAACCTGCCGGGCGTCTCGGGCTTTGAGCTGGCGCGTCGGCTTTTGGTGCGCGATGCAGCCGCGCGCATCATCATGTTCAGCATGAACGACGACCCGATCTTTGCCGCGCGCGCCATCGAGACCGGCGCCAAGGGTTATGTATCCAAATCCGGCGACCCCGGCGATCTCGTCGAAGCCATCAACCGGGTCGGCGAAGGCGGGGTATTTTTGCCGCCCGCGATCGCCCAAAGCATCGCCTTCGCCGGACCGGGATTTGCCGAAAGCCGTTTTGCGAAATTGACCCAGCGTGAGATCGAGATTTTGCGGCTGCTGGGCACAGGCAAGAGCCTCTCCGAGATCGCGTGGCTGATCAACGCATCCTACAAGACGATCGCGAATACCTCTTCGATCATGCGCCAGAAGCTTGGCTTACGCTCATCCGCCGAACTGGTGCGCTTTGCCATCGAGAGCGGGCTGGCGTGATCCGGAGGTATAATTTCGCGTGAAAAATCTAATTGCCCCGCCCTTCGGCGGTCGCCCGCGCCACCCGTGTTCGCATTTCGTCGCTGATGGAAGCGACCACTTCCTTGCTGCGGGAACCCCGCGGCGGCGGCAGCGACTTTTCGAACAGAATGCGCGCGGGCCGGTCGGACAGAAAAAACAGCCGGTCGGCCAGTTGCACCGCTTCTTCCAGATCATGGGTCACAAACAGGGTCGTCACCCTTGTCCGAGTCGTCAACGCCACGAGCTCGTTGCGCAGCCGGACAGCGACGGCTTCGTCGAGCGAAACAAAGGGTTCATCGAGCAGGAGGAAATCCGGTCGCGCCGCGAATGCGCGCGCAATCGCCGCGCGGCGGGCAAGGCCCAGCGATAATTCGCCGGGATATCGCGCCAGATGGGAGCCTAGTCCCAGCGTCTCGATCAGTTCGGTCAAATCGGCGTCGGCCTGATGAACGGGCAAAGCAAGCCGGATGTTTTGCTCGACCGTGCGCCAGGGCAACAGCCGGGGCTCCTGAAAGACCATCCCGAGTCGCCCGGAACCGGGGGTACGGAGTTCTCCTAGGAAATCCCGGTCAAGCCCAGCTGCGATCCTCAGGATCGTGGTCTTGCCACAGCCCGATGGCCCGATCAGCGCGCCGAATGATCCGGCATCGAGGCGAAGCCTCAGGTCATGAACGGCCTCGACCGGCGTGCCGTCAGCCGACAGATAGGTCTTCGCCTCGATACGAAGTTCAAGCGGGGCGGCGTCGCCAGCGATTTGCGCGTCGTTCAAGCGGTTGCACCAGAAAGTTTTCGACCAGCAGCATGAGGACGATGAAGGAGATCGCATAGCTGAGTATCTTGGCCATGTCGAACAGCTGGAACGCCGATCCCAGCACGAACCCGACGCCGTTCGGTCGCCCGATCAACTCGACCACGAGCACGATCTTCCAGACGATCGAGAGACCGGAGCGCGAACTGGCCGCCAGATAAGGTGCAAGCTGCGGGATCACGACGTGGCGGATCCTCGAAAACCAGCTGAAGCGAAAGGCCTCGGCCATTTCGTCCAATTCGTGATCGAGCGCGCGAGCCCCCTCGCGAATTAAGACCATCACGTTTGGCAGCTTGTTGATCGCCACCGCCAGGATCGCCGCGGTTTCGTTGAGCCCGATCCAGACATAGGCAAAGATGATGGTGACCAGCGCCGGCATGTTGATCAGCACAATCAACCATGGATCGGCATATCGATCCACGGCCTTCAGGCGTCCCATCGTATAACCCGCAAGGATGCCAAAGGCCATCGCGATGGTGAAAGAGCCAACCACGCGTGCCAGCGTGCAGCCCATCTCAAATGGCAATTCGCCGGAACGGGTATCGGCGAGGATGGTTGCGCCGACGTCGAGCGGGCCAGGCAGCAGCCGCGATTGCAGCAGCCCTGCCGCGATGGCCCAAGCGGCGATCAGGGCGGCCAGCGACGCTAATCGTTGCAACGCGTCAGTCTCCGCTCGGGGCTGGTTGATAGTAGAGGCGCTGATCAAGCTGTTGCAGCGGCCCCACCAGTTTCGCGCCGCCGATGCCCGCAAGCGTGCTGAACAACGAGCCGGCGTCGGCTGCTTCCGCAGCGATCGGCCGGCGCGGTATCCCTTCTCGCGTCCGGTCGCGGTAGGCCAGGAATGTGCGATCATCCTCCGCGTTCATGAGTGGGCGCAGCGCGGTCCATTCCTCGTCGGATCGCAGCATGATTTCGTCAGCCTGTTGCGCTGCAGCGAGGAAGCGGTCGATCGTGCTCTTGTGGGCGCTCGCGAACTCTTCGGAAAATCCGTAACCGACGAGGGCGACCGGTTGGTGCAGGCCAAGGGCGGCCTCGGCATCCCGCACGTCAAGCAGACGGCGATAGCCGATGGCTTCCAGCGGCGCGCAGAAGTTCCAGAAATTAAGGCTGGCTTCGGCTTCGCCCTGCTGCAGCTTCTGGGAAATCAACGGCGGCGCGCCAAATTCCAGGGTCGCCTCGCGCTTGAGATCGATACCCTGGCGCAGCGCTGCTGCCTGGACGATGAGCCAGCTCTTGTCGAGGGGCCCGCCGGCAACGGCGAGCGTATGCCCCTTGAGATCGCCGATCTTCCGCAAAGGCGAATCCGCCCTTACCATGATCGAACCGACCGAAGAGGAATAGGGATAGAACAGCAATTTGGCGCCGAGCGCGCGGCTGCGCGCGATCCATAGCCAGTCAACCACGGCGATATCGACCGCGCCGCTGTTGAGCGCAAGCTTTCCGGCCTCAGGCGATGCGAATTGGCTGATTTTCAGATCGAGACCGGCATTTTCGGCAAGGCGATGGCGGCGGATCACATCAAGCTGCCAGGCGAACGTGCCGGTCGTCTGCAGGCCGATGCGCAAGGTCTCGCTGGCCAGCGACGGTGTGCCGACCACGAGTAGACAAAGCGTGAAAATAAACCTGCGCATTTCCTGTGTTTCCGGGTGATGGGACCCAAGGCCAAGCGACCTGGGGCGGGTCGCAGCCGAAGGGTTACTCTCCAGCCCCATCTCTTCATGCGAGAATTTATCCATAACTACAAGCAAGAATACTCTCGCGTGTTTCCAGGGATCGCGGAATATGCCACGCGACCGATATAAAATGCCGCGCAAGCTGTTCGAAGTGTGGGTAGTATGCTGCTATGGCAGCTTGGACGGCATCGCGACCTATTGTCGTTGCAACAAGATGGGTGGCGAAATCCGGCCTGATGCTGGTGCTTGCGGTCGTATCGACCGGTGCCCGCACCGAACCGATCGAGACCGAGCATCTGTTCGGCTTCACCCTCGGAAGCGACGTCGGCGATGTCGGGGAGCGGGAGATCGAGGGCTCGATCACCGGCCGGCTTGCCAAGCAGACCGGGTCGTACAACGCAGTTCCCAGCACGCTGTCGGCGGAGTTCGTGCCGATCACAAATCTGCGAACCGAATATACCGCTGCCATCAACTCCTTTGACATTGCAGGCGTCAGCGGATTGGCCGATCAGCACTACAGCGCTTTTGGCGGCCTCTCCGCCGATTTCCGCTACCGCTTCCTCGACCGCGCCGCCGCGCCGTTCGGTCTCGCGTTCGGCGCCGAACCCCACTGGGATCGCGCTGATGACATCAGCGGCGAGCCCGGCCACCAATATGGCGTCGATTTCGTCGCGGCTGCCGACTGGGAGATCGTTCCCGATCACGTGGTCGCGGCCTTCAACCTGCTCTATCAGCCCGAGGCCATGCGCTCGAAGCTGACCGGTACCTGGGCGGACCAATCCACCGCGGGCGTCGCGATCGGCGCGATGGCGCGGGTTTATTCGGACATTTTTGTCGGTGGCGAGGCGCGCTATCTGCGCCAATACGATGGGATCGCGTTGGATGCCTTCGCCGGACAGGCCTATTTCATCGGACCGACGGTGTATGCCAAGCTTTCCGAACGTGCATGGATGACCGTGGCGTGGAGCGCGCAAGTCGCGGGCAACGCCGCGACCGCGGCGGGTTCGCTCGATCTCGTCAATTTCGAACGCCACCAGGTGCGCCTGCTGTTTGGCATCAGTTTTTGAGCCGCAGCACGCCATCGGCATTTTCGCGCCGCCCCGTGGCGGGGTGGGGCTGTTACCGGGCGCAGTCCTTCAGGTTCTTCTCCTCGATCGAGAATATTGCCCCGGCGGTGACCTGGATATTGGGGACGACGCAGGTTCGTCCGCTTTGATCGACGAATTTCACATCATAAAGGCCAGACACGGTGTCGGTGATCTTCAGGCGCTCGTCGTGGTCGACGGTGTGATCAGAATCGTTGTCGGTTTGATTTCGTCCCCATTGGTTCTTGCCGGCCGGCGAAAGCTGCAGCGCGGTGATGGTGCTGGCCGTCAAGTTCCAGAACCGCGTGTCTTTTGCCGACGCGGCTGTTGGAATAGTGGCCAGAATGAAGACGATGAGAGCGGTCGACCTCGTCATTTGCGTGCTTCTCCCAGAATGCTGCGGCGAAAGTCCCGATATCCAGACGCGGCTGCAGGTCGGCGCCGTGCCGGCAACAGCGTTGATGCGATTGCTCAGCGCTGGCCCATATTGTTAGTATCAACCCGCGGTGCTTGTCGCAAATTGCATATCCCGTCAGCGAGGAACGATCATGGCCTCTGTAGCCATCGCTCAATTAACGGCTGTTGCGTTTGTCCTGGTGGGCTGGATGGGCGCTGCCGCCGCGGCGCCCGCGACGGCCATTTTTCCATTTGAGATCTACGATACCAGCGGCGAGCCTCCGCAACCCGACCGCGCCGAGCGACTTGCCATGGCGACGCGGGTTTTGGCGGAAGTGCTCGAAAAGACCGGGCGCTATGCGCCGGTCGATCTCGCTCCATTCAGCGCCGAGATCGCAGCGTCCGGACCGCGCTATGAGTGCGGCAGCTGTTTCCTGCCGATCGCGCGCCGGGCCGGCGCGGCGATTGCGGTGGTGGGGGTTTTTCACAAGGTATCGACGCTGATTTCGTCGATCGACATCTGGATCTTCAACGTCTCCAGTGGCAAGTATGTCGCCCATCTCAGCGGCCAGCTCCGCGGCGACAACGCGGAAGCCTACGAGCACGGCGTGCGCTTCCTGGTCAGGAACCGGCTGCCGGATGAGGTCGAAAGCGACGGCGCCCAGTCGAAGTAGCCGACCTGACGACTGACCAGCTGACTTGCTGATTGGCCCGATCGCGAAAGCGCAACGCGGCGGGCCGTTCCATTCATGATTTCAGGCGCGCGGCGTGCCAGCGGAGATGATCATCCATGAAGGTCGAGATGAAGTAATAGCTATGGTCGTAGCCACTCTGGCGCCGCAGCTCGAGCGGGATCGCCGCATTCGCGCACGCGCGCGCCAACAACTCGGGGCGAAGCTGTTCGGTCAGGAATTGATCGGCATCGCCATAATCAACCAGGAAACCGGAAAACCTCGCGCCGTCCTCGATCAGCGCGACCGCATCGTGCTTACGCCAGGCTTCGCGGGCGCTGCCGAGATACCCGCCGAGGGCCTTGATGCCCCAGGGCACCTGCGATGGCGCCACGATCGGGGAAAAAGCGCTGGCCGAGCGATAGCGGGTGGGGAGCCGCAACGCCATGGTCAGCGCGCCGTGGCCGCCCATCGAATGACCGAGGATCGATTGCCGGCTGGGATCGACGGGAAAATGCGCTGATATCACCTCAGGCAGCTCTTGGGTGAGATAGCTCCACATCCGGTAATGGGTCGAATACGGTGCTTCCGTCGCATCGACATAGAAGCCTGCGCCCAGCCCGAAATCGTAGGAACCAGCGGGATCGCCGGGCACGCCTTCACCGCGTGGGCTGGTGTCTGCTGCTACGAAGATCAGGCCAAGCTCGGCGCAGGCTTTGCGGAATTCGCCCTTCTCGGTGACGTTGGCATGGGTGCAGGTCAAGCCGGAAAGATACCAAACCACCGGAAGCTTCACTCCGTCCTGGCGAGGGGGGACGTAGACCGAGAAGGTCATGCTCGTCCGCGTCTGGTGGCTCGCATGCTTGTAGACGCCCTGCGTGCCGCCGTGGGATCGATTGAGAGAAATGGTTTCGACAGTCATGGTTTTAGGGCTCCAGCGCCGCGACGACGCCAAGATCTTGCAGCGAAAAGATCAAATTGGACGAAGATCCAACTGTAGTTATGTCCGGCGGGCGCAGCGCGCCCGCCGGACCATTGCCGCATCAGCCGGTCAGGCCGCCTTGGGTTTCGATTTCGCCACATGGGCGGCGATCGCATCCATCAGCGCCGGCGACAGGCAGTCATAGGGCTCAAGCCCCAACTCCTTGAGACGCGCCCTGATCGCGCCCGTCTCCGACGGGTCGACGCCGGATTCGATCACCGAAGACACGAACGCCGCAAAGCCCGGAGCCGCCGAACCGCCTTCGGTGAACAGCTCGGGATGGATGAAGTCCAAACCGTAGAACGGATGGGCCTTGTTCTCGATGCGGCCGTACATGTGGGTGCCGCAAGCCTTGCAGGCGTGCCGCTGGATCGTCGCGGAAGCGTCGACCACGTGCAGCTTGTCGCCGTTCTCGAGCACCGTGACATTGTCCCGCGGCACTACCGCGACCACCGAGAAAATCGCGCCGTCGGGCTTCCAGCACTTGGTGCAGCCGCAGGCATGATTGTGGGCGACATCTCCCTTGATGCCGACCTTGACCGGCTTGTCCTTGCACTTGCAGACCAGCGTGCCGCCGGCGAAGTGCCCGCTTCCCTGCTTGACGCCATTGTCGACCGACGGATGAATGTGAACAGTCATAGCCTATCCTCCCTTGTGTTTTGCGTTTTTGGTTTAGTACACGACGACGGAACGGATCGACTTTCCCTCGTGCATCAGGTCGAATCCCCGGTTGATCTCCTCAAGCTTGAGGACATGGGTGATCATCGGATCGATCTGAATCTTGCCGCTCATGTACCAGTCGACGATCTTGGGCACGTCGGTGCGGCCGCGCGCGCCGCCGAACGCGGTGCCCTTCCAGACCCGCCCGGTCACCAGTTGGAACGGCCGGGTGGCGATCTCCTTGCCGGACTCCGCCACGCCGATCACGACCGATACGCCCCAGCCGCGATGGCAGGCTTCCAGCGCCTGCCGCATCACGGTGGTATTGCCGGTGCAGTCGAAGGTGAAGTCGGCGCCGCCGTCGGTCAGCGCCACCAGATGCTGGACGATATCGCCATCGATCTTTTTCGGATTGACGAAGTGGGTCATGCCGAAGCGGCGCCCCCATTCGTCCTTGCCATCGTTGATATCGACGCCGACGATCTTGTCGGCGCCCACCATCCTGGCGCCCTGGATGACGTTGAGCCCGATGCCGCCGAGGCCGAACACCACGACATTGGCGCCCGGCGTGACCTTGGCGGTATTGACCACCGCGCCGACGCCCGTGGTCACGCCGCAGCCGATGTAGCAGCTCTTGTCGAACGGGGCGTCGGTACGGATCTTGGCGACCGCGATCTCCGGCAGCACGGTGAAATTCGAAAACGTCGAGCAGCCCATGTAGTGGAAGACCGGCTGGCCCTTGAGGCTGAAGCGTGAGGCGCCGTCGGGCATCAGGCCCTTGCCCTGGGTGGCGCGGATCGCGGTGCAAAGATTGGTCTTCTGGCTGAGGCAGCTTTTGCACTGCCGGCATTCGGGCGTGTAAAGCGGGATCACATGGTCGCCCGGCCTGACCGAAAGGACGCCCGACCCGACCTCGCGCACGATGCCAGCCCCCTCGTGGCCAAGGATCGACGGGAAGATCCCCTCGCTGTCGAAACCATCGAGCGTATAGGCGTCGGTGTGACAAATGCCCGTCGCCTTGATCTCGACCAGCACTTCACCGGCCTTGGGTCCATCCAGATCGAGTTCGACAATTTCAAGCGGTTTCTTCGCTTCGAATGCGACGGCGGCGCGCGTCTTCATTGTCATCCTCCCAGGAAGATTTTTATTTTGGCCGGCGTTGCCTGCTTTTGTCGTGGGATCCCCGTCCGACCGTCGGCTGCGCAGGGCACCGAGCGCGCACACAGATTAGAAGTTTCGTTTGTGGCGTCCGCGCGGTAGTCAAGTAGGTGCGTAACCGGGCAGGCTGCCAAACATTGCACGCTGGGTTTCAATGTCAAGGCTGGCGAACTCGCAACCTCGGGCGATGAAGCCCGCGCTCGTACAGGTTGCGATGCAGCACGGCCGACCCACCGGCAAAGTGATTCGACGCCAAAGTGGCCGAGGGGATATTTTCCCGCAATGGTCTCGAGACGCGCCGTCGCCGTTCGATGTGCCGGGTTCACCGACGCCAGGCGCATTCCGACCAAGCTGCGATGGCGACATTTCTTTTGCTCGGTGAAACCCTGGGGATTATTGACCGTAATATCGCAGGTCCATACTTGAATGGAGGCTCACTTGATTGAACTCATACTGACGGTCTGCGCCATCGCTCACCCGGACAATTGCGAAGAAAAATATATTCAGTTCGCCTGGGACGGTTCGCCCGCCCAATGCATGATGGCGGCGCCGCCCTATATCGCCCAATGGATTGGTCAGCATCCCACCTGGATGGCCACGAGATGGAGCTGCGACTATCCCGGCCGGGAGAAGCGGAAGATTTGATCTTTGGCGTCCAACCCTGGTTGAGAGATTGACTAGTAAATTCAGCGCCATCCGAAACTGGTCTGGCGGAAATCTACCTGCTCCGCTACGACGGCGATGCCAGTCGACATTCACGGCCATTCGTAGTTAAGCATCCGGAAATGGCGTCTTTGATTTTATTCATCTCTTCCGCTGAGAGCAGGGACCGGTTGGAGCCGAACGCTGAACCCGACGATCCAGCAGGAGGATTTGCGCCTTCAGTTCCTATCCGCCCTAGGCGCTACCAGCCACCAGCAATTCTTGACGCGACTGGGCGCTCCCTCAAGTGGAGTTCGGCTCGCCGCGTCTCGAATTCCGATGGTTAGGATGCATTTCCTCGCCACTTCAGGGAAGATAAGTCATCCTCCAGGAGGCGAAAAACCCGGGCGGCATCCAGCCCGCCCTTATGTCGAACACGTCCAAGACGCCATAATAGCCACCAGCAAACGGACCACCTCCAAGAGGCTTTTCTATGCCAACGGTTGCCATATATGTGATGAATAATCCTGGCTGGTCTGTTGTAAAGTTTGCCGACTTGGTTGCAGGGATCACAATAGGATCGCCAAGCTTTTCCCATTTTCCACTGATCTCTTGGGCGCCATAAACTTTAATGTCGGTCCCGTTGAAGTAATTGTTTATCCATACTGTTGTCATGACTTTCTCTCCATAACGTTCCAATAAATGAAATATGCCATAAGTTGCAGAGTTGCAACATCTATACCTAAGATGTCACGGCGTCAAAGTGCCACCCTTTCGACGAACGTCAAGAGGGGGTTATCACATAGAATGCAAAATACTTCGCGAGCGAGAGCCTAGAGATCTCGTCAGCGCACCAGCGCGGGTTTGGAGACGATAGTCTCGGCAGTAGTCGCTCACTTCGGTCCGAACGCCACGCCCCACGGCAATTCGCCGACCTGAATCGATTTGATCACCCGCAGACTCGCCACGTCGATCACCGAGACGTCGTTGGAGACGCCGTTGGCGACCAGGAGGTATTTTTCGTCCGGTGTAAAATCGCCATGCCAGACGCGTTGGCCGACCAGCAGGTATTTCAGGACCTCGTGCGTGACACCATCGACCACCGCCACCCGATTCGCCGGCCCGAGGTCGACGAAGCCGAGCTTGCCATCCCGGGTGATATTGATGCCGACGGGCTGGATGGCCTCGGAGCGAAGACCCGGGATCTCGAACTTGACCGATTGCTTGAGCTGCCGTGTTTTGGGATCGATGATCGCAACGCCGCCGCCGATCTCCGAGCTCACCCATAATTCCGACCCGTCGGCCTTGAAGGCCGAGAAGCGTGGCCTGGAACCGACCAGGAGATTGCCGACGATTTCGCGGCTTTGGGTGTCGATGAAATGCACCATGCTGGTGGTTTCCGACGTACACACCAAAGTCTTGTCGTCCGGACTGACCGCCATTCCTTCGGGCTCGATGCCAACGGATACTTCGCCCACGGAAGCGCGCTTCTCCAGGTCGATGACGGTGACCATGGCATCGTTTTCATTGGCGACGTAGAGAATTTTTCCCGCCGGGTCGAGCGTGAACTGCTCGGGATCCGGACCGGACGGCAAATCGCCGGTGTTGGCGAGGGTCTTGGTGTCATAGACCTGGATGATGTCGTCGTCGCCCAGCGCCACATAAATCGATTTGCCGTCCCGGGCGACGATGATGCCGCGCGGCCGTTGCCCTGTCTTGATCGTCGCGACCGTCTCCATCTTGTCGGTATCGATCACGGAGATTGAATTGCCCTTCTCGTTGGAGACGTAGGCGAGGTAGGCGAGGGCAGGGCTGGTGCAGAGGGAAAATCCCAGCAACGAAAGGCCCACGATCGCCGTGCAGCGCAAATCCGGCATATGCGTCCTCCAGAATATCAGGTCCCACCACAATGAAGATTTCATTTCCCGCAGGGTGCATTCATGGTCTATCCGATGTCGCGCCGTCACAATAGATGATCTTCCGGCACCGAATGGGCCTTTGGCCGGTTCCGCGTTGAAACTTCGCATGGGAGGCATGATTTGCTCCGCATTCTGGTTGCTGTTGCCGTGCTGCTGGTTTCCTGCGGAGCGGGCCTCTCCGAGCCCGCGCTGGAGATCAAGATCGGCTATCTCGGCGAAACGCCGTCGCGAATCCGGCTTTCGCTGATCGATGTTCCCGCCGCCAATGATGGGCTTGCCGGCGCGCAACTGGCGACCGAAGACGATAACGCCACCGGGCGCTTCCTCAATCAACACTATACGCTGATCGAGAAAGTGCTCGGCGAGGGTGAGGATCCGGTCGCGGCCATGAACGCGCTGGCTGATCAGGGCGTGGCGTTCATCGTCACCAGCCTCGATGCGGACCTCCTGCTCAAGGTCGCGGACGCCGGCCAAGCGCGCGGTGAGACCTTGATCAACGCGTCCGCCTTGGACGAGCGGCTGCGCGAGCAGGATTGCCGCGCCAACGTCATCCATGTCGCTCCCACCCGCTCCATGCTCGCAGATGCGCTCGCACAGTACCTCATCTGGAAGAAGTGGAACAAATGGCTGCTGCTGACAGGCTCGCACCCCAAGGATGCGCTGTTCGCCGAGGCCTTGCGCCACGCCGCGACCCGCTTCGGCGGCAAGATCGTCGAGGAGCGGGAATTCAAGGACACCGGCGGCGCCCGCCGCACCGACAGCGGCGTGGCAGAAATTCAGCGGCAAATGCCGGTCCTGACGCAAAGCGCGCCGGCCTACGACGTCCTGGTTGCGGCCGACGAAAGCGAAGTGTTTGCGGGCTACTTGCCTTATCGGACCTGGGATCCGCGTCCGGTCGCCGGTTCGGCGGGGCTGGTGCCCGACACCTGGAATGCCGCATTCGATCAATGGGGCGCGGTTCAATTGCAGAACCGTTTCACCAGGCAATTTCAGCGCGCGATGACGGCACAGGACATGCAAGCCTGGACGTCGGTTCGCATGATCGGTGAAGCGGCGATCCGAACTGGCTCCGCGGACCCGGTCAAGATGCTGGCTTATATCAAGAGCCCGGCCTTCTCGGTGGCGGCCTTCAAGGGCCAAAAGCTGACGCTGCGCGATTGGAATTGGCAGCTGCGGCAGCCGATCCTGCTGTTTGATGGCCGCAACACGGTTTCGGTTTCGCCGCAGGAGGGCTTCCTCCATCAGGTATCGACGCTGGATACGCTCGGCCTTGATCGCCCCGAAACCAAATGCAGCCTGAAGTGAGGATGGCGGATGTGCCGGTTGGCCTCCGGCCTTTTCGCGGGCCTTGGGGCGACCTTGACGCCCTGCCAGCGGATTTGGTGCGGGGCGGGCGCGACGATGCTGCGTGATCTCAGGAATTGGGCGCGCGGGCTACGGCGCGAGGTTCATGCGATCTATTTGGCTGCCCGCCGACCGGATGTGCCTTGGTATGCAAAGATCCTCGCCATCGGGGTGGCCGGCTATGCACTTTCGCCGCTGGACTTGATCCCGGATTTCATTCCGGTTCTCGGGCTCGTGGACGATTTGATCCTGGTTCCCTTGGGTATCTGGTTGGTGCTCTCGTTGATCCCGGAGGCCGTGATGGTCGAGTGTCGTGCGCGCGCCAGCGAGATGGAGCAGCGCCCGCGCAGCCGGGCTGCGGCGATCACGATCGCTGCGATCTGGATCGTGGGAGCGGCATCGCTGGGCTTGGCGGGATTCATCCATTGGCGCTAGAACGAGTTCCTCACAGCTTGCGCAATCTCAGGTGTCGCTCGTTTTGAAGGAGACTTGGGATGGCTTGGAAGACTCCGAGAATTGTCGAAGTGCCGGTTGGCATGAAAATCAATATGTACGCTTGCGCGGCTCATAAATCGGCGGAAGCGACAGCTCCGTATTTCGACGGAGGTGGACCGCCTGTTGCGACCAAACTCCCGATCGCGGGGCTCGCATCTCCAACAGGGTGGCCACCGCCGAGCTCTCAAAGCCTATGTATGTTGCACAGCCTACGGCAATTTCTCGATCGACTTTTTTGGACACACGGGTCGGATGCCCGCACGCTTTGATCAACTGATCTTCCCGATACATCTTCAGGGCTTCACTCTTCGCTTGATCGTTAACGCCTTCGTCCGCCTTCACCTCGATTTGCCGGTTCCCCGACGCCTGCCGCTTGCTTGTTGATATCTCGCAAGTGATGTCGCAGCGCAGCAATTTCGGCACGAAGCTTGCTTCGTTGATCCCGCCGGAAAACCTTGGGAGCGCACGGATGAGAAGCATCATCCTCAGTCTAGGTGTATTCAGCTGCCTGATTGTAAACGTTAACGCGCGTGACTTGGGACAATGGGATGCGGTCGATCCCGAGGTCCGGCAATGGTATCAGGCCCTGATGCAGCCGGATGTCCCAACCGCATCATGTTGCGGTGAGGCGGACGCCTACTGGGCCGATGAGGTCCATGTCAGGGATGGCAAGACCTATGCGACGATCACCGATGACCGGCCCGACGAGCCACGCGGCCGGCCGCACGTCGCGATCGGAACGGAGATCGAAATTCCGAACAACAAACTCAAATGGGACAGATCGAATCCCACCGGGCACGGCATCGTGTTCCTGAGTTGCGGCGGTTACGTATTCTGTTACGTCCAGCCCGGCGGCGTGTGAGCATCGCCGACGCCGGCTCGGCGCATAAGTTGGTAATCGGGATAGCCTTACCAGACGGCACGCTTTCGCCGGGGCGACAACGGGCCGGGGTTCCCTCGCGCAAGCCAGCAGCCGCGCCGTCGCAAGCGTCGATGAGCATCACATTCTGATTGCCGCCACCGGCGCCAAGCGGACATTGTTCATCGCGGGCGTCTTGCCGGTTGCTGCCAACACGTCTGGCGAGCGGCTCGCGACCGTCGCTTCGGTACGAAAGCGCGGAAGATGATCTTCCAGCGAGTAGCAAACGCACAGCGCGAGGCTGGCCCAGACCGCTGCGCTGAAATAAAGCGACATCCAGGCAATCTCGCCCTTCCACTCGGCAAGGTCATGCGTCACCACCCAGCGCGTGCTCACGTCACGCAGACCCTCGAGAGGTCTGAGAAGCACGCTGCCATCGGCAACGCCGGCGCGCCATCGGCCGAGATACATCGGGACGTCAATGGTCACGAGAAACACCAGATAGGCTGCAACCCCGATGATCGCAGTGGTGAGGATCGCGCGAACCGGACCATGGAATTCCGGCAGCAACCGGCATAGGCCGATGCCTACGACAAGGAAGGCGACAGCCCAAATCGAGTTCTCGATGGCGTTGCCCAGATAGTGGGTGGTCAGCACCGCGTACCATGAGAAGCATTCCGCGATGAGGATCAACGGCACGATCACCCAGGCGGCGTTCAGGGTGGTGTCCGCCGCCGTCATCGTGCCGAGCTGATGCAGGATAATGGCCCACTGCGCCGCGAAGCAGATCTCGGCCACGGTGGCCACCGAGCGGCCGACGACAACGCTCGACAACCAGGTGTCGAACAGGCAGATCCGCTGCACATCCGCGCGCGGCAGGAACGAGCGGAATGCGCAGCCGAACACATAGGCCGCACAGAGCAGCAGCATGAGCCCGATGCCAGATGCGTTGCCGGGATGGCCGGCCGGCTGGAGCTGCCGATACAGCAGGAACCAGATGGCGATATTGACCCCGCTCACCAGCGTCAGCATCCCCCACCACCAGGCCAAAGGATTTGACCAGGCCAGGGAAATTGACCGCGTCCGCCATTCCAAGCTCATCAACCGCTCCGCATGTAACCGAACTGACATTTGGTCGTATTAATCCTGTCACAATTCGCGACGAATCACGACCAAAATATGGAAGCTGCGGGATGACAACTTGTTCAACGGTGGCGTTGACGCGCGATCAAGGGCGCCATGCGTGCTTTGACGAAGGGCTCTCCTGAGCAGAAAGCCGCTCCGCCAGCGGCTGACAAAATAGCCGCCGATCAAGCAGACGAAGCCGGGGGAACGCGCTCGGGACCTTCTAAGCGGCCGGGCCAAAGGCGCACGGACACTTTGAGCGGACTGAACATGTCATTTTGGCGTCGTGCATTTCTGCGACGCCCTGTCGCCAGCCGCAGCCCTCTTCCGCATTCGCGCCGCATGGCCTAAGAGCAGCGGCAATCTCATTCCCGGCCTTGAGCATTCATGATTTGGCTCGATAACATTTCAAAACAGATCGGTCACCAGATCCTCTTCATCGAGGCGTCGGCGGCGCTTCAGAAAGGCGAGAAGATCGGCCTGGTCGGTCCTAACGGCGCCGGCAAGACCACGCTGTTCCGGATGATTACGGGCCAGGAACTCCCCGACGAAGGCCAGGTGGCCGTCGATCGCGGCGTCACCATCGGTTATTTCAGCCAGGACGTCGGCGAGATGAGTGGCCGCAGCGCGGTTGCCGAGGTGATGGACGGCGCCGGTCCGGTCAGCGTCGTGGCGGCCGAGCTGCATCAACTCGAGGCGGCCATGGCCGATCCGGATCGAGCGGACGATATGGACAAAATCATCGCGCGCTATGGCGAGGTGCAGCACCATTTCGAGGAGCTCGACGGTTATGCGCTCGAGGGTCGGGCCCGCGAAGTTCTCGCCGGGCTTGCCTTCAGCCCCGAGATGATGGACGGCGATGTCGGGGCGCTCTCCGGCGGCTGGAAGATGCGCGTAGCGCTGGCGCGCATCCTCTTGATGCGGCCCGATGCCATGTTGCTGGACGAGCCGAGCAACCATCTCGATCTCGAAAGCCTGATCTGGCTAGAGCAGTTCCTGAAAAATTACGAGGGCGCGCTCTTGATGACCTCGCATGACCGCGAGTTCATGAACCGAATCATCAACAAGGTGGTTGAGATCGACGGCGGCACGCTGACGACGTATTCCGGCAACTACGAGTTCTACGAAGCCCAGCGCGCGCTGAGCGAGAAGCAGCAGCAGGCCCAATTCGATCGCCAGCAGGCCATGCTGGCCAAGGAAATCAAATTCATCGAGCGCTTCAAGGCGCGGGCCTCGCACGCCGCCCAGGTCCAGAGCCGGGTCAAGAAGCTGGAGAAGATCGAGCGGGTCGAGCCGCCGCGGCGGCGCCAGACCGTGGCGTTCGATTTCCTGCCCGCTCCGCGCTCGGGCGAGGACGTCGTCAGCCTGAAGATGGTGCAGAAGGCCTACGGCAAACGACGCATCTATGAGCGGTTTGACTTCACGGTGCGCCGCCGCGAGCGCTGGTGCGTGATGGGCGTCAACGGTGCCGGCAAGTCGACGCTATTGAAACTGGTGGCGGGCTCGACGCCGCCGGACGCCGGCACGGTGGCGCTCGGCGGCAGCGTCAAGATGGGCTACTTCGCCCAGCACGCCATGGACCTCCTGGACGGCGAGCGCACGGTATTCCAGTCGCTGGAGGATTTGTTCCCGCAGGCCGGCCAAGGCAGCCTGCGGGCGCTGGCCGGCTGCTTCGGATTTTCCGGCGACGACGTCGAAAAGAAATGCCGGGTGCTGTCGGGCGGCGAGAAAGCGCGTCTGGTGATGGCGATCATGCTGTTCGACCCGCCTAATTTCCTGGTGCTGGACGAGCCCACCAACCATCTGGACATCGCCACCAAGGAGATGCTGATCACGGCGCTGTCGCAATATGAGGGCACCATGCTGTTCGTCTCGCACGACCGGCATTTCCTCGCCGCGCTCTCCAACCGGGTGCTGGAACTGACGCCGCAAGGCATTCACCAATATGGCGGCGGCTACACCGAGTATGTCGCCCGCACCGGCAGGAGGCCCTGGGGTTGCGCAGCTAGCGGCGCGGCCTATCCCTTGACGGCGAGAATGCTGATCTGCGTTTCGTCGACGAAATTCTTCAATTCCTGATCGGCATGGCGAAACAGCCGGCGCTGGATCGTCACCGCCTTGCCGTTGGTCACTTAGATCTCCCCGATGGTTGTTCTTATTTTGTCACTACCCACATTTATTTCACTGGCAAAAATACGAGATGTAAATCTTAGGTTGCGGTGAATTCGAGCCGCACTTCAGTCGCGTCGCGGCGCGGGCAGTTGGTCCCGATGTCAAGCCGGATAAGCGCACGGCGCCAACCGCGCCTTTTTGCTTACCCCGGCACCTGATCTCATGCAGCCGCGGCCCTTGACCCGGCGCCTGAAATTAGCTCGTTGTCATCATTGCCAAACAAGAAAAAAGTCGAGAGCAGGGAGAGCGGGCGTGGAAGAGTTCGACTATGTCGTCGTCGGCGGGGGATCGGCCGGGTGCGTGGTGGCCAGCCGCCTTAGCGAGGATC
>CAVTNW010000005.1:0-153456 GCA_963736075.1 uncultured Alphaproteobacteria bacterium | reverse complement strand
TCAGCACCCGCAGTTCCTCGTGGATCGCCTCCAGCCGGTGGCGCTCCACCGGCTGCATCCGCTCCGCGGCAAGCCCGGCGCACAGGGCCTCCAGCTCCGCCATGGCTTCGAACATCCCGGTCAGCCGGTCGATCGAAGGCCGCGCCACCACCGCGCCGCGATGGGCCCGCGCATCCACCAGACCCGAGGCCGCGAGCTGGCGCAGTGCTTCGCGCACCGGCGTGCGCGATACATTGAAGCGTCGGGCGATGTCGGTCTCGTCGAGCGCCGCTCCCGGACGCAGCGCGCCGCGCACGATTTCATCGGCAAGTTGCAGGCGCAGTTCCTCCGCCCTGGTGATCTTGTCCCTGGGATAGCTTGATGCACGATCCACGCGGCGCACCATCGCTTCGGCCTCGGCCGCCGGGCGCTCAGGACTGGTGATCGGAAGATCGTCCAGACTCATGCCTGCTGATCCCGCGGCTCGTCGATGATGCTGACATGGGCTGCGACGATTTTCCAACCTTCGGCAAAGCGCACCCAGGTCTGCATCTGGCGTCCGACGCGGCCGGGCGCGCTATCGCGATAGAACAGCGTCGAGGCGACCGCGGTATCGCGGCCATAGGTCGTGATCACCGTCCGCGCGGTGCGGCGTGACAGCCCGAGCGGCGAGCGCGCCGCGCGAAAGGCCGTGATCGCCTGATAGCCATAGAGATTTTCGCCGATGCCGTAGCGCAGCGTGCGCGGATCGGCGCGAAACAGCTCATCGAGCACGGTGACATCGTTGGACACCAGCGCCTGCTCGTAACGCGCGAATTGTCCGCTAACTTCGGCGAGCACGTCGGGCAGATCGACCTCCATCTCAGATCCCTTCCGGCCGCGGCGCGACCACCACGCCGGCGCGCTGCAGCGCATAAGCGACACGCAGCGCGATGTCTTCCCGCCACGGCGCCGCGATGATCTGGACACCGATCGGCATCGGCTCGAGCGGAACGGGGACGGCGACCACGGGAAGGCCGATGAAAGAAATCGGCTGGGTGTGGATACCGATATTGGCGCGCACCGGCAATTCGACGCCATCCAGCACGAAGGTGGCCTGCCCGAGTTTTGGCGCGACGCAGGGCGTCGCCGGAGCGATGATGACATCGACCGTTTCGAAGAGCGCCAGCACGCGCTCGCGGTACCAGCGGCGGAATTTCTGCGCGCGGTCGACCAGCGGCGCCGGAATCATCGCGCCCGCCAGCAACCGATCGCGCACTGCCGGATCGAAATCAGCGGGCCGCTGCCGCAAGCGGTCGAGATGCAGCGAGGCACCTTCGGTCGTGGTGATAACGTAGGCGGCAGCGCGGGCGCGCGCGGCCTCGGGGATTTCGATTCTCCGCGTGGTGCCGAGCGCCTTGGCGATGCGGGCAATCGCCCCGGTGGCCTCGGGAAAAACGTTGTTCTGAAAATATCCGCCGGCCATCGCGATCCGCAAGCCGTCGATACCCTCGGCCAAAAGCGCGCTGACCGGCTCCGCGGGCCGGGCCGTGGACGCGGCGTCCTCGACGTCCGGTCCCTGCATCGCGTCATAGGCCAGAGCCAGATCCTCGACGCAGCGCGCAAACGGACCGAGATGATCGAAGCTCGCCACGAATGGAAACGATCCGGCACGGGACAATCGGCCGTAGGTCGGCTTCAGTCCGAAGATTCCGCAGAACGATGATGGCACGCGGATCGAGCCATTGGTGTCGGACCCCAGCGCCAGCGGCACCAGGCAGCCGGCCACGGCACCACCGCAGCCGCCCGAGGAGCCGCCGGTCATCCGGGTGATGTCATGCGGGTTGCGCGACGGCCCATCATGCACATTCTCGCCGGTGAAGTCATAGGCGTATTCGCCCATGTTGAGGGCGCCGACCAGAACCGCGCCGGCCGCCTCCAGCCGCTCGATCAGGGCAGCATCGCGCGACGCTGGCGTCCGGTCGCGATTGATCTTTGATCCAGCGCGGGTCGGCAGGCCGCGCACATCGAACAAATTCTTGACCGCGAACGGCACGCCGGCGAGCGGCCCGACAGGTTCTCCGGCCGCGACGGCGGCATCGATCGCACGCGCCTTGGCCCGCGCGCGCTCGGCGGTCACATCAGTGAAGGCGTTCAGCACGGGATCGTAGCGGGCGATCCGCGCCAGCGCCGTCTCCGTGATGTCCAGGGCGAGACGCTTCCGACCCTGGACGGCGCGGGCGATTTCCGAGGCGGACAGCCCGTCGGCACCTGCGATCATGGCGAGGTCAGGCTGTGAAGACACTGGCCGGCTCGGTCTCATCTGGCAACACGAATTCATCGACCAGCCGTGCCAGCCTCAGCGAGACCTCGAGATTGGCCTTGACCGCCGGCCTCCAGCCGTCATCGACCGGCAGGGACAAGGCTTTCGCTACGGCATCGATATAGTCATCAAGCGGATCAGCGGGCATCGTTCTCCAAGGGATAATCAAAAACTAGTGTGCTGCCAATGATGTTCTCGTGTCGATCTCGGCATTCAGTGAACCGGCAACGGCGGGTGCGGAATCGCCGTCAAAAGCTCCCTGGTATAGGCATCCTGCGGGTCGCCCAGCACACGTTCGGACGGACCCTGCTCCACGATGCGCCCGGTCCGCATCACGATGACACGGTCGCACAGCAACCGTACCACATTCAAATCATGCGACACGAATAAATAGCTCATCCCCATCGATTGTTTCAAATCCTGCAGCAGATTGAGCACCACCGCCTGCACCGAGACGTCGAGCGCCGCGGTCGGCTCATCGAGAATCACAAGCTTCGGGTGCAGCGCAATGGCACGCGCGATACCGACGCGAGCCTTCTGTCCGCCCGACAATTGATGCGGGAAGCGATCGAGCAGGTTGACCGGCAGGCCGACCATGCCGGCCAGTTCCTCGCAGCGGGCGCGCACCGCGTCGCGTCCCCTGAGATCGCCAAGTTGCCAAATAGGATCGGCGATCGCCCGCGCCGCGGTAAAGCGCGGATTGAGGCTGTCGGTCGGATCCTGAAATACCATCTGGATGCTCTTGCGCAGCGGCAGCCGCGCGAACGCATTCGGCGCAATACCGCCGATGTCGTCGCCGTCGAACATGATGCGACCCGAGGTCTGGTCCAACAGCCGCATCACCATCATCGATGTCGTGGATTTGCCGCAGCCGGATTCGCCGACCAGCCCGACGCTCTCGCCGCGCCCGACGTGGAAGCTGATGCCGTCGACGGCGCGGAATTTTTCGGGCTCGACCGAGGGCCCGCGGGAGAACAGTTTTGTCAGGGTCGCGGTGGCGCCCTGGCGCGGATATTCCTTGACGAGATTTTCGACCAGGAGGAGGGGCGTTGCTTCGACACTGGCCAAGGCCCCATCCGCGGTCTTCCCCTTCTCTCCGCTCATCGCACGGAGAGGGGCCTCCTCCGCGGGCAAGCGGGGAGAGGTTGTGGCTGGCACGATGGGAACGCCGGCTTCCTCTTCCGGCAAGAGATCACGCAAGGAGACGCCGAGCCGCGGCGTCGCGCGCATCAGCTTCTTGGTGTAGGCGTGCTGCGGGTTGGCGAAGATGTCGGCCGAAACCGCGGTTTCGACCACGCGGCCCTTCTCCATCACCACCACGCGATCGCAATAGGCTGCGGCGAGGCCAAGATCATGGGTGATCAGGATCGTCGACATGGACCGACGCTTGGTCAATTCGACGATCAGGTCCATCACCGCCTTTTGCGTGGTGACGTCGAGACCGGTGGTCGGTTCGTCCGCGATCAGAAGCTGCGGATTGCAGGCCAGCGCCAGCGCGATCACCACGCGCTGGCACATGCCGCCGGAAAGCTCGAACGGGTAGGCATGATAGCGCTCGCGGGGACGGGCGATCTTGACCTGCTCCAGCGCCTCGATCGCCTTCTCGCCGCGATCGCCGGCGGAAGACTGCACGTGCTGGCGCAGCACGTCCTCGATCTGGTCGCCGACCTTGCGGATCGGATTGAGCGCCGCGCGCGGGTTCTGGAAGATCATCGAGATTTCGCGGCCGCGCAGGTCGCGCATCTGGTCTTCGCTGGCCGTCCTGACGTTGATGCCGGAAAACATCACCGAGCCCTCGGCGATCTTGCCGGCGCGATCGAGAATCCGCATTACCGCGTAGGAAGTGACGGATTTGCCGGAGCCGGATTTGCCGACAATGCCCAGCGTCTCGCCCTTGGCCACCGCAATATTGACGTGCTGCACGGCCTTGACGATGCCGCGCCGGGTGGCGAACTCCACCGTGAGATCGCTGACATCGAGCAGCGGCTGCGCGGTCATGTGGCTATCTCCACGCAAAGCGGTGCGCCCCCTCGCCCCGCTCTTCGCGGGGAGAGGTGAAGCGAAGCGATCCGCTCTGCCAACTTGCCCATGCCTCACGTCCTTCGCTGCGGATCGACGATGTCGCGCAGGCCATCGCCGAGCAGGTTGAAGCAGAACACCGCGATCATCAGCGCAAGTCCCGGAAACAGCGCGATCCACCATTCGCCCGACACCATGAAGCCGGCGCCTTCCGCGACCATGATGCCCCACTCCGCGGTCGGTGGCCTCACCCCGAGCCCGATGAACGACAGTCCGGCGGCGTTGAGGATGGCGTAGCCCATGGTCAGCGACATCTGCACGATCATGATCGGCATGATGTTGGGCAGGATATGCACCAGCACGATCCGGAATTCGCCGTTGCCCGACAACCGCGCCGCTTGGACAAAACCGGCGTCGCGGCGCACGTTGGCCTCGGCGCGGGCAACCCGGGCATAGAGCGGGAAGTTGACGATCGCGGTCGCGATGATGATGTTCTGCACGGTGTTGCCGAGCGCGGCCACGATCCCCATCGCCAGCACGAACAAGGGGAAGGCCATGATGGTGTCGGCGATGCGCCCGACAATGCGGTCGGTCCAGCCGCCGAAATAGCCGGCGGCGATGCCGGCCAGCCCCCCCATCAGGAACACCAGCGCCACCGAGGCCACCGCGATGAAGGTGTCGAGCCTGGTTGCGACGATGACGCGGCTGAAGATATCGCGGCCGAGCTGGTCGGTGCCGAACCAATGCGCCGCCGACGGCGGCTTCAGCGCTGCCGCGGTATCGGACGCCAAGGGATCATAGGGAACGACATACGGTCCGAACAGCGCCGCGAAGGCGATCACGATCAACAGCGCGAACGCGAACGCGGTGACGCGGTTTTCGCCGAGCACATAGCGGGTGTGCTCGAGGATCGCGGCCATTCCCGAGGTGCGCGCCGATGCGGCGGGTTCGACAGCGGGTGCGACGGTGCTCATGCTTGCAACCTCACCCTTCCAGCCTGACGCGTGGATCGATCACGCCATAGAGAATATCGATCGTCAGATTGAGCAGCACGTACATGACGGCCATGGTCAGCACGAAACCTTGCACCGGCGCAAAATCCGACGAGATCAAGGCTTCGACCGCGTAGGAGCCGATCCCGGGCCAGGCGAACACCTTTTCCACCAGCACGTTGGCGCCGAGCAGGAACGAGAACACCATGCTGAGCGTGGTGATGACCGGCAGCATGGCGTTGCGGAAGGCGTAGGTGACGATGACGGTGCCCGGCGACAGGCCGCTGGCGCGCGCGGTGCGCACGAAATCCGATGACAATACCGCCAGCATCGAAGCCCGCGTCATCCGCGCGATCGGCGCCAGCGAAAAGATCGCCAGCGTGACCGCCGGCAGGATCAGCTGGCTCAATGCGGAACGGAAGGTCTCGAAGTCGCCCGCGATCAGCGCGTCGATCAGATAGAAGCCGGTCACCGTCGGCGGCGCGCTGTAGAACACATCCAGCCGTCCAAGCGGCGCCGGCGACCATCCGAGCCTGAAATAGAAGATATAGACCAGCACCAGTCCGGTGAAGAACACCGGCAGCGAGACGCCCGCCGTCGTCGTCACCCGGCAGAGATGGTCGATCCAAGAGCCCGGACGGGTAGCGGCGAGCACCCCGAGCGGCAGCGCGATCACAATGGACACCACAAGGCCGAGCAGGGTCAGCTCCGCCGAGGCCGGCAGCCGATTGCGGATTTCGGTGGCGACCGGCTGGCCGGTGGTCAGCGAATTGCCGAAATCGCCATGCGCGAGGTCGATGGTGTAGCGGACGAACTGCTCGATCAGCGGCTTGTCGAGGCCGAGCTTCTTGCGGATCTGCTCGACCGCTTCCTTGTTCGCCGCGGGCCCTGCGAAATAAGCCGCGGGATCGCCGGGCAGCGCGCGGGTCAGGAGGAAGGTCACGATCACGACCCCGATCAGGCTCGGGATCGCGAACAACAGCCGCTTGCCGATCAGGGTCAGCATGGCGGCGCGCCCGCGAGTTGCGCGTGTAAGCAGGCGAATAGCGAGTAGCGAATAGCGAATAGAAGATGGCGGCTGCTTTCCTGCACTGTTCGCTACTCCCTATTCGCTATTCGCCCGCTCAGGCTTTCACCAGCGCGCGGTAATCGAGCCGGCGGTGGAACCAGTATTGATAGCCGGAAACGTTCTTTTGCATCGCGACGTTGACATAGGGCTGATACAGCGGGATCCGCGGAATGTCCTTGAAGGCGAGATCGACGAAGCCCTTGACGTCGGTGTCGTAAGTCGCGGTGTTGCCGACGGCGGCGGCATCGACGGCGCCATGAATCAGATCGTCCATGGCCTTCGACTGGTAGCTCATGGTGTTGAAGATCGAATTCTTGCCGTCGTAACACCAGATGAAGAAGTATTCGGGATAGTCGAGCCAGCCGGAGAACACGTTGGTATAAAGCGGCAGCACCTTCTTGTTGAGCTCGGTGCGCCAGTTGGCGCCCGGAATCTTGTTGATGGTGGTCTTGATGCCGATTTGCGCGAGGCTCTCCTGCACCAGCACGCAGAGCGGTTCGTTGACGCCGGCAAAACCGAGATCGAACGACAGCGTGGTCTCGAAGCCGTTGGGATAGCCGGCCTCCGCCATCAAGGCCTTGGCCTTGTCGATATCCGTTGCAAATTTCGTCGGCTGCGGCCACGCCACCTCGGTCGGCTGGTTGGCGGCTGCGCCGAACATCGGCTTGGCGAGCCCGAACAGCACCGCGTCCATGATCTTCTGGTAAGGCACCGCGTAGGCTACGGCCTGCCGGACCTTGAGGTTGTCGAACGGCGGCTTGGTCACGTTCATGCCGAGGTACTGGATGCCGTTGGAATAGGGCACCGAGACGATGTTGAGCTTGCCGTCGCTTTTCAGCTCGACGAAATCCTTGTTCGGCAGATCATAGGAGATGTCGGCATCGCCGCGCTCCAACAGCGCGCGGCGGTTTCCGGCCTGCGGCACCATGCGCCAGATCACGCGCTTGACCTTCGGCATGGGACCACCGACCCAGCTGTCATTGCGCTCCATCACGACTTCGGTGCCGGCGGTCCATTTCGTCACTTTGTAGGCGCCTGAACCCGCGGTCTGCTGTTTGGTATACTCCAGGCCCCAGGGGTCCTTCTCGCTGGCGTTCTTCTTCACCAGTTCGGAATTGACGACGCAGGGCACGATCACGGCGAGATCGGGAATGGTCAGGCGGTCTTTCTTGGCAAAATCGATCCGCACCGTGTTGTCGTCGACCACGACGAACTGCTCCGGCTTGGTCAGCGAACCGGCGCCCATCTGGAAGGTCGGGAAACCGCCGACGCTGACCGCGCGATCGAGCGACCACTTGACGTCCTTGGCCGTGACCTGCGCGCCGTCGTGAAACTTGGCATTCTTCTTCAGTTTGAAGGTGACCGACATGTCGCCGACATTCATGTCTTCGGCGAGCTCAGGCTTGATCTTGTCGCGGTCGTAATAAGGCACGCCGCCGGGGCCGCTCTTCATCTCGTGGCTGATCAGGCGATCGTAGCAATTCCACGAAACCTCATAGCCGGGAACGTTGGTGCCGATGCCGTGGATGTCGAGATTATTGGGGCCGCTTTCCGAGACGATCAGCAGCGTCTCGGAGCGGGCGTCGGCCTTGGCGGGAGACCAGATCGCAGGTGCCGGCACCATGGCGCCAGCCGCGATCCCGGAAACAGATTTGAGAAAATCGCGGCGTTTCATCGGAAAGCTCCAACGCACGGGGGATCGGCTAGGGAGCAATTCGCAAGGTTCGTGCCAATCCCCTTGGTTTCACCCCCCGCAGGCTAAATGTATGATCTGGCATCCGAATATTCAGTTTTGCCGGAGCAGCGCGAACTCTCCGCCGGGCGGCGGCGTTGCATACAAAGAAATGCCGCTGCCTATTATGAGTGCAGATATCCATCGCGCTGATATCCTGGGCCATGGGCGCGGACGATCGGGTAACCACTTCGCTCGCTCGGCGCGATTTTCAGGAACGATCAGCCACGCGACCGCGGCAATCCCGGCGAAAGCTTAGGGCGAGTGTTGGTGGCGCCCGCCTCGCGATCGATTTGGCGAAGGCTGACGAACAGCGCCCACGCCTTCGGAAACTCCTTGCTGTCGGGCTCGACGGTCAGCAGCGTCCTGAGCGCTTCTTCAATCTCGGTGGTTCGCGGTTGAGACGACGATCGTCCGGCCTTGAAGCGGTTCCAGCGCTCCTCGACAGTGGCCGCCATGGCAATGGCCTGTTCGGGGGTGCGCTTGCGGACCGGCCTGGCAAGCGGGTCGCCGGGTGGAAATCTCGGCCACTCGGCGGGCGGATGATCCCCGCGCCACTCCCGCTCGTTGTTCACGTCGAACGAAACATCGGCCTGCGATGGCTTGGTATTTGACGGCGTCGTCGAGCCATCGGAGGCGCCCGCCTGCGCCAGCGTATTGACGGCCTGAAACTGGCTCAGACCGGTCTGAAGATCCTTCGCCGCAGCCCCCCCGGAGCTCCGAAACTGGCTCAGGCCGGTCTGCAAATCCTTCGCTGCAGCCGCCGTGTTCGAGGGCTTCGATGCGAGCAACGAACCGAGGGTCCCCAGTGTTTGCGGATCCAGACCTGGTTTCGGAATGACCTTCAGAATTTTGACAGCCTGTTTCGCCGTCTCCAGGTCCAGGGCCTGTGGCAGCGACGGCTCGATATTTTCCGGACACGGTCTATAGGCGTCATGAACTCTGGCAATTTGGCCATTGTCATCGATGCGCGCGATGCCCGGCTTGACCTCGTAGACAAATTCCAGCGGACCGCTAAAGGCCCCTTGCCTGTCCTTGGCGTCGACGTCGCCGCAAACATATTGGACCCCCTCCGCCTCCACGTCACGCAGGTCATCGAACCGCGCGGAATTCGGATCAAACAACAGCCTGGAAACCGCTGCGCGCGCCTTCCACAGGTTCGGGTTCACCAGCGGCTCGATCGAATGGGAGAAAAAGGAGACGTAGTAGGGATAAATAAATTCAAGCGTCAGGAAAGTCACCCCGACGACCCCCACGATCAACCACACGGCAATCTTCTTCATGAGATTGGCAGCCACCTTTGCCGCCTGGCGGGCAAGCCGCGCATTTTAAGCCACGGCCGCGATGTCATCGGCGCTGCTGACGGCGTCACTCCAGGTCCACGAACATCGGCGATCGCCCGCATCGCAACTCGCCCGGAGGCCTCAAGGCGCTCTCGGCCTCGAAGCAGCGGGAACTTGTCCATGTTAATTGAAAGGCGCCCTTGCCGCAATCTGCGGCAGCGAACGGCAATCTATTGACAAAACTCTTCGCTGTTGATGCGCAGGCAGCGCGGCGCAGCCACCACCTTCTGCCGGCCGCAGCCCTCCTTGGTATCGATCTTCTTCAGGGCGCGCAGCGCGGCCATGGTCGGGCGGTACCACAGGAAGCGCTCATCGGACAGCAGTGAGGCGCGCCGCAGACCCTCGATGGTCGCGGCTTCGAACTGGCCGCTGCGCTCTGCTGCCATGCAATCCAAACGGCCGAGCTGCTCCTGAATCCGCTGCACCAGTTCTCGTCCCTCATAGTTGGGCCCGGCACTATTGAGCACCATCGCTTCGCGCAATCGTGCCGCGGCGGCACGGGCCTCCTCCGCTTCGGCCGTGTCCGGGAAAAGCGATGCCACGAGATCATAGGCCTCCGGCGTTTGCGTTTGCTTCGCCCGCGCCAGAACCAGTGCCGCGGCCGAGGACGATGTGGCAGGAACTTCACCGGCCTTGGCTTCCGTCGGCCTCGCCACCATCGATGTCGCAGCCGCCGCCTCCGGGCTGCCGGGAAACCGATCGATCAGCAAATCGAATAGCGCGGCGTTGCCGGTCTCCTTTGCCGCCGCGAGCAGTTGCTCGGCGGGACTTGGCGGCTGCGCCGGCGGGACAAAATAAAAGTCGAGTTCGAGCGAGGTCGATTCCCAGGGTATCTGGGCCTCGCTGGTGGCCAGCCGGACCTGGCGTCGAACGCTTTTGAAAACATCTTCCAGTTTGTCCCCCGGCGTTGCCATCGCCTCGGCAAGTGCGCTGGTATAGGGACTGTGTCCATCCTCGCCATCGAACGCGGCCTTGCCCGATGCGGTCGAGGAGGCGATGAACATGCCGAAGACGGCTCCCATCGGGACCAGACCGACCAGTCCCTGCGGCGCCGTGCCCTCGGGGAAGGGATTGTTACGGCAGGCGTCGAGAATCAGAATGTTGAGCTGGTTGCCGGCGGCCGACAATTTTTCGGCAATGAGATTGACGCTCAAGGACCGCCCCGCAACCTCGGATCGCCGCTTGATGTCGGCGTCGACGGGAACCAGATAGTTGATCGAATTGCTTTCCAGACCGTGGCCGGCGTAATAGAGCACCGCTACCGTAGCCGGCCCGCGCGCCTTGATCTTGCGCGCGAAGTCGTCGATATCCCCGGTCATCTCCTTGAGATCGCGGTCGGCGGCTTGCGTGACCTCAAATCCGAATTGCTTCAGCCGTTCGGCGATCAGCCGCGCATCATTGCCGGGGTTGCTCAACTTACCGAGTTTGACGTAGTTGGCGTTGCCGATGACCAGCGCCAGCCGCGGCGCGGATGCCGGCACGATTCTTCTCGGCTCGCCCGCCGCCAGCGAGGCCGGGCCTGGACCGACCCCGAGCAGTATCAAGCAGGCGACAAGCATCGCGAACAATTTTATGAAGCTGCTTCGCATCGGTTGTAATATAACAAATTCAGACCGGCTGACCACCGAATCGCCGTCATGAAGGTTACGCGACAGAACCACGGAATGGGTGTGCGCCGCCTGGCCCTGATCGGTGCCATCGCGGCCGCTTTGCAATGCCACATGGCGCCGGCGTCATCCGAGGTTCTCAGTGGGCACGAAATCAAGAACCTATTGGCCGAGGGGCCCGAAGGCACCACGATCATATTTCAGGGCGGCACCGACAAGATCTTCTATTCGCCGACCCTGAAGAACAAACTGCGGCTAAGCCCGGAACTCGGAACGGATTTTCTCAAACAGAAGATCCTGCAAAACACCATCGCCGAGGGCGTGTTCATCGGCGCCATGATCGAGGACGGCAAGTGGCGCACCATTTCCGGCATTGCCGGGATTGCTGCCGACATCGACAGCGGACACGGCGTGGTGACGCTGGTGCAGACCTTTCCCGACGACACCAGCATCAACGCTTTCCAGAAGCGCGATCGGCTCTATTCCGTGGTGATCGTCGAGGAAGCTGCCGGCGGCGTTCTGTGCCGAAAATCACATTGGGAAAAGCTGTTCGCGTTTAAGGGTCAGCCGAAGTTGGTGACGATGCCCTGCGAATTCGCGGTCGGCAATCTGGTTACGCCGGCGAGTCCTCGGTAGCCGTTGGGATCGTTGCGCCGCCGCGTGAATTCGCGAATTTTGCAGCCCGCTTGGATGATTGCAACATAGGGGGAGACACGATGCCGATGCCAACATCAATCCGCCGGCAATACAGCGAGAGGGCGATTTCGTTGGGCGCCATGGCGGCGCTCGTTGCGGCACTTCTTGTCCCCGGGGTGTTGGGAGCCAGCCGCCTGGCACAGGCGCACGGCGTTGCAGGGGCTTCCGACGCGGCCGTTGGGGGCCTCACCGCTTGCAGCACCAATAGCGGCAAGGCGCTTTACAATTGCGTCGCCGATGTTCTCGATACGATGAGCAACCAGATCGAGATTCCTCAAGCTCCGGAGGCGCAACGCTCGCTGCACACGGCGGCAACCCGGTTGCGAGCCGCCGTCAATAAGGTTCAGGCCCTTTCGGCTATCACGCAGTGTCAGGCCGTGATCGCGGGCGCCATACGGCAGGTCGTGGCGGCGGGAACAGGCAATGGCAAGGGACTGAGCAAGATCGCCGGCGTGCTCGCGCAAGCGGCCAGGTTGATCCAGAGCAAGGGATGAGATGGACTTGCCATGGCAGGTGGGTCGCAGCGACCCGCGCTGCCGTAACGGATGATCCGGCTCGCGCTGACGCAACTTTCAATAGAGGCCCGAACCTCTGCTACGCCTGCGGATTGCTCCCGCTGCCGCGGAATGCTGAAATCCTGCAGGACAAGTCGGTCGTTCGCGATTGACGACGTCAGTGGCGTCGCCACAATGGCGATCGCGTGCCGGTCCCTGCTAAAAAAACTTTGAACCTTTTTTTCCCGGCATCGACATCATCACAAGGGGATTGTTGCCCGTGTACAGCCGCGCAGACCTTTCGCGGATCCGAGCCTTCGTTGTTGCGCCGCTGTTGGCGGCGTGTACGGCGGGCTTGGTCGCGTCTCAAATACATGCGCAAGCTGGAGTGAATACGTCTTGGTGACATCCGGGCAGGACCAAGCCGCGGCGCAGCCAGCGGGCCTCCCCGCGCGAGTTCCCTCGCGCATGGTCGGCATGGTCCGCGCGGTGCCAATCCGCTGGCGCATTCTGTCGATTGCTGCGCTGAACGCGGTGGTCGTGCTGGTGCTGGCCGCGATGATCCTCAATGGCGCGCAGGTGCTCGGTTCGGCCTGGCAGGATGTGCGGCAAGTGCGCGAGTCCGACCGGATCCTGACGCGGCTGGAGAGCGATACCGGTCGGCTGCAGAACCTGATCCACCGCTACATCAACGCGCCGAGCCCGCAATTATCCACCGAAATATCCGAATTGCGCGAAAAGGTTCTCGGCACCCTGACCAAGCGCGCCTCGGCCGACCCGATGTTGTCGGGATCGGCCAAAAAACTTCAGCGCGTCACCGAGCGGTTCCTCAACGGTTTCGGCGAATTGCGCGGCGTGCAGGCGACGATTACCAAGACCTATGAGAATGAGGTGCTGGCCCCCGCCAAGGACATGGCCGGCCTCTATGCGGTGATCGAGGGCGCCACCGGGCACCGCGACGCGCAGATCTGGAGCGCGCTCGGAAAATCCCGCGAGGCATTTACCAAGATGTTGGTCGCAGCCAATAATCTTTCGCTGGCGACGGCTTCTGCCGAGGAAGCCCTGCGCAATACCGAGACGATCGAGAAAACCATTCCCGAAATGTCGGACCTTGCCGACAACGACCAGCAGCGAATGGCGCTGGAGCGATTGCGGACGCGGGCCGAGGCGCTGCGGCAAGGGCTGTCAAAATTGTCGGCGCAACTCGCGACCCGAACCGCGCTGCTGCAGAATGGCATCGATGCCAGTCAGGCCGACGCCGTCGGCGCCATCGACGAAGTATCGGCCAGCATGCGCCAGCGCGAGCAGACGGCGCAGGCGACCTTCGATCTCACGCTGGCCGCCATCTCCCGCAAGGTATTGTCGATCGCGATCCTGCTGCTCGGACTCATCCTCGCCGCCGGTGTGGTGATCGCGCTGAGCATCAGGCTGCCCTTGCAGCAGATCATGGCGGCCATGCAGGCCATTACATCGGGCGATTATGAGCTGCAGGTGCAGGGGGCGTACGCCAGAGACGAGGTCGGCGCGATGGCGCGGGCGGTCGAGGTATTCCGCGAAAACGCCATCGCCAAGCGCAAGACCGAAGATGAGTTGCGGGCTTCCAAGGAGAGGGCGGAGGGCGCGCTGCTCGAATTGAACGCCGCCCAGCAAAACCTGATCGATGCCGAGCGTCTGGCGGCGCTGGGCGGTCTGGTCGCCGGCGTCACCCATGAAGTGAACAACCCCATCGGCATCAGCCTCACGGTAGCGTCCAGCTTCGCGCGCCGGGCGGAGGTGTTCGAGAAGGAACTCAAATCCGACGAGCCGCTGCGCCGGTCTCAACTCGAGGAATTCGTCCGGACTTCGCGCGACGCCGCCCAGCAGCTGGTGGCGAACCTGCATCGCGCCGGCGAACTGATCCAGTCCTTCAAGCAGGTCGCGGTGGACCGCTCGCACGCCGAGCGCCGGCCATTCGATCTGGGCGAGGCGACCGAGCAGATCGTCGCCAGCCTGCGGCCGGTTCTGAAGAAGGCACCGATCGCGCTGTCGGTGGACGTGCCCAGCATTGTCATTGACGGCTACCCCGGCTCCTATGGGCAGATTTTGACCAACCTGTTTCTCAACGCCACCAATCATGCCTTTGCCGACGGTCGCTCCGGGACGATCTCCATTTCAGCGCGTCCGCGCGACAACGACACGGTCGAGATCATTTTTGCCGACGATGGCGCCGGGATGTCGCCGGACGTGCAGCGGCAGGCGTTCGACCCGTTCTTTACCACCCGTCGCGACCAGGGCGGTACCGGACTAGGGCTGCATATCGTCTATAACCTGGTCACCGAACAGTTCGGCGGTCAGATGATGCTGGATTCAAGACCGGGACAAGGCAGCACGTTTCGCATTACTATACCCAGGGTGGCCAACGGCGACTGAACGCCCGCGGACCCTGCAAGCGACGGGACCCTTCCATGGCCGATCAGGACGATGTCCTCCATTTGATCGAAGATTCCGGAACGGTTCCGGAACCCTCGACGGCGCGCAAATGGAAGATCGCCGTGATCGACGACGATCGTGCGGTGCACGAAGGCACCCGCTTTGCGCTCAGCGACTACAGCCTCAACGGCCAGACGCTCGAGATCCTGTCGGCCTATTCGGCCGCCGAGGGCCGGACCCTGATGCGTGCGCATTCCGACATCGCCGCGGTGCTGCTCGACGTCATCATGGAAACCGACGCCGCGGGCCTCGATCTCGTCGAGTACATCCGCAACGAGATCAAGAACGAGACCGTCCGCATCATCCTTCGCACCGGCCAGCCAGGCCAGGCACCCGAGCGCCGGGTCATCGTGCAATATGACATCAACGACTACAAAGCCAAGACCGAGCTGACGGCGGACAAGCTGTTCACCTCGCTGACCGCGGCGCTGCGCAGCTATCAGCAGCTCGAACGCATGGTGCAGACCCGGCGCGGGCTGGAAATCATCATCGATGCCGCCTCGACGCTGTACGACTTCAGGTCGATGCAGCGTCTGGCCGAAGGCGTGCTGACGCAGATCGCCTCGTTGCTCAACGTCGATTGCGCCGGCATCCTGGTGCTGCGTGACGGAGGCGCGGCCAGCGACGGGTTTTCCGTGCTGGCAGGCTCAGGCTGTTATAGCCGCTTCATCGGCGCCACCGGCGCGAAGTCGCTCGACCCCGAATTGCGCTCGACGGTGGAAGCCGCCTTCAGGCGGCGCCAGCATGAATTTGTCGACCAGCGCACCGTTCTCTATATCCGCACCGGCAGCGGCCGCGAGGTCGTGGTGCTGTTGCAGGCGGAGCGCCCGCTGTCCGAAACCGACCGATCGCTGGTCGAGATCTTCGGCAGCCGGTTGTCGATCGCGTTCGATAACGTGATCCTGTACCAGCAGCTGCACGAGGCCAACACCCAGCTCGAGGACCGCGTCGCCCAGCGCACCAGGGCCCTGATGCAGGCCAACCGCCGGCTGTCGGCGCAGTGGGTGCGGCTGCAGCGCGCCAACGGCTTCAAGAATGAAATCCTCGGCACCGTGGCCCACGATCTGAAGAATCCGCTCGGGGTGATCCTCGGCCGCACCGAAATGCTGACCGAGCTGATCAGCGCCGGCGCCTCGCGGGAGGGCGTCACCGCCCAGATCGAACACATCCGCGATGCCACCCGCCGCCTCACCTCCATGGTCGATCACCTGATTTCGGATGCGATGGCCGACGCCTTCGACATCTCGATTCGCCGCGAGCCGGTCGATATCGCGGCCCTGGTCGGCGAGGTCGCTGATGCCAATCAGCCCCTGGCGCTCAACAAGCAGCAGACCATCACGGTGTCGGCGCCATCCCATTTCGTGACGATGTGCGACGCCGACCGGATCCGGGAGGCGATCGACAATCTCATCAGCAACGCCATCAAGTACAGCCCGATCGGCGGCAAGATCGCGGTCGTGGTGAGCCACGAGGAGCACAATACCGTCATCCGCGTCACCGACGAAGGCGCCGGCCTCTCTCCGGAAGATCTTGGCCGATTGTTCGGCCGCTTTCAGCGGCTGTCCGCCAAACCCACGGCCGGCGAGAGCTCGACCGGCCTCGGGCTTTCGATCGTCAAGCGCATCATCGACATGCATGGCGGCGAGGTGATCGCCAATAGCGCCGGTCCTGGACAGGGATCCACCTTCACGATCATATTGCCGGCGACAGAGATCTAGTTGAGCAATTCCATGAAACCTACCATTTCAGGCCACGAGCGCCGGCCTCTCGCTCCCTCTCCCGCTCCCGGACGAAGCGCTTGGCTTCGCCGAGGCGGGGGAGGGTTGGGGTGGGGGTGCTTCAGCATAGACACCACCCGCGTTGGCCCCCACCCCAACCCTCCCCCGCGCGAAAGAGCGCGGGAGAGGGAGCGCAGCGTCGCAAGCTTCGACACAATTAGAACTTCGGAAACGGTGGTCTAGATGTCATGACCCAGGCCCCGCATATCTACATTGTCGATGACGAGGCGCCGGCGCGCGAGATGGTCGGCGAGTACCTCAAGATGCACGGCTTTGCCGTGACGTTGTGCGACGGCGGCAGCAGCCTGCGCGAGGCAATCGACACCGGCCTGCCCGATCTCGTGGTGCTCGATCTGAACATGCCGGAAGAAGATGGGCTTTCCATCATCCGCGACCTCAAGGGCCGCGGCAATGTCCCGGTCATCATGCTGACGGCGACCGCGAGCCCGATCGACCGCGTGGTCGGCCTTGAGCTGGGCGCCGATGACTACATCGCCAAGCCCTGCGAGTTGCGCGAGCTGATGGCGCGGATCCGCTCGGTCCTGCGGCGCAGCGCGCCGCCGCGACAGTCCGCGAGCCCCGCCGCCGCCAAGCCGGCCCGCGATCCCCTGATCCGGTTCGGCACCAAATGGCTCGACCTGGAGGCGCAGGCGCTGCGCGACGAGGAAGGCAACGAGCATCCGCTGACCGCTTCCGAATTCGGCCTGCTGAAAGTGTTCGCGGCCAACCCGAAGCGGGTACTCTCGCGCGAGCGCCTGTTGGAGCTCGCCAACGCCCGCGACGCCGAAGCCTTCGACCGCGCCGTCGACCTGCGCATCATGCGCATCCGCCGCAAGATCGAGCCCGACCCGGCCAAGCCGGCGGTGATCCGCACCATCCGCGGCGGCGGGTATTTGTTCTCGCCCGTGGGCGAGAAGGGGTGAATAGCCGCAGAAAATGTGCGGGCAACGCGCGAAGGCGCGTAGCGCCGAAACTGTGTGACCAGGATCACGTCAAACCCGGCGGAGATGGCGAAGCGGTGAACGCGGTGAGTTTTCGAAGCAACCACCGGTCAGATGCGAATGGTCGCATTGAGCGCACTGACAGGAGGCACCCATGTTCAATCGTATCCAGTACACCGCACTGGCCTTGTCCGCCGCGATCGTCGCGGCCGGCCTTGGCGCCACCGACGCATCCGCCCACGGCTTCGGTGGCTTTGGTGGCCGCGGCGGCTTCGGCGGCGGCAGCTTCGGCCGCGTCTCGCATGATCCCATCGGTGGCGGAATAAGCCGCACGGCGTCGAGCTTCCACGTGGTCACCCGGCTTCCGCCGCCGGTGCCGATTTCACGTCACACCGCCGACGAACAACGAGCCCGGGCCCACTCCGGTCCATCTCTGCGTCATTACTGACCCTAATTGCCATCCAACTCCGGGGCCTGTGATCCCGCCGGGGCCGCCCGTGAACCCGCCGGGGCCGCCCCCGGGCCCATTTCCGGGCGGGCCGGTGGGCTGGAAGCACCACCCGCATTGGTGGATCGGCGCCTATCCGGTCGCCATCGACGCACCGGCGGTCGTTGCCGATCCCGTCGACACCGTCGCAGCCGCGCCCTGCAACTGCCTGACCAAGCGGTATCTCCAGGACGGCAGCGTGCTGTTCACGGATATCTGCACCAAGGAACAGGCGATGGCCACCCCGGACGAGCTCAAGGCGCAAGCCCAAGCCCAGGGCCAGACCTCGCAGGCCAACTGATCGATCGCCAATCGCGGTCACTCGAACCCGGCTCCGGCCGGGTTCTTTTCGCTGGCAGAAGATCCCGGCCTGTGCCGACGACGGCGCTCTTCAGCTGCACCCGCCGCACCCACCGCCACCACCGCAGCCGCCGCCTCCGCCGCCTCCGCAACCGCTGGCGCCACCGCTGGTCATCGACTGTGAGGCGGCATAGACCGGCGCATAGTCGGTCCCCGACAGGACGACGGCGCCCGAGAGCGCCACGGCGAGAAGCAGTTCGTGATCGAGCGGCGCGCGCGCCTCCCGTGCATGGGAAAACTCGTAGGTCCGCAGCACTTCTTCGCCGGCCCGCGTCCGCCTGGGACGCTGCGCGAGCGCAATGCCGGCGAACGTTGTGATGATAAGCAGGAAGACCAGGATCCCGACCGGATGGTGACGCTCTGCGCCGACCAAGGCCTTGATCAGCCCAAACCCCACGAGCAGTGCGACGAAGGGCAGCGCCGACATCCGAAAGGACGTCATCTGTTCGTCGCTCGGGCAACAACCGAGGGTCTGCAGGCGCCCCTGAACCCGCTCGACCAGCGGCTTAACAGCGGTCTGGAACTGCCGCCGCGTCATGTCGGGCTGCACCGGCAAAAGGATTGCCTGGCCCGCCAGCGTCGCCAGCGGCCTCTGGTTGGTGACGGTGATCTTGTGATTGGGGGCGATGGTGGCGCCGTTTTCCGACATCAAGCGGAGCAGGACCGCATCGCCGAGGCGGTTTGCACCACCGGCGAGATAGGCCAACTCCAATAGGCTCAATCGAGGGGTTGCCTGCGCGGCCGGGCCGATCCTCAACCTGGAGCGGTAGCCCAGCGCAAAGACCATGGCCGCGAGGGCGAGGTAGAGGGCAAGGAAGGGGCCGGCCGTCCAGTCGAACGGATTCCAGGTCATGAGTTCACCTCCTCCATAGACGGCGGAGCCAGGCGACGGGTCTTCGCATCACGGGTCTTGGCACGAGGAGCCAACGGCCGCGGTCCGTCACTTGGTAGCGCGGGCGTCCGAAGCGCAGATGGGTCGCCGGCCACAATTCCGGGCCCGGCGGCCCGAAGAAGCGCGCATGCAGCGCGAGCGTTTCGGCATATTGCCGACGATAGATCCTTTGAGCCTCGGCGCCGCCGGGCGTGGGGTCGTGGTGCAGCGGAGCCTGCAGTCTTTGTCCGCACCAGATCATCCAATAATCGCGTGAATAGATGAGATGCTGGTGCCAGACCTCGTCGACGACCTCGCTGGGCGTGACCGGCGTCGGCGAGACGATGGCGAGAAAGCAGAAGCGGCGATAGGCGTCGACCGCCGCGCGGGCCTCCTCAAGGCTCCAGCCGTGGTCGCGCGCCAGCCGGCGGGTAAAATTCAACGGCGTGTCGGGCTCGAAATCATGCTGCTCGACGCGCCGCCACAACGCCTGCCGGGCGGGCGTCCAGATCGGCTCGTCCGACTGGACGTCGATTTTGAGCGGCGCCCGTTGCAACGCTATCTCCCCATGATCCTCCATCAGGGGGATATTACCATGGCACAGCAGGGTGGACGAGGATGGGACGACCGGCGGCGTTCTGAACGGTTAGCGCTTTTGCAACACCGCGACCGCTTTGGGACCGCGGCGTGCATCGGAGCCGGGATCAGGCTTGGACAGAGATACCGCGGCGACCTGATGCAGAGCTGGCTGCGACAAGCGGCCTTGGAGATCGCCAAGCAGCCATCGTGCCGCGGGATGGGGCGGCCGGCTGCGCTCATGGGCGGCAAAGATCGGCACAAAGGCCGGCGCCACGGAGGGTTCGTTTCAGCATAGGTACCACCCGTGTCTGCCCCCACCCCACCCTCCCCCGCGATAGAGGCGGGAGAGGGAGTGAGAGGCCAATGCCCGTGGCCGGAAAAAATTGGTTTCATGGCATCGCTCCACCGGTGACTCATCGGCCGATCCGATCAGGAGCCGCGATCGCCGCGCGCTCTGGGCTTTTCCGCAGGGGCCGATAGGGCGGCGGACGCGATTGTTCCGGTCGCCGGAAGCGGCCGATCGTCCCGGCCCCCTCGCATCCCATCTTCTTGAAAATTTTGATGTTTCTGTCCCTTTGTTTCGTCGCCGGCCCAGCCATGAAACAATTCTCCAGCGCACGAAACCATTTTCCCCTTGGCGTGCAGACGTCCCGAAATGCTGGCTGGCTAACACTCTCCGCAATGGAGCGCTGCAGAAGCGGCGACAGGGGGAGTTAGTCATGCAGAATGTCGTGGCCATCAACGCCGCAGCCGAACAGGGCATCATCGCGGCCCGGGCAACCTCGGACGAAATGCTGCTGGAAAGCATTTCGGCAGGCAGTCGGACATCGATGCACGTCCTCTACTCCCGCCACAACGTGCGGGTTTACCGCTTCATCCTTCGTATCGTGCGGGACACCAGCGTGGCTGAAGATCTCACCAGCCAGGTCTTCCTCGATGTGTGGCGCACCGCCGACCAGTTCGAGGGCCGATCGCAGGTTTCCACGTGGCTGCTCTCGATCGCCCGCTTCAAGGCGCTCACATCGCTGCGCCAGCGCCGGCACGAAGACATCGACCAGGAGGAGATGCTGGAGATCGCGGATCCCGCCGAAAGCCCGGAAGCCTCGCTGGACCGCAACACCACCCGCGCCATTCTGCGCGCCTGCGTTGCCAAGCTGTCGCCGGCGCACCGCGAGATCATCAACCTCGTCTATTACCACGAGAAGTCGGTGGAAGAAGTCGGCCAGATCATCGGCATTCCGCAGAGCACCGTGAAGACCCGAATGTTCTATGCCCGCAAGCAACTCGCCGAACTGCTCAAGAGCGCTGGTATCGACAGCCTCGCGGCCTGAGATCGAATTAACAATTCGTTAAACATTTCTGATGCAATTTTAAGGAGCAATCAATCTAGCCTAAACCTGGCGCGGGCCACGAAGTAAATGAAGCCGTCGACGACATCGCCCGGAAAAATCCAGTCGATACATTGATAGACATTCGCTGATTACACTTCCTGCAACCTCCCAAGAACCTGCACGACCCGGACGGGATGCCCCCCTCCGGGTCGCTTTGCGTTCACAGGCGCTGCCGCGCGCAAAAATGTCTCACGAACACGTGACGCCGCAGGGGTAACACCCCGCCTTCGGCTCGCGAAGCATCATCCAGAACTGACGGATGGCAGGACGGCCCCCAATGTGGGGGCCCGCGGTGCGCAGGCCGACCGGTGCAATGGAGCCTTGGGATGTTCAATCTTGTTCTTGCCTTGCTCGCCGGCGTTCTGACCATTGCCGCGCCCTGCACGCTGCCGATGCTGCCGATCGTGCTTGGCGCGTCGGTCGGCCAGACCGGCCGGGTACGCCCTGCCATGATCGCGCTCGGCTTTGTGCTGGCGTTTTCCGCCACCGCGCTGCTGTTGAGCAGGATCGCCGATGTCTTCGACTTCGATCCCAACCAGTTGCGAATGGGCGCGGCCCTCCTGCTGCTTGGGTTTGGCGTGCTGATGATCTGGCCGGCGCCCTTCGAATGGCTGTCGGTCCGGCTGGGCGGCAGGATTCATTCCGGTGTGGCGGCCGATCCCTCGCGCCAGGGCAATCTCGGCGGTTTCGTGCTCGGCACCACGCTCGGCCTGGTCTGGACGCCGTGTGCAGGTCCGGTGCTGGGCTCGATCCTGACCGTGATTGCGACCGCCGGGAATACCGCCTCGGCCAGCGCGCTGCTGGTGGCCTACACCGCCGGCGCGGCGATCCCGATGCTGGCGATTGCCTATGGCGGCCAGGCCATCACCACCCGGGTGCGCCGTATCGCGCGGATTTCGCCAAGGCTGCAGCAGGGATTTGGCGTGGTCGTGATCGCGTTCGCGGTCGCTTCCTACTTCCAATACGACACGCTGATCGAGGCGTGGCTGACGGCCTATTACCCGCATGGCCAGATCGGCCTTTGACCCACCACGGCCCAAACGATGGAGTGACCCATGACGATACGATCGCTCGCCACCTCGGCATCCCTGGCCGCGCTTTGCCTGATCGGGGCCTGTCTCCCCGGACTGTCCGGCGAGGCAACAGTCGAGCAGAAGCCCTTTGCGGTGGCGGCCGCGGCAAGCACCGCCCCCAACTTCGTCGGCATCAGCAACTGGTTCAATTCTCCGCCGCTCACCATCGCCGGCCTGCGTGGCAAGGTGGTGCTGGTTGATTTCTGGACCTATGGCTGCGTCAATTGCGTCAACACGCTGCCCCACGTGACCGAGCTCTACGCTAAATACAGGGATCGCGGCCTGGTGGTGGTTGGCGTCCATACGCCGGAATTCCCGTTCGAACGATCGGCCTCCAACGTGCAGGCGGCGCTGAAGCGCCACGGCATCACCTATCCGGTGGCCCAGGACAACAATTCACAGACCTGGAATGCCTATGGCAACCAGTATTGGCCGGCGCAATACATCGTCGATCAAAGCGGAAAAATCGTCTACCAGCACGATGGCGAAGGCCAGTACCAGGAGATCGACCGCACCATCGGGCGACTACTCAACGCTTCCAGCTGAGCGCCAGAGCCCAATCCGCAAAATGCGCCGCGTTTCTGCCGAGACAACCAGCGCGTTTTGCGCAGGGCCGTCATCTTGAAATATCGATATAGCCCATGATCTGGAGGATAACGTCCGCGCCCCCGGCTCAGGCCCGGGGCGTTTCCGGACGGATCGCGCGCTGACGTATCCATGTCGCCTCCTGTTTGGTAATGTCGGCGTCGCAACAGCAGCGACGGATGATTTACCATGTTTGAGGGCTGGGATGCCGTGGTTTTGGCCCGGGCGCAGTTTGCGTTCACGATGTCCTTTCATATCGTGTTTCCGGCTTTTTCGATCGGGCTGGCCAGCTATCTGGCGGTGCTCGAGGCGCTGTGGCTGTGGAGCGGACGCGAGGTCTTCATCAATCTGTTCCAGTACTGGCTGAAGATCTTCGCCGTTGCGTTCGGGATGGGCGTGGTTTCTGGCATCGTGATGTCCTACCAGTTCGGCACCAACTGGTCGGCCTTTGCCGACAAGACCGGGCCCATTATCGGCCCGCTGATGGCCTACGAAGTGCTGACCGCGTTCTTCCTCGAAGCCGGCTTCCTTGGCGTGATGTTGTTTGGCCTTGAGCGGGTCGGCCATCGACTGCATTTCCTGGCCACCCTGATGGTCGCCACCGGCACGCTGATATCGGCCTTCTGGATTCTCTCGGCCAATTCCTGGATGCAGACACCGGCGGGCTACGCCGTCAACGCCGACGGCCAGTTCGTCGCCGCCGACTGGCTCAAGGTGATTTTCAATCCCTCGTTTCCCTATCGGTTGGTGCATATGGTGCTGGCGGCCTACCTCACCACCGCGCTGGTGGTGGGCGCGGTCGGCGCATTTCACCTTTGGCGCGATTCCCGTCTGCCCGGTCCCAGGGTGATGTTTTCGATGGCGATGTGGATGGCCACCTTGGTGGCGCCACTGCAGATCCTCGCCGGCGATCAGCACGGGCTCAACACGCTCGAGCATCAGCCCGCCAAGGTGATGGCCATGGAAGGTCATTACCAGAGCCATCCGGACGGCGCGCCGCTGGTCCTGTTCGGGCTGCCCAATCAAGCCGCCGGCAGGGTCGATTACGCCATCGAGATCCCAAAACTGTCGTCGCTGATCCTCAAGCACGCTCCCGATGCGCCGCTCAATGGGCTCGATACCGTGCCGCGGCAAAACTGGCCGCCGGTGCCGATCACCTTCTGGTCATTCCGGATCATGGTCGGATTGGGCTTTCTGATCATGACGTTGGGCCTCTGCAGCCTGTGGATGCGGTGGCGCGGCACCTTGTACGCGTCCAAGCTCCTGCACATTTTTGCGATGGCCATGGGTCCGGCGGGCTTCGTCGCGGTGCTGGCGGGCTGGATCACCACCGAGACCGGACGCCAGCCCTTCACGGTGTACGGCCTGTTGCGAACCGTCGATGCCGCGTCGCCTTTGGCGGCGCCCGCGGTCGGCTCCTCGCTGATTGCTTTTGTGTTGGTCTATTTCGCGATCTTCGCCGCCGGGGTGATCTATATCCTGCGATTGATGGCGCTGCCGCCGCTGCACGGCGAGCAGGGGCCGCGCGGCGATCTCCCGGCTCACGCCGCCGGCATCACGCCCGCGGTCGGCGTCGCGGCACAAGGAGCCACTTGATGACCGCCAACATCGACCTCGCGACGCTCTGGGCCTTCATCATCGCGTTCGCGGTCTTTGTCTACGTGGTGATGGACGGGTTTGATCTCGGCCTCGGCATCCTGTTTCCGCTGTTTCCCGCCAAGGCCGATCGCGACGTCATCATGAACAGCGTCGCGCCGGTCTGGGACGGCAATGAAACCTGGCTGGTGCTCGGCGGCGGCGGCATGATGGCGGCCTTTCCGCTGGCCTATGCGGTGCTGATGCCGGCGCTCTATACGCCTGTGATCGCGATGCTGATCGGCCTGATCTTTCGCGGCGTGGCTTTCGAATTCCGCTGGCGGACGACGCAAAGCCTGCGCAATCGCTGGGATATTGCTTTCGCCGGCGGATCGATGCTGGCGGCGCTCGCGCAGGGCATCGCGCTCGGCGCCATCCTGCAGGGCGTGCATGTCGATGGCCGGCATTATGCCGGCGGCTGGTGGGACTGGCTGACACCGTTCAGCATCCTGACCGGCATCGCACTATTGGTCGGCTATGCACTGCTTGGCGCCACCTGGCTGGTGCTGAAGACCGAAGGCGAGCTTCGCGACAAGGCCTATGGCCTGAGCTTCTATCTCTTGTTCGCGATGCTCGGCGTCATCGGCATGGTCAGCGTCGCCACGCCGTTCCTCCACATCCAATATACGGAGCGCTGGTTCTCGTGGCCCAATATCATCCTGACCGCGCCGGTGCCGATCGCCGTTGCCGTCGTGGCCGTGGCGCTGTTGCGCAGCCTCGCGACCCGGCAGGATTCCAGGCCGTTCTTTCTGACGCTGGCGCTGTTCGGATTGTCCTATGCCGGGCTCGGCATCAGCATGTATCCCTTTATCGTGCCGCAGAGCATCACCATCTGGCAGGCGGCATCGCCCCAGTCCAGCCAGCTCTTCATGCTGGCCGGCGTTGCCGTGCTGGTGCCGCTCATCCTCGGCTATACCGGGTGGGCCTATTGGGTCTTCCGCGGCAAGGTGAGGGCCGGGAGCGGGTACCATTGAAGCCTCCGGAGCAACAGCCGCAGCCCCTGCGGCGGCGCCTAGTATGGTTCGCAGCGCTTTGGCTCGGCGGCGTCGGTACCGTGGTGATGGTTTCCTTTTGCTTGCGGCTCTGGATCGGGCCGCCTTGAGGCTTTGGCGTCGCCATCAGCCACGAAGATAACAAGAATCGAAGCGATTAAACGGCGATGATCGGATTGCTTGCCATCGTCCAAGGCCTGGGATTTGATGCCGGCAGTGATTTGGGCAACTGCTGTCACAGCCGCAGCAACTAAAGAGGTTTGCATGTTCAAGTTTCGACAGCTGATCTGGATGGTGATGGCGGCGGCCGGTCTGATGCTCCAGGCCACGCTGTGTCTTGCCCAACAGCCCGATGTCGGCGACCAGCCCGGGCTGCTGCCCGATGATTCCGTGCAATTGGATCCGGAATTCCAGAAGCAGATGGTCTATTACCGCTCTACGGAGGCGCCCGGCACCATCATCATCTCGACCGCGGAGCGCCATCTCTATTTGATCCAGAGCAACGGCCGCGCGCTGCGCTACGGCATCGGCGTCGGCCGCGACGGATTTCAGTGGCAAGGCCTTTTGAACATTTCAAAGAAGGCGGAATGGCCGGACTGGACGCCACCGCCGGAAATGATCGCGCGTCAGCCCTATCTGCCGCGCTTCATGGCCGGCGGTCCCGGTAACCCGTTGGGCGCCCGCGCGCTCTATCTCGGCGCCACCGTCTATCGCATCCACGGCACCAACCGGCCGGATACGATCGGTACCGCCGTGTCATCGGGCTGTTTCCGGCTGGTCAATGCCGACGTCACCGACCTCTATGATCGTGTCCCGGTCGGCACCAAGGTGATCGTCAAGCAGAAGCCCGAGCTGTAAACCGCGGCTGCCCTCGCCACCGATCGATTTTTTTCCAGATCATTGCGAAAGACATAATCATGCGGACATTTCGAGGCGGCCTGCTGATCGGGCTCGCGGTCGCGGTCGCGGTCGCGGCGGCTGCCATCACCTATGAACGCTATGACACGCGGACCCTGCAGCGCACGATCCGGCGCGGCGAGGTTCTGTGCGGCGTCAACAAGGGCCTGCCGGGCTTCTCGATCCCGGACGACAAGGGCAACTGGACCGGCTTCGACGTGGACTTCTGCCGCGCGGTCGCCTCCGCCATCTTCGACGATCCGACCAAGGCCACGTTCATTCCGCTCGATGCCAACGAGCGCTTCAAGGAGCTGCAGAACCGCAGAGTGGATATCCTGTCGCGCAACTCGACCTGGAGCCTATCGCGCGAAACCTCCTACGATTTGTATTTCCCGGCGGTCGCCTATTATGACGGCGAAGGATTCATGGTGCCGCGGGCGCGAAACATCGATTCGGCGCTGCAGCTTGAGGGCAGCAAGGTCTGCGTGCAGTCCGGGACCACGACCGAGCTCAACCTCGCCGATTATTTCCGCGCCAACAACATGAAGTACGAGGGGATGAAATTCGGCAACCTGGACGACGTCATCAAGGCCTATGATTCCGGCAAATGCGATGTGTTCACCGCCGATGTCTCCCAGCTCCATGCCCTGCGGCTGAACCTTTCCAAACCGGACGACCACGTCATCCTGCCCGATGTCATCTCCAAGGAGCCGCTGGCGCCCGTCGTGCGGCAGCGCGACGACGACTGGATGATGATCGTCAAGTGGACGCTGTACGCGATGATCAATGCCGAAGAACTCGGCGTGAACTCGAAGAACATCGACGAGGCGTTGAAGTCGAAGAAGCCGGATGTGATGCGGCTGGTGGGGACCGAGGGCGCGTACGGCGAGGAACTGGGGCTGACCAAGGATTGGGCCGCCCGCATCATCCGCCATGTCGGCAATTACGGCGAAGTCTACGACCGCAATGTCGGCAGCGGATCGAAGCTTGCCATTCCCCGAGGGCTCAACCAGCTCTGGAGCGCCGGCGGCATCCAATACGCGCCGCCGATCCGCTAGGATGGGAATGTCCTTGCGGCGCTTTCCGCATATGTCGCTGTCGTCGCCCGGCTTGACCGGGCGATCCAGTAACCACTAACGCCTGCGATGACTGGGTCGCCCGATCAAGTCGGGCGATGACACCTTTCACGGCCTCGCTTTCAATAGCTTTTCATCCGGGCCAGCCGATCAGCGTGGAAGTTGCTGTCGCCGAACAATTCCTGGCAAACCCGGGCGCGTTTCATGAAGAAGCCGATGTCGAACTGGTCGGTCATGCCCATGCCGCCATGCATCTGCACGCCCTCCTGGACCGCCAGCGTCGCCGTCGAACCGGCCCGCGCTTTGGCAACCGCCACCGCCGCGCCGGCATTGGCGAGTTCGCCATCCAGCGTCTGCAGCGCCTTCAGAACCGCGGCACGGGTGATCTCGATCTCGATATAGAGCCGCGCGGCGCGGTGCTGCAGCGCCTGGAATTCGCCGATCGGCTTGCCGAACTGCTTGCGCTCCCTGAGATAGGCGATGGTGCGCCCGAACACCTCCTCGCTCAAACCCACCATTTCCGAGGCCACGGCGCCGCGGCCGATATCGAGCAAAGCCTCCAGCAGGCCAAAGGCCTGATCGACCTCGCCGAGCACGCCGTCGGCATCGACCTCGACCTGGTCGAACAGGATGCGTGCCGCGTTGTGCGAATCGACCATCATGGTGCGCTCGATCGCGACGCCTTGCGCTTTGGGGTCAACCAGGAACAGCGTCAGGCCGAAGGCCTCTCCCGCACGGCCGGCGGTACGGGCCGCCACGATCAGGAGGTCAGCCGTGTGCCCATCGACCACGAAGGCCTTCTCACCCCTTAGCCTGAATCCGTTGCCTGAACGCAGCGCCTGCAGGCTGGTCATCAGCGGCCGATGCTTATTCCCCTCGTCGATGGCGAGCGCGGCCAGCAGCGAACCGTCCGAAATCCTCGGCAAATACTGTGATTGCTGCGCGGCGTTGCCGCCGCGCGACAGCGCCGATGCGGCCAGCACGGCGGTAGCGAGAAACGGCGAGGGCATCAGGGTGCGGCCGATTTCCTCCATCACCACGCCGGCTTCGACGCAGCCGAGCGCGCTGCCGCCGAACGCTTCGGGTACCAGCAAACCGGCAAATCCCATCTCCGCGAAGGTCCGCCACAGCTCGCGGGAAAACCCGGTCGCATCCCCAGTGTCGCGCAGCTGCCGGAGGTGTGCGACCGGCGCCCTGTCGCCAATCAAACCGCGGGCGCTGTCGCGCAACATCGATTGTTCTTCAGTGAGCACGAGGGCCATGGAGATTCTCACGCCCCCGGCAGATCGAGAATGCGTTTGGCCACGATGCCGAGCATGACTTCGCTGGTACCGCCCTCGATCGAATTCGCCTTGGTGCGCAGCCAGGCGCGCGGCCGGGCTCCGCCCTTCGAGCGTTCGCTCTCCCATTCCAGGGCACCGATGCCGCCCGCCGACATCAGGATCTCGTAGCGGCGCTTGTTCAGTTCGGTGCCGTAATATTTCATCGCCGAGGAAAATGCCGGATGGGCCTGACCGGCCTTGGCCAGGTCGACGGCGCGCTCGGCGGCGCAGGCCAGCGCGGCCTCGTCGATCTCGAAACTTGCGATCTCACTGCGCAGCATCGGATCCTCCAGGCGGCCCTGTTCGTCGGTACCGAGGCTGTCGGCGGCGACCTGGCCGAGTGGCCGGCCGACGCTGCGCTCGCCCATGCCCGATATCATGGCGCGTTCGTGTTGCAGCAGATATTTGGCGACGTCCCAGCCGCGATTGACGGTGCCGACCACGTTGGCTTTCGGCACCCGCACATCATCGAAGAAGGTTTCGCAGAACGGCGAGCGGCCGGAAATCAACAGGATCGGCTTGGTCGAGACCCCCGGGGATGCCATGTCGAACAGAATGAAGCTGATGCCGTCATGCTTCTTGGCGGCCGGGTCGGTGCGCACCAGGCAGAAGATCCAGTCGGCATAGTTGGCGTAGGAGGTCCAGATCTTCTGGCCGTTGATGACAAAATCGTCGCCGTCCCTCTCGGCGCGGGTTTGCAGGGAGGCGAGATCCGATCCGGCATTGGGCTCCGAATAGCCCTGGCACCAGCGGATCAGACCGGCGGCGATCTTCGGCAGGTGCTCCTGCTTCTGCGCCTCGGTGCCGTATTTCAGGAGCGCCGGACCCAGCATGGAAATGCCGAACGACGTCAGCGGCGCCCGCGCGCCGATCGCCGCCATCTCCTGGCGCAGGATTTTGGCCTGCTCCGGATCGAGGCCGCCGCCACCATATTCCCGTGGCCAGTGCGGCACGGTCCAGCCCTTGTCGCGCATCCGCTCGAACCAGATGCGCTGCGGATCGGAGGAATATTGGGCGTTGCGGCCGCCCCAGAACGTATCCTCCTCCGAGGTGATCGGCCGCCGCATTTCCTGCGGGCAATTGGCCTCCAGCCAGGCGCGGGTTTGCAGACGAAAACCTTCCAGATCGGTCATCGGCGTTTCCCTTCGGCAGGCCGCGGCGACCAGGGCCACAACCGGTTGCTCTTGTTGGCGGACCTTAACGGCCATATCCTGAAATTCAATATGTCTCCGGCACACGCCGCTGGCCTGCTGGACTGCCAGAAACCGTCACGACGACCCGAATATCAGAGGGAACGCACCATGCGTCTGAAGCTGCTTTCGCCTGCCGAAATGAATGAAGACCAGAAACAAACCTACGACGAGTCAATTGCCGGCAAGCGCGGCGCCCCGCCCCCTCCGATGATGGCCTGGCTCAACAGCCCCGAAATGGCGCGCCACGCCACGCGTCTTGGGGCTTTCCTGCGCTTCGATACGGTTTTTCCTGCCAAGCTTTCCGAAATTGCCATCCTGGTGACGGCGCGGCACTGGACCGCGCATTACGAATGGTATGCCCACAAGCGTCTGGCGCTCAAAGGCGGCATGGACCCCCACATCATCGAAGCCATCCGCGATCGCCGCACCCCGCACTTCGACGATCCGAAGGGCCAGATGATCTACGACGTCTCCAGATCGCTGCACGAAGGCCACGGCTTGAGCCAGCCGCTATACGACGAGGCCGTCAGGCTGCTTGGCGAGCGCGGCCTGGTCGAGATTATCGGTTTGTGCGGCTATTACACCATGGTGTCGATGACGCTGAACGCCTTCGAATTCGATCTGCCGGCGGGCGAGGTGTCGGAACTGGCGTGATGGACGCCAAAGCTCTGGCCTTACGCTCCGACCATCGAGGAGCCAATGGTGATGAACGCTGAGGCGATCATCATCAGGATCGCCGATCGCTCCGGCCACCTTAAGCCACCCGCCAGAAGCGACGAAAGCTGGACCTCCCCGAGCCGGGCGCTGACCCATTCAGTCATCTGGCTTCCGTTCAGGACAGTCCGCTCAGGGCGAGAGGCCGGCTGCCGGTCTCGGGGCGCCGCTTGAAGGTCCAAGATTTCTTCGACCCGAAAGCCTCGCGTTCCCTCGCGGCGAATTTCAAAGGTCCGGCGCGGCCCCTTGCCACAAAACACAATATGATCCGGCGTGGCTCGGATGATTTCGGTCCCGAGCGTCGAACGAATCAAATCCACCACACTGCCAAGCTGCGCGTCTTTTTGATTTTCTATGTTCATCATGGCATCTCGCCCCACTTTGAATCATCCCGGCTAAACGCCTTGTTAGCCACGATAATCGTGAATGATACGCAACCTCGCTGGTATGCAGGCTCCGGCTTATTTTTCCATTAGCATCCAACCGTGAAACTACTGATTTCGTCGGCGATGACTCCCGCATCGCAAGCCGCGCGCGGACCTGGAGAACAAGGCCCATCGATCCAACGGGCGGCAGGACTGCCCTGGCACCCTCATTCGGCCTGGCGCTGCTCTGCCAGCAAGACATCGCCGATCCCGGAATTACTCACTGAAATCAAACTTCTTGTACAATTCGATCGCGGCTGCATTTTTGCGCGATACATTCAGCAACACAGGCGCGCCGGAAGGAATTCGTTCCAGAGCCACGGTCGCCGGATTCGACCATCGCGATGGACTCGTCCACGCGTTTGGCGACGCCATCAGGAGCTCCAGCGCATTGCAACAATCCTCTCGGCTCGGCCGATCAAAGTACCGGATCGGGAAATTCGGAGTTGGCCCGCAGCTTTCGCCGCCGCTGCGCCAAAGACGCCGCGGCGAGAACCATGAGCCCCAGCAGCACCGGCGGATAGACCACCATGTTGACCGCCGACCAGCCGTAATTGGCCAGCAACTGACCGGAGGAAAAAGAGCCGATCGCCATCGTGCCGAACACCAGAAAATCGTTGAACGCCTGAACTTTGTTGCGCTCCTGCGGCCGGTGGGTTCCAAGAACTAGCGCCGAAGCCCCGACGAAGCCGAAATTCCAGCCCACCCCGAGCACGATCAGGGTGGCCCAGAAATGCATCGCCGTGATGCCGGTCAATCCGATCGTCGCGGCACCGGCTTCGAGCAACAGGCCGGTCACGACCACGAGCGGCGCGCCGAACCGGGCGATCAGCGCACCGGTAAAGAAACTCGGCCCGTACATTGCAATAATGTGCCACTGGATGCCAAAATTGGAATTGCTGATGCTGAGCCCGCACATCTTCATGGCCAGCGGCGCCGATGTCATCACCAGGTTCATGATCGGGTAGGAAACGATGCCGCAAATGGCGGCGGCGATGAAGCGCGGCTGCTGAACGATCTCCGGCAAGGCACGCCCGCCATGAAGATCCGACGCGGCAGGCTTCGGCGTATCGACGCCTGAGAGAATGGCCATTGCGATCAGCGCCACCAAAGCCTGGATCACGAAGCTGAAGGCGAACAGATAAGGCAGCCAGAAATCCATGGTCCACTGCACCAGCTGCGGGCCGAGCAGGCCGGCAAATACGCCGCCAGCCATCACCCACGACAGGGCTTTGGGGCGGTAGGCGGCGCTCGCGCCATCGGCGGCGGCAAACCGATAGGATTGCGACACCGCGCCGTAAAGGCCGCCCAGGAAGGTCGCGCAGCAAAACAGGACAAACGAACCGCGCAGGATGGCGAACGATCCGACGAGGCCGGTCAGGACCCCGCAGCCGGCGCCGATCATGAAGGCGGCCCGGCGGCCGTATCGTCGCGAAATCGCGCCGCTCGGCAGCGTGCCCGCGGCGAGGCCGACCACATACAAGGAAATCGGCACGGTCGCGAGCGAGAGATCCGGCGCCAGCGCTGCCCCGACAATCGAGCCGGTGGCGAAGATCACGGCCGCATTTGCCCCTGTCAGCGCCTGCGCCGCCGCCAGCCGCACCACATTGGCGCGCGCCCGCGCATCATCGGCCCTCTCGTCGACCGCGGCGACATCGATCATCCGTCGTTTCCACCCAAAGGAGGCCGAACGCAGCCGGCCTCGCTGATTCCCGGCACTATGGCCGGGGGCGTCCGCCCGAGCAACCGGCGCAAACGGCTCCGCGCCATGCGAAGTCGGCGGATTGGACAGGCCGCCCGCCGCCGCGTAAATTTCAAGGCCGCCAACCATGTGGGTTCCAGTCCGACCGCAGCACCGGAAGTGAATCATGCCGATCGACAACAGGCCCACCCTGACCGCACCGGATGACGATCCCTATCTTTGGCTGGAAGAAATCGAGGGCGAGCGCGCGATCGATTTCGTCGAGCGGCAGAGCCGGCTGACCGTGCAAAAGTTTGGCCATGCCGGCTTCGCCGCGGATCGCGACCTGCTGGCTTCGATCTATGACCGGCCGGACAATATTCCCTATGTCGGCCGACGCGGCGGCTTTCTTTACAACTTCTGGAAGGATGCCAACAATCCGCGCGGCCTCTGGCGCCGTACCACGCTTGCGGAATTTCGCAGGCCCGATCCGAATTGGGAGATCCTGCTGGATCTGGACCAACTCGCCGCGATCGAAAACGATGATTGGCTCTGGGCCGGGGCGCAGAGGCTCTCGGCTAAGCATCCATCCGTGATCCTCAGCCTGTCGCGAGGTGGCAGCGATGCGACGGTGCTGCGGGAATTCAACATCGATACGAGGACCTTCACCACCGACGGCTTCGTGCTGCCGGAAGCAAAGAGCTACGCAGGCTGGCTCGATGCCGATACGCTTTTGCTGTCCAGTGCCTTGGGCGACGGGATGGCGACTTCGTCCGGTTATGCCAGGACGGTAAGGCTATGGCGGCGCGGCACGGACGCAGATCGCGCACCGGTGCTTTTCGAGACGACGCCTGAGAACATGGGGGCGTTCTTTGAAGTTGATCGGACTGAAGGCGCTCCGCGAGTCTGGTTTTTCGAGCGGCTCGATTTCTTCAACAGCCGTTTGTACCTGGGCGATGGGGGCGGCGTCAGGCTGAAACTCGACCTCCCGACCCATGCCCAGGTGAACGTTCACGGCGGCTGGCTCGCCATCAAGCCCCGCAAACCCTGGACCGTAGGAGCAAAGACCTACCCACCTGACACCGTGCTGGCCACGTCCTTGCCGTCATTCATGGCCGGAGAACGGCAATTCGAGATCTTGTTCGCGCCACAACCGCGACGCGCGGTACAGGGCTTTTTCTGGAGTGCCGGAAAGCTGGTGCTTTCCGTACTTGATGAATTGCGGCCGGTTTTCGAAGTCTGGACTCCGTCGGCAAATGGCTGGGCCCGGAGCAACCTGCCCGGATTGCCCGAGATCGGTGTTGTCGACGTCTGGCGTCTCGACGCCGACGAGGCCGAGAGCAACGGCGATCTATTGGCCAATATCCAGGGTCCGCTGACGCCGCCTTCGCTGATGCTGATCGAAGGTGTCCAAAGCCCAGTTCTGTTGAAGCAAGCGCCGCGCACGTTTTCTGCGGAGGGACTGGTTGTCACCCAGCATGAGGCCATCTCGGTCGATGGCGAGCGCATTCCCTATGTGCAGACGGGACCTGCCGCCGAGAGCGGCGAGGCACCGGTTCATCTCAATGCCTACGGCGGCTTCGGCCTTGCCATGCGCCCCTCCTACAACTCCGCGATCGGCAAGCTGTGGCTGGAACGCGGCGGCACCAGCGTCGTCGCCAATATTCGCGGCGGCGGCGAATTCGGCACCCGCTGGCACGACGCCGGCCGCTATGCCGGCAAGCGGCTGGCGCATGATGATTTTGCCGCCGTCGCCGCCGACCTGGTGCGGCGCGGCGTGACGCGCGCCGGCCGCATCGCCGCGGAGGGTGGGTCGAACGGCGGCATCCTGATCACCAACATGCTGACGCGCTATCCCGAACAATTCGGCGCCCTGTTCTGCACGATCCCGCTGATCGACATGCGCCGCTATTCGAAGCTGCTCGCCGGTGCAAGCTGGATCGCGGAGTATGGCGATCCCGACAAGCCCGAGGAATGGGACTGGCTGCAAACCTATTCCGCCTACCACGCGGCAACGCCGGGCAGGAGCTATCCGCCGATCCTGATCGCGACGACGCGACGCGATGACCGCGTGCATCCCGGCCACGCCCGCAAGATGACCGCGAAGCTGCAGGCGATGGGATATGAAGCTTATCTTTACGAGCCTGCCGCCGGAGGCCACGGCTACGGCAAGGACAACAAGGAACGCGCCGCATTCACCGCGCTTGGATACGCCTTCCTGAAGGACAAGATCGGCTGGATTGATCGCGCGGCGTAGCCCAACGAGAAACCGGTTGCGCGATTCCGTGAAACCTATTGTATCCAAACTCTCCGACCTCATCCTGAGTTCGCCTATCGGCGTGGGCCGACCCGCTGCGCATGAAAGTCTGTTCTTCATTTCGACGCCGAGTTGTCCTCATCCTGAGGAGCATCGCGCCAGCGATGCGTCTCGAAGGATGGACCCGGGCGACGACCTTTCGAGCCGCTCATCCTTCGAGACGCCCGGCTTCGCCAGGCTCCTCAGGATAAGGACCGGAAGTTTGAAGACGCTTTCGTATTAGGAGCGAGCCTTTGGCTCGCGTCTCGAAGGATGGCCGCTTGCACCGGCGTTTGCGGCCATCCTGCGAGACGCATCGCTGACGCGATGCTGCCTCAGGATGAGGGTGGGGAGCACGCTGATATGATCAGAACTTCGGAAATGCTGGCTGGCGCGCGAAGACCAGAATCAGATTGTTGGCGGGCATCTCAACGATCTCGATCAGCTTCAGACCGGCATGGCCTGCGGGTTCTTCCAGCGCCTCGATATCGCGCACGCCCCATTCGGGATTGCCGTCGCGAAGACTGTTGTCGAACGCGGCATTGCTGGGCGCGGTGTGCTGGCCGCCGCGCTTGAACGGCCCGTAGAGATATAGCCGCCCGTCCGCGCGCAGATAGCGCCCCGCGCCTGCCAACAACCCTTCCGCCACGCGCCAAGGTGCAATGTGGATCACATTGGCGCAGAATACCGCCAGCAGCTTTCCAGGCCCGCTTCCATCGTTCATTTCGTGACACCACAGCGGATCGGTGAGGTCGATCCGCAGCGGCGCGCGGATATTCGACAGGCCGGCATGCGCCCGCCACGCCGCGATGCTTTTGAGATGCGCCTCGTTGAGATCGCCCGGCCACCAGGTGATGTCGGGTGTCAACCGGGCGAAATCCACGACATGCTGGCCGGTGCCGCTGCCGGCCTCCACGACGTCCCCGGATTTGCCGGCCAGGAATGGCAACAATACCGAGCGGATCGCCTGATGGTTGCGGTGAAAGGCCGGTGCGTCGAGGCGCCCGTCGGGCTCAACCGGCCGTCCATCCTTGCCGAATTCCACGACATATTCAGCCATATCAGCCACCCACTTCAGAGTTCCACGTTCGATCTGCCTGAGCAGAAGCAGTCGTTGAATCGTCTTCATTCTAGCTCAGAAATGCGATCTTGACCTTGGATCAATCCGGACAGGAAGGACGCCCGATGGACACCCTGGAATTGTCGGCCGAAACTCAGGGCGGGCCAGCCGTCGGCATGCTCGCCGACCCCCAGGGGATGGCGTTAACCGCGCCATGCCGAAGCGGACGCCGTACGCATTGTCAGCCGCTGATGCATATGCTTTGACGATCCAGCTGTTCTGGATGCCGGACGCCCGCCCGTTTGCTGTCAATTGGAGCCCTGCGTGGCCAGTCACTTTTCGATCAAGCCAGCCATGGCATTTGCGTTAGCCTTGGTGATCGGTGGCCCGGTCGCGGCGCAGTCCTCGGTGGCGGAGGGCCAGAAGCTTGCTTTCGATCGCAACAAGGGCAATTGCCTGACCTGCCACGACATCAAGGGCGGCGATTTGCCCGGTACTATCGGACCGCCGCTGAAGGATATCAAAAGCAAGTATCCCGACCGCAACGAACTCGTCGCCATTCTCAACGATGAAACCAAGCGTCACCCGCTGACCATAATGCCGCCATTTGGCCGCAATCTCATTTTGACCGAACAGGAAATCGACGCCATCGTGGACTTCCTGCAGACACTCTAGATACTGCCAAGATGGATCGCGCTGACGCGTCTCAAGGAGACTTTCGAATGATCATCACTCAAGGCCGGGATCCGACCCGGCGCCTGATCCTGAAGGGCGCGGCCACCATCACGCTGTTTGGCCTCGGCGACGCGGCGTTCGGCCTGACACCCAGCTTCGCCGCCGCCAACGACAAATATCCGGAAGAGGCATTCAAGCAGAAGGGCAGCGGCGACGCGATCAAATCGCTTTATGGCAGGACCGCTGAGCCATCGGACAAGGTCAAGCTGGACGCACCGGAAATCGCGGAGAACGGCGCAGTGGTTCCGATTTCGGTCAGTGCCGATCTTCCGGGGGTGACCACGATCTCCATCCTGGTCAGCGAGAATCCGAACGCGCTGGCCGCGTCCTACCAAATTCCGGCAGGCACCGTACCAAGCGTTGCCAATCGCCTCAAAATGGCCAAGACCAGCGACGTGATCGCGATCGTCGAGGCCGACGGCAAGCTCTACAGCGCGACCAAGGAAGTCAAGGTCACCGTCGGTGGCTGCGGGGGCTGAGTGCGCATGATCCGGATCCGCAGGGGCGCATTCTCGGGCCCACACCCTTTATCAGGAGAATTCTGATGGCATCGACCATTCGCGTCCGTGCGGCATCGAGCGGGGAGACCACCGAAGTGCAGGCGCTGATCCAGCACCCGATGGATTCCGGCTACGTCAAGGATGCCCAGGGCGCGATCATTCCGCCGCATTTCATCCAGCAACTGACCTTCGAACATGACGACAAAACCGTATTCGTTGCGAACTGGGGGCCGGCGGTTGCCAAGGACCCCTATGTCAAATTCAGCTTCAAGGGCGGCAAGAAGGGCGACGACCTGAAAATCAGCTGGGTCGACAACAAAGGTGACACCGACACGACCACGGCGAAGATTCAATAATTGTTCGCGCCAGCGGAGAAGTGAACGTGCGATCTATGATCCATTTTGCCGCGGCCGCGCTGGCAGTCCTGGCGCTGCTATCCGTGCTGCCCGCCGTGGCTGATGACGCTGTCGATCCGGTGGCCGATGCAAGCGCGTTCCAGAGCTACTTCACCAGAAAATTTCCCCATGTGAAGCTGGAGGACTTCGTCAACGGACCCTATTCGATGAACGAGGACATGCGCCGTCAATGGCAGGAGATAGAGCAATTTCCGCCTTACGAGTTCGCGCTGGAGGCTGGCAAGGAAATGTTCGCGAAGCCGTTCAGGAACGGCAAGACCTACGCGGACTGCTTTCCCAACCAGGGGATCGGCATCAGGCAGAACTACCCCATCTTCGACGAGAAGCAAGGCAAGGTCGTCACGCTCGAGCTGGCGTTGAACCAATGCCGGCTGGCCAATGGCGAGGCGCCGCTGTCCTATGTCAAGGACGAGATGGCGGCGCTGACCGCCTATATGGCCTACACTTCCCGCGGCAAGCCTTTCGACATCAAGATCCCCGGCGACCCGCGCGCGCTTGCCGCCTACCAGGACGGCAAGCGCTATTTTTATACCCGGCGCGGCCAGCTCAATTTCTCCTGCGCGTCCTGCCATGTGCAGACCGCGGGCGAGCGAATCCGCGCCGAAGTGCTGGCGCCGGCGCTCGGGATTCTGAATGCGATGCCGATCTATCGCTCGGAATGGAGCGGCATGGGCACGATCAGCCGGCGTTTCATCACCTGCAACAGCCAGACCCGCGGTGTGCCGCTCGATGCACAGGACGACGAATACCGCGATCTCGAATATTACCTGTCCTATCTCGGCAATGGACTGCCGATCTCCGGCCCGGGTGCGCGGCCATGAGGACGATGCCCTTGAGCGACGGTCGGCTTTCCGCGCAGTCCAAGCCCGAGCGCGGTGCGCGGAAGACGATGCGGATCTTGGCGCTGGCCCTGGCATCGCTGCTGCTGATCGCCGGCGGCGCCGCGCTGGCCGCGGGTTCCGAAGCCGGCTTCAGGGCCGCCTACGCCGCAGCCGAAGCCGCCAATCAAGAGGCCGGTCGGCTGCGCGATCAATGGACCACGACGGTCACGGCTCTCGCGGAAGCAAGGAAATCCGCCGACAGCGGCGATTTCGACCACGCCACCGCCTTGGCGAAACAAGCCGAGGCGCTGGCCAAGGCTTCGATCTTTCAAGCCGAAAGCGAAAAAGAAGCCTGGAAGAATTCGGAAATACACTAGCGCGCTGTGTGGCAGCGCCAGGACATCGCATGACTATTCGCCGGCGCGATATTCTCAAACTCACCGCCGCGGCCGCCTTCGGCGGCGGCTGGTCGAGCGCGTCGCGCGCCGTCGAGGGTGCCAGCCTTTACGATTTCGAACCCTTCGGCAACGCGCGCATCCTGCACCTGACCGACACCCATGCGCAGCTCAAGCCAGTCTATTTTCGCGAGCCGAGCGTCAACCTCGGGATCGGCGCGATGGCCGGTAAACCGCCGCATCTGGTCGGCCGCGCCTTCCTCGACCGCTTCGGCATCCGGCCTGACAGCGCCGATGCCTATGCGTTCACCTGTCTCGATTTCGGGAAATCCGCCGCCCGCTTCGGCAAGCTCGGCGGATTCGCGCATTTGAAGACGCTGATCGATCGGCTGCGCAGCGACGTCGGCGAGGGTCGCGCGCTGCTGCTCGATGGCGGCGATCTGTGGCAGGGCACGGGGCTGGCCAATGCCATGCAGGGCGCCGACATGGTGGAAGCCGCGAACCTGCTCGGCATCGAGGCCATGACCGGGCACTGGGAATTCACCTATGGCGAGCAGGCGCTGCGCGCCAATCTCGAGCGCTTCAAGGGCGAATTTCTTGCCCAGAACGTCTTCCTCACCGAGGAGGCCGCCTTCAACGACGCCAAGGCCTTCGATGCCGCCTCCGGGCGGGTGTTCAAGCCTGCTTTGGTCAAAGAACTCGGCGGACACCGGGTGGCCGTGATCGGGCAGGCCTTCCCCTATGTGCCGATCGCGCATCCGAAGCGCTTTACGCCGGACTGGACCTTCGGGATCCGCGACGACGAATTGCAGAAACTGGTCAATGGCCTTCGGAGCAGCGACAAGGTCGATGCCGTGGTGTTGCTGTCGCATAACGGTATGGATGTCGATCTCAAGCTCGCTGGCCGGGTCACCGGCATCGACGTCATTCTGGGAGGCCATACCCACGACGCCGTTCCACAACCGATCCCCGTAACCAATGCCGGCGGCACCACGCTCGTCACCTGCGCCGGATCCAACGGTAAGTTTCTCGGCGTACTTGATCTGGATCTTTCCAAAGGCCGGGTCCGCGACGTGCGCTACCGGCTGCTTCCCGTGTTCTCCGAATTGCTCAAGCCGGATACGGCGATGGCGTCGCTGATCGACAGGATGCGCGAGCCGCACGCGGCGGGCTACGCAGAGAGGATCGCAACCGCGGACCGGTTACTATATCGGCGCGGCAATTTCGGCGGCACCGTGGATCAATTGATCTGCGAAGCGCTGCGCCGCGAATTCGACGCCGAGATCGCGTTGTCGCCGGGCTTCCGCTGGGGCTTGAGCCTGCTGCCGGGCCAGCCGGTGACGATGGAAGACGTTCTGGCCGAGACCTCCATCACCTATCCCGAGACTTATGCCCAAAGCCTCCGCGGCAGCCAGATCAAGGACATCCTCGAAGACATCTGCGACAATCTGTTCAATGCCGATCCCTATTATCAGCAGGGCGGCGATATGGTCCGGGTTGGCGGGTTTGTCTATACTTGCACGCCTGAAGAAGCTGTTGGCCGGCGGATTTCCGAGTTGAAGCTCGAAGATGGCCGGCCGCTCGAGGCCGGCAAGAGCTATAAGGTGGCCGGCTGGGCCTCCGTCAACGAGCAGAAGGGAACGCCCGTGTGGGATGTCCTGGCCCGGTATCTATCTACCGGAAAGCCGCCCGAGCCGCCGGGCGCGGGCGTCACGTTGAGGGGCGTCGACGATAATCCGGGCATCGCAGGTCAGGGATGACGCATCCTGCCGGACATCGACGATCGACTTGGCGCGCCTTGGGCCTCGCCGCGATGGCGGCGTGGACGGCGGCAACCTTCTGTTCCGCGGCGCAAGCGCAGCCGGCGCCGCTGCCGGACAAGCCGTTCGCCGAGCACCGCGTTGCCTTGCAGCTCTCCGATAGTGATCCAAAAAAGCAAAGCCTCGTGATCAGCGTCGCCTATAACCTGCTGAAGGCCTATGATCCCGACAAGGTTGCCATCGAAGTGGTAACGTTCGGCGCGGGTATCGATCTGCTGCGCGCCGACAATGCCAATCGCAAGCTGGTCGAAAGCCTCGTCGCGCAAGGCGTGCGGTTCGACGTCTGCCTCAATACGCTGGATACGATCGAGCGCGAAACTGGCAAGCGCCCGGATATCATCACCGCCGCCACGCCGGTTCAGGTCGGGGTCGGGCAAATCCTGTCGTTGACCGAAAACGGATTTACACTGGTGCGGCCTTAAGGAGATCGAGCATGAGGGACTTTCTTCGGCATCTAGCCGCCTTTGCGATGTTATCGATGGCGTTCGCCACAGCGACTTTCGCCGGTGAAGGCAAGCTGCACCGCATTGCCATCCAGGTGGACCAGAACGATCCTCAGGTCATGAACCTGGCACTGAACAACGCCAATGCCGTGATCGAATACTACCGTTCCAAGAACGAAGACGTCGACATCGATATCGTCGCCTACGGTCCGGGCCTGCACATGCTGCGGAGCGATACCTCGCCGGTGCAGGATCGTATCAAGCATCTCAAGGAAGTGGCGTTTCCGGGCAAGCTCCAATTCTATGCCTGCAACAATACCAAGCTGGGCATGGAAAGGGCCGAAGGCCATGCCATCTTCATCGTGCCTGAAGCCACCATCGTCCCCTCGGGCGTCGTCGAGCTGATGGAATTGCAGGAGCAGGGCTGGAGTTATGTTAGGCCGTAAAGGCTTGGGCCGCACCGCGAAGGTAAAGGCCACCGCCCCCGCAAAATGCGCTAACATCGAGAATCAATCCTGCAGGCGTGCAACGCCATGATCTTTCGTCAATTGTTCGACAGTCTATCCGGTACCTACAGCTATCTGCTGGCCAGCCGCGCCGGCGGCGAGGCTCTGATCCTCGATCCCGTGCTGGAAAAGGTTGAGCGCTACTGCCAACTGTTGCGCGAGCTCGATCTCAGGCTGGTCAAGGCCGTCGACACCCATCTGCATGCCGACCACGTCACCGGCCTTGGCGAGTTGCGCGACCGCACCCACTGCGTCACCATCATGGGCGAGCAGAGCAAGGCCGACGTGGTGGCCATGCGGGTAGCCGATGGCGACCGAGTAATGATCGAGGGCCTTGCTCTCGATGTGATCTATACGCCCGGCCATACCGACGATTCCTACAGCTTCCTCTTGGCCGACCGGGTCTTCACCGGCGATACGCTTCTGATCCGCGGCACCGGCCGCACCGATTTCCAGAACGGCAGCGCACGGGCGCAATATGATTCGATTTTTGGCCGGCTGCTGAAGCTGCCCGATGAGACCATGGTTTTTCCGGCCCATGACTACAAGGGCGATACCGTCTCCACCATCGGCGAGGAACGGCGCTTCAATCCGCGGCTGCAAGTGGGCTCGGTGGACGAATATATCGAGCTGATGGCCAGCCTGAATCTGCCCAATCCCAGGATGATGGACGTGGCGGTGCCGGCGAACATGCATGTCGGCCTGCCACAGGATGATCTCGAAAGACAGGGGCAGGCGCTCAGCGCGCGCGATGCCATCACCAGCCTTGGCCGGCCGGACATCCTGCTGGTCGACTTGCGCGAAAACAGCGAACGCGCCAAGCACGGTATGTTGCCGGGCGCGCTCCACGCCCCCTACCCCGGCATCGCCGAAAGCTTGCGGCCCGGCGGCATGTTGCACGAGGTGGCGGCGGCGACCGGCCGCCGCATCGTGTTCTTCTGCGCGTTCGGCGAACGTTCCGCCATGGCGGTGGCCGCTGCCGGCGCCGCGGGCGTCCCCAACACCGCGCACATCGCCGGCGGCATCGATGCCTGGAAGAGAGCCGGTGGGGCGGTGCTGACGGGGTGAGGACGCCGCCCTTCACCACGATGGCCGATTTTGCCCCGAAAAGCCCGCTTTTCGGGCTAAGTCGAGCTAAAGATATCCCTTTTGGCCGAATGCGTGGTAGGATACGGCCTCAGGTCTCGGCGCGATCATGCGCGCGGCGAATGTTGGGGCAGGCGATGACTGACGAACCGAAAAGCCCGGCCGAACTGAAAGAGATCAGGCTGAATAGAAAGCGGGCGCAGGACGCCGAGGGCATCAAGGCGATGGCGGATATCGCGGCCGCCGATGTCGCGATCCGGAAGCGGACGGCGGATTTGCGCGCGCTGCGTTTGGCGAAAGAAGCCGCCGATCGCGACAAGCCGGCCGATCCGCAGGCGAAACCCAGGCTCAGGAAGAAGAAATCGACCTAAATGACCAAAGAAGATCGCAGCCGCGCCGATGCGCGCTTCACCAAGTCGGCCAAAGCCGGCAAGTCCGAGCAGGAAATCGCTGCAAAGGCCGTGCTCGACAATATGGCGCGGCTGAAGGCGCTGCGGCTGGCGCGCGAGGCCGCCGAGCCGCCACCCCCGGCAACGGCGAAAAAGCCGCGCGCCAGATCGTCCGACAAATCGGATGCAAAATCTCCGGCACTGTCGGAATGGCTGGCAGGGCAGCAAAGCGGCGGCCGCCGGACTTAATCTCCCGAATAGGCTAGGCTGGGGCGGGAGCTTCGATCATCGATCGGGTTTTGGTTACGGCATCGTAAATCTGCACCTGAAGCATCCGGTACTGGTTCTTCAGAGCCATGCCCGCCGCTTCGGCGGCTTCGAGCGTGTCGTGGTGCGACTTGAAGTGACCGTCCACCACCAGCGAATAGCCCGATGTCGGCGCCTTGTCGGCGCGGACGATTTTGCGCAACTGCACGTCTTCTGCTTCGATCTTGGGTTTTTTCATGTAGTCCTCTGCGATGCCTCCCTTTGGGTTGAATGCTGGAAAAAGGCGGGAAAAACTGTCAAACGCGGGTTAATATGACCTCAAAGGCGGTCAGATTGAGGTCGATAGGTATGTGACCGCGGATACCGCCTGGGATGTCGATTCGCAACGACATAAGGACATAAACCAGCATGGTTGCAACCGGCAAGAAGACCGCGCCTCCGGCAAAGGCCGGCGATAGACCGGAGCAAACGCCGCCGCCACCGGCGGAGGACGATGACATCGAAGACGGCGATTTCGCCACGCCGAAGCGCGATCGCCACGGCGACGACGATCAGCCGCTGTGAGCCGTGGACAAATAACCGGCAATGCGTAATTTCGGCGCGGCCTCGCCGGGCCGTATCGTCTGAACGGGGTCGCATCGGATATGGTCGACGTACTGGCCGCACCGCAACAAGCGAAGGCGCAAGCGAAAGCGGGTGCCGCGCTGCGCACCCTGGCCGCGATTTCGACGGCCCATTGGGTCAGTCATTTCCATATGCTGGTGCTGCCGATGCTGTTTCCCGTTCTGAAACAGGAGCTCGGCGTCGGCTATATCGAATTGGGCTTCGCGCTGACGGTTTTTGCCGTTATCTCCGGCCTGACCCAGGCCCCGATGGGCTATCTGGCCGATCATATCGGCGCCCGCAAGATCCTGCTCATGGGCCTCACGCTGGGTGGCCTGGCGCTGATGCTGCTCGGGCTGCATCTAAGCTACTCCTGGCTGATCGCAAGCGCCGTGCTGCTCGGCCTTGCCAACAGCGTCTATCACCCGGCCGATTATGCCATCCTGTCGGCCCATATGGATGCCGCACGCATGGGCCGGGCGTTTTCGATCCACACCTTTGCCGGCTTCCTCGGCAGCGCGGTCGCGCCCGCGGTCGTGGCCGTGCTGGTCACCTTGAGCGGAGGCCAGGGCGCCCTGATCGTGGCCGGCGCGATCGGGCCGCTGGTCGCGCTTTTGCTGATCGCAGTCGGCATTCCCGACGCCAGCGCCGCCGATCGCCGGGTTGGCGGCGCGCCCTTGCGGCGCGAGAGCGTCATCACACCCACTCTGATCGTGCTCACGATCTTCTTCATGTTGTTGAGCCTCTCCAACGCCGGCATCGGCAATTTCGGCGTGGTGGCGCTGATGAGCGGCTACGGCGCGTCGTTCTCGTCCGCCAATATCGCGCTGACCGCCTTTCTCGGTGCCAGCGCCGTCGGCGTGCTGGCCGGCGGCTTTCTGGCCGACCATACGACGCGCCACGGCCAGGTCGCCGCCGCCTGCTTTGCGGTCAATGCGGCGATCGTGCTGATGATCGCCGCCGTCGCGCTGCCCTCGCTGCTGTTGACGGCGGCGATGGCGGCGGCTGGATTTCTCGGCGGCGTGATCGCGCCCTCGCGCGACATGCTGGTCCGCAACGCGGCCCCGGCGGGCGCGGCCGGGCGGGCCTTCGGCATCGTGTCCACCGGGTTCAATCTCGGCGGCATCGTCAGCCCGCTGCTGTTCGGCTGGATCATGGACCTCAATGCCCCGCGCTGGGTGTTCGGCGCTTCCGTGGTGTTCATGATCCTGACGGTCGTGCTGGCGCTGGTCACCGAGCGCGCCGAGGAAACGGGCCGCGACGGACTGGCGCAGGGCTGATGCATCCCTGAACCTCGCCGGCGGCGGTTGACAGCGTGGCGCGGCATCCGATGATGCCGGCAACAATGTGACAACCTGGGTTGAAACGCCATGACCGATGCAGACCTCGTGATCCGCGGCGGCAGCATCGCCGACGGTCTTGGCGGTGAATTGTTCGATGCCGACGTCGCGATCGCCGACGGCCGCATCGTCGAAGTCGGCCGCGTCATGGAAAAAGGCAGAGAGGAGATCGACGCGCGCGGCAAGCTGGTCACGCCGGGCTTTGTCGACCTGCACACGCATTATGACGGCCAGGTCACCTGGAGCCAGGACATCACGCCCTCCTCGCAGAATGGCGTCACGTCAGCCGTGATGGGCAATTGCGGCGTCGGCTTTGCACCCTGCCGTCGCTCGGATCATGTCCGGCTGATCCAGTTGATGGAGGGCGTCGAGGACATTCCCGAGCCGGTGCTCAGCGCCGGCATCCCCTGGGCGTGGGAAAGTTTTCCGGACTACATGAACTGGCTGTCGCAGCGCCAGTTCGACATCGACATCGGCGCGCAACTGCCGCACGCCGCGCTTCGCGTCTATGTCATGGGCGAACGCGGCGCGCGGCGCGACCCGGCGACGCCGGAGGACAACCGCGCCATGGCCGCGCTCGCCGGCGATGCCGTGCGGGCTGGCGCGCTCGGCTTTTCGACCTCGCGCACCCTCAATCACCGCACCTCGACCGGCGACTTTACGCCGACCCTGAAGGCCGGCGAAGACGAACTGACGGCGATTGCCGGCGCCATGCACCGGGTCGGCCGCAGCGTTCTGCAATTCGTGCTCGATCAGGCCAGCATCGAGGAAGACCTGCCGATGATGCTGCGGGTGGCCGAAAACACCCGCTGCCCGATTTCGTTTTCCGTGACGCAGGCCGACCGGCACCCGCAGCGCTGGCGCCAGACGCTCGGACGCATCAACGAGGCTTCCGCCCGCGGACTGTCGATCACCGCCCAGATCGCCGCCCGCCCGGTCGGGCTCTTGCTCGGACTGGAACTGTCGCGCAATCCCTTCCAGACCCATCCCAGCTACCGGGAAATCGCCAGCCTGCCGCTGGCCGAACGGCTGGCGCGGCTGCGTCAGCCCGAGGTCCGCGCCGCGATCCTGAGCGAGAGCGCGACCTCGACCGACGATCCGCTGTTCTTCAAGCCGAACTACGACAAGATGTATCTGCTCGGCGATCCCCCCGACTATGAGCAGCCGCCGGAAAATGCGCTGGGCCCGCGGGCGCGGCAACGCGGCCTACAACCGGAGGCCTTGGCCTACGACGCGATGCTGTCCGATGATGGCCGCGGCATGCTGTATGTGCCGTTCCTCAACTACGCCGACGGCAACCTCGACGCCGTGCATGAGATGCTCAGCAATCCGCAGGCCGTGCCGGGCCTGAGCGATGGTGGCGCCCATTGCGGCATCATCTGCGATGCGAGTTTTCCGACCTATCTCTTGACGCATTGGACCCGCGACCGCCGCCGTGGCGATAAACTCTCGATCCCCTTCGTGGTGGCCGCGCAGTCGCGCAAGACGGCGCTGTCGGTCGGCCTATCCGATCGCGGCGTGATCGCGAAAGGCTACAAGGCCGACATCAATGTCATCGACTATGACCGCCTGCATCTGCATCCGCCCAAGGTCCATTACGATCTCCCGGTCGGCGGCCGCCGCCTGCTGCAGCAGGTCGACGGCTATGAGGCCACCATCGTCTCCGGCGTGGTGACGCAACGCCATGGTGTTGCCACCGGCGCCAGGCCGGGCCGCCTCGTGCGCGGCGCACGAAGCGGGATGAATTGAGGTTGAAACGGCCGTTTACGCGAATTTCGGCTCACCGGCTTGCGCCATCAGGCGCGCGCGTTCGGTGTTGGGCCAGAGCAGCAGCAGGCCGAGCAGGCCGGAGGTGGCCATGATGACGGAGTTGATGGTGAAGCCGGTCAGGTAGCCATCGACCGCGCCGCCGGCATTCTGGATCACCTTGCCCATTACCAAGGGCGCCAGGATGCCGGCCAGCGTGTAGAGCGCGCCGTAGATCGAAATCACCGCACCGCGTTGCGACACCGGCGTGAATTCGGCGAGCATCGGCGGACAGACCACATAGATCGATCCGCACAGTCCAGACCCGATCACCAGCGCCGCGATGCGCAGCCCGGCGCCGTCGATATGGGAAACACTGGCAAGGATGGCCCCGCCGGCGATCAGGGGCGCCGCGCCGAGCACGCCGCGCGCGCCGCGGGTCGACATCCCCCGCGCCATCAAGACCTGCGAAAGCCAGCCCGTCAGCAGCACCATGGCGGCACCGAACAGCCAGGGCAGGATCGAGATAAAGCCGGCTTGTTGTTGCGAGAAGCCCAGCCCCTTGACAATGAAGGGCGTGAACCAGGTCAGCCCGAGCGACAGCGCCCAATAGGCGCCGAACGTCGCCGCGCAACAGCCGATGAAGGTCCGCGAGGTCAGAAGCTTGAAATAGGGCACCCGGGGATCGGCCTTGGCCATCGCCACGGTCTGCACCAGCGGGCCTTCGCGGCCGAGCATCAGCCAGGCCACCACCCACATCACGCCGACCACGCCGAGCGCGCCGAAGGCATAGTGCCAGCTGTAATTGACGATCACCCAGTTCAGCGCCGGCACCGCCAGGATCACGCCGAACGCGGACCCCTGCGAAAGAATCGCGGTGGGCAGCGTTCGCTTCTCGTCGGGAAACCACTTGTAGACCGCATGCGCCGCGACCGAGAATGCCGGGCCCTCGCCGGCGCCGAGGATGACCCGGCAGATCAGCAGCGTCGAGAGCCCGATGGTGCCAACCATCGGAAACTGCGCCAGCGCCCAGATCGACGCCAGCGCCAGCAACACCCAGCGCGCGGCAACGCGGTTGACGATGAAGCCGACCGCGATCGCCGAGATCGAAAACAGCACGAAGAACGAGGCGCCGAGCAGCCCAAACTCTTCAGGCTGGAGTTTCAGTTCGGTCATGATCGGCACGCCAGCCAGCCCGACCACGATCTTGTCGGCAAAATTCACCAGCATGAACAGAAACAGCAGAAACGTTATTTTCCAGGCGCCCTTGGGCGTCGGTTGTGGAGCCATGGTCGCTTCCCCGGTTTCGCGGGCCCTGTTGATCGGACACTGCGCGATGCTACAAGCGGGATCGCAGGCATTGCAACTGCGCATTTCGGGCCCGGCGCGCGCCATTTTACCTTTCGAATACTGCCTGACGATGTCGCCCGAGCCTCCTGCAACCGATCACGATCCCGTCGCCGCGCCGATTGAGAAGGTGATCTGCCGCCATGCGCTTGCTATGTTGCGTGGCAACGCTACTGGTCTTTCAGAAAATGATCCCCCCGATCCCTCGCCATTTCCCCGCCGTTTTTCTGCTCGCTTCGTTGTCGAGCAAGCCGGCATCGCGTCCGGTCTTGAGCATCTTGTGAGCGATCGCCTCGCCGTCGCATGGCAACGGACAACCCGATCGTGCTGAGCGTCAGCCACCTGACCAAGAGCTATCGCTCTGCGGGAGAGGAGATCGCCGTGCTGCGCGGCGTGAACTTGAATGTCGCCGCCGGCGAGCGGGTGGCGCTGACCGGCGAATCCGGCAGCGGCAAGAGCACGCTGTTGCATCTGATCGCGGGGCTCGATCGCCCCGATGGCGGCGAGATCAGGCTGGCCGATGTGGACCTGTCCGGTCTCGGCGATGCCGGCCGGGCCGCGCTGCGGCGGGACCGGCTCGGCCTGGTATTCCAGCAGTTCAATTTGATTCCGAGTCTGAGCGTCGAAGACAATCTCCAGTTCCAGTCACGCATCGCCGGCCGCCACGACGCCGGCTGGCATCAGGAACTGGTGGAACGTCTCGGGCTCGGCCACCTGATCAAACGCTATCCCGAACAATTGTCCGGCGGCCAGCAGCAGCGGGTGGCGATCGGTCGCGCGCTTGCGGTAAAACCGCTGCTGCTGCTCGCCGACGAGCCTACCGGCAACCTCGACGAGGCCACCGCGGACGACGTTCTGGCGCTGACGCGCGATCTGGTGGCGCGCACCGGCTGCGGCTTCCTGATGGTGACCCACAGCGCCCGGCTCGCCTCGACGCTTGACCGCCAGGTCCATCTGCACGGCGGACTGATCGCATGACGGGACCGACCCGATGAAGCCTGTGCTCTGGATTTTCGCCGTGTTGTTGAGCCACTGGCGCCGGCATCCGATGCAACTCGCGACGTTGCTGATCGGACTGATATCCGCGACCGCGCTGTGGAGCGGCGTGCAGGCCTTGAACGCGCAGGCGCGCTCAAGTTACGACCGCGCTGCCGCGACCTTCGGCGGCACACGAACGGCCATGCTGGTCGGCCGTAACAGCGCGCCCTTTTCGCAGCAGCTCTTCGTCGAGTTGCGCCGCGCCGGCTGGCCGGTGTCGCCCGTTGTCGAGGGCCGCCTCCAGGTCGATGGCCGTTCGTTCCGGCTCCTGGGCATCGAGCCGCTGACAGTGCCCACCGAGGTCGGGAATGCGCCGGCCATTGGACGAGCCGGCCTGCAGGCCTTCCTGACGCCTCCAGGGCAAACGCTGGTGGCGCCCGAGGTGCTCAAGCAATTGGACTTGCCGGAAGGCGCCACGCCGCTCGCAAGCAACGGCAGCCTGCTGCCGCCGCTGCACGCACAGCCGCAACTGGTTCCCGATGTGCTGGTGGTCGATATCGGCCTGGCGCAGAAACTCCTCAACATGCCGGAGCAGCTATCAAGGCTTTTGGTCGGCAAGGCCAACGGCCCGCACAGTCCGCTCGAAGAGGTCGCGGGCGATCAGCTCCATCTGGTGGCGCCGGATGCGGAGAGCGATCTCGAACGCCTCACCGACAGCTTTCACCTGAACCTCACGGCGTTCGGTCTGTTGTCCTTCGTGGTCGGGCTGTTCATCGTCAATTCGGCGGTGGGGCTGGCGTTCGAGCAGCGGCTGCCGATGCTGCGGACGCTGCGCGCCTGCGGGGTGTCCGCGCGTCTCTTGAACACGGTATTGCTGGTCGAACTGGTATCGCTGGCGCTGGTCGCGGGCCTGATCGGCCTGGTCTGCGGTTACGGGATAGCGGCGGCGCTATTGCCTGACGTCGCGGCGTCCTTGCGCGGACTCTATGGCGCCCAGATTCCGGGGCAGTTGACGCTCAAGGGCGAATGGTGGCTCGCCGGCATCGCCATCAGCGTGCTCGGCGCGCTGGCGGCGGCGACCTCGAGCCTTGTGAAGGCGATCCGCCTTCCGATCCTGGTTTCGGCGCAACCCCAAGCCTGGCAGCAGGCGCAGCATCGCTGGCTGATCTTTCAGGGCACGCTGGCGCTCGCCGTGTTCGGCGCCTCCTGGTGTTTTCTGTGGTTCGGCGATTCGCTGCTGTCGGGATTTGCCGTGCTCGCGGCCTTGCTGCTCGGCGCCGCCCTGGTGCTGCCCTCGATCCTGGAAGGGCTGCTGTTTGCCGGCCAGCGGATGGCGCGGGGTGCGCTCGTGGTCTGGTTCTGGGCCGACAGCCGCCAGCAGCTTTCGGGATTGTCGCTGGCCCTGATGGCGCTGTTGCTGGCGCTCGCCGTCAATGTCGGCGTCGGCACCATGGTCGAGACCTTCAGCCGGACCTTCATCAGCTGGCTGGATGGACGGCTGGCGGCGGATATCTACCTCAACGCCGCCGACAATGCCCAAGCGGCCAACATCAGGGCGTGGCTGGCCGAGCGGCCGGAGGTCGAAGCCATCCTGCCGGGCGGGCGGGCCGATGTGCAGATCGCCGGCGCGCCCGTTGAGGTGATCGGCATCGTCGATCACGCAACCTACCGGGATCATTGGCCGCTGCTGCAGTCGGCCGCCAATGCCTGGGTCCGCCTTCGACCGGGCGACGCCGGTCTGGTCAGTGAGCAATTGGCGCGGCGGCTGAAGCTGTCGATCGGCGACAGCATCGAGGTTCCGGCATCCGGTGGAAACTGGACGTTGGAAATTGTCGGCATCTATGCCGACTACGGCAATCCCAAGGGACAGATCGCCGTCAATTTCGCGGCCTTTACCCGCCGTTTTCCCCAGGCCCCGCTGACGCGATTGGGTCTGCGCGTGCCGCGCCCGGCGATCCCCGCGCTGATGCAGGCTCTGCGCGACAAGTTCGATCTCGACGGCAACAGCCTGATCGATCAGGCGACGCTGAAGGCCGAATTCGACGCGGATTTTCAACAAGACCTTCGCCGTCACCGCCGCGCTGAATGCATTTACGCTGGGCGTCGCCGGCGTCGCGTTGCTGACCAGCCTGTTGACGCTTGGCAATTCCCGCCTGCCGCAGCTCGCGCCGCTGTGGGCGATCGGCATCACCCGGCGGCGGCTGGCCGGCATCGAACTGTTGAAGACCCTGTCGGTGGCTTTGATCACATCGCTGCTGGCGCTGCCGCTTGGCCTTCTGGTGGCGTGGTGCCTGATCGCGGTGGTCAATGTGAAGGCATTCGGCTGGCGGTTGCCGTTTGCCGTCTTCCCCTGGCAACTGCTCCAGTTGCTCGGCGTGGCCATGGCAGCCGCGCTGCTGGCGGCATTAATTCCCGTGCTCAAACTGGCGCGCATGCAGCCCGCAAGCCTGATCAAGATTTTCGCCGATGAACGATAGGCCAATGAGAGATGGAATGGGCGTCACCCGCCGTGCCTTCGCGGGCGGCGCGATGGCGCTCGCGGTTTGCCGCAGGCAGGCGATGGCGCAGGGCTTTGCCGGGCTCGACAAATCGCCTGACGGTTTCGCGACCGTCACCCCCGGCCGGAAATTTGTTTTTCCTGCCGACCACGGGCCGCATCCCGACTATCGCATCGAATGGTGGTACCTGACCGCCAACCTCAGGGATGCGACCGGAACCGCCTTCGGCGCCCAATGGACCCTGTTTCGTCAGGCCCTGCGGCCCGGCCCGCAACAAGAAGGTTGGGAAAATCAACAGCTGTGGATGGGCCATGCTGCGGTGACTTCAGCGGATACCCACCGATTTAGCGAAGCATTCGCCCGTGGCGGCATCGGCCAGGCCGGGGTCGAGGCCAGCCCCTTTCAGGCCTGGATCGATGCCTGGCAGATGCAGGGGCTCGATCCGTTTCACGACGACACCGTCGCGCCGCTCGCTCTCCGTGCCGCGGCGGCGAATTTCTCCTATGATTTGCGGCTCGATGCCGATCACGCGCTGGTTCTGCAGGGGGACGCAGGCTACAGCCAGAAATCTCAAGCCGGCGGACAAGCCTCCTATTATTACAGCCAGCCGTTCTTCAAGGCGCACGGCAGCCTCACCATCGGCGACCAACGCACCGATGTCACCGGGCTGGCGTGGATGGATCGGGAATGGAGCAGCCAGCCGCTAGCCTCCGACCAGACCGGATGGGACTGGTTTGCGCTGCATTTCGAAACCGGCGAAAAACTCATGCTGTACCGGCTGCGCCAGCGCGACGGCCACGATTACAGTCCTGGCAACTGGATTTTGCCTGACGGCACCAACCGCCAGATCGCGTCCGCCGATATCCGCATGACGCCGAAATCCCTGACCGAAATCGCCGGCCGCAAACTTCCAGTTGCCTGGGACATCGCCATTCCCGAACTTTCGCTTTCGATCGAGTGTGTCGCGCTCAATCCCAACAGCTGGATGGGGACGAGCTTCCCCTATTGGGAGGGGCCGATCCATTTCCACGGCAGCCACAGCGGCGTAGGATATCTTGAAATGACCGGCTATTGAGGGCTGCCGTCATTTTCGGCCCCCCGCGGGGCTGACTGGCATCTCGCAATTTCTGCGCGTCGGCTTCGCGCCTCCGTTGCGTCAGTCGGCGCGCCGGAAAATGTCCAAAGGGGGGATCTCTCATGTTCCATTTCACCGCGCTCGTCACCTGCCTTGCCATCGCGCTTTACTTCTACACCTCTGTTCTGGTGGCCAAGGCGCGGGCGCGCTTCGGCATCAAGGCGCCGGCCATAACAGGCAACCCCGATTTCGAGCGGGTGTTTCGCGTCCAGATGAACACGTTGGAATGGATGCCGATCTTCCTGCCGTCGCTCTGGCTGTTCGCCTATTACATCAGCGACGGGATAGCAGCCGCGATCGGCCTGGTCTGGATCGCCGGCCGCGTCCTATACATCACCGGCTATTCGCAGGCCTCCGACAAGCGCGGCACCGGTTTTGGCATTCAGGCCCTGGCAGCCATCGCGCTCTGGCTCGGCGCGATCGGCGCGATCGCCTGGCGCATGGCTCATGGGTGAAGACCGCGTGTGGGGAAGCCATCGCCGGCGTCGGGTCCATTGACCTGGATCAAGCAACTTTCACCAGAAATGGTTCACCAGACATCGATGCGAAAATTGAACGACAACGGGCGGGTCCGGCGCCGCCGGAAGCCTGCAACCGCCGCTGGGCCTGCGGGCATCGCAGGCGACCGCAATCATGCGCTCGGCATGGCCCGCGATCTCGCCGCATCTGGCTTGCGTCTCACCTTATGCTGGCAGACCGCACGGACGCTGTTCCGCCTGGGCTTCACGGCAGCGCTTGCGCTGTTTGCGGGTCGGCTGATCGAAGATGGCACATTCGACATCGCGGCGCTGGCCGGCGCGCTCGCCGGCCTCTTGTGTGCTGGCGGCGCCGGCCTCCTCGCCGATCTCAGCGCGGCCAGCGCCGAGGACAGGGTTGTCAACAAGCTTCGCACCTCGCTTGCGGATGCGCTGCTGCGCAAGTCGCCGGCGCGCATTCGCGACATACAGGCCGGCGCGCTGGTGGCTGGTTTGCAGCGTTATCCCAACGCGGTGGCAAGCCTCGTCATTGGCCTCGGCGCGGCAAAGTCGATGCTCTTGATCGGGCCCCTGCTCGCGGCGTCAGCGGTCGCCCTTTTGTCCTGGCAGGCGGCGCTGATGCTGCTGCTGGCGATACCGGTCATGGTGGTGTTCTTTGTCCTGCTCGGCGGCGTCATTCGCGGCAAGGCCGAAGCACAGGAGAAGGCTTTCGGCCGCTTGGCCGCACAGTTTTCGGACCGGATCCGCACCTTGCCGACCATTTTGGCCAATCATGCTTTGCTGCGCGAGCACGGCAAGATCGAGCAACGCATGACTGTCCACGCCGACAGCACGATGGCGGTGCTGAAAGTGGCGTTCCTCAACGCCGGCGTGATCGATTTCTTCTCCGCGATCGCCATCGCCGTGCTCGCGGTGCTGCTCGGCCTCGGCCATCTCGGGCTGTTGCACCTGTCAGGATTCTCGGGCCTGAAACTCTGGCAGAGTCTGTTCTTCCTGATGATCGCCGCGGAATTTTTCACCCCGTTCCGCCGTTATGCCGAGCAGTATCACGTCAAGGCCGAGGGGGAGGCCGCGGCCGCCGAGCTCGACTGGTATTTTGACGAAGCCGATGCGGCACCATCGCGCGGCGATCCGGCGGAGGCCACGCCATTTGAGATCGTCGGTGCTTTCGACGCGGCAGACCTGCCACCCTTCGGGCTGATTGCCATCTCGGGTCCGAGCGGCGCCGGCAAGTCGACCCTGCTGCGCCGGCTTGCCGGCATCGAAGTGCCGCCCGAGGGTTTCAAGCCTCTGCCTCCGATCATGACCGAACGATGTGCCTGGATTTCGACTGATATCTACGTACCCTTGGGCACGCTGAAAGATGCGATCGGCTGGCATTGCGGCACTCCTGATCCCACCGAACTGCGCGCGGCAGCCACCCGCGTCGGACTGATCAACGAACGGCTGCTGCCGGGCGGGCTAGCCGCCCGCATTGCCGAAGGCGGCGAAAACCTGTCCGGCGGACAACGCATGCGGATCGGCATCGCCCGCATGATGCTTTCCTCAGGCGTGGTGCTCGCCGATGAGCCGACGGCGAAACTCAATTCCAACACCGCGCGACTGGTCCGGCAGGTCCTGATCGAAACCGCTACGCGGCGCCTGGTCATCGTTGCCACCCACGACCCGCAGCTGATCGAAGCCGCCAGCCGGCATTGCGTGCTGCAGGCTCCCTCGCCCAACAAGCAGGCCGTCGCCGCATGAGCCCGCGTCCCGCCCTCTCCTCCAGTGCCGCCGCGATTCCCACAGCGGCACCGGCTTCCGCGCGCGCCAGGTCGCCTTGGCCACTGGCTTTTGTGCTCGCGGTGGTGGCCGCCGCTTGCGGAATCCTGCTTACCGGCGTGTCGGTCTGGTTCCTTGGAGCCGTTGCGCTGGCGGGAATGGGGCCGGCCGCGCTGGCATTCGATTTTCATACGCCGGCAGCTTTCGTCAGGTTGTTCGCACTGGGCAAGACGCTCGGCAAATATGGCGAACGCGTCGTTGGCCATCGTGCCGCGCTGCTCGACCAGGTCAGGCGCCGCGCCGCGCTGTTCATGACCATGGCCCAGGCCCCGGCCGCCCGCGCCGCCAGCTGGCAACTCGGCAACCATGACCGGCTCTCCGACTACATGGAGGACGTCGAAGACGTCGATTACGCGCAGCTACGCGTCGCCATGCCGGCAGCCGTTCTGTTGGCGGCAGCCGCCCTGCTCGCGGCGGCGACGGCATGGCTGACGCCGCTGGCGCTGCTGCCGATCATCCTGGTGTCGGCCGCGCTGGCAATCACATTACGCCGCCTGGTGCCGGGCGTTGCGCAGCAATGGTCATCGGTGAGATCGTCGCAGCGGACGGCCGGCCGCACCATGGGCGCGGTGTTGGCCTCGATCGTTCCGCTAAAGGCCGAGCGGGCTTTCGCCGGTCTCTTGAGCGTGGCCTTTGCTCATTTCAGCGATGCCGAAGGCCAACGTCTGGCGCAACGCCGCACCCTCGCCGCGCTCGACCTGTTGGCAGGGCTGGCCGGCCCGATTTCGATGCTCAGCGTGCTCGCGGCGGCCTGGCAGGCCGGGGATCGCGGCAGCGCGCTTCTCGTTCCCGCTTTTGTAGGATTCGGCTGGCTCGCGCTCGGCGAAAGCGCGCATGGCATCTCGCGCATCCTGCAGGGATGGGTGCGCGCACAGGCCGCCCGCGAAGGACTGGGCCGCTGGTCCGGGGCGCGTGCGCCGGAAACATCGCCGTCCTTTTCGGCGCCTCGGCTGCAGAGGTTGACACTCAGGGCCGTGCCGCGGCAGGCGCCGGATGGCCGCCGCCTCGGCGAGCCGCTCCATCTGACGTTCCGCGCCGGCCACCCGACCGCCCTGCTCGGCGCCAGCGGTACGGGAAAGACCACGTTGCTGAAACAGGTTGGCGGTTGGATCGGCACCGACCATTCGGGCCAGTTCGCCGGCGATGGCGTGCTGATGCTCAATGCCTACCGCCGGTCAGCCTCGCATCTTGGTCTGCACGATGCCGCGATTCTCAACGACAGCGTCAGGGAAAATCTTTTCGCACCTGACAAAACGGATGCCGAATGCTGGCGGGTGCTCACTGACCTCGAACTCGACGGCCGGTTCGCCGGACCGGAAGGCTTGGGGACCTGGATCAGCCAGGACAAGCTCTCGCTCGGCGAGGCCCAGCGGCTCAACCTCGCCCGCGCGCTGCTCTCCAGCGCCCCGCTGGTTCTGCTCGACGAGCCGGTCGAGCATCTGGATTTCGACCAGGCGTCGCGGATCCTCCATCGCGTGTTAGCGCGACTGAGAGATCGCATCGTCATCTATTCGAGCCATACCGATTACGCGGTGCCCGGAGCGGTCAAGATCTCGCTCGATACCGACCGGGAAATTCCGGCAGAGGGCTCCTGCTGATGCAGGGCGGACAAAGCGGAATTCGCCTTGCCGGATGTGTATGGGCGAACAGCGGCGCGAGGCAAAAGGAGCCCGGCACGCTACGCCTTCGCCAAGCTACTCCTTCGCCAGTGGGCAGCCGCTGGCCTTGGCCGACAGAAAGGCCTTCTCGCCCGGCACCACCGCGAGCTGCTTGTAGTAGTCCCAAGGCTTCTTTGATTCACTGGGCTTCTTGACCTCGAACAGATACATGTCGTGCACCATGCGGCCGTTCTCCAGCACCTTGCCGCCCTGCGCGAAGATATCGTCGACCGGCATCTCCTTCAGCTTCTTCGCCACCGCCTCGGTGTCCTTGCTGCCGACGGCCTTGACGGCCTTCAGGTATTGCAGCGTCGCCGAATAGGTGCCGGCCTGGACCATGTTCGGCATCCGGCCGGTGCGCGCGAAGAAGCGGTTGCCGAATTCGCGGCTTCTGTCGTCGCGATCCCAGTAATAGCCCTCGGTCAGCACCAGGCCTTGCGCGGCTTCGAGACCAAGCCCATTGACCTCGGCCAAGGTCAGCAACAGCCCGGCGAGTTTCTGGCCGCCCTTGACGATGCCGAACTCGGCCGCCTGCTTGATCGAATTGGTGGTGTCGAGGCCGGCGTTGGCGAGGCCGATGATCTTGGCCTTCGAGCTTTGCGCCTGCAGCAGGAACGACGAAAAATCCGACGAGTTCAGGGGAATGCGGACCGAACCCAGAACCTGTCCGCCCTTGGCCCGGACGATGTCGCCGGTGTCCTTTTCCAGCGCATAGCCGAAGGCGTAGTCGGCGGTCATGAAGAACCAGGTGTCGCCGCCGGCCTCGACCAGGGCGCCGCCGGTGCCGACCGCGAGCGCATGGGTGTCATAGGCCCAGTGAAAGCCGTAGGGCTGGCAGGCATCGCCGGTCAGCCGTGAGGTCGCGGCGCCGACGACAATGTCGATCTTCTTCATCTGCTTCGACAGGTCCTGGACCGCGAGCGCGACCGAGGACGTCGTCAGCTCGGTGATCATGTCGACGCCCTCGACCTCATACCAGCGCCGCGCGATCGCGGTGGCAAGATCGGCCTTGTTCTGATGATCGGCGGAAATCACCTCGATTTTCTGGCCGAGCACGCTGCCGCCGAAATCCTCCACAGCCATCTTGGCGGCCTCGACCGACCATTTACCGCCGTAGTCGGCATAGACCCCCGACTGGTCGTTCAGAATGCCGATCTTGACGCCCTGCGCCGCCACCGGCCCAGCGAGCAAAAGTCCAAACGCTGCAACCGCCGCGCACAAAAATCCCGATCGCATGATGGCCTCTCTCGAATGGTTCTGCTCCGACCATAATATTTGGTAAGCCCGCTTCTGCCCATCCCCTTCCGGTTAGCCAATGGTTGTGAACGGCGGAGTCGCGGCCCGTCATGGCCATGAGCCCTGCGATGAAGCCATCCACGCCTGCGCCAGGCGAGCGATGGATTGCCCGCTATCCCGCCGGCATCTCGGCTTTGCGGTGCGAGCGGTCGGCCAGGTTACGCACGATCACGTAGAAGATCGGCGTGAAGACCAATCCGAACAGCGTCACACCCAGCATTCCGAAAAACACGGCGACGCCGACGGCCTGACGCATTTCCGATCCGGAACCGGCCGAAACGACCAGCGGCAACACGCCGAGAATAAAGGCAAACGACGTCATCAGAATAGGACGCAGCCGCAAGCGGCAAGCCTCGATGACGGCTTCCAGCCGATCGCGGCCCTCGGCTTCGATGTCGCGGGCGAATTCCACGATCAGGATCGCGTTCTTGGCGGCGAGGCCCACCAGAACCACAAAGCCGATCTGGGTCAGGATGTTGACGTCCTGCCCCATGATCCGCACCCCGATGGTCGCCGCCAAAAGGCACATCGGCACGATCAGGATGACGGCGAAGGGTAGGCTCCAGCTGCCATATTGTGCCGCCAGCACCAGGAACACGAACAGGACGCAGATCGGAAATACATACAGGCCTTGATTGGCGCCGGTGACCTGCTGATAGGACAGGTCGGTCCAGTCGTAGGAAAAGCCGCTCGGCAGCGTCTCGTCCGCCAGCCGCTTCATGGTGTCGATGGCGGTCGCCGAACTGGTCCCCGGAAGCGTATCGCCCTGCAGTTCGGAGGCCGGATAAAGGTTGTAGCGCGCGACCCGGTCCGGCCCTGAAATGTCCTTGAAATCCACCACGCTGCCGAGCAGCACCATATCGCCCTGGGCATTGCGGGTGCGCAGGCGGGCGAGGTCGGCGGTCTCTTTCCGGAACGCCAGATCGGCCTGCGCGGTGACGTGATAGGTGCGGCCGAGAATATTGAAGTCGTTGACATAGGCCGAGCCGAAATAGGTCTCGATCGCTTCGGTGACGTTCTGGATGGGAACGCCGAGCTTTTGCGCCTTGATGCGGTCGATGTCGACAAACACCTGCGGCGTGTTGGCGGTGTAGGGCGAAAACACCGCGGTCAGCCCCGGCGCCTTGCGGGCCGCGGCCACCAGTTCGTCGGTGGCCGCCGCCAGAAATTCGGGACCCCGACCCTGCCGGTCCAGGATGCGCATCGCAAAACCGCCGCCGGTGCCGATGCCGGGTATCGAGGGCGGTGGAATCACGATGATGAAAGCGCCCTCCAGCGCGGACAGCCGCCTGCGCAATTCGCCCGTGATCTTTGCGGCCGACAGGCCTTTCTTCAGGCGCACCGCCGGTTCGTCGAATACCGGGAACAGCGCCGCGGCATTGCTGGCCTGGGTCCGGGTCGCGCCGGACAGCCCGGCGAAGACCGCGACGCGCACGATGCCGGGCGTGTCGAGGGCGATGTTTTCGATTTTCCGGACGATCTCGGTGGTGCGCGCCAGCGAGGCCGCGCCGGGCAATTGCACGGAGACGATGATGTAGCCGCGGTCCTGGGCCGGAATAAACCCTTGCGGCGTCGTCATCAGCAGCCATCCGGCGCTGCCGATCAACGCCACATAAATCAGCAGCATGACCGCCGAATGCCGGATCACAAAGCCGGCGGCGCCGCCATAGCCGTGCGACAGCCGGTCAAAGCCGCTGTTGAAGAAGCCGGTGAATTTCTCCCAGCCGCGCCCGATCAGATTCCAGCGGGCCGGCGGCCGCTCGTCTTCATGCGGCTTGAGGATCTGCGAGGCCAGCGCGGGCGAGAGCGTCAACGAGCAGAAGCAGGAGATCGCGGTCGCGACCGCGATGGTAATCGCGAACTGCTGAAAAAATTGGCCCGAAATGCCGCCCAGGAAGGCCGTCGGCACGAACACTGCGCACAACACCAGCGCGATCGAAACCAGCGCGCCGCCGACTTCCTCCATGGTGCGCAGCGCCGCATCCTTCCGGCTCATGCCGTCACGAAGATGCCGCTCGACATTTTCGACCACCACGATGGCGTCATCCACCACGATGCCGACCGCGAGCACAAGGCCGAACAGGGTCAGGTTGTTGATGGCAAAGCCGAGCGCGGCCATCGCCGCGAAGGTGCCGATCAGCGAGACCGGGATCGCCACGATCGGGATGATCGCGGGACGCCAACCCTGCAGGAACACCAGCACCACAATGACGACAAGGGCCATCGCCTCATAGATCGTCTTGATCAGTTCGCTGACCGACTGCGCGATGAACTCGGTCGGATTGTAGCCGATATTGTAATCGAGCCCCTTGGGGAAACTGGCCTTGAGCCTGACCATGGCATCAGAAATATTCTTCGCCGTGGCCAGTGCGTTCGAGCCGGGGCGCTGGGTCACCAGCATCGCCACCGCGGTTTTCCGCAGCAGGAAGCTGTTGGTGGTGTAGTCCAACGCCCCCAATTCGATCCGCGCCACGTCGCGCAGCCGCACGGTACGGCCGTCGGCGCCGGCTTTGACGAGAATGTCCTCGAACTGCTGGATGTCGGTCAACCGGCCGGTGAAGGAAAGATTGGGCTGGAACGCCCGGTCCGCGATCGGCGGCGCGGCGAGCTGGCCGCCGGTGATCTGCAGGTTCTGGGCCCTGATCGCCGCCAGCACATCGCCCGCGGTCAGGCCGAGATTGGCGATCTTGTCGGGATCGAGCCAAAGTCGCATCGAATAATCGCGTGCGCCGAAAATCTGGATGTCGCCGATGCCGTCGAGCCGAAGCAGCTGGTCGCGAACCTGCAGCAGCGCGTAGTTGCTGATGTAGAGCTGGTCGAAGCTGTCGTCGGGCGACAGCATGAACACCACCATCAATATGTCCGGGCTGTTCTTGCGGGTGACGACACCGTTGCGCTGCACCTCGTCGGGAAGTTGCGGTTGCGCGATCGCGACCCGGTTCTGTACCAGCACCTGGGCCTTGTCGAGATCGGTGCCGAGCTTGAAGGTGACGGTGATGGTGAGCTGACCGTTCGAGGTCGCCTGGCTGTAGAGATACAGCATATCCTCGACGCCGTTGATCTGCTGCTCGATGGGTGCCGCGACGGTGTCGGAAACGGTTTGTGCGGAGGCGCCGGGATATTGCGTGGTGACCACCACGGTCGGCGGCACCACTTGCGGATATTCCGCGACCGGCAGCGTGGTGTAGGCGATGGCGCCGACGATCAGAAGCACGATCGACAGCACCATCGCCAGGATCGGCTGATTGATGGAGAGCCGGCCGAGATTCATGTCTTGCTGCCGGTCGCGGCCGGATGCGGCGAAACTTTCGCGCCGACGCGCGCGCGCTGCAGGCCCTCGACGATCACGCGGTCCTCCGGCTTCAGTCCCTCGCGGATCACCCGCAAGCCGTCGTCGAGGGGCCCAAGGACGACCGGCCGCGCCTCAACGGTATCGTCCTCCTTGACCACGAGGACGATCTTGCGCGATTGATCGGTTGCGATCGCCGTGTCGGGCAGCAGCAGAGCTTCGTAGGGCGCGCTGCCGATCAAGCGGACGCGCCCGAATTGCCCGGGCAGAATGGAAAAATCCTTGTTCGGGATCACCGCCCGCGCACGCAGCGTGCCGGTCGAGACATCCAGCCGATTGTCGAGGAAATCCATCTTGCCATCGTGAGATGGCTTGGTCTCGCCGGTCAGCGCCACCTGGACCGGGTTCGGGGTCTCGCGCGAACTCGGGCGCTGACCGGCGAAATAGAGCCGGTTGTATTTGAGATAGGTCGCCTCATCCAGGTCGAAATAGATGTAGATCGGATCGAGTGAGACGATCGAGGTCAGCATGGTGCCGGCGCCGTTGTCGCTGCCCTGCACGAGATTGCCGACGCTGACGAGATGGCGGCTCACCCGTCCGCTGATCGGGGCGACCACGTGCGTGAATTCGATGTTGAGCTGGGCCGCCTTGAGCGCGCCTTCGGCCTGCATCTCCGCGGCCTTGGCCGCCTGCATGGCCTGACGGCGCTGGTCGACAATGGACTCGGAAACCGCCTGGGTTTGAACGAGAGTCAGCCCTCGGTCGAGTTCGCGCCTGGCGAGTTCGCCCTTGGCGCGAGCATCCGACAATTGGCCGTCCGCCTGCTCGGCGATCGCCTCAAAGGGGCGAGGATCGATGATGTACAAGAGGTCACCGGTGTTGACGAAGGCGCCGTCACGGAACTCGACGTTGGTGACGAAGCCGCCGACCCGGGCGCGAACCTGAACCTCTTCCACGGCGTCGAACCGTCCGGTGAATTCATCCCAGTCGGTGACGGTACGTTTGACCGGCTGCGCGACCGTGACGGGCGGCGGACCGGCCGCGGCCTGCGGTTGCGGTTTGTCGCCGCAGCCCGACAAGCCGACGGCCAGCAGCATGATCAACGGCTTGAGGCCGCGCCACTCGTGGAAATCCGCGATCGGGCTCTCAGCCAATCGCTCCGTTGCAGCTTTCATCTGCCTTGGCCCTTTGCCGCGGTCGTCGCTCACGCAGCCAATGAGCGGCGACATCAACATGAGATTTTGGGGCAGTCTGTTCAAGAACCGCCGGGGATCAAGCAAATTTGTTGTGCAGGCCCAACACCCCAAATCCTGTCGAACTGACTGATCGAGTTGGAATAAATTGCCGGAAGGCGATATTAGTGGCTGCTGCGGCCATGCTGCGTGTCAGCGCGGACGGCGTCCAGCTAGCCGATCGGCCAGGGAACGAGGTTCAAGATGCACGGGCCACCGTCCAGCCAATCGTCCGACGCCTCCGAACCGCAGCAGCTCCGGCGCGGCGCCGATCACATGGCGCCGGATTGCATCGGACAGAATTTCTATGCGCTCGATCGTGGCCTGGGTGATCTTTTGCCCTTGTATTTGAATTCGGATGACTTTCGCCAATTGGAACCGCATTTCCAGCGCATGGGCGCGCTGGCGGGCGGCCGGCTCGACGAATTGGCGCGAGCCGCCGACAAGCACCCGCCGGTCTTGCATGCGCGTGACCGCTTCGGTCGCGACGAGGATTGGATCGACTACCATTCGTCCTACCGCGAGATGGAGCAAATCGCGTTCGGCGATTTCCAGTTCCACGCCATGAGCCATCGGGCCGGCACGCTCGGCATCAACCGCCCGCTGCCCGCGGTCGCGAAATACGCGCTGCAATATCTGTTCGTGCAGGCCGAATTCGGCCTGATGTGTCCGATCAGCGTCACCGACACCTCGATCCATCTGATCCGCAAATTCGCCAGCGCCGAGCTGAAGGATTATCTGTTGCCGAAGATGCTGTCGGACGAGCCGGCGACGCTGTGGAAGGGGACGCAGTTCATGACCGAGCGTTCCGGCGGCTCGGACGTCGGCGCGATCGAAACCACCGCGCGCTGCGAGGACGGCGTCTGGCGGCTTTTCGGCGACAAATGGTTTTGCTCGCACGCCGACGCCGACGTCGCACTGTTGCTGGCGCGCCCGGAAGGCGCGGCCAAAGGCACCGGTGGGCTGGCCTTGTTTGCGTTGCCACGCCGGCTCGCGGACGGCCGCCGCAACAGCTATCGCATCGTTCGCCTGAAGGACAAACTGGGCACCCGTTCGATGGCGAGCGGCGAGATCCTGCTGGAGGGCGCGGTCGCCTATCTGGTCGGCGATCCCGGGCGCGGTCTCAAGCAGATGATGGAGCAGGTCAACCTGTCCAGGCTTTCGCACGGCGTGCGCGCCGCCGCGATGATGCGGCGCTGCGTCAACGAGGCGCTGGTCTGCGCCCGCAGCCGGATGGCGTTCGGTAAGGTCATCATCGAATATCCCCTGCTGCGCCGCCAGCTGTTGAAGATGGTCGTGCCGACCGAGCAGGCGCTGTCGATGTTCCTGTTTGCGGCCAACGCGCTCGACCGCGCCAATGCCGGCGCGGCGGAAGCGCAGAGCCTGCTGCGCATTCTGACGCCGCTGTTGAAATTCCGCGCCTGCCGCGACAACATTCCGGTAGCGACCGGCGCCATGGAAGTCCGCGGCGGCAACGGCTACATCGAGGAATGGGTGCATGCACGGCTGATCCGCGATGCCCATATCGGCGTGCTCTGGGAAGGCACCAGCAACATCAATGCACTCGACATCACAGCCCGTGCGGTCGGCAAGAGCCGCGCCCATCGCTCGCTGGCCGCCGCGCTCGGGAAACTGCTCGGTGAGGCCACAAGCGTGCCGGCTGCGTTCAGGGATCGCCTGCGGCTTTCGCTCGACCGCACGCTCGCCTTCGCCGAGCGCGTCGCTGCTGAGCCTGATCTGGAACACAGCGCGCGTCAGGTCGCCAGCGCGCTTTATCATGTCACCAGTGCCGTGCTGATGACCTGGGAAGCGGCGGAGGGGGCCGATGCGCGCCGGGCGCTTTATGCCCGATTGGTCCTCGATCATCGGCTGAGTGCGCAAGATCCGTTGCAGCCACCTGCGGGCAACTGGGAAGGCGAGGCCGCGGAAATCTTGTTCAGCGAGCAGCCGGTCTCCATCGCCGATATCGCCGGGCTCTTGAATTAATTCCGGATCGTTCACCTGACACAACAGTGGGGCTCAAAAAGGGCGCCCACAAGGGGCGCCCCTACGAAAGGTCGATCGTATAGGGGCGGCCCTTGTGGCCGCTCTGCCGCGACAAACTTCGTTCGCGCGATGCGGCACGAGGGCGCCCACAAGGGGCGCCCCTACGCCATCGGTTTCGTAGGGGCGACCCTTGTGGTCGCCCTCGTTCAACACCGCCATTTTTCGGTTCCCCTTCCTGCATCTCCTCCGCTAGATTGCTTTCAAACCATAAAAACCGCCCGGGAGGAGTTTCCGCATGTACCAGGGTCGCGTTGTTTTCGGCGCCATGGACGAAGTCGTTTTCGGCCACCCCGCCGCCGAGGCGATTGCCCGGCAGATGGACCGCCTGCACCGTTCCCGCGCGTTCCTCATGGTCAGCGGTACGCTCAACCGGTCGACCCCGGAAATTGCCAAGATCCGCGATCGCCTGGGTGACCGCTGCGTGGCGACCTTCGATGCGATGCCGCCGCACACCCCGCGCGAGGCCGTCATCGCCGCCACCGCGCAGGCCCGCGACGCCGACGCCGATCTGATCGTCACCGTCGGCGGCGGCTCGATCACCGACGGCGCCAAGGCGGTGCAGTTGTGCCTCGCCAACGATATCGCAACCGTCGAGGACATCGACAGGATCAGGGCGCAGCACGGCGCCGCGCCGCGCGATTTGATGGCGCCCCTGGTGCGCCAGATCAGCGTACCGACCACCATCGCCGGCGGCGAGTTCAGTGCCATCGCCGGCGTCACCAATGCGGCTGGCCGCGTCAAGGAAATGCTGCGGCATGATCTGGTGATGCCGCGCGCGGCCATCCTCGATCCCGCCGTGACCGTTCATACGCCGCAGTGGCTGTGGCTTTCGACCGGCATCCGCGCCGTCGACCACTGCGTCGAAGGCCTGTGCTCGCGCGAGGCCCATCCTTTCGCCGACGCCCAAGCCCTGAAGGGACTGTCGATGCTCGCGCAGGCGCTGCCGCGCGTAAAAGCCGACCCGCACGATCTCGACGCGCGGATGGATTGTCAGATCGGCACCTGGCTCTCGATGGCACCGCTATCGTCGGGGGTGCCGATGGGCGCGAGCCACGGCATCGGTTATGTGCTCGGCGCCGTTCATGCCGTGCCGCATGGCTATACGTCCTGCGTGATGCTGCCCGCGGTGATGCGCTGGAACAGTTGCGAAAACGCCGCGCGGCAGCAACTGGTCGCCGCCGCCATGGGGCAGCCCGGCGCGGACGCCGGCGACGTCCTGGACGGTTTCATCCGCGCTCTCGGCCTGCCGCGCAGCCTGCGCGAGGTCAACGTCGCGCCTGAACATTTCGAACGCATTGCAGAACAAGCGATGGGCACGCCCTGGATTCCCCGCAACCCGCGCCGCATCGATACGCGCGCGCAGGTCCGCGAGATTCTCGACCTGGCCGCATAGGAGCATCCGACCCCATGTATACCGGCAAGCATGCGCATCTGCGGCCGCTGCAGCCCGCCTTCATCATGGCCAACTCCGGCGAGGCCGTGACCTATCGCGAGCTGGAGGCCCGCGCCAACCGGCTAGCCCATCTGTTTCGCCATCGCGGCCTGAAGCGGCTCGATCACTATGCGATCTTCATGGAGAACAACAGCCGCTACCTGGAGGCCTGCGGCGCCGGTGAGCGATCGGGCCTGTATTTCACCTGCGTCAATTCCTACCTGACCGCGAGCGAGCTCGCCTATATCGTCGATAACAGCCAGTCGCGCATCCTGATCACGTCGGTGGCCCGGCTTGCCGTCGCGCGCGAGGCGCTGAAGGATTGCCCCAGGGTCGAACTCTGCATCGTGGTCGATGGCGAGAGCGAAGGTGAGCATATTGTCTCACTGCGGGATGCCACCGCAGGGCTGCCCGCGACGCCGATCGCGGACGAAGCGGTCGGCACCGCGATGCTGTATTCCTCCGGCACCACCGGCCGGCCCAAGGGCATCCTGCGCCCGCTGCCCGAGCAGCCGCCATCGCAGCAATTGCCGCTGTTCGATTTCCTTCAAAATCTCTGGCGCTACCGCGAGGGCATGGTCTATCTGTCGCCGGCGCCGCTCTATCATTCGGCGCCGCAGGCCGCGGTCAATCTGACGATCCGGATGGGCGGCACCGCCATCATCATGGAAAATTTCGATCCCGAGCGTTACCTGCAGCTGGTGCAACAATGGGGCGTGACCCACAGCCAGCTGGTGCCGACGATGTTCTCGCGGATGCTGAAGCTGCCGGAGCAAGTGCGCAGGCGCTATGATCTGTCGTCGCTGGAAATCGCCATCCATGCCGCCGCGCCCTGTCCGGCCGCGGTGAAGGACGACATGATCAAATGGTGGGGGCCGATCATTCACGAATATTATGGCGCCACCGAAGGCCTCGGCTTTACCGCCTGCGACAGCGCGCAATGGCTGGCGCACCGCGGCACGGTCGGCAAGGTACTGCTTGGCGAGCTGCATATTCTCGATGAACAAATGCGGGAATGCCCGGTCGGCACCGCCGGCACGGTGTGGTTCAAGACCGCCACGCCGTTCGAATATTTCAACGATCCGAACAAGACCCGGGAGGCCCGTTCACCGGATGGCAGCATGAGCACGGTCGGCGATATCGGCTATGTCGATGCCGACGGCTATCTCTATCTGACCGACCGGGCGACGTTCATGATCATCTCCGGCGGCGTCAACATCTATCCGCAGGAATGCGAGAACCTCCTGATCACCCATCCCAAGATCGCCGACGCCGCGGTGTTCGGCGTGCCCAATGCCGATCTCGGCGAGGAAGTCAAAGCGGTGGTGCAGCCGATGCCCGGCGTGACGCCCTGCCCGGCGCTGGCCGAGGAGCTGATCGAATTCTGCAGCCAGTCGCTGTCGCGCCAGAAAGTGCCGCGCTCGATCGATTTCGAGCAGCAACTGCCGCGGCTGCCGACCGGCAAGCTCTACAAACGGCTGCTGCGCGACCGCTATTGGGGCGACCGGACGACGCGGATCGTGTGAGGCCTCGGACGGCAAAGCCGGAACGTTTTGGATGCGACGGACGGCCCGCCGCAGGATTCAGTTTTCAAACCCCAAGGTTAAGAAATTGCTGGATACGTCGCGTTGAAAGAGGGCGACCACAAGGGTCGCCCCCATAGGCGTTAGTGTTGTGATTCATAGTTTTTGCACGCCATGCCGCCGACCGAGATCAAATTCTACAGCGCACTGAAATATCGCGATTTACCAGGTGCGGACATTTCGTGATCGTGCTTCAATTCAACTAATGCGTAATTCCTGTGGAGGGAACGATGGCCAAGGACCTGATCGTGGGATCAGCCGGGCTCCAGGGTTTTGAGGGGTCAATCGCTAGCTTTATGTCGTCGAGGGGATTGGAAGTGAGGCTAGCAACTTGGCTAGAACGCCCCGACACCATCGCAACGATTTCCTGCCTCAACGGTGCAGCCGTCATAGACTTTCTTAGACATGCCGTGCAGTTGGAGGGCTACGCGGACGAAAACGTGGGGTTCGCGGCGGGCGAATGTGGAAAGCTAAAGGTTAAAAACTTTCCATGGTGGGACAACTCTCTCTGGCTGCCGCTGGGATTTGATAATCCAGGCGTTCTAGACGATGACCCCACCTTCTTCGTCGGAAGTTGCCAGAGTTTGATTGCAGAATTGGACGATCTGAAACGAACCTCGCCGCTGCAGCTGGGTGACGTAGTGACCGAATATTCCCACATGCGCTCAGACTTCCAGAAATTTGTTCGCTCGAACCATGAGCTCGATCTGCCCACTGAAGACTGCGTTCGCTGGATTTGGCGCGCTCTCCGTGACGGCGCAGCGCTAGCCATCGTTCAGAATGCAGCGCTATGGGCCGGACCCGATTGAGGCGATGACCGGTTCGGGTCAATCGCGACCGGGTCGAGCCGAAAGCAGGTGCCTTATCCCGATTGCGACTGGCTTTTTAAGGCTAGTAAAATTCACGCTATGCCGAGCGGACCTCCCCGCTATGTCTTCTCCCGCAGCACTCGATGTTGGTGCATGGATGGTATATTTTTACTCACAGCTCAAACTTCGAAGCTACGAAGCTACGAAACGGGGAGCAATCGTTCAGCGGTGGATATCAATCTCCTGATCAACCGGCTGCTCGTCATTCTTCTCGGATATTTGCCGCCTGTTTTTCGGCTAGTGCGTCGGGATCTCGCTGACCGCGGGAGCCCGCCATCACACCGGCAACGTCCGCTGCTGGTGAGCCCGGCCCTTGATCGCGGCGGCCTCGCTATGCCCCGCGATCACCCGCACGCCCTCCTCGATGCGGGCGATCACGTTGTCCGCGGTGCAGCCCTGCAGGAAGGCGACGCCGTTGTTGCGGCAGGCCAAAAGCACGCGGTCGCGCGCTGCTTGCATTTCCGCAGGATAAGGCTCGCTGGGAATCGTGAGGTAGCCGAGCGAAAGACTTAAGTCCCCTGGGCCGATCTCGGCAAATGCGAGGCCCGGCACCGCCACGATCTCTTCGCAATGGGCGATGCCTTCAGGGCTTTCCAGCTTAACTCCCAGCAACAGCTCGCCCTTGGGATTGAGCGGCCACGGATCGCAGCGCTCCAGGTATTGCTCGGTCGAAATCCCCCAGATCGGCGCTGCGGTGGGTTCCGATCCGCGCCCCCGCGTTCCCAAGCCAAGCATCTTACGGCCGGCAGGATCGGTGCCGCCGTCCTTGGCCCGGATCGCGCCCGCCATCCGCGCCATCGGCGAGGGGATCGCCGGATCGACGCCCCTGGTATTGTGCGGGAAGCGACAGGATTCCACGAAGGCCCGCGCCGCATCGGCGCTTTCCGCCTGGCACAGCAGGATGCCATGCACCCCGCGGCCGAGGATCTGGCGGAACTGCCAGGCGTTACAGCGCACCTGCGCCGCATCGATGCCGTTGACCGGCGCCTCGACGATCACCGCCGGCGTGCGGTGTCCCGAGCGGGTCGGCCCGGCATCGACCATGCCGTGCATGTACTCCGCGAGGCCCGTCATGTCGAAGCAGCCGTGCTCCATGCCGACATTGATGTAGTCGGCCCAGCTTGCGGCATCGATGCGGCCCTGCGCCTGGGTCAGCACGTGGCCGCTGTGCGGACCGTCATAATAGATCGCCTGGTCCTGCTCCAGAAGTTCGACGCAGCGATTGATGCGACGCCCCATGCGGTGTGCTCCCTGCGTTTCTGGCGATGCCCACGGGAAGGCTAGCATGGTGGCGCGGGTGTCGCAGCTCAAAGCGGTCTGTCGTGGTGCAGTCGTGAGAACCAGCATCGGCGTTCGAGCCCGCGCAGGACATGCTGGCCGATCGGTTGCCAGGCGCCGGCCGCGAACTCTTAATGGGGGTATTGTTCGGCTGGCAACCTGTTGCAATCCGTCGCGTATCGGCGGATGTCTGAGGCCTATGCCAAGAGGCCGCCCATGTCCGAGCAAAGGCACGTCAGACTGTTCCGCAATGGCCGCAATCAAGCGGTCCGTATTCCCGTGGAGTTCGAACTGCCGGGCGACGAAGCGATCATGCATCGCGACGGCGATCGTCTGGTGATCGTGCCGGTGCGCAAGCGCGGGCTGGTCGCCCTGCTCAAAACGATGAAGCCACTGGAAGATGCTTTTCCGGAGATCGAGGATTCCGTTCCAGCGCCGGAGAAAGCGCTTTGACTCGCCACATGCTGATCAGGAACCCGCAGGGCAGGGCTTCGAAGCGGATCGCCAGGGTGGGCGAGGACAACATCTGCATCAGCATCAGCATCATTGTGGCAGCCGAACTCCGCTATGGCTGCGCCAAGAGCGGCTCGAAGCGGCTGCTCAAAGCCGTCGAAGACCTGCTCGGCGAGATCAACGTGCTGCCGTTTGAGGTTCCTGCGGATGCCGAATATGGCGGCATCCGCGCCGACCTGGAGGCCGCCGGAAAGCCCATCGGCGGCAACGATCTGCTGATCGCCGCGCATGCTTGTGCGATCGGCGCCACGATCGTGACCGCCAATATCGGCGAATTCAAACGCATCCGCGGTCTGAAGGTGGAGAATTGGCTGGCTTGAGAGCTTCCGGCGCGTGGGGCGTATTGGAACCAACCTGTCCGCTCGAGCCGGAAGTTGCACGCAACTTCCGTCCAGCTCGAAGTGCCGAAGGCGGAAGGCGTCATCCGCCGCTACACGCCGCGAGATGGCGGGTTACGGCCATCGGTCCGCGCCTCGCGCGGATCGATGGCCTCCAATCCGCCCTCCGGACCTGCGGGGTTCCCGGCTCAGTTGGCCTGTGCCGGCGCCGTCGTCAGAATTGGCATCGGCGTCTCGAAGCCGCGCAAGGTGTGCTCGCCGAGCGGGTGCCAGGCCCCGGCGGTGGCACCGGCAAAGGCCGCGGTGGCGAGTATCGGGTGGCCGAGCTGCTTGGTCAGGTCCTGCACCCGCACCACCTCGTTGACGGCAACCCCGACCAGCGTGAACTGCAATCGCTCGGGTATTCCGACATTGCCGTAGATGACCTGGCCGAGATGCAGCGCGATGCCGAAATCGAGCGCGAGGTTGGTGGCCTGCGGCGGCAGGGCTATGAGGCGGCGGCGGGCCTCAAGGGCTGCCCCGAGCGCGCGGCCGCAGGCCTGTTCGGCCGAGCCCTCGACCCGGAACAGGCCAAGCACGGCGTCCCCGATCAGCGATACCACCTCGCCGCCGTGGTCGAGCACCGCGGATGCCGTCATTTCGAAATAGCGCCCGAGCAGTTCGAGGAATTCCTCGGCCGGCAGCCGGTCGGCCAGTTCGGTCGAGTGGCGCAGATCGCTGTACCACAGCGCGGCCATGATCTTCTCGCCGTTGCCGCGCCGGATCAGGCCGCTCAGCACCGCCTGGCCGGCGCGCCTGCCGAGATAGGCGTGGGCGACGTTCTGGGCGACGATGCGCTCGATCTTCGATTTCAGCGCGATGCCGAGCTGGCGACTGATGCGCTGCAGCAGCGCCAGCTCGTCATCGGTAAACCCGTTGGCGCGGTCGCCGAGCCATACACAGATGATGCCGTTTTGCTCGGTCCGGTCGAACGCGACCAGGTGCACGAGATAGTCGGTGCCGCCGAGATCGCGAAGAGGCTCAAGCTCGTCAAAGTCGAGCAGCGCGGTCGCACCGGTCAGCCGGCGCCTCAGGACCGGGAGCCGATGGGTCACGGCATGCCACCTTGGACTGCGCATGAATTGCGCCTGGCCGCTGTTCTCAGGACTCAAGAGCTCGACCGTAACGCCGGTCTCGGCGGTCCAGTTAATGGTGCTGGCCGCGTAGAGCGGATGCAGGATGCGAAAGGCGACCTGCCCGCGCAGGATGGGTATGCCGACGCCACGCAAGCGCCAGCACAGCTCATCATAAAGCGCCGCCGGTTCGGCATCGAGCAGCGCCTCGTCGGCGAGCCAATCGATGATGCCGTTGCCCAGAACCGTTGACGCTGCCACCTGCTGATCCATTTGCCGCGACCTTATCCGAGATGGCCCCAATGGCCAGAGCGACGTGAGGCTTCGCCTCGCGCGCCGGGGCTCAGCAATCGAAAATACCCGATTTCGGTGATGGGGACATGGCAGGGCCGTGTTTTCGCCATGCTAGCCCAGCCGGCCCCATTTTCGTTTGCCCCAGGGCGGATTATGTACGAATACCGTTTTTCGCGGGGCATCATCGGCCACTGCACGGGGAGAAAACCAAACATGAGAGAAGCCGTCATTGTTTCCTATGCCCGTACCGGGCTCGCCAAATCCGGGCGCGGCGGGTTCAATATCACACCGCCGATGTCGATGGCGGCGCATGCCATCAAGCACGCGGTGGAGCGGGCCGGTGTCGAGAAGGATTACGTCGAGGATTGCTATCTCGGCAATTGCGCGCATGGCGCGCCCAATATCGGCCGCCAGGCCGCGCTGCTCGCCGGCCTGCCGAAATCGACCGCCGGCGTATCGGTGAACCGGTTCTGTTCCTCGGGGCTGCAGACCATCGCGATGGCGGCCAACTCGATCCGCGCCGATGGCGCCGATTGCATCGTGGCCGGCGGCGTCGAGAGCATCTCGGTTCCCGGCGGACCGCTACCGAAGGAAGCGGTCGATCCCGATCTCCTGAAGACCGCTCCCGACATCTTCATGGCCATGATCGACACCGCCGATATCGTCGCCGAGCGCTATCACGTGGCCCGCGAATATCAGGACGAATATTCGCTGGAATCGCAGCGCCGCATGGCCGCCGCCCAGCAGGCGCAAAAATTCAAGGACGAAATCGTCCCGATGAAGACCCGGATGAAGGTGGTCGACAAGCAGACCAAGGCGGAGAGCATCGTCGACTATGTCGTCGATCGCGACGAATGCAACCGGCCGGACACGACCTTGGCGGGGCTTTCCAAGCTCGAGCCGGTCAAGGGTCCTGGCAAATACGTCACCGCCGGCAATGCCAGCCAGCTATCGGATGGCGCGGCGGCCGTGGTGCTGATGGAAGCCAAGGACGCGGAAAAGCGTGGACTTCAGCCGCTCGGTCGCTTCGTGGCCTGGGCGGCGGCGGGCTGCGAGCCGGACGAGATGGGCATCGGCCCGATCTACGCGGTGCCGAAGCTGTTGAAGCGGCACGGTCTCAAAATCGGCGACATCGATCTCTGGGAGCTCAACGAAGCCTTTGCCAGCCAGTGCCTGTATTCGCGCGACCAGCTCGGTATCGATCCCGAGAAATACAACGTCAACGGCGGCTCGATCGCGATCGGTCACCCCTTCGGCATGACCGGCGCAAGGCTGACCGGCCACATCCTGCAGGAAGGCCGCCGCCGCAAGGCCAAATGGGGCGTCGTCACCATGTGCATCGGTGGCGGCCAAGGCGGCGCCGGCCTGTTCGAGATCTATAGCTGAACATTCCCGCCGCAGCGGCGGTGCGCTCCCTCGCCCCGCGCTTGGCGGGGAGAGGTTGGGGTGAGGGGCTGTCACCGCGAGTTGAACTCGCGGAGAGCCCCTCACCCGCCCGGCTTCGCTGCGCTTCGCCGGACGACCTCTCCCCGCAAGCGGTCCGCAAGCGGGGCGAGGTAAGAAAGAGCGCGCGCTGTGCAACAATTCGACTCAGCGCGTAACCGGTTTCAGTTCGGCCAGCACCGTCGGCCCTCGCGACCCAGGTGATATCCGGGAGGGCATGCCCGGTCCATGGCCATCGGATGGCAGCGACCACCGGGGCCTCGCCAGAAGCCGGGGCCGCATCCTTCGGCAACCTTGATGGTGAGACTGGACTGGGAGCCGACCTGCACGGCGGTAACGGCCGCGTTGCCAGCCGTTGCGAAACCAAGAGCTAACGCCGTAGCAAAAAATATCGTTCGAATCATCATCGCTTCCTTCTTCAGGTTTAGTCCCCGAAGCAAACTACCATCGAGCCCTGCAAAAACAATGACGGACAAATTTCGGCGCGATGTTTTAATCTTGATGAATATATGTTGTTGCGTTGCGACACACGGTCCTCAATTACCGATCGGACAACTGCCGGGATGATCGCAGGGGGCCGGAGCGGCTTTCGTCGTGGCCGTGGCCTCGCTGGAGACTGGGCCCTCGCTCCCGTTCACAACAGCCACCACACGCCAGCGATAGGCGGACTTTGGTGTCAGGCCGGCATCGGCGAAGCTCGCGCCCGTCACATCTCCCACCGCAGTGAACGCACCGTCGGCGCCGGCACGCTGGACGCGATAGGTTGCCACGCCGGATTGCGGCGCCCACGCCAGATCGGCCGACGTGTCCGAGATATCGATGACGCTGAGCGCAGTCGGCGCCGCCACCGGAGCCGGCGCGGTCGCAACCACAGGCTTGGCGCCCGACGTCAGCGCGTCGAGCATGGCCTTGATGGTGCGGATCTGTGGTCCGGACTTCGTCACATAGCTGTCCTCGTGGTTGACGTAGCTCCACCAGTCCCAGCAGGCTTGCGGATTGGAAGGCAGATAGGGGCTCGCGGTGGTCTGCGGATAAAGCACGATCAGTCGGTTGGTATCGGCCCAGGCGTTGTAGCCGGTATCATCGACAAAGCGCCGATCGACGTCGCCGAAATCCTGCTTGCAGCCATGTAGCGCAATATGGACGCGGCACGCCGCACCGGCCTCGCATTCCCTGGGCACGAACACGTAGCCGGTGGCGCCCAGGCTGAGCGGGCCGGGATCGTCGGGCGCGGTGTAAACCGACTGGTCGAAGATCTTCACCGTGCCGGTCAATGGCCCCCGGTTCGGCGCGTTCAGCGCCCCATAGATGTGCCGCAGAATGATGCCGGCCTGATCATAGCCGCAGGTGTCGATGAAAGGGGCCTCGTTGTCCTTGCAACCGTCGAGGCCGTCCTGCGATTGGGCCTGCGCGACCACCAGCGAATGCCCGGCGCCAATCGTGGTCTGATAGAACAGGTTGCCGCGGTGGGCCTCGCCCAGATAATGCCGATAAAAATCCGCGGCCGCATCGGTGACCGACCTGGCCACCACGGCATCATTATAACCGTGGAAGACATAGACCTTCTGCCGGCTCACCAGCCGCAGCGGATCGATGGCGCCGGAGGCGGATTTGGCGTCGGCCTTGGCAAAGAGGTCGCCGATGTCGGGCGGCGGCCCGACCATGCACGACCCGGTCGCGGTCAGGATCGGGAGCGTAAAGCCGTTGATGAAATCGTCGGAGTCGGCGCGCGCACACCAATAGGGCCCTCCGGCCACCACGCCGACGCCGGTGATCACCGACGACCAGGCGGTGGCGAACTGCACCGCCATGAACGCGCCAGAGGAGATGCCGGATATCGAGCTTTGGTTGATGTCGGCATTATAGCCGGACAGTTTTGGGGACTCTTCGGCCCGCGCCGAGCCTGCGAACGCTATTGCGAGAACAATGGAGAGAGCCGTCCGAGGCAGTGCAGCGATGGTCATGACACCCTCCTGTTGAAATGAAAAAAGTATACACGCTCGGTATGCTGGTTTGGTGCACCTTCTTGAGCCACCCGCTCTCCTTGCCAAATTGGTAAGTTCGCACCGCAGCCATGGCGAAAACTACTGCTTCCGGCTGGTCCGCCAGGGCACGCCTCAAGACTTCGTCGCCAGCCAGATCACATGGTGCGCCCCGCTGCGCTTGGCGGTGGCGCGGACGGCGACCTCGCTGACGTCGAAACCGGCGCCGCGCAGCCGTTTGGAAAATGTCGGATGCGGCCCCGACGACCACACCGCGAGAACGCCGCCTCGCCGCAATGCCCGGCGGGTCGCCTGCAGCCCCCCGGCATCGTAGAGCGCATCGTTGGCGCGGCGAATCAGGCCTTCGGGGCCGTTATCGACATCGAGCAGGATCGCATCAAACGCCGAGGCGCTGGATCGGATCACGCTGGCGACATCGGCGGTCAAGATGCGCGCGCGGGGATCGTCGAGGCTGCCGCCGAACATCTCCGCCATCGGACCGCGCGCCCAGGCAATGACCGCGGGCACCAGTTCGGCCACCGTGATCCGCGCCTCGGTTCCCGCAACAGCCAGCGCAGCGCGCAGCGTAAAGCCCATGCCCAATCCGCCGATCAAGAGCTGCGGCCGCGCCACCGCGGCGATTTTCCGCCAGGCCAGCGTGGCCAGCGCCTCTTCCGATCCGCTCAGCCGACTGTTCATCAATTCGTTTGGGCCGAGTTTCATCGAGAACTCGGGCCCTCTCTGCATCAGCCGCAGTTCGACCTCGGTGCCAGGCACGATGGCGCTATCGATCTGCAACCAGGGGATCATGGGGGCGGTGCCATCTGCTAATCCGGCATGAGGATATCGCTGAACACGAAGGCGCGATGTCTGCGATCAAAAGGTCAAAGGATGCGCGATCATGACCTTATCCTAGTCCAGCATTTCCGAAGTTCTGATTATATCGACGCTTGCGATGCTGCGCTCCCTCTCCCGCACTTGCGGGGGAGGGTTGGGGTGGGGGTGCCTCAACGGGCGAAAATCCATCCATCGGGTATCCCGGCCACACGCAACACCGCCGATGCCGCGCACCCACCCCACCCTCCCCCGCGAAGAGCGGGAGAGGGAGCGAGAGGCCAGTGCGCGTGGTCCGAAGGTCCCAATCAGGCTGCGGCCTTACTGGTTGCCTGGATGCGCGATCCTGATAACTTCGCACAAAATCGGTCCCCTATGAGACCGAATGTTCCCGGAGGAAACCATGCGGAGCGTGCAGGCGCTGGCTGTCATGCTGGCATGTTTGCTGACGGCGTGCGGCCTGGCCGATGCGGCGGAGAAGCAGGGCGGCATCTTGCGGCTCTACCATCGGGACAGCCCGGGCAGCGCTTCGATTCACGAAGAGGCGACCTACTCGGTCAACATCCCCTTCATGCCGGTTTTCAACAACCTCGTCATCTACAAGCAGGATGTCGCGCAAAACAGCATGGAATCGATCGTGCCGGAGCTCGCGGAGGGCTGGGCCTGGAGCGGCGACCACAAGAGGCTGACCTTCAAGCTGCGACAGGGCGTCAAGTGGCACGACGGCGTGCCGTTTACCTCGGCCGATGTCAAATGCACCTTCGACCTGCTGATGGGCAAGTCAACGCAAAAGTTTCGCAAGAACCCGCGCAAGGCCTGGTATGACGAGGTCGTCGACGTCACGACGTCAGGCGACTTCGAGGTCGCGTTCAACCTCAGGCGGCCGCAGCCGGCGCTGCTGGCACTGCTCGCCTCCGGATACACGCCGATCTATCCCTGCCATGTTTCGCCGGCGGACATGCGTACCCACCCGATCGGCACCGGTCCTTTCCGGTTCGTCGAGTTCAAGGCCAATGAATCGATCAAGCTCACCCGTAACCCCGATTATTGGAAAAAGGGCCTGCCGCATCTCGACGGCATCGAGTTCACCATCATCCCCAATCGCTCGACCGCCATTCTGGCCTTTATCGCCGGCCAGTTCGACATGACCTTTCCGACCGAGGTCACGATCCCCCTGCTGAAGGACGTCAAGGCGCAGGCGCCGAACGCGGTCTGCGTGGTCGCTCCGACCAATGTCTCGACCAACATCATCGTCAACGCAACCTCGCCGCCATTCGACAACGCCGATATCCGCCATGCGCTGGCGCTGGCACTGGACCGCCAGGCGTTCATCTCCATCCTGTTCGAAGGCCAGGCTGATATCGGCGGCAGCATGCTGCCGCCGCCGGGCGGGATCTGGGGCATGCCGAAGGAAATGCTGGAGACGATCCCGGGCTATGGCCCCGACGTCAACGCCAACCGCGAGGCGGCGCGCCAACTGATGCAAAAAGCCGGCTATGGACCGGACAAGCACCTCGCGGTCAAGGTCTCGACCCGCAACATTCCGGTCTACCGCGATCCCGCCGTGATCCTGATCGACCAGCTCAAGAGCATCTATGTCGACGGCGAATTGGACCTCGTCGAAACCGCCAACTGGTTTTCCAAAGTGGCGCGCAAGGATTATGCGCTCGGCCTCAACCTCACCGGCAATGCGGTCGATGATCCCGATCAGTCATTCTACGAGAACTACTCCTGCAAGTCGGAGCGCAACTATACCAATTACTGCAATCCCGCGATCGAGAAGCTGTTCGACGTGCAATCGCAGGAGACCGACGTCGCCAAGCGCAAGCAGCTGGTCTGGGAGATCGACAAGCAGCTGCAGGAGGATGTCGCGCGCCCGATCATCTTTTATAGCCGCGAGGGCACCTGCTGGCAGCCCTACGTGAAGGGTATCACCGTGATGGTGAACAGCTCCTATAACGGCTATCGCTACGAGGACGTATGGCTGGACAAGTAAGCTTGGCCGCTTCCCCGGTCCTCATCCCGAGGAGCATCGCGCAAGCGATGCGTCTCGAAGGATGGCCGCAAACGACGGTGCAAGCGGCCATCCTTCGAGACGCGAGCCCTCGCCCCCCGGGCGAAGGCTCGCTCCTCAGGATGAGGTCCGGGAGCTCGGATAGGACAAGTTTCACGCGATCGTTCATTTAGTTGACGGGAGCCGCCAGGTGCTTGCCTATATCCTGCGACGCCTCGCTTTGATGCTCGTGACTCTCCTGGGCATCTCGGTGATCATCTTCGTGCTGCTGCGCATCGTGCCGGGCAACATCGTCGACATCCTGTTTGCCGCCGCCGGCTATGTCGATCCGGCCGACAAGCTCAATCTGGAACGGGAGCTCGGGCTCGATCAGCCGATCGTCTGGCAATATGGGCACTGGATCTTTGGGCTGCTGCACGGCGATCTCGGCTATTCCTATGTTTCGGAAAAACCCGCGCTCGACGAGATCCTGCCGCGGATTCCGATCACGGCGCGGCTGGCGGGACTGGCATTGGTGTTCTCGGCTGCGATCGGCATTCCCTCAGGCGTCATCAGCGCGGTCAGGCAGGGCACGCGGCTCGATTATGTCCTGCGCGTCGTCAGCCTGAGCGGGCTGTCGCTGCCGCCTTTCTGGCTCGGCCTGTTGATCCTGATGGCCTCGGTTAAGCTGTTCGGAACCATGCCGATCTTCAATCCGAACCCGACAACTTGGACCGAGACCATCGCGATGTATGGCATCCCGGCGCTGGCGGTGGGATTTCGCAGCGCCGCGCTGGTGATGCGGATCACGCGTTCGTCGATGCTCGAAATCCTGCGGCAGGACTACATTCGCACCGCCCGCGCCAAAGGCGCCTCGGAGGCTGTGGTCAATTATCACCACGCGCTGAAGAACGCCATGCTTCCGGTCATCACGGTGCTCGGCATCGAGGCGGCCTTCCTGATCGGCGGGCTGATCGTCACCGAAACCGTTTTCAACATTCCCGGCGTCGCCCGCTTTCTGGTCGAAGCGATCCGGTGGCGCGACTATCCGATCGTCCAGAACCTCGTGATGCTGATCGCCGTGATCGTGGTGCTGACGAACTTCGCGGTCGACATGCTCTACGCGGCGCTCGACCCACGGATCAGATTCACCGACTGATCGAGACGGACACCCGCAAGGAACAGGGGCTAAACGATTTGGACGCGATCAACTACGACACCGAGCTTCGACGCGCGGGGGCCTATTCCACCCACGGCTGGCGCAGGTTTCTGTTCCTGGCGCAACGCAACCTTTTGGGGACCGCCGGCCTGCTCATCATGGTGATGTTTGTGCTGGCAGCGGGGCTGGCCGATGTCATCTGCCGCTTTGATCCGCTGGCGGTCGATGCCGCCCACGCGCTTGCCGCGCCCAATGCGTTGCATTGGATGGGGACGAACTCGTTCGGCCGCGATGTCTTCAGCCGGATCATTCACGGCGCGCGGATATCGCTCGCCGTCGGCATCGGATCGACCGCGCTCGGTGCGGTCATTGGCGTCATCATCGGCCTGGTGTCGGGCTATCTGTCGGGCTGGATCGATCTCCTGTTCCAGCGCATCGTCGATATCCTGCAGGCCCTGCCGCTGTTGGTGCTGGCCCTGGTGATGACGGCGGCGCTGGGGCCCTCGCTGCCCAACACCATTATCGCGATCGCCATCCCCCTGATCCCTTCGGTCGCCCGGGTGATCCGCGCCAACACGCTGGCGCTACGCGAATTGTCCTTCGTCGAGGCGGCCCAATCGATCGGCATGAGCGAAATGCGCGTGGCGCTGCGGCATGTGTTGCCCAATACGCTGGCGCCGCTGATCGTGCTGGCGACCGCGCAGCTCGGCTCGGCCATCCTCACCGAAGCCTCGCTGTCCTTTCTCGGTCTCGGCATTCCCGAGCCTTATCCCTCGTGGGGACGGATGCTTTCGGAATCGGCGGCGGAGTACGTTCGCACCGCGCCGTGGCTGGTCATCTTCCCGGGGATTGCCATCAGCCTCGCGGTGTTCGGGACCAATCTCCTGGGTGACGCGCTTCGCGACATCCTCGACCCCAGGCAGCGCGGCTGATGAACAGGACGCCAACCGAGGATACCGTCCTCGACGTCAAGGGACTGCAGACGGTCTTCTTCACCAATTCCGGGCTGTTCCGGGCGGTCGACGACGTCTCCTTTCAGGTCCGCCGCGGCGAGACCTTGGCCATCGTCGGCGAATCCGGCTGCGGCAAGAGCGTGACCGCGTTGTCGATCCTGCGCCTGGTGCCCGATCCGCCGGGCAGGATCGTCGGCGGCTCGATCAGGCTCGACGGAGTTGAGCTGCTCACGCTCGATGAATCGAAGATGCGGGAATTAAGGGGCAATCGCCTCTCGATGATCTTCCAGGAGCCGATGACCTCGCTCAACCCGGTGATGCGGATCGGCGACCAGATCAGCGAAGCGATCCGCCTGCACCGGACCATGTCCCGGAAAGCGGCGTGGCAGCAGGCTATCCACATGCTGCAACGGGTCAGGATTCCCGCACCCGAGCGCCGCGCGCTGGAATATCCGCACCAACTGTCGGGCGGCATGCGCCAGCGCGCCATGATCGCGATGGCGCTGGCCTGCCGGCCGGCGCTGTTGATCGCCGACGAGCCGACCACCGCGCTCGATGTCACCATCCAGGCACAGATCCTGGCGCTGATGCTCGACCTGCAGCAGGAGCTCGGCATGGGGCTGGTGCTGATCACGCACGACCTTGGCGTGGTGGCGCAGACGGCGCAGCGCGTCATCGTGATGTATGCTGGAAAGAAGGTCGAGGAAGCCGGTGTTGAAACCCTTTTCGCCGAGCCCCGGCATCCCTACACGCGTGGCCTGATGGCCTCGATTCCGCGACTGCCATCGCCGGGAGCGAATTCCGATGCACGCCTGGCCGAGATCAAGGGCACGGTGCCGTCCCTGACCCGATTGCCACAAGGCTGCGCGTTCGCCCCGCGCTGCGAGCTCGCGATGGCGCGCTGCCGCGAGGAATATCCACCGTTGGAGAAGTTTGGGGCGGATCATTGGGCGGCCTGCTGGCGCGCCGCCGAAACCGTGAGGCTGCCATGAGAAAGGCGCGGGCGCTGCTCGAAGTATCCGACCTCGTCAAACACTATCCGCTGCGAAGCGGGCTTTTTCGCCGCCGCGCCGGCACCGTGCACGCCGTTGATGGTGTCAGCTTCCGGGTCGGCGTCGGCGAAACGCTTGGTCTGGTCGGTGAATCCGGCTGCGGCAAATCGACGGTGGCGCGCAGCATTTTGCGCCTGGTCGAGCCGACCGCGGGCAGCATCCGGCTCAAGGGCACGGATATCACTCATCTCGGCAAGGCCGAGCTGCGCGCGATCCGGCGCTCGATGCAGATCGTGTTCCAGGATCCGTTCGCCTCGCTCAATCCTCGGATGAGGGCCGGCGACATCGTCGGCGAACCGCTCGGCGTCCACGGCATCGCGGTGGGCAACAAACAGCGCGAGCGAGTCGCGGAATTGTTCGAGCAGGTGGGCTTGCGGCCGGATCAGATGCGCAACTATCCGCACCAGTTTTCCGGCGGCCAGCGCCAGCGCATCTGCATCGCCCGGGCGCTCTCGCTGGGGCCGGATCTGATCGTCTGCGACGAGCCGGTGTCGGCGCTCGACGTGTCGATCCAGGCCCAGGTGATCAATCTGTTGATCGACCTGCAGCGCCAGCATGGCTTCTCCTATCTGTTCATCGCCCACGATCTTGCCGTGGTGGCCCATATCAGCCACCGCGTCGCCGTGATGTATCTCGGGCGCATCATCGAGAGCGCCAACAAATCCGAGCTTTTCGCCAACCCGCGTCACCCCTATACCCAGGCGCTGTTGGCCTCGGTTCCCGCCGCAGACCCCATCGCCAAGCGGCCGACGCCGCCGATCGAGGGCGACGTGCCGAGCCCGATCCATCCGCCCACAGGCTGCGCCTTCCACACCCGCTGTCGCCATGTCATGGCGCGCTGCCAGATCGAGACCCCTGGTTTGACCGATGTCGGAGGAGCACACGAGGTCGCGTGTTTTCTGAATGACGGAAAAGGTTTGCCGGCCGGTATTTGAGCCCGTTTTGCAGGGTGGCGCAAAGGCGCCCTTGCGCCGTGCCCATCTTCTTAACCGACACGGTGGCAAGCCATCGCCTCGCGCGTTCGCGCGATCCGACGGCTTTGCCCACCCTCCTCGACTTTCAAATCGCCGCCGCCTGCGTGATCTGTTCGGCCGCAAGCCGCCAGCTGGCGCAGGGGATGTCCTGTGGCGTCAAATCGATCGTCTTTTCGAAGCGCACCAGCTTCCAGTCGCCCGGGCTCGGCATGAAGGCAAAGCCGGATTTGCCGGCGAGGCCAATCATGACCGCGTTGGAGCGCAAGGTGTCGCCGAACATCCGACGGGCGCCGAACGCGGCGGCGCGGCACTGCAGGTTCTTCAGCAGCGCCGAGCCGATGCCCTGGCCCTGCCAGCGGTCATCGATCGAGAGACCGAATTCGAAGCTTTCACGGTCGGCATCGAACGCGTAGCGGGCTTCGCCGACGACGGTCTCAAAGCCACCGATCGTCATGGTCGCGATCACGCTGAAGCGGTCGCCCTGACCGGGATGGATGAATTCATCGAGCAGCGGCCCCGGGAGCTCGCTCAGAGTGCCGAGAAACCGGCTGTGGCGCGAGCGCTGCGACAGCCCGCGGAAGTAGTTCTGAAGCGCAAGAGCGTCATCGGGCTCGACAAAGCGCAACGTCACCGGCCGGCCGTCATGCAGCCGCAGAACATCCGAATATTGCTGCAGGTTGTCGAACTGAAACACCGACATCGCGGGGCTCCCGAGCTCAAAGAAGGCCGGCGTCCCCTTCGAGGGCGGCGCCAGCCTTGGCTGCCTTTCAAGCCCGCCAGAACGGCTTTTCGGCCTCGCGAATGACATCGCTCCAGGAAAGGCCGACATCGTGCAGGTCGCGATCGCTCCAATGCGCCAGCTCGCGCCGCTGACGAACACGCTCGCGCCAGGTGTGGAACGTCGCGCCGAGCTCCGCCAAAACCCCCTTGGCATGATTATTTGTCATTGTTAGATGTGCACAGGTGGACATGATAGCCTCCAAACCATAAGCTGTTAGCTAGAAACATGAGGGCTTACCGAGCTTTCGGCAAACGACATTCCTTTTCCCTTCTCATGAGATAATGTCATGGAATAGGCCATCCTCATGACCGCCAGGCTGCCTTCGCTCAATGGATTGCGCGCCTTCGAGGCCGCTGCCCGGCATTTGAGCTTCACGGTCGCGGCGTCCGAGCTGAACGTGACGCAGACCGCCATCAGCCATCAGATCCGGCGGCTCGAGCAGGAGCTGGGCATCCGCCTGTTCGTGCGGCGGAACCGGACGCTGGACTTGACACCGGAAGCCCGGGATTACCTGCCCGGGGTTCGCGCCGCCTTCAACGACCTCAGGCTCGCCACCGACCGGCTCAGGCGCAAAGGTGAAGGCCATGTGCTGACGGTCTCTACGCTGGCGTCGCTGGCCGCGAAGTGGCTGCTGCCGCGGTTGTCCACGTTCCAGCAAGCCCATCCCGGCATCGATGTTCGCATCACCACCTCGACCTCCCTGGTCGATTTCAGGACCGGCGATGTCGACGCTGCGATCCGCTATGGCCGCGGCCACTGGCCGGGGCTGCGCGCCGACTGGCTGATGGCCGACGAACTGTTCCCGATCTGCAGTCCGGCCCTGCTCGCGGGCAATAAGCCGCTGCGGTGCCCGGAAGATCTGGCGCACCACACCCTGCTGCACTCGAGCAGCGGCTACGACGACGACTGGCGGCTATGGCTCACCGCGGCAGGACTGCCGGCGGACATATCAAGGCAGCCCGGACTGACCTTCGATCTGATTTTCATGACCGTGCAGGCGGCGATCGACGGCTTCGGCGTCGCCATGGGCCGCACCTCCTATGTCGAGACTGACATCGCCAAGGGTCGCCTCGTGGTTCCATTTGAGATCACGCTGCCCGCCGATGCCGGCTTCTATCTGGTCTCACCCGAGGCCAGAGCGGAACCGGCAAAGCTTTCGGCCTTCCGGCAATGGCTGCGGGCCTCCGTCCCCCCGAAGAATTGAAAAGCTATCCATATCCAAAGGGATAGTGGTCCGCCCGACTTTTTCCGGTTGGTCGGGCGACGCTGCCATGGCAGATTGCGGCCAAGCAACACAGGTGCCGGCAGGGCGATCAAGGGGCCTCGTTCGCACCGGCAAATTGCAAACGGGGAGAAACTCGCCATGTCGCAAGCGTCGGTATCGCAGCCGCCACAGATCAAATCGCGGATTGGCGCCATTCTGCGCGCAACCAGCGGCAATTTCCTCGAACAGTTCGATTTCTTCCTGTTCGGCTTTTACGCAAGCTATATCGGCAACGCTTTCTTTCCGAACGTCGATGACACCGCCAAGCTGCTCCAAACCTTCGGCGTTTTCTGGCTCGGCGCCATGATGCGGCCGGTCGGCGCGATCGTGCTCGGCGCCTATATCGACCGGATCGGGCGCCGCCAGGGACTGATCGTTACCTTGGCGATCATGGCAATCGGTACGGTGACGATCGCACTCTGCCCGAGCTATGCCACCATCGGGCTCGCCGCGCCGGTCATCGTGGTGATCGGCCGCCTGCTGCAGGGTTTCTCCGCCGGCGTCGAACTCGGCGGCGTCTCGGTCTATCTCGCCGAGATCGCCACGCCCGGCAACCGGGGTTTTTATACCTCGTTCCAGTCCTCAAGCCAGCAGGTTGCGATTTTTGTCGCTGCGATCATCGGATTTGGGCTCAGCGAATTGATGCCGAAGGAAACCGTCGCCGCCTGGGGCTGGCGCATTCCGTTCTTCATCGGCTGCCTCATCATTCCAGTCATTTTCTTTCTGCGGCGGACGCTGGAGGAGACGCCGGAATTTCTGGCCATGAAGAAGCATCCGACCGCCAGCGAAGTATTCGCCTCCGCGCTCGCCAACTGGCGCATCGTCCTGCTCGGCATGATGATCGCGGTGTTGACCACCACGACCTTCTACTTCGTCACGGTCTATACGCCGACCTTCGGCAAGACCGTCCTCAAGCTCTCCAGCCAGGATGCCCTCCTCGTCACGGTGCTGGTCGCCGTCACCAACTTCTTCTGGAATCCGGTCGGCGGCGCGCTTTCGGACCGGATCGGCCGCAAGCCGGTATTGATGACCATCGCCGGCCTTGCCTTGCTGACCGCCTATCCCGCGCTGCACTGGCTGGTGGCCGAGCCGACCTTTGGCAAGATGCTGGCCGTCGAAATGATGTTCTCGTTCTATTTCGGCGTCTACAGCGGCACCATGCTGGGCTGCCTGGTGGAGATCGTTCCGAAGCATGTCCGCACCACCTGTTTCTCCCTGGCCTTTGCGCTCGCCGCGGGATTGTTCGGTACCTTCACGCCATTCGCGTCGACATTGTTGATAAAGTATACCGATGACAAGGCATCGCCCGGATTCTGGCTGATGTTCGCCGCGGTGCTCGGCATCGTCGCGGCGATGGCGGTCTATCGCGGCGGCCGGACCATCGAGACCCGCCAGGCGGTAGCCGCCTGAGCCGCCGGACGGCCGCCTTTGCGTTTGCATGGCCTTCGTTTTACTTTCGTGCAAATAAGAAGGCATGGTCGATTTAAATCGCAGGTTTGACGTGCTGGTGATCGGCGGCGGCAACGCCGCGCTGTGCGCCGCGATCAGTGCGCGGCGGGCCGGCGCATCGGTGCTGGTGCTGGAAGGCGCGCCAAAATTCTATCGCGGCGGCAACACCCGGCATACCCGCAACATGCGCTGTGCCCATGACGCCGCGACCGAGATCCTGACCGGGCCCTACAGCGAAGAGGAATTCTGGGAAGATCTTAAACGCGTCACCGGCGGCCAGACCGACGAGGAACTGGCTCGCCACATGATCGCCGAGTCCAAGGACATCCTCAACTGGATCGTCGAACAGGGCGTGCGCTGGCAGCCCTCGCTGGGCGGCACGCTCAGTCTCGGGCGGACCAATTCGTTCTTTCTTGGCGGCGGCCGGGCGATGCTGAACGCGCTGTACCTGACGGCGGAAAATCTCGGCGTCGAGATGCTCTACGGCGCCGACGTGACCGACCTCCACATCGAGGACGGCATGTTCCTATCCGCGGTCCTGAAGCACGGCGATGGCCGCATCAGCCTCCGCGCGGCGAGCCTGGTGGCCGCCGCCGGCGGCTTCGAAGCCAATATCGAATGGCTCCGGGAATACTGGGGCGAGGCCGCCGATAATTTCCTGATCCGCGGCACCCCCTATAACCGCGGCGCGATCCTGAAGCTTTTGTTGGCAAAGGGCGTGCAGGAGGTCGGCGATCCGACCCAATGCCACGCGGTCGCGATCGATGCCCGCGCCCCGAAATTCGACGGCGGCATCATCACCCGGCACGACTCCGTGGTGTTCGGCATTGTCGTGAACAAGAACGCTGAGCGCTTCTACGACGAGGGCGAGGACATCTGGCCGAAGCGCTATGCCATCTGGGGCCGCCTGGTCGCCGCCCAGCCCGACCAGATCGCCTATATCATTTTCGACAAAAGCGCGCGCAACAGCTTCATGCCAACGCTGTTCCCGCCGATCGAAGCCTCCTCGATCGCGGGCCTCGCCGGCCAACTGGCGCTCGATCCGGCGGCGCTGGAAAAAACCATCAGCGATTTCAACGCCGCGGTCAGGCCCGGCACCTTCGATCACACCATCCTCGACGACTGCCGCACCGAGGGGTTGGACCCGCCGAAAAGCCATTGGGCGCGGCGGATCGAGAGCCCTCCCTACCATGCCTATCCGGTGCGGCCCGGCATCACCTTCACCTATCTCGGCACCCGCGTGAACCGGCAGGCGCGCATGCTGATGAAGGACGGCAAACCCTCGGCCAACATGTTCGCCGCCGGCGAGATCATGGCCGGCAACGTGCTGGGCAAGGGCTATGCGGCCGGAATCGGCATGACCATCGGCAGCGTGTTTGGACGCATCGCAGGACAGGAAGCGGCAAAATATGCACGGAACTAAGATCCTCGAGGAGGCCGACCGGCTGATGACGGTCTGCAATTCCTGCCGCTACTGCGAGGGACTGTGCGCGGTGTTTCCGGCGATGGAAATGCGCCGCTCGTTCTCCGACGGCGACCTGAATTATTTCGCCAATCTGTGCCACGCCTGCGGCGCCTGCTACACCGACTGCCAGTTTTCGCCACCGCACGAATACAATGTCAATGTACCGAAGACGCTGGCGATCGCTCGCGCGGATTCCTATGCCGCCTATGCGTGGCCGCGCGCTTTGTCGGGTGCGTTCGCCCGCAACGGGCTTGTCATCGCGAACGCGGCGGCTGTGAGCGTCGCGGCGTTCATTTTGGGTATTGCGGCATTCAACGACCGCCAGATCCTGTTCGGTGTCCACACCGGCCCCGGCGCCTTTTATGCCTTGATGCCGCACAATGCGATGGCGGCGCTGTTCGGCGCGGCGTTGCTCTATGCGATCGTGGCGCTGGCCATGGGCGTGCGCGCCTTCTGGAGCGACATCGGCGAGCCCTCAGGGCTGTTGACTGACCCCGACTCGCTTTGGCAGGCGATGAAAGACGCCGCTCGCTTGCGCTATCTCGACGGCGGCGGCGCCGGCTGCGTCAACCAAGACGAACGGCCGGACGACCGGCGCAAGCACTATCATCACCTGACGTTCTACGGTTTCGGGCTTTGCTTCGCCGCCACCTCTGTCGCGACGCTCTATCATTATCTCTTGGGGCGCGAAGCGCCCTATCCCTGGTGGGACCTGCCGGTGGTGCTGGGCACGCTGGGCGGTGTCGGGCTACTGATCGGGCCGTTGGGCTTGCTTCAGGAGCGGTCGAAGCGCGATCCGATGCTGGTCGACGACAAGCGGATCGGCATGGATATCGGCCTTTACCGTCATGCTGTTCCTGACAGCCCTCACCGGCATGGCGCTGTTATTTTGGCGCGCAACGTCCGCCATGGGACCGCTGTTGGCGATACACCTCGGCTTCGTGTTCGCCCTCTTCATCACCCTTCCTTACGGCAAATTCGTCCACGGCCTCTATCGCTTTGCCGCTCTGGTGCGCTACGCGCGGGAGCGGCGACAGACGGCGCAGGGTACCTGACCATCATTGCGAGACGACGACCACGAGGGTCGCTCCCACAGGATCGACATAGCGCAAGGGCGGCGCCCCTTGTGGGCGTCTATGCTATTTGACCAGCGATTTTGAGTGAACCGCAATCAGTCGGCGGCGGTCCAGGGGTCGATCACGTCGAGGCCGGCAGCCGTGAACGCGTTCGTGTCGCGAGATGCGACTGCCAGATCGTGCGAGGCGGCGATCGCGGTGATATAGCCGTCGGGCGTGGGGAAGCCCTTTCCGGCGGCGCGTGGCCTGACGGCGAGTTCGGCGTAGCGTCGCGCCGCGCTGACATCAAACGACAGGATTCGATCCGCGAACATCTCCAGCACCCCGTCGAGCGCGGCGGTCAACTTGTCCTTGCGCTTGCCCTTTGCAAGCGCGCCGATGCCGAACATCAGCTCCGCGATGGTGACGCTGGATAGATATAGCGTTTCCGCCGCCTGTTCGTCGAGCCATGTGCGGATCGCCGGGGCCGGTTCGGGCTTCATCGCTTCGGAGATGACATTGGTATCGAGCAGGATCATCCGAAACGGAGAGGCTCGGCGGGCTTGATGTCTCGGGTCTTTTCTAGGGCTTCGACATCGGCGTTGGTGAGTCCGAGTTTCCGGCTCATCGATGCCAGCGCGGTGCCGAGACGCAGCCGACCCTCAGGGCGCACGGCGGCTTCCAGGATGGCGCGCATTTCCGCCTCCGTGCTGCGATTGTGCTGAGCCGCACAAAACGATAGCAAGGCTAGCAATATTTCAAATTGCTATCACGCGTCAAGAGAGTTGCGGCGGCATGAAGCGGCTCACATTACAAATCGATCACCACATAATCGTTTTCGACCGCGACCTCGAGGGTCTCGGCCACATACGGCCCCTTCACCACGCTCGCGCCGGGTTCGACCTGGACCGGATAGGCCCGTACGCGGAAGCGCCGAGGGTCGCAGTAGGATTGCCCGGTGCGGATGTCGAATTCCCAGCCGTGCCAGGGACAGCGGATGATTTCACCCAACCGCGTGTAGTCAATCTGGCCGGGATCGGACGATTGCGCGAGCCCGATCAACGGTCCCTCGCACAAAGCCGCGCCCTGATGCGGGCAACGGTTCAACAGGCCGAAAAACTCGCCCTTGATATTGAACACTGCGATCGGACGGTCGCCGATAGTGAGAAATTTCCGCGTGCCCGGCGGCAGTTCGTCGACGGCTGCGATGACGTGACGAACCATCAGGCCAGCCCGTAGAGCTTCCGGGCATTGTTCAGATAAAACGCCTCGCGGTTGGCGTCGCTGACGCCGGCGGGCAGCACCCGCGAGGGCTCGTCGTAGTCCCAGTGCGGATAGTCGGTGGCGAACAACAGCTTGTCCCAGCCGACCCAGTCGATCACGTCGAACAGATGATCGCGCCGCTCGGGGTCTTCCATCGGCTGCGTCGTCCACCAGATGTGCTCAGCGATTACCTCCGACGGCGGCCGCTTGAGATGCGGTACTTCGCTCTTCAGCCGCTGCCAGCATTTGTCGAGCCGCCATGACAGCGACGGCGCCCAGCCGAAGCCGGCCTCGATCATGATCATCTTCAGTTTCGGATGCCGCTCGAACACGCCCTCCAGCACGATCGAGGCCAGCGCGGACTGCTGGCACTGCGAATGGCCGACCATCTCCTCGATGTAGAAGCTCGGCCAGCCCGACGCGGTGATCGGATTGCCGCCGAAGCCGAAGGCATGCACGCCGACCGGCAGCCCCGCCTCTTCCGCGGCCGCATAGATCGGCCAGTAGCGGCGCTGTCCGAGTGGCTCGACATTGCGGCTGAGCAGCAGCACCTGGACAAAATTCGCATCACCAGCGCGCTTGCGGATCTCGGCGGCCGCCGCCAGCCCGTCCTCATTGGCGACCACGATCGAGCCCTTCAGGCGCCTATCGCGGCTGGTCCATTTGTCGATCTGCCAGTCGTTGATCGCCGAGCAGATCGCCCCGCTCAGATCGTGGTTGCGGAGACCTTGCCCGGTATTGAGCGGATTGAGCACGCCGAGCACGACATGGTTCGGATCGAGGTGCTGCTGCTGCATGAACGAGAGCGAGGAGCCCTGCGGACCGCCTTCCGGCGGATAGGCGTCACGGCGCGAGGCGTTGGGCTGCGCCTTCGGATATGGCGGCCCTTCCATCATGCCCTGATAGGGATGCTTGTCATAGACCTCCAGATGTCGATGCCAGCGCTTAGCCAGATAGGGGTACAACTCGTCCTTGGTCGCGCGCGCCGGATGGATGTCGCAATCAGCGATCGCGGTCTTGACGCTGGTTGCCGTTGCCCGATCTGGCGAAGCGCGAAACTGGACGTTCATGGCGTGATCTCCTCCAGCACGGACTGCCTCAGGCGGCCATAGGTCGCAAGCGGGTTATCGATCATGATCTTGCGCACCAGATCGCGCGACATCCCCTCCGGCAGCACGGCGTCGCCGTCGAACTGCCAATGCGGATAATCGGTCGAGAATAGGAGCAATTCGTCCGACTGCATATGGTCGAACAGCCGATTTAAGACGGCAGGATCCGGCGGCGCATCGATCGGCTGCAGCGAAAAGCGGATATTGCCGCGCACGATCTCCAGCGGCGCCCGATCGACCCACGGTGTTTCCATGCGGATGCCGCGCCAGAATTTTTGCAGCCGCCACAGATAGGGCGGCAGCCAGGTAAAGCCGGATTCCAGCATCACCATTTTGAGCCGGGGATGCCGGGCGAAGACGCCCTCGACGATCAGGCTGGTCAGCTGGGTCTGAAAGGCCTGGCTCTGCGCGACATAATCCTCGATGTGGTAGGAGCCCCAGCCGACCGAGGTCGGCGGGTTATGATAATTGCTGCCGGCATGAACCCCAACCGGCAAACCCAGCCGCTCGGCGGCGGCATAGATCGGCCAGTAGGCGCGTTTTCCCAAGGGCATGTCGCCCATCACCAGCATCAGCACCTGGACAAAACGCGGATCCTGCGCGCAGCGCTCGATTTCCGCGACCGACTTTTCGACGCTCTGAAGCGGGATCACGATCGAGCCACGCAGCCGCGGATCCTTGTCGAGCCATTCCTTGACCAGCCAGTCATTGAGCGCGCGGCAGAATGCATCGGCCATGTCCTCCGAAAAGACCATCTGCACGCCGTAGAGCGGATTGCAGATGGCATAGCGGACTTTGAAGGGATCCATCGCCTGCGCCTGCATGTCCGCCAGGCTGGAACCCGGCTTGCCCTGTGCCGGCCGCCAGTCCGGCCGCGCCGAGATCGGCGAATTCAAGGGATAGGATTGCGACACCAGGTCGGTCATTCCCCGGGTCGTCACCTGGTCGCGCCAGTAATCGTTGAGGTACGGCAGCAGGCTGGTCAAATGCGGCACCGCCGGATGCAGATCGCAATCTACCCCGTCAGGAATCGGTGACGCCATGACCCTGTTTCCTCGTGCGCGCGTCGGCCGTTTGACGCAGCGCTTTATTGTTTCATTGGATTCCAGCATAGAGCGGGAGCGCTGCGCCGTCCATCGAGTGGGCACCCCGGCGATCCCGTGCTAGGACAATGCGTAAGCCCTGCGGGAGTTGGGACACCAGATGAAAGACCTTGCCGCCATCGCCGAAAAGATCGCCGCCGAACTGACGGCGCGGCGCCAGACCATCGCGGTCGCGGAATCCTCGACCGGCGGGCTGATCTCCGCCGCCTTGCTGGCGGTGCCCGGGGCGTCGGCTTATTTTCTCGGCGGGGCCGTGGTCTATACGCGCGATGCCCGGCGGATCCTGATGGATATTCCCGATTCGGCCATGAAGGGCCTGCGCGCTTCGTCGGAGCCTTACGCGAAACTGCTGGCGGGCCAGGTACGCCAGCGCTTCGCAGCCGATTGGGGACTGTCGGAGACCGGCGCCACTGGGCCGACCGGCAACCGCTATGGCGATGCCCCCGGCCATAGCTGCCTCGCTGTTGCAGGCCCGGCGCAGGCCGCGCTGACGATCGAGACCGGCAACAGCGACCGGCTCGCCAACATGCAGGCGTTCGCGGCGACCGCGTTGAATCTTCTGTGGCAGCAGTTGTCGCGCTGAGTGCAAGGCGCGGCAACATCATCAGTCGTCGTCCCGGCGCACGCCGGGACGACGGAGAGAGTTCACTTCTCCCTGAAGGCGCGCATCAGTTGGTCGTGCAGCGGCTTGATCAGGTAGGACAACAGGGTGCGGTCGCCGGTCTGCACGAAGGCTTCGACCGGCATGCCGGGGATCAGCTTGACCTCGCCGAGGCGGGCGACTTCTTCCGGAGGCATCGAAACCCGGATCGTGTAATAGCTTTGCCCGCTGCGCTGGTCGACGGTGACGTCGGGCGAGACCCGGATCACGACGCCGTTCAATTCAGGCGTGGTGCGCTGGTTGAAGGCCGACAGCCGCAGCAGAGTGTTCTGGCCGACCTGCAGCTTGTCGATATCCTGCGGATTGACCTTGGCCTCGACCTGGAGGTCATCGGCCTGCGGCACGATCATCATGATGGCGTCGCCGGCAGAGATAACGCCGCCCACGGTATGAACCGTCGACTGCTCGACCATGCCGTCCTGCGGGGCGCGGATGTCGACCCGGCGCAGCTGGTCTTCGGCCGTCACCTTGCGCTCGACGAACTCGCCGATCTTGTCATTGGTCTCGCGCAGATCCTTGGAGACCTCGCTGACCATATCCTTGTCGACCTGGATGATCTGCAGCTCGGTTTCGGTGATCTTGCCCTTGCTCTGCGCCCGCGCGGAGATGTATTGCGCGCGTTCGCCGTTGAGCCGCGCGGCGTCGCGCTCAAGCGTGGTCAGGCGCGACATCTGAACCAAGCGCTGGTCGTAGAGCGCGCGAACGCCGACCAGTTCCTGTTCGACCAGCGCGATCTCGCGGTCCTTGGCCTTTTCCTGCGCGGTGAGGCCCGCGATCTCCTCATTCAGCTGCGTGATGCGCTCTTGCAATTGCGCCTTCTGTCCGATCCTGCCGGTGACACGAACCTCGAACAATTTGCTCTCGCTTGCCATGACATTGCTGACATCGGGGTCGGTGGCGCGATCCAGCAGCATCCTGGGGAATACGATCCGGTCCAGACCACGCTGTTCGGCTTCGAGCCGCGCGGCGCGGGCCCACAAGCCGTCGAGGGTCTTGGTCACGATTGCAAGGCTGGCTTTGGTGACGGTGTCGTCCAGCCGCACCACCACCTGGCCGGCCTTGACGACATCGCCATCGCGCGCCAGGAGCTCGCCGACCACGCCGCCGGTCGGATGCTGCACCTTCTTGACGTTGGATTCGACGACGATCGATCCCGGCGCGATCAGCGCGCCCGAGATCTGCGCAGTCGAGGCCCAGCCGCCGAAACCGCCGGCCAGGATGACGACCATGGCAAGGCCGATAATCAAGTGCAGCCGTATCGAACGCTGCGCGCCCTTAAGGTTGCCGCCGATCATGGTTTGGCCGATCATGATTTCGCAACTCCCCCGTCGCTCACGATCTTGATCGGGGTCGGCGGTGCGACCCGCTGCAGCACCTGACCGAGCACTGTTTCCTTCGGCCCGAAGGCCTGCATGCGGCCATCCTTCAGAACCAGAAGCTGATCGACTCCCTCGATCCCGATCGGCCGGTGCGCCACCACCACCACGATGGCGCCGCGCTCGCGCGCCGCGCGCACCGCGCGGGTCAGCGCCTCGTCGCCCTCGGTATCGAGGTTGGAGTTCGGTTCGTCCAGCACGATCAGGAAGGGGTCGCCGTAGAGTGCCCTTGCCAAGGCCACGCGCTGCGCCTGGCCGGCAGACAGCGCATGGCCCTGGTCTCCGATCTCGGTGTCGTAACCGTCACGCATCCTGGTGATCATGTCGTGGACGCCGGCCTCTTTCGCGGCCGCGATGATGCTGTCGGCGCCCGCTTGCGGATCAAAGCGACAAATATTCTGGGCCACGGTTCCGGCGAACAATTCGACATCCTGCGGCAGATAGCCAATGTGACGGCCGAGCGCATCGGACGACCACTGGTCGAGCGCCGCGCCATCGAGCCGCACCTTGCCGCGCGCCGGGTGCCACACGCCAACCAGTGCACGCACCAGCGAAGACTTGCCCGATCCGCTGGGCCCGATGATGCCGAGACCATTGCCGGCGGAGAGCGCGAATGTCACGTCCTTCACAATCACTCTCTGATCGCCCGGTGGAGCCAGAGTGACACCCTCGACCGACAGCCGACTCGACGGGCTCTGCAGCTGCATCTGCGAGGCGCGCTCGGGCATTTGCTCCAGCAACCGGTTCAGGCGGCGCCAGCTCTGGCGCGCGGCAACGAACCCTCTCCAGTGCGCGATCGCCAGATCGACCGGCGCCAGCGCCCGCGCGCTCAGGATCGAGCCCGCGATGATGATGCCCGCGGTCGCCTCCTGGTGAATGACCAGATAGGCGCCGACGCCAAGCACGGCCGACTGCAGGGTCATGCGCAGCACCTTGGCAATGGCGCCAAGGCCGCCGGTGACGTCGCTGGCGCGCTGATTGCCGGCCAGATATCTCTCGTTGACCGCGCTCCAGCGCCCAGTCAGACGACCGGACATGCCCATCGCGACCAACACCTCCGCATTGCGCCGGCTGGTGGCGGCAAGATCGTTGCGGCGCGCCGCCAGGCCCATGGCTTCGCGTGCCGGAGCCCGCGACATGAACTCGGTGACGATAGTGAGCGTGATCAGGATGATGGCGCCGGCCAGCGCGGTCAGGCCGATCAGGACATGGAAGGCAAAACAGATCGCCAGGTAGAATGGCAGCCACGGCAGATCGAAGAATGCGCTCATTCCCATGCTGGACAGGAAGGAGCGAACGTTGTCCAGATCGCGAAGCGGCTGCAGGCCCTCGTTGCGACTGCCGACCATGAGCGGCAGGCGGACGATGGTCTCAAAAACGCGGGCATTGAGGGCTTCGTCGAGCGCGGTTCCGATTCGCCCCAGGATCCGCCCGCGAATCAGGTCAAGCACGCCCTGGGCGACGTACAATCCGCCGGCCAGAATGGCCAACCCGACAAGGGTCGGTACGCTCCGGCTCGGCAGCACCCGATCGTAGACCTCCAGCATGAAGATGGAGCCGGTCAAGTAAAGCAGATTGATCATGCAGCTCATGGCGCCGACGCCTATGAAGGCACTGCGGCAAGTGCCCAGCGCAACACCGAGTTCGGAACGCCGGACACCGGGAACGGCTGCTATCAACCCTAAAATCCTGATCTTTTTCAAAATTGAATAAGGAGAGGAACTTAACCTACCGCCGTTTTGCGATCGATAATCTAGCTAATTTTGCGGCGTCCGTCCATGGAAGTAGGGTTAACCAAATACCGTTGGCACTTTAGGGAAACTTTTACCGTCCGACGGCGTTATGAGGCGATGACACAACCCGACACTTGGTATGTGGCCTTCGGGCCGGACAAGGCCGTGGAAGCCAACGGCCGCGCCAAAGTCGTTCGTCGATCGACGCGCACGTTCAAGTCGGAAGTCGACGCCAGGCTGTTCGCGATGCAGATCGTAGCAAAGGGCTGGTCGGCCAGCGCGGGCACGCTCAATCCGCACCAGCCGAGGCAGGTTGTCGGACCTGCGCAAATCGAACGCTGGGCCGATCCTAATTCCGGCCGTTGAGTTCCTTTTTAGTAATGGCCGGGCCTGTCCGGCCATCCACGTTGCTTGCTTCGAGAAAGTAAGTCGTGGATGCCCTGGACACGCCCGGGCATGACAATAGAGTTAATAGTTCGCCACTATCGAGGCCTCCTCGGCCAGAATGCATCGTACGATCCTGTTCGGCCCGACCTGGAAATTGGGGGGCCTTTGGTCGACGCAGCGCCCTTGCGCGAAAGCACATCGCGGGGCGAACGAACAACTGGCCGGGACCTTGTCGAGCGATGGCGGCGTTCCCGGAATTGTTTCCAGCCGCGCGCCCCGTTTGGCGCCGTGGACGGTGGCAGCCAGAAGCCCGCGGGCGTAAGGATGAACCGGCGAGCGCACGATCTCCCTGAGCGGGCCCTGCTCGACGATCTCGCCGGCATACATCACCGCGACCCGGTCGCAGATTTCGATCGCCACGCCGATATCATGGGTCACGAAAATGACGGACATCCCGAACGCGCGCTGCAGCTCGCGCAACAGGAGCAAAATCTGGATTTGCACGGTGGCGTCGAGCGCCGTCGTGGGCTCGTCGGCCAAGAGGATCTTCGGTTTGCAGGCCAGCGCCAGCGCAATCATCGCGCGTTGCCGCATGCCACCGGACATCTCGTGCGGATAGGCGTCGAGCCTTTGCCTGGCGGAGGGAATACGCACCACGTCGAGCATTTCGAGCGCGCGCGCCATTGCTTCGCGGTAGCTTTTGCCCTCGTGGCGCATCACGGTTTCTGCGATCTGATGGCCGATGGTGTAGACCGGATCGAGCGCCAGCGCCGGTTCCTGGAAGATCATCGAGACGGTCTGGCCGCGGAAGGCCGACAGCGCTTCGTCCTGAAGCGCCAACACATCGCGGCCCAGCACTTCGATGTGACCGGAGATCTGCGTGCGCTTGTTCGGCAACAGCCGCATCAGCGCCCGCAAGGTGACGCTCTTGCCCGATCCGGACTCACCGAGCAACCCCAGCACTTCGCCGTCGCCGAGCGAAAGGCTGAGATTGTTCACCGCATGGACGATGCGCTCGCCGGTGAAGCGAATGTTGAGATCGCGGATTTCGACGAGTTGGGTCATACGGATGATGGCACCCTGTCGTGGTAATCGGTTGAGCGCTGGAATGCGGCGCCGATCCGCAGCAGCGTCGCTTCATCGAACGAACGGCCGATCAGCTGCATTCCCAAGGGAAGACCGCCGCGCGTGAAACCTGCGGGGATCGCGAGCGACGGCAGCCCGAGATAGTTGATTGGCCGGGTAAAGCGCGTCAGCCGCTGGATCACCGCCTCGGCATCGGGACCGTTGCCGACGTCGCTCTCGGCAATGGTGGGAGCGGCGACCGGTGCCACCGGGGCTATCACGGCATCGACGCCGACGGTGGCCGCAAGATGCGCCGACAGCGCCTGGCCGCGCCAGCGCATGGCTTCCAGATAGGTCACGCCTGGTATCGCGAGCCCGTTCTGCAACCGCATCAGCACCTGCGGCCCATAATCCTGCGGCCGCTCGATCAGCCATCGCTTGTGGAAGCTCGCGGCTTCGACCGCAAGAACCAGCTGGCAGGCTGCCGAAAGCTGGCGCTGGTCCGGTAGTTCGACCGCAACGATGCGCGCGCCCTCCCGCTTCAGGACGGCGATAGTCTCGTCGAGCCCGCGGGCCACTTCCGCATCGAGATCGTCGACATAGAAGGATGCGGGCACGCCGATGCAAAGGCCATCGATCGGCTGGTTCGTCGCGGCGGCATAATCCGGAATGGGTCCAGCGATCGTGGTCAAGTCCGCAGCGTCCGGCCCCGCCATCAGGCCCAGCAGCACGGCACAATCCTGCGCCGTTCGCGCCAGCGGACCGATGGTGTCAAGCGACTGCGACAGCGGCATCGCGCCCGCACGGCTGATCCGGCCGACCGTCGTCTTCAGGCCGGTGACACCGCAGAAATGCGCCGGCATCCGGATCGATCCGCCGGTGTCGGAGCCCAGGGCAGCAAAGGTCAGCCGAGCCGCGACCGCGGCGCCGGATCCCGAGGACGAACCGCCGGTGATGCGATCGAGGTTCCAGGGATTACGCACCGGACCGTAATGGGCGTTGTGGCCAGTCGGACCATAGGCGAATTCCGCCATCTGCAGCGTGCCGAGCCGGATAGCGCCCGCCTGCTTGAGCCGGTGCAGCGCCGTCGAGGTCGTGGTGGCGACGAAATCGCGACGGATCCGCGAGCCGCAGGTGACCACCCTGCCGGTCTCGTAATACATGTCCTTGTGCGCCAGCGGCACGCCATGCAGGGCCCCGCCGGCCTCACCCTTGGCAAGCGCCGCGTCGGCCAGATCCGCCAACGCCAGCGCTTCATCCGCCTCGATCGCCATGAAGGCATTGAGATGGGGCTGCCAGCGCGCGATGCGATCAAGACAGGCTTGGGTCACCTCGCGGGATGAAAAACGCCGATCCGCGATCCCTTTCGCAACCGGGACCAGCGACATCAGGGCCAGGTCGGCACTCATGTTTCGGCTCGTTCAGCCTTCTCGGCGGCTTGCACGATGAGAAAAGTCGCGGGCTCCAGATCGAACGGCAGCGTGCCCGCGACCGCGGAAAAACCTTCGAATGCCGGACCGATGGAATTGGCGATGCGTGTCGCCTCCTCTGCGCTCGCGGCAACCCCCGTGGTCTCCGCGATCGCCTTGATCGCCTTCGGAGTTGGTCTTGTCATGCGGCATCTTTCCCCTTGACCGGTGCGCGGCTGTGGCCTGAGCCCGCGATGGCCATATAGCAGGCAGCCTGATGGCCGGTTTTGTCGAGCGCTTCAAGTCCTGGCGTGGCCTTGGCGCAGAGTGGCTCCGCGAACGGACAGCGGGTGTGGAATTGGCAGCCCGACGGCGGATCGATCGGGTTGGGCGGATCGCCTGAGATCGGCGGCGTCTCGGTGCGGTGATCGGGATCCGAAGAGGGCATCGCCGCCAGCAGGGCCTGCGTGTAGGGATGGGCCGGCGCCTCCCATACCCGATCGACCGGTCCGAGCTCGACCACCTCGCCGAGATACATCACCAGGACCCGGTCGGAAATATAGCGCACCACATTGAGGTCGTGGCTGATGAAGAGATAGGTCAGGGCGAATTCGCGCTTCAGATCGACCAGCAGATTGAGCACCTGCGCCTCGACCGATTTGTCGAGCGCCGACACCGCCTCATCGAGGATCATCAAGCGCGGCGACAAAGCCAGCGCGCGGGCGATGTTGACGCGCTGGCGCTGGCCACCGGAAATTTCATGCGGATAGCGGTTGGCAAAGGTTTCCGGCCGCAAGCCGACCTTGCCGAGCAGTTCGCGCGCCAGCGCGCGCGCCGGCGCCGCGGCCATGCCGTGAACTTGTGGGCCGAACGAAATCGATTGCTCGATGGTCAGGCGCGGATTGAGCGAGGCGTAGCTGTCCTGGAATACCATCTGCATGGCGCGGCGCAACTCGCGCAGCGACAAATCTCGCCCAACCTTCATGCCATCATAGATGATCTCGCCGTCGTCGCGCGGCATCAGGTGCATCAACAGCCGCGCCGTTGTCGATTTGCCGCAGCCGGATTTACCGACGATGCCGACCGTTTCGCCCTTGAGAATCGAAAACGACACGTCGTCGACCGCGCGCACCGTCTTGCGCGCGCTGAACCAATCGCCGCGCACCGGAAAATGCTTGGTCAGTCCCAGGACCTGCAGCAGCGGCTGAGCCGCGCCGCCACGATCCTCGATCTTCTCCAGCCTATCCTTCCCACTTGTTTCGCTCATGGCCTCAATTCCGGATATCCATGGCGCTGCGCAGCCCGTCGCTGAGGAGATTGAAACCAATCGAGACGGCGAAGATCATCACCCCCGGCAATGCCGCTACCCACGGATTGACGTAGATCGCGGTACGCAGCGTGTTGAGCATCAGGCCCCATTCCGGCTCCGGCGGCTTTGTACCGAGGCCGAGAAAGGACAGCCCAGCCGCCAGGATCATCGATACCGAGATCAGCCCTGTCGTGTAGACAAATATCGGCCCCAACACGTTGCCCAGCATGTGCACGCGCATGATGGTGAGAGGGCCGGCGCCCGATGCCCGCGCCGCCTCGACGAAATCCATGTTGCGCACGCCGGTGGTGACGCTTTCGGCCACGCGCGTGATCTGCGGCATGAAGACGATGGTCAGCGAGACGATGGAATTGACGATGCCGGCGCCCAGCGCGCCGGAAATCGCGATCGCCAGCAGCACCGAAGGGAAGGCGTAGAACACGTCGATGGTGCGCATGATCGCAGTGTTGAGCTTGCCGCCGACATAGCCGGCGACTAGGCCGAGCGAAGTGCCGATCACAAAAGCAAAAAGTACCGGGACAATGCCGATCACGAGCGATAGCCGGCCGCCATAGACCAGCCGCGCCAGCATGTCGCGGCCGAGTTCGTCGGTGCCGAGCAGGTTGCCCGCCGTGCCGATATGGCGCAGCCGCCGGATCATCGACCCCTGATAGGGATCGGCGAGCCCAAGCCACGGCGCCAACAAGGCGGACACAAATATCAGGGCCAATAGACCGGCGCAGGCCACGCTGACCTTGTCGCGTAGGATGCGGCGGCCAACGGTCGCCCAGTAGCCGCGCGCCGTGGCAGCGGGCCCGGCCTGAAGGGCCGCGTCCGAAACCGCGCTGGTCGGGCTGATACTCATCCCGGATCTCAGCTCCGCTTGATGCGCGGATCGATCGCGGCCTGCGCGATATCGACCATAAGATTAAGCATCACGAAGAACAGCGCCAGCACCAGGATCGTGCCCTGCAGCAGCGGCAGATCGCGCTGGAAAATCGCCGAATTGAGCAGCAGTCCGGAGCCCGGCCACGAAAACACGGTTTCGATCAGGATCGAGCCGCCGAGCATATATCCCAGTTGCAGTCCCATCACCGCAAGCGCCGTCGGCGCGGCGTTCTTGATGACGTGACGGAATACATGCGTTTCGCGCAGGCCCTTGGCGCGCAGGGCCTCGACGAAATCCTGGCTCAGGATGTCACCGGTCAGCGCCCGCACGGTGCGGGTGACGATGCCCATCGGTATCACCGAGGTGGTAATCGCGGGCAGGATCAGATAGCGGATGTGCTCCCAGTCCCAGCCCCAAGCGCCGGAGCCGCCGGGACCGGCGCCGACCGCGGGCAGCCAGTTGAGCTGCACCGAGAAGATGATCACCAGCACCATGCCAAGCCAGTAATGCGGAACGGAGACGCCGGCAATGGCAATCGAAGTCGCGACTTTGTCGATCCAGCTGTCGCGAAAATAGCCGGCGACCAGGCCGAAGAACAATCCGAGCGTAAAGCCGATCAAGGCGGCCGCGATCGCCAGGGTCACGGTGTTGCCGACCGCGCGCAGGACTTCGGTCAGCACCGGCCGGCCGGTGGCGATGGAATGGCCGAGATCGCCGTTGACCGCCTTCCACAACCAGAGCCCGAACTGGACCGGCAACGGGCGGTCGAAGCCATAGGCGACGCGCAATTGATTGGCGAGTTCCTGCGAGGCATCCGCCGGCAGGATCGCAACCAGGGGATCGCCCGGTGTGATGTGCACCAGCAAGAAGCACACCAGCGCCACGCTGATGACGATCGGGATCACATAGACGATGCGGCGGATGATATAGATCAGCACGTTAAACCTTCGATCAGTCTGTAGGATGGGCAAAGACGACGGATCGCGCGAAGTCGCGATTCGTTGGCGTGCCCACCATCTTTCGCATCCGAAATGGTGGGCACGGCGCCAGCGCGCCTTTGCTCACCCTACCCGTCACGGCGTCATCGAAATCGGCGAGAAGTCCACGAACCAGCTTTTCGGCTGCACGAAACCCTTGATCTTCGGACTCAGTGCACGGGGAGCGACGTCGTGGGCGACGTAGAGAAAGGCCGCATCGTCGACCGAGGCCGCATGCAGTTCGGCCAGCACTGCGTCGCGCGCGGCGGGATCGAAGGTCTGCCGCGCCTTGGTCACCAGCTCATCGAACTTGGGATTGTCGATAAAACCCCAATTATTGGACACCGGCGGCGCCATCGACGACTGCAGGAAGCGCACCAGCGCGAAGAACGGGTCCATCGCCGCATAGGTCACATTGACCGCGTTGGAGCCGTTGGCGGAAGCATCCTTGCCACCGCGCCGCCAGTTGTTGAGCAGCGTATTCCATTCGATCACGTCGAACTGGACGTCGAAGTAGCATTCGGCCAGCGCCTGCTGCAGATATTCGTTCATCGGCAACGGCATCATCTGGCCGGAGCCCGAGGCCGAGGTCTGAACCTTGACCGCCAAACGCTTGTTCGGACCAAAGCCCGCCTCCTGCATCAGCTTCTGCGCGGCCGGCTTGTCAAATTTGATCTGGAAAGCCGGATGACCGCGCCAAGGATGGCCAGGTTCGAAGGTGCCCGTCGCCGGCACCATCAGCCCCGCCAGCAACCCGTCCCTGAGCCCGTCGCGGTCGACGCACAGATTGGCGGCTTTGCGGACCCGGATGTCGTTCCAGGGCGAACCCGGAAGCCGCGAGAACTGCCAGGGCCAGACATGCGGCTCCTCGTTGCTGTAGATGACAAAACCGCGCTGCTTGATCTCGGCGACCGCATCCGGCGCCGGCGCCTCGATCCAGTCGACCTGGCCGGAGAGCAGCGCGGCGGTGCGCGCATTGGCCTCTGGCATCGGCAACAACAGCATCTTGTCGACATGCGGAATGCGCGCTCTGTCCCAATAGTCGGTGTTCCTGACCAGTTCGAGCCGCTCCCGCGGCGTGAAGCTCGACATCTTCCAAGGGCCGGTGCCGGAAGCATCCTTCGCGAACGCAGCCCAGGCGGCTTGCGATTTTGTCTTGGTGTCAGGGCCTGCGGCGGCGTCATAGAACTTCTGCCATTTCGCCGGGCTCGCCATGAACAGATTGGTGAGGTTGAAGGCCAGGAAGCTATCCGGCTCCTTGGTAATCAGTTCCACCGTCAGATCGTCGATCTTGTGCGCGGACACCAGCGTCGGCATCCGCGAGGCGGTGAGGCCGACCTGGCTCGGATCGAACTGCGGCGCATCCTGCTTGAGCACTTTATCCACGTTCCAGACAACGGCGTCGGCGTTGAAGGGCGAACCGTCGTGGAATTTCACGCCCGGACGCAGCTTGAACGTCCACCTCGTCTTGTCGCTGTCATCGACCTTCCATTCGGTGGAAAGACCGGGGATGAGAACGCTGGCCTTGTCGGCTGAGGACAGGTCCCACATCGTCAGCGCGTCGTACATGGTCAGCCCGGTGAAGCGGTTGCCCTCGAAACCCTGGTCGGGCTGGCCCAGCGTGCGCGGAATGTCGGCCGCAGTCATGCCGATACGCAAGACCGTTTCGGCGCTGGCGATGTGCGGTCGAGCCACGACCGAGGCGATCGCCAGCAGGACCACTGCGGCCGCCGCTCCCGTTCTTCCAGGCTTTTTGGTAAGCATGAGAGCAAAATCCCTTCTCGACTTTCCATGACTATTTCTTATGCAATATCATGCAACGGTCGTGCCAATGACTGGGGTTAACCACGTCCGATTGTGTTTCCGGATCAACTCCTTGTGCCCTCCCATAGGATCAGTCGCGGATGCCCAGTCTGGCATCGCGCTTGCAAGCCGTGAACCGTCAGTTGAACGTTAATTGACAAGTTTACTCGGCCAACAGGAGCTTGCATGCGCCCCCGAACTTCGATTCTTCTTGCGGCCATCGCCATCGCTTTCGGCGCTGGACTGACGGCGCTCCCGGCGCGGGCCGAAACGGTGGTGCGGTATGGCATCTCCATGGCCGACATTCCGCTGACGACCGGCCAGCCGGATCGCGGCGCCGGAGCTTATCAGTTCACTGCCTATACGATTTACGATCCGCTTGTGGCGTGGGACATGAGCGTCTCGGACCGGCCGGGCAAACTGGTGCCCGGCCTCGCCACCGAGTGGAAGGTCGATGACAAGGACAAGACCAAGTGGCGCTTCACGCTTCGCAAAGGCGTCAAATTTCACGACGGCAGTGAGTTCGACGCCGACGCGGTGATCTGGAACCTGGACAAGGTGCTGAACGACAAGGCGCCGCAATTCGACAAGCGCCAGAGCGCGCAGGTCAAGACCCGCCTGCCCTCGGTCGCGAGCTACAAGAAAATCGACGACTCCACGGTGGAGATCACGACCAAGACGGTGGAACTCGTTCTTCCCGTACCAGATGCTCTGGTTCCTGATCTCCAGCCCCACGCAGTATGAAAAGCTCGGCCGCGACTGGGACAAGTTCGCCAGCCAGCCTTCCGGCACCGGGCCGTTCAAATTGACCAAACTGGTGCCGCGCGAACTCGCCGAGCTCACCAAGAATCCGGATTACTGGAACAAGCAGCGGATCCCAAAGGTCGACAAGCTCGTGCTGATTCCGATGCCGGAAGCCCTGACCCGAACCAACGCGCTGCTGGCGGGGCAGGTCGACCTGATCGAAACGCCGGCGCCTGACGCAGTGCCGCAGCTCAAGGCCGCAGGCATGCGGATCGTCGACAACATTACGCCGCATGTCTGGAATTATCACTTGAGCGTGCTGCCCGGCTCGCCCTGGACCGACATCCGCCTGCGCAAGGCGCTCAACCTCGCGATCGACCGCGACGCCGTGGTCGGGCTGATGAACGGATTGGCCAAACCCGCCAAGGGGCAGGTCGATCCATCGAGCCCGTGGTTCGGCAAACCGACCTTCGACATCAAATACGATCTGGCCGCCGCCAAGAAGCTGGTGGAGGAAGCGGGCTATTCCAAGGAACATCCGCTGAAGACGACGTTCATCATCGCGCAGGGCGGCACCGGGCAGATGCTGTCGCTACCGATGAACGAGTTCCTGCAGCAGAGTTTCAAGGAAATCGGCATCGATATCGACTTCAAGGTGGTCGAACTGGAGACGCTCTACACGCACTGGCGCAAGGGCGCGGCGGACGAAATGAATGCCGGCATCACTGCCAACAACATCGCCTATGTGACCTCGGACCCGCTCTATGCCATCGTTCGCTTCTTCGCCTCCGATCAGGTCGCCCCTGTCGGCGTCAACTGGGGCGGTTACAAAAATCCCAAGGTCGACGCGCTGATCAACGAAGCCAAGCAGACGTTCGACACGGCAAAACAGGATGCCTTGATCGCACAAGCGCATGCGCTTGTTGTTGACGATGCCGCGCTGGTCTGGGTGGTGCACGATACCAATCCGCATGCGCTATCGCCCCGGGTCAAGCAGTTCGTCCAGGCCCAGCACTGGTTCCAGGATCTGACCACGATCGGCGTGGAGTGAAACCGCTGGGCACGCGTGGGAAATGTGGGTGGGCAAAGGCGCCCTTGCGCCATGCCCACCATTGCAAGTGCGAAAAGATGGTGGGCACGCCGACGGAACGCGCCTTGGCGCGATCCGTCGTCTTCGCCCACCCTACTGACTGACTATTTCGTCAACAGTGCGTAAGCGCCGTTCCAGTCCTCCGGCGGTGGCGTCTTCTGATAGCCGAGGATTCGCGCCTCATACAATTTGTACAAATTTCCCAGCGCATGGCCGTCATCGCTGCGGCGGCCTCGCGCAATGGCATCCAGCGCACCGTCCCAGTCGCGGCTGCGGTAGCAGGCCAGCATCTCGATGGTCAGGTTGCGCAGCCGCTGGAAGCCTTCCGACAGCGCGGTGTCCTGCCGGCCGGCAATGGCGTAGATGACCTCGGGCTCCTTCTTGCCTTTGACCATGATGAAATCGAGTTCGAGAATGGCGAACTGGTCCTTGACCGCGAGCGCCGTCTTGGAGCCGACAATGATCGGAAAGCCGTATTCCTTTGATTGCCCCTCCAGCCGCGAGGCCAGATTGACGCTGTCGCCCAGCACCGAATAGTCGAAGCGCAAGTCGGAGCCCATGTTGCCGACCACGCAGGAGCCGGTGTTCAGGCCGATGCCGACATTGATCGGAATGAAGGCATGACCGCCCGCTTTCGCCTCGATCTCGCGCTGCCGGTTGAGCGCATCGATCCGTTCCAGCATGTCGAGCGCGGCTTCGCAGGCGTTGAGCTGATGTTCGCGGTCGTCCAGCGGCGCATTCCAGAACGCCATGATGGCGTCGCCCATGTATTTGTCGATGGTGCCCTTGCGCGCCAGGATGGCGTTGGTCAGCGGCGTCAGGAACCGGTTCATCAGCGTCGTGAGGCCCTGCGGGTCGCTCTTGTAGGATTCCGAGATGGTGGTGAAGCCGCGAACGTCAGAGAACATGATGGTCATCTCGCGCTCCTCGCCGCCCAGCACGAGTTTTTCCGGCGATTGGGCCAACTGCGCGACCAGCGCTGGCGACAGATACTGGCCGAAGGCCGAGCGAATCTGCCGCCGTTGCGCCTGCTCCCGGACAAAATTCGTAAAAATCAACGTCAGGTAGATCACCGTGGTCGACAGCAGCGGATAGGTAAAATCGATCAGCAGACGCTGCTCTGTATAGAAATACCAGGCTACGCTCACCAAGAGCGATGCGAACAGCGCGCCGACCGCCACCAGGGTAACCGGCCCGAACAGCGGCGCGAAGGCGATCACCAGCAGCCCGAGCAGGATCGCGGCGCCGAATTCCAGCACCGCGCCCCACAGCGGCCGCGACAGCAGGCTTTTGGTCAACGCGGATTCCAGCACTTGGGCGTGAATTTCGACGCCGGGAATAGTCGGCGAAACCGGCGAGGTCTTGATGTCGTTAAGCCCGACCGCCGAGGTTCCGATCAAGACCAGCTTGCCCGCGATCCTGTCGGGCGCGACGCTGCCGTCGAGCACGTCAGCGGCCGAAATATAGATCGAGGGATCCTGATCGGCAAAATGAATCCAAAGCCGGCCGTTGTGGTCGGTCGGAATATCCAGCCCTCTGACGGCGACGCTTTTGATGCCGGCCTTTTCGGATTTGATCAGAATGGTCGGGGTAGAAGTTATCACCCGCAGGATTTCGAACGTCAGCGACGGCATGGTCTCACCCTGCGCGATCATCAGCATCGGCACCCGCCGGACGATGCCGTCGCGCTCGGACTTGATCGTGATCAGGCCGCGTCCGGCGGCGCTCGCCTCCAGGACAGGGACGTTGCGCAGCAGGCCGGGAAAATCGAACAGCAAGGGCAGCGGGTCCTCGCCGAGCATCGCAAAGCCCGTCAGCGGCAGGCTCTTGTCGAACTGCGGATTGACCTCCGCCAGCGCGGTTTCGCCCAGGACGACGCGCGAACGCTTGATGGCCTCCGCCAGCACCTGATCGTTGCTCGGCAAAGCGCGCAACTTGGCCCTGGTGACTTCATCGATGTAGCGCATGGTGCCGGCCACGGCGTCGGGATTGAGCCGGTCAGGCTCCGCGAACACGATGTCGAAGGCGATCACCACCGCGCCGAGACTGGTCAGGTTGATGATCATGTCGGCGATCTCGTGTCCGCGGCCACGGCCACTGGCCAAATTTGGCGAGACTCTTTTCGTCGATATCGACGATGGTTACCGGCCTTGCGGTCTTGATGCGGGGATTGATGACCTGGAAGGCATCGAAGGTCCGGACCCGGAGCTCTTCGATCGGCGCCGGATCGGCGAGGCGCAGCGCCGCCAGGCCGACCAAAAGCCCCAGGCAGAGCAGCCGCGCGAACCCGAATTGCCGCAAAAACCATCGGCGCCATCGCTTCAGCCGCTTCATGCTGCCGGGCTATTCCCGGTCCTCATCCTGAGGAGCGTCGCGTCAGCGAAAGTGGCTTCAAACTTCCAGCCCTCATCCTGAGGAGCCCGGCGGAGCCGGGCGTCTCGAAGGATGGCGGCTGGCAAGGTCGTCGCCCGGGGCCATCCTTCGAGACGCATCGCTGGCGCGATGCTCCTCAGGATGAGGACCGAGAGCTTGGCCGCGTTTGGTTTGAAGGAATCGCTCAATGAGAATATTGCCTGTGTCGATTTACTCTTCAGCTATTTTGGCCTAGCCCGCCTACTTGTACAAACTCTATTTTGGCCGCATGCGCGGCTAGCGGAGCTGGACCGACGATGTCGAATCTTGCCGATGGACCGATCGCAAAGTCCCCCGATCTCTACGAGCCCATTCGAGCGCTGCTGCGGGCCGGCAAGTACGATGAGGCCATCGTCCAACTCTGTGCCATCAGCATCACCTCCCCACACGACCTCCTCGCCAGGGAGCTCTTGTTCGATGCCTTCTACCAGAAGCGTGCCTGGGCGCCCGCGCTTGTTCTCGCCGAGCAGCTGAGCCGGGAGCGGCCCGAAATCCCGCACCTGCGGAAGTCCGTGATCGCGACGCTCTCCAACATGAAGCGGTATGATGAAGCCATCGTGGAAGCCTTGCGCTATGTCGAGCGGCATGGTGAAGACCTGACCATCCTCGATGCGCTCAAGGTTGCGCATTTCTATACCGGCAAGATCGAGGAGGCCGTTCGCTATGGGCAGCGCGCACTCGAATTGCGCGATGCGGAGGCCTGCCGGCTGCCCCCCGCCTCTGCCATCACGGTGCCGGCCGGCGCGCCGTCCGCGAATTCCGTCATTTCATTTTCGCTATGGGGCCCACAGGCTTTCTATTGCTACGGCGCCATGATCAACCTGGTGCTGAGCCGCGAGATCTACCCGGGCTGGACCTGCCGCTTCTATGTCGATGCCACGGTGCCGCCGGCCTGTGTCGCTTTCCTGCGCGACAACGGCGCCGACCTGCGCCGCATCGAGGACGAATATCCGGCCGTCGGGCTGTTCCAGCGCTTCCTGGTGATGAACGACAAGTCCGTCGGGCGTTTTCTGGTGCGCGACTGCGACGCCCGGCTCTCGGTCGCGGAGGCCGCTCTGGTTCAACAATGGATCGAGAGCGCAAAGCCTTTTCACGTGGTGCGCGACCATGTGCTGCACAACGAATTGATGATCGGCTGCACGTGGGCCGGACGAACCGACTGCGGCATTGATATCGTCGAATTGATGCGGCGCTATTTTACGCATGGGCCCGACCGCCAAGTATGGCCACGACCAGCGCATGCTCGGCCTGATGCTGTGGCCATTGATCCGCAAGCACTGCCTGGTCCACGACAAGTATTACCGGCTCGAAGGCATCGACACCGTGCCACTGACCGATCCGAAAAGTCATTTCGGCGCCGGCCACCAGAATACCGCGGCGGTGCGCGAGGAAGCGGAGCGGATGGGCATTCCGCGGGTGCTGTAGGCGACTTCATGCGCATGCTCTTATCTATCCGGGTACCAAAAGGCATGGCCGCCGGTGCTGATGGTTCGAGACGCGTCGCTTCGCGCCGCTCCTCACCATGAGGGAGTGTAGGACGCCCTGCAAGAGATCGAGAGATCTCGTCCAGCAGCCTATTCGTCCAGCAATTTCCGACCCTCATCCTGAGGAGCATCGCGAAAGCGATGCGTCTCGAAGGATGGCGGCGGGTCGGCCGCTGAGGCGTCCGCCTCTGAACATCACACCAGATGCAGATCGGACTGATGCAGCTGCGCCTTGGTCACCCCGGCCAGCGTGATGGTGTCGTGGGCATCGAGCGCGATCACGGTGTTGCCATGCCCATCATCCTGAGTGGCGGCGAGGATCGCCTGGGCATTGGCGAACATCCCCACCTTGAACTGCAGCATATCGCTGTCGACGTCGAAGTTGGTGATGGTCGTCTTGCCGACGGCGGCGAAGTTGAACACGAAGTTGTCGTTGGTGCCCTGTCCGGTCAATGTCGCATTCGCAGCGCTCGCCACGATGGTCGGGCTGGCGGGAGACGGCGTCGAGCCAGCAACCGATGATGACGTGCTGGGCACCGGCGGGTCATAAACGATGGTGCCGCCGTGGCCGTCGCTCTCGAAGAGGAAGTTCGCCGCCACGTAGTGGCCGCTGAATTGAAGGCTCGCGGAGTTGGTGCCGTCGCTTACGGTAAGGGTATCCGTGTCGCATTGAAGTTCTCGGTCAATGCGTTCGAATAGGCGATCCCCTTCAGATCGATCAGGTCCGAGTCCGATGCATTCACTCCGGTGAAGCCCGCAATGAGGGCCGCAAAGCTGGAAGGATTGTCGAGCGTCAACTCTCCGGTCGCGCCTTGGAACGTGATGGTCTCAGTGGCGGAGACCGAACCTGCAAACTCCAGATCGGCCCCGTTGGCAATCGTGAAGGAGCCCGATCCCGTGACGGGGGCACCGATATCAAGGGCGCCGGACTGCACGTACACCGCCCCTTCGTTGGTGAAATTCAAAACTCCCGATGTCGTGATGCTCGATGAGCCGGTCGAATCGATGGTGCCGTCGTTGACGAGTTCGCTCGGTTCCAGCAAGCGTGCTGGCGCCGACGAGATTCCAGAGCGCGCCGCTTTCGTTGACGATCGAGGCATTGCCGGTGAACGCCTCTCCGGCAATGGTCGGATCTCCAACAACAATTTCGCCGGTGATCGTTCCATGATTGTCGATATCAACGTTGCCGGTGGTGGTGAAGGCATCAAGGGCGATGGGCGCGGTGACGGTCGCATAGTTGGTGACACTGACGTCACCGCCGTCGTGGCCGCGCGCGGCCAGACCGTATCGTCCGGCAATGATGTCGGCACCGGCCTCCGCGATCACGGTCACCATCCCTGTTCCCCAATTATAGCCGCGGATGCCATCGGTTCCCGCCGCGGCTGTGATCGAACCATAGTCGTCGATCGTCACGTTGCCATGGACATCGTCCTCGGCGCTTAGATTGTTGTCATAGCCGGCCAGGATGCCGGCGGGCTCGCTGCCATCAGTGTTGAGAATTGTTCCGGATTCGATCGTACCGTAGGCGACGACCAGAATTTCGCTGCTGGACGGGATCGCAGTACCGGGGTCATCGGGATCATCTGCATTATTCGCATGGATACCCGAGCTTCCGGAGTGGATAGAGGTGCCCGCCTCGGTGAACACGTCGATATTGCCAGGACCGTAATTATAAGCGGCAATGCCGTTGCCGTAGCCGTCAAGGGCTGGAACCGCCGAGCGCCGTGATCGTTCCGGCCAGGTCGTTGACAGTGACATTGCCGGTACCGTAGTCGAAGGCACGAATGCCGTCGCCTGCATCCGCGGTGATGACGGCGGAATTGTTGACGGTGACGTCGCCGTAAAGCCCCAAAATCGGATAAGTCGTCGGATCGCTGCTGCCGTCGCCGAAATATCCCGCCAAGATGCCGGCCGGCTGGCCGCCTGAACCGGTGTCGATAGAGCCGGAATAAATCGTGCCGAACGCATTGACAATAATCGTGCTCTGGTCGGATGGGGAAGCCGCGGTCGCCTCGTTGACGGCGTGGATCCCCGAGCCTACCGAATTGATCTGGTCACCCGCGGAAGTCCGAACAGATATATTCCCGGCCCCCTTGTTGATCGCCAGAATCCCGTAGCCTCCATGACCTGTGTCCGATGCATCCGTCGACTGGATGGTCGCGCCAGGGCCGATGTTGACATCCACGTCGGCAGGGATTGCCGAACTCTCCTCGATCGCTTCAATGCCATACCTGGCACCGGAGACATTGCCGTAATCGTCGACCGTGACGTTGTTGTTCGCGCCCGCGAAGATGCCGATGTCGCCGGTGTCGCCCACTTCCGACGCGTTGATCGAGGCGGCGTTGAAAACCGCAATGCTCGCAGCACTCGTAAACGTAAGTGTGGCTGGAGCGATATTCAGCGCGATGCCGCTAAAGCCGGCGGAGTTGACGGTGATCGAAGAGGTGTTGTCCAACTCGGCGACGATCAGATCCGCGGCATTGCTATCATCGTTGCTGATAAATAGGCCACTGCCGTTCGTCGCAGAAATGGTCTGGCCTTTGACATGATAGACTTGGCTTGCCGAGGCGGTATCGTTGCGGTTGGACGTGGTCGTAACGGTCGTCATCGCTTCCTGGTTCAAGATCACCAGGCTGCCGCCATTGCCGTCGCTGGCGACCACGAAATTGTAACCCGGAAGGTCGTAATCGCCGGCCAGCAACAGGCTGGCGGAATGACCGCTGGTATCAGTTACGGTCAGCGTTGTGACGTTAGTTTCGGAGTCATAGGCCGCCGTAACCGTTGTGGTCGCCGCGACAAACCCAGAGAGATCCAGCAGGTCGTTGCCAGAAAGTCCCGCGATTACCCCTCCAAAATTAGATGGATCGCCCAGATAGAGCTTACCGGCGCCCTTGAACGTAACAGTTTGACCGCTGGCGACGCTGGAATCGAATTCCATGACCGCGCCGTCCGCGATCGTCTCCTTTCCGGTACCCGTGACGGCATCGTCGATTACCAGCTTGCTGCCGAAGCTGGCCTCGAGCAGGCCGTCGTTGGTGATCCCGCCATTGCTGAACAAATTCCCGGTATTGATGGTCAGGGTGCCGCCGCTGGCGTCGATGATGCCGTTGGCCTCGATAGTCAGCTTCAGCGACCCGCTGGTGCTTTCATTGTGAATCACGGTGCCGCTGCCGATTTCGCCGCCGCCCGTAACGAGGTCGTCGATGTCCAAGGCGAGCACATTGCCCGACGCCGCATACTGATTGCTGGTATTCTCCGTGATGCGGCTATCGGCCTGCAGCACTAATTCGCCGCCGATGAGCTGCAAGCCCGACGCACTATCCACCAGGAGTTCCGACGCGGTCCCGATCAAAATGCCGGCGCCTGGGCCAGTGCCGGTATTTTCGATCTCGCTGGTCTGAACATCGAGCGTGCCGCCCGTCACCGCCAGCAATCCGCTGTTGGTGATTGGATTGACAGTATCAACGGTGGTGGTCGCTCCTACGATATCGACCGTTCCGGCGATCGAGAAACTCCCTCCGTTAATGGTCACGCCGTCAAGCGTCAGCGTGCTGCCGCCGCCGACTGTGATCGTGCCGCTGGAAAAGGCCTGAACGACCACATTGCTGAGCGCGACACTATGGCCATTACTGCCAGGCTCGATATCGAGCGTATCGTCCGCGTTAATCAATATCGTGCCGCCCGTGATCGTGGTACCATCCTCCAGCACGAGGATCGCCCCCGACGTCACCCCGACATCGATCTCGCCGCCATTTTGAACGGTGACGTCGTCGAGCGTGACGCTCCCGCTTTGGATCTGCGGATGGCCGCCGGCGGCGATGGCCACGACTGAGCCGGGGTTCGGCGGCAGGCCGAGGCTCCAATGGATGGCGTCCGTCCAGCTACTGGTCGCTCCGAGCCAGTCATCCGTCGACGAGTTTGTAAAGGTAAAATCGCTGACCGTCTGGGTTGAAACGGAAGCGCCGGTGCCGGCCGAGAACCCGACATAGGCTGTGCTGCCATCGAGGTACGACGCAAGATCGACCGTATATTCTGTCGTGTAAGTCTGGTTATTGGCGAGATCGGTCAATGTCTCGGTCAGGACGGTGCCGTTATATGATACAACGACATGCATGGGGTCGCCGGCCGCGAAATCGACTTTGCACGTTGGTTGATAGTGTGGCCCGCCGTCGCTGGAGTAAGCGGTGTCATCCGTGCTACCGTCTGTCTGGAAAGTGGTGCCCTGCCCGTAGTAGGAATACAAATTGAATTCGATCGCCGCGCTCGTATTAATGCCGCCATAGCCAAGATCGCCTCCACTGCCCCCCAGCGCATGAATGCCGGCGGTGGAGTTCTGCAGGATAAAGGCCAGTCCGTCCGCCGGGGTCGAGCCCACGGTGGCCTGATAGTCGAACGATGCTGTGAAACTCGCAATCGAATAGGTGGTGTTGGCGAACCAGCTCCCCGCCTCGCCACCGTTGCCATCCGTCAATTGGAGCGAACTGCCGCCATTGAGGATCTGCGGCGTATAGACGCCATTGGTGTTGACGGTTCCGCTGTAGAACGAGACGTGGTTGATATTCACGTCGCCGATGTTGACGTCGGTGCCGTGCGACCCGTCTTTCGCCAGCGAGAAATCGCCTTGGGAGTAGATGCCGGCCAGATCCAAGGTCGCCTGAAGCACATTGGCGCCGTTGTAGATCTGCAAGGTCCCCGTGCCGCCATTCGTCGTGGTGGTCTGGGTCCAGACCGAATAATCGTCCGACGCGTAGCCGAGGGTGGTGAGATCGATGGCATCGCCGCTCGCCAGTCCGGCGATGGTTCCGTTGAAGCTCGATGGATTGCTGAGCTTCAGGGTGTCGTCAAAGCCGAAGAATTGAATTGTGGTGCCGGAGACCGTGACATCACCCAGCGTCAGCGTCTGACCGCTTTCGACGCTCACATCGCCGTTGTTCAGGATGGCGCCGTCAATCGCGCTCGACCCCCTGATGTCGATATCGCCGGTAACCCCAACGTAATTGATCGTGACGCCGCTGATGGTGGCGTCGTTCAGCGTGAGAGGGCCGTCTACGGCGATTGTGCTGCTGGAATTGGCACCGACGACATCCACATTCGTGAGCGTCGCGCCGAGACCATGGACGCTATCGATATCGAGCGTGTTGCCACTGCCGATCGATAGCGTGCCTCCGGTTATCGTCGTTCCATCGTCGAGCGTAAGCGTCCGATCGCCATCAGGCGTTGCGATCTGAATCGTGCCAGAATTGCTGATGTTGACGCCGACGCCATCCAGCGTGGCGCCAAGGCCGTTGGAGCCATAGGCGATCTCCAGCGAGCTGCCGCTGCCGATGGTGAGCATGCCGCCTTTGATGGCGGCGCCGTCGAGGGTCAGCGTGTGATGATCGCCGACCTCCAGCGTGCCGGCGTCCGTAAATTTGCTGCCGTTCACGGTCACATCGTCGAGCGTCAGCGTGGCCTGTCGTTCCACCGTCACATGACCGTTGTTCAGGGTGGCGTGGTCGTCGATCTTGCTCGAAACGGTGACGTCGATCAGCCCGGCGCGGACCGCTCCGTCTTCGCCGGAGGAGCTGTAATCGTCGATGGTGCCGCCCTTGATGGTGGCGCCATCAAGGATCAGCGTCCCGCGGTGGTCGATCGTGATGAGGCCGCCGGCATTGGCGACCGTGGTGCCCTGATCAAGAGTCAGCGTGCCGCCCGCCCGAACCTCCAGCAAGCCATCGTTGGTGACCATCTCCTGATGCAGGGCATCGCTGCCGCTGACATCCACCTGATAGGAATTGACCAGTCTGCCGTCCTGGATTTCGCTGTCGCCGATAAGATCCAGGATACCCTTGATGCTCAGCTTTCCGCCGCTGACAGTGGCGCCCTGCATCGTGAGTGTATGATCGCTGCCGACCAATAGCCTGCCGGTGTCGGTGAAGGTGGTGCCGTTCACAGCGACATCGTCGAGCGTGAGCGTGACCTGACTTTCGACGGTCACATCGCCGTTGTACAGGATGGCGTGGTCATCGATCTTGCTCGAACCGGTAACGTCGATCAGTCCGGCAAGGACGGCCTCATCGTCTGAGCTGTAATCATCGATGGTGCCGCCCTTGATGGTGGCGTCGTCGAGTGTCAGGGTGGCGGCCCCATCGATCGTGATGGTCCCGCCAGCGTTATCGATCCCGGTGCGCTCGTCGAGCAGCAGTCCCGCGCCGGCGAGAACCTCGAGGGCGTAGTTGACCGTCACGGTCTCGCCATCCAGCGCGTTGCCGGCGCCAGAGACCTGGATCAGACCGGAATTGCCGAGCGCACCCTGCTTGAGCATGGCAGAGCCGGTGAGATCGACGATGCCGTTGACCTCGTTGATGAAAGTGCCGCCGCTAATGGTCGCGCCGTTGACCGTCAGCAAGCCGCCGCTCTCCACGACGATTGAACCGGCCGGTTCCCCAGGGCCGCCGTTGACGAGCATCCCGCCATCAAGCGTCAGCGTGCCGTGGATCTCGATCGTCCCGCTGTTGCTGCTGTCGCCACCGATTCCGAAAATGGTCAGGCTGCCATGCGTGGCAACATCCAGTGTCGCGGCCGTATACAGGGTGTCCGCGGCAACGCTCTCGGAAACCGTGACGGTGATATCGGAGTAGGTGATCTGGACCTGGTCGCTCGCACCCGGGACGGAGCCGTTGTTCCAATTGTCGGCGACGGTCCAGGAGCCGCTGACATCGGAGGCCCAGGTAAAAATTTCCGTTGGATTGCCGAGCGTGATCACCACCGGCGCGCTCGAGCCGGTATTGCCGTTGGCATCGGTATCCTCGGCGACAATGCTGTGGGTACCCGTGCCCGACAGCGTCACGGTGGTGGTCCAGGTGCCGTCGGGCTTGACGGTCGCGGTACCGATCTTCGGTGGTGACACCATTGACCGTGTCGTAGAGAACCACCGTGGCGCCGACGGCAGCGTGGCTATCGGCCACCGTTCCCGAGATCGTCTGATGCGGATTGCTGGTGGCGCCGCTAGGGGTGGCGACCGTCACCGTGGGAAGCACGTTGTCGATCGTCAGGGTCAGGGTTTCCGGATAGGTATTCGTCCCGGCCTGACTGTCGAAGCCGACCGTGACGGTGACTTTTTGTCCCGCCTGGAGGAACGCGAAACTCTGCGGATTGTAGGTGACGTTGCCAGTCTGCTCGTTGACGCTGACGAGGCTTGCAAGATTGGTTCCCGCCGGGGCCGGGCCGGTCACCGAGAGGATCTTCGCGGTCCCCGGCACATATGGCAGAATTGTATCCGACGGAATGCTGTCGGTGATCGTGACCTGACTGCCGATATTGAAGCTCGGCGTGTCGACGACCGGGGTCACGTCGATCGATTTCAGAACGGTGATCGTGACCGGGATCTGCGTCGGTATCGGATTGATCGCGTTCGGATTGGTTGGCGTCGGCGCCGGAAGGTTGACAGGAATGGTGATCGTCGTCGGCGTTCCCGTGTCGAATTTGATAGGGGAGGTATCGCCAGGTTTGCCCTCGGGCGGCGGACTGGGTGGCGTCGAACCCGGGGGCCCATTGGACCTCGGATTGGGATTGTTGGGAGAACTTTGAAAGTAGGTTTGAAAGGTCTGTCCGATGATTTCCTGGGCGGCCAGCGACAGCGGCGGCGCGGCCTGCGTCGAAAGGTTGCCGGCCGCATTGACGATCGAAACCACACCGGCCGCGTTGACCGTGCCGATCACGACATTGGGGTCGGTCAGGCTGTACAGATTGTACGACCCGGTGTGGCCGTCGGGTTCGACCAGCACCTGGAATTTGACCGGAGGCGCGTTGGCCGTCTGGCCGGGGACGGTGAAGTCGATTTCGACCAGCACCGCGGTGCCGCGGATGCCCATCGTCGCCACCGGCGTGTTGACTTTCATGTCGCCGTGCTTGGCGGTCTCGCCGGCGACGAAGGTGATGGTGCCCTGCACCAGGCTGAGCAGCGATGAATTGTTCGACCCATTGGGGTCGTAGACCATGTCGTTGAGCACCATCCGCGCATTCGACGACAGGCCGAACACGGTGCCGTCGATGAAGGTGATGCCGAGGCTCGAATCGGAACCGGCCTGGACGACATCGCCTTTTTCAACGTTGTCGCCCTGGTGCAGGATGATCGACACGCCGTTGCGGATGGCGGTCGCGTTGCCTGCGAGCTTGGTGACATGTCCGATCACCCTGGCGGCGCCGGCACTGCCGTCTGCCTGAGCGTATTGGGTGTGCCCGGTAAGGGCGTCGACGATGTCTGCGGTCAGAAGCGCGCCATCGGGCGAGGACAGCGCGGCGTGCTTTTCACCCCTGAAATAGTCCCGCAGGACCAGTTCGCGGCCATCCTTGGCGAGGATCAGGTCGACGCCGTCCCGCTTGTAGTCGCCAGCGAATAACAGCTGCGCGTCGGGGACGATGATCGCGCCATTGTGGGATCGGGTGGCGTGCGTTGAATTCGCCTCGGCGTCGGCGCCGGAATTCAGGCCAGTCCCGTCGGGGAAATGATGGGCGTCAAAGGTACCTGAATAGTTCAAAAGGCCACCGCCAAAGGTTAATAATCAAATAATATTCAGCAGGACATATCACCCAAGGGCGCATCACAAAACCATCTCACGCTTGTATCTACCTAGTGCAACGGATCGAGCTAGGCCTTATTTAGATACCTATACTATCGAATACTTGTCGCATTAAGGTATCAATTGACCGCCGGGATCGGGCTTAATCTGTCATCACGTCGTCTGCTGATGTAACTCTATGTATAGTTTCGCACGACGCGGTCCATCTGCACTTTGCCTGGCAGTTGCTTGAAGGATATTGCGCGAAATCGTCAGCTAAAACTGTGATCTAGATTACAAGGCCGGCCTTTTCCGCTGCGTTAGCCATGTCTAGTGAAATCTCATCCCGCACAACCCCTGCGTGACAATCAGTCCTTTTTGCTGTTTTGCAGCTCAAAGGCATGATCCCCCAGGATAGGTAGCGGGCTGGTGAGAAGAGGTTCAGTTTGTTTTGCGTTGTTCCAGACCGCCTTCGGCCTGATGAGCCGTAAAAAAACTCCACCTGCAGATCATCCCCGCAAAACGATCCGGCCACGCGTGGCGGCGGTGCAGATGCTCGACGTGCACTTCCCGACAACCAACGCGCAACAGATCGGACGCATGTCCGAACTGGTCACGATATCCATCGCCATGGTGGGATTGGTGGATTTCGCGAAGAGCTCTATTTCTCCCTACGGAACCAGAGATCACACCAGATGCAGATCGGACTGGTGCAGCTGCGCCTTGGTCACGCCGGCGAGCGTGATGGAGTCGTGGGCATCGAGCGCGATCACGGTGTTGCCGTGTCCGTCATCGTGGGCGGCGGCGAGGATCGCCTGGGCATTGGCGAACATCCCCGCCTTGAACTGCAGCAGATCGCTGTCGGCATCGAAGTTGGTGATGGTCGTATTGCCGACCGCGGCGAAATTGAAAACGAAGTTGTCGTTGGCGCCCTGTCCGGTCAATGTCGCATTCGCGGCGCTCGCGACGATGGTCTGGCCGGCGGGAGGCTGCGCCGAGCCGGTCGCCGATGACGGCGTAGTGGGCACCGGCGGATCGTAAACGATGGTGCCGCCGTTACCGTCGCTCTCGAACAGGAAGTTCGCCGCCAGATAACTGCCGCTGAATTGAAGGGTCGCGGAATGGGTCCCGTCGCTCACGGCCAGCGTATCCGTGCTCGCATTGAAGCTCTCGGACAAATCGGAATAGTTGATCCCCTTGAGATCGATCTGGTCCGAGTCCGACGCGTTCCCGGTAAAGCCCGCAATGAAAGCCGCGAAGCTCGATGGATTGTCGAGGGTCAGGTCTCCGGTCGAGCCCTGGAACGTGATGGTTTCGGTGCCGGAGACTGCGCCTGCAAACTCCAGATCCGCCCCATTGGCGATCGTGAACGAACCCGCCCCGGTGACGGGGGCGCCGACATCGAGAGCGCCTGACTGGACATTCACCGTCCCGTCGTTGGTGAAATTCAAAACGCCCGATGTCGTGATACTCGATGCGCCGGTCGAATTGATGGTACCGTCGTTGGCCAGTTCGCTCGTTCCCGCAAACGTGCTGGCGCCGACGAGATTCCAAAGCGCGCCGCTTTCGTTGACAATGGTAGCATTGCCAGTGAACACCTCTCCGGTAATGGACGGATCTCCGGTCGTGGAAGGATTTCCCACGACAATATCGCCGCTGATCGTTCCATGATTGTCGATATCGACATTGCCAGTTGTAGTAAAGGCGTCGATAGCAGTCGTCGCGCTGACGGTCCCATCGTTGGTGACGCTGACGTCGCCGCCGTCGAAGCCACGCGCAGCCAGGCCGTAGCGGCCGGCGGTGATGTCGGCACCGGCCTCCGCGATCACCGTCACGGTCCCCGTTCCATAATTATAGCCGCGGATGCCATCGGTTCCCGCTGCGGCCGTGATCGAGGCATAATCGTCGATGGTCACATTGCCGAGGACACTGCTCTCGGCGAGTCCATTATTGTCATAACCGGCCAGAATGCCGGCGGGCTTGTTGCCATCGCTCGTAAGAATCGTTCCGGATTTGATCGTCCCGTAGGCGACGACCAGAATTTCGTTGCTGGAGGGGCTTGCCAGCGCGCCGTTATTGGCATGGATACCCGAGCCCCCGGAGTTGATAGAGGTGCCGGCAGCGGTGAACACCTCGATATTTCCGGGACCATAATTATACGCCGCAATGCCGTTGCCATAGCCGTCCAGTGGGCTTGAATTGTCGAGCGCCGTGATCGTGCCGGCCAAGACGTTGACGGTGACATCGCCGATTTCATAGTTGTAGGCGCGAATGCCGTCACCGGCATCCGCGGTGATGTCGGCGGAATTATTGACGGTGACGTCGCCGTACAGCCCCGAGATCGGATAGGTCGTTGGGTCGCTGGTGCCGTCGCCGAAATATCCCGCGACGATACCGGCCGGCTGGCTGCCTGCGCCAGTATCGACGGAGCCTGCATGAATTATGCCGAACGCATTGACAACAATCGAGCTAGGATTGTCAGCCGGAGCCGCGGTCGCATCGCTGACGGCGTCGATCCCCGCACCTTCGGAATTGATCTGGTCGGTGGCGGAAGTCCGAACGGATATGTTCCCGGCCCCCTTGTTGACCGCCAGAATGCCGTAGCCCCCATAACCGGAGGCCGAAGAACTCACCGTCGTGCTGATGGTCGCGCCTGGGCCGATGCTTACATCCACGTCGGCAACGACGGCAGCGCTCTCCTCGATCGCTTCGATGCCATACCTGGCACCGGACACATTGCCGGAATCGTCGACCGTGACGTTGTTGTTAGCGCCCGCGAAGATACCGATGTCGCCCGATCCCGACGCCGTGATCGCGGCAGCGTTGAAAACCGCGACGCTCGCAGCACTCGAAGACGAAGCGGTGTTCGATCCGACACCGATATAGGTGGTGCTGGAGGTGGAGCCGGTGGTGACATTGATCGTGGAGGCGCTGTCCAGCGAGGCGACAATGAGATCGGCGGCATTGCTGTCGGCATTGCTGATGAACAGGCCACTGCCGGTCGCCGAAGAAATGTTCGCCGCGTTGACCTGATAGACTTGGCTAGCCGAGGCCGTATAGCCGAGGCCCGAAGCATTCGTACCTGTGATGACAGTCGGCGCTTGCTGGTTCAGGATGATCAACGTTCCGCCATTGCCGTCGCTGGAGAACGCGAAATTGTCACCCTGGTAGTCGCCGGCCAGCAAGAGGCTGGCAGAATGGCCGCTCTCATCGGTCACGGTCAGCGTCGTGAGGCCATCCTCGGCGTAGGCGGCCGTGACCGACGTGGTGGCGGCGACGAATCCCGCGAGATCCAGCAGATCGTTGCCGGCAAGTCCGGCGATCTCGCCTTGGAAACTCGAGGGCTGGGCCAGATAAAGCTTGCCGGCGCCTTTGAATGTGATGGTTTGACCGTTAGGCGACGCTGGAATCGAGTTCCAACACGGCGCCATCCGCGATCGTTTCCGATCCGGTGCCGGTGACGGCGTCATCGATCACCAGCATGCTGCCAGTGCTTGCCTCGAGCGTGCCGCTATTGGTGATCGCTTGGCCAGTATCGATGGTCAGCGTGCCGCCGCTGGCGTCGATGATGCCGCCGGCCTCGTTGGTCAGATCCAACGATCCGATGGTGCTTTCATTGTGACTGATGGCGCCGCTGCCAATCTCGCCACTGCCCGTGATGGTGTCGGCGATGTCCAGTGCGAGCACATTTCCCAAAGCAACGTTCTGATTGCTGGAATTCTCCGTGATGCGGCTATCGGCCTGCAGCACTACTTCGCCGCCGGTAAGCTGCAAGCCCGACGCATTGTCCACCAGGAGTTCCGACGCGGCCCCGATCAGAATGCCCGCACCGGCATTGTCAATCTCGCTGGACTGAACATCGAGCGTGCCGCCCGCCACCACCGCCAGCAATCCGCTGTTGGTGATCGGGTTAATGTCGAGTGTGGTGGTCGCTCCTACGATATCGACCGTTCCGGCGATCGAGAAAGTCCCGCCTTCGATGGTCACGCCATTCAGCGTCAGGGCATCGCCGCCGTCGACCTGGATAATGCCGCCGCTTGCCGTATCGTTGAACGTCGTGCCGTTGACCGTGACGTTGTCAAGCCTCAACGTCTGGCCTGCTCCGATCGTAACGTTGCCCCCATAGAGGATCGCGCCGCCATTGATCGTGCTCGACGCGGAGATATCGATTTGGCCGGCGATGAACTCGCCGGAGACGACGCTGCCATTATCGATGACGCCGCCGGTGATGGTAGCGCCATCGAGCGTCAGAGTGCTGCCGCCATCCACTTGGAGAAGGCTCGCGAGGCCGGTGTCGTTGAAGACGGTGCCGGTCACCGTGGCGTTGAGGGCGACGAGGAGCGTCGCGCCGCTCTCGATCTTGACGGTACCGCCATTGAGGACGACTTCGTTGATCGTGCTGGAACCCGTGATGTCGATCAGGCCGGGAGCGACGACAGACGAGACCGTACTGTAATCGTCGACGGTGACGCCGCCGATGGTGACGCCGTCGAGCGTCAGCGTGCTGTCGCCGCCGACTGTGATCGTGCCGCTGTTGAAGGTCGCAACGGACACGTTGCTGAGCGCGACGCCATGGCCATTCATGCCGGGCTCGATATCGAGCGTGCTGTCCGAGCCAATCAATATCTCGCCGCCCGAGATCGTGGTGCCGTCCGCGAGCGTCAGCGTCGGATCGATATCAATCGTGCCGATCTCGATCGTGCCGTTATTTATTACATGGACGTTATCCAGCGTGGCGCCAATGTTGCCTGAGCCGTTGAGGATCTCCAGCGTACTTCCGATAGAAAGTTCGCCGCCCGCGATCGCCGTGCCATCCTCTAGGATGAGGAGCGCCACCGAAGTCACATCGATCTCGCCGCCATTCTGCACGGTGATGCCGTCGAGCGTGAGGCTTCCGCTTTGGATCTGCGGATTGCCGCCGCCGACGATGACCACCACAGAGCCTGGATTTGGTGGCAGACCCAGGCTCCAACGGGTGGCGTCCGTCCAGCTGCCGGTGGCTCCCAGCCAGTCATCCGTCGTCGAGTTGGTGAATGTAAAATCGCTGACCGTCTGGGTTGATACGGAAGAGCCGGTGCCGGCCGAGAAGCCGACATAGGCCGTGCTGCCACCGAGGTATGATGCAAGGTTGACGGTATATTCTGCCGTGTAGGTTGCGCCAGTGGTGAGATCGGTCAATATCTCGGTCAGCACGGTGCCATTATAGGAGACGACGACCTGCATGGGGTCGCCGGCCACGAAATCGACGTTGCCCGTCGATTGATAGGATGAGCCGCCCTCGCCGAGGTAGGCGGTGGCCCCGGTGTTGCCATTTGTCTCGAACGCGGTGCCCTGCCCGTAAGTTGGATACAAATTGAATTCGATAGCCGCGCTGGGACTAATGCCGGTATAGCCGAGATCGCCTCCGCCTGTCCCCAGCGCCTGAGCCCCGGCGGTGGAATTCTGCAGGATGAAGGCCAGTCCGTCCGCCGGGTCCTCGCCTACTATCGCCTGATAGTCGAACGATCCGGTGAAACTGCTGATCGAATAGGTCGTGTTGGCGAACCAGCTCGCCGCCTCGCCGCCGTTGCCATTGGTCAATTGCAGCGAACCGCCGCCCTTGAGGATTTGCGGCGTATAAACGCCGTTGCTGTTGATGGTTCCGCTGTAGAACGAGACGTGGTTGATATTCACGTCGCCGATGTTGACGTCGGTGCCTTGCGACCCGTCGGCCGTCAGCGTGAAATCGCCTTGCGAGTAAATGCCGGTCAGATCCAGGGTCGCCTGCAGCGCGGAGCCATCGTAGATCTGCAGGATACCGGTGCCGCCATTGGTCGTGCTGGTCTGGGTCCAGACCGAATAGCCGTTCGACCCGTAGGTGACGGAGGTGAGATCGATCGCATCGCCGCTCGCCAGCCCGGCGATGGCTCCGTTGAAGCTCGATGGCTGGCCGATCTTCAGGGTATCGCCGAAACCGAAGAAGTTAAATGTCGCGCCGGAGACCGTGACATTACCCAGCGTCAGCGTCTGGCCGCTTTCGATGCTGACATCGCCATCGTTCAGGCTAGCGCCACCGGTGATCGTGCTCCCCGCCTTGACGTCGACATCGCTACCGGTCCCAGTTTCATCGATCGTGGCGCCACTGATGGTAGCGCCGTTCAGCGCGAGGGTGCTGTAGGCACCCACGCTGATTGTGCCACCGCTGATGGTCGTGCCATCTTCAAGCTTCAGCGTCAGATCGCCCGCGAGTGTTCCGATTTGGATCGTGCCGGAGTTGCTGACGCTTACGTCATCCAGCGTGGCACCAAGGTCGTTGGAGCCATAGGCAATATTCAGCGTGCTGCCGCCGCCGATGGTCAGGCCGCCGCCGCTGATCGTGGTGCCGTCAACGAGCGTCAACGTGCTGGTCGATTTAGTGGCGTCGACCTGCACGGTACCGGAGTTGTTGATGCTGACCCCATCCAGCGTGGCGCCGGCGCCGGACTCGATATCAAGCCTGCCGTGGAGGCCGACCGTCAGCATCCCGCCGCTGATCGTCGTGCCACCGTCGAGGGTAAGGATTGCACCCGACGCATTCAGGTCGACGTCGATTTGGCCGTCGTTCGTAACCGTGACGCCATCCAGCGTGGCGCCGGGGCCGCTGGTGCCAACCTCGATATCGAGTTCGACGGACTGGCCAGAGATTTTGCCGATCGACAGCGTGCCGCCAGTGATCGTTGTGTCGTCGTCAAGCATGAGGATCGCACCCGACACCTGCGGGTCGACGTCGATATTGCCATCGCTGGACACACTGACGCCGTCGAGCGTGACGACGAGGCCGGTGCCGCGCGCGAGGTCGAACGTGCCGCCGGCGTCGATCGTCACCGCACCGCCCTTAATCGTGCCGCCGTAGACCGTCAGGCTGCCCCCGCTCTCCGCCGTGATGGAACCGATCTGTTCCCCACTATTAACGAGCGTCCCGTTGGAAAGCGTCAGCGTGCCAGAGATCTCGATCGTCCCGCTATTGCTGCTGGTTCCGGAAAGGCTCAGGCTGCCACCTGACTCAATGTCCAGCGTCGCCGCCGATGACAGGGTGTCGGCCGCGACCGTCGAGGAAACCGTGACGGCGATATTGGAGTAGCTGATCTGGACCTGGTCGTTGGTGCCCGGTACGACGTTGTTGTTCCAGTTGCCGGGAACCGACCAGTCGCCGCTGGCATCGGATGCCCAGACAAATGGTTCCGAGAGCAGCGTGAGCGCCACCGGCGCACTGCTTCCAGTATTGCCGGCGGCATCGGTATCCTCGGCCACGATGCTGTGGGCGCCGGCGCCCGACAGCGTGACGCTGGTCGACCACGCACCGCCACTGCCGACGGTCGCGGTGCCGATCGCGGTGGTAACGCCGTTGAGCGTGTCGTAGAGCGTCACCGTAGCGCCGACCGCGGCCTCGACGGCGGTCACCGTTCCCGAAATCGTCTGGGTCGCGACCCCTGAGGTCTCCGCGGCGGTGGTAATCGTTACCGTCGGCGCAATGGTATCGAGCGTGAACACCACCGGTGTCGCGCTGGAGCCGGTGTTGCCGGCCGCGTCGGTATCCTTGGCCACGATGCTGTGGGCGCCATCGCCCGACAGCGTCACGCTGGTTGACCACGCGCCGCCGCTGCCGACAGTGGCCGTCCCGATCGCGGTGCTGCCGCCATTGTCGTAGAGATAGACCGTGCTGCCGACCGCCGCCTCGCCCGCCGTCACCGTGCCAGAGATGGTTTGCGTCGCCTGGTTGGTCAGCCCGCCGCTGCTGGAGATGGTGACCGTCGGGGCAACGGTATCGAGCGTGAGCACCACTGGTGCACTGCTGCCGGTATTGCCGGCCGCGTCCGTGTCCTTCGCCACGATGCTGTGCGCGCCATCGCCCGACAGTGTCACGCTGGTCGACCACGCGCCGCCGCTGCCGGCGGTGGCGGTGCCGATCGCGGTGGTGACGCCGTTGATGGTGTCGTAGAGCGTCACCGTGGCGCCGACCGCGGCCTCGGCGGCGGTCACCGTTCCCGAGATCGTCTGGGTCGCGACGTTGGAGGTCTCGGCGGCGGTGGTTATCGTCACTGTCGGCGAAATGGTATCGAGCGTAAGCACCACCGGTGCACTGCTGCCGGTATTGCCGGCGGCATCCGTGTCCTTCGCCACGATGCTGTGGGCGCCGTTGGCCGACAGCGTCACGCTGGTCGACCACGCGCCGCCGCTGCCGACGGTGGCCGTGCCGATCGCCGTGCTGCCGCCATTGTCGTAGAGATAGACCGTGCTGCCGACCGCCGCCTCGCCCGCCGCCACCGTGCCAGAGATGGTGTGCGTCGCCTGGTTGGTCAGGCCGCCGCTGCTGGAGATGGTAACCGTCGGCGCAATCGTATCGAGCGTAAGCACCACCGGCGCACTGCTGCCGGTATTGCCGGCCGCGTCCGTATCCTTCGCCACGATGCTGTGGCTGCCATCGCCCGACAGCGTGACGCTCGTCGACCACGCGCCGCCGGCGCCGACGGTCGCGGTGCCGATCGCGGTGGTGACGCCGTTGACGGTGTCGTAGAGCGTCACCGTGGCGCCGGCCGCGGCCTCGGCGGCGGTCACCGTTCCTGAAATCGTCTGGGTCGCAACGTTGGAGGTCTCCGCGGCGGTGGCAATCGTCACCGTCGGCGCAATGGTATCGAGCGTGAACACCACCGGTGCACTGCTGCCGGTATTGCCGGCGGCGTCCGTATCCTTGGCCACGATGCTGTGGGCGCCGTTGCCCGACAGCGTGACGCTGGTCGACCACGCGCCGCCGCTGCCGACAGTCGCGGTGCCGATCGCGGTGGTAACGCCGTTGAGCGTGTCGTAGAGCGTCACCGTAGCGCCGACCGCGGCCTCGGCGGCGGCCACCGTTCCCGAGATCGTCTGGGTCGCAACGTTGGAGGTCTCGGCGGCGGTGGTAATCGTCACCGTCGGCGCAATGGTATCGAGCGTGAGTACCACCGGTGCACTGCTGCCGGTATTGCCGGCCGCGTCCGTATCCTTGGCCACGATGCTGTGGGCGCCGTTGCCCGACAGCGTGACGCTGGTCGACCACGCACCGCCGGCGCCGACGGTCGCGGTGCCGATCTCGGTGGTGACGCCGTTGATGGTGTCGTAGAGCGTCACCGTGGCGCCGACCGCGGCCTCGGCGGCGGTCACCGTTCCGGAAATCGTCTGGGTCGCGACGTTGGAGGTCTCCGCGGCGGTGGTGATCGTCACCGTCGGGGCAATGGTATCGAGCGTAAGCACCACCGGTGCGCTGCTGCCGGTATTGCCGGCGGCATCCGTATCCTTGGCCACGATGCTGTGGGCGCCGTTGCCCGACAGTGTCACGCTGGTCGACCACGCACCGCCGCTGCCGACGGTCGCGGTACCGATCTCGGTAGTAACACCATTGACGGTGTCGTAGAGCGTCACCGTGGCGCCAACCGCGGCCTCGGCGGCGGTCACCGTTCCGGAAATCGTCTGGGTCGCAACGTTGGAGGTCTCCGCGGCGGTGGTGACCGTCACTGTCGGGGCGATGGTATCGAGCGTGAGCACTACCGGTGCACTGCTGCCGGTATTGCCGGCGGCGTCGGTATCCTTGGCCACGATGCTGTGGCTGCCATCGCCCGACAGCGTGACGCTGGTTGACCATGCGCCGCCGCTGCCGACGGTGGCAGTGCCGATCGCCGTGGTGACGCCGTTGATGGTGTCGTAGAGCGTCACCGTGGCGCCGACCGCGGCCTCGGCGGCAGTGACCGTCCCAGAGATAGTGTGCGTCGCCTGGTTGGTCAGGCCGCCACTGCTGGAGATGGTGACCGTCGGGGCAATGGTATCGAGCGTGAGCACCACCGGCGCACTGCTGCCGGTATTGCCGGCCGCGTCCGTATCCTTCGCCACGATGCTGTGGGCGCCGTCGCCCGACAGCGTGACGCTCGTTGACCACGCACCGCCGTTGCCGACGGTTGCGGTGCCGATCTCGGTGGTGACGCCATTGACGGTGTCGTAGAGCGTCACCGTGGCGCCGACCGCGGCCTCGGCGGCGGTCACCGTTCCCGAGATCGTTTGGGTCGCGACGTTGGAGGTCTCCGCGGCGGTGGTGATCGTCACCGTCGGGGCAATGGTATCGAGCGTGAGCACCACTGGTGCACTGCTGCCGGTATTGCCGGCGGCATCCGTGTCCTTCGCCACGATGCTGTGGGCGCCGTTGCCCGACAGTGTCACGCTGGTCGACCACGCGCCGCCGCTGCCGACGGTGGCCGTGCCGATCTCGGTGGTGACGCCGTTGATGGTGTCGTAGAGCGTCACCGTGGCGCCGACCGCGGCCTCGGCGGCGGTCACCGTTCCCGAGATCGTCTGGGTCGCAACGTTGGAGGTCTCCGCGGCGGTGGTAATCGTCACCGTCGGCGCAATGGTATCGAGCGTCAGCACCACCGGCGCGCTGCTGCCGGTATTGCCGGCGGCGTCCGTATCCTTGGCCACGATGCTGTGGGCGCCGTTGCCCGACAGCGTGACGCTGGTCGACCACGCACCGCCGGCGCCGACGGTCGCGGTGCCGATCTCGGTGGTGACGCCATTGACGGTGTCGTAGAGCGTCACCGTGGCGCCGACCGCGGCCTCGGCGGCAGTGACCGTCCCAGAGATAGTGTGCGTCGCCTGGTTGGTCAGGCCGCCACTGCTGGAGATGGTGACCGTCGGGGCAATGGTATCGAGCGTGAGCACCACCGGCGCACTGCTGCCGGTATTGCCGGCCGCGTCCGTATCCTTCGCCACGATGCTGTGGGCGCCGTCGCCCGACAGCGTGACGCTCGTTGACCACGCACCGCCGTTGCCGACGGTTGCGGTGCCGATCTCGGTGGTGACGCCATTGACGGTGTCGTAGAGCGTCACCGTGGCGCCGACCGCGGCCTCGGCGGCGGTCACCGTTCCCGAGATCGTTTGGGTCGCGACGTTGGAGGTCTCCGCGGCGGTGGTGATCGTCACCGTCGGGGCAATGGTATCGAGCGTGAGCACCACTGGTGCACTGCTGCCGGTATTGCCGGCGGCATCCGTGTCCTTCGCCACGATGCTGTGGGCGCCGTCGCCCGACAGCGTGACGCTCGTTGACCACGCACCGCCGTTGCCGACGGTTGCGGTGCCGATCTCGGTGGTGACGCCATTGACGGTGTCGTAGAGCGTCACCGTGGCGCCGACCGCGGCCTCGGCGGCGGTCACCGTTCCCGAGATCGTTTGGGTCGCGACGTTGGAGGTCTCCGCGGCGGTGGTGATCGTCACCGTCGGGGCAATGGTATCGAGCGTGAGCACCACTGGTGCACTGCTGCCGGTATTGCCGGCGGCATCCGTGTCCTTCGCCACGATGCTGTGGGCGCCGTTGCCCGACAGTGTCACGCTGGTCGACCACGCACCGCCGGCGCCGACGGTAGCAGTGCCGATCGCGGTGGTGACGCCGTTGATGGTGTCGTAGAGCGTCACCGTGGCGCCGACCGCGGCCTCGGTGGCGGTCACCGTTCCCGATATCGTCTGGGTCGCGACGTTGGAGGTCTCCGCGGCGGTAGTAATCGTCACCGTCGGCGCAATGGTATCGAGCGTGAGCACCACCGGTGCACTGCTGCCGGCATTGCCCGCAGCATCCGTGTCCTTCGCCACGATGCTGTGGGCGCCGTTGCCCGACAGTGTCACGCTGGTCGACCACGCGCCGCCGCTGCCGACGGTGGCCGTGCCGATCTCGGTGGTGACGCCGTTGATGGTGTCGTAGAGCGTCACCGTGGCGCCGACCGCGGCCTCGGCGGCGGTCACCGTTCCCGAGATCGTCTGGGTCGCAACGTTGGAGGTCTCCGCGGCGGTGGTAATCGTCACCGTCGGCGCAATGGTATCGAGCGTCAGCACCACCGGCGCGCTGCTGCCGGTATTGCCGGCGGCGTCCGTATCCTTGGCCACGATGCTGTGGGCGCCGTTGCCCGACAGCGTGACGCTGGTCGACCACGCACCGCCGGCGCCGACGGTGGCCGTGCCGATCTCGGTGGTGACGCCGTTGATGGTGTCGTAGAGCGTCACCGTGGCGCCGACCGCGGCCTCGGCGGCGGTCACCGTTCCCGAGATCGTCTGGGTCGCAACGTTGGAGGTCTCCGCGGCGGTGGTAATCGTCACCGTCGGCGCAATGGTATCGAGCGTCAGCACCACCGGCGCACTACTGCCAGTGTTGCCTGCGGCATCGGTATCCTTGGCCACGATGCTGTGGGCGCCATCGCCCGACAGCGTCACGCTGGTCGACCACGCACCGCCGGCGCCGACGGTGGCCGTGCCGATCTCGGTGGTGACGCCGTTGATGGTTTCGTAGAGCGTCACCGTGGCGCCGACCGCGGCCTCGGTGCCAGTGACCGTCCCAGAGATAGTGTGCGTCGCCTGGTTGGTCAGGCCGCCACTGCTGGAGATGGTGACCGTCGGGGCAATGGTATCGAGCGTGAACACCACCGGTGCACTGCTGCCGGTATTGCCCGCGGCATCCGTGTCCTTCGCCACAATGCTGTGGGCGCCATCGCCCGACAGCGTGACGCTGGTCGACCATGCGCCGCCGCTGCCGACGGTGGCCGTGCCGATCTCGGTGGTGACGCCATTGATGGTGTCGTAGAGCGTCACCGTGGCGCCGACCGCGGCCTCGGCGGCGGTCACCGTTCCCGAAATCGTCTGGGTCGCGACGTTGGAGGTCTCCGCGGCGGTGGTAATCGTCACCGTCGGGGCAATGGTATCGAGCGTGAACACCACCGGTGCACTGCTGCCGGTATTGCCGGCGGCGTCGGTATCCTTGGCCACGATGCTGTGGGCGCCATTGCCCGACAGCGTGACGCTGGTCGACCACGCGCCGCCGCTGCCGACGGTGGCCGTGCCGATCTCGGTGGTGACGCCGTTGATGGTGTCGTAGAGCGTCACCGTGGCGCCGACCGCGGCCTCGGCGGCGGTCACCGTTCCCGAGATCGTCTGGGTCGCAACGTTGGAGGTCTCCGCGGCGGTGGTAATCGTCACCGTCGGCGCAATGGTATCGAGCGTCAGCACCACCGGCGCACTACTGCCAGTGTTGCCTGCGGCATCGGTATCCTTGGCCACGATGCTGTGGGCGCCATCGCCCGACAGCGTCACGCTGGTCGACCACGCACCGCCGTTGCCGACGGTGGCGGTGCCGATCTCGGTGGTAACGCCGTTGATGGTGTCGTAGAGCGTCACCGTGGCGCCGACCGCGGCCTCGACGGCGGTCACCGTTCCCGAGATCGTCTGGGTCGCGACGTTGGAGGTCTCCGCGGCGGTATTGATCGTCACCGCCGGAGCAATGGTATCGAGCGTAAGCACCACCGGCGCACTGCTGCCGGTATTGCCGGCGTCGTCGGTATCCTTGGCCACGATGCTGTGGGCGCCATTGCCCGACAGCGTGACGCTGGTCGACCACGCACCGCCGTTGCCGACGGTCGCGGTGCCGATCTCGGTGGTGACGCCGTTGATGGTGTCGTAGAGCGTAACCGTGGCGCCGACCGCGGCCTCGGTGGCAGTGACCGTCCCAGAGATAGTGTGCGTCGCCTGGTTGGTCAGGCCGCCACTGCTGGAGATGGTGACCGTCGGGGCAATGGTATCGAGCGTCAGCACCACCGGTGCACTGCTGCCGGTATTGCCGGCGGCGTCGGTATCCTCGGCGACAATGCTGTGGGCGCCATCGCCCGACAGCTTGACGGTGGTGCTCCAGGTGCCGTCGGAATTGACGGTCGCGGTGCCGATCTTCGTGGTGACACCATTGACCGTGTCGTAGAGAACCACCGTGGTGCCGACGGCAGCGTGGCTATCGGCCACTGTTCCCGAGATCGTCTGCTGCGGATTACTGGTGGCGCCGCCAGGGGTGGCGACCGTCACCGTGGGAAGCACGTTGTCGATCGTCAGGGTCAGAGTTTCCGGATAGGTATTCGTCCCGGCCTGACTGTCGAAGCCGACCGTGACGGTGACTTTTTGTCCCGCCTGCAGGAATGCGAAGCTTTGGGGGCTGTAGGTGACGTTGCCGGTCTGCTCGTTGACGCTGACGAGGCTTGCAAGATTGGTTCCCGCCGGTGCCGGGCCAGTCACCGAGAGGATCTTCGCGGTCCCCGGCACATAGGGCAGAATTGTATCCGACGGAATGCTGTCGGTGATCGTGACCTGACTGCCGATATTGAAGCTCGGCGTGTCGACGACCGGGGTTACGTCGATCGATTTCAGAACGGTGATCGTGACCGGGATCTGCGTCGGTATGGGATTGATCGCGTTCGGATTGGTTGGCGTCGGCGCCGGAAGGTTGACGGGAATCGTGACCGTCGTCGGCGTGCCGGTGTCGAACTTGATCGGGGAGGTATCGCCGGGTTTGCCCTCGGGGGGAGGACTGGGTGGCGTCGAACCCGGGGGCCCATTGGACCTCGGATTGGGATTGTTGGGAGAACTTTGAAAGTACGTTTGAAAGGTCTGTCCGATGATTTCCTGGGCGGCCAGCGACAGCGGCGGCGCGGCCTGCGTCGAAAGGTTGCCGGCCGCATTGACGATCGAAACCACACCGGCCGCGTTGACCGTGCCGATCACGACATTGGGGTCGGTCAGGCTGTACAGATTGTACGACCCGGTGTGGCCGTCGGGTTCGACCAGCACCTGGAATTTGACCGGGGGCGCGTTGGCCGTCTGGCCGGGGACGGTGAAGTCGATTTCGACCAGCACCGCCGTGCCGCGGATGCCCATCGTCGCCACCGGCGTGTTGACTTTCATGTCGCCGTGCTTGGCGGTCTCGCCGGCGACGAAGGTGATGGTGCCCTGGACCAGGCTGAGCAGCGATGAATTGTTCGACCCATTGGGGTCGTAGACCATGTCGTTGAGCACCATCCGCGCATTCGACGACAGGCCGAACACGGTGCCGTCGATGAAGGTGATGCCGAGGCTCGAATCGGAGCCGGCCTGGACGACGTCGCCTTTTTCGACGTTGTCGCCCTGGTGCAGAATAATCGAAACGCCGTTGCGGATGGCGGTCGCGTTGCCCGCGAGCTTGGTGACGTGGCCGATCACCCTGGCGGCGCCGGCGGTGCCATCGGCTTGCGCGAACTGGGTGTGCCCGGTGAGGGCGTCGACGATGTCTCCGGTCAGAAGCGCGCCATCGGGCGAGGACAGCGCGGCGTGCTTTTCGCCCCTGAAATAGTCCCGCAGGACCAGTTCGCGGCCATCCTTGGAAAGGATCAGGTCGACGCCGTCCCGCTTGTAGTCGCCAGCGAATAACAGCTGCGCGTCGGGGACGATGATCGCGCCCGCCGAGCCATGCGTGGCGCGCGCCGTAATGGTTTCGGCGCCATGCAGGCCGGAACCTTCCGGAAACAGGTGGGTATCAAATGAGCCGGAATGGTTCAATCGGGCCACCGCCAATAATTTTATAGTATTCAGTAGGATTAAGCCCGCATATCAGTTACGGGCATTTCATTAAACCATCCCAGGCTTGTATAAGCGCAGTGCAACAGACCAGTCCGAGGCCTTAATAAGATACCTATTCTATATAATACTTGCCACATTAACGTATTGTTTACGAATATATCAATTTAAACTGTCACAATTTCGCCTTGATAAGTAACATTAACGTATAGTTTTACCCTACTTTACTCTATGTTCACTTTGTCCGAGCAGTCATCCGAAGGTTATTGCGCGAATTTGTCCACCTAAACTGTAATCTATATTGTGGTACTGGCTTTTTCTGTTCCATTAGCGCTGTGCAGTGAAACTCCTTTGCACAACCCCTGCGGAATGCTTTCTTTATGTTTCGCGGTTTTGCCCTCCAAACCGCCGATCCCTAGAATTTGAGGCAGGCCGGTGGGAACATCTTCAGCGTGTTTTGCGCTTTTCCAGACCCCCGGTGGCCGGATTAAGCCAGATAGAAGCCCGGCCGCCGATCATCGCCGCGAAACGATCCGGTCACGCGCTGGCAGACACGCCTCGCCGATGCCCGGACATCGGGGCGTCAGATGCGGATATTGGGTCGAAGGCGGGCTTGGCCTGCCGTCATCATTGCGTGCGGTACGATCGTTCTCGGGCTGTCGAGCGCGCTCAAAGCCGCGCCGCAGGAGTGGCCCGGCGCGGCACCACCGTTCGGACTTTTCGTCTCTGGTCTGTCCACGGGCGGCGGGGTGGTTAAAAAATGGGCCGAAGTCGAGCGCCAGATCGAGGATGATCGGGTCCAGCTGGCGCTCTGCGATGGCGACCGCGACCGCTGCGTATCGCCGGCGGCGCTTCGATTATTGGCTATTGTGGACCAGGCGCGAGCCCGCCAAGGACGCGCCCGTCTCGGCGAGGTCAACCGGGCCATCAATCTGGCGATCAGGCCGATGAGCGATCTGGCGCAGTATGGCCAGATCGACGTCTGGAGTTCGCCTCTGTCCACATTCACCCATGGCGCAGGCGATTGCGAAGACTACGCCATCGCCAAGTTCGCAGCCCTGCAGATGGCCGGCATCGCCGCCGACGATCTGCGCATCGTGATCCTACGCGACACCCTGCGCGGCGAGGATCATGCGGTCGCCGCCGCGCGGCTCGATGGTCACTGGCTGATGCTGGACAATCGCCACATGGCGATGGTCGAGGATGTCGACATCACGCACTACCAGCCACTGTTCGTACTAGATGCCAGCGGCGTCATGAAATATCTCGACGCGCCGTTGATGGCCAACCTGCCCGGGCAGCCAACGCCAGGATCAATCGACGATTTCTAGCGGCGGCTTGATTTCGCTCGCATCGCTTATCGCCCAGCACGAACCATCGTCATCGCCCGGCTTGACCGGGCTTGACCGGGCGACCCAGTAGTGCGGAGCAGGAGAGATAGAACCGACATGCCGCGGCGTACTGGATCCCCCGCTTTCGCGGAGAATGACAGCTGAATATGGGTGGCTACGAGGCGTCTTGCCGGGCTGGCGTCACCACGGCACGAAACTCGATGCCGTGCAGATGGATCGTCGGGCTCATTCCAAAATGGTTGCCCCCGAACACCGCGATGCGCCGTTCGAGCTCATCCTTGGGTATATCGAGAGGAATATCGCAGATCGCACGGTAGGCGCGCCGCGAATACTTCCTGCTGCCCCATTTGACCGGAAGCGTGGCCGGGATCGCCGCATCGGTAGCGAGCGATTTTGCAATCCGCCAGAATAATTGCGCGAGGTGGGCGTAGGCCAGCCCCTCCAGGGCAAGCACGGACGTGCCGGCTGGAATGGGAAACAGCGCGACGTCGATAATCGGGCCGGCATCGACCTGTTCAACCATGACGTGGACGGTCGCGCCGAACACCGTTGCCCGCTCGTAGAGTGCGAAATGCGCGGGCGCCCAGCCGGGATAATCGGGCGGCCCGGGATGAAAATTCAGGGCCCCAAAGCCGAGCCGGCAGAGCGTCCGCTTCGAGACGATTTCCGGGGTCACGAATGCAATCAGACGGGCCCGCGCCAGCAACTCGTCGTCCAGGGCTTCCAGATCGGCGGAGGACCCGACGGACACGACCGTCAGGCCTGGATTATGCCCACGCAACACCAGCGGCAGCGCGGTGTGCTCGGCCGGACCTGCCAAAAGAATGATCGTGTCGAACATCGCATTCAACGTCGGTTGCGGCTTCGGACGACGACGGAGACAGGCTGATTTACTTGCCCCATCGTCGGCTAGGTTTGATAGTTGATCAAAAGCGCCGAGAACGATCCGCTGCTGGTATTGCTGGCATCGGAGGCCCCTGTTGCGCTGTAGGAGGACGATGACGAGGCGGATAGTGAATTCTGCAGCGATTGCAGAAACTGCTGCAGGATGTCGTCGGGCGAGCTGGTGCCCGAAGAACTGCTGCTTGTGCTGCTGGTCGCGGATGAACTGGCGGCCGGCGGTGCGCCGCCACGACCGCCGTGATGACCGTGGTGCGCGCCGTGGGCGGCAGATGAATCCTCGGCACCCACCGGGACGCTAGCGACACCGGCACCACCACCAGAACCGCTCGAAGCGCCGGCGCCCCCCGCGCCATTGGCGAACGCTGTCTGGAAGACGCCCTGCAATTCCGTGGCTTGGGCGCTGGTCAGGTTGCCGCTGGACACTTCGCCGGCGATCAGGGCGCTGATCTTTGACTGCAGGTCGCCGGGCGGCGAATTCGAGCCACTGCTCGAGTTGTTGTTCGAGTTGCTTGAGTTGGTCCCGTTGCCGCTCTGCAGCGAGGAGGTAATGTCCGTTAGCGCGGAGGATAGCGCGCCCTGATCGGAGGAACTGATGGCGCCAGAGCTCACTTCCGCCTGCAACGCATCCTGAAGTTTCTGGAGCGGGGACTGGTAGCTGGTGCTGTACGGCGCGGATATTGATGTCATGGTACCTCCAAAGGCCCTTGCAAAGCACCGCGATGTTAGGGTTAACAAAGTTAACAATGTCTTCTTATCGCCTCACGGGCATGTTGCACCGTGTTGTGAGCGCACGAAGTTTGAAATACTTGGAAACAAAAGCCCTCATCGATGCCCCCAAATCATGGACAAGGGTCCCCATGGCCATGGCCGCGCCGAACATTCTTGTCGTCGAAGACGACCGCGAGACGCGGGCGCTGATTGCAAAGTACCTGAGCGCCAATGGCTGCAACGTGATGACGGCGACCGATGGACAGGCGATGGTCCGCGCCATGACCGACCATCAGGTCGATCTTCTTATTCTGGACGTGATGCTGCCGGGCGAAGACGGACTAAGTCTGTGCCGCAAGGTCCGCGCCGAATCGCAAACCCCAATCATCATGCTCACCGCGCGCGGCGAGGACGTCGACCGTATTCTCGGGTTGGAAATGGGCGCGGACGATTACCTTGCCAAGCCCTTCAATCCCAGGGAATTGCTGGCTCGGATCAACGCCGTGCTGCGTCGGCAGTCGGCCGCGCTGACGGCCAGCGCCGCCCATGGCGCGACCGCCCTGACCTTCCTGGGCTGGCGCATCGATTTTCGGCTACGTGAACTTCGCAATCCGGCTGGCGCGCGGGTTGCTATGACGGGCGCCGAATTCGACCTGCTGCGGACTTTTTGCGAGCGGCCCGGGCGCGTTCTATCACGCGAGAGCCTGTTGGATTTCACCCAGGGCCGCAACGCCGGCTCGTTCGAACGCAGCATCGACGTGCTGGTCAGCCGGATCCGGCGCAAGATCGAGACCGATCCGCAGGACGCCACCATGATCAAGACGGTGCGCTCCGGCGGCTACATCTTCACCCCGACCGTGGAGGCGGTCGCGCCCGCAAAAAGCACATGACCATGAAACTGTCGGGCTTTCTCAATCTCAGGCGGATCAGCGGGCAAATGGCTGCGCTGGTGGTCACATCGGTGGTTGCGCTTCACCTGATCGTCACCGCAGCCTTTCTGATCCATCGGCCCGACCAGATCGATCCCCTGGTCGATCATGGACACAGCCAGCTCGCTGCTACGATCCAGCTTATTGGGACAGCGCCTGCGGCCGAGCGGCCCCGGCTGCTCGCCGACATCGCGCGGGCCTTTCCTCAGTTCGGCATCGAGAGCCTTCCGCCGGGCCAGGCTTCGGCGCACGGACCGGGCATCCACCCCGGTCTCGGCAGCCTGCGTCGCCGCCTCGGCCCCGGCTACCGGACCTTCTGGCTGGGTGCTGAGGCAGACTCCTATAAGGTCGGCATCGTGCTGCCGGACGGCATGATGGTTTCCGCGAGGTTCATACCGGACCAGCGGCAACGCTCGCTCTGGACAACCCCCTGGATGACGACGCTGTTGTTTGCGGTGATCAGCGTCAGTCTGCTTGGCCTGTGGGCCGCCCGGGCCTTGACGGCCCCGCTGTCGTCGTTTGCCAAGGCGGCCGAAAGCTTCAGCCTGAACGGCGCCGCGGCGCCGCTGCCCGAACGCGGCCCGGAAGAAATTCGCTCGGTCGCAAGAGCCCTCAACCGGATGCGGGAACGGATTACAAACCTGATCGATGACCGCACCAAGATGCTGGCCGCGATCAGCCACGACCTGCGAACTCCGATCACCCGCATGCGCCTGCGCTCCGAGTTTATCGAGGACGACGCGCATCGCCAACACATGTTGGGCGACCTCGATCAGATGCGCTCGATGCTGGAATCGGTGTTGTCCTTCCTGCGCAATGACCGCAAACTCGAGTCCATGACGCTGGTCGACATCGCCAGCGCGCTGCAGCTCATCACCGATCAGTTCACCGACATGGGACACAAGATCGTCTACGACGGTCCGGAACATTTCATGGCCACCGTGCGGCCCGACGATTTGCATCGCGGCATCACCAATCTCGTGGAGAACGCGGTCCGGTTCGGGGCGGAAACCACGATCCGTCTCGGCGTGGGGGCAGACCATTTGACCATCGAGGTCGAGGACGATGGTCCCGGCATTTCCGACGAGCGCAAGAATGTCATGCTCGAGCCTTTCGTGCGCGGCGACGACGCCCGCAACATGGATGAAGCCAAAGGTTTCGGTCTCGGACTTTCGATCGCGCGCAGCATCGTGCTGGCCCATGGCGGCGAGTTGTCGCTCAAGGACCGGCAGCCCCACGGATTGATTGTTCGCGTGCAATTGCCGGTCCGCGAGCTAAGACTGCAGTCGGCCGCGTGAATTGGATCCACCACCCCAAGCCGCGCGTTCGGTGCCACCTCGCCCCGCTTGCGGGCCGCTTGCGAGGAGAGGTCGATCACGAAGTGATCGGGTGAGGAGGACTCTCCGCCAGTCGAACTCGTGGAGGGAGCCCCTCACCCCAACCCTCTCCCCGCAAAGAGCGGGGCGAGGGGGCTCACCGCCGCTGCCGCGAGATCGAGTTTAATGATTTTCACTTTCGTATTTAGCCACAGGCGGCGCCGACCCATGGATAGACCGGCTGCCAGCCAAATCGGAGGCGTTTGATTTCACGTCTGCGCCAGCTTCCGCAGCATATTGTCGAACGCCGTCTTGATGCGAAGGACGTACGGAGCCTTGTAGGGGAATTCTTCGTTATGGTCGTGGACCAGCATCGAGGCGTTGACCTCGAACACGACGAGATTTCCCGACCGGTCCAACGCGCAATCGATGCCGAAATAATCCAGACCGATCCGCTGCTGGATTTCCCGCAAGACCCGATCGTGACCGGCATTGAAAACCGCGCCGGGATCCCTCAGGAATGTTTCCTCTTCCTGTTGCATCCAAGGGTGATCGCCCATGTCGGTATTGTCGTGGTGCACCTTCCAATCGGCGGCGATCGCGAGGTGGTAAGGCAGTATCTGCTGATCGACGAAGATGAAGCGATATTTGCGGAAATAGCCATCGGTCGAGCGATAGTCGAGGTATTCGATCAGATAGCGGTCGCTATCGGGGGTGTGCGCAAGAAGCGACTCCAGTTCCTTATCCTCGATCTTCTCAAAATCATCGCCGCCATGGGTCCCGGCCGGCCGCACCAGAATGGCGGAGGGCGATGAAAGCGCGGCCTGCACGGCGGTGCTCGCAAGGCCGGTACCAGCCTTCTGACGCAGGATTTTCGGCACCCGGCAGCCCGGAATTCCGTCCAGCAGAACGGCGACGGCGTCCCGTGTCGTTCGCTCGATCTTGCGCGGGTGGTTGACGGTCGGCCTGCCGAGCCGATCGACCAGATCGGCGATCAACGGCAGCAAGAGGCCGGCCTGGTCGGCGTCAGAAACCAGATTGACGACGACCTGTACGTCCGCCTTCAGCCATTCCGTCTTGAATTCGCCGGCGCTGAACAAGGCCAGCGTATCCGTATCGTAGGCGGCATCCCTGAACAGATATTCGGTAGGCAGATTGCCGGCGAAGGGCGCAAACAGCGCCAGAACGCGAAAATCAGCCGGAGATTTTGCAGCCGGCCGCCGGATCAGGGGCTGGATACGCGCGGCTTGCGCGTAGGCGGCCTGCGCGGCATCGATGTCGCCCAGTCTTTGCCTGATGCCGCCAATCCAGTAGATGCTGTCGGCATCGTTGGAATCGAGAACGACCGCCTGCCGAAAGCATTCGATCGCCGATGTGGGTTCATTGAGCTCGAAATACACCTTGCCGAGCTGATGGTGCAGCTTGGCATCCTGCGGCCGTTCATCCAGCAGTTCCGTCAACAGCAACCTGGCGACAGGATATTGCTTCGTGGCCATCAGGGCCTCAACCAGGTTGGTGCGCGAAGGCCAGTGTCCGGGATTGAGCGTCAGGGCGTGAACATAAAGCGCGACCGCCTCTTGAGGCTTGCCGGTCTTGAGATGCACATTGCCGAGGTTGCACCAGCAGGACGTCAGATGAGGCGAGGCTCGCAAAGCGGCCTTGTAATTCTCGGCCGCCCGGTCGAGATCGCCCCGGACCATGCAGGCATTGCCGAGATTCGCGTGCAGTTCCGAGGTCGCCTCGACGGAGGTCTCGCCTGGCGGTTCATTGGCGATCGCGGCAAGGCCGCCTTGATAGGCCTCGATCGCTTCACCGATCCTGCCAGCCTTGTAGTGTTGCAGCCCAATGCGCAGCTGCCGGGTCAACAGGGAATCGGCGACATCGGCGTCCGACGGCGCGGCGGCTAATGCGGTTGCGACCATGGATTGCACCTTGACGTATGGCAGCGGGCTGAGTTCGACCATGTCGGCCAATGGTTAACAAAATCCTGCCACGACCAAAAAGAAGGGGGCATGGTCGGGTCATTCGGCCGCCGGGTGTCTCGATCGCCGACCGGGAAATACTGACCAGGAATGCGGATAGGCGGAAGCGAATCAGTAGACGGTGCTATGATTGATGATCCTCAAAATGTGAGCCCGCACGTCGCGTGACCGGACTGCACCAGAAGACGGCTCCGCCGCCCGGCAATCGCAGCACTGATCAAGGCTGGGCCCCCCGGCTGGTGCAGGAAGCAAGGCTTCGACAGCTCGAGCACGAGCTCGCGCGTCCTCAGATCGAGGGTGACGCCATCGATCGCGAAATCGAGCGCGCGGTTCTGCTCGGTGCCCTCAACCGTCCACAAGACGCTCAGCAGGCCTTCATCGACATCCTGCGGCGCGCGCCTGCGAACTTCAGCGCGCTTAACGAATTCGGCACCCTTTTGACCAATATCGGGGCGATCGACGCCGCCTGCCGTGTCTATGCCGAGGCGATCGCCCAGCATCCCGACAATCCGATGGGGCATGTGAACCTCGCCAATCTCTTGCTTCGGGCCAACAAATACACCCAGGCGCGGTCGCATTACGATGCGGCGCTGCGGATCGATCCGGAACTGGCGCAGGCACATCAAGGTCTCGGCGCCGTGCTTTCGGATCTCGGCGACCGTGCCGGTGCCCGCGCACATTTCCAGAAGGGCTTTCGCCACCACGCCGTTTCCACCCTGCCCTATCGTGGATCCGAGCCGCCGATCCCGTTGCTGCAGCTGGTTTCATCGGGCGGCGGCAACATACCGACCGCTTCTTTTCTGGATGACTGTGTGTTTCTGACATCCGTGATTGTCACCGACTATCTCGACCCGTCGACCCCGCTGCCACCGCATCAACTGATTTTCAACGCTATCGGCGACGCCGACCTCTGCGAACCCGCACTGAAGGCGGCCGCCCGTTTGATCGCGCGAACTAATGTGCCCGTGATCAATAATCCCCGCGCAGTGATGAAAACCGGCCGCATCAGCAATGCCCGGCGGCTTCGCGGCCTGCCCGGCGTGGTCACCCCGCATACCCTGCTGTTCGCCCGCGACAAGCTCGCGGGGCCGCAAGGCGCTGCTTTGATGGCAAAGCACCAATGTTCGTTTCCGTTGCTGCTGCGTTCTCCCGGCTATCATACCGGGCGCAATTTTATTCTGGTCGAACGCGAAGCTGATCTGGCTTCCGCGGCAGCCAGCCTTCCCGGTGATGAGGTGCTGGCGATCGAGTATCTCGATGCCCGCGGCAGCGACGGCAACGCTCGCAAATATCGCGTGATGATGATCGGAGGCAGGATCTATCCCTTGCATCTGGCGATATCAGCCAATTGGAAGGTGCATTACTTCACCTCCGACATGGCCGACAAACCGTCGCATCGCGAGGAGGAAGCCAGGTTTCTCGAGGACATGCCGGCGGCGCTTGGCGGCAAGGCGATGGCCGCGCTTGAGCGGATACGGGACGCGCTCGGCCTCGATTATGCGGGAATCGATTTCGGGCTTGGTCCCGATGGCGACCTCTTGCTGTTCGAAGCCAACGCGACGATGGTGATCGCACCGCCGGATCGCGAAGAGCGCTGGAGCTATCGCCGCGCCGCCATCACCGCCATCCTCGACGCGGTGGTCGCGATGATCCGGCAGAAAGCGGGCCGGGGTATCCGAGGTTAGTTTCACGGTGCCGCAATATCTTGGGTCCATGGTCTGTCCCGCGATGCCAAACCAAGGAACGTCCGACATCATGCGACCCATCGAACCGGCGCTGCGCGTCCGAGGGTTAACAAAGCGTTTCGAGCGCCTCGCGGTCGATGCCCTCGATCTCACAATCCGCGAGGGCGAATTCTATGCGCTGGTCGGCCCCAATGGCGCCGGCAAAACCACGACGCTGCGGATGGTGGCCGGGCTGTCGCGCCCCGACGCCGGCTCGGTTGCGGTGTTCGGTATCGATGCGCGGATAAATCCGGTCGCGGCCAAACAGCTGATGGCTTGGGTCTCGGATGAGCCGATGATCTACGACAAGCTGACGCCGCTGGAATATCTCGAATTTGTCGCCGGTCTCTGGGGCATCGATCCCGCCGCCTCGCAGGCGCGCGCGCACCATCTTCTGGCCTCGCTGGGACTGGATTCGCATGTCGACGAGCGCTGCGAGGGATTTTCCAAGGGCATGCGCCAGAAAGTCGCGCTGGCCGGCGCGTTGGTGCACGAACCCCGGCTGATCATCCTGGATGAACCGCTCACCGGCCTCGACGCGGTGTCCGCTCGAAACGTCAAGGGATTGCTCGGAGAGCGAGTGCGCGCCGGCTGCACCGTGATCATGACCACGCATATCCTGGAAGTCGCCGAACGCCTGGCGGACCGGATCGGCGTCATCGCAGCCGGGCGGCTGGTCGCGGAGGGCACGCTGAGCGAATTGCACCAGCAGAACGGACAGAACCATAAAAGCCTCGAAGACCTGTTCATCGCGCTGATCGAAACCGAAGCCGCCGCATGAGCGAAGCGGCCCATCTGACCTGGTTTGTGCGGCATGAATGGCGGCTGGCCTGGCGCGAGTGGCTGGCGATGCTGGCGGGGCGAAGCGGGCGCAAGCGCACCGCGGTCATCGGTCTCCTGGCCTTTGCCGCGATCATGCATGTGCCAGCCTACGCCGTCATCGGCCGGTTCGCCGAACTGAAGGCGCCGCTGGACAAATCCAGCCTGATCGTCATCACGGCAATCCTGTTGCTGGCCTGGGCCCTGATGCTGTCGCAGGCGATCGAAGCGGTGACGCGGGTATTTTACGCCCGCGCCGATCTCGATCTGATCATGTCCTCACCGGTTAAGTTGAGCAACGTGTTTTCGGTTCGGATCGCGGCGATCGCCTTGTCGGTCACCGTGATGGCGCTGTTGTTGTCGACGCCATTCGTCGATGTGCTGGCGATCTGCGGCGGCATCAGATGGCTCGCCGCTTTCGGTGTCGTCACCGCGATCGGCCTGTCGGCGGCGGCCGTGGCGATCGCCGTCACCCTGGTGCTGTTTCGGCTGATCGGTCCGCGCCGCACCCGGCTGGTCGCGCAGATAGTGGCCGCGATCATCGGCGCCGGCTTCGTGATCGCCCTGCAGATCGCCGCGATCCTGTCCTACGGTACGCTGTCGCGGTTCGCGGTACTGACGTCGGGCGCCGCCGTCGGGTTGGCGCCGGATATTCAAAGCATCCTGTGGTGGCCGGCCTATGCGGCGTTGGGCGATGGCAAGGCCCTGCTGTCGTTATTGGCCTTGAGCCTCATCCTGCTTGGCGCCGTGATGGCGATGTTCTCGAACGGCTTCGCTGACACGGCGGTCAGCGTTTCCGGCCATGCCGGGCCGGCCCGCCAAGGCGCGCGTGCCAGGGTCTTTCGCGGCGGCTCGCGGCCGCAGGCGCTGCGGTGGAAGGAATTTCTGCTGCTGCGGCGCGATCCCTGGCTGGTGTCGCAAACCCTGATGCAGCTGCTTTATCTGGTGCCGCCGGCGTTGCTGCTGTGGCGCAGTTTTGCCGACAGCTCGATCGCCATCACGCTGATCACGCCGGTCGTCGTGATGGCGGCGGGCCAACTCGCCGGCGGCCTGGCTTGGCTGACAATCTCGGGCGAGGACGCCCCCGATCTGGTAGCGACTGCACCATTGTCGCCGTCCCGCATCCTACGCGCCAAGATCGAAGTGGTGCTGATCGCAATCGGCGTCCTGTTCACCCCGCTGGTGCTGGCGCTGGCATTTGCCTCACCGCTGCAGGCGGCGGTGACCGCGGCCGGCATCCTGATCGCGGCAGGCTCGGCCACGGCCATCCAGCTCTGGTTCCGGGTGCAAGCCCGGCGCAGCCAGTTTCGCCGCCGCCAGACCTCGTCAAGGTTGGCCACGTTCGCCGAAGCCTTTGCCTCGATCGGCTGGGCCGCAACCGCAGTGCTGGCGCTGATGCTGCCAATTGCCGCGGTCATCACCGGCCTATTGACAGCAGCTCTGATCGCCGCGACCTGGAAGATCAGCCCGGCGCGGGAGTGAGCGCGCGATACAGCTAAGTCCGGATCAGTTCCATTACCGCCGCCGCGAACGCTTCGGGCTCCTCTTGCGGCAAGTTATGGCCCGCACGCGCAATCACGCGGTGACTGCGGCGACCGCTGAACCTCGCCGCCTGCGCAGCGCCGTCGGTCGCCGCGATGACGCCGTCGGCGTCGCCGTCGAGTGTAATGGCGGGGGCGGAGATCGCCGGCAGCGCCGCCAGCTTGCGTTGCAGCTCGGCATAGCGCGGATCGCCGTCGGCCAGACCGAAGCGATGGCGATAGCTGTGGATCACGACATCGACATAGTCCGGATTGTCGTGGGCCGCCACTGTTCGATCCAGCGCCGCATCGTCGAATGGCCAGTTCGGCGACCATTGCTGCCACAGGATCCTGGCGATGCCGCGGCGGTTGGCGGCGAGACCGGCGCGGCCGCGCTCCAGCTGAAAATAATACTGGTACCACAGCGGCACCTCGCGCTCCGGCTTCACCGGCACCATCGCTTTGGCGATATCCTGGATCAGGTAACCGTTCACCGAAACCAGACCCGCGCATCGTTCCGGCCACAGCGCCGCGGCCACGCAGGCGGCACGTCCGCCCCAATCATAACCGGCGAGCACGGCGCGCTTGATGCCGAGTGCATCCATCAGCGCGATCAGGTCGGCTCCGATCGCCGCCTGCTCTCCGGAACGCGGTATCGTCTGATCGCGAAAGCGGGTCGGGCCATAGCCGCGCAGATAGGGAACGATGACCCGGCAACCCTGCGCGGCCAGCAACGGGGCGACGTCGACATAGGAATGAATGTCGTAAGGAAAACCATGCAGCAGAATCACGACCGGACCGTCAGCCGGTCCCTGCTCATAATAGGCGACGTCGAGAACACCGGCGTCGATATGGCGAAGCGGTTCGAGGCGGCGCAAGGCCGACGCCCGCACCGGGCTCGAAGTCTTTTTCATCCTGGGCACATAGCGGATCTGTCATGGCGGACTCCATCGCTGCGACAACTGGCGTTACAGGCGCGCCATGTCAGAAGGTCAATTGAACCTTCATGGATTTCGATCGGTCGCTGGCCAACTCAAAGGCCTCGATGGCGGCTTCGAACGGCAGCGATGCTGTGATCAGCGGCTTGACGTTGATCCGGCCTTCGCCCATCAGGCGCAGCGCGAGTTCGAATTCCGGATCGAAGCGGAAGGTGCCGCGCAACTGCAATTCCTTGGTGACAATCGTGTTGACCGGCAGCGTCATTTCGCCGCCGAGCCCGAGTTGCACGATGACGCCGCCGGGGCGCACCAGATCGAGCGCGGAACGCAGCGCCGCCTGATTGCCGGAGGCCTCGAACAGGATGTCGAACACGCCCTTGCCGGCACCATAGGGGTCGAGCCTTGAGGCTTCGGCCGCGCTATTGATGACACGGCTCGCCCCTAGCGTTCGGGCGACCTCGAGCGGCGCGTCGGCGATATCGGTCGCCACGATTTCCGCCGCGCCGCCATACCGCGCCACCACGACCATCAGCGCGCCGATCGGACCGCAGCCGGTCACCAGCACGCGCTTGCCGAGCAGCGGGCCGGCCTGCTTGCCGGCGTGCAGGCAGACGGCGAGCGGTTCCGCCATCGCGGCTTCGCCAAGCGAGAGACTTTCGGCGATCGGCAAGGCCTGCGCCGCGTCGACCGTGACGTGCTCGCGAAACCCCCCCTGCACGTGCGGCATGCGCATCGCGCTGCCCATGAAACGCATGTCGAGACATTGATTGCGCATTCCTTCGCGGCAATGCGTGCAGACGCCGCAGGGCTGGCTCGGATTGACCGCCACCCGCGTGCCCCGCACAAGATTCGGCACGCCCATGCCGACCGCGTCCACCACGCCGGCGATCTCATGTCCAAGCGCCATCGGCTCTCGGATCCGGACCGTGCCGAAGCCGCCGTGGTGATAGTAATGCAGGTCCGAACCGCAGATGCCCCCGGCTGATATCCTGACCCGCACCTCGCCAGCGCCGGGCGCAGGATCCGGAAAGGCGTCGATCCGCAGGTCCTTCGGGGCGTGGATGACGACCGCTCGCATGGATGTTTCTCCCGTGAATTCTGGTCCTGCTGGAAGCGCGCGCTCACATCGCCGCCAACATGCCACCGTCGACATAGATGATCTGGCCGTTGACGTAGTCGGAGGCGCTTGACGCCAGGAACACCGCCGCGCCGACCAGTTCGTCCGGCCGACCCCAGCGCTTGGCCGGAATTCGGGACATCAGCCAGCCATTGAAGTCGGCATTGTTGACCAGCGCCTCGTTCATGTCGGTCAGCATGTAGCCGGGACCGATCGCGTTGGCCTGGATGCCGCTCGCCGCCCATTCCACCGCCATCGCGCGCGTCAGGTTCTTGATGCCGCCCTTGGCCGCGGTATAGGGGCCGATCGTCGGCCGGGCCAATTCGCTCGCCAGCGAACCGATATTGACGATCTTGCCGCGCCGGCGCGGGATCATCCGTTTGGCCGCCTCCCGGCCGATCACGAAGGCGCTGGTGAGATTGGTCTCGATCACCCTGCGCCATTCGGCCGATGAGATATCGACCAGCGGCTTGCGCAGCTGAATGCCGGCATTGTTGACCAGGATGTCGATCGCGATGCCATCCCTGTCGAAGCGCGCGAAGGCCGCGACGACGTCTGCTTCATTGGTGACATCGAAGGCCGCGCCTTCCGCCGCGTGTCCGGCAGCGCGCAGTTCGGCCACGGCAGCTTCGACGCGGGCGCGGTCGACGCCGTTGACGATCAATCGCGCGCCCGCCTTCGCCAGCCCTTCGGCGATGGCGCGGCCGAGTCCGCGCGAGGAGCCGGTGACGAGCGCGGTGCGGCCGGCCAGATCGAACAAACTTGGCGACATGACGACCTTTCAAAGGTTGCTGAGGCGCACGGTCAGGTCCGGGCGCTGGTAGAGCTGGGGCTTGAGGTCGATGCAGAGGCCTTCGCCCTCCATCGGATAGACATAGCCGTCCTTGATGACCGGAACATTGGTGACCAGTTCGTTATACCAGCCCTTGTAGAAAGCGCGCACCGATTCCTGGATCAACGTATTGGGCTGGCTGAATGACATGTGCACCGCGGCGGCGAACCCGACCGGGCCGATGCAGTCGTGCGGCGCGAAGGGACGGTGGTAGGTTTCGGCCATCGCCGCGATCTTGCGTCCCTCGGTCAGCCCTCCGGTCCAGCACAGATCAGCCATCACGACATGCATGGCGTCGCGATCCAGCATGTCCTTGTAGGGATAGCGCGAACCGAGCGTCTCACTGGCGCAGACCCAGACGGGGGTTGAGCGCGCATATTCAGCAAGCGCCTGCGGAGAGTTCATGCGGATAGGATCTTCGTACCAGGTCGGCGCGTAAGGCTCGAGCACCCTGGCAATCTGCTTGGCGGTCGGCAGGTTCCATAGCGAATGGAATTCGACCATGATCTCCATTTTGTCGCCGACGGCTTTGCGAATTTTTTCGAAGGGCTGAACGGCCTGCTTCAACTGAGCGGCCGATATGAACAGCCCGCTGTTTTCCTGGGCGGCGGGGTCGAACGGCCAGATCTTCATGGCGCTGATCCCGCTCTCCAGCAGGCTTTCAGCCAGCGCATCGGCGCGGTTCATGAAGCCGTCGAGGTCTTCATAGGGGCCTTCGCCGTCACCAAGGCTCCAGTTCGACACCGGCCTGATATTGGTGGAGCGGACGTATCTATAGCCGGCGCAGGTGTTGTAGATGCGCTGCCGCTCGCGGCACAGGCCACCGAGCATCTGATGCACGGGAAGATGACAGGCTTTGCCGAACAGGTCCCACAGCGCGATGTCGATGGCGGAAGCGGCGCGATATTCGACACCGGTCGAGGACTGCGCCATCGGCAGATTGAGCATGTCGCGATGGATCGCCTCGATATGCAGCGGGTCGCGCCCGAGCAGGCGCGCGGCAAAGGTGTCGTGGATCTGAGCCTCCACGGCGCCGGCGCCGTAGAAGGTCTCGCCCAGGCCGATCATGCCGGCATCGGTGTGGACGCGGACCCATAGCACATTGGCGAATTCTTCCGTGCGCAGGGTCTCGATCGAGGTTATCTTCACGGCAGGTTCCTCCATCAGGCACAGCTTTCATGCCGGCCACCAACGCCCGCTTATCTTGATACGCGCCCGAATGATCGTCCGCACCTCACGCCGGATCATAGGCCCCGTTGTAATATATCCAATCTATTTTAACATCCGACCGTGCGTAGGGTGGGCGAAGGCGCCCTTTGCGCCGTGCCCACCATTCTGATGCGAAAAGATGGTGGGCACGCCAACGGTCCGCGCGCCCGCGCGGTCCGCCGGCTTTGCCCATCCTACGGTGCACTACGATTGACAGGGAGGAACGCGTATGACGACGGCAGCTCTGCCACAACGAGCGGCGATGGATAGCGCCGTGCGCTATCTCATCAGCCGATACAGCCCCAGGGGCAACAAGGTCGGATGGCTGATGATGGCCTCGATCCTGGTCGAGGCCTGGGACCTCTATTCGATCGCCTTCGTCCTGATCTTCATCCGCGAACAGTTTCATCCGGATCCGCTGCTGCTGGGTCTCGCCGCCGCCGGCACCCAGGGTGGCGCGCTGGTTGGCGCGCTGCTCGGCGGCTGGCTGTCCGACAAGATCGGCCGGCGCATCATGTTCCTGGTGACGATGATCCTGTTCATCGTGCTGGCGCTGGCGCAGGCATTCGTGCCCAATGTCGGTTGGCTGATCGTCATCCGCTTCCTGCTCGGCGTCCCGCTCGGAAGCGATATCTCGACCGGCTATACCTACATCATGGAATCCATGGCCAAGGGCGAGCGCGAGGTCATGGGCAACCGGTGGCAATTCATGTTTGCGGTCGGCGAGGTGCTGACGCTGGCGGTGATCGCAGTCTTCCTCGTTCTCAATCTCGACCACGAGATCGTGTGGCGCGTGACGCTCGGTCTGGGCGCTCTGCCGGCGCTGGTCATTCTCGTGATGCGTCAGGATGTGCCGGAAACCGCGGTGTGGCTGGTCCACCAGGGCCGCTTCCGCGAGGCCAAGCAAGTCTCGCAGGCGATGTACAACGATTCCCTGGAGATGCTTCCGAACGAGGACATCGTCATGCCCAAGCCGCGCCCGGCCGCCTTCCTCGCCGATCTGCGCCAGGATCCGATCCGCTGGCGCGCCACGCTCTATGGCTGGATCGCCTGCTTCGCGCAGGCCAGCGAATTTTCGACCTTCGCTTTCTATCTCCCGGTGCTGTTCGTCATGGTCGGTGTATCCTCCATTCTGGGCACCAACCTCGTCACCATGGCCCTGTTCTCCCTGGCCGCGGTTTCCGGCTGGGTCGGGCCGCTGCTGACGCCCAGGATCGGACACCGCGGCATCGGCATCGCCGGATTTTCGATCGTTCTGGTGTCGCTCCTGGTCGCCGCCGCAGCGCTCTACACCGATCATAAATACGTGCTGCCGTTCGCAGCCGCCGGCATGCTGTGGGGCCATTATTGGGACGCCTCCAACTGCATGACCATCCCGACCATGGTGGCAAAACCCGAATACCGGGGAACCGCCAGCGGCTTCGCCTATATGTTCGTCAAGCTGCCGTCCTTCCTGGCCATCTTCCTGTTCCCGTCGCTGTTCGCGGCCATCGGGCAGGCCAATGCCACGCTGTTCGTTGCGATCTTTCCGCTGATCGGATTGCTGGCGGCGATCTTCATCCTGCCGGAGGTCTATGGCTACGAGCACGACTGACGGGCGTGGCCGGATCGGGTTCGCTCCCCGATGGAATGCCGGCGCCACGAGCGCCCTGGCGTTCCCGCTGCGGCAGTCATGCATGATTGCCGCGGTGACGGAAACGGGATGGCGAGATAGACTGCGATCGCCAGCTTGGGACGGGCTCTGTCATGTTGCGATCCTTCGCCGCCGCCTTTGCCTTGCTGGGCACGCTGGTCTCCGCGGCGGCGGCCCAGGAGGCCCCGCGCAGCGAATGCCTGGCGATGGCTGGCGCGCCGCCGCGCGCCACAGCGGTCGCACTACGCCAGACGGCGACCAAGGCCGATGAGGTCGCGATCACCTATGCCGGCCACTCGACCTATTATATCGACACCCCCGGCGGGATAAGGATCGCGACCGACTTCAGCGGCGCCTACACCACCGGCCGCCTGCCCGACATCGTCACCATGAACCGGGCTCACAGCAGCCACTACACGCTGTTTCCCGATTCCCGCATTGCCCATGTGCTGCATGGCTGGGGCGATGACGGCCAGCCGGCGCGCATCGCCGAGCAGATCGGCGACGTCTATATCCGCAACGTGACGACCGACATCCGGCGCTTCTACGGCGACGATGCCGGCGCGGACATGATCAAGGACGGCAATTCGATCTTCATCTTCGAAGTTGCCGGCCTCTGCATCGGCCATCTCGGGCATTTGCACCACCAGCTCGACGACAGCCATTTCGCGGCGATCGGCCGGCTCGACATCGTGATGGTGCCGATCGACGGCACCTATACCCTATCGCTTGACGGCATCTCCGAGATCACGCGGCGCCTGCGCGCCTCGGTGGTGCTGCCGATGCACCGCTTCATGACGCCGCTCGACGAATTCATGCGCCGGATCGGCCAGGAGTTCGCCATCGATGTGCGGACCGAACGAACCCTGACAATCTCGCGGGACACGCTGCCGGCCGCGCCGACGGTGATCATTCTCGATGGCGTGTGAGGCGGCGGCCAGGCGCGGGGACGGCTATGGAGAGAAGTCAGCGCAAGAGCAAGCCATACACTTTTGGCGCAGTAACGGGGGATGGGTTCATTCCGCCCGGCGCAGCTCAGTTGCTCAAGGCGTCAATGAACACGATGCGCGTGGCCTTCCACGCCCAATGGTTGGCATCGTGGGCGGACTGAATGCTGAAAAAGCGGTGCCGCCACCCCGGATCGTGCTCGAACCGGATATTTTCGATGACAAACGCCAGCTCCCGCTGCGCCCGCCATTGCTTCCACCATGCGTGATGGGCTTCCTCCAGCGCTTGGCGGAGTCTTGTGTGCTCAATCCGATAGGCCGATGGAAACAGACTGATCGTGAAATTCACGGGCTCATCGCCGTTTGCGAGTAACTCATCAGTTCCTTAGATTGAGTTGGAAACGTGAGCCTGTCAATGCGCGCGCTTGCTGTTACCGCCAAAGGGCAAGTCACCCTGCGAAAAGATCTTCTGACGCATCTCGGGGTTCAGCCCGGAGAGAAAATTGTCGTGGACAAGCTTCCTCCCGGCCGGATCGAGGTGAGGGCCGCTTGGCCCATGGGCGAGATTTCGGATGGATTCAATTTTCTGAAAAAGAAGGCGGGCCCTTCCAGCGTCTGACCACGGACGGTTACCATAGGCTTGCCGAACATCTGGCCTCGGAGGTCGCGAGCGCGATCGGGCGATAGCGGGTTGGCTTCGCGCACACGAAGTGACGGCCGATGCGAAGCGTGCTCAGGGCATGATAGGTTGGGTGATGACGCCCCGCCACTTTTCCCTCTCTCCGCTCTTCGTGGGGAAAGGTGAACCGCGGGATGGGCTGATTCGGCTGCAGACCACGCCCGCTCAGCCTGCGGCGAGGCTCGCGACCTGGCGTTTGCCCGAAGGCCGCAGCATGCGCTTGAGCTTTGAATATACCCGTAGCGCGAAGCCGAGCAGTACCGGCTGGGTCTTGCGGCAGAAGGCGAGTTTGCGGACGTGGCTCTCGACATGCCAACGGGCATGCGCGCCATCCCGGAAAAAGATGACATCGCCAGGGCCATAACGGGTCGGAGGCAGGCTGTCGCTTTCCAGCACGACCGACCCTTCCAGGATCAGGATGGTCTCGTCGAAATCATAGTACCAGTTGAACTTGCCTTCGCTGCACTGCCAGACCAGGGTCGACGCCAGGCCGTCCGCACTTTTTGACAACACGGAGCATTGCGCATGCGGATGGCCTTCGATGATCCATTTCGGCTCGATCGGTCGCGGCGCGAGATTGATGACGAGGCTGGCCGTTTCGATCAGCGCGGGAGACACCATCGTGCTCAAATGCAAACCCTCGAAATTTCAGCCGGGCGGCCCGGCTCGTGAACTGTCGGCCAAGCTAATCTGCAGACTGCTAAACATTCCTTACGGATGGAGCATCAGTTGGAGCAAACAGCCAAAACGCGTCAGATCCTTGCCTGCTTCTGGGCTCCCGAACCCAACGAGCAGGCCGCGCCGACACTGAAAGCAACGTTTCATTAAGGAATAAAATAGAACGGGTTCGGCACCTTGAAGGTTCGCTCGGCATGGCCGCCGGCGAGATCGCTGTCCTGGTCTCCGACATTGGCGATGATCGTAAAGCCGTGTGCCTCGATGTCTGCGCGCGCTTTGGACTTGTGCTCGGACACCGGCCGCCCGCGGGTTGTGGGGTCGCGCAGATACAGGCCGTCCCAATTGCGGTAGCCGGCGCTGCTCAGGTTGCTCTCGGTGAAGGCCTGCGCGCCGCCTTCGTTAAACCGTCCGGTGACAAAGAACACCGCGACCTTGGTGCAATTCGGCAAGGTCGGCACGGACGTGCATTTGGCTGCATTGAACAGATCGAGCGTCGGTTGAATGGCGGGCGCCTGACCGCTTTGCTGCCAGGCGAGGTCGCCACAGGCCTCGCCTGGCTTGAGATCGCATTTGCCATTTGGAATATATCCGAAATCATCACGCTTGATGCGGGTCCAGTTCGAGAGCGAGGTTTGATCGATGTCGAGCACAAGGGCTGGCCTGCTCACTTGGGGCGCGCGGAGTTGAACCCATTGCTGC
>CAVTNW010000004.1:0-68033 GCA_963736075.1 uncultured Alphaproteobacteria bacterium | reverse complement strand
AGCTATGCCGGTAATCCGGATCGCTTTCACGAAGTCAACGAGCGCTTTCACAATGCGATCTATGCCGGTTCGCAGAATGGCTATATCGCCGAAATGACGTTGGCGACGAGGGTGCGGGTGCAGCCATTCCGCCGCGCGCAGTTTCGCAATCTCGGGCGGCTGGCCAAATCGCACGCCGAGCACGACCGCGTGGTGGTCGCGATCCTGCGCGGTGACAAGGCCGGCGCGTCCGCTGCGATGCGCGCCCACATCGCTCTGGTGCGCGACGAATACGAGCTCTACGCGGTGTCGGTGTGAATTATTTCCGCGAGCGCTGATCAGCTCAACCCCTCTCCCCGCGATAGACGCGGGGCGAGGGAGCGCACCGCCTCAAACCGCCGCCGCTGCTTCCGCAACGAACGCGCGCCAGCCGCGGAAGGCCGAAATATCGCGGGCGCCATCGACATCGGCGGCCTCGACGATGAAGCCCTTGACGCCCCGGCCATCGGCCAGGCGCACGGTGCCGATCGACAGCGGCGGAGGAATGGCGGCGACGAATTTTCCGAACGCCGCGGCGGGCAGCGCCCAGATCTCCAACTCGATCGACGATCCGGTCCCCGCCGCCACCCGCAGCATGCCGGGTTTCGGCGGCGTGGTGGGGAGCGCAAAAAGCCGATAGTCCGCCGCGGTTCTGGCGGCTTCCAGCAACCGTCCGCCGAGCGCCATCAACTCGCCGTTCAGCACCATGCCCGACAGATGCGCGCCGACCACCGCGATGGCGATTTCGTCACCGCTGACGCCGGCCGGCACCTCGGTCAAAGCCGGCTGACGCAGACCCTTGCCGCCGAGCGCAAGTCCGGTATCGGCATGGAAGACCCGGCCGATGCTGGCGAGGTGAGCGTCCTGTCCGGCCGGCGCCAACAGGGTGATGCCGAACGGGATTTCGTCGGGCCTGATCGCCGCCGGCAGCGCCAGCCCGCAGAGGTCGAGCAGATTGACGAAGTTGGTGTAGGTGCCGAGCCGGGAGTTGAGCTCGATCGGGCTGGCCAGCACCTGCGCCGTCGAATACACCGTGGGCGCCGTCGGTAGCACCAGCGCGTCGATTCCGGTAAAGGCGCGCTCGCTGATCTTGCGCAATCCCTGCAACCGGTACAGCGCCGAAAAGGTATCGGCGGCGCTCAGCCGCGCCCCCGGAACAATGATCTCGCGCGTCACCGGGTGGATCGCCTCCGGTTGCGACGCCAGGAGATTGCGGATCACCAGATATCGCTCGGCGACCCAGGGTCCTTCATAGAGCAGCCGGGCGGTTTCATAGAACGGCTCGAGATCGAACTCGACCAGCGTGGCGCCGAGCCTCGTCCAGCGCTTGAGCGCCTCGCCATAGGCCCTCTCCGACGCCTTGTCGCCAAAGAACACCAGTTGGCCGCTGTGCGGCACCCCCAGCCTGAGACGGCTGGGAAACGGGCTCAGCTGCGCCAGCAGCCGGTTGCGCGAATAGGGATCGGCGCCGTCGGGGCCGGCCATGACCGAAAGCGCCGACATCGCATCGTCGACAGTGAGCGAGAACACCGACACGCAATCGAGCGTCCGGCACGCCGGCACGACCCCGACGGTCGACACCAGCCCGAGGCTCGGCTTCAGCCCGACGATGTTGTTGAGCATGGCGGGGACGCGGCCGGAGCCCGCGGTATCGGTACCCAAGGCAAGCGGCACCAGTCCGGCCGCCACCGCCACCGCCGAACCCGAACTTGATCCGCCCGGAATGAGGTCGGCGCGCATCGGGTTGGTGGGGGTGCCGTAGGGCGAGCGCACTCCGACCAGGCCGGTGGCGAACTGGTCGAGATTGGTCTTGCCGATGATGATGGCCCCGGCCGCACGCAGCCGCGCCACCGCGGTCGCGTCATGCGCTGGCATGTACGAAAATGAGGGGCAGGCAGCCGTGGTGGGCAGACCGGCGACGTCGATGTTGTCCTTAACGGCGACGGGAACGCCATAGAGCGCGAGCTGCGCGGCATCTTTTTTCGCAGCGAGCGCTTCGGCTTCCGCCAGCGCCAGTTTTTCCTCGCGCAGGCTGATGAAAATCGCGGGATCGTTGTGGTCGCGAATCCGCTGATAGCACCGCGCCACGGTCTGCGCGGGCGAGTGGTGGCCTGCGCGGTGCGCGGCGATGATCGCTGCGACAGTCTCAGCCACGCGCCGCCCCGGGTTTGGACCCGCCTGGTGCGGTGTGACACCAACAGAACAGACTGGAAATAGCCATGCGAGAGTGTGCTCCGGACACTGCGAGCGTTGCCCCATCGAAGCAAGCGGTGTGCCATTGTGCACATTGGCGCGGCAAACTCCATATATGAGAATAAGTCTTTCTTTTCATATATTTATATCCATTTAACTTCGACGCCCGCGGCATCGGAAGGAGATGCCGCCCTTCGTTTCTGCTCATTTTATAAGCAGGCTAGCGCGAGCTTCTGAGAGCGTCCGAAGTCGCCAATAGAGGGTGGGCGATCAAGTCTCCGGCGCCATGGGGCGCAGCGAGGGAGCCCGGAACCCATGTCCACCGCAGTGGTTGATGGGTTCCGGACGGCCCCGACGGGGCGCCCCGGAATGACGCTGAGAGCAGACGATGTGTCCGAACCAGAACACTGGACCTGATCGGCCAATATTAGGCCACATGCGATTTGGAATGCAGCCTCGGCTACTCCAGTCGCCGGTTGGCCAGCGCCCCACGATACTTTCCGGAGCGTTGAGCCGCCGAGAATCGCCAGTGTTCTTGAAAATGGCGGCTGCAACCATTGTCGGACTGCTGTTATTGCCGACGGGCGCGATGGCACAGCAGAGGGCTGAGTTGATCGTTGGATGGCTTGGCTATTCAGGCGGCATGATCAATCAGGTCTTGAGCTTGAGAAACAACGGTCTCCTTCCAATCAAGAGTGCCAAGATCGGATGCAGCTTCTTCAGTTCTTCCACGAAGCTCGGAGCGGGCTCGGTCAACATCGAGAAGATCGATCCAAATTCCGTCGGGTACAAAACCATTTCGTTGGCGAGCGGACAGTCGCCTGATCGTGCGGCGTGTCGCCTCGTCTCGGTAAAGTGGGAACGCCAATCTTCGGAATCTTACCGGAACTTTCGGGCGGCCGGGCGCGCCACTTCCTTCGACCAGCACCATTGGCAACTCACCTGGCAGCCGGTCGACAGATATCGTTGAACCCCTTCGCCGGGTCTTTCGATTTTGGCTCTGGTTCAGCGTTTGGCCGCTCGACGCTCAGCGCGCTACCTTGCTGCTGCCCTGCGTGATCAGCCGTGCGGAACGCTGATTGCGGACGTAGATCCACAGCCAGCTGAGTGCGACATTGAGCCGGTTGCGCAGCCCGATCAGAAAATAGATATGCGCGATGCCCCAAAGCCACCAGGCCAGCGCGCCGCGCAGCTTGAGGCGGCCGAAATCGATCACCGCCTTGCGTTTGCCGATTTGCGCCAGGCTGCCAGCGTGCCGGTAATGGAACGGGGAGATCGTACGTCCTTGCAAACGCGCGGTGATGCAATCTGCGGCGTAGCGTCCCTGCTGCTTGGCCGCGGGCGCTATACCCGGCACCGGCTTGCCGTCCGGGCCGTTGACCGTGACGGTATCGCCAATGGCAAAGATATCGGGGTGACCCGGCACGGTGAGATCAGGCAAGACCTGCAGCCGCCCTGCGCGGTCAGCCGGCGCGCCGAGCCATTCGGCGGCGGGCGATCCGCGCACACCAGCCGCCCAGATGATGGTCCTGGTCGCAATCCTCCTGCCGCCGAAAACAACATCTTCGGCACTGCATTCGGTGACGGCCTGTCCCGTCATCACCTCGACGCCCATGCTTTCGAGCGAGCGCTGGGCGTAAAGCGAGAGATCTTTGGCGAAGCCGGCCAGCACGCGCGGTCCGGCTTCGATCAGAACCACCCGCGTCATCTGGGTATCGATGTTGCGGAAGTCGGGCGGCAAGGTGTCGCGCGCCAGCTCTGCGATGGTGCCGGCGAGTTCGACCCCGGTCGGACCAGCGCCGATAATGACGAAGGTCAGCAGCGCGGCGCGGCGCTCGGGATCGGTTTCACGTTCAGCGCGCTCGAACGCCACCAGGATGCGGCGCCGCAACGTGGTGGCATCTTCCAGGGTCTTCAGGCTGGGCGCGAAGGGTTCCCACTCGTCATGGCCGAAATAGGCGTGACGCGCGCCGGTGGCCAGGATCAGCGTGTCGTACGGCAAGGCATCGTTGTGGTCGAGCAGCACTTGCTTGGCTTGCGCGTCTACCCCCATCACCGTGGCAAACAGGGTCGTGACTTCCGGGCGCCCACGCAGCAACGCCCGGATGGGCCAGGCGATCTCTGAGGTTGCCAGTGAGGCCGTGGCCACCTGATACAACAGCGGCTGGAACAAGTGATGGTTGCGGCGGTCGACCATCGTGATGCTGACCGGCGCGCCGGCAAGCCGATGAGCAGCCTCCAGTCCGCCGAAGCCGGCGCCCACGATCACCACGCGATGGAGTTTTGCCGGGCCCGGCGCAGCGGTTGTCATTTGCGGCCTTTGGTTTCTGGTTTCTCCTTAACGCGCGCCCTACTGGTTAAGGTCCAGAACCGGGTGGCTAATCAATCGATAGCTGACGCGTATGGTGAACCGCCCGGCCGTCGAGTGCTGCGCGTTGTCACCGCCGCGCAACCAGGAGGCGTACGGGCAGCCGCCAGGTCGCAGCGAAGCGGTCAGGTCACGTCCGTAAACTGCGAGGTCGGAACTATAATTCTTGCCATTCGCGGCCGCTGCGCATTATGGTGCATGGCAACGGGAGAATGAGCCGAAGGTGTTAATCTGAGCTCGCGGTTCAGGCTTGCCGTCCCCCGAGGAATTCGCGCACAAAACACGTTACCGAGAAAACGGTAGACGCCGGTTGGCATCAACCGGCTACATTTGAACGGATAAAACGAAGGGGAGCGAGGATGAGAACGGGATTTTGGCTGGCGGGCGCGACGGCTCTGGCAATGGCCAGTCCTGCGTTCGCGGCGGATACGATCAAAATAGGCTTTGTCTCCACCTTCAGCGGCCCGACCGCCGTGATCGGCAACGACATGCGCAATTCGTTCGAGCTGGCGCTCGACCATCTGTCGCGCAAGATGGGCGGCAAGCCGGTCGAGGTGATCTACGAGGATGATCAGCAGAAGCCGGACGTCGGCAAACAGAAAACCGAGAAGCTGGTGGAATCCGATCATGTCGACTTCATCGCCGGCTATATCTGGTCGAACGTGCTGCTGGCTTCGCTGAAGACCGCGGTCGATTCGAAAACCTTCCTGATAACGGCCAATGCCGGCCCGTCGCAACTCGCCGGTGAATTGTGCTCGCCTTACGTGTTTTCGACCTCCTGGCAGAACGACCAGACGCCCGCGGCGATGGGTCTTTACATGAACCAGAAGGGGGTCAAGTCGGTGTTCCTGATCGGCCCGAACTACGCCGCCGGCAAGGACATGCTGGCCGGCGTCAAGAGCACCTTCAAGGGCGAGGTCAAGGGCGAGGAATATACGGTGTGGCCGAGCCAGCTCGATTTCTCGGCCGAACTGTCGAAGGCGCGGGCTTCCGGCGCCGAGTCGATCTTCGTGTTCTATCCGGGCGCCGCAGGCGTGCAGTTCCTCAATCAGTATGCGCAGGCCGGCCTGAAGGCGCAGATGCCGCTCTATACCGCCTTCACCATCGACGAATTGTCCCTGCCCTTGCAGAAGGACAACGCGCTCGGCGTTCCCGGCGCGCAGGAATGGGTCAACGACCTGCCGAACGAGCAGAACAGGCAGTTCGTCGCCGACTACCGCAAGAAGTATCCCGGACTGCGCCCGACCTACTACGGCGCCCAGGCCTATGACGCTGCCCAACTGATCAACAGCGCGGTGGCGGCGGTGAAGGGCGACCTGAGCAGGAAGGACGATATGAAGGCGGCGATGGAAAAGGCCGACTTCAAATCGCTGCGCGGCTCGTTCAGGTACGGCAACAACCACTTTCCGATCGAAAGTTTCTATCTGCAGGATGTGGTCAAAGACGGCGACGGCCAGCTCTCGCTCAAGACCGTTTCCACCATTGTCAAGGATGATCAGGATCGCTTCCACGACAAATGTCCGATGAAGTGACCGCCGATCCCGTTCCTACCAGCGGCGGCGCTTGCGCTGCCGCTGTTTGCTTTCAGCACGCGTCTTTGTTTCCGTCCCGCATAAAGTTTCCATGCTGCTGCTCGTCGAACAGTTCCTGAACGGATTGCAGTTCGGCCTGCTGTTGTTCCTGCTGGCCGCGGGACTGACGCTGGTGTTCGGCATCATGGACTTCGTCAATCTGGCGCACGGCTCGCTCTACATGATGGGCGCCTATTTCGCGGCGACCTTCGTGGCCTACACCGGAAGCTTCGTCATGGGGGCGCTGCTGGCGCTTGGCGCCACCTTGCTGCTCGGCATTGTCCTGGAGTTCGTAGCGCTTCGGCATCTCTACGGCCGCGATCACCTCGATCACGTGCTGGCGACCTTCGGCCTGATCCTGTTCTTCAATGACGCCGTGCGGCTGATCTGGGGGCCCGCCGGCCTGGCGCTGCCGCTGCCGGCCTGGCTGACGGTGCCGGTCCCGATCCTGCCCGGCATCTATTATCCCGCCTACCGGCTCGCCATCATCGCGGTGACGCTGGCGGTGGCGCTGCTGCTGTATGTGGTGGTGATGCGGACCAGGCTCGGTATGCTGATCCGCGCCGGCGCTTCCAACCGCGAAATGATCGGCGCGCTCGGCATCAACATCAAGCTGCTCTACACCCTGGTGTTCGGGCTTGGCGCGGCGCTGGCCGGTCTTGCCGGGCTGATGCAGGCGCCGATCCTGACCGTGCAGATCGGGATGGGCGAAAACATCCTGATTCTCGCCTTTGTCATCATCGTGATCGGCGGTATCGGCTCGATCCGCGGCGCCTTCCTGGCCGCGATCCTGGTCGGCATGATCGACACGCTGGGCCGCGCTTTCCTGCCCGACCTGTTGCGCAAGATCCTGAGCTCGGCCGCGGCTTCGACCGCGGCGCCTGCGCTGTCCTCGATGCTGATCTATATCCTGATGGCGACGGTGCTGGTGGTGCGGCCGGAGGGGCTGTTTCCGGCTAACCGACGATGATCGCCGTCCTGAACGTTCGTGCCCTCACCGTGGTGCTGGTGATCGCCGGACTGGTGTTGCTGCCGCTCTATACCTCGCTCAGCGGCAATGTGTTTGCGCTGACGCTGTTCACCCGCATCGTCATCTTTGCGCTGGCCGCCAGCAGCCTCAATCTCATCATGGGCTATGGCGGCATGATGAGTTTTGGACACGCCGCCTATCTCGGGATCGGCGGCTACGCGGTCGGCATCCTGGCGGCCGAGGGCGTCAGTTCGGGATTTATTCAATGGCCGGTCGCGCTTTTTGCCTCGGCGCTGTTCGCACTTGTAATCGGCGCGCTCTCCTTGCGCACCCGCGGCGTCTATTTCATCATGATCACGCTGGCCTTTGCGCAAATGGCCTATTACGTCGCCTCCGGCCTCGCCCGCTATGGCGGCGACGATGGCCTGACGATCTATCGCCGCAGCGATTTCGCCGGCCTGATCAACCTGTCCAACAAGGTGCAATTCTATTATCTCTGCCTGCTCTGCCTCTTGGGCGGGATCTATCTGATCTGGCGCATCGTCAATTCGCGCTTTGGAATGGTGGTGCAGGGCCTGCGCTCCAACGAGCAGCGCATGCAGGCGATCGGCTTTCCCGCCACCCGCTATCGGCTGGTCTGCTTTGTGATATCGGGCACGATATGCGGGTTGGCGGGGGCGCTGCTCGCCAACAACACCGACTTCATCAGTCCGGCGGTGATGTACTGGACCCGCTCCGGCGATTTGATGGTCATGGTCATCCTCGGCGGCATGGGCACGCTGTTCGGCCCGGTCGCCGGTGCCATCGTCTACCTGGTGCTGGAAGAATTCCTGTCGCAGTTCACGGAATACTGGGCGCTGATCTTGGGCCCCTTGCTGCTGGCCGTCGTGCTGTTCGGTCGCGGCGGCCTGTTCGGGCTGTTGGGGAGGCTGCAACGTGGCTGAACCCTTGCTGCGCGTCGAGAAACTGGTGCGGCGCTTTGGCGGCATTCTGGCGACCGATCACGTCTCGCTCGATGTCGAAAGCGGCGAATTGCATGCCATCATCGGTCCGAACGGCGCCGGCAAGACCACCCTGATCAGCCAGCTGACCGGGCAACTGCTTCCGCACGCCGGCACCATCCGCCTGGCGGGCAGGGACATCACCCGCGTGCCGGCCTATCGCCGCAGCGCGCTAGGGCTGGCGCGCTCGTTCCAGATTACCTCGCTGTTGCCCGACTTCACCGCGGCCGACAATGTCGCGCTGGCGGCGCAGGCCCATGACGGCCACTCCTTCCACTTCTGGCACAACGCCCGCAACATCACTCATCTCCGCGCTTCCGCGCAGGCGGCGCTGCATCGGGTCGGCCTTTCCGACCGCGCCGATGTCGTGGTCTCCAGGCTGAGCCATGGCGAGCAGCGCGAACTCGAACTCGCGGTGGCGCTGGCCACCAGGCCTCAATTGCTGTTGCTCGACGAGCCGATGGCGGAACTCGGCATGACCGAATCGGCGCGGATGGTGAAGCTGCTGCAGGAACTGCGGCGCGAGGTCGCCATCGTGCTGGTCGAGCATGACATGAATGCCGTGTTCGCCCTCGCCGACCGCATCAGCGTGCTGGTCTATGGCCGCGTCATTGCCTCCGGTCCGCCGTCCGAGATCCGCGGCAACGAGGACGTCAGGCGCGCCTATCTTGGTGAACAGCATGCGGTGACGACGCATGGCTGATTCCGTTCCCCTGCTTGACGTCGAAGCCATCGAGACCTGCTATGGCCTGAGCCAGGTGCTGTTCGGGCTTTCGCTGAAGGTCGGCCCAGGCGAAATGGTCGCCATGATGGGCCGCAACGGCATGGGAAAAACCACCACGATCCGCTCGATCATGGGGCTGACGCCGGCGAGGTCGGGCGCGATCCGCTTCAGTGGACGTGAAGTGCGCCGGCTTGCCTCGTTCCGGATCGCGCAGCTCGGCATCGGCCTCGTTCCGGAGGGGCGCCAGATCTTTCCCAACCTCACGGTGCGGGAGAACCTGGTCGCCGCGTCCGCCAACCGGCTTCGTAGTCCCGATCCCTGGACGCTTGACAAGATCCATGCGCTGTTTCCGCGGCTGGCCGAGCGCGCCGACAACATGGGCAACGCGCTTTCGGGCGGCGAGCAGCAGATGCTGGCGATCGGTCGCGCATTGATGACCAATCCGAAGCTGTTGATCCTGGACGAGGCCACCGAGGGCCTGGCGCCCCTGATCCGCGAGGAGATCTGGAACTGCCTGTCGATGCTGAAGGCGAGGGGACAGTCGGTGTTGGTGATCGACAAGAACGTCGAAAACCTGGTCCGCATCGCCGACCGCCATTACATCATCGAGCGGGGGCGAGCGGTGTGGAGCGGAACATCGGAACAGCTGATCGCCGAGCCGGAATTGCAGCATCGGTATCTGGGGATTTGAGGTGGGGCGCGGCCCGCTGGCGCTGCTCTTTCTTCCCCCTCTCCCGCTTGCGGGGGAGGGTTGGGGTGGGGGAGCGGCATCGGTGGTGTCAGTTATGTGTGTGTCCGCGATATCCGATCGATGGATTTTTGCCCGTTGAGGCACCCCCACCCCAACCCTCCCCGCAAGCGGGGAGAGGGGGCGCACCGGCGTTGACGAGGCAGCTGCATTTCGAAGTCCGACGCCGTCAAAACATCTCGAAATATTCGCGCTGCTCCCAGTCCGACACCTCCGCCTGGAAACGCTCGATCTCGGCGTTCTTGATGTGGACGTAGTAGTCGACGAACTCCGCGCCCAGCGCCTGCCGGAAGAACGGGTCGTCCTGCAGCGCGGAGACGGCTTCGCGCAAACTCTTCGGCAATAGCGCGGCCTTGGTTTCATAGGGCGTATCGGCGGAAGGTCCGGGATCGAGCGCGCGATCGACGCCGTCCAGGCCGGACAGGATCTGCGAGGCCATGTAGAGATAGGGATTGGCGGCGGGCTCGCCGATGCGGTTTTCCAGCCGCGTCGCCGGATCGCCTGGCGCGCCCAGTGCCCGGATCATCACGCCGCGGTTGTCGCGTCCCCAGATCGCGCGGTCGGGCGCCAGCGAATAGGAACGATAGCGCTTGTAGCCATTGATGGTCGGGGTGGTGAACACGGCGGCGGCGCGAGCGTGCTGCAACAATCCGGCGAGATAACCCAGGCCGAGCGCACTCAATAGCTCCTGGCCGCCCTCCGGGGCGATGAACGCGTTCTCACCGCTGCTACGCGACGCCAGCGACTGATGCAGGTGCCAGCCGGAAGCCATCACGTTCGGAAGCTTTGGCCGGCACATGAAGGTGGCGTGAAAACCATGGCGGCGGCAGATCTGTTTCACCGCGCTGCGCAGCAGGATCATATGGTCGGCGGGATCGAGACCGCTCGTTGGTTTGAAAGTGAATTCGCACTGGCTCGGGCCGAATTCGACCTCGATCGAGCGCAGCGGCAGACCGAGCGCGAGCAGGTCGCGCCGGATGATCTCGAGCACCGGCTCCATCTCATCGTAGCGCTGCTCGGTCAAATATTGGTAGCCGTGCGAGAGCAGGCTGACGGCGGGCGGTTGACCCGGCTGGCCGGAATCCTCCGGCGACATTCTTGCGTTTTCGAGCTTGAAGATGTGGCACTCGACTTCGAGGCCGGCGACGAAGTCGTAGCCGCGCTGTTCGAGCCTGGCGAGGACCGACTTGTACACATGCCGGGTCGCGAACGGCACCGCTCGTCCATCGGCGAAATAGACGTCGCACAACAGCCAGCCGGTGCCGGATGACCACGGCAGCACGCGAAAACTCCGGGGGTCCGGCACCATCAGCGCGTCAGCCGCGCCCTGCATCTCCGCCCTGCCGAAACCGCCGCCCGCGGTGAACACCGGAAACACCGTGCGGTGCGAGGTGTCCTTGGCGAACATCGTGGTGGTGATGCTGCAGCCGCGCTCAAGGGTAGCCAGCGCCTCGCTCGCCACCAGCGTCTTGCCGCGCAGAATGCCGTGCTGATCGGGAAAGGAAAACCGGATAACTTCGAGATTCTGCTCCTCGACGATCCGCCGCAGCCGCGCCGCCGCTTCCTTCTGCTCGCTCGACCACAGCGCGTGACGCTCGACAAAACTCAACGCGCCGTCCCCCACCGGCGGCCACCCGCTGCAACCATCACCGGGCCACCCGCAGATGGGGAGCCTTGTCGGCGATATCCTTTGGCACCGGGGCCGCCCAGGGCGCGCCCCGCCGCCTGGCGACGTCGACCTCCATCCAGAAGGCCTCCCAGCCGCGCGTCGGTCCGATGCCGTCCATGGTTGCGGGGCCCTGGATGCTGCGCGCGTGCGCGGCATCCAGATGCATGAAAGGCTTTGCGCCGGATGTGACCTTCTCGATTTCCTGCCGCAGCAGGCGGCGATAGGCGACGATCGCCTTGTCGGCGCTGCCCAGATGTTCGCGCCTGCGATCCTGAATCGCGCCCATCGATTCCACCGCCCACTGGTCATGCACGTTGATGTCGCTGCCCATGCCGGTATAGGTCGCGGTCACCTGCTCCTGCGGATCGAAGCCGTAGTCGTTGGATTTGTTCTTGCGCGAACGATAGTCGGGCAGTTCATACAGTTCGAGGCGCTGGTCGCGCATCTTGTTTTTGTCGACGGGGTTCGAATACGAGGTGAAGATCGCGTACCAGTAGCAGTTCTCGTCATCCACCGGTACGTGCCACTGCGTGATCGTCATCTCGGTGCTCATCGGAATGACAAAGCCGTGCGGGAACAGCTGATTGGTGACCCGCACATGGGTGTGCTCGGAATCGATCTCGCGCAGCGCGATCAGGCGCAGGCCATATTCGGTCTGCTCGACATTGATGATAGGCCGGTCATGGTCGCGCAGGATCTTGGTCATCGGCAGGTCGCTGCCGGCCGAGGCGCCGCGGAACTGCTTGCCGTACGCGCCAGCGGGATCCTCATCCTCGAAAAAGCGATGCAGGAAGGAGGCGTGCGAGGGATCGATGCCGACCTCAAGCGCCTGCAGCCAGTTGCAGCCGATGTGCCCCTTGAAGGCGAAGGTGTGACTGTCGGGCGCCACGAAAGCGTCGATTTCCGCAAATGCCGGCGGCTCGCCTTCGCCGAGCCAGGCCCAGAGGATGCCGCCTTTTTCCACCACCGGATAGGCACGCTGCCGGATGCCCTCGCAGAGCCGCGAGCCCTTCGGCTCGGCCGGTGTCTCCAGGCACTGGCCGCTCGCATCGAACAGCCAGCCGTGGAAGGCGCAGCGCAGGCCGCCGCTCTCCAGCCGGCCAAAGGAGAGGTCGGCGCCGCGGTGAGCGCAATGGCGCTCGATCAGCCCGTAACCGCCGCGCGGGTCACGAAACAGCACCAGGTCCTCGCCGAGCAATTTGACCGCCTTGACGGGACGGGGACCCTGCAATTCGTCGACCAGCGCCGCCGGTTGCCAATACATCCGCATCAATTTCCCGCACGGCGCCGCAGGTCCCGTGCGGGTGATCAGGTCGTTTTGTTCCTGGCTCATCATGGCGGGGAGTTCCTTGCGGGTTTGCAGCACGCACTGAAATACATTTTAAAATCAAATTACTAGCCCTGCGACGCAGGGCAAGCGGATTCCTTGCCCTCGTTGAGCGATTGCTTGAAGCTTATCATATCGAGCCTTGCTCTGCCCTCATCTGAGAGCATCGCGCCAGCGATGCGTCTCGAAGGACGGCCGCAAACGCCGGTGCAAGCGGCCATCCTTCGAGACGCGAGCCGATGGCTCGCTTCTCGGGATGAGGTCGGAGGGTTTTGGAACGAGAACTCACTACGTAGGAGGCGAACTCACTGCGGCAGCCGCCGCGGCCATGGGCGCATGGCGTGCCATGCGACGGCCGTTCAGCACCGCGCCGATGAAGCCGTGGCGCACGAATAGCTGGTAGCTGGCGAACATCAGCGGGAAGGCGATCGACAGAATAGCTGCGAATTTGATCGGCCAAGGCCAATTGAGGCCGGAAACGGCGACCTGCAGCGCCATGATGATCGGCAGGTGGATCAGATAGAGCCAATAGGAGGCATCGGCGACGTAACGCCGCGCGAGGCTGAAGCCAGACAGAAAGCGCAGCGCGATGCCGATCACGGCAAAGGTCGCAGACCAGGTTGCGAGCGCGTAGCAGGCGGCACCGGCGATGGCGATCCAGCGGTCGCTGATCGGTCTTAACGTTGGCGTCAGGCCGGCAATGGCGAGGCAGGCCGCGATCATGAGGATGCTGAGCAGCAGGTTTAGAACCCAGCGCCGCTCCAATATCCGGATCAGGTCCATTTGCCGATGCAGCAGCCAGCCGAAGGCGAAGGCCGTGCCGAAAGCGATCAAGGCCTGCGGGTTGGTGATGAAGGAGGAGTCTGGCGTTGGGACGCCAAACCACATCAACCATTTGGGGGCGGCGGCGAAAGCCGCGCCAACGGGAAGGGCCAGAACAAACGGTGCTGCAGGACTGCGCAGGACGAGACTGACCAGGCGATCGACGAAAGAGCGGAGCCGCCCCTGGCTGTCGACCGCGGCGACAACCGTGCGCAGCACCAGGACGGCGACATAGAATTCCAGCAGCACATAAAGAAACCAGAGATGGGTGAGGGGAAAGTTTGGAAATGTCGGCCATGGCGGCGCCGCCGGCAGCTGACCGGGACTGGCGGCCCTGGCAACCCACGCGCCGACGGCCAGGATCGCAACGAATACGAACGGCCACGCCACCACCAGAGGCAAGGCAATTCGCTTCAATCGATCCCTGATGAACTCCTTCATCCCGCGGCGATGGAAGTTCATGTGGGCGAACAAGCCTGCGATCAGGAAAAAGGTCGTCATGCGAAAGACGTGAATCGCAAAGAACAGCAACGCAAGCGTCGTGCTGGGACGGTTGTCTTCGACGATCCAGATCTTGGCCGGTGCTGGAACGAACGAGAGGGTAGCGTGGAAGATGATCCCGAGCAGCAGGGCAAACCCCCTGACGGCGTCAAGCGCGTGCAACCGTTCCGGCACGGGAGCAGAACCGACGGTTTCCGCCATCGCATCCTCGATAAAAAGGGTAAACGGGGATCAGGTGCTGGATAAAGGCTTTACCTGTTCGATACAACGTGTCGCCCGGCTTGACCGGGCGACCCAGTAATCACAGGCGTCAGCGTCTTATCCTGTGCTTCGGCGTTTCACACCAGCAATTCCGTTCGGTACTGGGCCGAGAGGGCCTTGGCGCGTTGGATGCGTTCGGCCTTCTCGGCCGGGCTGAGCTTGGGGGGCGGTGAGGTGCGGCTCTCGACGAGGTCACCGACCGCCAGGAAGAGTTCTTCCTGCCCGGCCGGCAGGCACATGCAGAGCAGGCGCGCCGGCTGGTCCGATTTGTTCTGAAACGAATGCGGCGCGTTGGCAGGGACATTGATGGTCGAGCCGGCACTCGCGCGATGCCGCTCGCCCCGGAAGGTCAGCTCGATCTCGCCTTCCAGGATCGTAAACATCTCCTCGAAGTCGTGGCGGTGCGGCGGCGGCCCGCCGCCGGGCGGCACCAGCATGTCGACCAGACAGTAGCGGCCGCCGGTCTGCGCTCCGCTCACCAGGATGGTGTAGGTGCCGCCGGCCACCGAAACGTGGCGCAACTTCGGATCGTCGGGATCGGCCACGGTGAGCGTTCGCAAGGGATCGTCAGGCGGGATCGTCGCCTTCGTGGTGGCGTCGGTCATTGAGTGGTGTCCTCCTGTGGGTCGGCACCGTAAGGCGCGCGCAACGAAGATCGAGATCCCCTGCGGATTCGCAGGAGTACCGAGATGCCGGCAATAGCATTTCTGTCCCCATCCAGTTACCGCAATTTTGAGCGGCAGGTTCACGAAGCTGTGGGGTTTTTGACCTACTTCCGCCGCATCAAGAACGGGTTCTCACGTTATGGCTTGGGGCAACCAGCTGAGAGAGTTGTCATGGTTGCTTCCGCATTCGGCCGCCTTCCCGCCATCATGCGCTCCCTGTGCGCATTGATCTTGCTGATCGCGGGGCAGGGTATTACGCCGTCTTTTGCGACCGGGTCTGAGCCAGACAGCGCGGGCCAGCGGTTCATCAGTCTGATCGCCACCTATAACAACAAGTCATTCTGCATCCCAGGTCAGGTCCAGGTGCTCGATGTTGCCCGGGCGGTGGCGCAGTATACGAAGGCACATGAAACTTCCGGCGAGCTGACGACGCCGCGGGCCCTTCAAATTCTGGCACAGATCTACCCATGTAACGGCCCTTCCGTCGCCGAGAACGTGGGCGCTCCGAAAGTGGAGGAAGCCGCCCCGGTCGAGTTGCAGACCATCGATGTCATGCGCACGCTCCAGAACACCGCTGGCCACGAGAACGATGGCGTCCTCGATCAGATCAAGAAACGCTCCGAGGCCTACCCGCCTCCGGTGTTGTTTGGCCTGGCCCGGGTGCTCTACCTGCAGGGCGATGTGGACGGGGCCATCTTCTGGTTCAACGCCGGACGCCTGCGCGGCAATTTCGATGCGTGGCGCTCGGCGGATGTTGTGAGCGGGCGCACCACGATGATCGCGCTGTCGAGGAAGATGCCGATCGAACTGCGCAAGGCGCAGTTCGCCGATCTGCCGAAGCTTCGGGCGATCATCGCCAAGGTCATCGCATGGGATGAAACGACGCCGCGTCATTATGACAAGCGATGGATCGATTTTCACGGCGTGGTGGCAAATAAAACGGCGCCCGGAGGTGTCAAGCCAGCGCCTGCGACCATCCCGCCGGAGAAGTGGGATGATCTGGCCGTACAGGTGCGTGAGGAATACCGCAAAGACCTGGAAAAATCGATCACCCTGATGAGCAACGCCAAGCTGCCGCCGGCACAGTGAGCAAGACGGGGCCGTCCGCTCATACGAAGCCGCGCCCCCTCAACAAAAGAGAAGCACTTACCGCGCCTCATCAACAGTCGTCATCGCCCGGCTTGACCAGGCTTGACCGGGCGACCCAGTACGCCGCGGCCTCTCGTTTCATCACAAATTTCTCTGGAATACTGGATCGCCCGGTCAAGCCAGGCGATGACAGCTGTGGATGGCGCGGGGTCTCTAACCATGCGGCATCATCCCGCTGTTTTCATATGCGCTGGATCGGCCGCGCCGCGGTGGAACTCACACCGCCGCGCTGCGCAGGCCGAACACCTGCGGCTCGTTTCGCAGCACCGGCTTAACCGCCGCGATCAGCCGCGCGGCGGCCTCGTCGATGCCGAGACCCGCGGTGTCGACGGTCGCCGAGGCGCGGGCATAGAGCGGTTCGCGGCTCCGCAGGATGGCGCGCAATTCGGCCATCGCCGAGCGATCGTCCGCCATCGGGCGCAAATCGCCCTGGCTGCGCACCCGTGCCATGTGTTCTTCCGGCTCGGCCTTGAGCCAGATGGTGTAGAACGACGACAGGATCAGGTCGAAGGTCAGCGGCTCGGAGACGATGCCGCCGCCGGTCGCCAGCACCATCAATTCCTGGCGCGCCAGCAATTGCGTCAGCGCCGTCTGCTCCATCCGCCGAAAGCCTTCCTGGCCGTACAGCGCGATGATCTCGGCGACCGACAAGCCGTTCTGCGCCTCGATCTCCTTGTTCAGCTCGACAAAATTCCAGCCGATTTTCTGGGCGAGTAGTTTGCCGAGCGTGGACTTGCCGGCGCCGCGCAATCCGATCAGGGCGATGCCGGCAGACCCCATCCGCCGCGGCGCCGCGCCACTGGATTCGCCTGAGAGTGCGTCCTTGGCCCGCGCGATCTGGTGCGCCGTTGCCTTGCGCAGGAGGTCTCGGATGATCGGCCAGTCCGGCGCCGGGTCTGCGGAGGGGATCAGGTCTTCGATATGGGCACCGATGGCGTCCGATACCCGGCGCAACAGCACGATCGAGACGTTGCCCTTGCCGCTTTCGAGCTGGGCGATATAGCGTTCGGAGATGCCGGAGACCTTGGCCAGCACCTTTCGCGACATGCCGCGAAGCGCGCGCATGGTGCGCACGCGCTGGCCGAGCTGCTCCAGAAAGCCGGATTCGGGATCGGGAGTTTCAGTCATTTCCCTGGTCGGTTTTTGCCGGAGACGCGCATTTGCGGAAACATAATGCCGATGAGGATTGACAGCAAGCGCGCCCAGTGGCTTTCTATGAATTATAATTCAAGATCGTTTCCGAAGTTCGGAAGCTTGCGACGCTGCGCTCCCTCTCCCGCGCTCTTTCGCGCGGGGGAGGGTTGGGGTGGGGGCAAACTCGGGTGGTGTGTATGCTGAGCCACCCCCACCCCACCCTCCCCCGCAAGAGCGGGAAAGGGAGTGAGAGGATCTACCAAAAGAGCCATGGGAGAGAACGTCGTGAAACGGTTCGCTAACGGAAACGCGGCATGAGCGCTCCAACCGGTTCCTCCGATACCTACAATGCGGTGACCTGGCTGCTGGACCGCAATGTCGAAGAGGGGCGGGCTGAAAAACTCGCCTTCACCGACACGGTTTCCGAACTGACCTATGGCGGCCTGCAGCGGCAGACCCGCCGTGTCGCCAACCTGCTGCGCCGTCTCGGGGTTCGCCGCGAGGAGCGCGTGGCCATGATCATGCTCGACACGGTGGATTTTCCATCCGTGTTTCTCGGCGCGATCCGCGCGGGCGTGGTGCCGGTGCCGCTCAACACGCTGTTGACCTCCGAGCAGTATGCCTACGTGCTGGCGGACTGCCGCGCCCGCGTGCTGTTCATTTCCGAGCCGCTGTTGCCGGGGGTGAAGGACATGCTCGGCCGGATGGCTGATCTCGAACATGTCGTGGTGTGCGGCCATGACGCGCACGGCTACAAAAAATTATCCGATGAACTCTCCGTCGAGAGCGATCGGTTTGAAACCGTAGCGACCCATGCCGATGAGCCGGCCTTCTGGCTCTATTCGTCGGGTTCGACCGGCATGCCCAAGGGCGTTCGGCATCTACATGCGAGCCTCGCGGCCACCGCGGACACCTACGCCAAGCAGGTGCTGGGCATTCGCGAGGACGATGTCGGGCTGTCGGCTGCAAAGCTGTTCTTCGCCTATGGTCTCGGCAACGCGCTGACCTTTCCGATGTCGGTCGGCGCCACCACCATTCTCAATTCCGAGCGGCCGACGCCGGCGCTGATGTTTTCGCTGATGAACCGCTACAACCCCTCTATCTTCTTCGGGGTACCGACGCTGTTCTCCGCGATGCTGCACGACGATAGCCTGCAACAGGAGCGCGGCGGCGCCCGCCTGCGCATCTGCACCTCGGCCGGTGAAGCGCTGCCCGAGAGCGTCGGCCGCGCCTGGAAGGCGCGCTTCGGCGTCGACATTCTCGACGGCGTCGGCTCGACCGAGCTCTCTGCACATCTTCCTGTCGAATGCGCCCGGCGATATCAAATATGGCACCGCGGGACGCCCAGTGCCCGGTTTCCGGGTTCGGCTGGTCAACGAGGCCGGCCTTGAGGTGCCCGACGGCGAGGTCGGCGAACTCCTGGTCGATGCCCCCTCCGCCGGCGAGGGCTACTGGAACCAGCGCAGCAAGAGCCGCCGCACCTTCGAGGGGCCCTGGACCCGCACCGGCGACAAATACATCCGCGACGCCGAGGGGCGCTACACCTTCTGCGGCCGCAGCGACGACATGTTCAAGGTATCCGGCATCTGGGTGTCGCCGTTCGAGGTCGAGAGCGCGCTGATCACCCATCCCGCCGTGCTCGAGGCCGCCGTGGTGCCGCAACCCGATCCGGAGGGACTGCTGAAACCGAGGGCGTTCGTGGTGCTGAAGGCGGAGGCTGTGACCGAAGGGCTGCACGAGGCGCTGAAGGAGCACGTCAAGCAGAAGATCGGGGTGTGGAAATATCCGAGATGGATTGATGTCGTGGAGGCCCTGCCGAAGACCGCGACGGGGAAGATCCAGCGGTTCAAGTTGCGCGAGGGGGATATCGCATAAGTCGCCTTCAGCGCTAAGTAGCGGATCGCGATCCGCCTTACGAACCTGCCAATCGGTATTTCGTTGATTGAAGAGAGTGGCTGTGGCATCACTACGGTGAGGCCACATCATGCTTTCTGTACCGCTGAACCCTGATATTGAGCGCAGACTGTCCGAGCTTTCGAAGCGCACGGGACGGTCGGAGAGCGACTTTGCCCGCGAGTTGATCGAGGGAAATATTGAGGATCTCGAAGACCGTTATTTGGCGGAAAAAGCCATCGCGGAAGGCGGTCCGCGTTTGACCAGCGAACAGGTGCGTAAAGAACTTGGGCTGGACGATTGAGTATAGCGCTCTCGCGCTGAAACAGCTCAAGAAACTGAATCGCTCGGTTCAGGCAGAGATTCTGAACTACATGGATAACCGGATCGCGTCGGCTGTGAATCCGCGCGACTTCGGCAAGTCGCTGCGGCACGACAAGTTTGGCCTGTGGCGCTACCGGGTGGGGGACTACCGCATCATCTGCGAACTGGACGATAAGATGACAGTGGTCACGGTGCTGGCTGTCGGTCACCGTAGCACGATCTATGACTGAAGGGACGAGCAACGCCGCAGACCACGACTGGATGAAAGTGAAAAAATTGAGGTCAGAGTCGAATTTTGCCAGGCGGTAAGGCCTGCAATAATTTAATTCTGACCATGTTTTTTGGAAGTGAAACTGCGAGAACCGCTGCAACAGCGGCAAATGAGCCTCCCCCAATCAACAATGTCGTCGTAGTCGTCCCCGCTCGCGATCGTGCCGCATACCACCAGCAACAGAACCTCGCGCAGTGGATATGCGACCTTCCACGACTGCCGCGTATCCTTGATCGCACCAAGATGGTCGAGCAACAGGCGTAACTGCGGTTTGGCTGAAACGGTCTCCATCGGACTCTCCGACCGAGAAAATCAGTTCCGCCGAACTGGCGGAAGGGGTCGCACGGCCACGTCAAGCCAAAAGCCGCGTTAACCTGACCCCGGTGCCCTGGCCTGAGGGAGGAGTGCCATGAGGGAGGAGTGCCATTGTAAAAGCAAAGGGAATACGCTAATGTTAGACTTGCGGGTACAATATTTAACTTCAATGCAGAAGTGTGATGAAATTACAGGCACATTCGCGGTTGGGACGACCAAAAGACATCGCAAAGCGCGACGCCATAATGGCAGCCGCGGCGAAGCTTTTCCTATCCGAGGGGTTCGACGCGGTTACGATGGATCAGGTCGCGATGCAGGCCGGCGTTTCAAAAATGACGATCTACAGCCACTTCGACGACAAGGAAACGCTCTTCGAGAATTTCCTGACGTCGATTTCAGACGGGATGACGGAAGCTTTGGATTCAAAAATCGACGAGGGGTTGAGCCTGCGGGACCGACTTGAAATAACTGGTCGGGGGTTCCTCCAAACTATTGGCGGCCCACTGATTCCCAGCATGCTTCTCTCGATAATTATGATCCGCAAGAATCCGACGCTGGCGAGACGTTTCTATAATGCTAGCCCAGGACGCACCCGCGCGGCCCTGATTACGCTGATTCAAAAATATGCAAGCCGCGGCGAACTGCAGGTCATTCGTGCGGAATGGGCCGTCGACGACCTGATGGGACTTTGGGAAGGCGGTTTACCGGCGAAAATGATGCTTGGAATTGGAGGCCCGCTAACATTAAGTGAAATCAAGCGGCGAGCGAGCCGTGCCGTCGATGTTTTTCTGCGAGCCTATGCGGTGGCGCCAAAAGCGAATGTTCTGCATCGGCGGCCCAGATGAAAGACGCGCTGTTCTTCAACCGGTCCACCCTCAAGGCCGCCTTGGCTTTCGGTGCGGCGTCCCTTGTTCAGGGATGCGCCGTTGGACCGGATTTCGAACCGATCGCCGCCCCGGCGGTTTCGGGCTACACGGCCGGTCCTTTGCGCCGAACCAGTTCGGCGGTCAGCGACAGTGGCGGCGCGCAGGTCTTCCTGGCGGGACGCGACGTTGCCGGCGATTGGTGGCGGCTATTGGGTTCCAGACAAATCAATGCGTTTGTCGATGAAGCGATCGCAAACCATCCAGACGTAGCTGCCGCACAATATGCCTTGCGCAATGCACGAGAACTGGTGCTCGCGGAGGTCGGCTCCCTGTTTCCCAGTGCCTCGCTCAGCAATTCGACAACCCGACAAAGAGTGTCCCAGGCGGAATCGGGCTTGACGGGTCCGGCGCTGGAATACACGCTGTATGCTCCAGCACTTAACATTAGCTATAGTCCTGATATTTTCGGCGGAGTGCGCCGGCAAATTAAGTCATTGCAAGCTCAAGCCGACTATCAGGCATTTCAACTGGAAGCGACTTATCTGACGTTGGTCGCGAACGTGGTCAGCGCCGCCATCAACGACGCCTCGATCAAGGCTCAAATTGACGCCACCGAAGACATCATCAAAATCGAGAAGGATTTGCTTGATCGGGTTCAGCATCAATTCGATCTGGGCGCCATTTCCCGCTCGGACGTTTTGTCGCAACAGTCTACGCTTGCCCAAACGCAGGCGACCCTGCCGCCGCTCCGCAAGCAGCGCGCCCAGCAGCGCGACCAACTCATGGTTTACCTGGGTCGGCTACCGAGCCAGGACCGCGGCGAATCGGTCGGTCTCACGCGACTGCGCCTGCCGCGCGATTTGCCGGTGAGCCTGCCGTCGACGCTTGTTCAACAGCGACCTGACATTCGATCCGCCGAAGCAACCGTGCATCAGGCTTCAGCGACTATCGGCGTTGCGATTTCCAACATGCTTCCAAACGTCACGCTAACCGCCAGCGCCGGCAGCGATGCGCTGTCTCCAAGCAAATTATTTACCAATCCGAATTTGGCTTATAGCGTGGCCGGCAACGTGACGCAGAAAATCTTCGACGGAGGTAATCTCTACCACACGAAGGAAGCAGACGTTGCAACCTATCAGCAGGATCTCGAGAAATATCGAAGCACGGTGCTTTCGGCGTTCCAGAATGTTGCCAACTCGCTTCGTGCGATCCAGACGGATGCCGATACGCTAAAAGCGCAGGCCGCCGCCGAGAAAGTCTCGTTCGAAAGTCTCAACCTTTCGCAGGAGCAGTTCAAGACCGGATCCGTGACTTATCCCACCGTTCTGAACGCTCAACAGACTTACCAGAATGCCCGAATATCGCGAATTAAAGCTCAGGCCGCGCGATACTCCGATACGGTCGCGCTTTATCAATCCCTTGGAGGCGGCTGGTGGCATCGCCTGGATCAAACGGCGCAGTCCGTGCCCCGCGTGGATCCCGGCTATTTCACAGGGCTTGAACAGGCAAAGCCGCAACCCTGAAGCAGGGGTTGAGATTTGATCGACGGAGAACAAATGATGATTAAGCGAATGATAGTGATGTTAGTCCTGGTCGCCATCGTGTTCGCGGGCCTTTACGGCTTTCAAGTCTTCAAAGCTTCCATGACAAGCAAAGTCATGGCTTCCTTCGCCGACCCCGCCCAGACAGTCGCGGCGGAAAAGGCTGTCTTAACGGATTGGCAGAACTCAGTTCACGCGATCGGAACGTTGCGCGCGGTGAAGGGAGCCGATCTTGCGCTCGAAACCGGAGGTCTGGTCAATGACATCAAGTTTTCGTCAGGAGACAACGTCGCGGCGGGACAAATTTTGTTGCAACTACGCTCGGATGACGACCAGGCCAAGCTCGAATCACTTGAGGCTACGGCAAACCTTGATGCCGTCACGTTGAAGCGAGATCAGGAACAGTTCAAATTCAAAGCCGTCAGTCAAGCGACGCTGGACAGCGACGACGCCACACTCAAAACTGCGATCGCGAACGTCGCGCAGCAAAAAGCGATCCTGGTCCAGAAAACTCTGCGGGCGCCATTTGCCGGCAGACTGGGCATCCGTCAGGTCGATTTGGGCCAATATCTCAGTGCCGGCACCACGATTGTCACGCTTCAGGCGCTCAATCCGATCTTTGTCGATTTCTATCTGCCCCAACAAGTCTTGCGCCAAATTCATCTCGATCAAACGGCGCGGATCAGTGTCGATACCTATCCGGGCATGCCCTTCGTCGGAACGATCGTGGCCGTAAATTCAAAGATCGATAGCAGTTCACGTAATGTGCAAGTCCGGGTTTTGTTGCAGAACGATCATCTAAAGCTCGTTCCCGGGATGTATGCGACGGTCGACATCGACGTTGGAGCACCGGAACGCCTCGTAACACTGCCACAGACGGCGATCGCGCGGAATTCCTACGGGGATACGGTATTCCTGCTCGACAAGACCGATGATGGAGCCGCCTTCAAGGCGCGACAAGTATTTGTCACAACCGGTGCTAGCCGCGGCGATCAGATCGCGGTGCTCAGCGGCGTGAAAGATAGCAAGTCCGTCGTGGTCGCGGGGCAAATCAAGCTGCACAACGGGTCTCTGGTACGTGTCGATAACTCCGCGCTACCCTTGTCAGACAAGGCACCCATCGTGTCCGACTAGGTCAGAATTCGCAACCGGGCGGGGAATGTGCCCAAAGGTGAGCTGAGCGTTCAAGTAACCGCTTTCTTCGTTACCTGAAAACAAAGTGAGATATTATGAGTTTTACAGACATTTTCATTCGCCGACCTGTCCTCTCGTTGGTCGTCAGCATGCTCATTCTCACGGTGGGCCTGAAGAGCGTCTTTAGCCTGCCTATCCTGCAATATCCGCGCACGCAAAACGCGATCGTCACTATCTCCACGGTGTATCCTGGCGCCGAATCCTCTATTGTCTCTGGATTCATCACGACGCCGTTGGAAGCGGCGGTCGCTCAAGCGAGCGGCATCGACTACATGACGTCGACCAGCACGACCGGACAAAGCACCATTACGGTCAATCTTCGACTGAACTACGATTCCGGGAAAGCCTTGACCGAAATCAATACCAAGGTGAATTCTGTGCTCAATCAGTTGCCCACGGGAACACAGCAGCCCGTTTTGGCGGTCAAGGTCGGACAGACCATCAATTCGATGTACATCGGGTACGGCAGCAAGGTACTGGCCGCCAATCAGATAACCGACTACATCACGCGCGTGATCCAGCCGAAACTCCAGGCGGTGACGGGGGTACAGACAGCGGAAACTCTTGGCGGCAAGAACTTCGCGCTGAGAGCTTGGCTTGATCCGGTGAGACTCGCAGCCTTCGGCCTGACCGGCAGCGACGTCAATACCGCGCTGTCCGACAATGATTATATCGCGGCGTTGGGAAACACCAAGGGGCAGATGGTTCAGGTGCCGCTGACCGCTTCTACCGGTTTGCACACCGCAGCGGAATTCGAGAACCTCGTCGTCAAGCAGATCGGCGGTACGGTCGTCCAACTCAAGGATGTCGCCAATGTCGTGCTGGGTAATGACGACTACAACTCCATCACGACGTTCAACGGCCAGCAAGCCATCTATGTCGGAATTCAGGTCGCGCCGGCCGCCAATCTCCTGGATGTGATCAGGGGCGTCAGGGCCGTTCTGCCGGAACTTCAGGCCGATCTGCCGACCGGCCTCGATAGTGAGGTGATCTACGACGCCACCGCTTTCGTCAATAGCTCGATCGATGATGTCGAGAAGACGCTCGTCGAGGCCATCGCGATCGTAACACTGGTCATTTTCTGCTTTCTGGGTTCATGGCGATCCATCCTAATTCCCGTGATTGCAATTCCGTTGTCGCTGGTGGGCGCCTTTGCGCTCATGCTGGTAATGGGCTTCTCCATCAATCTCCTAACGCTGCTTGCACTAGTGCTCGCTATCGGCCTCGTCGTCGACGACGCGATCATCGTGGTCGAGAACGTCAACCGGCATCTGGCGGACGGTATGACGCCGCTCGATGCTTCCCTTCGCGCCGCTCGCGAGCTCGTCAGTCCGATCATTGCGATGACGGTGGTTTTGGTCGCGGTGTTCGTGCCGATCGGCTTTCAGGGCGGCCTGACCGGCGCCTTGTTCACTGAATTTGCCTTTACACTGGCGGGTGCGGTGACCGTGTCGGCCGTCATCGCGCTGACCTTGACCCCGATGTGTTGCGCCTATCTCTTGAAACGTCCCGATCAGGCCGGTGGGAGATTCGAGACCAGTTGATTCGCGTGATCGAAGGTGTGCTGGAACGACTGACCGGCGCCTATCGGCGAAAACTGGACGCGACCTTGTCCTACAAACCGGTCACCGCCGTGTTTGCGATGCTCGTTCTCGGCAGTATCTATTGGCTTTACGCCAGTTCGAAAACCGAACTGGCGCCGCAGGAAGATCAAGGCATCATTCTCGCTCAATCGACCGCTGCGCCGGACGCCACGCTTCAGCAACGTCAGATCTCCGCAAAACAGGTTGCCGCCGCGGTAGAAAAACGCTCCGAGACGTCAGGGATATTCCAGATCGACGCACCCGGCCAGATCATTTCCGGGTGGGTTCTGAAGCCATGGAACGAACGCAGGGCGACGACCAACACGCTGCAGCCAGAGATCCAGCAGGAGTTTGGCAAGATTGCTGGCGTGAAGGTCGTTGCATTTCAACAGCCTTCGCTGCCTGGCAGCACCGGATTGCCGGTTCAGTTCGTGGTCGGCACGACGAAACCCTTTGCGGAGCTAAGTACGGTCTCGGAGAATTTTCAGCAGGATGCGATCAAAACCGGGCTGTTCATTTTCCTCGACAACGACCTGAAGTTCGATCAGAGGCAGTCGACGATCGAGATCGACCGCGACAAGACCGCCCAGCTTGGCTTGAAGATGAATGATATTGGCGCGGCGCTTTCGACGCTGCTGGGCGGCGGCTATGTCAACTATTTCGGTTTTGATGGTAGATCATACAAGGTGATTCCGCAGGTTCAGCAGCGGTATCGACTGAATACGGACCAGCTATTGGACTATTACATCAACCCGACCGGAGGCTCAGGCGGTGTCAACAGCGTGCCGCTTTCCACGGTGGCGACGATCAAATCGTCGACCGTTCCGGAATCGCTCAATCACTTCCAGCAGATTAACGCGGCGACGATTTCCGGTGTCGTGGCGCCAGGAGTCGCGATGGGAGATGCGCTGAACGCTCTCAAGCAACTTGCAGCGCAGACGCTACCAAAGGGCTATTCTGTCGACTTCGGGGGCGCCTCACGTCAGCAGGAACAGGAATCGAACGGGTTTGTTGGCCTGTTTGCGCTCGCGCTCCTGATCGTTTTTCTTGCTTTGGCGGCGCTGTTCAACAGTTTCCGCGATCCGTTCGTGATCCTGATTTCCGTGCCGATGTCGCTGGCAGGGGCACTCATCTTTATCAGCCTTGGCGTTGGCGGCGCGAGCATCAACATCTATACGCAGGTTGGTCTGGTCACTCTAATGGGGCTGATCAGCAAGCACGGAATCCTGATGGTCGAGGTCGCCAACGAAGCGCAGGATCGCGGTTTGTCGAAGCACGAAGCCATTCTGGAAGCGGCGGCCGTTCGCATGCGACCCATTTTGATGACAACCGCTGCGATGGTGCTTGGCGTGATCCCTTTGATCATTGCATCAGGCGCGGGGGCGGCCTCGCGGTTCAACATGGGCCTCGTCATTGCAAGCGGCTTGTCGATTGGCACCGTGTTCACGCTATTCGTCGTCCCCGCAGCATATGTTCTGATCGCAGCGAATAGACATGGCGCCGCAATTAATACGGCGGGGCAGACCTTTCCACAGGCCGCAACTCAACAATTCGGGTTCTGAATTGCATTCGGCGATGACAGCGACCAATTGCCGTCTACGCGCTCTGCTTTCGCGCAGAAATGGAAATTGCTACTCATGACAGGTTGCTCGTGTTGAACCGACAGCATGCGGGCCCCGTAGCCCAGTTAGTAATTATTTCTCGTCTCATGACGACGCGGATGGCGGCGCTGACCCCGGCCGCACCCGCATAACCGGAGGCCCAAGCTTATTGTCCACTCATGTGGACAGATTGTTTCAAGGATGCCTCATTATCTATGAACACTACATGCCTATCTTGTCTACAGAAGAGAAAATTCGGCCATGTTCGGCGCCAAGTGTTTCGTGGCCTCAAGCTTCGTACAGAACGAATTCCGCCATGGATTGCCGCGCGGATCTCGTTGACAACGGCTTCGTCCAACGCGTCGCGGAACAGGGCCCGATAGACTGCGCGGCGCGCGTCCGGGCCGCGTCCGAACAGCGCGCGTGGGTCATGCGGTGCGATCACATGGCTTGCCTTGCCTGCGGCGTTGATCCGGGTGCTCAACCACCAACTTGCCGGCGATGGCTCGCCATGCCGGCGCGGAAGTTTGAGCGCGATGGTGCGATAGCAAGCGAACCCGTAGTAAGAAGAATTGGGGTCAGAGTCCAATTTTGGAGGAATTTCATATTGATAAGCCCAGGCGGTAGGGCTGCAATAATTTAACTCTGACCCCGTTTTCTCATGATTTAACTCTGACCCTGTTTTTTGCCCGCCGGTGGGTTTGGGGGGAGGCGCGTCGCAAATAGTGGTCGGTCCCGGATCCCCTCGCCCGCTTCCTGCACTTCTTCGATCCATCTCAAAGGAGTGCGAGCGGGAGCAAACCGAAAAACTGGCCGGATCGCGATCCGCGCTGCGGAAGGCTCGGCCTCGCTCCGGGGGCGCGCCCTTGTGCGAGCCCGAACCCATAGCCCCGATTCGTGGTTAGGATCACTGGCTCCTCGCTGCGTTGGGGCCCTGGAACGGCGCTGTTGTGGGAGTCATAACGGATCCACCTTGCGGATTTAAGATTTATCCTGCCAAGGGTCGGTTTCAGGCTACGCCCTCCCGCCGATTGCAAACTCATTACTCGACCGCGCAACTTCCCTTTTTTGCCGAATTCTGGCACTTTGGCTAGGTCACCCCGTTCTACCTTTGACGGAGGACATGATGACGACATGTCAAACTCGCAACCTGGCCATTTCGCTGTTAGTCGCGCTGTTGCCAGTGAACGTCGCGCTCGCGGGAGGCAGGGGGGGCGGTCCGCAAGGCGCGGTTAGCTCGCCATTGAGCGGGGCCAGCGGCTACCACGCAGCGGTAGGCGGTGGAGCGCCAGCCGGAGCGGTTGGCGGAGGCCCGCCGGCGGGCCTCATCGGAGGCGGAGCTGCCCCGACCAATACCAACCCCACGTCCGGCTCTGGTGCGGGCGCCGAGGGTCCGGCAGTAGGCGGCGTGCCGGGTGCTTACACAGGAGTTCCTGCAGCTCCTGATACACCTGCCGGTGGCCTGCCTCCCGGTCTACTCAGTAAGACTGGCAACTCCGGCAGCGCCGAACCAGCGCGGCCGCAGGGTCCTGTGGCCCCGAAATCGGATGAGGGATTAGCGGCTACTCCGGACGCCGTCTCCACCCGAAGCGTTCCGCCGCGTCCCTGTGGACTGGCTGCGCATGAGACCGACGGATTCACAACTTGCATCGGAATATTTCCAAGCGGCCAGGAGCGGCCCGGTCGCGCACGGCGCCGCACCGGAGACATGCGGCGCCACGCTCACATGGCCCGCAGTTGAATTGGCCTTCGGCCCGTCAGTTGTCGATCGGCATGGGCCCCTGTTACCCAACCCACGCTCCTGAAAGCGCGCCGCGCCGAGAACGAATCCGCCATTGGTTGTCGCGCGGATCTCGTTGAACGGCCTCGTCCAACGCGTCGCGGAGCAGCGCGGCGCGCGTCCGGGCCGCCGCCGAGCCGCACGTATGGGTCGTGCGGTGCGATCAGATGGCTTGCCTTGCCTTCGGCGCTTGCCGGGGATGGCTCGCCATGCAGGTGCAGAGCGGACTGAGCTCGATGGTGCGATAGCGAGCGAGCCCATGGCGTTCCGACTGGGCGAGGCAGGAGCGCAAAGCGCCATTCCCAAAGCGCGCCAGCCGCTGACGTTGGGTCCGGTTCAGGTGCTGCTTCATCAATAGCGCGCAGCCGTCCGCCTTCAGCGGTGTCTGCAGCAGGTCGACGTGAGTTCATAGTCGCTATCGGCGAAGAAGCAGGCGCCATGGTGTTGCCGCGCTGAATAATGTGGCCTCGGCGACGGTGATCCGGGAACGACGGGGCGCCTCCAGCGGCGGCAGTGGCGCGGAGTGCACCTCGTTCTGCACGTTTGATATCTTCGCCAACTTCATTAGGCGATAGTTAGCTATTAGCTATTTTGTAATTGAAATACATTAGCCTTGTGCTAATATTCTTCTCATGCAAATTCGCTACACCAAAGCGGCGGCGAAGGCCCTGATGAAGATGCCGACCAACGCGGCGCAGTTAATCCGGATGAAAATCCAGCAGTACGCGGCGGATCCCGCAAGCTTGGCGAACAATGTCAGGAAGCTTCAGGGCCGCGAGGAAGAGTATCGACTGCGTGTCGGTGATTGGCGCGTCATCTTCAGCCAGGATGGCGTTATTCTGGACGTGTTGAAGGTACGCCCGCGCGGCAGCGCTTACGAGGACTAGGACGATGAACAAGCCCAATATCATCATCACTCCGAGCGGTGATCGCATGGTGCTCATTCCTTTCGAGGAGTATGAGCGACTGATCGAGGCCGCCGAGGATGCGGCCGACGCGCGCGCCATTGACGAGATCAAGCGCCGCCTTGCGACTGGCGAAGAGGAGTTGATCCCCTCTGAAATGGTTGACCGAATGATCGAGGGCGAAAACAAGCTTCGCGTCTGGCGCGAACATCGCGGCATGTCCGCGAAGGAATTGGCCGAGGCAACGGGTCTCGCTGCGGCGTACATCTCGCAACTCGAGACTGGCAAGCGAGAGGGAACCATCGAGACGTTCAAGAAGATCGCCGCCGTACTCCGCGTCGATATCGACGATCTCGCCTAGCCGTCCGCGCTTGCCGATGCCGAGGATCGGCATTGATTTGTTCGAGCGAAAGCGCGGACAGACCACGTTTACACATTTATTGCAAAGTCGCGAAATAGTGGTCTGGCCCCTATTCCTCTTATCAGGCAATAGGCGTGGACCGCGCAGTCGGCGTCCATCTTCGCAGTCGGGGAAACACGAGGCTCACAGGGCGAAGCCGCGCAGTTCGGCGAGCGTCGTGTGCCACTGGCGATAGATCGCGGCGCAATCGGACCGACGCGGACCGAGTTAAAACTGTCACATCGGCCAATTGACCATCGCCAGAAATTTTCGAACCTCGCCGGCCGCGCGGAGGTTCGAAAATTGCGAGCCCGCAACAATTCTGCACCTGGTGAATACAAAGCATTTGACGCGCTGAATATTCTCTGCCTTTAAATCGTGACATTGGTTGCGGGCGAAATTGCCTGCACTGTTGAGGACCGTCATGCGCGACCCACGCACACTCATCGCAGAGACTGCTGTCCACGCCCGGCCGCATATTTGGCTGGCCGATGGGTCGTGCATGTCCGTGATGACGCGGGATCCGAATGATCAGTTCAAAGCAGGGCTGATCCGCAAGGCAAGGGTGTAACTCCCGGCGCAGGGTGCTCCCTCCGCCGGACCGGCAGGAGGGCCAGATGAGCGCCGACAACGACGTCAAGAGACCATCCGATCAGGGCTTGGACGCGAGGCTTGTGCTGGCCGCGGCGCGACGGCAATTTGCCGCGCGGGTGGATGTTCTGGTGGCGCGCTGGCTCGAGCGCTGTGCTGCGAATGCCGAGGTCGGACAACGGTGGTTCAGGACCGAACCGGAGTCCACGCGTGAGTTCGGGAGCGGCGCGAGCCTCGTGGTGTCATCTCCACGCTGGGATGAATTGCCATGAGGTGGCCGGCGGCGGGTGAGGAAGAAAATATCAGAGCACGGCGTGAAGCTTCGCAAAGGGCGGGTGTTTGGAGGTTGTCAATAGGCTTCTTAAAAAATAATTATGTTCACTTTTCGTTCGAAGTGGTCTAATAGCTACTTCATCTTATCCCAACAAGAGGGGCGGCTCGCGATCGTCAGGAAACGCGGGATGAGATGCGGTGGACGCGGCAGCGTCAGGCAGGCGACGGTTCGCAGGGCGGATTGATCTTTCGTGAGCGAATACCTCGCAGGCTAGACGACGGCGCTGCAGCGTACGGGGAAGGCGTGTGGTCCTGGCACCCAAGGCTGGTGTCAAGTCTTCGGAGGATGCGTTCGGCTCAACCGGGTTGGACCAACCTTAATCCGAAGGCGACGGTGGCAATAGAGCTTATCTCGCCGGGGAGAGCGCGTCGATAAACCGTAAAACCATTGCGTGGGGAATGCCGGATGATCCGGTGCCTCGCGCTACCTCGTGTGCATACGGCCGTTTTCTTGCACACGGGCCGCGGGTGCCTCTGGGCATCGCGGCATTCCCCGCGCCCTCTTTATTCTCGAGGGCGAGACGTTCCTGCAAAAGCCCGGGCGCCGCGCGCCGCGGGTCGATTATGCGCGTCTGGATCGTAAGGATGGGTGGAGCGAAATGCGATACCATCTCTGTTCTGGTTGTTCGCGGCGACAGCGTTCGCTTACGAAACAATGAACGACGGTGAAACAGGGCGCCCACAAGGGGCGCCCCTACAAAAGATCCATCTTCGTAGGGGCGACCCTTGTGGTCGCCCTCGTTCAACGGGCAATCTTTTTCGTCGTGCCCGGACGAAGCCCGGCCACGACGAGGTAAGTTCGGATCATGGAAAGAAGAAAAGCATGCCATCCCTGAATCCTGAAGGCTTCCTCCGCGTCGGCGGCTATGATCTCGAATACCGCATGATCGGTCCGGCGCCGGCGGACGCGCCGACCATTGTCCTACTGCACGAAGGCTTGGGTTGTGCCGCGCTGTGGGGAGATTTTCCCGACCGGCTTCAAGCCTTGACCGGAGCCGGCGTGCTGGCCTATTCGCGCGCCGGCTATGGCGCTTCAACTTCGGCCAAGCTGCCGCGCCCGCTCGACTACATGCAGCGCGAGGCGCTCGACATCCTGCCCGCGCTGCTCGACCAGATCGGCTTTCGCCGCGGCCTTTTGCTCGGACATTCCGACGGCGCCTCCATCGCGGCGATCTATGCCGGCGGCGTTCAGGACCATCGCCTGCGCGGGGTCGCGATGATCGCGCCGCATTTCGTCACGGAAGAAATCGGGCTGGCGGCGATCGCGGAAACCAGGACGGCCTACGAGAGATCAGGACTGCGCGCCAAGCTGATGCGCTGGCACCACGACGTCGACAACGCGTTCTATGGCTGGAACGATGCCTGGCTCAACCCGGGATTTCGAACCTGGGATATTTCCGACTATCTCGCTTACATTCGTGTTCCCGTCGCCATTATCCAGGGCGCCGCCGATCAGTATGGCACCCTCCGCCAGATCGAGATCGCCAGCCAGGAATGCTATTGTCCGGTGGAGGTGACCCTGCTCCCCGGCGTCGGACATTCGCCGCATCGCGAAGCCCTGGATAGGACGCTCGAAACCATCGCTGAATTTGCCGGACGGATCTTGTTTACCCATGAAGGCCGCGCCACCAACGGGGGAACATGAAACAAAATGCCGGTTCTGTCATTATAAAGCACTGGACTTCGCCTAAACATGCATTATGATGCATATCAAGGTCGTCATTTCAAAAATCAGGGTGGGTGGGCTCATGGCCGGTGAAGATCGCGTTCTTGCTGGCGGCGGCAAGCATATCGACTTCCAGACCGATCCGTCGCGCTACCGGCATTGGAAGCTCGAAGTCGATGGCGAGGTCGCCACGCTGACCATGGATGTCGATGAGAATGGCGGGCTGTTCGAAGGCTATCAGCTGAAGCTGAATTCCTACGATCTCGGCGTCGATATCGAACTGGCGGATGCAGTGCAGCGGCTGCGCTTCGAGCATCCCGGCGTCAAGGTGGTGGTGCTGCGCTCGGGCAAGAACCGGGTATTTTGCGCCGGCGCCAACATCCGCATGCTGGCCGGCGCGACCCACGCCCACAAGGTCAATTTCTGCAAGTTCACCAATGAGACCCGCAACGGCCTGGAGGATTCCAGCGAGAATTCCGGCCAGCGCTTTATGACCGTGATCAATGGCACGGCGGCCGGCGGCGGTTACGAACTGGCGCTGGCGACCGATCACATTATTCTCGCCGACGACGGTTCGGCCGCGGTCGCGCTGCCGGAAGTGCCGCTGCTGGCGGTGCTGCCGGGGACCGGCGGGCTGACGCGCGTGGTCGACAAGCGCAAGGTGCGTCGCGACCATGCCGATTATTTTTGCACCATCGAGGAAGGCATCAAAGGCAAGCGGGCGGTCGCATGGCGGCTGGTCGACGAGATCGTGCCCAACAGCAAGCTCGCGGCCAGGGTCACTGAGCGCACCCAGGAATTCGCCGCCGCCTCCAGGCGCAATGGCGAGGGCAAGGGCATTTCGCTCACGCCCCTGACGCGCACTTTCGACGATGACGGCATCCGCTATGGGCTGGTCAGCGTCGACATCGACCGTTCGCAGCGTATCGCCACCATTTCGATTCCGGCGCCGGAGGCGCCCCCGCCCGCCGACATCGACGGCATGGTCGCGCAAGGCGCGTCGTTCTGGCCGCTGCAGGTGGCGCGCGAACTCGACGACGCCATCCTGCATCTGCGCATCAATGAACTTGAGACCGCGATGCTGGTGTTCAAGTCGCATGGCGAGGCTGCCCATGTTCTGGCCTGCGATTCGTATCTCGAGGCCAACAAGGCGCACTGGCTGGTCAACGAAGTCAGGCAATACTGGAAGCGGGTGCTGAAGCGCATCGACGTCACCTCGCGCACCCTGGTGACGCTGGTCGAGCCAGGTTCCTGCTTCGCCGGCACGCTGGCGGAACTCGTATTCGCGGCCGACCGCTCCTACATGCTGATCGGCTCGAAGCAGGGCGATAACCGTCCGCCTCCGACCATCGCGCTCTCGGCGATGAATTTCGGCCCCTACCCGATGAGCCATGGCCTGACACGGCTGCAATCGCGCTTCCAGGCCGAGCCTTCGGATCTGGGAAGGGTGCAAGGCAAGATCGGCGAGGCGCTCGATGCCGAGCAGGCCGAGCAGCTTGGCCTCGTCACCTTCGCGCTCGACGATATCGACTGGGATGATGAGATCCGGGTGTTCTTCGAAGAGCGTTGCAGCTTCTCGCCCGACAGTCTCACCGGCATGGAGGCCAACTTGCGCTTCGTCGGGCCGGAGACCATGGAATCCAAGATCTTCGCCCGCCTGACGGCATGGCAGAACTGGATCTTCCAGCGTCCCAATGCGGTCGGCGAGAACGGTGCGCTGCGGCGCTACGGGTCGGGCCAGAAGGCGCAGTTCGATATGACGAGAGTTTAGGGGCGAATAGCGAATACTCATTCTTTGCCATTCGCCACTCGCTATTCGCTACTCACTACTCACTACTCACTACTACCGTCCACCACGGGAGCACACCCATGAACGTCAACATCATGAACGTCGACTACTCGACCAAGATTCCCAACAATGTGAATCTCAGCGAAGACCGCCAGGTGCTGAAGGCGCTCGAAGGCTGGCATCCCGGATATGTCGACTGGTGGAACGATATGGGACCGGACGGCTTCCAGCAGTCGCTGGTCTATCTGCGCACCGCCTACTCGGTCGATCCGCGCGGCTGGGCCAAGTTCGACTACGTCAAGATGCCCGATTACCGCTGGGGTATCCTGTTGGCGCCGCAAGAAGAAAACCGCGTGATCCCGTTCGGCGAACATTACGGCGAGCCGGCGTGGCAGGAAGTCCCGGGCGAGTACCGCGCCATGCTGCGCCGCCTGATCGTGATCCAGGGCGATACCGAACCGGCCTCCGTCGAACAGCAGCGTCATCTCGGCAAGACCGCGCCCTCGCTCTACGACCTGCGCAACCTGTTCCAGGTCAATGTCGAGGAAGGCCGTCATCTCTGGGCGATGGTCTATCTCCTGCAGAAATATTTCGGCCGCGATGGCCGCGAGGAAGCCGACGAATTGTTGCGCCGCCGCTCCGGCGATGCCGACAGCCCGCGCATGCTGGGGGCGTTCAACGAGAAGACGCCGGACTGGCTGTCGTTCTTCATGTTCACTTACTTTACTGACCGCGACGGCAAGATGCAGCTGCACTCGCTCGCGCAATCCGGCTTCGATCCGTTGTCGCGCACCTGCCGCTTCATGTTGACCGAAGAGGCCCATCACATGTTCGTCGGCGAGACCGGCATCAGCCGCGTCGTGCAGCGCACCGTCGAGGCGATGCGGGCCGCCGGCCTCAGCGACCCCGCCGAGGTCGCCAAGGTGCGCGCGCTAGGGGTGATCGATCTTCCGACCATCCAGAAGAAGCTGAACCTGCATTACACTCTCTCGCTCGACCTGTTCGGCTCCGAGGTGTCCACCAACGCGGCCAATGCCTTCAACGCCGGTATCAAGGGCCGCTTCCACGAGACCCAGATCCAGGACGATCACCGTCTGCAGAACGATACCTATCCCGTGCTCAAGCTGGTGAACGGGCAAGTCGTGCGGGTCGACGAGCCGGCGCTGACCGCGCTCAACATGCGACTGCGCGACGACTACACCCAGGACTGCGTCAAGGGCCTGTTGCGCTGGAACAAGATCATCGCCACGGCCGGCTACGACTTCAAGCTGGCGCTGCCCAATGTCGCATTCCATCGCCAGATCGGCGAATTCAGGGATGTCCATGCCACGCCGGACGGCGTGCTGATTGACGATGCGACCTGGAACCGGCGCCGGAACGAATGGCTTCCGTCGAGGGAAGACGGCGCTTTCATCGCCTCGCTGATGACACCGGTGACCGAGATCGGCGGTTTCGCGCCATGGATCGCCCCGCCCAAGGTCGGGATCGACAACAAGCCCGGCGATTTCGAGTATGTGAAGATCGAGACCTGAGACACTCAATCCCAGCCATCGCCCTTGATGCCGGGATTGGCGTAGACGATGCCGCCGTCGACGGCGATGGTGGCGCCGACCACGTAGTCGCCGGCGCGCGAGGCGAGATAGATCGCCGCGCCGGCCATGTCTTCATCGCTGCCGATGCGCCCGGCGGGAACCTGCGTTGCCACGGTGTCGGCGTGATCGCGCGCCGCCTTGTTCATGTCGGATTGGAAGGGGCCCGGCGCGATCGCCGTCACCACGATATGCCTGGAAATCAGCTTCGCCGCCATCCGGCGCGTCAGGTGAATGAGGCCCGATTTGCTGGCGGCATAGGAATAGGTCTCCATCGGATTGACGAAGATGCCGTCGATCGAAGCGATGTTGATGACTTTGGCGGGCTGTTCCGGGCTGGCGGCGGCGCGCAAGCACGACGCCAGCGCCTTGGTCAGGAAGAACGGCGTCTTGACGTTCAGGTTCATGACCTTGTCCCAGCCGCTTTCCGGAAATTCGTCGAACTCGGCGCCCCAGGCGGCACCGGCATTGTTGACGAGGATGTCCAGCTTCGGCTCGCGTTTCTTGATTTCAGACGCCAGCAGTTCGATGCCGGCCAGGTTGGAAATATCGATCGGCAGCGCGATGCATTCCCCGCCATAGGCGGCCGTGAGTTCGCTCGCGGTCGCCTCGCAGGGGCCGGCCTTGCGCGCCGTGATATAGACCTTCGCCGCGCCCTGGCTGAGGAAGCCGGCAGCGATCATCTTGCCGATGCCGCGCGATCCCCCGGTCACCAGCGCGACCCGGCCCTTCAGCGAAAACAGATCCTCGAACATGCCCTTCTCCCTCGGCTTTGCCGATGGTTGTGGGCGCGGCGGTTCGGCGAGTCAAGAAAAGCAAGGCCATGGTCCGGAGAGCCGACCAAAATGCGGCAAGCGATCTCAGGCCGCGGCGATGCGGCGAAAGCCGTTCCACATTGCGGTGGCGGCGCCGGAGGTCAGAACCGGCAGGATGCGGGTGTCCTGATGATTGCCGTTGAGCGAGACCCGCGGCAGCGCCGTCAAGTGTTGCGCACTTTCGGGAAAGATCATGCCCGGGCGCGTCGTTACCGCGGTCTTGAAACCGGCCGCTCGCGCCAGCGCGAACTCCCTGGCGCCGGCTGCGCTTCTGTCGCCATAGGGATAGGCGAGATGGAGGACGGGACGCTGCAACAGGCCCTCAATCCGCGCGCGGCTCGTCGCCATCTCCTGGCTGGCGATGAGCTCGGATTGCCTGGCGAGATTGCAATGCGTAATGGTATGCGCGCCGATGCCGACCAGTGGATGACAGGCAAAGGCCTTCAACTCATCCCAGGACATGCAGAGTTCACGGGCGATCGCGGTTTCATCGACACCGTGGCTGGCGCACAACGCCGTCATTTCGCGCCGCAGGTCATGCTCGCCCGGCAATGCGCGCAGCCAATCGTGCAGACGGTCGAACGCAAGCTGCTTGGCAGCCGGCGTGACGGTATCAAGACGGTTGGTCGCGCCCCCGATCACGGCCTCGATCGAGGAGGCCCTGGCGATCACCTGCTCCAGCGCGATCCACCACAGCCGTCCGATGCCCTCGGCGAAATCGCTGGTGACATAGACGGTCAAGGGCGCGCCAAATTCCTCCATCACGGGCAGCGCATGGTCGCGGTTGTCGCGATAACCGTCGTCCAGGCCGAAGCTGGCAAAACGCCGCGAGAAGTTGCGTTCGATCAGCCGCTGATGCACCTCGTCGATAGTGATGATATCGATGTTCTGCGAGCGCAGGTGCTGGAGCATCGCGCGCAGGAACTCAGGCGTTACCTCAAGGTGATGGTTGGGCTGGAACTCGGCTTCGCGGCGCGGCCGGACATGGTGCAGCATGAATATGACGCCGACGCCTGAGAAGATCGGCTGCAACAGACGGTGCGCACCGGTGACGTAAAAGGCTCCCAGCCCGGCGCGGATGACGTTGTTGCGGAATTTTTTCATGAATTGGCTGGCCGGACACTTGGGTTACGATCGCGCAACGTAGCGGAAAATCGCTGAAGAAATCCTAAGCCGGTGCGGCTTACCGTTACCGTACTAATCCCCATTTCGGGTTTGACAGCCTCGCAAGGGTTTGTTTTCTCTCTCTTCCCAGACCCGCGGGACATCGAATGCACGGACTTTTCAAGTGGAGCAGCAAATGGTGGCCGGGTCTCGTTCCACTGGTCGTCTTTTGGGCTATCGCGGCCTGGACCAGCACGGCTCCGCTCGAAGCCGACCTTGCCTCCCGCTCTGGCGACGCGCTGAAAGGAGCCCTGCTCGACAAGTTGCAGATCGAGGTCTTTGGCCGTGACGTGACCCTTGCGGCGGATGCATTCTCGGAAGACGGTCGCCACTTAGCCGTGGCCGCGGTGGAAGCCGTGCCGGGGGTGCGTCTGGTCAACGACGAAACCCGCCTTGTCCCGGAGGCCAGGCCGTTCGTCTGGTCGGCGGAGCGCGACGTCGTCAGGGTTACCCTCGGTGGCAGTGCGCCGTTGCCGGCGACCAAGGGCAGGTTGCTGGACGCGGCCCGCGCCGATCTCGGCGGCATTGAGGTCGTCGATCGAATGAGTTTGGCGCGGGGCTCGCCGCCCCGCTTTGACACCGCCGCGCTGCTGCTGATCGATCAGATCGGAAAATTGAAGGATGGCAAGATCACGATCACCGATACCCAGGTCAACCTTTCAGGCATGGCGCGAGAGCTCGGCGGCCGGGAAGCGATCACGGCCGCGCTGAAAAATCTTCCCGAGGGTTTTTCGGTCGCCGCCAACGAGATTGCCGCGCCACCTTATGTATTTCAGGCCTACAAGGATCCGGTCGCGGTGACACTGACGCTGACCGGCTATGTTCCTGACAACAAGATTCACGCCGCGATCGTGGCGGCGGCGGCGCGCAAATTCTTCAATGAAAAGGTGGTCGACAATCTCAAGGCCAGCGTCGGCGCGCCCGCGGGTTTTGCCAGCGCCGTCGTGCCGGCGCTGGGGGCGCTGTCGAGGTTGTCGACCGGCACGCTTGTGGTGTCCGATTCTGAGGTCAAGCTCTCGGGCGACGCCTTCTATGACTCGGCGGCGGCACAAATCCGGGCCGGCCTGGCCAAGGATGTTGCCGGGGGTTTTCAGGTCAAGGCTGACATTTCACTCAAGCCCGCCGCCGCGCCGGTCGATGCCACCGTTTGCCAGCAGCTGTTTTCGGATCTGCTGGCCAAGGGAAGTATCAGGTTCGAGTCCGGCCGCGCTACCATCGATCCGGACTCCGCGGGGTTGCTCGACCGTCTGATCGAAACCGCGCTGCGCTGTCCGAGCACCAATATCGAGATTGCGGGACATACCGACGGCGATGGCGGGGATGAGCTCAACCAGGCATTGTCTGAAAGGCGTGCACAATCCGTGATGGAATATCTGGTGAAGGCAGGCCTGCCAGCCGACCGCTTCACGGCGACCGGCTACGGCAGCACGCAGCCGGTCGCGTCCAACGACACCGACGAAGGCAAGGCGCAGAACCGCCGCATCGATTTCCTGGTGAGATAGTTCGAATGGCTTATCTGGCGACATTTCATTGGGGCTGGTTGCTGGCATCGCTGCTGCTGGGTCTGGCGATGGGCTGGATCGCAGTGGTTCATCGTGGTCCGGGCGTGTCCAGGACGATGGCGCGGTGGTTGGCGGCACTGGTGGCGGCACTGGTGGCGGTGGCGCTGGCGCGCCTGTTCCCCGGGCGCCCCGGCTACTGGCTCGACCTCGGTCTGATCATGTTGGCGTTGTATCTGGTTGGTTGCGCGGTAGGATCATGGTTGCGCGCCTGGGCGCTGGCGCACAGCGCGCCCGCAGGTTGAGAACTTCCGGCGGCAGGAAAGATGCCAAGACACGTGACTGCCGGCGAGAATCGGCTCCATGGGCGGCCTGAAGTCACGAAAACTTCACTGGCTCAGGTAGAGGGTTGTGATGGGGTTAGCTTTGCGGGGCCGAAAGCCGCAACCCGCGCCTTCGATATATACCTAATACATTGAAGGAGCGTGTTTTATTCGATCAAGCGAATTCCACTCCGGCCCAAAACAAGCTACCACGTGAGTGTCCGGGTCGCGACCGTGGAACCGGCAGAGGCAAAGTCGCCGAAAGCGTTCGTTTGGTATTGCAGTTCGAGGTCTAGATGCTGGAAGCAATACGCAGGGCGATATCGTTTCTGCGCCACAAGCAAATCCTGCACAAGCTGGGTGTTGCGGTCAGCGTCACAGTCATTGGAATCGCATGCTATGTGCTTTTCCACGTTCTTCGGGGCATCGACGTCGACGAGGTGGTCGAGGCCATCAAGGAGACCGAACCCCGCTCGATCGCGCTGGCCGCATTGTTTGTGGCCGCCGGTTATTTTACCCTGACATTCTACGACCTCTTCGCGGTGCGCGCGATTGGCCGCGCCGATATTCCGTACCGGATTAACGCGCTGGCTGCTTTCACCAGTTATTCGATCGGGCATAATGTCGGCGCCAGCGTCTTTACCGGCGGCGCCGTGCGCTATCGGATTTATTCCGCCTGGGGCCTCAACGCGATCGACGTCGCAAAGATCTGCTTCCTGGCCGGTCTGACCTTCTGGCTCGGCAATGCCGCGGTACTGGGGCTGGGCATCGCCTATCATCCCGAAGCGGCCACGGCGATCGATCAGCTCCCGCCCTGGCTGAACCGCTTTGTCGCCGTCGGCATCATCCTCGGGCTTTTGGCCTATGTGGTCTGGGTCTGGACCCAGCCGAGAGGGGTCGGCCGCGGTCCATGGACCGTGGTATTGCCTGGCGGTCCGCTGACGCTGCTGCAGATCGCGATTGGCATCGTCGATCTGGGATTCTGCGCCTTGGCCATGTACGTGCTGGTGCCGGATGAACCCAACCTCGGCTTCGTTGTGGTCGCAGTCATCTTCGTCTCTGCGACGCTATTGGGGTTTGCCAGCCATTCCCCCGGCGGGCTGGGCGTGTTCGACGCCGCCATGCTGATCGGCCTGTGGCAGATGGACCGCGAGGACCTGCTGGCGGGAATGCTGCTGTTTCGCCTGCTCTATTATATTACCCCCTTGGTCATTTCTGTAATCTTGTTGACGTTTCGCGAGGTTATGCTGGGGGCTCGAACCAAGCGGCTGCGCCAGGCGACGCCGGGGCACCATGCGGAGCCGGCGCGCGGAGCGGCCTATGTGAGAAAGCATGGGGACACCGGCGCCTGAGGAACCGGCCGCTTGCCGCGGTGGATCAGACTGGGAGAGAGCCTGCCCGATGGCGCTAGATGCTCCTACTTCTTCTTCCTTCTTTTCGCCGTGGCCGGACCGGTTGCGGCATTCGGCCATTATCCTTCTGACCGCCGGTTTGGCGCTGGCCGTGCTGGTTGCGTTCGGTGCACTGATGCCGGTCGGTGCCGCCGCGGTGTTTGCCTGCATTGCCGCGGCGGCGCTGGTGCCGTGGCGACTGCATAACGTCGCCACCTCGCGTGACGATGTCCGCGGGGCCAGCCCGGTCGAAGCCGCCGCCGTCAGCGCCATCGTTGCCGGCATGCCAGATCCCGCGGTACTGCTCGACCGCGCCGGCCGCGTTGTTCATCTCAACACGGCCGCGGCCCAACTCGCGCCGGCGCTTCGCAAGAACGAATTAGCCCAGTTCGCGCTGCGCTCGCCCGAAATCATCGCCGCGCTGCGCGAGGCCATTGCGACCACCGAAGCCCGGCGCGCGACTTATCTCGATCATGTACCGGTCGACCGCTGGATGGAATTGATCATCACGCCGCTACAGGTGCCGACCCTGTTCGGCGGCACCGAGAAATGCATGCTGATGACGTTTCACGACCAGACGCCGCTGCGCCGGGTCGAGGAAATGCGCGCCGACTTTGTCGCCAATGCCAGTCATGAACTGCGCACGCCGCTGGCCGCGCTGTCCGGCTTCATCGATACCTTGCAGGGGCCGGCCAAGGACGATGCCAAGGCGAGGGAGCGCTTTCTCGGCATCATGCATACCCAGGCGATCAGGATGGCGCGGCTGATCGACGACTTGCTGTCGCTGTCGCGGGTCGAACTGTCCGCCCACGTCCGGCCGGACACGCAGGTGGATATTGTCCCGATCATCCGGCAGGTGGTCGATGGGCTGGAGCCGCTGGCTCGGGAACGCCAGGTCATCATCGATATCGAGTTGCCAGAGAAGCCGGTCATAATCGCGGGCGACCGCGAGGAACTCTTGCGGGTCTTCGAGAACTTGATCGAAAACGCTTTGAAATATGGCGCCTCGGGCGGCAAAGTGATCGTCTCGCTGACCGTGGCGGTGTCGGGCGAAAGCGTCCCCGAGGTTCGTGTCAAGGTGCGCGATTTCGGCCCCGGTATCGCGCCGGAACATCTGCCACGGCTGACCGAGCGGTTCTATCGGGTGGATGTCGGCGACAGCCGCGCGCAGGGCGGCACCGGGCTTGGCCTGTCGCTGGTGAAGCACATCGTCAACCGTCATCGCGGCCGGCTCCTGATCGAAAGCGTGCCGAAAAACGGTGCCAGCTTTACCGCCTGTTTTCCCCAGCCAAAACCGCCCGCACCTTTCTGAAAGCAAGTGATTTCAATGGCTTGGGCATGTCATCCAGCCGTCATCAAACCTTCGTAAAAGCAGCATCGAGCGCTCTTACACGGACGGCGTGAGCGCGATCGGGCGCGTCCGGCGCTTCGCTCACCAATGGAGACCAGCAATGAGTTTCATGAAATCAATCGTCGCTGCCGGCCTGGTCGCCGCATCGACTTCGGCATTCGCCGCCGATATTACCGGCGCAGGCTCGACCTTCATCTACCCCGTGCTGTCCAAATGGGCGGACGCCTTCAAGAAGGAGAGCGGCGCCGACGTGAACTACCAGTCGATCGGATCGGGCGCCGGCATCAAGCAGATCCAGGCCAAGACCGTGACGTTCGGGGCCACCGACGCGCCGCTCAAGGTCGAACAGCTCGAGAAAGATGGCCTGGCGCAGTGGCCAATGGTGATGGGTGGTATTGTTCCGGTGGTGAATGTCGAAGGCGTCAAGGCCGGGGACATGGCGCTTGACGGCCCGACGCTGGCCGACATTTACGCCGGCAAGATTACCAAATGGGATGACGCTGCGATCAAGAAGCTCAACCCGAAACTCAATCTGCCGTCGGCCGCGATTGCGGTGGTCCACCGTGCGGACGGTTCGGGCACCACCTTCAACTTCACGGATTATCTTTCGAAGGTCAGCCCCGATTGGAAATCCAAGTTCGGCGAGGGCACCACGGTCGAATGGCCAGTGGGCGTCGGCGCCAAGGGCAACGAAGGCGTTTCCGGCAATATCGGCCAGACCAAGAACTCGATCGGCTATGTCGAATATGCCTATGCCAAGCAGAACAAGCTGACCTACACCACGCTGGTCAACAAGGCCGGCAAGACCGTCGAGCCGACGATGGAGGCATTCCAGGCGGCGGCGGCCAATGCCGACTGGGCGCATGCGCCGGGCTATTATCTGATCCTGACCGACCAGCCGGGCGAGAAGTCGTGGCCGATCGTGGCGACAACCTTCGTCCTGATGCACAAGGACCCGGCCGACAAGGCCAACGCCGCCGAAGCCATCAAGTTCTTCAAGTTCGCCTTTGAGAAGGGCGACAAGATGGCTCAGGACCTCGACTACATCCCGATGCCGGAGTCAGTGGTGAAGCTGATCGAGAAGACCTGGTCGGTCGATATCAAGAGCTGATGCCGGTTCTAGGTCGCACCCCTCCGTCTTTCCCGGATGCCCCACTGGGGCGTCCGGGGGCGAGAGCGGTGTGAGCAAGCCCTTAAATCCGACCCCCAATCGGGAATTTATCCGGATTTTCGGGTCCCGCGCCCTTTGCCGGCGGGTGCCGGACACGGGCGCATCCTCGGACGCGCAACTGCGCATCGGAGAATGACGTGGTGAGAGCCTTCAGGGAAAGCTGCCCCAGATGCGCGGCACCCCTCGTAATTTTCAATAGATAGGGGAATGGTGTGGCAGACATGGCCGTGCAGAGCGATGCGATGGAAGCCGCCGGACCTTACGATCGCGCCAAGGCGCTGAGCGCATTCAAGCTCGGCGATTCCACCTTCTATTGGATTACCCGGGTCTGCGCGATATCGGTGCTGCTCATTCTCAGCGGTATCATCCTGTCGCTGATCGCAGGCGCGTGGCCGGCGATCCGGGCCTTTGGAATAGGCTTTTTGCTGACGGCGCGCTGGGCTCCGTCGGCCGATCCGCCGGTGCTGGGCGCGCTCGGGCCGCTCTATGGCACGCTGGTGACCTCCGTGATTGCGATGATCATCGCCATTCCGGTCGGTCTCGGCATCGCGATCTTCTTGACCGAACTTTGTCCGCAATGGTTGCGGCGTCCGATCGGCATGGCGGTGGAGCTGCTCGCCGGCATTCCCTCGATCATCTACGGCATGTGGGGCTTCTTCGTGCTTGGCCCTTTCCTGGCCAATTACTTTCAACCCTTCGTGATCGACGCCTTCGCGAGGGTTCCGGTGCTGAGCGCTATCTTCGCCGGGCCGCCATCCTACCTCAGCCTGTTCAATGCGGCGTTGATCCTCGCCATCATGGTGCTGCCCTTCATCACCGCGATTTCGGTCGACGTCTTCAAGACCGTGCCGCCGGTTCTGAAGGAGGCTGCCTACGGCGTCGGTTGCACCACCTGGGAGGTCGTGCGCAATGTCGTGATCCCCTATACCAGGGTCGGCGTCATCGGCGGCATCATGCTGGCGCTCGGCCGCGCGCTCGGTGAGACCATGGCGGTGACCTTCATCATCGGCAACGCCTATCGCATTACGGGTTCGGTATTTTCACCGGGCACCACGATCTCGGCGGCGATCGCCAGCGAGTTCGCCGAAAGCGATGGTCTGCATCAGGCCGGCCTGATCGAACTTGGCCTGTTGTTGTTCGTGCTCACCTTCTTCGTGCTGGCGGCAGCGCGGCTGATGCTGATGCGTCTGGAAAACAAGGCGGGAAAATAGCTTCATGAACCCGATCTACAGAAGCCGTCGTCGCAACGACATCATAGTCAGGCTGCTTTGCCTGGGTGCGGCGATCTTTGGCGTGACCTGGCTGGCGCTGATCCTTTTCACGCTGTTTTATAACGGCTTCGTCGGGCTCAATCTTCAGATCTTCACCCAGAATACGCCGCCGCCGGGATCCGACCATGGCGGCCTCCTTAACGCCATCGTCGGCTCGCTGATCATGACCGTGATCGGGGTCGGCGTCGGCGCGCCGCTAGGCATGTTCGCCGGCACCTATCTCGCCGAATACGGCAAGAACGATCGCATCACCCCGGTGATCCGCTTCATCAACGATATTCTCCTGAGCGCGCCGTCCATCATCATCGGATTGTTCATCTACGGTGCCGTCGTCGTGCCGATGCGGGGCTTCTCCGCGATCGCAGGCGCCATGGCGCTGGCCGTGATCGTGATTCCCGTGGTCGTCCGTACCACCGAGGACATGCTGCTGCTGGTGCCCAATCCGTTGCGCGAGGCGGCATCCGCGCTGGGACTGCCGCGGTCGCTGGTGATCCGGCGGATCGCCTACCGCGCGGCCCGCGCCGGCCTCATTACCGGTGTGCTGCTATCCACCGCGCGGGTCGCCGGCGAAACCGCGCCGCTCTTGTTTACGGCGCTCAGCAATCAGTTCTTCAGCCTCGATCTGACCAAGGCCATCGCCAACCTGCCGGTGACCATCAACAATTTCGTGCAGAGCCCCTACGACTATTGGAAGCAGCTGGCCTGGAGCGGGGCGCTCCTGATCACCCTGACAGTGCTCGCTTTGAATATTGGCGCGCGTATTCTTGGCGCCGAAAGGACCGCAAAATGAGTGAACTATCCGTATCGATGGGCAACGCGGGTGGATCTGCTGAATCCGTCCCGTTGCCGGAGGCGCCGTCAAAGGTCACCGCGCGCAACTTGAATTTCTACTACGGCGAGAACCATGCGCTGAAGAACATCAATCTGGCGCTCGGCGCCAATCGTGTCACCGCCTTTATCGGTCCTTCGGGCTGCGGCAAGTCGACGCTGCTGCGTATCTTCAACCGCATGTACGACCTCTACCCCGGCCAGCGCGCCACCGGTCAGCTGATGCTCGATCAGACCAATATCCTCGATCCCAAGCTCGATCTCAATCTGTTGCGCGCCCGCGTCGGCATGGTGTTCCAGAAGCCGACGCCGTTTCCGATGACGATCTACGAGAATATCGCGTTCGGCATCCGGCTCTACGAGAAGATTTCGAGGTCCGAGATGGACGGCCGGGTGGAAAAGGCGTTGCGTGGTGGCGCGCTGTGGAACGAGGTCAAGGACAAGCTGAGTGCCTCTGGCCTCAGCCTGTCCGGCGGTCAGCAGCAGCGGCTTTGCATCGCCCGTACGGTCGCGGTGCGGCCTGAGGTGATTTTGTTCGACGAGCCATGCTCGGCGCTTGATCCGATTTCGACCGCCAAGATCGAGGAATTGATCCAGGAACTGGCCGAGGACTATACGATCGCCATTGTCACCCACAACATGCAGCAGGCTGCGCGCGTCTCGGACAAGACCGCCTTCATGTATCTCGGGGAGCTGATCGAATTCGACGATACCAGCAAGATATTCACCTCGCCGAGTGATCGACGCACCCAGGACTACATCACCGGCCGGTTCGGCTGAGGAGAGACACATGGCTTCCGAACACACTGCCAAGGCGTTCGACAGCGACCTGCAGGAGCTGACCCGGCTGGTTGCGGAGATGGGAGGGCTCGCGGAACGCATGATCGTCGATTCCGTCGACGCGCTGGTCCGCCGCGATGTCGCGCTCGGTCAGCGCGTGGTGGTGGCTGACGCCGAAATCGACCAGCTGCAGCGCGTGATCGAGGAACGGGCGGTTTTGACCATCGCGCGGCGTCAGCCGATGGCGGTGGACCTGCGCGAAATCGTCGGCGCCATGCGGGTCGCGACCGATCTCGAGCGGATCGGGGATCTGGCCAAGAACATGGGCAAGCGGGTGGCGGCGCTGGAGAGCGATTTCCATCCGCTGAAGCTGATCCGCGGCCTCGAGCACATGACCGACCTCGTGCAGTCTCAGCTCAAATCCGTTCTCGACGCCTACGCAGCGCACGATCTGCCGGCCGCGATGGCGGTGTGGAAGGGGGACGAGGAAGTCGACGCCATCTGCACCTCGCTGTTTCGCGAACTTCTGACCTACATGATGGAAGATCCGCGCAATATCAGCTTCTGCATCCATTTGATGTTTTGCGCCAAGAACATCGAACGGATCGGCGATCACGCCACCAATATCGCGGAGACCGTGTTCTACATGATCGAAGGCCAGCAGATCCCCGACAAGCGCCCGAAGGGCGACATGACGAACTTTGCCACCACGGTGCCGGGAAATTGAAAGTGGGTTTGCGATCCAGTGCCTGCCCCGCAGGTCATGCGGGGGCAAGACCGGTAGGCGCGAAGCAACGCGTCGATACAGACACATGACAGAAGGTTATTGCCGATGAGCGCGCGCATTCTGGTGGTGGAAGACGAGGAAGCTCTGACCACGCTGTTGCGTTACAACCTCGATGCCGAAGGTTACGATGTCGAAACCGTCGGACGCGGCGATGACGCCGACACCAGGCTGAAGGAGCGGATCCCCGATCTGATCGTGCTCGACTGGATGCTGCCGGGCCTGTCGGGGATCGAGCTGTGCCGCCGTCTGCGAGCGCGACCGGAGACCAGGTCGTTGCCGATCATCATGCTCACCGCGCGCGGCGAGGAGAGCGAACGGGTCAGGGGCCTTGCTACCGGCGCCGACGATTACATCGTCAAGCCGTTTTCGGTGCCGGAGCTGCTGGCGCGGGTTAGGGGTCTGTTGCGCCGCGCGAGCCCTGAGCGGCTCGCCACCTTGCTGACCTATGGCGACATCGAACTCGATCGCGAGAAGCGCCGCGTGGCGCGCTCAGGCCGCCCGATCGATCTTGGCCCGACCGAATACCGGCTGCTGGAATTTTTCCTGGAACACCCCGGCCGGGTGTTCAGCCGCGAGCAGCTGCTCGACAGCGTCTGGGGCCGCGACATCTATATCGATGAGCGCACCGTGGATGTGCATATCGGGCGGTTGCGCAAGTTGCTCAACCCCGGCCGCGAGCAGGATCCGATCCGCACCGTCCGCGGCGCCGGCTACGCGCTGGATGACCGGTTTGCCAAGGCAGAATAGGGCAAGTCCCGGCGTTCGCCGGGACGGCCACTGAGCGCTGGTCTACCGCAAGGGCTTCGGTGACTGGCGACGCCGGTCGCCGGCCGGCTGATAGGCGATCCGCGAGTGATGCGCGCAATAGGGCAGGCTGGTCAGCGCCTTGCCGCCGCAGAAGTAGAATTCCGAGCTGGCCGGATCGCCAATCGGCCAGTGGCAGGTGGCTTCGTTGAGTTCCAGCAGCGACAGCCGCTGGCCCATCGGCACCACGTTGTCATAGGCGATCGGATCTGCCTCCATCTCGACCTCGAAAGCATGCGCCAGCGCCGTATTACCACGCGAGACCGGGCGCGATACCCGCATCAAGTGCTGGGCCGGGCGCGCCTTGCGCGGGCGCGGCGCCGCCGAGGAGGGGCTCTTGGCACGACCGGAAAGGCCTAACCGGTGAACTTTCCCGATCACGGCATTGCGGGTCACATTTCCGAGTTCCGCGGCAATCTGGCTGGCCGAAAGGCCGCCCTCCCAGAGCTTTTTCAGCTGTTCGACGCGATCGTCGGTCCAAGTCAATACCGTCATCGCACTCTTCCCTTCGTGTCGCGCCGGCCTATCTGCAAGTGGCGGCGCAATTTCTTGGCATTCAAATATCCCTGCGGACAGAATCCCTTATCCCTCGCCGGGCGCGAAGAAGCACGCCCGGGCGTTTACGCGAAAACGTTTGGGACAGGTGAAATTGAACTGCCGCACGAGATGTCGTACCCGACAATTCAAAGGCTACAATATGCCGTGACTCTCGCGCAAGAGTCCGCCGCGCTGCGTCCACATCTTCCGTCACCTAAGAATCTCACATGGAATTGTGATGCACCGGAACTCTACGGCGTGAGTTCGTCCGTTGCGTGGCCGGTTGACAGTTATCGCCGGCCGCATAGAATGGTTCCCACGTGCCGCCCCGAAAAGGCGGCACGTTTGCTTTTCCGGGGCTGGCTGTCGATGCGGGCGCGCCAATGCGGGCATCGACAGCGGACCCAACCTTAACAGTGATCGCCATGACCAAGAGCGCGACGTCGCATCTGCTTCCCGTTTTTGCAAGAGTCGATCTCGGTTTCGAGCGCGGCGAAGGCGCTTGGCTGATCGCGACCGATGGTGAACGCTATCTCGATTTCACCTCTGGGGTCGCCGTCAACGCGCTGGGCCATGCCCATCCGCATCTGGTCGCCGCGCTGCAGGAACAAGCCACCAAACTGTGGCACATGTCCAATCTGTTCAAGAGCCCGGATGGCGAGCATCTGGCCGCCCGGTTGTGCGAACAGAGCTTCGCCGATTTCGTGTTTTTCGCAAATTCCGGCGCCGAGGCGATGGAATGCGCGATCAAGATCACGCGCAAATTTCACGCCGCCAAAGGCCATCCCGAGCGCTATCGCATCATCACTTTCGAGGGCGCTTTTCACGGCCGAACGCTGGCGACGCTGGCCGCCACCGGCGCGCCGAAATATCTCGAAGGCTTTGGGCCGCCGGTGGATGGCTTCGACCAGGTGCCGCTTGGTGACCTCGAAGCCGTCAAGAAGACGATCGGACCTCAGACCGCGGGTATCCTGATCGAACCGCTGCAGGGCGAAGGCGGCGTACGAGCCGCCCCGCACACCTTCTTCAAGGCGTTGCGGCAGCTGTGCGACGACAACGGGCTGCTGCTGGTCTTCGACGAGGTGCAGACCGGCATGGGCCGTACCGGCGCGTTGTTTGCCTATCAGCGCATCGGGGTTACGCCCGACGTGATGTCGCTCGCCAAGGCGCTTGGCGGCGGCTTTCCGATCGGGGCCTGTCTGGCGACGGCCGACGCCGCTGCCGGCATGACGCCGGGCTCGCACGGCTCGACCTTCGGCGGCAATCCGCTGGCGGTCGCGGCGGCGAACGCGGTGCTGAATATCATGCTGAAGCCCGGTTTCTTTGAGCACGTGCAGAAGATGTCGCTGCTGCTCAAGCAGAAGCTGGCCTCGGTGGTCGATCGCCACGCAGACGTGCTGGCCGAGGTCCGCGGTGAGGGTCTGTTGATCGGCCTGAAGGCCGTGGTGCCGGCGGCCGACCTGGTGGCGGCGTTGCGCGAGGAGAAGCTGCTTACCGTCGGCGCGGGCGATAACGTCGTCCGCTTCCTGCCGCCCTTGATCGTGACCGAGGCCGAGATCGAGGAATCCGTGGCGCGCCTGGAACGGGCCTGCGTGGCGCTTTCCGGCGATCCGTCGAAACGGTCGGCCAGGCCATGACCAAGGCACCGCGTCATTTTCTGGATCTCAGCGAGCTTCCGACCCAGGAGCTGCGCGGCATGCTCGCCTCAAGTGTCGCCATGAAGGCGAGGCTGAAGTCGCATCAAGCGCCGGGCGCCAGGCCGGCCAGACCGCTTGAAGGCAAGACGTTGGCGATGATTTTCGAAAAGCCATCGACCCGCACCCGGGTGTCGTTCGACGTCGGGATGCGTCAACTCGGCGGTGAATCGATCATGCTGACGGGAGCGGAGATGCAACTCGGCCGTGGCGAGACCATCGCCGACACCGCTCGGGTGCTGTCGCGTTACGTCGACGCCATCATGATCCGCATTCTCAACCACGACGCGCTGCTGGAACTCGCTGCCTACGCCACCGTCCCCGTCATCAACGGGCTGACGCGCCGCTCGCATCCCTGCCAGGTGATGGCGGACCTGATGACATTCGAGGAGCATCGCGGTCCGATCGAGGGCCGCACCGTGGCGTGGAGCGGCGACGACAACAACGTGCTGGCCTCGTGGGCGCACGCAGCGGAGCGTTTCCATTTCAATCTGCGCGTGGCAACCCCGCCGCAGCTTGCCCCCAACAAGGCCATGAGGGACTGGATCAAGGCGAGCAAGGCGCCGATCGTGCTCGGCAACGATCCGGAACAAGCGGTGCGCGATGCCGATTGCGTGGTCACCGACACCTGGTTCTCGATGGGCGACAAGGACGGCGAGCACCGCCACAATGTGCTGAAGCCCTACCAGGTCAACGCCAGGCTGATGTCGCTGGCCAAACCCGACGCCCTGTTCATGCATTGCCTGCCCGCCCATCGCGGCGACGAAGTCACCGACGAGGTGATCGACGGCCCGCAATCGGTGGTTTTCGACGAGGCCGAAAATCGCCTGCACGTGCAGAAGGGCATTCTGGCCTGGTGCTTTGACGCGGCGGGATAGGCATCATGATGGGTAAAATGCCTAGAAAATCTGTCCTCTCGGCCACGACGCTTCACGCAGGGGGTTTCGATTCACGCCGGCCAACCCCAAATAAGGCGCCATGACTTCACAATCCGCCGACATGAAAATCGCCACCGACACCCCGGTCCGCGCGCCGTCGACAGTTCCGGTCGACGACGCGGTGCTGCCGTTCGAGGTTTCGTCCCTCGACCTGCGCGGACGGCTGAGCCGGCTCGGCCCTGCGCTCGATGACGTTCTGACCAAGCACGATTATCCGCCTGCCGTCGGCAAGCTGCTCGGCGAGGCGATTGTGCTGACGACGTTGCTCGGCTCGTCCCTGAAGTTCGATGGCCGCTTCATCCTGCAGACCCAGACCGACGGTCCGGTGTCCTTCCTGATCGTGGATTTCCAGGCGCCGGACCGCCTGCGCGCCTACGCGCGCTTCGACGCCAAGGGACTCAGGGACGGCCAGGATTCCGGCGCGCTGCTCGGCAAGGGTCATCTTGCCATGACCATCGATCAGGGGCCGGACATGAGCCGCTACCAGGGGCTCGTGGCGCTTGAAGGCGGCAGCCTGGAAGATGCCGCGCATGAATATTTCCTGCGCTCGGAACAGATCCCAACGCGGGTGCGACTCGCGGTCGGCGAGGAATGGCGCGGCGGCGGCGAAGGCGAAGGCCCCAGACACACTTGGCGCGCCGGCGGCATGCTGCTGCAATTTCTTCCCAAGGCCCCGGAGCGGGCGCGGCAGGCCGATCTGCATCCAGGCGACGCCCCGGAGGGCAGCATTGCCCATACCGTAGCCGAGGACGATGCCTGGGTCGAAGGCCAGTCACTGATCGCAACTGTTGAAGATGTCGAACTGATCGATCCGGATCTGTCGGGCGAGCGGCTGTTGTACCGGCTATTTCACGAGCGCGGCGTCCGGGTGTTTCCGCCGTTGCCCCTGCGCGCCAAATGCTCCTGCTCGCGCGAAGCGGTCACGTCGATGCTCGCCAGCTTTGCACCCAATGACCGCGCCGAGATGGTGAAGGACGGAAAAGTGGTCGTGACCTGCGAGTTCTGCTCATCGGTCTATCAATTCACGCCGCATGAGGCGGGCGTGGAGTAGGGGCTGCTGTCTAGTTCAACACCCGCCGGCTGTCCGGGCTGTCGAGCGAAAACGTGGGCACGTCGATCTCGAACCGCTCGCCGCGGGCGGTCACCATCTGGTAACGGCCGGTCATGAAGCCAGACGCGGTCGGCAGCGGCACGCCGCTGGTGTATTCGAAGCGCTCGCCCGGCGCCAGCACGGGCTGCTCGCCGACCACGCCTTCGCCGCGGACTTCCTGCTGCCGGCCGGCGGCGTCGGTAATGATCCAGTGCCGGGTGCGCAACTGCACGGTCTCGGCGCCGGTGTTGGTGATGACGATGGTATAGGCCCAGAAATATTCGCGTTTTTCTGCCGAAGACTTGTCCGGCAGGAAGTTCGGCTCGACGGTCACTACGATCTGGCGGGTAACGGCGCGATACATGCTGGCGATCTTCCGAAATCGTCGCCCGGCATCCTATTCCAAAGTGGCATGGGAACCAATCGCCGCGCCGGGTGGGTCGGCATCCCCAGTATAATTACAATTCCGATCGTCCTTTCAACATAGTTTCGACCTAAAGCGCGCCGGCACAGATCGCGCCGTGTGTCTTGCTTGCAACGCGGGCGCCAATACTATCCTGCTGTGCTGCGAAACGCGCAAGGCCGACCTGCCCTGACGGTGCCAGATGACCTCCATTGTCGATCGAGTTGCGGGAACTCCCCATGCGGACGCAACAGATGCGCCGCTACGCGAAGCCGCGGTAACGCGGGCCGCCTTGGCGCCGGCGATCACGTTCCCGGCCGGCGTCGAGCGCGAACTGCGGCTCGATCTGTTCCGCGGCATGGCGCTGTGGCTGATATTCATTGACCACCTGCCGCCCAACATCCTGACCTGGTTTACGCTGCGCAACTATGGCTTCAGCGACGCCACCGAGATCTTCATTTTCATCTCCGGCTATACCGCGGCCTTTGTCTACGGCCGCGCCATGCTGGAGTCCGGTTTCGTCGTCGCAACCGCGCGCATCATGCGGCGGGTCTGGCAGATCTATGTCGCCCACGTGTTCCTGTTTACGATCTTCCTGGCGGAAATTTCCTACGTCGCCACCAGCTTCGAAAATCCGCTGTACACGGAAGAAATGGGCATCATGGATTTTCTCAAGCAGCCTGACGTCACCATCGTGCAGGCGCTGCTGCTGCGATTTCGCCCCGTCAACATGGACGTGCTGCCGCTCTATATCGTGCTGATGTTCTTCCTGCCTTTGATCCTGTGGCTGATGAAGTGGCGGCCCGATGTCACGCTGGTGCTGGCCGTCGTGCTCTATGCCCTGACCTGGCACTACGATCTCTATTTGAGCGCCTATCCGAACGGATTCTGGCTCTTCAATCCGTTCGCCTGGCAACTCTTGTTTGTATTCGGCGCCTGGTGCGCGCTGGGCGGGGCTAGGCGACTGGCGCCCTTGATCTCGTCGCGGATCACGCTGTGGATTTCCCTGGCCTATCTGTTCGCCGCGTTCTGTGTGACCATGACCTGGTATATCCCGCAGTTAGGTCATCTGATGCCACGCAGGCTCGAGCAATGGATGTATCCGATCGACAAGACCGATCTTGACGTGCTCAGATTCGCGCATTTCTTGGCACTGGCGGCCATCACCGTGCGCTTCCTGCCGCGGGACTGGCCTGGATTGAAGTCGCCCTGGCTACGGCCGCTGATCCTGTGCGGGCAGCATTCGCTGGAGATCTTCTGCCTCGGCGTGTTCCTGGCCTTCGCCGGGCATTTTGTGCTGGCCGAGGTTTCCGGCGGCGCCGGTCTTCATTTCGTAGTCAGCATATCTGGAATTTTGATCATGTGGGGCGTGGCCTGGGTAATTTCGTGGTACAAACATGTCGCCGATAAGAACGCGTCGCGGACAAAAGGCGCCGGCGGCAATGCCGATATGGCGGGAGGGGGCTTATGACGTCCAACTCAGGGGCAATCCTGGGCGTGCTGCTGCTGGCCGGTCTTTTGACGGTGCGGCCCGCTTGCGCGGAGGATGCACCCCAGAGCTGCGAGGTTCCGGATTATCTAGTCAGCAGCGACAGCACGCTGCTCAAGGTCGCCGATGCCATCAAAGGCGGCCACCCGCTTGATATTCTTGTGGTCGGCAGCCGGTCCTCCACCATCAATACGATGGAGGCAAGCGCCTATCCCGCTCGGCTCCAGGCCCTGCTGAAGGAAAAGCTCCCGGCGGTCGCGGTCACCGTATCCGTAGAAATACAGGCCAAGAAGACCGCCGAGGAAGTGGCTGGCGGCATGGACAAGCTTGTGGAAGATAAGAAGCCTACTTTGGTTATCTGGCAGACCGGGACGGTGGATGCTATGCGATCCGTCGATCCAGATGTGTTTCGCGCGGCGGTGGACCAAGGCGTTGCTGCGGTGCAAAAGGCGGGAGCCGACGTCGTACTGATGAATTTGCAATATAGTCCACGAACCGAACCCATGATTTCTGCGCCGCCCTACCTGGATAACATACGCGTGGTGGCGCAGGAGCATGACGTCCCTCTGTTCGACCGCTTCGCGATCATGCAGCAGTGGAACGACTCCGGAGACTTCGACCTGTTCTCAGCTTTTCATGGCGTCGAATTGGCCAAACGCGTCCACGATTGCCTTGGCCGTGCCTTGTCGGACTTCGTGATTGGCGCTGCTCATATCAACCAGGATCAGCAGAATTGAGGATGCTGCGTTGATCAGGTGCGCCCACCCTCGCTCCAGGATGACTTTGCTGGCCGCTGCGCTGGGACTGCTGGCGCTGGCGGCGATGCCGTCCGCGCGTGCCCAGGCCGCCCAGCCGGGAACGCTGTCCGACACCGGCAACGCCGACGGCAGCAAGACGGACGGCGCCAAGTCTTCGGTGTCTCCGGCCGCAGCTGCGACGGCCCCAGGCAATGTCGCTTCCGTCGACCATGCCAGTCCGCCGCCGCAGCAGAGCCTCACGGCCAAGGCCATCGAAAAGGTCAAGGAGGTCGCGAAATCCGCCGGCGATATCTTCAGCCGCGTTCCCTGCCTGGCCCCGAAGGGCGTCGCTCAATCGATGGGTTCGCTGTCGCATGTATCGAGCAAGCTTGCTTCGGGCGCACCGGTCGTGATCGTCGCCTTCGGATCGTCCTCGACGGCGGGCTTCGGCAGTTCCTCGCCCGAATATACCTATCCCAACCGGCTGGCGGCGCAGCTGCGCCGGCAATATCCGAGCGCTGACATCACCGTCCTCAACCGCGGCAAAGGCGGCGATGACGCCCCGGAGATGATGAAGCGGCTGCAGGCAGAGGTGCTCGACCTGAAGCCCGATCTGGTGATCTGGCAGGTCGGCACCAACGCCGTGCTGCGCAATCTCGATCCGGCGGAGACCGCCAGGCAGGTGGAGGACGGCGTCGCCCGCATCCAGGCCGCGGGCGCCGATGTCGTGCTGGTCGATCCGCAATATTCTCCGAAGGTCACCGAGCGGGCGGAAACCGCCAGCACGATGGTGAGGCTGCTCGGCAAGGTCGCCCAGCTCAGGCATATCGGCATCTTTCCGCGCTTCGAGGTGATGCGCGAATGGCACGAACAGCAGGCGCTGCCGATCGACAGTTTCGTGATCGCCGACGGCCTGCACATGAACGATTGGGGCTACGCCTGCTTCGCCCAACTGCTGGGCGACGACATCATCAAATCGGTCGGCCAGATTAAGCTCGGCGTCAACGTGCCCTCAGTCGCGCAGACCAACCGGCCGATGTGAGCCAGTGGTGAGTTTGCTCACGCCTGTTCCAGCGCGGTTTGAAAATCCTCGATCAGATCGCTGGGGTGTTCGAGCCCGGCCGACAGTCTGACAAACCCCTCGCTGATGCCAAGCTCGGCTCGCGCCTCCGGCGTCAGCCGCTGGTGCGTGGTGGTCGCGGGGTGGGTGACGAGGCTCTTGGCGTCGCCAAGATTGTTCGAAATCCGCGCCAGCTTCAGGGTGTTGAGAAAGCGGAACGCGGCCGCCTTGCCGCCCTTGACCTCGAAGCCGATCAAGGTCGAGCCGGCGCGCATCTGCTTTTTCACCAACGCGGCCTGCGGATGATCCGATCGTCCGGGATAGATCAGCCGCGAGATCTTTGGGTGCTCCGCCAGCGCATTGGCCACGGTTGCGGCGGTTTCGGTCTGGGCGCGGACCCGGACCGCCAGAGTTTCCAGCCCCTTCAGCAGCACCCAGGCATTGAACGGCGACATCGAGGGCCCGGTCTGACGCATGAAGGTGTGGATGTGCTCGGCGATGAACGCCTCCGAGGAAAGAATGATGCCGCCGAGGCAGCGGCCCTGGCCGTCGATATGCTTGGTCGCGGAATAGACCACGACATCGGCGCCGAGCGCCAGCGGGCTCTGCCAGATCGGCGTCGCAAACACATTGTCGACGATCAGCCGGGCGCCTGCGGCATGGGCGATATCCGCGATTGCGGGAATATCGAGCACATCGAGCGTCGGGTTGGTCGGGCTTTCCAGAAAGAGGCTCCGGGTGTTCGGGCGCATGGCTTTTTGCCACTGATCGAGGTCGAGGCCGTCGACCAGAGTGGATTGGATGCCGTAGCGCGGCAGCAGGTCTTCCACCACATAGCGGCACGATCCGAACATCGCTTTCGCTGCGACCACGTGGTCGCCGGCCTTCAGCGGCGCGAGCACCGCGGTGGTCACCGCGGCCATTCCGGTGGCGGTGGCGCGCGCCGCTTCGGCGCCTTCCAGCTCGATCATGCGGCGCTCGAACATCGAGATGTTGGGATTGGAGAAGCGCGAATAGATGAAGCCGGGATCCTCGCCCTTGAAGCGCGCTTCGCATTCCTCGGCGGTTTCGTAGACAAACCCCTGCGTCAAAAACAGCGCCTCGGAGGTCTCGTTGAATTGCGAGCGCAGGGTGCCGGAATGGACCAGACGGGTTTCGGGACGGTAACGGGCGGTAGATGACGCGGGTAGCTCAGCCATGTGACCTCCATCGTGACCGCTCCCCAAGCAGAATCCGAGGAAATCGGTCACAAAAAAACCGGCCTGGAAAATTCCACAGACCGGGATCACACTTGTCCCCGGCCTGTTTAGCGACTTATTTAACGTGGCTGCAAGCCGGCCGGCTCAAATCACCACGGGATAAGTCGTAGCTGTTAATCACTGCCGCCCTTTCCGTCAAGGCGGTCATCGGATAACCGGTCAAAGTCCGCACTTCGGGCGTGCTCTTAAGGTGACATCAGCGGCGAGGTCATCCGGGAACCTGACCCATGCCGTTCACGCTTCAACCCGACGCCCATGGCATCCTGCCCGACCGCATGATCGCGGCGATGGCCGATGCCGGCCTGATCCTGCCGGCCTATCCTTTCGTCGAGAGCCAGATCCAGCCGGCAAGCCTCGATCTTCGCCTCGGCGATATTGCCTACCGCGTCCGCGCCAGCTTCCTGCCCGGGCCGGGGGCGACGGTGGCGGAGCGCATCGACGAACTGAAGCTGCACGAAATCGATCTGACAGACGACGCGGTGCTGGAGACCAACTGCGTCTATATCGTGCCGCTGCTGGAAAGCCTCGCCCTGCCGCCGGGGATCTTCGCGGCAGCCAATCCGAAAAGCTCCACCGGGCGGCTCGACGTCTTCACCCGCGTGATCGCGGACGGCACGCGGCGATTCGACAGCATCGGCGCTGGTTATCATGGTCCGCTCTATGCCGAGATCAGCCCGAAAACCTTCCCGGTGCTGCTGCGTGAGGGATCGCGGCTGAGCCAGGTCCGCTTTCGAACCGGCGACGCCATGCTGGCTTTGGATGAACTCGAAGCGCTGCATGGACGGGAACGGCTGGTCGACTGCGACGCCGCCGATCTCGTTGGCGGCGTGGCGCTGAGCGTCGATCTCTCGGGCCAGGGGGCGAAGGGTTTCGTCGGCTATCGCGCCAAGCGCCATACCGGGGTGATCGATATCGATCGCCGCGGCGGATACGCGGTCGATGAATTCTGGGAAGCGATCGCGGCGCGTCCCGATGGCAGCCTGATCCTTGATCCCGGCGAGTTCTACATTCTGGCCTCCAAGGAAGCCGTCCAGGTACCGCCGGACTACGCCGCGGAAATGGTGCCGTTCGATCCCCTGGTCGGCGAATTCCGCGTGCATTATGCCGGCTTTTTTGATCCGGGCTTCGGCTATGCCGGTGCCGGGGGCCAGGGCTCGCGCGCGGTCCTGGAAGTGCGCTCGCGCGAAGTGCCCTTCATCCTCGAACACGGCCAGATCGTCGGCCGGTTGGTCTATGAAAAAATGCTGGCGCGGCCCTCCGCGCTTTACGGCCAGCGTATCGGCTCCAACTATCAGGCCCAGGGATTGAAACTGAGCAAGCATTTCAGGGTGTAGCGGCATTTATCACCCCAGCGCCGCGATGTAGGTTGACGCAGGCGCCCTATGCGCCCGACGCAACTGGGATCTCCTGGGATCGTGCTAGGAACCGGTCCGGTTCGGCGGCTGATCGGACATGAGGGAGAGAAAATGTCCGAGCTCGGTATTGCCGTCGCAGCCTTAGCCGACGAAGTCGATGATCTCCCGGCCACTCGCCTCGTCGCGCCTGCGAATAATGCGCTGGTCGACGGCCCCATGCTGAGCACGTTGTTGTGGCTCGCCTGGCCGAACGTGATCGCGCTCAGTGCCGGCACCTGCGTAGTCATCGCCGAAACCTCCTATATCGGACGGCTCGGCGTCGAGCAGCTGGCGGCGATGGCGCTGGTATTTCCCTTTGTGATCCTGACCATGACGATGTCGGGTGGCGCCATGGGCGGCGGCGTCGCCTCCGCGGTGGCCCGCGCGCTCGGGGCCGGCGATGTCGACCGCGCTTCGGCGCTGGCCACGCATGCGCTGCTGATCGGCATCGGGTTCGGACTGGCCTTCATGCTGGGCATGTTGATCTTCGGCCCCGCCCTGCTGGCCTTGCTGGGCGGTCGCGGCAACGTGCTGGACAACGCCATCGGCTACGCGCAGATCTTTTTCGGTGGCGCCGTGCTGCCCTGGCTGATGAATACCATGGCAGGAATTTTGCGTGGCACCGGCAACATGAAGCTGCCGTCGCTGATGATCCTCAACTCCGCGGTCTTTCAGATCGTTCTCGGCGGCACGCTGGGACTCGGCCTCGGTCCGATCCCGCAATTCGGCATGCGCGGCGTCGCTTCGGGATCGCTGACCGCCTACCTGATCTCCATCGCGGTGATGGCGTGGTACCTGTTTTCGGGCAGGGCGCGCGTCATTCCCAAGATCAGGGGGTTGCGCGTCCAGCGGGCAATGCTGTCGGACATACTCAAGGTCGGCGCCGTCTCCTGTTTCTCGCCGCTGCAGTCGGTGCTGAGCATCAGCATCTTCACCCACATGCTGGCGGTGTTCGGCACCGCTGTTCTCGCGGGTTACGGCATCGGCGCCCGGCTCGAATTCATGTTGACGTCGGTGGCGTTCGCGTTCGGCATCGCCTCGGTGCCGATGATCGGCATGGCGATCGGCGCCGAACGTATTGCGCGCGCGCGGCGGGTCGCCTTTACCGCGGGGTTTGTCTCGTTCGTGTCGGTCGGCGCAATCGGCAGTCTGATCGCTGTTTTCCCCGACCTGTGGGTCGATATCTTTACCGGCGATGCCGCCGTGCGCGCCGCCAGCCGGCAATATCTGTCGACCGCGGCCCCGATGTACGCCTTCATCGGGCTCGCGATGTCGATGTATTTCTCCTCGCAGGGCGCGGCCAAGGTTCTCGGCCCGGTGCTGGCGCAAAGCGCGCGGCTGGCATTCATCGCGCTCGGCGGCTTGTGGCTATCGATGCACAACGGTACTCCAGCTGATTTCTTCGCCCTGGCGGCGGCATCGATGGTCGTGCTGGGCCTGCTGTCAACGTCGAGCGTGGTCCTGACCCGATGGCAACCGAAGCGCCGCGCCGCCTGAGTAAGGCGCGGCCCCGATTCCAGCTGATCGGAAAGTTCCCTAGTCGCGCCGCCGGTGGCGCCGGTGACCATATCCGCCACCGAAATTGGCCATCTGCATGAGCTGCGGAATCATGGCCATCAACTCGCCGCCGCCATCGCCCCCGAGCATGCCCATGATGTTGCCACCCCCATCGGGCGCAAAGGCCGCGCCGCCGCCGCCGATGCCGCCGCCGCCGAGCATGCCGCCAAGGCCACCGCCGCCATCCATCATCCGGCTCATCATCGGTCCCATGGTTTGCATCAGCATGCCGAACCGGCGCTTGCCCATCTTCGCTTTCATCATCTCGAGCATCGGCGCCATCTGGGTCATCATGTCGCCGCCTCCGCCGCCAACGCCACCACCGAGGCCCGGGATTTGGGCCCTGGCCGGGACCGTCGTCAACGTCAACAGCAGCAGCAGCAGTGCCGCCGCCTGGCAAACCACCTTGTCAGCTCCAGTCATGGTTCAGCTCCCTTCGCATGCGCGCGCACCCGCGGGAGGCGGGGCCAACCGGACGCACGCCACGACGCTAGAGAATGCCAGATCGGCCATCTGTGAGAGAAATCACATTCGCGCGGACGGGTGCACGGGCCGCGGGATCAGGGCCGCCATTCGCCGGGAATTGAACCGTCAACGCGCCCCAAGAAGGTCTGCATTGCGAGGGCGGCTTGCTTCATCTGGCCCTCGATATAGGGCGCGATTTCGTTGGGCAGGAAGTCAACGATCCAGAGCAGACGGGCACGACTGTCGCCATCGGCCAGAACCTGCACTGACGCGCTGTAATGTTGCACGCGCTCGCTGATGACGGCATAGACCAGGCGCCGCCGCGGCTCGTCGCAATCGACGAGCCATTCGCGCGCCACCGTGCCATTGGCGAAGGTGACGACGCGCGCCTCTCCGTCGCGACGTGCGTCGAGCACAAATCCCGGCACCAGCCGCCGATGCGGGCTGTCGAAATCGCGAACCGCGGCCCAGACCTTGTCGGGGTGTGCGTCGATCGGAATGTCCTTGTGGATGGAGGCCACGGGGGTAATCCTGGAGCGCGCTAGGTGCAAACGGCCTCGACATTGTTGCCGTCGGGATCGATCAGGAACGCGGCGAAATAGCTCGGGCTGTAATCGCTGCGCGGGCCGGCGGCGCCGTTGTCGCGGCCTCCGGCCTTCAATCCCTCGGCGTGGAATTGCCGGATCGCGGCGTGATCTGGCGCGCGCAAGGCAATGTGCGCGCCGGCGCCGCCGGGCCCGCCATGGGCATAAAGCCAAAATGCCGGCTCGCCCTTAGGCCCGAAACCCGCGCCGCCGTCGTCGCGCGAGCACAATACATATCCGAGCGGGGCCAGGGCGGCGGTGTAGAACCGCACGCTGGCATCGAGATTTCTGACTTTCAGTCCGATATGGTCGTACATGAGGATGATCTCCGGTTCGACGGCGCAATCGTCAATCGCGCGGTCCGGAGATCACCCCATCCGTTCACGGCCAAACGTTCTTGGAAAATCTTGCGTTCTTGGAAAATCTTGCGCTAGTCCCCGCGAAGCCTGGCGGAACCGGCGCGGCGAGAGGCCGGCGGCACGGTGGAAGGTGCGGACGAAGTTGGAGAGATCACCGAAGCCGACATCGTAGGCGATATCGGTGATGGCCATGTCATCCTCGGCCAATAGCCGCGCCGCGTGACGCAGCCGCGCGCGCACCAGATACTGGTGCGGGGTGACGCCGAGCACGATTGAGAACAGCCGCAGGAAGTGGAACGGGCTGAGGCCGGTCTGAGCGGCGGCATGATCGAGGTCGATTGCCCGGTGCGAATGCGCATCGATCCATAGCGCGGCTTCGACCGCGCGGCGGCGATCCCGGGCCGTGGTCTTGACCGGCTGCCGCGGCCGCCCCGAGACGAGGTCGACAAAACGGCTTGCAAATAGCTGAGCGACCTCCGCGAGCCCGACATCGCTGCGGCCATCGGCGGCAGCTTGGGCCAGTTCGCCGAGCACCATCAATTCAGCTAGCGGCGGCGCGGCGCCGATCTGCCAGACCTCGGCTCGGCCGCCGATTGCTTCGACCAGCTCGGGCGCCGGGAAAAACGACAGGCACTCGTCGCCGCAGATATGGTCGTGGCTGCAGATATATTCGTCGCCGGGATGACCGACCAGCACCGATCCCGCCACCAGCTCGAAACGGCGGCCGCGGCTCTGGCAGCCGAACGTGCCTTTGCGCACATAGGAGACCGAATGGCGGCTGTGGCGCTCCACGAAGGGCTTGTCGTCCGGGCCGGCGCCGCAGCGAAACTCGGAGACCGAGATGGTTGGGCGTTGCAGCAGGGTGGTTGCCAGCATATTCCTAAGTTTAGCCAGGCGGGCGCGGCGGCGCAATCGGCAGCAGCACGTCGAACAGGGTCTTGCTGGTCGTTCCGCAGTGGGCGCCTTCGATCGAAAGCAGCCGGCGCTTGGAGATGGTGCCGCCGTTTGCAGACATCTTGTCGGCATAGCCGCCGGCTTCGAGCACGCGGTGACAGGGCACGATGACAACGAATGGATTTCGGGCGAGCGTGTGCGCCACCGAATGGACCGCGCCGGAAGCCCCGAGCTGCTTGGCGATTTCGCCGTAGGTGCGGGTTTCGCCGCGTGGAATGGCCCGCGTCAGCGCGTAAACGCGCTGAGTGAAGCCGGGCATACCGGTCATGTCGAGGTTCACATCGCCGAGGTCAGTGGGTTCGCCGCGCAGCAGCGCGCCGATCCCTTCAATGGCCAGTTCGACATGCAGCGGCGGCCGGAGTTCGCGGGCATCGGGGTATTGCCGCAGAATTCGCCCGCGGGTTTCGATCTCGCGGGTTTCCGGAAGCTGCACGCCAACGATGCCGGAGGGCCCCCATGCGATGCCGCACCGGCCAATTCCCGTATCGAATATGGTGTACCCACGCCGAACCATTGCTACAGCCGCCCCGGGCTCACCATAGCACTGCCATGAACGGCCGCATCCTAAAAATGAGGGCAAAGCGGGTGGAGCGCGCGACAATTTGCCTAGACGGTTGGCGCCGCGTCGTATTTTGTTACTGGCCGGTGTCTATTCAGCCAGTTCGCGCATGACCTTGATAAGATCGGACTTGCCCTCAAAGCCGATGCCGGGAAGTTCGGGCATGACGATATGGCCATCTTCGACACGAACAGTATCAGGAAACCCGCCGTAAGGTTGGAACAGGTCGGGGTAGCTCTCATTGCCACCAAGGCCGAGGCCGGCCGCAATGTTGAGGGACATTTGATGTCCGCCGTGGGGAATGCAGCGCGACGGTGACCAGCCGTGCTGGGCCAGAACATCCAGGGTGCGCAGATACTCGACGAGGCCATAGGACAGCGCGCAATCGAATTGCAGCCAGTCGCGGTCAGGCCGCATTCCGCCGTAGCGCAGCAGGTTGCGCGCGTCCTGGTGTGAAAAGAGATTTTCGCCGGTCGCCATCGGCCCCGGATAAAATTCCGAGATGGCGGCTTGCAGCGCGTAGTCGAGGGGATCGCCGATCTCCTCAACCCAGAACAGCGGATAGTCGCGCAGCATTTTCGCGTAAGCAATGGCGGTCTCAAGATCGAAACGTCCGTTGGCATCGACCGCAAGCCGAGCTTGCGATCCAATCTCCCTCAACACGGCTTCGATCCGCCCACGATCTTCGTCGATCGACGCGCCGCCGATCTTCATCTTCACGACGGTGTAGCCACGGTTGAGGTAGCCACGCATTTCAGTTTGCAGCGCGGAATTATCCTTCCCGGGGTAGTAGTAACCGCCAGCCGCGTAAACAAAGACCCGCGGATTGGCCTCGCGGCCCTTGTTTTCCGCCAGAAGGCGGAACAGAGGTTTACCTTCGATTTTTGCGACCGCGTCCCAGACAGCCATGTCCAGCGTGCCGACGGCGACGGAACGCTCGCCGTGGCCGCCCGGCTTCTCGTTGGACATCATCGCCGCCCAGATACGATGCGGGTCGAGATTGGTGCACTCGTCGTTGAGCAAACTCTCGGGTTCAGCCTCGATGATACGATTGCAAAAGCGCTCCCGGATCAAACCGCCTTGACCATAGCGGCCATTGGAATTGAAGCCGTATCCGACGACGCGGCGACCATCGCGCATCACATCCGTCACCACGGCGACAAGGCTCGCCGTCATTTTCGAAAAATCGATATAGGCGTTTCGGATCGGGGAGGCGATGGGCTTGGTGATTTCGACGACATCGACGATACGCATGGTATGTTCCTTCCATTGGTTCGCACTTCTGCGCGCAACAGGAACCGTGCGGCCCCTTATATCAGAACGGCTTTCGGGAACTCTGCCGCGAACTTGCAAAGCCAATTTTGCGGAGTTCCGATTTGCGTACGGGTCATTTCGGCCCAGCTGCCGTTGCATTTGAGCAACACTCGCTTTTAAAAATTCTATCCGAGGTTTAGGCCATTGCTTGTCTATACCGTGGCTCCAAAAATCAGCGGCGTCAGATTCCTGGCTATGCAATCCCGCCCCATGGGGAGACGGTGATCATGTACCCGCGATTGGCAGCAATGGCAGCGTTGTGCCGAGAGGTCGCACTTCCTGCGTCGGTTTTTGCGTCGATCGCCGCGTTTGGTTCTGCGGGGATCGTTGACACCGGCGCTGCGCCCATCGTCGATCAGCCCGCACCAGTTCTTGCCGCCGTCGGCAAGTTTGCTGGCAAACTGCCGCCGATCTCGTTAGCTGCCGCCGATGTGGTGGCAGCCAGCAGAGCGGCGACGGAGCCAGCCGCCGCCGAGTCAGTCGCCGCCGCGGCAACGCCGGCTTCGCATGAGCCGGAACCGATCGTTACGGCCGCGCTGACGGATCCATCGGCGATGCTGCCGCGCGAAACATCGCTGGAACAGGTAGCGAAGTTGCCGACGAGCAGGGAGCCCGACCACGCCGATCCGGCCGTGGACTTAACCGAAGTTATCGATGAGTGCTTCGTCGTCGATATCTGCGTCGACCGTTACCTTTGGGGGCTTTATCAACGCACGCCCAAGGAAGATGCCGTCAAGATTTAAGAACAGAGAAAAGTGAGCGTCAAGAAAAAGGGTAAACTGGTGACTGTCACCAAGACCTTTACGACGGTTACCGATGAGGATTTTTCATGGAAGGACCCCAAGGCCGCCGAAAGGGCCGGCATGCCCGTGGTGGACTACGTGATCGGAGGCGTGGATCGGGATTTCAAGCTGAAGCTTTTCTATATGCTTCACGCGGCTGAAGAGGCTGGATTATCACCGGGCATAACCAGCGCGTTCCGCGATGACTATCGGCAATCGATAGCAAGCGGCCTTAAGGCGGCCAACGACCGGTCCTATCACGGAGGCAGCTTCCGCGGGGGCTACGGCCACGGGCTTGCGGCGGATATTGTGAGCGTCAATGGTGCGACACGCGCACAGCGCCTGACTTCCACTGAAAACCTCTGGAAATGGATCGATGCACACGGGCAGGAGTTTGGCATCGGGCGGCCGTATCTCGATAGAGATCCCCCGCACGTGGCACCGATCGACGGCAAGGAATATGCCGATCACCGTCCCGGAATAAGAGCTCGACAGGCGGCGGTCGGTACCGAAGCTGCGCGGTAGGCTCACTTGGCAAAGATGTGAACGATCCGACCGGCGTGTTAATTGAAGTGAGACCGCCTGTGAGCGGGAGGCGCAGTGCCGAGATCGGGCCACAAGAAAATATGCTAACAATTGCCAGCCAGTTGAGCGATTCCGTGAAACCTATCATTCCCGAGCGATGCTCTTTCGCTCCCTCTCCCGCCCTTGCGGGGGAGAATGGCGGTGGGGGCAGACGCGGGTGGTGTGTATGCTGAGGCGCCCCCACCCCAGCCCTTCCTCGCGAAAAGCGGGAGAGGGAGCGCGACAGCGCAAGCTTCGATATGACCGGAACTTCGGAAACGCTGCTCTCGTGTATTGGTTCGGACGACGCTTCGTCTCTTTTCGGTGTCGTTCCGAGGGCGCGCCTTGCGCGGGCACCGAACCTATAACTTCAATCGGTGGTTATGAATTTCCCTTACTCCCCTTGCGGAGCCTGTTACAGGGCCGGCCAGGGGCCGGACCCGTTGGCTCGGCCTCGGAATAACCAAATGTTAGAGCGAGAACACTAGAACCTGGAGCCGACCCATCGGGACTGGGCAACCGTCTTGATCGACTTAAAGTGCGACAGGCATTTCAACCGGGATATGGCATGGTAGATCGAGTAACGACGGCGCAATCCACCGGGACGGTGCGGCGTTGGGGGACTGCGGCTTTTATGACGCTGGCGGCGCTCGCCGCACTGACGGCGCTGACCGCTGACGCCGCGGCGCGACAGTCGCGGCCCGCGCCCGTCGAGGCGACGGCGCCGCGCGAGGCAGGCGAGCCGATCATGGCGATCGTCTCGATCAAGACCCAGCAGGTCACTTTCTACGACGCGGACGGCTGGATCCTGCGCGCACCGGTGTCGACCGGCACCACGGGACGCGAGACGCCAGCCGGCGTCTTCGCCGTGATCGAGAAGGACAAGGACCACCACTCGAGCCTTTATGACGATGCCTGGATGCCGAACATGCAGCGCCTGACCTGGAACGGTATCGCGCTGCACGGCGGGCCGCTGCCCGGTTATGCGGCCTCCCACGGCTGCGTGCGGATGCCCTACGAATTTGCGGAGAACCTGTTCGACAAGACACGGATCGGGATGCGGGTGATCATCGCACCGAACGACGCGGCCCCGGTGGAGTTTTCCCACAAGGCGCTCTTGGTACCGAACGCGGAAGCCCTCGCGGCCGCTCCGGCGCGCGCGGAGAAGCTCGCCAGCGAGGCCGCGGAGCCGCCGAGACGGCCGAAGAGGCCAAGCAAGCCGCCGCGACAGCGGCGCGCGAGGCCGCCCCGCTCGCGGCGTCGGTGCGCAAGCTGGAAGGGCTCAAGACCCGCGCCGAAGCCGAGCTTGCGTTTGCCGACAAGGCGCTCGCCGTCGCAAAGACGGAACAGGCCGCGGCGCGAGCCCAGGAGATGAAGCAGAAGGCCGCCCCCAAGGCCGCGGAACTGGAGGCGCAACTCGACACCGCCAAGGCCGACGCGAAGTCGAAGCTCGCCGCCGCCGCCGCCGCCAAGGACGCGGCCAAGGCAGCCGCGACCAGGAAGGCCGACACCGCCAAGGCCGCGAGCGAGGCGCAGCTCGCGCTCGAGCCGGTCTCCATCTTCATCAGCCGCGCGACGCAGAAGCTTTACGTCCGGCGCAACACGCATAAGCCGTGGGCGGACGGGGGCGAGGTGTTCGACGCGACCATCGAGGTTCCGGTCGAGATCCGCAATCCCGACCAGCCGATCGGCACGCATGTGTTCACGGCGGTGGCGCGCAACGAGGCGGGCCTGCGCTGGACCGCGGTCACGATCGACAGCGCCGACGACGCCAAGGACGCTCTCGACCGCATCACCATCCCGCAGGATTTGCTCGATCGCGTCGCGCCAACGGCCGTGCCGCGATCCTCGATCGTCGTCTCCGACGAGCCGCTCAGCCGCGAGACCAACTATCGCACCGAGTTCGTCGCGGTGCTGAACAACCAGCCCCAGGGCGGCTTCGTGACGCGCCGGCCGACGGCTGAAGTCGCCGTTGCGAGCGGCGGCACCTTCTGGGGCGGCGACGGCTTCGGCGCCCTTTTCCAACCCAACCGAAACCCCCCGGCCGGCTATCCGCGTCCGCGCGGCGGTCCGACCTATTTTCCGGTCCAGCGGGGCTGGTGGTGAGACCCGGCGCGGCGCGCGGAGGCCGCGCGGTCGCGTGACCATCGCGTCGGTTTTAACCTCCGCGGACTACTGATGGTCTAAGCAGATATTCCCGACTGCAAACTCCGACCCTGCAAACGGTTTGAACGCGACGCGGGAGCGGTCTATAAAAGCCGCATCCGGCTAGCCGGCCCGGTCACCCAACGAGGCCGGACGGAAATCGCGTCAGTTTGCTAAAACACTGATCTTATTGAATAAATTGG
>CAVTNW010000003.1:0-284351 GCA_963736075.1 uncultured Alphaproteobacteria bacterium | reverse complement strand
GCTCAGGATCAACCGGTCGAGACCGATCTTGCGGATCACGCCAAGCGTCGCCGCAACATGGCCGTGCGGCAATGAGCGCTCGACCTCCAGCTCCTGCGAACCGGTGCCGAGCACCGTGGCGCCCTTGAGCACCGCTTTGAGCGTATCGATCATATCGCGCGGCAGCTTGCTGAGATTGGCCAGCGTCCGCTTTTGCGAACGGCCATGCTCGTCACGATAGCTCTCTCGCAGCAGCACCGCGGGCGGAGAGTTCTCGATTGGGCACCGTCTCGATGAACATGCCCGAATTGAATCACATCTTCGCCGATTTGGGAATCCCTTACATGGACACAATCACAAGATCATTTGCGGCTTAACCCGCTGCAAAGACTCAATACTGTCGCGATTGGACGCGCAAACTTCGGTCTAGTTCAGCCATGCCGACGGAAGGCTGGCGGCCGGTAGGCTGAAGTCCAGTTGGTCTGGCGGCACATGGACCGCTCTTCGGCCGCGAAGTTGGCGCGCTCGAGTTGTTCGCTTTCGGCTGAAAACGGGCTTCGCAGGTGACCCCACGTCGTTGCGGAGGCCGGCTGCGCCAGCGCCAGCAGGAAGGCGGCGGCCGCGAAATTCATCAGTCCGGTTCGCCCGGGTCCCTTGGATGGACGAGAAGTTAACAAACGCATTGAACGCCTCGCTAATTTTTTCCAGGCATCCTTCTACATCGGCTCGCTTGCTCCGAATACCCGACCCCTCGTTTACCAATAACTATTATCCATAATGGCTGCCAGTTCGGAAGGTCGAGCCGCGGCGGTGCCGTTCTTCCCCTGGCAGCCGCGGACGCGAAGTCCGCTGGCGCGGTAAACACCGCCTAATAACTGCGCTGAAATTGAAGCTAAATCGCGCCGCTTTTTTTAAAAATTGACGCCTATCAAGGTCCCACAAAAAGCAACACCGGGGGGACCACCATGAGCAACCTTCAAGCCATCTTGTTCCTGTTATCGATCGGCGGGATCATGCGCCTCACCTTCATTGCAGGCCTGTGAATGAAGCGACGATGCGTCCCCGTCGGTGACGGGTTCGGCAATTTGCGATCGTCGAAAACCTGGATCTCAGAACTGCCAGTGGTATCGAGCGGCGAAGACGTTCACGGGGCCGCGGTCGGCGTTGTAGGCGGGATTGCTGACGAACTGATAATCCAGGCTCAGCCGAGACGAAGCCGTCAGCGCGTAGCTGTAGTAGGTCTCGAAGATCTTCTCCAGACCTGGATTGGGCAATTGTCCGTCGCCAACCAGGATGCCGATGCCACCGGCATTCAGATAGGCAATGTATTGGCTGGAGATGCCATTGACGATGCCAACGGCCCCGACCGTATCATCCGGTCTGCCCCACAGCTTGCCTGACACGGCAACGCCGCCTTCCACCGTACGGTCGACGTCGGTGAAATCCCAGGGCTCGACATTGCCATCCGCCCATCCGGCACGGCCAAAGACACCGACCGTGTCCGTCACCTGCTGTTCGAGATTGATGCTCACGCCCGGGCGGCTGGTGTAGGAACGGACAGCCGTGATGTCGGCCGGCTGACCGGTGGCCTGCGCCAGCGCGACGGCGTTGGAAAATTCTCCGGCGGCGCCGCGGCTGAGGAATGCCGTAATCTTGATCTTGCCCGGCTGGCCCCAGAGCTCATGGCGCTCCTCGATTTCCCCTAGCATCTGGAACTGCTGAAAGGTGGGATCAAGGCCGTAGGCCAAGGGGCTGTTGCCGCCCGCCGGCGTCGCCGACAGATCAAAGATGCCGGCACGGAACGTCCAATGCCCCTGATACCATTCGGCCACGGCGCCATAGCTGTAGCCCCAGGCGTCGCCGGCATAGTCGAACGTGCCGCCGTTGATCGCGGACCAGTTCAGGAAGTCGGTCTTCGGATTGTTGGCGTATTTGTTGGTATCGAAGATGTCGTTGACGCCGAACCGGCCGACCGTCAGCACCAGCCGGTCGGTGGTGTGCGAGCCGGCGAATTGATTGATGTCCTCGTCGACTTTCTCGGTCTCGCCGCCGAGGTTGATGGTCTGGCGCAGAAAAGCGCGCTGGATGCGCGCATAGGGATCGTTGGCACCGAGCTTGTAGGATTCTCCGCTGAAAAACCCGGCGGCGCCGTGGGTATCGGCCAGGCCAAAGCCCTGATCGATCTCGGGATTGGCCCAGAACTCGGCGCCCTGCCACAGCTTCAATCCGGCAAACAGCGTGGTGTCGAAAGTCTCCCGGCTTTGCCCGGTGCCTGACAGGCTGTTGGTTCCTGAATAGGGCGAACGGAACGACCCGTAGCCCTGATAGGTGAAGGTCGCCTGCCCGTGGAAGCTGACGATGTCGGCAAGGGGATAAGCCGACGACGACGCGGCCAATGTCGCCGGCTGATCGCCGAAGTGATAGTTCAGGCCGAGCCGAAGCTCCTGCACTGAAAAATTAGAGCTGATGCGTTGCAGCACGCTTGGATCCAGCACGGTCGCAGAGGGATAGCCGGTCGCCAGATATTCGGCCCGCGCCGTCCAGTTTGGTGCGATCGGCACTTCGACACCCGCGCCCGCCGCCCAGCCAAAGCGCCACAGGCCCGTGGTCTCGCTGTTGCCCGCAGCGAGCTGGGTGAAGGTCTGCATGTTATAGCTCCAGGCAAAGCCGCCGGTCGCATAGAACAGCCAGTTTCCAGGGGCATATCCAATCCGGCCGCGCACGGTGCCGGACGACATCACCGTCTCACTCAAATTCGCCGCGCCGACGACCGGCGAGTTGAAGTTGGTAGAGCCGCCGATCGAAAGGCCATTGAGATTGGGCCATGCCGGAAATGTGGCGTCGGCTTCCACGCCGAGTACCAAGCGATTGTGCAGCATGTAATTATAGCCGGCCTGTAGCCCTTCGAAAAAGCTGCCGCCTTCGGCGAACACATCCGGCGGCAGGTAAAGATTGAGCGAGCCGGTGGCGGAAGGCAATCCCGGCTGCGATGGAATGGCCGTGAAGTTCGAATTGCCGGCTGCGTAACCGATATGTCCACCCACATAGATCCCCGTCCAGTCATAGAGCTGAGGCACAGGAGGCGCCTTGACGGGAAGATCCGCCGCGGCAAGCGGGCCTGCCGACAGTGTCAGAGCGGCGGACAGCGCGGCCGCGGTGATCGCAGATTGGAATGCGCTCAAGATATGTCCCCACGATTCAAATCGACGTGCTTCTCGCACCGCCAGGTCAGTCGATAATCTGACGAGACGACGACTCGCTGCGCATGCATCCACTGGTGAACAAAAATGAGTCGCGGCTTTACGATTTGATAAGGTTAATTTTCTTGTGCTTAATGGTTCGTTGAAATTCGGGGCCGTAATTCTACGGCGCCGGCTCGGCTTGCCGCGGCACCCTTGAGACAGCCACAGACGATGAGAAGTCCATAGATCCAGGCAAACCCGTAACTCAGGCACTGCTGACCAAGCCCGCACGGCTCGCGCAATCGGCTGCCAAATGCATTAGCGCACCGTACTCCTACGCAGATGGATTTTAATCGATTGGAATTGGTGTGCGGACACCAATGCAAACCGGGGGCAATTGCCCGCGCCGGTCGCCGCATTTCTTGCTGCTCAACGGCGTTTCAATAGGCGCAGCGCGCGCGTCGCCCAACACTGCCGGGTGAGATCAACTCGACCGGTGGCAAGAAGGCTGTTGCCGGCGTTCGGGCTGGGAAAAAAGCTCAGGCGGGTTCCAGGGTAAAACCTGGCACGCGTCTCTTTCTGCAACGTCGTTGGTCTATCCGCCGAGATAAGGTATCGAACCATGTCCTTGCCCAAGCTGTCCCTGAGCGCCAAAACCGCGTTGTCAAACGCGCTCCTGGTACTTCTGGTGATTGCCGCGGTGGGGACGTCGCTTTTCTTCAACAGGCAGCAGATCGCAACGGCGGACCGCATCAATATGTTGTCGGACCGGACATCGAGGCAGCTCCCGGAGTTGATGCTCAATGTCAAGAACATCCAGATCAACATCATTCAGGTGCAGCAATTCCTGACGGACGTGTCCGCGACGCGCGGCCAGGATGGGCTGGACGACGGTTTTGAAGAAGCTGCCAAGAACGCCAAGGAATTTGGCGAACGGATCGTTGCAACCCGAACCTTGGCCAAGGAGCTCGGCGCCAGCAAGGTCACGCAGGCCATCGACCAGGTGGAAGCCGCCTTCGGCCCTTATTACGAGATCGGCCAGAAGATGGCCAAATCATATGTCGCCATGGGTCCTGCAGGCGGAAACAAGATGATGCCGGACTTCGACAAGGGCTCCGAGACTCTCGCCGGCTCGATGGAGTCCCTGATCGCGGTTGCCGAGGACTTGAGCAAACAGGGCCAACAGGAAATCGACCGCGAAACCGATCTGGCGGCGGCGCAGCTGCAGACGCTGTCCTATGCGCTCTACGCCCTGGGCGCAGCGTCGCTGCTGATCGCGGGATTGGCCATCCTGATGATACGGTACGGTGTCGTGAAGCCCTTGACCGGAATGGTTACCGCGGTGGCCAAGGTTGCGGACGGCGACCTGGATACGGTGGTTCCGGGCCTGTCCCGGGGCGACGAGATCGCGCTGCTGGCACGCTCGCTGGAAACGTTCAAAGAGAAGCTCTTGATGCAGCGCGAACAGGATAGCCAGCTTGCCGAGATGCGCGAAGAAGCGCAGCGCGATCGGGTGGCTGCGCTGCAGACCATGGCCGAGACCGTCGAACGCGAAACCACGGCGGCGGTCGGTGAGGTCTCCGCCGGCACCGGTCGGATGGCGAGCCGCGCCGTGCAGATGAACGACGGCGCCCTGGTGCTGGGAGCCAAGAGCACCAGCGTTGCCGCCGCCGCCGAACAGGCGCTGTCGAATGCGCAGATCGTCGCGACTGCCTCCAGTGAGCTCAGCAAATCGATCACCGAAATCGCCTCCCAGGTCAACGCCTCGAGAGCTCTTACCGTCGAAGCCGTTACCGCTTCGGGCAAGGCGCAGGCGACCATCGGCAAGCTTTCGGATGCCGCGAGCAAAGTCGGCGCGGTGACCAACCTGATCAGCGAGATCGCCAGCCAGACCAACCTGTTGGCGCTCAATGCCACCATCGAAGCCGCCCGCGCCGGACCGGCGGGCCGCGGCTTTGCGGTGGTTGCCGCGGAAGTGAAATCGCTGGCCGAGCAGACGGCGAAAGCCACCAGCGACATCTCCCAGCAGATCACAGAGATTCAGCAGGCAACCGACGAGTTGGTTCGCTCCATCAGCGCCATCGGCGAAGTGATCCGCAACGTGGAATCCGTGGCCTCGATGATCTCGGCCGCGGTCGAAGAGCAAAGCGCGGTGACCAGCGAAATTGCCAGGACCGTCGAACAGACCTCCCTGGCCTCCCGCGAAGTCGCGGAGCAGATCGCCGCCGTCTCCACCGAAGCGGTTGCGACCGGACGTCACGCCTCGGAGATCAAGGACGAGTCCTCTGATATTGCCAGGCAGGTCGAACACCTGCGCCTGATCCTGGTTCGCGTCATCCGCACCTCGACCGTGGACGTCAATCGCCGAATATTCGAGCGAAAGGAAGTCAATGGGCCGGGAACGCTCGAAGTTCGGGGCGTCAGGCATCCTGTATTGGTGCACGATGTTTCCGAAGGCGGAGCGAAGATCGGCGAACTGAATGCGGAAATCAACATCGACACGCCTGTGAGCCTGGCGTTCGAAGGATTTCCAGCCAAACTGGACGGCGTTGTCGCCCGGCAGGATGAGCAGGGCGTGTTCCTGACGTTCAAACTGGCTGCTACAACCGCTGAGGCCATTCGCAATTTTGTCAAAGGCCGTTTGGCGGCCTGATCCCAATCAGCGTTGGCGCGTATGGCCGGTTGCTTCACGCCAGCAGACCATTCGGCGTCCCACCGGCCAATGGCCGTAGTTATACCAGCGACGATCTTTCAGGTTTCCTAGCAACTCGATGGTGGGATGGCAGGTTGGCGGCCGCGTCCGACAGGGGAATCCGATGACCATCAGGCTGAAGCTATTTGCCATCACGGGACTGCTCGGCGCCATCATCGTGGTCTTTGTCGGCCTGTTCGCCAAGGCCGCGCTGGACGAACGATCGGACCTGCGGATGGCCTCCGCGATCAATGCCATTTCCGATCAATATCTGGCGGCGGCCGCGGCCTGGGCGATCGAGCGCGGCACCGGCAACTCTGTGATCAACAGTCCCGCGAACGCGACCGAGGCGCAGCGACAGAGCATTATAAAACAAAGGCAAATCGGCGATTCAGCATTCGCAGAGGCCAGCCGGCTGCTGAACCTGATGGTGGACGGCCCCGTGGCCGCCCGGGAGCGAAACCAGCAGGTCGAAAACAGGCTCGCACCATTCGGTGCCTTGCGAGCCAAGGTCGACAATGCAACATCGCTCGACCCCGAACTGATTGCCGGCTGGTTTCCCGCCGAGAGCAAGCTGATCGCGGATGTCCAGGCCGCCCGGATGGCCATCGAGCGTGCGCTTCCGCGCAGCCTGCCGGGCAGCGTGCGCGGCCTGTTCGAATTGAAAGGGCTGCTCGCGGTCATGAGCGAAGCAGCCGGCCGCGAGCGCGGCGGCATTGCCGGGGTGATCGCAAGCAGCAAGCCGCTTTCCGGCGCGCAATATCTGGTGCAAGGCGAGAATCGCGGTGAAATCGAACTTTCCTGGACCCGCATGGAGGCGCTGTCCGAAGGACTAGATACTGAACTTGCAAGATCAATCGACACCATCCGCAAGGGCTATTTTGAAGACTTCCAGAAAGTCCGCGCCGCGGTTTACGCCGCTTCCGCAACGGATGCCCCCTACCCGCTACATCCTGCCGAATGGTTCGCGCAGGCGAGCGCCGCCATCGACCAGATCATCGCGGCGCAGAAACTGGCAACCGAGGTCGCCGGCCGCGAGATCTCGGCCGCAAACCATGGCGCCCAGCTCCAGCTTTTCGTGGCGATCGCGACCGCAGCGGCCATTGCCGGCATTGCGCTGTTGTCGATGTGGCTCATTCGAAGCCAGATCGTCGGTCCCATCGTCAACATGTCGCGGTCGATGCGGATACTCGCTGGCGGCGACTTGGAAGTCACCGTGCCCGGCCTCAACCGACACGACGAGATCGGCGAAATGGCTGATGCCGTCAGTGTCTTCAAGGAAACCGCGATCGAGAAGGCGCGCCTCGACAAGGTGCATCGGAATGCCCAGGAAGAAGCGCAGCGCGAGCGGGTGGAAGCGCTGCAGACCATGGCGGAGACCGTCGAACGGGAAACCACGGCAGCCGTCGGCGAGGTCGCCGCCGGCACCGGTCGGATGGCGAGCCGCGCCGTGCAGATGAACGACGGCGCCCTGGTGCTGGGAGCCAAGAGCACCAGCGTCGCCGCCGCCGCCGAACAGGCGCTGTCGAATGCGCAGATCGTCGCGACTGCCTCCAGTGAGCTCAGCAAGTCGATCACCGAAATCGCCTCCCAGGTCAGCGCCTCGCGGGCTCTTACCGTCGAGGCGGTTGCAGCTTCGGGCAAGGCCCAGTCGACCATCGGCAAGCTTTCGGATGCCGCGAGCAAAGTCGGCGCGGTGACCAACCTGATCAGCGAGATCGCCAGCCAGACCAACCTGTTGGCGCTCAATGCCACCATCGAAGCCGCCCGCGCCGGACCGGCGGGCCGCGGCTTCGCGGTGGTCGCCGCGGAAGTGAAATCGCTGGCCGAGCAGACGGCGAAAGCCACCAGCGACATCGCCCAGCAGATCACCGAAATTCAGCAGGCCACCGACGAGTTGGTTCGCTCCATCAGCGCCATCGGCGAAGTGATCCGCAACGTGGAATCGGTGTCCTCGATGATCTCGGCCGCGGTCGAAGAGCAAAGCGCGGTGACCAGCGAAATTGCCAGGACCGTCGAACAGACTTCGCTGGCTGCCCGCGAAGTCGCCGAGCAGATCGCCGCCGTCTCGACCGAGGCGGTTGCGACCGGACGTCACGCCTCGGAAATCAAGGATGAGTCCTCCGACATCGCCGGCAAGGTTGACAGCCTGCGCCTGATCCTGGTTCGCGTCATCCGCACGTCGACGGCGGACGTCAATCGCCGGATCTTCGAGCGCAGGGAAGTCGATCGGCCGGGAACGCTTGAAGTTGGAGGCCGCACCCACCGCGTTGTGGTGCACGACGTTTCCGAAGGCGGAGCCAAGATCAGCGAGCTGGGCACGGAGATCGCCATCAACACTCCCGTCAGCCTGGCGTTCGAAGGCTTTCCAGCCAAACTGGAGGGCCTTGTCGCCCGGCAGGACGACCAAGGGGTATTCTTGACCTTCAAACTGACCGCCATGACCACCGAGGCAGTGCGAACTTTCGTCAAGGATCGTCTGGCGGCCTAGATCCCGCTCCAGGTGGACGCCGGCCGGTGATGTTCGATTGATCGGCTATGTCGTCATTCCGCCAGCTCCGGCCATGGCACGATGGTGGATTTGACCGTCTTCATCGCCATGGCATCGGCGACCGCGCGGCCGATGCCTTCTTCCGAAAACGGATACAGCGTCTGCATCTCGAGCCAGGGATATTTGGCGCGCGTGCGTGAGAGCATGTCGACGCCGAGCGGCAGGTCGTTGCCGGTAAAGCCCCAGGAGCCCAGCACGTTGAGGTCCTTGGTACAGATGCGATGCCATGAGGTCTCAATCGAACCGGCATCGGTGAACTGCCCCATCTCGACATAGGTGCCGCCATCCCGCAGCATTTCGATGCCTTCGGGACCGGCGCTCGGATGCCCCGAACAATCCATCACCAGATCGGCGCCGAAACCGCCGACGATATCGCGCACTGTCTTGATGCGCGCTTCGGGTGTGCGGATCTCCGAGATATCGACGGTAGCTTCGGCCCCGAATTTGCGCGCCAGCTTGAGGCGCGGCATCTCCGGCGCACCGACGCAGATGACGCGCCCGGCGCCCATCTCCTGCGCGGCGGCCACGGCCAGAATCCCGATCGGGCCGGAGCCCTGGATCACGACGGTGTCGCCCCAGCTGAAGCCGCCTGCCCGGGTCGCGCGATTGAAGGCGCGGATGCACGAGGTCAGCGGCTCCGACAGGGCGCCGAGCCGGAGCGCCATGTCGTCGGGCAACTTGTAGATCTTGGTGCCCGGCAGCATCTCGAGATCGACATAAACGTATTCGGCCCAGCCACCCCACAGATGCGGCGCCTTGTCGAAGCCGAGATAGCGGCCGTAATACACCGGCGTCAGGCATTTGTTGGCGCTGAGGGGGTAGTGAATGCAGTAGTAGCAGCGGCCGCACGGCATCAAGGGCGGGATCATCACCTTCGAGCCGACGGTGAGCGGCTTGCTCATGAAGTCTTCCTTGAAATCCGAGCCGACTTCGACCAGCACACCGCCGATTTCGTGACCGAGCGTGAATGGCCATGGCAATGGCTTCGGCCAATGGCCTTTCAGGATATGCAGATCGGTGCCGCAAACGCCGCAGGCACCGACCTTGATCAACGCCGCCTTGTTCGGGATTTTCGGCCACGGCACGCTGCGAAGGACCGGCTGCGCGCCTGGACCGTCATAGGTGCACACACGAATTGGCTGCATTGAATTTCCTTTCGTCCCTTTGGTGATGGTTGGTTCGGATCTCACCCTGAAATCTTCTGTCCGCCCCTGACAGAAAGCGAACGGCGCATGCCAGGGCGGACGCGCCTTTGTTCGTCAGCAAAGCGGGTAATAAGGCTTTTGCACAACCTTCTTGCACACCTTGCTAACGGCTCGTTAACCGTAGCAACCCTAAGGTTCATAGGATACCGAGCAGCCGGCTTTCGGATGGCAAAAGATGTCCTTGGCGCACAAAAAGATTCTTCCGGCGGCCGAAGAGCGGCGGCGCTTCCAGCGGGTCAAGGTGCACTTGCTGGGTCGCTACATGCTGCCTGACCGGCGCGAATTTCCCTGCCAGATTATCAATATGTCGCCAGGCGGGCTCGCTTTGCTGGCGCCCGGTATCGGTCAGGTCGGCGATCGTGTGATCGCCTATCTCGACCATATCGGCCGGGTCGAAGGCAAGATCACCCGTCTGATCGACAATGGTTTCGCCATGACCATCGGCGCGACCGCCCGCAAACGCGACAAACTTGCGGCGCAACTGACCTGGCTCGCCAACCGCGACATTCTCAACCTGCCGGAGGACCGCCGCCACGACCGTATCGTGCCGCGCAACCCGATCGCGCTGCTGACGCTCGAGGACGGCACCAAGATGACCTGCCGGATCATAGACCTGTCGCCGTCCGGCGCCGCCATCGCCGCGGAGAACCGCCCGCCGCTGAGATCCCTGGTGCTGCTCGGCAAGGTCCAGGCCCGGGTGGTGCGGAACCTCGAAGAAGGCTTCGCGCTCGAATTCCTTCACGAGCAGCTGGTCGAGACGCTCGAAGATAGCGTTAGCGCAAGGTAAAGCGCGGCGGACGGCCCTTTTCGATTTTGTTGCGGCTGGGAGGCGGTATTCGCACCATCGGATACCGCCTTCGTGCGTTCGGCCAGTCCCGCGCGCGGTTAATGCCGTCCGCTTGTGCCGCCACTAATGCCGCATTGGCCGCCTCTTATCGCTTAACGCATAAAATTTGAACTAATTGCTATAATTTCAAATTCTAATCTTATTTTACTGAAGTATAGATAAAACTGATCTTATATTTTACTCAAGTACGATTCAACTGTACATGCAATACTTAGCGTCCGCGCAAAACCTTTGTGCGACTCATGGTCCCAACAAGAAACGGGGGCCACGATGTTTGGGTTCAGGGGTAAGGCGAAGGGTTTGGCGACCGTCGCAGTTCTGATGGCGTTGCATGCGCCGGCGCGCGCCGGTGACCAGCGGGTTATCTATGCGAGCCTCGGCGACAGCACGCGGGCGCCGATTGGATGGATCGAGTTCTGTGCCGAGAATCCCGGCGAGTGCGGCGGCGGTGCGACAGAGCCACGCGATATCGTGATGTCGCAGACAGCCTGGCGGGATCTGCTGCGGGTCAACCGCTGGGTCAACGAGACCATCAAGCCGATGACCGACATGGATCATTGGGGCGTGATCGAGAAGTGGTCGATACCCACGGACGGTTACGGCGACTGCGAGGATTATGTGCTTTTGAAACGCAAGATGCTGATCGATGCCGGATGGCCGCGGGAGGCGCTGTTGATCACGGTGGTGCGCGACAAGAAAGGCGAAGGCCATGCGGTGCTGACGGTGAAGTCCGACAAGGGCGAGTTCATTCTCGACAACCAGAATGAAGACGTCGTGGCCTGGACCGAGACCGGATATCGCTACGTCAAGCGGCAGTCGCAAAGCGATCCGAATGTCTGGGTCTCGCTTGGCGACACCCGGCCCGCGGTCGCCACCGCCAGCGCCCGCGAACATTAACCGAGCAAGAGATTTCAGGAGCTACGCGACCCGGTCACATCCCCACCCCTCCCCGTCCCAGACCGGATCGCGCGCGGCCAGCTCTCCCCCAAGGGCTGGCCGCAACTTTATCGGCCATTGGGAAAGGCTGCTTCGCTCCGGTCGAAAACGCGGAATGGATGAAATTGTGCCTTGCCGACGGTCTCAATGCACGACCACAAGCGCCAATTCGATGCCGATGAGCGCGGCCAGTGCCAGGCCCGGCGGCAAATGCATGTATTCCCGACGCCGCGTGACGGTCGCGATCGCTGCGACCATCACCGTTGCCCCGAGCGCTAATCCCAAAATCCGTGTCTCGGGAAGAACGATAAGCGCGGCGCAGAGTATTTCGAGCGCGGCGGTAATCAAGTTCCACCACGCCGGATAACCCCAGCGCAGAAACTGTGCCTGCACAACCGCGCCGCCAATGGCGTTGAATAGGCCGGCGCCGGCAAATGCAAGGGCCAATAGCCACGCCATCGCGCTTGCCACGGGTATCCCAGGAATCGTCATGTCTTGCTCCTGTCAATGTGCTGCGCCGATGAGGCTTGCGCCGGCCGCAACGATCACCAGCGCCGTAAGGCCATGAATGCCGAACGCGACTTTTCTGCTTCCGCCCGATCGAAGGACGATCGCCGCATCGCCGATCGGGATGAGGCTCGCCACGAGCATGAATTCGCCGAGCAAGCGTGGCGGTCCGCTCGCCATGAGCAGGAGGACAAAGAGGCCGGACACGATGTCCCTCACGCCCTTCACAGCCTGCCAGCCGGCAAAGCCGGCCGACGGCGATGGAGGTTCGGGGATACCGTAGTCGCGTGATGCGGTAGCCGGATCCCACAGAAAACGCGCTCCGATGAACACAATTCCGACCGCGATCAAGCCGGAGAGCAGATAGCCAGTTAAGATCATAGTGAACTCCTATCGTTTAAAGATATTCTAGCGTTGCTAGAATCATTGTCAATAAAATTCTAGCATTGACAATAATTCGTGCGCCGATAGGGTGTTGGGATGTCGATCGCCGAACGCAGAGAGCGCCAGCGTGCGGAGCGCTACGAACTCATCCTGGCGGCGGCGCGCGAACTGGCCGAAGCCGAGGGCTGGGACGCCGTCACCACTCGCCGTCTCGCGGCGCTAATCGATTATAGCCAGCCGGTCCTCTACAGCCACTTCAAGGGCAAGGCCGATATCATGGCCGCCGTGGCCACCAGAGGATTCGAGGAACTTGCGACGCGATTGAGAATGGCCACGGCGAACGTCACCGGCGCTCCGGACGTTTTGCGCAATGTCTGTGCCGCCTATCTTGATTTTGCCCGTTCGCGGCCGGTTGTCTACGAGGCGATGTTCGTCTTGCCGACAAAGATCAAATTCGCCAGCGATGAAACGCCGACAGCTCTCCATGCGGCCTTCACCGAGTTGGTCACCGCACTTGGGCCAGATCGGCAAACGCCGGAAGTCCTGGCCGAGGTGCTGTGGAGCGCCCTGCATGGAATGGTCGTGCTCATGCAATCTGAACGAATCCCAGCTACAGGCGCCGAGTTTCGATTGAACGTTCTCGTCCAGAAATTCAGTAGGTAGATCCAGTTGCCGGGAGCCCCTTGGCTTGAGATATCGATCTTGGGACTCTGGGGAAGAGGCCATTTGGCGGGGGAGTTTTTCGGATCTGGAATGGAGCGATGGGCGGCAACCGGGCTAGCCTCGCTGTCGCGCCAGCCGGCTATGCCGTGCCCCATAGGCAAAGTAGATCACTAGCCCGATCGCAAGCCAGACTGCCAGCCTCAGCCAGGTATCGGCCGGCAGGCCAAACATCAGGAATATCGCGGTCGCCGCCCCAGCCGGTGCGACGATCCAGATCGCCGGCGCCCTGAATGGACGATGAAGTTCCGGCTGGGCGATGCGCAGCGCCAGAACGCCGATCGAGACCACGGCAAATGCGAACAGGGTCCCGATGCTGACGAGTTCACCGACCAGCCCGATCGGCAGCAGGCTGGCGAGGATGGCGACGACTGAGCCTGTCAGAATCGTCGCGACGTGCGGCGTACGACGATTGGGGTGGATGCGCGCCGCTGCCGCGGGAAGCAATCCGTCGTGGGCCATGGCGCGAAAAATTCTCGGCTGCGCGAGCAGCATGACCGTGATCACCGAGGTCAGTCCGAAAATAATGCCCAACTTGATGAGCGGAGAAAGCCAACCGACCCCGGCAGCATCGATGCCGACCGCGATGGGATCTGGAACATTCAATTGATCGTAGGGCACGATCCCTGTCAGGATGAAGCCGACCACCACATAGAGCACCGTACAGATGATCAGCGAGCCGAGAATGCCGATCGGCACATCCCGCATCGGATTTTTGGCCTCCTGTGCCGCGGTGGAGACCGCATCGAATCCGATGTAGGCAAAAAACACCACGGCTGCGCCGCGCACCAGACCCGACCAGCCGTAAACTCCAACGCCTTCGTTCGGCGGGATGAACGCGCCTTTCGGATTGCCTGGCGTCACCCAGTTCGAGGTGCTGAAGGCCCGCACCGTTGAAACGATGAAGAGCGCGATCACCACGAGCTTGACCACGACGATGAAATTATTGAACCGCGCCGTTTCCCGGATGCCCGCGACCAATAGCACGGTAATTGCAACAACGATGACGGCGGCGGGAATATTGACAATGGCCCCCGTAGACGACCAGACGTGCCGGGCGGCGTCGTACGTGAACGGGGATGAAACAAAACGCTCCGGAAGATTGATACCCAAATCCCGGGCCAGGCTGACGACATACCCTGACCAGCCGATCGCCACCGTGGTCGCGCCGACCGCGTATTCGAGAATCAGGTCCCAACCGATCATCCACGCAACCCCTTCGCCGAGGGTCGCGTAGGCGTACGTATAGGCGCTGCCGCTGATCGGCACCACCGACGACATTTCGGCGTAGCACAGACCGGCGAAAGCGCAGGCCACGGCACCAAGCGCAAAGGACAGCGTGACTGCAGGTCCTGCGTTGGCTGCGGCGGCGTGTCCGGTCAGTACGAAAATACCGGCGCCGATAATACCTCCCACGCCAAGTGCAACGAGGTTGAGGGCCGACAATGTGCGTTTCAACGGCCGCACCTCGCCGTTGGTGGCGTCGCCGAGGGCGGCTTCCAGGGTGAGGTCGGCGGTGGATTTACGAGCCCAGATATTTGTCATGGCAAACTGGATACGGGATACAAAGATCGAGATGTTGAACGGTTCCATCTCAAGCTCCGACCCGATGATTGTCTAGCTCGGAATCAATCCGTCACCGATTTCTCCTTGAGCGGAGCGGATTTCTTGGCTCAACTCGATAAACCCAGGTGATCCCGCCTCTGGCCTGAGCCTGCCCCTCTCGATAGAACCGGTTAGTGATCAGAGTGCCGCCAGACCAGGGCGCACCCGCAAAAAGCCACGATGTAAAAGCCTAATTTGATCTGAAATGCGATGCCGCAGATCATGTTTTGTTTCGGTTTCGCACCTCAGTCTGTGCTAGGTCTCGGAAGTTGTGGTTGCCGTCGGGTTTGGAGTTCCAGGATGGAGGTCAGATCGCTGCATGAACATGCAGGGGGCATCGGGCATGGCGGCTCGCAGCCGATCGCGCTTGCGGCCGGCGCTCTCATCGTCATCGTGCTCGGCATTGGTTCGATCGTGTTGTGGCGCGCTTCCACCGGCACCCCTCCCGAACCGGATCGCGCCGTTGTCGCCCGGCAATTGCAGTTAAAGGCGGCGCAAGCCTCAGAGCAGCTTGTCGAAAAAACCAAGGGTCTGGAAGTTACCCAGCAGGAGTCGATCGACCAGTTGCAAGTCGTTCAGGACCAACTGCAGACCTTGAGGCGCCAGATCGCCGCTCAGCAGGCTGACACCAAGCATCTCTCTGAGCAGGTTTCGAGTCTCACCGAGGCGATCGACGGGCTGCGGCAGTCTTTCGCAAGCGTGCAAAACACCGAGGCCTCAGATCACCCTCCCAGTCAGAACAAGTCGATCCGAACCCGTTTTCATGCGGCGAGGGGCGCCCATGGCAAGGCGCGCAAGATCAACGGGCTAAAAACCCAGGCGTCGGGTTAGGCATTGGGTAGTGCCGGACCGTCTCGCCGTTTCGCCGTCTCCCCAAAACCAGCAGGCCTAGAATTTTTCGCCGATTGTGAAGTAGATCACAGGCGGCCGTAAATAGCCGGGGCAAGATGCGTTCACCGGCGGGCGAAAGCCGATTTCAATGTCCGGGGCTGGCAAGGCCGTTGGCGTTATACTGCGCCGACGGCCTTGTTTTTTTCCGCAGCGCCCGAAGGCCCGGTGCCGAAGCCAAGCCCTAAGTTCGCAGGCAGGTGATTTGCCTTCCCTTCAAAAAGCCGGCTGAATGTGGCCCCCCAGCTGGAGGTATCCCGATATGAATGCAGAGTCTCTGCGGACGTCCGACGTCGTCGGACTGACAACCATCGCCCCGTTTTCACGCCGCGGCTTCATGACCGCTTCGGCCGCCGTGGCCGCGGGCTATACGCTGGCCGCCGGACCCGTGCGTGCCGACGTCATCAAGACCGATACCGACGGCCTCACCGTGGGCGACGTCAAGATCAAGGTGGCGGATGGCGAAATGCCCGGCTATTTCGCGCGCCCCAATGGCGTCAAAAGCCCGCCGGTCGTGCTGGTCGCGATGGAGATTTTCGGCCTGCACGAATACATCAAGGATGTGACGCGGCGTCTGGCCAAGCTCGGCGCGTTCGCGGTGGCGCCGGATTACTACTTCCGCAAGGGTGTCGATCTCACCAAAATCACCGACATTCCGCAGTTGCTGCCGATCGTTAATGCCAAGCCGGACGCGGAGCTGCTCTCCGATCTGGATAGCACGGTCGCCTGGGCCAAGTCGCAAGGCGCGGACACCGGGCGGCTCGGGATTGTCGGCTTCTGCCGCGGCGGACGTACGGTCTGGGAATTTGCCGCCCACAGCGGAGCGCTCAAGGCCGGCGTTGCTTTTTATGGACCGCCGGTCGATCCGCCGAACCCGCTTTGGCCGAAAAGTCCGACCCAGCTTGCGTCCGAGATGAAGGCCCCGGTACTCGGCCTTTACGGCGAAGCCGATACCGGCATCCCCGTGTCCCAGGTCGAGGCCCTCAAGGCCGACCTCGCGAAGGCCCACAAGACCGCCGAGTTCAAGATCTATCCGGGGGCGCCGCACGGCTTCCACGCCGACTATCGGGCGAGTTACCGCCCGGAAGCTGCGCAGGACGGCTGGAATCAGATGCAGGCATGGTTCAGGAAATACGGGGTACTGGGCTGACACTTATGACAGACGCAGCCCCGGTGTCGATGCATCGGGGCTGCTGCTGTCGTTCATCACCGAGCGCTCGGCTCGTATCATCCAGATTTCAGCTGCAAACTTCGACCCGGCGATAGCGCCAGCCGTAGGGGGTGTGGACGCGCCGGTTCACCAAGTAGCAGCCGCCATCATAGTCGCCGTAATCGGCGTAATAGGGATAGCCGTAGTAGCCATAGGGTCCATATAGTCCGTAGCCCAGTCCAAGACCGAGCCCGAACCCTCCCACGCCGTACCCAAAGCCGCGTCCGCCAAAGCCGCGTCCGCCAAAGCCACCACCGTGGAAACCGCCGCCGTGGCCACCGCCAAAACCGCCGCCGCCGTGACCACCGCCGCCGCCGCCGCGGGCCGAGGCAACATCCGGCGCCAGCATGGCCAACGAAGCCGCCGCGACCAATGCGATCAAGATCTTACGCAACATGTCCGTTTCTCCCGATTGGAATGAGCTCCAAAAAAGATATGACGCGGGTTTCCCCAAAACGTTTCGTTGCTACAGAGGGTTATCGTACTTTTTTGCGGCGAAAACCGCTCAACTTTCCGCGACGGATGAGAAGAGAGCACCGATCATGCGCAAGTTGATCGCCTTCGATGACGACACCCTCGACAAGCTGACACAGCTCGGGCGCGACCGGATGGGAACCCTGCAGGAGCTGGCGGACGAAGCCTTCGCCGATCTGCTCAGGAAATACGGCATTCCCGTCGATCTCCGGGACGCGCTCCGCAAGAGCGCATCGCTTTCGCGCGCAAACGAGAAGACGGCGCCGGACCGCGCCGAGAAAGCAACATCAAAACCGGCTCGATCCAGATCTGCCCGAGCACGGCCCGCTCGCCACACCAAAGATCAGTCCGGCTGATGTGTCGGCCGAGCGGCGAGGCGCATTCGCGCTGCGCCGCGGACCAGCAGGAATCGCCGGCGCGACGAAATCGGAAAGCACAGCAGACCCCTGCCGCTTATCCGATCTTCTCGAGACCCTTTTTGAAGCGCGGCCCGTTGCCGACATAGAATCGCGCGGCGCTTCCCATCGCCGCCACCTGTGCCGGATCCAGCGTCCGGATCACCCGCGCCGGTGCGCCCAATATCAGGGAGTGCTCGGGAAACTGCTTGCCTTCGGTAATTACCGCGCCCGCGCCGACAATGCTGCTGCGGCCGATCCTCGCCCCATTCATGACAATCGAGCCCATCCCGACCAGCGCGCCGTCCTCGATCGTGCAACCGTGCAGGATGACGTTGTGACCAACCGTGCAGTTCTTCCCGATCGTCAGCGGAAAACCCCTATCGGTGTGGCAGGTCGCATTGTCCTGCACGTTGGAGTTCTCACCGATCTCGATCCACTCGTTGTCGCCCCGAAGCACCGCGCCGAACCATACGCTCGCCTGGCGGTGCAAGCGCACCTTGCCGATGACGGTGGCCGTCTCGGCAATGAAATAATGGCCGTCAGCGGGGAGCTCGGGCCCCTGCCCGTCAAGCCGGTAGATCGCCATAAGGTATCGGTCTCCGTTGCCAAGGAGACTTTGACATAGCCGAAGGCCTCAGGCCAGCAGTCCGGCCACTCGCAGCGTCATCAGGAAAAACGTTCCGGACATCATGCTCCAGAACCCCGATAGTACCGTGGCCATCATGACGAATTGGAAGCCGCGGCGTTCGATGCGCGCGCCGCGCAGCGTGTTGCGCATGATGATGAAGGGAGCAGCGAACACCAGGAACGGCACCGCGGCGAAGGCCTTCGGCGCCACGCCCTGCTGCAGCAGCCCGAACCCCGCCGGACGCTGCGACAGCAGCTGATAGCCGTGGGCCAGCGCACCCGCCAGAGCGAAACCGATGCAGAGGGAGAACAGGGAATTCAACGCGTCAGGCGACATCGATGAGGTCTTCCGAAGCAGGAGCACCCTCCCTGCTTCGCAAAATTGGCGGCCTGCCGCCACATCATACTTAAGAAACGGTTAACGGCGCGGCGCCGGAACTCGGCCGGAACCTTGCTTTCAGCTGGCTTCGATCCCGCGAAATCGCGCGGAAATTCAGTTGGCGCATGGCATATTCGAAGCTGATTCGGCGATCCCCAGCCCTGGCCGGGACGTCCAGCACGATGCCTGGTTCATGACCTTGTTTTTTACGGCACCCGCCCATCCACGCGGTATACGCGGACATCGACGCAGCCACATGGTGCCGATCATGCTGGGATTGTTGGCGACGGCAGCCGCGGTCACTCTGATCGTCTATTTGCTGTGGCCAACCTGGACGCCGGACGCATCAGGTAGTCCCGAGCGGTTGCCGGTGAGCATTGGGGGTACGCTGTTCAATGTGCCCGCTGCGGCGATCCGGATGAAAGTCCAGCGTCGCTCCGGACCTCAGGAAGCGATCGATCTCAATTTCGCATTTCCTTCACTCGAGCCCCCGTCCCCGAAACAGGTCAGCGTCGATGCCGCAGGGGAAGGGCTGCAGCCCATCGACCGCATCTTCCTGTCGATATCGGCGCATCACGATGCGCTGGCGCCGGAAAGCCGCCTTCGCACCATCTATCCCCACTATCTCGAACCGGACTCCACACCTGGCCAGTACGGATTGACCAAGCGAGCCTTTCGTGACGGCACGCCCTACAGCAACGAAGACCTGTTCATCGCGGACGCCCCGAAACTGACCGCCCGCTGCACGCGCGACACCGGGACGCCCGGGATGTGCCTGAGCGAACGCCGGCTGGGCGGCGCCGATCTGACCTTTCGATTTCCGCGAGGCTGGCTCGCGCAATGGCGCGACGTCGCCGATGCGATGGACCGGTTGACGATCCAGTTGCTCGGGTCGAGGGGATAGTTCTCGGTCTCAGCCCTGCTCGACCAGATCGTCCTCTAGGATCGCCATCTGGAACTGAAACGACCGGTCGTCGTCCTCGTCGTCGACGAACAGCACCCCGATGAATTCCTCGCCGATATAGACCTCGGCCGAATCGTCCTTCTTCGGCCGCGGCACCACGCGTATTTTGGGATTGCCGAACAGGCGTTTGAGGTAGGCGTCGAGTTTCCTGACTTCCTGAACGTCCACGACAGTCTCCGATGCGTTTTCAAGTTTCGGGAATTTTAGGACGAGACCACGCCAACCGCCAGTCGCATCCCAGCCAACTCATGCACGGATCTCGATCCGGCGCGGCCACCTATACACCTATCAGTCCCAAATCAAAGACCGACCGCGTTCAGCATCTGATCCATGGTGCGCGAGGGTTCGGCGCAGCCCGCCTCGCCGACGATCTTGGCGGGAACGCCAGCCACCGTCACGTTGTTGGGTACCGGCTTGACGACCACCGAACCGGCAGCAATGCGGGCGCAATGCCCGATTTCGATGTTGCCCAGAATTTTCGCGCCGGCCCCGATCAAGACGCCACGCCGAATCTTGGGATGGCGGTCCTCGTTCTCCTTGCCGGTGCCGCCCAGCGTGACGCCATGCAGGATCGAGACGTCGTCTTCGATCACGGCGGTCTCGCCGACCACGAAGCCGGTGGCGTGATCGAGGAAGATGCCGCGGCCGATCCTGGCTGCGGGATTGATGTCAGTCTGGAATACCGCCGATGCCCGACTCTGCAGATAATAGGCAAAATCCTTGCGGCCTTTTTGATAGAGCCAGTGCGCCAGACGGTGGGTCTGCAGCGCGTGGAAGCCCTTGAAGTAAAGCAGGGGATCGATAAATCGCGAGGTTGCGGGATCGCGGTCATACACCGCCACCAGGTCGGCGCGGAAGGCATTGCCGAGATCGGGATCGTCGCGCAGCGCTTCGTCAAAGGTCTGACGGATCAAGTCGCCTGATAGCGCCGAATGGTCGAGACGTTCGGCAAGCCGATGCACCACCAAATCCTCCAGCCGCTCGTGATGCAGCACCGTCGAATAGATGAAGGACGCAAGCTCCGGCTCGCGCCGGACGATGTCTTCGGCCTCGCTGCGGATTCGATCCCAGATCGGGTCGAGCGCCGCCAGTTTCGCACCCTGCGGATTGATCTGATGTATAGCCATCTGCAGCTCTCGCCTGTTCGATTTCTCGTCCTGACCTATAGCACGCCGGGCAGACGGATGTCCCGGCACGCCCTCGGCAAACATTGTTCCGGCTCACTGAATCCCATCTAAGCAATTGAATTATATAGTATTCCCTTGCTGCCAGGCTGCCGCCTGGATCCTTCAAGTGGTCGGGACTGGCAAAAAATCAAGCCGATGGATCGGCAATTACGGACGTTCGGACAAAAACCTCAGCGCGCCGGTCTTGTAGACCTTGTCGCCGACCGTGCGCATGTGATCGCGGTTCGGAATGTCGAGCACCTCGGCACCGGGGATTATTTTTCCAAGGGCTTGCGCCGAACCTGCAATTTCGTCCGACGTGCCGACCGCGATCAACACCGGCACGGCGATCCCCGCGGCTTCCTCTCGCGTCATCAGGCGCCGCGAGCCCCGCAGGCAGGCCGCCAGCGCCCGCCGGTCGGAGCGTGTCTGGTCCGCGAATGCCCGGAACGTCCGTCCCACGGGGTCGGTGACCTCATCAAGCGAGGGCGCCTCCAGCGCTTCCGCGACATTCTCCCCGGGGCCGCCTCCCTCGATCAGGGCCATTCCGATGCCGCCGAAGATCACCGAACGCAGCCGATGCGGCTGGCGCAGCGCCAGCCATGCGGCCATGCGCGCGCCGAGCGAATAGCCCATGATGTCGGCCCGCTCGATCTGCAGATGGTCCATCAGCGCACTGACGTCCCCGGCCATGGTAGCGATCTCGTAGGCTTGCGCATCGTAGAGCTTGCCGGAATCGCCATGGCCGCGATTGTCCAGCGCAATGACCCGCCGGCCGCTGTTCCGTAGCTCCGAAACCCAGGCCGGATAGACCCAGTTCACTTTCGCCGTCGAAGCGAAGCCGTGCACGAGCAGGATCGGATCGCCCTCGCCTTCGTCAAGATAGGCGATTTCAACGGCGCCGTTGTGGAAATTCGGCATGGGTCAATTTCCGTATTCTGGGCTGAGCTCGGTGATTGAAAACTGGCTGTTTGGCTTAGCCGTCGACGCCTGCGATTGCTGCCACCGGCCGAGCGGCGGCCGCCATCTGCCTGCGCAACCGGCGGGCTTTCTGGCGCGACAGCCAGGCCAGGGTGATACGTTCGGTGGTGGCCTTGATCGAGGACAACAAGCCGAACAGGGCCAGCAGCGCGCCGAAAACCCACAGCGCCAGATCGAACGCCCCGGCCGCCAACAGCAACGCGCCACGACCCAGCACTTTGATCAACGCGCGGGTCTGGCCGCCCTTGGCTTCCGCGAGCCGCGCGGCGCGGGCGATATCTTTGGGGCCTTCGGCTATTCGAAGCGTGTCCTCCGCGGCGAGAATACCAGCCTTCTCGCCGACGCGCCCGACATCCTTGGCAAGACGGACCAGCGCGCCAGCCTTTTCGGCGTGAAAGGCCGCCTTGATGGCGTTCACGGTCTGCCCCGGACGCGTGACCGAGCCGGAGGCGACCGCCTCCTGCAGCATCGGCGTGTCAACGATGTCGCGCGCGGAGCGGCCGGCCCATTCCGTGAGCCCTTCGCCCAGCCGCCCGAGCTTGCGGGCATCCTTGACCAAGGTCAGGCCGGCGCGCACAGGCACCGCGCCGCCAGCAGAAACATACGTCGCCGCGGTAACGACAAGACCGGCGGTGGCGAGGCCGAGCACCAGGTGGTCGGTATCCTCGCCCATCGCCAGATGCTTGCCTTCGCGCATCACGTCCCTGATATCGCCGAACACGAACAGGTCGCCGGCCACGGTTCCCGACAAGCTCGCCAGATCGTCGGCAGTTCCGCTGACCAGGCCCGTGGCGAAGCGTTTTGCAAAATGCGCCGTCGAATTCTGTTCCACCACGGCGTCGTCCACCCGCCGCAAAAGGCCATCTGGAAGCGCGATGTTCTTGCCCTTGGCAAGTTCGACTAAGCTGCCCGCGAGATCGGCGTCGCCCGCGGCCAACGCCGAACTCGATGTTCTCGTCGACGACGGCGGGGTGGTTGCGCAGGGCGGCATCGAGCTGGAGGTCGGCGAGCGCGGCCGGATCATCCTGCGCGGCGAGCACGGCGCCGGCGTCGCGCGCCTCCGGCCACAGCCGCACGCATGTCCCCATGCAGATTGCCACGGCGACCAGAGCCAGACTGATCCGCGATCAACTCATCCTGAAAACCCAGAGTTTTTCGTCTTCCCCGACATGGTGTGTCGTTTTGAAGACGCAACGGCCCCGACGAAAGAAGGGCTTCTCTGGGACGGCAAGATTGTGTCGAATTTGCATGAGCCAAGCGCGATCCAAAAGCGGCAAATCCGTAACGTTGGATCCAGAATTCCAAACGCGATTCCCCTGCAGCCCTGGGAATCATCGCGACCGGACCATATGGTGCGCGGGTGTTTTTGGGCGGCGGTTCAACCCTGTGCCGCGCATCGCTGGCGTCCGCGTTCTCTGCCATTCAAGGTGAATGTTATGTCCGACCATGTGGTTCCGCACTTTCACAACGATGCCGGCGTCTCGGTCATCGAGATCGGCTCGCAGGAATTCATGTGCGTTGGCGCCAACCCGCCTTTCGATCACCCCCATGTGTTCCTGGATCTCGGCAACGACAACGAGATCATCTGCCCCTATTGCTCGACGCTTTATCGCTACGCTCCCGACCTCGCCGCCGGCGAGGCCCGGCCGCCCGAATGCGTGGTGAAGGACAAGGTCACCTGATCGGTCCGTGGCCGCATCGCGCACGATCTTCGTCGCCGGGGCCGGGATAGGAGGATTGACGGCTGCGCTGGCGCTGGCCGCCCAGGGATTCCGCGTGGTCGTGCTCGAGAAGGCCGAACGGCTCGAGGAAATAGGCGCGGGCCTGCAGCTGTCGCCCAATGCCAGCCGGATCCTGGTCGATCTCGGCCTGCAGCCCCGGCTGGCGGCGCGCGCCGTGATCCCTGAGGCCATCAGCCTGATGAGCGCGCGAACCGGCGCCGAGATTACGCGCCTGCCGCTCGGCGAAGCCGCCAGCTTGCGTGCCGGCGCGCCCTATTGGGTGGTCCATCGCGCCGATCTGCAGGCGGCGCTGCAGGCAGAGGTCAACGCCCATCCCGACATCGAATTGCGGCTCGGCTGCCAGTTCGAAGACGCGGCTCCCCATGCCAAGGGGCTGAGTGTGCTGCAGCGGAGCAGTAACTTTCGCCAGCCGGAATTGGCGCTGGCGCTGGTCGGCGCCGACGGCATCTGGTCCGCGGTCCGGCATCATCTTTTTCCGCAGGTCCAACCGCGGTTCTCAGGGCTGATCGCCTGGCGCGGCACGTTCGACACCACCCAGCTGCCGCGCGAACATACCTCACGGCGGATCCAGCTCTGGATGGGGGCCAACGCCCATCTTGTGGCCTATCCGATTTCGGGTGGACGCCAGACCAACCTTGTCGCGGTGGTGCCGGGAACCTGGAACAGCCCGGGTTGGAGCGCGCAAGCCGATGCCCGGGAACTCAAGAACGCATTCGCGGAAGCCAGGTGGCCGAACACCGCCAGGATGATGATCGGCGTCGTCGACGACTGGAAAAAGTGGGCGCTGTTCACCCTCCCCGATGGCGGCGAGTGGACGCAGGGCGCGATCGCCCTTCTGGGAGACGCCGTCCACGCCATGCTGCCGTTCGCGGCCCAAGGCGCCGGCATGGCGATCGAAGACGCGGCGGTGCTGGCCAAATGCCTCGGCGAGAGCGGCGGAGAAACCCCGGCAAGCCTCGCCTCGGCGCTGCGGCGCTATGCCCGGCTGCGCCGCGCCAGGGTGGCGAGGGTGCAGCGCGCCGCACGACAGCAGGGACGCATCTATCACCTGTGGGGCCCCGCGGCGATAGCCCGCGACCTCGCGATCAAGGCCATGGGCCCCCGCCGCGTGCTGGCGCGGCAGGACTGGATCTACGACTGGCGGCTGTAACGTCGGCTCGCGGACGCAGCACGCCTGCAAGCCGGCATTTATGACCAGCAAACGGTGGTTATGGGATGCCGGGCTTGCTCGCTGCGCGCGGGCCCTGGAATGACGGACGGCGTCGGAACACTAATTGGCGGCAATACCCGCGCGGGTGCGGGAATGCTTGGGTTTGTCATTGGTCGGAGGTGCGGCCGGCGCGGCGGGCTCCGTTGCGGTGACTGGGGTCTCATGGCATTTGTTGCGCTGCCAGGCCTCCTCGGCAAATTTTTGCTGGCCGCGGATCGAGATGTACTCGTTGCGATAGGCGAGTTCGGCCACGACCGGACCGGCGACGCCGGTATTGGCCTTGGCGATCAGCCCCTGCAATTCGGCAGCGCGGGTGGTGAGATTCTTGCGCTCGGCCTCGAGCTGCTTGCACTCGTACAGTTCGTATTTGGCCGGATCGGCGAAGGCCGTGCTGATGCTGTCGCTCATATTGGCGCAGCCGGAAAGCCCGGAGCCGGACACCAATAGCGCCAGGATAGCGGCGGCGCGCTTCTGCAGCCGGCCAAGAGGTAAGCGAGCGATCATTCGACCTTGATACCCCGACTATCTTGCGGTTGCGTAAAACACCGGGTGATGTCCGCATTGAGGCTTCACTTCAAAGACCGTTCTTGCCACACCCCCTGCCCCGGTTAATACAGGCTGGGAAACAGGCAAAACGCCAGCCTGATTCCGCCCGGCCTCATTCCCCCGGGCAAGAGAACGCGCTAAGTAACTGATCTTGTGACCAAAGCGGACGTGGCGGAACTGGTAGACGCAAGGGACTTAAAATCCCTCGATGGCAACGTCGTGTGGGTTCGAGTCCCACCGCCCGCACCACGCTTCGCCCCGACGGGCTACGCGTGGCGCGGCCATGCAGAAGCCGTTAGGGCGAAGCGTGTCCGGCGTAGCTTGAGCGCCGTGAAAGTGAAGACGGACTGCCCAGTTGCAGCGAGGCTGAGATGACCGACGACAACGATGACATCTTCGAGCAAGACGCCGAGGAGGCAGCGGATGAATTCGACCGCCTCACGAATCGGCTCTATCAGCGGGTCGCCGAATTCGCCGAGGACGAGGATGTCGCCGATCAGGTCCTGCCATTGCTGCTGCTCAGGCTTTCACTGTCCACGCGGGTGATGGGCTACGCGATGTCGGTCGCCAAACCTTCCGCCAGCGGACTGAAACTCGATCTCGACCGCTTTCGACGCGAAGCCGAGGATTTCATCCGCGTGATGAAGAAGGATGCCGACAGGTTCATCGCACAGGCCCAGGAGACGATCGCGGCGGCCATGCTGGAAGAAGACGAGGACTGAGCCTGGGCTCGGCTTAGCCAGGGAACGTTCGTCGCGCGGAGCCGCTGACGCGATCAAAAGCCCCGCACGAAGCGGGGCTTTTGTCGTCGTGACTCTCACGCGGCTTCAGCGTTGACCGCCGTATCCGCGAGTTTCGTCAGCGTGTCATCGGTTTTCTTTTCCTCGGCCAACGTCTGATCCAGAAGCTTGACGGCATCCTTCATGCCGAGCTTGCCAGCCCAGCTCTTCAGCGTGCCATAGCGGGAAATTTCGTAATGCTCTACCGCTTGGGCCGCAGCCAACAAACCGGCGTCGAGCGCAGGCTCGCCTTTGTATTCGCCCATGACTTCGGTGCCCTCATCGAGGATGCCCTCGATCGCGTCGCACTTCTTGCCACGCGCGGGCTTGCCAAGCAGCTCGAAGATCCGCTCCAACCGTTCGATCTGCCCTTCGGTCTCGTCGTGGTGCTTCTCGAACGCGGCGCGCAGCTGGTCGGAGTTCGCAGCCTTGGCCATCTTCGGCAGCGATTTGTAGATCTGCTTTTCGGCGTAATAGATGTCTTTCAAGGTATCGAGAAAAAGAGCGTTGAGGTCTTTGTCGGCCATCGGATTCTCCAAAGGTTACCGGCTGATGGATGCGAGCCAACACAAGCGTGTGGGGAAAGTTCCTAAAGCTTGGATGCGTTTTTCATGACAACCGCCTTCGGCATCGACGGCGGCAGCGTGCGCGGTCGAGGCCCCGATCCGATCTGCCGCAAGTCTGAGACCGCCGCCTTTGGCTATCCGCGCGAGCGCATGTGGAAACAGCGGGCTATCGCCTTTGGCTATCCGCGACAGGCGCCGTACTTTAAACGGCGAGCGGCGGTCTCTGCATCTCAAAGGTTTGGGTCGGCAAAGGTTCCTCGAGGATAGACCGGTCATCCTCTGGCAGGATCGGCCCAAATACATCTTCTTGCTGCCCACCTGGTGTTAGTCCACGGCAATCATCAACTGAAACCCGCCCCTCAACTTGGTCTCCGCATCCGGAATTGACACGATGTGCCAGCTTGAAACCATCACGACCCAGCCCGGCCTCCGCTTCGACGCCCTCGTCGCCGGCACGCCCGGTTCACCGCTGGTACTGCTGCTGCACGGCTTCGCCGAATCGATGAATTGCTGGCGCGCGCAAGCGGCGGCACTGGCGGGCGCCGGCTATCGCGCCGTTGCCCCGAGCCAGCGCGGTTATTCGCCGGGTGCACGGCCGGATACCAGCGACAGCAGTCATTATCAGATGGACCGGCTGATGGATGATGCGATGGCGATCGTCATGGCCTCGGGCTATCGCGACCGCCGCTTTCACCTCGCCGGCCACGATTGGGGCGGCAGCATTGCCTGGGCGCTGGCCGATCGCTTTCCGCAAGCCGTCGCCTCGCTCACCGTACTGTCACGGCCGCACCCCAATGCCTTCAATCGCGCGCTGCAGTTGCCGGATGGCGATCAGGCCCACCGCTCGCGGCACCACCGGGCTTTCCTCGAACCCGACGCCGCCGATTTGCTGCTGGCCGACAATGCCAGGCTTTTGCGCGAGCGTCTCGCCGCCAACGGCGTTCCCGCAACCGCGATCGAGCGGCATCTCACCGTGCTCGGCAACAAGGCGGCGATGGAAGCCGCGCTGACCTGGTATCGGGCCCGGGGCGCGATCCGCGCGCCGCTTGGGATCATCCGGGTGCCGACGCTCTACATCTGGGGCGATGCCGACGACACCGTCGGGCGCGCGGCCGCGGAGGGCACCGGTGACTTCGTCGCCGCGCCCTATTGCTTCAAAGTCCTCCCCGGGGTCGGCCATTTCGCCGCCGACCAGGCGCCCGATCGCGTCAATGAACTTTTGCTGCCGCATCTCTCGGCCCACCCGGCGTGAACGCGATGATGCCGGCGCAGCGATCTGCTCTGGCGTCAGTCGCAGCGATCGCGCGACTGGCATAGGCATCGCGGCGGCCGCGCGACGAGAGCATGATGTCGCGCGGCCGTCATTTTGCAGCGCTAAAATAATTGCTTATCCATCAAGCGACGACCGCTTGGAATTTCCAGATACCTAGTGGCAGGCGTGACGCGCGCCGTCGCGCCCCAGATACGTGCCGCTTGCAGCGTCAAACGAGCGATACTTCTGCGCGCACGAGCCATTGCGACCTGCGGGAGCTTCCGCGAACGCCTTGATCTCGCCGGTGGGAGGACAGATCTGGGTATAGGGAGGCGCGGGCATACCATCCACGCAGCCGATGTCGGAATAGCCGGCGGCGGCGCGATCTTGTGCAAATGCCGCACCGCTGATCGATAATACCACAGCCGACACCGCCAGCTTGGCGCATAAAATCGTTGCAACTCTCATCATGAGACCCTCGTGCTTCGATACGGTTCACGGCCAGGTGAACGCATTGGTCCCACCTTGGTAAGCCGTCATCCGCTGCCCTTGAAATGTGCATGAAATCCGGGACCGCCATTTACCTGTCGTCCACAACTACCAACTGGTCGTCCAAGCCCCCACATCATGTGTTGCATGACGCGCGTGGGCGACGGAGCCTTGGCCCTGGAGAGTTGAGGAATTGACTTCGATGCAGGACACACTTTCTGAACTGCTTCATACCATTCGGGTCGAGAGTACGTGCTGCCTGCGCGCGGAGCTGACCGCTCCGTGGGGCTGCCGTCACCAACCGACGTCCGCGGCGCTGTTCTACATTTGCGTGGGTGGCAATATCTATCTGGAGATCACGGCGTCGAATCACGTCACCATGCTGCAATCCGGCGATTGCGCCATCGTTCCACATGGCAGCGCGCACGCCTTGAAGGATTCGCTGTCCAGTCCGGCCCGGTTCGGGATACCCGCCCCTTGCGTCGCCGGGGCGGAGGGATTGCCGACGATCCGCGCCGGCGGCGGCGGCAGCATGGCTACGCTGATCGCCATCGTGCTGCGGCTCGACCGGGTGCGCGCCAAGACGATGCTGCGCTTCCTCCCGGACGTGATCCACGTGCCCGGCGAGAACGGGCAACTTCCACCATGGGCACGGCCGCTCGCGGAGGCGGGCCTGATCGAGCTGGAGAATCGCGGCCCCGGCTCGCAAGCAGCTCTCAATCGCCTCGCCGAAATGCTGTTGATCCAGGCGATACGTTCCGCGGCGCTGACTCATTCCAAGGAGACCGCCCACCAGATGGGCAAGGTCCGGTGGTCGCCTCAGGTCTTCAATGCCGTGCGCCTGATCCACGGCCAGCTCTCCGAGCGCTGGTCGGTGGCGGAACTTGCGACCCGGGTCGGAATGTCGCGCTCCGCCTTCGCCGCCGCATTCACCCGCGAGATGGAAGCACCGCCAATGCAGTATCTCGCCGCGCAGCGCATGCTGCGCGCGGCCGAGCTTCTAAAGACTCGGGACGTCCCGATCTCGGAGATCGCGTTCGTGATCGGCTACGATTCGGACATCGCGTTCACGCGCGGCTTCAAGCGGCACTACGGAGTCGGGCCCGGCGCCTACCGGCGTTCGATGCTGATCGTCTCCGAACCCGCGGCGCAGCGTCCGTCGCCGCAGCAGAACGCAATCTTGGAGCGGCCACGATCCGCCTAGTTGGTTCAGCGTTTCCGAAGTTCGGATCATGTGAGTCGATAGCGCGGCGGGCAAGGCCAGCCGCGCTGAACCTATCGCGTTCGCCTGTTGCATCAGGGTACTCCTGATGTTTCTTTCGGTCACGCCGCCTTCGCCAATTCGGACACGCGTTCCCACGTCGTTGCCCGCATGCTTGCCCGCGCCTCAATCCGCGCCAGCCAGGCGACAAGATTTGCGTGCGGCGCACCCAGTTCAGCCCATTCCGGCGTATCGGTGAAGAAGCTGATGCCGGGGGCGACCAGCAGGTCCGCCAGCGAAAGCGATTCGCCGGCAAAGAAGGCCTGCTCACCCAATAGCCGCGCCAGTTCGGCAAAGGCCGTTCGCGCCTTGGGCATCGCGGCCGCGATCGCGTCCTCATCGGGCTTCTGTCCCATCAGGCGCGGTCCGATCAGGCGGTGAAAGACAATGACGTTGCCGACGCCAGGGAATAGATACCAGTCGTTGATATTCATCACCTGATCCATTCGCGCGGCACACCTGGGATCATCCACCGGCGTCAGCGCCGGCGTCGGCTTGACCCGATCGAGATAGCGCAGGATGGCCTGGGTCTCGTACAGGCTGAAGCCCTGATGATCCAGCACCGGAACCCGGCCGAACGGATGACGGGCGAGATGCTCGGAGGATTTCAGACTGCCAGGCGGCAGCGGCGCCAGACGCCAGGATGCGCCCTTCTCTTCCAGCGTTGCCATGACCGAGCGTCCGAACGGACTGCCGGGAACGGAAAAAACGGTAAATTCCGACATGCAGGTCTCTCCTCTCTGGGTTGTCAAAGGCTGGTGTGGCCGCGAGCGCGGCCGCTTGGCTTCAGCTCACGCCGCGCTCGGCTTCCCGCGCGAAATGCTCGATCAGGCCGGGCCAGCCGCGATCAACATCGCCACGCAGAGAGGCACCCGCCTCCGCGCCCATGGTCTCGAACTTGTGGTGCAGCAGTTCGACCTGGGTCGCATCCGGCCCGTCGGCGGTGAAGCGCACGTCGACTTCCGATTTCATGGTCGTATCCGGCTTCCACTGCGCATTGATCTGCCAGATCAGCACCAGGCGATGCGGCGGTTCCCACAGGGTGATCGTCGCCACGCTGGTCTCGGTGCCATCTTCTGATATCTCCAGCCAGCGGCCTCCGAGATGGGGCTCTATCATGACCTTGCGGATCGGCTTCTTGCCGACGCCGTGGTTGTGCGGCCACCAGCGGGTGAGACCACTGGTGAAAACCTCAAAGGCCCGGGCAACCGGCGCCTTGACGCGAACGGTCTTGAGCACGGGCGCGATGACGGGGGCTTCACTCATTCACTTACTCCCTGCTCCTTGGAGCTTTGTGGGATTCCTCAGCTTCGAGCCGAAAGGCCTCCAGCGCATCACCCCAGAAGCTGTCCAGCCATTCGCGCAATTCCGTTAGCCCCTCACGCCGCAGCGAATAGATCCGACGCACACCCTCACTGCGTTCCTCGACAAGTCCCGCATCCTTCAAGACTTTCAGATGCTGCGACACCGCTGGCCGCGACACCGGCAGTCCCGCTGCGAGGACATTCACGGCGCGCGGCCCGGCGCGCAGCCGCTCAAATACCTCCCGACGAGTCGGGTCAGCGAGGACCGCGAGCGCATTTACGTAAGCCATTGCTTACCGTAAGCCGTATCTTACCGATAAGTCAAGGTGTTTTCACAACCTGCGAAGCCATTTGGAAATTAGCCTACGTCAAAAAAGCCGGCGGCGCCGCAAGGCGCCGCCGGACTATTATTCGATGCCAATTTCTAATGACGTGCCGCCAGCCGTGGGCGTTATCTTTCCCTGCCCTCACTCCGACTTGTCGATATTCCAGAACACCGGCGTCGCCGGACCATCGAGCACGCCGGTAAGCGATGTCCGCCATGCGCTCGGTCCAAAAAATTGCCCGAGCGGGATGTAGATCACCTGGTCGTAGGCTTCCTTCTGGATATCGGCAGCGATCTTCTTCTGCTGCTCGGGCGAGGAAGCCCGCGCGAAGGCATCCTTCAGCTTTTCGATCTTGGCATCTTCCGCCCAACCGAACCAGCCGCCCTGCTTGCCCTGTCCGCCAATCGAGAAATTGGCAATCGGGTTGATGACGTCGGCGGCGGCCCAGTTGGTGAAGAACATATTCCAACCACCCTCATTGGTGGGCTTTTGGCTGGTGCGTCGGCTGATGACGGTGCCCCAATCGGTCGCCTGCACATCGACCTTGAAGCCTGCTTCGCGCAACAGCTGCGCCGCCACGATCGGCTGCGCCTTCAACTGCACGACATCCGTCGGCGCCATGATCACGATCGGCGTGCCGTCGTAGCCTGATTCGGCGAGCAGCTTCTTGGCTTCCGCCATGCCGTTGCCTTTCACCAGCATCTCCGACCCGACATCGGTGGCCAGCGGCGTGTCGCAGACGAAGAAGGCACCGCAGATCTTGTAATATTTAGGGTTGCCGACCAGTGCATCCAGCACGTCCTTCTGGTTCATGGCCAGCAGGGCGGCGCGGCGAACCTTCAAATTGTCGAACGGCGGCAGCAGGAAGTTCACCCGCCCAAGCGTCTGGAAGCCGAGCTTGTTCAGGACTTCGACCTTCAGATCTGGATCAGCTTCCAGCACCGGGAGAATATCGAACGACGGCGCCTCCATGAAATCGATGTCACCGGACTGCAGCGCGTTCACCGCGGTCTGCGGATCCGCCATCGTGATCCATTCGACGCGATCGACCTTCACCACCTTGCCACCGGAGGTCCAGCTCGGCGGCTCCTTGCGCGGCACATAGTCCTTGTTCTTTTCAAACACTGCCTTGACGCCGGGTTGGAATTCCGCCGCCACGAACTTGAAGGGACCGGATCCGATTAGTTCCGGAACCGGCTTGCCCGCGGGCGTATCTGCGAGCCGCTTCGGCATCATGAACGGTACCAGCGAGGAGGGTTTCCCGATCGACTCCAGCACCAGGCCGTAGGGCTCCTTCAGTTTCAGCGTGATGGTTCTGGGATCGGTGGCTACCAGGCTGGCGGTGAAGTCCATCAGCTTCTGGCCCATATTGTCGGCCTTGCCCCAGCGCTGCAGCGAGGCCACGCAGTCTTCCGCCGTGACCGGCGAGCCGTCATGCCATTTGAGGCCGTCGCGCAGCGTGAAGGTGTAGGTCAGCTTGTCGTCGGACACTTTCCAGTCGGCCATTTGCGGCTGGATCTTGAAATTGGAATCCTCCGCCAGCAACGTGTCATAGATCATGTAGCCGAAGTCGCGCACGATATAGGCCGTGGTCATCATGCCGGGGGTGCGCAGATCCGCATGCATCACCGCATGGATGGTCTTGGCCTCCGCTTTTGAGCCCGTCGCGAGCGTCGCAAACAGCGCGAGCGCCGACAGGACCGCCCGCGCCGCTATCGCAAGGTACTTCCAGCGCGACATTTGCAACATTCGATTGTCTCCTGACGTGAAACCGGTCATTGGCCGATCATTGATTATGCATGCAGCGCTTTATTTGGGCGCACTAACACACTGTAACTCCAAGATATTTGAGACTTGCACCAAGCGCGTTGCGCGTCAATGCGATTTCTCTCGATGGCACGCGGCCAAACCACGCGGCCGGATTCACCGATGTTTCACTTTACAAAGCAGTCGCCAGTCATTCTCGTAGCCGCGGCCGACGCGCCGCGGCAAACTATAGGGAAATGCGACTATTGCCATGAATCCCGCCAACCTTCCTTTCGATTCCGCGGCCATGCTGCAGGGACTGCGCCGCTGGGTGGAATGCGAAAGCCCGACATTTGATGTCGGCGCCGTCGAATCCATGCTCGACATCGCCGCGCGCGACATGGCCATCATGGGCGCATCGATCGAACGGATCCCCGGCCGGCAGGGATTTGCCGGCTGCGTGCGGGCGCGATTTCCACATCCGAGGCTGGGTCAGGCCGGAATCCTGATCGCGGGCCATTTCGACACCGTGCATCCCATCGGCACGCTGGAAAAACTCAAATGGCGGCACGAAGGCAACACATGTTTCGGCCCCGGTATCTTCGATATGAAGGGCGGTAACTACCTCGCCCTGGAAGCGATCCGGCAACTGGCTCGCGCGTCGATCAGGACGCCGCTGCCAATTACGGTTCTGTTCACGCCGGACGAGGAAGTCGGCACCCCCTCCACGCGCGACATCATCGAGGCGGAGGCTGCACGCAACAAATATGTGTTGGTCCCTGAGCCGGGCCGGCCCGATAACGGCGTCGTCACCGGCCGTTTCGCCATCGCGCGTTTCAACCTGGAGGCCACAGGCCGGCCGAGCCACGCCGGCGCCACGCTATCATCGGGCCGTTCGGCGATCCGCGAGATGGCGCGCCAGATCCTCGCCATCGACGCCATGACCACGGGAGACTGCACCTTCAGCGTCGGCATCGTGCATGGCGGCCAATGGGTCAATTGCGTCGCCACCACATGCACGGGCGAGGCGCTAAGCATGGCGAAGCGACAGGCCGATCTCGATCGCGGTGTCGAGCGGATGCTGGCGCTTTCTGCAACTTCTGATGGCGTGACGTTCAAAGTCACCCGTGGCGTGACGCGGCCGGTCTGGGAGCCGGACGCGGGAACAATGGCGCTCTATGAGAAGGCGCGCGGCGTGGCAAGCCAGATGGGCCTCGAGCTACCCCACGGCAGCGCCGGCGGCGGCTCCGACGGCAATTTTACCGGCGCGATGGGAATTCCGACGCTCGACGGGCTCGGTGTCCGCGGCGCCGACGCCCATACCCTGAACGAGCACATCGAAGTCGATAGCCTCGCCGAGCGTGGCCGCCTGATGGCCGGCCTGCTGGCGACGCTGGACTGATGCCTCGCGTTGGCCTCTTGATGGCACGGGACTTGCTGAAAATACTCGGAACGGGTTCAACTGATGTTCCTATATCTGGTCCGCCGAATTCTCGCCGCGATCCCCGTGATGGGCGTGGTGGCACTGTTCGTGTTTCTGCTGCTGCGGCTGACCCCCGGCGATCCCGCCGCCATCCTGGCGGGCGACAACGCGACTCCCGAGCAACTCCAGCACATCCGCACCTCGCTTGGACTGAACGAACCTCTTTACGACCAGTTCCTGACCTGGATCGGCAAGCTGCTGCATGGCGATCTCGGCGTATCCTTGATTTCGAACGTGCCGGTGCTGCAAATGATCGGCCAGCGCGTCGAGCCGTCGATCTCGATCGCGATCTCGACCGTCATCCTGTCCATCCTTGTCGCGGTGCCACTTGGCGTGATCGCGGCATGGAAGCACGGCACCTGGATCGACCGCTTCGTGATGGCATTGTCGGTGATCGGTTTTTCGGTCCCGGTGTTCGTGATCGGCTATGTGCTGGTCCAGATCTTTGCCATCGACCTGCGCTGGCTGCCGGTACAGGGTTTCAAAAGCATCAGCGCCGGACTTGGGCCATTTCTCGAACGCATCATCCTGCCGACCTGCACGCTGTCCTTCATCTATGTGGCGTTGATCGCGCGCATGACCCGCGCGGCGATGCTGGACGTGCTCGGCGAGGACTATGTGCGCACGGCGCGCGCCAAGGGCATCAGCGAACGCGCCGTGCTGCTGCACCACGCGCTGCGCAATGCTGCGGTCCCCGTGATCACCGTGATCGGCAACGGCTTTGCACTGTTGATCTCGGGCGTCGTCGTCACCGAGAGCGTTTTCAACCTGCCCGGTATCGGCCGGCTTACCGTCGATGCTGTGCTGGCGCGCGACTATCCGGTGATCCAGGCCATGATCCTATTGACCTCGCTGATCTACGTCACGGTCAATCTGCTGATCGATGTCGCCTATACCCTGCTCGATCCAAGAATCCGCTACTAATCCGTTACTGAAAAGCGCAGCTTGACCGATGGCGATCGAAACCCTCCCCGAGCCTTCCATCCCGATCACGACGCCATTGCGGCCGCGGCTCGGATTTCTGACGGCTTCGCCGATCATCGCCGCGGCGACCGTCTGCCTCGCGCTGGTGGTGGCGACAGCCATACTGGCGCCCTGGCTGGCGCCGCACGATCCGGTGCTGCTGGCGCCGGCATTGCGGCTGCGTCCGGCCAGCGCCCAGTTCCTGCTCGGGACCGACGGCTATGGCCGCGACGTGCTGTCGCGCATTCTCTATGGCGGCAGGATCTCGCTGTTGATCGGCATCGGCGCGGCGATGGTCAGCGTCGGCGTCGGACTTGTGATCGGTCTCGTCGCCGGTTTTTTCAAATGGATCGACGCCGTCATGATGCGGGTGATGGATGGGCTGATGGCGATCCCGAGCATCCTGCTCGCCATCGCCGTGGTCTCGCTGTCGGGCGCGAGCCTGATGACGGTTCTGATCGCCATCACCATCCCCGAAATCCCGCGGGTGGCGCGGCTGGTGCGTTCGGTCGTGCTGGGCGCGCGCGAGGAGCCCTATGTCGAGGCCGCCATTTCCGTCGGCTCGAGCCTGCCCAAGATCATGTGGCGGCACCTGCTGCCGAACACGATCGCGCCCATGATCGTGCAGGGCACCTACATTTGCGCCTCCGCCATCCTCACCGAAGCGATCCTGTCGTTCCTCGGCGCCGGCATCAGTCCGGAAACTGCCTCCTGGGGCAACATCATGGCGGAAGGCCGCGCCTATTTTCAGATCAAGCCGTCGCTGATCTTCTGGCCGGGCTTGCTGCTCTCGATCACGATCCTCAGCGTCAATCTGATCGGCGACGCCGCCCGCGACGCGCTCGACCCTCGCATGAAGCAGCGCGAGGGCAGCCGGTGACAGCAGACATGACCAATGTCGTCCTCGAACTTGAAAATCTCGTGGTCGGGCTCGGCAGGAATCCAGACCAGGAGCGCATCATCGACGGCATCTCGTTTTGCGTGCGCCAGCGCGAGACGCTCTGCCTGGTTGGCGAAAGCGGGTCGGGGAAATCCGTCACCTCGCTCGCGGTGATGGGATTGTTGCCGAAAGGCTCGCTGGTGCCCACGGGCGGCAGCATCAAACTGGTCGGCGAAGAAATCCTCACCGCCAGCGACCGCCGCCTGCGGCAATTGCGGGCCACCACCATGGCGATGATCTTCCAGGAACCGATGACGGCGCTCAATCCGGTGGTCGCGGTCGGCCGCCAGATCGACGAGGTGCTCCGCGTCCATACCGACCTTGATGCGCGCACGCGGCGTACCCGCATCTTAGAAATGATGGAGCAGGTACGGCTGCCCCAGGTCGAGCGTATTTTCGCCTCCTATCCGCATCGGCTGTCGGGCGGCCAGCGCCAGCGCATCATGATCGCGATGGCGCTGGTGCTCGAACCGAAGCTCCTGATCGCCGACGAGCCGACCACGGCGCTCGATGTCACCACTCAGAAGCAGATCCTGACGTTGATCCGCGAGCTGCAAAGAGATCACGGGACCGCCGTTCTCTTCATCACCCATGACATGGGAGTGGTGGCCGAGATTGCCGATCGGGTCGCGGTGATGCGTGGCGGCAGATTGGTCGAAACCGGAACCTTGGACACCGTGCTTCGCGCGCCGGCCATGGAGTACACCCGCAAGCTCTTGTCGGCGGTTCCAAGTCTGGTGCCACGCCAGCCGCGCGTCGATAGCACCGAACCGGTGGTGCTGGAGACCAATGAACTCGGCAAGGTCTATCGCGAACGCTCGTTCTTCGGCAGGGCCCACGAAGTGGCCGCGGCGGAGAACGTCACGCTCACCCTGCGCAAGGGCCGCACGCTCGGCATTGTCGGCGAGAGCGGCTCCGGCAAATCGACGGTGGCGCGCTGCATCGTCCGCCTGATCGATCCCACCTCCGGCGGCATCCGCCTTGCCGGGCGCGAAATCTCGGAATTGTCGCGACGGTTGCTGCAACCGCACCGCAAGCGCATCCAGATCATTTTCCAGGATCCCTATCGTTCGCTCAACCCGCGCCTGTCGGTCGGCGAAACCATCGCCGAGGGCCCGATCAATTACGGCGTCCCGCGTCCGGACGCCTTGACCAAGGCGCGCGAATTGCTCGAATTGGTCGATCTGCCGGCCGACGCTATTTCGCGTTATCCGCACCAATTCTCCGGCGGCCAGCGCCAGCGCATCGCCATTGCCCGGGCGCTGGCGCTCGATCCCGATGTTCTGGTCGCGGACGAAGCCGTCTCGGCGCTGGATGTCTCGGTGCAGGCACAGGTTCTTCAACTGCTCGACGAAATCCAGACCAGGCTCGGTATTGCGCTGTTGTTCATCACCCACGATCTGCGCGTCGCGGCACAGATCTGTGACGACGTTGCTGTGATGCAACATGGCCGCGTCGTCGAACAGGGCCCGGCAGCGCGGATCCTGACCAATCCCCAGCAGGCCTATACCCGACAGCTGCTCGATGCCGCTCCTGGACGGCACTGGGACTTTGCGAATTTCCGGCCGGTTGAGATCGGCGCCGCCTCCTGTTAGTCTGTGGCTTGCGCTGATGATATCTGCGCGTTTTGCGATATTCGTCATTTCTGGGGCTGGAGCCCCGCAAGAACGTCGAAGTCAAGACAGATTTAATTGACCAAGCCCTGAGGAATAGCGCTTTGGTCGCGAGCCCTCAGGATGGTCCGCCGAAGCCGGTGAGCCCAGCTCGCCACGAGCGGCCCTCGCGCCACTTCCAAAATGGGTCTAACGTCAGACCGAAGAGACATTGGCTTGAGACCATGACCCGAATTGCCGTTGGAGGATTCCTGCACGAGACCAATACCTTCGCGCCGACCAAGGCGACCTATGCCGATTTCATTCATGGCGGCGGCTGGCCGGCCATGGTGGAGGGCGCCGAGTTGCTCAAGGTCATGCGCCACATCAACGTCGGCTTGGCGGGATTCATCGAACAGGCAGAGGCCAACAGTTGGGAGCTTGTACCCATTCTCGCCTGCGGTGCCAGCCCCTCCGCCCATGTCACCAAGGATGCGTTCGAGCGGATCGTCGCGGCCTTGGTCGACGGCATCCAGGCGGCGGGGCCGCTCGACGCCGTCTATCTCGATCTCCATGGCGCCATGGTCGCCGAGCATATCGATGACGGCGAAGGCGAAGTTCTCAGGCGGGTGCGCGAGGTGATCGGCGATGCGCTGCCGCTCGTGGTCAGCCTTGATCTGCACGCCAATATTACCGCCGAGATGGTCGCCTGCGCCGACGCGCTGATCGCCTATCGCACCTATCCACACGTCGACATGGCCGATACCGGGCGTGCCACCGCGGAGCACCTGGCGTTGATGCTCCAGACCGGGCAAAAATTCGCCAAGGCCTTTCGCGAATTGCCATTCCTGATTCCGATCAGCTGGCAGTGCACCCGCGATGAGCCCTGCAAGAGCATCTACCAGAAGCTCGCGACGCTGCAGAGCGAGGCTGTGCCAACGCTGTCTTTCGCGCCGGGCTTCCCGGCGACGGACTTCCCGGGTTGCGGACCGACCGTCGTGGCCTATGGCAGGACACAGGCCGATGCCGACGCCGCGGCCGACACCATCGCCGCACTGGTGATGAGTCACGAAGGCGATTTCGAGGGTCGCATCTATACGCCCGATGCGGGCGTGCGCCTGGCGATGGAGCTGGCTACTCGCGCCTCCCGGCCGATCGTCATCGCCGACACCCAGGATAACCCAGGCGCCGGCAGTGACTCCGACACCACGGGCATGCTGCGCGCCCTGATCCGCAACAACGCGACCAAAGCGGCGATCGGCGTGATCAACGATCCGGAAGCGGCAAAAGCCGCGCACGCCGCGGGCGTCGGCGCCACCGTCACGCTCGCGCTTGGCGGCAAGTCGGGCATCGCGGGCGACGCGCCATACACAGGAACGTTTGTCGTCGAACAACTTTCCGACGGAAAGTTCGTCGCACCCGGCCCCTATTTTGGCGGCCGCGACATGGATATGGGACCATCGGCAAGCTTGCGGATCGGCGGTGTCCGGGTGGTGGTGAGCTCACACAAGGCCCAGCTCGCAGACCAGTCGATGTACCGTTACGTCGGCATCGAGCCGACCGAGCAAGCCATCCTCGTCAACAAGAGTTCGGTGCATTTCCGCGCCGATTTCGAGCCGATCGCCGAGCGGCTTCTGATCTGCGCCGCGCCGGGCGCGATGCCGGTCGACACCGCCGCCTTGCCGTGGACACGGCTGCGGCGGGGCATCCGCATCAAGCCGAACGGACCCGCCTTCGTTCCCGAAAGCAAGTCACACTCAAACGGATAACGCATGCCCAATATCGACCGCATCGAAGCCTTTGCCGACGAACTCACCGCGATCCGCAGGGATCTGCACGCCCATCCCGAAATCGGCTTCGAGGAAGTCCGGACCTCCGGAATTGTCGCCGAGAAGCTGACACAATGGGGCATCGAGGTTCACCGCGGCCTCGGTGGCACCGGCGTGGTCGGCGTGCTCAAAGGCAAAGGCGGCGGCGGCAAGCGTATCGGGCTGCGCGCCGACATGGATGCGCTGCCGATGGAGGAAAATACCAATCTGAAATGGCGCTCGACCATTCCCGGCCGTTTTCACGGCTGCGGCCATGACGGCCATACCACCATGCTGCTCGGCACCGCACGCTATCTCGCGGAAACCCGGAACTTCGACGGCACCGTGCATTTCATCTTCCAGCCGGCGGAAGAGGGCCTCGGCGGCGCGCGCGCCATGATCAAGGACGGGCTGTTCGAGAAATTCCCCTGCGACGAACTCTACGGGCTGCATAACGCGCCCGATCTCAACCACGGCGAGCTGGCGGTGCTGCCGGGGCCGGCCATGGCCGGCGCCGACTTCTTCGACATCAAGATCAATGGCTATGGCGCCCATGGCGCGATGCCGGAGCGGTCAAAGGATGCCGTGGTGATCGCAATGACGCTCGGAACCGCGTTGCAGACCATCGTCAGCCGCAACGTCGACCCGCTGAAGGCGGCGGTGCTGTCGATCACCCAGATCCATGCCGGCTCCGCCTATAACGTTATTCCCGGCGAAGCCAAGCTCTGCGGAACCGTGCGCGCCTTTTCCGACGAGGTACGGGCGCTGATCCGCGAGCGGATGCGGGCGATCTGCGCCGGCATCGCCAGTGCTTTCGACGTCGAGATCGACGTCGACATCCGCGATATCTTCAGCGTGCTGGTGAACCAGGAGGAACAGTCCAGGGTGGTCGCCGAGGTTGCGCGTACCGTGGTCGATCCCGCCAAGGTCCTGACCCGGTCGAAGCCGAAGATGGGCAGCGAGGATTTCGCCGACATGCTGCACGCGATACCCGGCGCCTATTTCTGGATCGGTCACGACGGGTCGGTGCCGGTGCATAATCCCGGCTATATCCTCGACGACAAGATCCTCCCCGTGGGCGCCAGCATGTTCGCGCGTATCATCGAAACCCGGCTGCCGCTGGCCGCAAATGCATAATCCGTCATCGCCGAAAACCCCGACGTCGCTGCACGACCTCAGCGCCGTCGAGCTGATCGCAGGGTTTCGCGCCGGGCAATTTTCGCCCTCCGAAGTGCTGCAGGACGTCTTAGCGCGGGTCGCGGTGTGGGAGCCGCACATCAAGGCGCTCTACGCCTTCGATCCCGACGGCGCGCGCGTCGTCGCCGCCGCCTCAACCGAACGCTGGCACAAGCGCGACCCGATCGGTCCGCTCGATGGCGTGCCGACCACGATCAAGGAGAATATCGCCACCCAGGGCGTGCCGGTGCCGCTTGGTGCTGCCACCACCAGGCTGGTGCCGGCCCCGGCCGATGCGCCGCCGGCGGCCCGGTTGCGCGAGGCTGGCGCGGTGATCTTTTCCAAGACCACCATGCCGGATTACGGCATGCTGTCCTCCGGCCTCTCGAGTTTCCATCCCCTCACCCGCAATCCCTGGGATCTCAGCCAAAATCCCGGCGGCTCCAGTGCCGGTGCCGCTGCCGCGGCGGCTGCCGGGTACGGCCCGCTGCATCTCGGCACCGATATCGGCGGCTCGGTGCGGCTGCCTGCCTGCTGGTGCGGCCTGGTGGCGCTGAAGCCGAGCCTGGGACGGATACCGACCGACCCTCCCTATGTCGGCCGGGTCGCCGGGCCGATGACCCGCACCGTCGCCGACGCGGCCTTGATGATGAGCACGCTGTCGCGGCCCGACAGCCGTGACGGCATGAGCCTGCCGCCCGCCGACATCGATTGGACCGCGCTGGAAAAACCCTTGGGCCACTTACGCCTCGGCCTGATGCTCGAGGCCGGCACCGGGCAAGCGCCGGAGCGTGAAGTATGCGATATCGCGGTGCAAGCCGCCCGCACGTTCGAAATGGCGGGCGCCGTCGTCACCGAGGTGCCGGGGATCCTGACGCGGGAGATGCTCGACGGGCTCGATCATTTCTGGCGCGCGCGGATGTGGGACGATCTTTCCAGGCTTGCGCCGGCCGAGCGCGCCAAGGCGCTGCCCTACATCCTGAAATGGGCGGAGGCCGGCGCCCGTCTGTCCGGCGTCGATGTGATCAGAGGCTTTAATGCCACCATGGCACTTCGAGCCGCGGCCGCGCAGTTGTTCAGCAAACTGGACTATGTGATCTCGCCGGTATCGCCGGTGGTGAGTTTCGCCGCCGAACTCGCCGCCCCGATCAACGATCCCGACCGGCCGTTCGAGCACATCGGCTTCACCGTGCCGTGGAACATGGCGGAAAATCCCGCCATCTCGATCAACGGCGGCTTTAGCGAGCGCGGTTTCCCGATCGGCCTGCAGATCGTCGGCCGCCGATTCGACGATCTCGGCGTGCTCGGCATGGCCAAGGCGTTCGAGAACCTGCGCGGGGTACAACGGCCGTGGCCGGCGCCGCCCAGCGGATCGATCTCATGAAGCAATCATGCCAGTCTTCTCCAGCCCTCATGGTGAGGAGCGCGGCAACGCCGCGCGTCTCGAACCATGGAAACACGCTGCCATCCTTCGAGACGCATCGCTTGCGCGATGCCCTCAGGATGAGGTCCTAAATCAATAGGAAGGAAATCATCCGATGGCTTATGAGACGATCAAATATGAGGTCGCCGAGCAGATCCTCACCCTCACGCTGAACCGGCCCGACAAGCTCAACGCCTTCAATGGCACGATGCAGCAGGAGTTGATCGACGCGTTCGACCATGCCGATAGGGACGACGAGATCAGGGCCATCATCGTCACCGGCGCCGGGCGGGCCTTCTGCGCCGGCGCCGACCTCTCTTCCGGCGCCGACACCTTCGATCGCGACGCACGGCGCGGCCCGGTGAAACGGCACGCCGATGGTCAGGTCGACTACAGCGATCCCAATGTGCGCGACGGTGGCGGCCAGGTCACGTTGCGCATCTTCAAGTGCCTCAAACCGGTGATCGCCGCGGTGAACGGCCCGGCGGTCGGCATCGGCGTCACCATGCAGCTCGCGATGGATATCCGCATCGCCTCGGAGACCGCGCGGTTCGGCTTTGTCTTTTCCCAACGCGGCATCGTGCCGGAGGCGGCATCGAGCTGGTTCCTGCCACGCATCGTCGGTATCTCCCAGGCACTGGAGTGGTGCTACACCGGGCGGGTCTTTCCGGCGCAGGAGGCGCTGGCCGGCCGCCTCGTCAGCCAGGTGGTGCCGCCGGATCAACTATTGCCGGCCGCCCGCGCGCTGGCGCGCGAAATCGCCGCCAAGACCGCGCCGGTATCGGTGGCGCTGATCCGGCAGATGATGTGGCGGATGTCGGGCGCCGACGATCCGATGGAAGCCCACAAGATCGACAGCCGCGGCATCTACACCCGCGGCCGCTCCGCCGATGTCAGGGAGGGCGTCACATCCTTTCTGGAGAAGCGCCCGGCCGAATTCAAGGACAAGGTCTCGACCGACATGCCGGATTATTTTCCGTGGTGGGACGAGCGGCGGTACGAATAGCCGTCACGGCGAGAATGACGGCAGTCACCCCATCATCAACGCCACCCGACCGATCGCCTTGCGCTCGATCAGAAGCCGCATCGCGGTCGCGCAATCTCGCAGCGGCAGGCGGTGCGAGATGTGGGGACGGATCTTGCCGGCTTGCGCCCAGGCCAACAGCGCCTTGATCCGCGCTTCGCCCAGGGCCGGATTTCGCCGCGCGGCCTCGCCAGCGCGAACCCCGAGCACGCTGGCGCCCTTGATCAGCACAAGGTTGGTCCGCGCAAGACCGATGCCGCCGGTGAAGCCGATCACCAGGATACGGGCTCCCCAGGCAATGCAGCGCAGGCTGTTTTCAAAGATCTCGCCGCCGACGGGATCAAAGACCACGTCGGCGCCACGCCCATCGGTGATACGCTTTACCGCCTCGCGAAAGGGCTCGGCTCCGTAGAGGACGCCATGATCGGCGCCGCGCGCCTGCGCGACCTCGAGCTTGGCTTCCGACGACGCCGCCGCGATCACGCGCGCGCCGAGCAGCCTGCCGAGTTCGACCGCGGCAAGGCCTGTGCCACCGCCGGCGCCATGCACCAGCAGCACTTCACCCGGTTGCAGCCGGCCGCGATCGATCAACGCATGGTAGGCCGTGCCATAGGCGGCCAGAAAGGTCGCGCCCTCGGCATAATCGAACGTCGAGGGTAGCGGCGTGAGCTGCGAGGATGCGACCACCACCTCGTCGGTGTAAGCCCCGTGCCGCATCCTGACGATGACGCGGTCGCCGACCGCGACGCCGCTTTCGGCATCATCGAGCTCGAGCACTTCACCTGAGGCTTCCACCCCCGGCGTGAACGGCAGCTCGGGCTTGAGCTGATAGTCGCCGGCCACCATCAAGATGTCGGGAAAATTGATCCCGGCGGCATGGACCTTGACCCGCACCGCTCCCCGCCCCAGCGGAGCCGGGGCGATGGTCTCAAGCCGCAGGCTTTCGGGCGGACCCAGTTCGCGGCAGACCACCGCCTCCGGCATCAGGCCGCGCTCGCGCGTCGCCGCTGCAGCGCTTCGCGGACCAGCGGCAGGCGGTCGTTGCCGAAATACATGTCGGTCTTGTCGATGAAGATGGTCGGCGAACCGAAGCCGCCGCGCGCCATCACTTCGTCGGTGTTGGCCTTGAGCTGATCCTTGATCGCCTGGGTGCCGATCGCAGCGAAGAATTTTTGCGGATCGATGCCGACGCTGTTGCATATTTCGGTCAGCACCGCGTCCTGCGAAATATCCTTGTCGCCGCCCCAGTAGCTCTCGAACACCGCACGCGCGAACGGCAGCATTTTCTGGTCTAGCCAGATACAGCCACGCATCGCCTTGACGCTGTTGACCGGAAATACCGTCGGCCGCATCAGAATCGCCAGTCCGGCCGAGCGGGCCCAGTCGGCCATGTCTTTCTTCTGGTAATTCACCTTGGCTGGCACCGGATTTTCCCGCGAGGCATAGACGCTCGGGTTGATGGTATTAAAAATGCCGCCGACCAGGATCGGCCGCCACGAAATCTCGACGCCAAATTCCTTGGCCATCGGCTGGATGTTGTGGAAGGCGAGATAGGTCCAGGGGCTGGAGCAGTCGAAGAAAAATTCGATCATGGTGCGTTTTCCCTCATGTTTAGTGGTCTCGTTGGCTAACTCAAACCCCGTCATTCCGGGATGCGCCGCTTGGCGAAGCCCGGAATCCATAACCACTCATGGAAGTTATGGGCCAGGGAATGACAAGTCGCTAGTTTTGCTTGCCGATCTGCTTTGCCGCCTGCCCGAACATGTTCCTGCGCGCCTCCTCGTCGAACGGCTCCTTGACGAATTTGCCGATCGCTAACCCCGCCTGCACCTGAGGTCGCGCCCGCACCTCGGCATACCAGCGCTTGACGTGGGGATAGTCATCGAGCGTAAAGCCCTGCGCCTTGTGGGTCATGGTCCAGGGAAAGCAGGCGATATCGGCAATGGAATACTCGCCCGCGACGTAGCGGCCGGTTCTGCCGAGTTGCCTGTCGAGCACGCCATAAAGCCGCGCCGCCTCGTCGCGATAGCGTTCGATGGCGTAGGGAATCTTTCTCCGCGGCATAAAGGGCGAAATGTCCGTGCTGGCCGAGCATCGGACCGAGACCGCCCATCTGCCACATCAGCCATTGCATGACCTCGGATCGGCCGCGCATGTCCTTGGGCAAAAAGCGGCCGTTCTTGTCGGCCAGATAAATCAGGATCGCGCCGGTCTCGAACACCGAAAACGGCTCGCCGCCGTCGGAAGGCGCATGGTCCACGATCGCCGGAATACGGTTGTTCGGGCTGATGGCGAGAAACTCCGGCCTGAACTGTTCACCGGCGCGTATGTTGACGGGAAAAACCGTGTAGGGAAGGCCGAGCTCCTCCAGCATGATCGAAATTTTCCAGCCGTTCGGCGTCGGCGCGTAATGCAGGTCGATCATGGGCGATCCCAGAAGCAGGCGGGACCACATCCTAGCCTTTGGCGTGACCCTGTTCCAGTCGCGCCAGCGGCCTTGTCGGGCGCATGGCGACCGTGGCACACAGGCACCCAATCAGAACCGCCGGGAGGCCACCATGCTGTTTCCAACCACGATCGCGGGCTCGCTGCCGAAGCCGGAATGGCTGGCCGAACCCAACAAGCTATGGGCGCCCTGGAAATCGCAAGGCGAGGAACTGGCGCGCGCCAAGCGCGACGCCACCCTGCTTGCCATCAAGCTCCAGGAGGATGCCGGGATCGACCTCGTCACCGAGGGCGAGCAGGCGCGCCAGCACTTTGTTCACGGCTTCCTGGAAAAGATCGAAGGCATCGACTTCGCGCACAAGGTCGAGATGGGCATCCGGAAAGACCGCTACAAGGCGATGGTGCCGCAGGTGGTGGCGCCGCTCCGGCTGACCGGCCGCGTCCATGCCGCCGAGGCCCGCATCGCCCGCACCCATACCAGGCGGCAGCTGAAATTCACCCTGCCCGGCCCGATGACCATCATCGACACCATCGCCGACCAGTATTACGGCGACCGCGTCAAGATGGCGTTCGCCTTCGCCGAACTGCTCAACCAGGAGGCCCGCGCCCTGCAGGCCGACGGCGTCGACCTGATCCAGTTCGACGAGCCCGCCTTCAATGTCTACATGGACGAGGTCTCCGACTGGGGCATCGCTGCGCTGGAGCGCGCCGCCGAGGGGCTGACCTGCTCAACCGCCGTGCACATCTGCTATGGCTACGGCATCAAGGCCAACACCGACTGGAAAGAGACGTTGGGCAGCGAGTGGCGGCAGTACGAGGATATCTTTCCGGTAATTGCGAAAAGTCCGATTCAGCAAGTCGCGATCGAATGCCGCAACTCGCGGGTGCCGCTGGAACTGCTTGCTCTGCTCAAGGGCAAGATCGTGCAGGCCGGTGTGATCGATGTTGCCAGCGACACGGTCGAGACCGCGGAGGATGTCGTCGAGGTGATCGAGAAAGTCGCCAAGTTCGTGCCGATCAGCAACATCATCGCCACCACCAATTGCGGCATGGCGCCGATGCGCCGCGATATCGCCGAAGCCAAGCTGATGGCGCTCGGCGCCGGCGCCGAACTGGCAAGGCAACGGCTGGGCTGAGACGGCGGCAACGACAGGGTTACACCATCACTGCCGCGGCAGTTGGATGCAGCACCGGCCGATATCCCGCAGATAGCGCACGTAGCGTCGAGGGTGGCGTCAGCAATACGGCATCCTCGAGCACGGTCCGGGAGTCGCGATAACCGGCTGGCGACCAATGCAGCGCGCGGCCCTGCAGAACCAGAGAACTGTCGCTCGCTTCCCGCAGCATCGCCCCGTCGGGCAATCGCTGCCACGGCATCGGCAGCGGATGTAGCCGCTTGGCATGACCCTCCAGCCGTTCCCGGTGCAGCACGCTGTCGATCTCAGCCGCACGCACATTCGCAACGCCATTGCCTTTTTCCCACGCCGCGCGAAATTTCAGCGCGTCATCGCGACGGCAGAAAAAGCATGGGCGGTGTCCGGCCGAAAGCGCCGTCGCCTCGTCGAGAAAGAACAGCTCGGTCCAACTGCGCGTTGCCATGACCTCGCGCCGCCGGCCGCGGAAGTCGCAGAGGCAGACCAGCCATGCCTGGCTGGCCCAGCGTCGCGCCAGCGTCCTGGTCGCGGGATCGTGGATGATGCCGCGATTGCCTGTGAACATCCCGCGATGCGGGGTGGCGATGATTTCGCCTGATGGCGTGACGCGGTTTTGCAGCGGCATCCGGCTTCTTTATGAGTTGTCCTCTTCCTGAGGAGCCCGGCAAAGCCGGGCGTCTCGAAGGATGGCAGCTTGCACCGGAGTTTGCAGCCATCCTTCGAGACGCATCGCTGACGCGATACTCCTGGGGATGAGGCTTCGAGACGCATCGCTCGCGCGCATGAGAAGATCACCTGTCAACGCAGCCCGGACCGTCCGCAACGAACAGCGGAGCATCTGGCCCCGTGGGAGCGCCCTTGCTATCCTCGCCGCGGATGTTTGCCAGAACGGCATCGCAGATATCATCGTCGAGTATCGCGGGATCGAGTTCCACGTAGAAGGATACGCGTCCAGGGTGCCTGTAGACGCGCGGCGTCGCTCGCACGATCGCCCAGCCTCCTGGCTGGACGTCAACCTTGAAATCGTATTGCGTCTTGTCGAGTCTTTCCCTGTCCAACGCGTCGATGGGCTGCGGCATCAGCCGCATCCCATCCGGCGCCGGAGGTGGACTCCACATTGGCTTCTCGGTCGTCAGCCGATCGATCTCGACGGTTGTGTGTTTCCATCGCCACCAGGTTTGTTCCTTCTCGGCAATCTCCAGGAGGGCCTCGACAGCACTCAGGTCGGTTAAGGTAAATCGGCCATCGTAGAGCGGACCCGGGCGTTTAGGCGGTGCCGCAAGCAGCGCTTCCAGCTTCTTGATACCTGCATCGAGCACGCAGACCTCGGCGGTCTCCTGGACCCATTTGCGATCAGCCTCGCTAAGACGGAAGCGCGTAGCGATGTCTCTGCCGCTGCACACTCCATATGAAATAAAAACCGGCGACGGCGGCGAAAAGTCCTTCCACGCGTCATCCTCAAGCACGTCGCCGAGTTCGCGCTGGTAGGCGCTCCGGATCATTGCGGGAATAACAAATCGGTGGAGCGCCTCCTCGCTCCAGGTGCTGAGGCCTTCAAGGCCGGAAAGCAGGCCGGGATGGATACTCTGTGTCTCGCTGTCGATCGTGAGCACAATGACCCGACGGAGTCGTCCTTGCGTAAGCTTATACAAATCCGGATCGAGCAGCAAGCTGTAGAGCGTCAGGAGGCCAAGATTATCGACCAGTCCGCCATCACCGAGGAGCACAGTGGGGCCGTAGCGGGTTCCGAGTGCAATCGATCCCAGCATGACCGGATAGGCGGCCGACGCGGCAACCGCATCGGCAATTCGGTATTGCCCGAGCTCACCGTAGCGATCGTCAAAGAAGCTGATGGACCTGGGCCGATCCACCTTTCGGCTGAGCTTCGGCAAGCCGGAGGTCTCCGGGGTGAGAGCGAACGTGAAGATGGGGCGCGTCCGATCGTCAACGGCGAAGACAAAGGGGCTGCTATCGTCGAGTTTCGTCGCGTTGAGAAGCAGGATCGGCCCCTTGCCCTCGGTCGCGCGCCGTTGCAGTTCCCCTAGTGTAGTTGCTTTGCCGCCGGTGAGAACGTCGTCGATCACGTTCGCCACCAATTCAGCCATCGGCCGGTTGAGCGTCAGCATCGGGAGCGTATTGCGGGGATCAAGGAGATCGCCGAGCGCGGACAGTTCAAGATTTGTCGCCATCGCCTGTTTGTAACGCTCGAAGAATTTGGCCAGCGCATGTGGTCCCGGATTGCTCCGTCCCGGGCCATTGAGAGCGAAGTAAGCCGCCGCCAGGCTGCCTCCGGACACACTCGAAAGCAGATTGACGTGCTCGATCAGGGAGCCCCCGTTCGGGCCCGGCCATTTCACCTTGGAAAGCCGCTCCAGCACGGCAGCCGCAAAGTAGGCGGCGCGCGAGCCGCCTCCTGAGATCGTGATGGCGACGAGCGTTCCGTCATCGCCGACCTGCTGGGCGAGATCAGATATCAGCGGGCTTGGCCCGTTGGAAGCCGCAGGAGCCAGATGGCTCGGCGCTTGGAGGGCCAGCTCGTTGGTCCAGCGTGATTGGTCGCTCCAGGGCGCGGCAACTACTGTTCCCACAAGCAGCACCAATCCACAAACCGCGAGCACAGCTCCGACCATTTGCCGGAAGCTCCGGGGTTGGCCGGGCCAGCGCCGACGGGCGAAACTGCCGACAAGAACCCATGCGAGCGACAAAACGGCGGTCGCCGCAAATACGGCCGCAGCGCCAATGATCCAGTAAGTGGCATCCATGACTGCCTCGAAGCAAGTAACCCGACCTGGAATTTTGCCAAAACAATTTTCGCTGCCATAGTAATCAACGCGATCAAATATCCGAGTTAGCTAGCAGGGCGAAGGCTTGCGTCTCGAAGGATGGCCGCTTGCACGGCCGTCGCATATGGCCATCCTTCGAGACGCATCGCTGGCGCGATGCTCCCGGGGATGAGGAGCGGGGAAATGCCGATATGGCAAAAACTTGGAAAACGCCGTACTTTAACGCACGCTCACTGCGGGAACGTCACGCCGCGCCGTCGCGGATCGGGGGCTGGAACGACAGCGCGGTATCCCAGGGAAAGAAGATCCAGGTGTCCTGCGACACTTCGGTGATGAAAGTATCGACCAAGGGTCGCCCCTTGGGCTTGGCGTACACCGTGGCAAAATGCGCGTCCGGCATCATGTCGCGTACCAGCCGCCCGGTCTTGCCGGTATCGACGAGATCATCGACGATCAGAAGTCCCTTGCCGGTGCCGCCGCCGAGTTTGGCGGTGTCGGCCGAAATAGCCTTCAGCACCTGCAACTCGCCCTGCTTTGTATGATCATAGCTCGCAATGCAGACGGTATCGATGACGCGCACCCCGAGTTCGCGCGCCACGATCGCCGCCGGCACTAGCCCCCCGCGGGTGATCGCGATGACCGCATGAAAGGGCCCGACCTCGTTGAGCCGCCAGGTCAGCGCCCGGCAATCCCGGTGAAACTGGTCCCAAGAGACTGGAAAGGCCTTGCCCGCCCGCTCCTGTGCGCTCAGTTCGGGATGTTCCGCCATTATTTTGTCTCCTGCATCATCTGATGAAAAGGCCTCAGCCATCGCGGCCACGGCGTACTCGACTAGATTCGGACAGTCTCCGCTAGCGGACGATGTTCAATCCCGCCAGCATTTCCTTCACCGCGGCCATCGCGGCCGCTAGTCGTTCAGGATCGCGCGAGCGGACCACCAGATTGGTGTTCGGCTTCTTGTCCTCGTCGAGGAAGGGATAGCTGCCGATGATGGTATCGGGATGCGCGCTGGCGATGTCGCGCAAGGGGCCGCCGATGTCGCCTTCCCGGGCGTTGGCGCGCACGGTGTCCGACAGCATTCTCACCCCGGATTTCAACTTCGGCGCGACGATGTCCATCATCGCCTGCATGATCGAGGGCACACCGGCCATCACAATGACATTGCCGATCTTGAAGCCGGGGGCCAGGATGGTCGCGCTCTGGATCAGTTCGGCGCCGTCGGGAATGCGCGCCATCCTCAAGCGCGCCTCGTTCAACTCGCCGGGATTCTGGAAGCGCTCGCGAAACCGCGCCACCACTTCCGGGTGATGATCGATGCCGACGCCAAATGCCTTGGCCACCGCGTCGGCGGTGATGTCGTCATGGGTCGGCCCGATGCCGCCGGTGGTGAAGACGTAGCTGTAGCGATGGCGCAGCGCGTCCAGCGCGGCGATGATATCGGCCTCGTCGTCGGCGACGACCCGCACCTCCCGGAGGTCGATGCCCAGATTGGTGAGGTATTCGGCAATAAAGCCGATGTTCTTGTCCTTGGTGCGGCCGGACAGGATCTCGTCGCCGATCACCAGTATTCCCGCGGTGACGATATCGCTCATTGACCTGTCCTCGCCCTGCATTCCTGCATTATAGTTACAGCTATCTTGCTCACGCCAAGCCCGGGAGTCACGGACTTTTGCCGCCGAAATAAGCACGCGCCAGCCATTTTTGAGGCATTACCTCGGTCGTTTCAGTCCAAATGACAACGCTATTGCATATCGCGCTGGCCCGGGCCTTGCTACCATCGGGTTCATTCATGCACTCTGTCCCATGGACCCGAACAGCAGTCAGGATACATGGTAGTCGCCTTCGATGAAATGAACGGGCCCGACGGCATCCTCCGCCCGGCCTACCAGGAGCTTTCCCGCTGGCTCAAGGAGACGCCGCCGGACGCCCTGGAGTATCGCCGCCAGGAGGCGGAGCTCTTGTTCCGCCGGATCGGCATCACCTTCGCCGTCTATGGCGACGCCGAGGCCCAGGAACGGCTGATCCCCTTCGATGTGATCCCGCGGATCATGTCGGCCAAGGAGTGGGCAATCCTGGAGAAGGGACTGAAGCAGCGGGTGCGCGCGCTCAACATGTTCCTGCGCGACGTCTATCACGGCCGGGACATTCTGCGCGCCAATATCATCCCCGACGACCTGATCTTCCAGAATCCGGTATTCCGGCCGGAGATGAACGGCCAGGATGTGCCGCACGATGTCTACGTCCACATCGCCGGCATCGACATCATTCGCATCAACCCGGAAGAATTCTACGTGCTCGAGGACAATGCGCGCACGCCCTCCGGCGTCTCCTACATGCTGGAAAACCGCGAAATCATGATGCGGCTGTTTCCGGACCTGTTCGCGCGTCACCGCGTCGCGCCGGTGGAACGCTATCCCGACGAGTTGTTGGCGGCGCTGCGATCGGTGGCGCCGCAGAGCGCCGCGGCCGAGCCGACGGTGGCGCTGATGACGCCCGGGGTCTACAATTCAGCCTATTACGAACATTCATTTCTGGCCGACAAGCTCGGCATTGAACTGGTCGAAGGCCGTGACCTCGTTGTCAAGAACGACGAAGTCTTCATGCGCACCACCGAGGGCCTCAAGCGCGTCGACGTCATCTACCGCCGGGTCGATGACGATTTCCTCGATCCGCTCACCTTCCGGCCGGACTCGGCGCTTGGCGTACCCGGGCTGATGTCGGCCTACGCCGCCGGCAATATCACGCTCGCCAACGCGGTCGGGACCGGCATCGCCGACGACAAGGCGGTCTATTCCTATATGCCCGAGATCGTGAAATTCTATCTCGGCGAAGAGCCGGTGCTGAAGAACGTGCCGACCTATCGCTGCCGCGAGCCCAAGGATCTCGCTTATGTGCTCGACAACCTCGGCGAATTGGTGGTCAAGGAAGTGCACGGCTCCGGCGGCTACGGCATGCTGATCGGCCCGGCCGCGACGAAAGCGACGATCGAGGCCTTCCGCGACAAGCTCAAGCGCGAACCGGAAGGTTTCATCGCCCAACCGACCCTGGCGCTGTCGACCTGCCCGACCTGCGTCGCAACCGGCCTGGCGCCGCGCCACGTCGACCTCAGGCCGTTTGTGCTCACGGGCAGCAAGAACGTCACCATCGTGCCAGGCGGACTGACCCGGGTGGCGCTGAAGCAAGGCTCGCTGGTAGTCAATTCAAGCCAGGGCGGCGGCACCAAGGACACCTGGATACTGGACGAATGATGCACCCGTTGCGAGCTGTACGATTATCACCGCTGTCCTCTCTGCGCCCCACCATCCCGCCCGGCGAGCGGGCAAGAACCTGATCTTACGCATGCTGTCGCGCACCGCCGAAAACCTTTACTGGCTGGCCCGTTATGTCGAACGCGCGGAATATCTGGCGCGCACCATCGAGGCGACGCTGCGAGTCACCGCCTTGCCTAATACCTATGTCGGAAAGACCAACGAGTGGGATTCGGCGCTTTTGACCGCCGGGGTCAGCGCCAGCTTCTATGAGACCTATACCCAAGCCGACGAACACAACGTGGTCGAATATCTGTCGTTTGCGTCCTCAAATCCGTCGTCGATCAGGAACTGCATCGAGAATGCGCGGCTCAATTCGCGTTCGGTGAGGACTGCCTTGACCAGCGAGATGTGGGACACCATCAACGGCGCCTGGATCGATCTGCAGGAGATCTGGGGCAAAGGCACCAAAACCCGCGAGGACCTGACGAAATTCTTGCGCTTCGTCCAGGAAACCTCGTTGCGGTTCGACGGTTCGGCCTACCGCACCATGCTGCGCAACGATGCCTACTGGTTTTCCCGGCTCGGCCTGCATCTGGAGCGCGCCGACAACACCGCCCGCATCCTCGACGTCAAGTACCACGTGCTGTTGCCCGAACAGGAGCATGTCGGCGGACCGCTCGACTATTATCAGTGGACCTCGATCCTGCGCTCGGTTTCGGCGCTGACCGCCTACCATTGGGTCTATCGCGAAACCCTGAAACCCTGGCTGATCGCGGATCTGTTGATCCTCAACGATTCGCTGCCGCGTTCACTCGCCAGTTGTTACGGCAACCTGGTGCGAAACCTCGACCAGATCGGCGTCGCCTATGGCCGGCAGGGCGCCGCCCAGCGCCACGCCCGCGGTGTTCGTAACCGCCTGGAGCACAGTCATATGGACGATATCTTCCAGCACGGCGTGCATGAATTCATCCAGGAGTTCATCGCGGATAATGCGAGACTCGGCGAAATCATCACCAAGCAATATCTGGTATGATGCTGCCATGCGTCTGCGAATTTCTCATTCGACCACCTACCGCTACGAACCCCCGGCCACCGGGGTCATCCAGATCCTGCGGATGACGCCCGGCAGCCATGACGGGCAATACGTCGCGGAATGGCAGATCGACGTTTCCACCGATTCCCGTCTCGACGTCCACCAGGATGCCTTCGGCAACCTCACCCATGTGCTGACCCACGGCCCGCTGGCCGATCTCACCATCACCGTCGAAGGCATGGTCGAGACCCACGACACCGGCGGCGTGCTAAGAGGCAGCGATGAGCGCTTTCCGCCGAGCCTGTTCCTGCGCTCGACCCAGCTGACCGAAGTCAATCCGGCCATGGCGACCTTTGCGCGAAACTTGCGCGCGGAATTGGAAGCCGATGTGCTCGGCTTCCTGCATGCCCTGATGATGCAGATCAACGAGCACATGACCTTCGACGAAGACCCCACCAACAGCGGCACGTCGGCGGTGGAAGCCTTCGGATTGAAACGCGGGGTCTGCCAGGACTACGCGCACATTTTCATTGCCTGCGCGCGCTCCGGCGGGGTGCCGGCGCGCTTCATCGCCGGGCATTTCCTGCGCTCCGACGGCATGGTCAATCAGCAGGCCGGCCACGCCTGGGCCGAAGCCTTCGTGCCGGATCTCGGCTGGGTCGGTTTCGATCCGGCCAACGCCATCTGCACCACGGATGCCCATGTCCGCGTCGCCATCGGCCTCGATTATCTCGGCGCGGCACCCGTGCGCGGCACCCGCTACGGCGGCGGCATGGAAACCCTGACGGTCGCGGTCAAGGTCGAGCAGGTGGGCCGGCCCGGTCAGTGGCAGTCGCAAAGCCAGTCGTGAGGCCTCCCCCGCTCCTCATCCTCTAATAGGAAAGCGGAGATGAATGAGGCTCGATCTCGCGGCAGCGGCGGTATGCCCCCTCGCCCCGCTTGCGGCTATTCGATTCACACTTCTCGAAAAGAGATTCTTTTTCAATTGGTTAGCGAGACGCCCTGCTTAAGTCATCGATCGTTGCCAGAATTGATACAAGCGACTCTGATGACTCACATTTTTCGTCAAGCCGACCAAGAAGGTCGAATCAAAAGTGTGCATACGATAGCCGCTTGCGGGGCGAGGGGGCACCGAACCCGCGGCTCTTTCATACACAGCGGGTCGGCCCACGCCGATGGCGAACTCAGGATGATGTCGGAGCGAGTTTCCGAATGATATGTCTCACGGAATTGATCGGCTGGCGGCGTCTTAGCGACCTTTCCAGTTCGGCTTGCGTTTTTCAACGAAAGCCTTGACGCCCTCATTGGCATCCTCCGAGACCAGCGCCTCGACCAACGCCGGAAGCCGCGCGGCGCGCGCTTCGGAGGCGCTGAGATGCGCGGTCTGCCGCACCACCTGCTTGATGGCACGAACCGAGAGCGGGGCGCAGGCCAGGATCTGCTGGAGCCAGCGATCGACGGCCTCGTCCAGCGCCTTGCCCGGCACAACCTCGTTGACGATGCCGAGCGCCAGCGCCTCCGAAGCCGGAACACGTCGCCCGGTCAGCAGGATGCCCATTGCCGCCCGGAAGGGAATCTGCCGCTGTAATAGCGTCATGCCGCCGTCGAGCGGCAACCGCCCGACCCGCGCCTCCGGCAGGCTGAACGTCGCCTGCTCGGCCGCCAGAACAATGTCGCAGCCGAGCACCATCTCGAAACCGCCGCCCGCGGCGTGGCCGTTGACCCGCGCGATCACGGGCACATCGAGGGTCGTGCGCAGCGCGATGCCGCCAAATCCGTTCGGCTGCGCCGTGGCCCAGTATTCCAGGCCGGATGCGCCGCTGCCGCCCTTCATGTCGGCGCCGGTGCAGAAGGCGCGCTCGCCGCCGCCGGTCAGCACCACGGCGCGGACCTCGCGATTGCTCTCGATCGAGAGCCAGATCGCCTCGAGCTCGCGCGTAGTCGCCGCATCGACCGCGTTCAACACCTCGGGCCGGTCGATCGTGACCCGCGCGACGTGCTCTTTGACGACAAAATGAACCGGCATCACTCGGCCGCCGTGGCGCTGACGAAGCCGAGTTCGGCAAGCACGGCGTCGGTATACTGGCCGAGGTGCGATGGCGGAATCCTGATCGTCACCGGCGCCTGTTCCATATGAATGGGTGAACCGACCACCTTGACGCGCTCGACCTCGCCGTCGGCCTCCAGGATCATGCCGTTGATCTCAGTCTGTTCGTCGGCGAGCGCCTCGGCCAGCGTGCGGACCGGCGCGCACAACAGGTCCTGCGCTTCCAGCCGTGCCAGCCAATAGGCCGTGGTGTTGGCCTTGAAAGAGGCGCGGAATGCCGCGTGGAGAGCCTTCTTGTTCATGACCTGCTGGGCGTGGCCTTCAAAGCGAGGGTCCTGCGAGAGGTCGGCGATCTCGAGCGCGGTGCAGATGTCGCGCAGCGGATGGGCCTTGAAGGCCCCGACCAGGGCCAAGGCCCCATCGCTGGTCTCGAACACTCCGGACAGGGGCATCGCCCCCCAGTTCACCTCGCGCCCGCGCATCAGGTGAGCGGCGGCCTCCTGGGTCTGCGCCGCCAGCATCGAATCCAGCAGCGACACGCTGATGCGCTGGCCCTTGCCGGTCTTCTCCCGCTGCAGCAGCGCCAGCAGCACGCCCTGCACCAGATGCATCCCGGCGGAATAATCGGCGAACGTGGTCGGATAGATCGAGAGCGGCAGATCAGCGTCGGAGCGGCGGTGCATGGTGCCGGACATGGCCTGCGCCAGCACGTCCTGGCCGCCCTTGTGAGAATAGGGTCCGGTGAGGCCAAAGCCGGTACCGACCGCATAGATCAGCCGCGGATTGAGCTTCGACAACTCCTCATAACCGAAGCCCAGGCGCTCCATCACGCCGGCGCGGAAATTGTTGACCACAACGTCGGCGGTTTCGACCAGCTTGAGCACGGCGGCACGGCCTTCGGGCTTGCGGGTGTCCAGCACGATCGAGCGCTTGTTGCGGTTGAGCGAGCAGTAGACCGGGCCGAGCAGGCCCGCGGGATCGTCGGGAAAGGAGGTGCGCGACAGATCTCCGGTGCCGGGCTTCTCGATCTTGATCACATCGGCGCCGTAGTCGGCCAGCATTTGCGTTGCGACCGGTCCCATCATCACCTGGGTGAAATCGATCACGCGGACGCCGGCAAGCGGCATGGTGCTGGGTTCGGTCACGCGGCAGTCTCCATGACGAGGGCATTGGCAGAGGGAATATCGCCGGGGTCGCCGCCTTGGGCGCGCACGCGCGCGCAGATCGTCTTCGGATCGACCGCCTTAAGCGCAATGCCGGCCGACAGTGCCAGCGCGGCCGCCACGCCGGCCGACTGCCCCATCGACATGCAAGGCGGAATTTCCCGCGACAATTTCTGCGCCGATTCAGTTGCCGAGTAATGCCGGCCGGCAACCAGGAGGCCCTCGATCCCGCGCGGGAGCAAGGCACGATAGGGCGTGTAGTAGTCGCGGCCGCGCGCCACGGTATCGGGGAAATGAACGCGGTTGTTGACGTCGTCCTTGGTCACGACATATTCGCCTTGGAGCAGCCGGGTCTGGCGAACGCCGAGCTGCGGCGCGACATCGATGACGTAGCAATTGGCAAAACCGGGCATGCTGGCGCGAACGAAATCGACCAGCGCATAAATGCGCTTGCGGCCCTCGAAATCAGCGCGGGTCTGGTCCTCGACCTTCATGGCGTCGAAGCCGGTCATGTGCGGACAATTGCACCAGACCACACCCGGCAATGGCGTTGCCAGCCACCAGCGATCCCAGGAGCCGCCCACGGTGCGCTTGGCGAGCTTGTCGAGCCTGGCAAAGGCCTCCGGCTCCTCGTAGCGAAATCGCTCGGCGGCCTCGATGTCGACGCCGCCCAGTCGGAAGACCGTCGTGATCATGTAGGCGCCGTCGGTGAAGGTCGCGCCGGCCGACGCGGCGACGTCGAGATCCCCCGAGGTGTCGATCACGATATCGCCCATGATCGCCTGCCGGCCGGCCTTGGTCTCACAGATCACGCCCTGGATCCGGCCATCGCCAACGATCGCCCTGGAGAACCAGGAGTGCAGGCGCACGTCGACCTTTGCTTCCGCGATCATGTCATTGGAGACCCGCTTCCAGCCATCGGGATCGAACGCGGCGGCCATCACGATGGCGGCCGGCTTAGTGGCGTTACGAAAATCGAACAGCCCCCAATGCGCCCATTTGCGGTAGGCGTCCCAGCCCTGCCTTCGATCTTCGGGCGGCGGATAGACGCAGGCGCCGACCTTTGCCATGCGCTCGATCATTTCCATGCACAGCCCGGTTACCGTGACTTCCTGGCCGTTGTTCATGTCGTCCAGCACCAGCACCATGCCGCCCGAGGCAAGGCCCCCGAGATAGGGATAGCGCTCGATCAGGGTGACCGAGCAGCCCTCGCGCCGCGCCGCGATGCTGGCAGCAAAGCCGGCCGGGCCGCCGCCGACCACGACCACGTCTGATCGTGTGACCACCGGGACCGGTCCACTGGTTTCGGATATCGTTGCGGACTGCGACATGAGAGCGCTCCGTTCAGGTCGACGTGATGGGCTGCCAGCGAATCACGAGACGCTCGATCAGCGTGATGGTGAGGAAGAAGGTCACCGAAAACGCCGAGCCGACGATCACGGTGGCATACAGCATGGCGCTGTCGAAATTATAGGTCGACTGGATGATCAGGGCGCCGATGCCCGTGGTCGAGCCGATCCATTCGCCGACGATGGCGCCGATGACCGCCGTCGAGGCGGCGATCTTCAGCGCCGAGAACAGATAGGGCACCGCGTTCAAAAGCCTGAGCTTGAAGAAGATCTCGGTCTTGGAGGCGGACAGCACCTTCATCAGTTCCAGCGACTGCGGGTTCACCGATTCCAGACCGCGAACCATGTTCACCAGCGTCGGAAAGAAGCAGACCAGCGCCGCAATGGCGATTTTGGGCTCCATGCCGTTGCCGAGCAACAGCACCAGGATCGGCGCCTTGGCCACCACGGGGATCGAGTTGATCAGCACCACCACCGGAAAGAAGGCCTGCTCCAGCGATTTCTTGTGCACGAAGGCAGCGGCGATGACGATCGCCGTCAGGTTCCCCAGCACAAACCCGCTCACCGCCTCGATCGCGGTCGGCACCAGGTTGGTCAAGAGGATGTCGAGTTTAGCGACCAGGGTGATCGCCACCAGCTGCGGCGACGGGGCGACGAAGGTCGGCACCTTGAGGACATAGACCAATGCCGCCCAGACGCCGAGCAGCGCGGCAATGCCGATGACCGGCAGCACACGCCGCCGCAGCCGCGCACTTTTCTGTTGGGCCCGAAAGGCAGCTTCGGCGGCCTTGATTCCGGCCTCGCGCGAGGCCGGAATCACCATGCTGTCGGCAACCGCGCTCAATGGACGCTCCCGAGATGGGCGCGGAGCCGCGCGGCGATGGCAACAAAATCGGGAGTGTCGCGAATCGAAAGCTCGCGGTCACGCGGCAGTTCGATGCTTTCAAGTGCTGCGACGCGCCCGGGATTGGCTGACAACACCAGCACCTGCTCGGCGAGATAGACCGCCTCGTAGACCGAGTGGGTGACAAACAAGATGGTGGTGCCGGTGTCGGCCCAGATCCGGCGCAACTCCGCGTTCAGCCGGTCGCGGGTGATTTCATCGAGCGCGCCGAATGGCTCGTCCATCAGTAGCAGCCGTGGGCCGCCCAGCAGCGCCCGGGCGATCGAAACGCGCTGGCGCATGCCGCCCGACAGTTCGTGCGGGTAGCTGTTTTCCCACCCCGCAAGCCCGACCAGCGCCATCAGCTCGCGCGGCGTGGCGACGCCGGGACCGAGCGCCCGCCTGCCGCCGACTTCCAGCGGCAGCTCGACATTCTGCAGCGCGGTCCGCCATGGCAATAGCGCTGCGTCCTGAAACACGAAGCCGAGCGCGCGGGCCTTGCGCGCCTCTGAGGGCGTCGCGCCAAGTACCGATGCCTGCCCTTCGGACGGCGCGATCAGGTCCGCAACCACGCGCAGAAGAGTTGATTTGCCGCAGCCCGACGGCCCGAGCAGGCTGATGAAGCCGCCGGCCTGCACCGAAAACGAGACGTCCTCGAGCGCGGTCACGGTGCGGCGTTCGGTCATGAAGCGCACCGAAATGCCACGGCATTCGACGGCGGGCGTGGTCATCGGCCGGTCCTGTTCATCCAAGCTTGGCGCGGCTATCCGCCGTCATCTTCAGGATTTCGAGCGTCATCACCTCGTCGACCACACGGCACGCGCTTTGAGAACTGGCCGAGCTCGGCATAGAGCGAGATCTGCTCCTGCCAGACCGCGGGGTCCATCGCGCCCCAGCCTTCGGTCCGGGTGGTGTTCGAGAAGGCATATTGCAGCATGACCTTGGCGGCATCGATCTCGTCGTCGCGATTGAGGTTGGGAAATTCCTTGACCAGGTAGCCGACCGCCTGTTCCGGTTCGCCGCGCGCGAACGCCCAGCCCTTCGAGGTCGCTCTGAGAAACTTCGCCATCAGCTCGGGCTTTTTCGAAAGCGTATCGACGGTGGCGTAATAGGGCAGCGCGTAGAGCCTGACCCCGGTATCCCACAGCCGCATCTCGACGCGCTGGTCGCCGAGCACCTTCAGGGCCGTGGTGTTGGTGAGCCAGCCGGTGACCACATCGACCTGCCCGGTCAGCAGCGGCGCCATGTCGGCGCCGATCGGGATGATGGTGACGTCCTTCTCCGCGATCTTGTTCTTGGCCAGGAGCGCCCGCAGCAGGATGACGCCGGTGGACTGGATGCCGACCTTCTTGCCGATCAGATCCTTCGGCGCACGCACCGGATTCTTCTTCAGCGAGAAGAAGGTGTAGGGATGGATCTGGGCGCCCGCGGCAAAACATTTGATCGGAATGTCCTGCGACACCGCGAGCATCAGCGACGGGCTTGACGACACCTGGCCGATTTCGAACCGGCCGGCGGCCACCACCGCGACGCCATCGATGTTCGGTCCACCCGGCTGGAACTTGAGATCGATGCCCTCGGCCTCGTAATAGCCCAGCGCCTTGGCGCAGACCTCGCCGAGCTGGTTGCCCGACAATAGCCAGCCCAATTGCATGTTGAGCACGGATCTCCCCTCAGAGCGGCTCTCGAAGCTCAGGACTGGTCCGATGCCGGCCGCGCCCGCAGCTGCGAGCGCGCCTTTGATCACGGAGCGACGGTTGAAGAATGTCATGGTCGGGACCCCAGGATGTGCGGTTCTGGCCGCCTGTTTTAGCCTTTGTGACAAGCTAACCACGCGACTGCGCGTGCGCGCCAGCGCTAAATTTCGTGGTAATTGGGAGCGTCGAAGAAGGGCGACCACAAGGGTAGCCCGCAGGGTTGCCCCTACGCGTGATTGACATGGCGTAGAAGCGCCCCTTGGGGGCGCCGCCCGGGAGCCGATGGAGGCGAATATGGAGCTGGAAACCCTGATGGACCTGGCTTCGCGCGCGGCGACCGGAAGTCCCAACCGGATCCGGCAGGTGGGTGCCGCCATCCTGACCTGCGACGGGGCTGAGCCCATCACGGGCTGCAACACCTTTCCCGAGGGGGTCGCCGACCTGGACTGGCGCCACGAAGGCGACGGCCGCCTGGTCTGGATGGAGCACGCCGAGCGCAACGCGATCTTCGCGGCGGCAAGGCTTGGCCGTGCGCTTGAGGGCGCGACCATCGCCAGCACGTTCTTTCCGTGCATCGACTGCGCCCGCGCCATCGTTCAAACCGGCATCGTGCGGCTGGTCTCCCCCGAGCCCGCCCTCGATGACCCCCTCTGGGGCCCGATCCTTCCCGCGCTCGCGGATCATTCTCGAGGAGGGCGGCGTGGAGCTGGTGTTGCGGCAGCCGGGCTAGCGACTGGTTCTGACGCTTCGTCTCTTCTCGGCATCAATCCGGGGCGCGCGCCCTTGCGGAGCCTGTCGTCGGGCCAGCCAGAGGCCGGACCCCGTTGGCTCAGGCCCCGGAACGACCGAACCTGGGAACGGCCGATTGGGGTTGGAGCTCCACCCGAAATTGGCTAGTAATTTCCGGGCCGTCGGATGGCGTGCGGGGTGCGAAAATGACCTATTGCTGCGGAGTACTGGTGCGGGACGGCCTGGTCATGATCGCCGATACCCGGACCAATGCCGGGCTGGACAACGTCTCGACCTTTCGCAAGCTGCACATCTTCTCGGAGCCGGGCGAACGCATCATGGCGGTTGCCAGCGCCGGCAATCTCGCCATCAGCCAGTCGGTGCTGTCGACCCTGACCGAGGGGATGGAAGATCCGACCACCGGCGACGTCGAGACCCTCCTGAACGCGCCGACCATGTTCCAGGCGGCGCAGCGCATCGGCCGGGCGATCCGCCACGTCAACGCCACCGAGGGCGTCGCGCTGAAGTCCGAAGATATCAATTTCGACGTCTCGTTCCTGTTCGGCGGCCAGATCAAGGGCGCGCGGATGCGACTGTTCATGGTCTATCCGGCCGGCAATTTCATCGAATGCACCACCGACACCCCATACCTGCAGATCGGGGAGCACAAATACGGCAAGCCGGTACTGGACCGCGCCATGCATTACGATGTCGAATTGTATGAAGCGCTCAAGACCAGCCTGATCTCGATGGACTCGACGATGCGATCCAATCTCGGCGTCGGTCTGCCGATCGACGTGCTGGTGGTGCGCACCGACGTCTGCGACGCCGATCTCAACCATCGGATCGAGGCGGGCGAGCCCTATTTCCACGATTTGCGCTCGCGCTGGTCGGCAGCGCTGCGCGCCGCACACCGCAACATTCCAAGACCACCCTACAAAGAAGAACCCTAACCAAGAACATCAAAGGCAGGCAGCAAATGACTGAGGCAGGAAACAAAATTGCCATCGTGACCGGCGCCGGCACGGGTGTCGGACGCGCCGCATCGCTGGCGCTGATGAAGGCAGGCTTCACGGTGGTGCTGGCCGGGCGGCGCCTGGAAAAGCTGGAGGAGACCAAAAAGCTCGGCGAGACCATCGGCAACAGCCTGCCGGTTTCCGCCGATATGGCCGATCCCGGCTCGATCACGGCGCTGTTCGCCAAGGTGACGGACGTCTATGGCCGGCTCGACGTGCTTTTCAACAACGCCGGCATGGGCGCGCCGCCGGTGCCGTTCGAGGATTTGAGCCTGGCCCAATGGCAGGCGGTGGTATCCACCAATCTGACCGCGCCGTTCCTGTGCACCCAGCACGCCTTCCGCATCATGAAGGACCAGACCCCGCGCGGCGGCCGCATCATCAATAATGGCTCGATCTCCGCGCACGCGCCGCGTCCGTTCTCCGCGCCCTATACCTCCACCAAGCACGCCATCACCGGCCTTACCAAGGCGAGCAATCTAGACGGCCGGGCCTACGACATCGCGGTCGGACAGATCGACATCGGCAACGCCGCGACCCCGATGACCGACCGCATGGTCGACGGCGTGCTGCAGCCCGACGGCCGCAAGATGCCGGAACCCCGGATGGACGCCAAGGCGGTCGGCGACGCGGTGGCCTACATGGCTAGCCTGCCGCTCGATGCCAACGTGCTGTTCATGACGGTGATGGCGAGCAAGATGCCGTTCGTCGGGCGGGGCTAGGCCAGCGTTGCCACGCACCTCAAGTGCGTATGCGTGCTTCCAACGCATGGGGTTATAGGGGTGTGTGCGGCTACCCGGTTGGCAGGGGGATGGAAGCCTGTTGGAAACCGTTGGGACAGTGGGGCGGATTGAAGCCGAAGGCGTAATCCGCCGCTTGGTCAAAGTGAAGAGGCGGGTTACGGCTTCGCCTCCAGTTCGTCCAACGGGCTGAAGGCGAGCATTCTGAAAGCCGGCCGGGTCCTGTTCAATATCAAGGGCAACGACTATCGATTAATTGCCCGCATACAATATCAGGCGAGCGTCTTGATGATCCGATTCTTTGGGACGCATGCCGAATACGACGAGATGGACGCGGAGACCGTGTAATGGATGCAACCATGATCTTGATCGACAGCGATTCCGAGCTCGTGCGCGCTCGCGCGCGCGTTGATCGGCTTTGGAGTTCGAATGATCCAACCGATGTTGTGCGGCTGGAGGCGCAGGCGCGCCTGATAGCGGCTTATGAGGAGCGCAAATGGCCCCGCCGGGCGCCGAGCCTTGCGGATATGATCCGTCACCTGATGGACCAGAATGGCCTCACGCGAGCCGACATGGTGCGGATCTTGGGCACGCCGAACCGCGTCAGTGAAGTTCTTAGCGGCAAGATGGGGCTGAGCATGGCGATGGTGCAGAGATTGCGCGCCCGCTTCCGCGTGCCAGCCGACCTGCTGCTGCCTCCGCGAAAGAAAAAGAAAGCGTCAACCTCCCGTCCGAGCAAACGAGCCGCCGCCTGAATTGGGAGTTTCAGCGTAGGAAAAATTTGGGGCCGGGCGGGGCCCGGGGTTAGAGCAGACCCGCCTATTCCAGCCGCTCGACATCGCGCAGGGTTGGAAACAGCCTCATCCACAACAGCGCGATTGCGATCGTCCCGACGCCGCCCAGGACCGCCGCCGGCATCGCGCCCATCAAAGCGGCGGTGACGCCGCTTTCGAACTGGCCGAGCTGGTTGGAGGCATTGATGAACAGGAAGTTCACCGCCCCAACCCGGCCGCGCATGTCGTCCGGCGTGGCGAGCTGGACCAGGGAAAACCGGATCACGACGCTGACGGTGTCGGCCGCGCCCAGGATCGCCAGCGCCAGCACCGAGAGCCACATCAGCTGGGAAACGGCGAACACCACCGTGGCGGCGCCGAAGATGATCACCGCCTGAAACATTCGCAGGCCGATCCGGCGGCTGATGGCATGGCGCGCGAGGATCGCGGTCATCAGCAACGCGCCGATCGCCGGCGCGGCGCGCAGGATGCCGAGCCCGAGGGGTCCGGTCTTGAGGATATCGTGCGCATAGATAGGCAACAGCGCGGTGGCGCCGCCGAGCAGCACGGCGAACAGATCGAGCGAGATGACGCCCAGGATGGCGGCGTTGTTGCGGACAAATCGGACCCCCGCCAGGAGATCAGCCGGCGCGGTCGCATCCCTGACTTGTGCCGGCTGCGGCAGGTCAATGGCGCCCGTCAGGATCGCTCCCGACAACCAGAACAGCACCATCAGGCCATAGGGGATGCCGGGCGCGAGCGCATAGGCAAGGCCGCCGAGCGCCGGTCCGGCAATGGTGGCGAGCTGGGCGGCGCCGCTCGAGATCGCGGTCGCGCGCTGCAGCGAGCCCCTGGGCGCGATCAGCGGTAGCAGCGCCGCGGTGGCCGGACTTTCGAACGCGGTGGCCGTTCCGAGCACGGCGGTGGCGATGAAGATCTGCAGCACCGTCAGCCAGCCCGCGGTCGCGCCCCAGGCCAGAAAGATCGCCGTCAGCGCCTCGGCGAGCTGGCAAAGCTGCACCACCCGCTTGCGCTCGTAGCGGTCCGCGGCATGTCCGGCGGCGAACATCAGAAGCGCGGTAGGCAGAAACTGAACCAGCCCGACCATGCCGAGGTCGAAGGCGCTGCCCGTCAGGTCATAGACCTGCCAGCCGATGGCCACGGCCGCGATCTGGCTGGAGAACCGCGAGAAGCTTCGCGAGAGCAGAAACAGCGCAAATGATCGGTGCTGGAAGAGGTCGCGGCTACCCGCTGGGATCAGGGAGGACATGACTAAACCGGCAACCGCTTCACCAGGACGCGTGAGCAGTCACCCGCCCCTCTTTTCAGGTGACGCCGTGGCTGACTGAGGACCAATTGTCAATGTCGGCAGAAGCGCAGCTGAGCCGCAGTTCCCTGGTTGCGGGGCAGTCTAAGCCCGCCTCTGTGCCAGCCGCGTCAGCTCATGCATGACCTCGGCTGTTCCGGAAGCCTGCTCCGGACGCGCCTCCGGGCCGACGCGGTGACGTCTGAGAAAGGGATGCAGCGGCTCGCGCGGACTGGCGCTGATGTCGTAATTGAGAAACGACAGCAACAGCTGGAAGCCGATCGAAAAAGTCAACGCCGCGATCATGATGGTGCCGGTCGGCACCAGTTGGTCCGGCGCCGCCGCCCACCAGTGATAACCTCCGAAGAAGAGGCCGAAGCCAAATAGCGCAGCGCCTGCGACCAACTGGATCGACGCCAGCGAAAATTCGCGAAAAAAGTAACGGTACAGGATGCGTCTCAACGTGTTGCGGAGATGGCCCGCGAGGAACGGCGCCAGTTGATGTGAAATCCGCAAACTCGAAACCTCAGCGCCATAGGACGCCCGCATCGGGAACTCGACCACCTTGGCGCGGATCAGCCCGAGATGAAACAACAAGTCGCTCTCGAAGAAGAACCGCTTTGCGATCCGCTCATCATCGAGCAGCTCCGCGACCTCTGCGTGGATCGCGAAAAAGCCGTTGGTGGGATCCATCACGGTCCAGTAGCCGCTCGACAGCTTGGCCAGGAACGACAGCGCCAGATTGCCGACACGCCGAGCCGCCGGCATCGATGCCGCGTTGGTGAGGAAGAAGAATCGGTCGCCTTTGACGTAATCGGCCTGCCCGCTGACGATCGGATGGATCAGCGCCGGCACCTCCTGGGGGTTCATCTGGCCGTCGGCATCGATCTTGATAATAATGTCGGCGCCTCGTGCGATCGCATGGCGCATACCCGTCAGGAACGCGCCGCCGACCCCCAGGTTGGCATCGTTCATCAAAACCACCACCCGCGGATCCCTACAGCTTCGCGCCACCGCCAGCGCCGTCCCCTCCGGACAGCCATCATCGACCACGACGATCAGCTCGATCTCGGGGCCGATCCCCGCGATCACAGGGAGGATGGTGGCTGCCGCGCGGTACGCCGGAATGACTACGCAATACATGGGTCCAATCCGCCGCCACGCCGCCAATGAAAACAAAGGCGTCAGACGCCCGCGCGGCATCCCGTAGTTTTACGGTGCTTTCTCAATAATATCTTAAATCCCGGCACCTAATATGCCGCCCAAGGTGAATTTAACTCCGGGCTTGGCCGGCCTCGATGTCACGACCGGCCGAAAGCCGGGGGGTGTCCGATGCAAGACGAGAGCGGGTCCGATCCCGGTTGTTCTCGCGCCCTTGCCAACATTCGGCGGCTGCTCCACGACCTCTTGCCAGTAACGAAGGTTGCCGCTGACAGCGAGGTCCTGCGCGCCTTGCTGCTATTCGGCGGCGCGCTGTTTGGGTTGACGCTGGTCTGCTATTTTGCCTCCGTCAGCTGGACTTGGCCATTTCCCCGCGACAAGGTCACGCTGGTCGTGGGACGCGATTTTCTGAACCTGTGGATGTATGGGCGCACGGCGTTCGATGGCGACCCCGCCAGGTTCTATGATCTCGCGACCTACAATGGCGAGCTGGCGAGGCTGCTCGGCCCGCTCTATCCCGGACAGAACTGGCCCAATCCGCCGACCGCGCTGGTGGTGATGGCGCCGTTCGGCCTGCTCGGCTATTGGCCCGCTTTGCTGGTCTGGTTTTCGGTCGGTGCGCTCGCATTCACCCTGGCGGCAAGGCCGCAGCTTGCCTGTGGGCGCATTCTCGCGGTCGTAGTGGTGTCGCCGGCCGCGCTGCTCTGCCTGATCTCGGGCCAGAGTTCCTTTCTGACCACCGCGGCGCTGCTGGCGATTTTTGCTAGCCTGGACCGGCGGCCCATCATTGCCGGCGTGCTGATCGGGCTCCTGACGGTCAAACCTCAGCTCGGCCTGTTGTTTCCGATTACGCTTGTAGCCTCGGCGCGCTGGCGGGTATTCGGCGTGGCAGCGATCACCGCCGTGGCGCTTGCGGCCGCGAGCATCGCGCTCGGCGGGTTGGAGAGCTGGCACGATTTTCTCACCAAGGCATTGCCGCTGCAGCGCGAGGTGCTCGGCGATGCCGCCGGAACCGCGGCGCCTTTTCAGCCCACGGTCTTCATGAATGTCCGCGGCCTGCTCAGCAACCGGTTAGGCGAAACGGTGCAGCTCGCCTTCGCGATCGCCGCCGCGGTTGCCGTCGCCACCGCCTTCCGCCATCGCGCCGGCCGCGATCCACAGATGTTGCAGGCCCTATTCTTTGCCTGCAGCGCCTCGACCTCGCCTTATCTCGGCGCCTACGATTTATTACCGCTGACCTTTGCGGCCGTCGCGCTGCTGGCGGGCGGCCAGCTTGACGCGCCCGGACGTCGTCTGGCCCAGCTCGTCTTCTGGACGCCGGCGCTGCAACTGGTGTTTGGCAACTTGCAAATTCCCGGACCGGGATTCATCGCGCCTGCGTTCGCGGCCTACCTGATGGTGAAAATGTCAGCTTCCGGCGCAGCCCGGACCATGCCGATCAGGCTTGAGCAGAAAGCCGGAGCCGGCTGAGATCTGCGCGAAAGGTGGATCAACGGGGCTGACCGAGGCTGGCACACTCAACGTCGGGGCGAGGCATTGCATTTCAACCCCCGGGGCATTGCACAACGAAACCTGCCGCTGCCATAGTTGGACAGCCCGTTGAGAGAATCATGCTTCAATTGCAATCGTCGTTTGGCGTTCTGGCGCTGCTTGCCATCGCCTGGGCGTTCGGAGAAAACCGCGGCGCGGTGTCGTTGCGCCAGGCGGCAGTCGGACTTTTGGTCACGGTCCTGACCGCGGTGGCCCTGATCAAGGTGCCGCCGGTCGCACGCGGCTTCGGCGCCATCAATGATGCCGTCGGCGCGATCGCCGCGGCCACCCGGGCCGGCACCTCCTTCGTGTTCGGCTATCTCGGCGGCGGCGGGCTGCCGTTCGATCTGAAGGTCCCCGGCGCCGATTTCGTGCTGGCCTTCCAGGCGCTGCCGATCGTCCTTGTCATGAGCGTCTTGACCACGCTGTTGTTCTACTGGCGCATCCTGCCGCCGGTGGTGCGCGGCATGGCCTGGTTGCTGGAGCGCACGCTCGGGGTCGGCGGCGCGGTCGGGCTGTCGACCGCGGCCAACATCTTTCTCGGCATGGTGGAAGCCCCGCTGTTCATCCGCCCCTATCTGGCGCAGCTGTCGCGCAGTGAGATGTTTTTGGTGATGACCGGCGGCATGGCCGGCATCGCCGGCACCGTGCTCGTGCTCTACGCCACGCTTTTGGCGCCGCTCATTCCGGACGCGGCGGCACATTTCGTCATTGCCTCGGTGCTGGGCGCGCCGGCGGCGATCCTGGTCAGCCTGATCATGGTGCCCGAAACCAGGGGCATCAGGACCGGCGGGACGCTGGAAGACCCCGAGCTGAAGGCGGCCTCAACCATGGATGCGATCGTGATGGGCACGGTGGCGGGCCTCGAACTGCTGCTCAACATCGTCGCGATGCTGATCGTGCTGGTGGCGCTGGTCTATCTGGCCAATGCCATCCTCGGTCTGCTGCCGGCGGTCGGCGGCGCCAGCATCTCGCTGCAGCGGATGCTGGGTTACGTCATGGCGCCGGTGTGCTGGCTGATGGGACTGCCCTGGCCGCAGGCGGTCACCGCCGGCACCCTGATGGGCACCAAGACCGTGCTCAACGAACTGATCGCCTATGTCGACCTTTCGAAACTCGGCCCAGAGGCGCTCGATCCGCGCTCCCGGCTGATCATGCTTTATGCCATGTGCGGCTTTGCCAATTTCGGCAGCCTCGGCATCATGATCGGCGGCCTCGGCACCATGGCGCCGGAGCGCCGCGAGGAGATCAACGCGCTGGGACTGAAATCGATCGTCTCGGGCACGCTCACGACCTGCCTGATGGGTGCGATCGTGGGCGTATTGAGCTGAAGTGCCCGTGACGGAATCACGGACCCTTCTTCAAGCTCAACAGCGGCGCCACCTTCGCCATCACGTAGACCGAGCCTGCCGCGGTGAGATGGGCGTGATCGAAGGACAAGGGAATGCCGCCATCGACCGTGAGCGGACATTGCCGCGCCGGGCAGACCGCATCGACCACCGACAGGTAGGAAAACTGTGCGTGGGCCGGCAGCGCCGCGCGCATCCGTTGATCCAGCGCGAAGATATCCGGCAATACGAACTCCTCTGGCCTCGCCTCGACATGGCGCAGCTGCGCGCGCATCAGCATTGACGGCAGCCGGCCCCGGAACTGCACCGCCGGACCCAGCACCACCACCGCAAGGCCGAGGCCATTAAGTGCGGCGATGGTCTGCCTGAGATCCGCGATCATGCCCTCGAATCGCGGTGGACGGGCATATTCCAGCCAGTCGGCCGAGAGCACCACGAGGTCGGGCTTGCGGTCGCGAAAGAACGATTCCATCTGCGCGGCGAAGTTGCGGCAGGAGGCGAGGCCCTGGGCCGGCGCGTTGAGGGTCGGCATGCAGGCCGCCTGCGTCGCCTGCAGGATGTTGACCTCGCGCGGATCGGTCGCCTGGCTCAGGCCCTCGAAATAATGCGCGGCCAGGCTGTCGCCCCACAAGAGCACATTGAGCTTGTCGGGCGCGAGTGCGAGGCAGGCCTCGCCGAACACGCCTGAGGCGGGCGAAAAGCAGCTGCCGGCGCGATAGGCGGCATCCGGATTATAGGTATCATAGGCCTGCAGGCGCAGTGCGGCGCGGTCGGCCTCGGTGGGCGTGCGGCTGAGCAGGATGCCGCCCGCGCTGAGGCCCAGCAGCACCGCCGTGGCCGCGCCGGCGACGCGGAAGGCCGCGCGGCGGCCTGGCGCCACCGACCTCAAGCGGACCGGCTGCTCGACAAATCTCCAAGACACATAGGAGATCGCGACCGTGAGTGCGAACAGTGCGATCTTGTCGACGGCGTCGAGCGACAGGTTACTCCTGGAGAACCGCGCGAAGGTGAACAGCGGCCAATGCCAGAGATAGAGCGAATAGGAGATCTGCCCGAAGAATTGCAGCAGGCGAAGCGGCGAGGTGCGGCTGCGCGGCTGCGTCGGCACGCCGATGCCGCTCCACAGAAATAACGCCGCACCCAGGCAGGGCGCCAGCGCATTGAGGCCGGGAAATCCCGGCCCCTGGCGCAGCGACAACGCGGGAATCGCGATCAGCACGACACCCAAGCCGCGCGCGGTCCCTTGCGCCAGCGCGCCGCGGAGCGCCGGCAGGCCTGACGTCGCGAGCAGTGCGCCGATCAGAAATTCCCACGCCCGCGGCGGGCTCATGAAGAAGGCATTGGCAGAGCGCTCGCTGCGCATCAGCCAGAGGGACAACGCCAGCGACGCCAGCGCCAGCGCGCCGAGCGCAACCGGCAGCGCCCAGCGGCGAGCGCGCCAGAGCGGCGACAGCGCCCACAGCAGCAGCGGCAGTGCCACATAGAACTGCTCCTCGACCGCCAGCGACCAGGTGTGCAGCAACGGCTTTTCCACCGCCGCGTGGTCGAAATAGCCGGCCTGGAACCAGAAGAAGAAGTTCGAGGTGAAGGTCGCTACCGCGGCGACCGCGCGGAACAGTTCGAGCCGCTCGGAGGTCAGGAGAAAGTAGAACGACGGCAGCGCCGTCAGCACCACCATGACATAGAGAGCCGGCAACAGCCGCCGTAGCCTTCGCTCGTAGAACCCCGTAAAGGAAAACCCGTCGCCTTGCAGTTCGGTCGCGATGATCCCGGTGATCAGATAGCCCGAGATCACGAAGAAAATATCGACCCCGACGAAGCCGCCGAACACACCCGGCACCTCGAAATGGAATGCGACCACCGCCAGCACGGCGATGGCGCGCAACCAGTCGATATCTTCGCGATACGCGCGCCTCACTCGATCAGCGTTCCAAAGTTCTGATCATAGCGCGCTCCCTCTCCCCGCGACTATCGCGAGAGGGTTGGGGTGAGGGGCTCTCTCCACGAGTTCGACTCGCAAAGAGAGCCCCCCTCACCCGGATTGCACCGGACAATGCTTCGCATCGCCGAGCGCAATCCGACCTCTCCCCGCAAGCGGGGGCGAGGTAGTATCGAACGCCCGGCAAGCGACCCGCCCATCATATCGCGAGTTCGACGGTCTTGAACTCCGCGGGCAGGATCACCTCCAGCAATTCGACGTCATCGGAATAATCCATGATCAGGTGCTTGATCCGCGGCGGCTGGGTCCAGGCGCTGCCCTCTTGCATCAGGGTTTCACCCTGCCCTTCCAGGTAGGTCTTGACCCAGCCTTTCAGCACATAGACCATCTGGAAGTCGACCTCATGGAAGTGCAGCTTGGAGACCTCCGCCGGATCGCACGGCCCGATCAGCCGGATCACATGCGCGCGCGCCACGCCGCCTGAGGCGTCGGCGATGCCGAGATCGCGGTATCGTGCGTAGGTGCGCAACCCATCGGCCTTGAAGTCCTCATCTCGGTGATGACTGATCGCGATGCGCTGTTTGGGGCGGGCGCGTTTCGCAGCCGGCAGCGCCCGCGCCTTGGCCTTGAGCTTCTTTCGGGCGCTGGATTTCGCCACGGACTTTCCGGGAGCGCCCTTGCGCGCCGGTGATTTTTTCTGCGCGGCGGTACCAGCCGCAGCCCGCGATTTCGGCTTCTGCTTGGCCATCGAGGTCCTCCCTTTGAAGTTTGCGGGAGAATCCTAGCACGGATCGCCAGCCCATGGGTGGCTGCGCGAGAGCGAGCACACCCCGATGCGGCTGCGGAGGCGGTTGCTCGTTGCCGGTGGTCAGCACGGCGCCGGAGCGCCTTCGTCCACCAGCGACTCAAACCCCGTTCAATGCAGCCTGAATACGCCATCAACGGCGCGCAGTTCGGCGGGCTTGATCAGCTTGGAATGCGCTACCGTGACCGCAAAAAGCGGGCCTTCGAGCTTCTCCTGCCAGAACGAGAGAAAGCCCTTGAGCGCCGGGAAATTGGGGAAAAGATCATAATTCTGCCAGACGTAGGTCTGCAGTAGCGAGGGATGGTCCGGCATGCGATAAAGAATCTGCGCCGTCGTCAGCCCATAACCCAGAACCTGCTTCCGGAAATCCTCGGAAACAATCCCAACCCGTGAGACCATGCTTACCTCCATTGCTGGAGCGCATATTCCGAAGTGGCCGCCGCCCGCGAAAGCCACCCGGTGGAGATGCGCTCACATGAGAGAAATGTGACGCACGATACCAACCCATCACAAGCCCAAATGTTTAATGATTTGTTGAAAATTATCGCGTTAGCAGCAGCTTACCGCACGTGCTAATACGGGGTCCGGCAGCCAATCCCGCGCTTGAGCCAACGATTAAGAATGATGAACGAAGTTGGCAAACGTGATCGTTGAGTGCCAATTTTTCTGCTAGAAGCCTCTTGCCCCCGATAGCAACCTGCCTTATGTGCACTTCACCCGAGCTGGCACTCGCCGGCGGGGAGTGCCAATTTTCAGAAACTTGACAACATCTTCAGAAACTTAGGAGGACTGCATGAACTTCCGTCCGCTTCACGACCGCGTTGTGGTCAAGCGCATCGACGCCGAGGAAAAGACAGCTGGCGGCATCATCATTCCGGATAGTGCCAAGGAAAAGCCCTCGCAGGGCGAAATCACCGCGGTCGGACCGGGCGGCCGGGACGAAGCCGGCAAGCTGATCCCGATCGACCTCAAGGTCGGCGACCGCGTGCTGTTCGGCAAATGGTCGGGCACCGAGGTCAAGATCGACGGCCAGGAACTGCTGATCATGAAGGAGAGCGACATCATGGGCGTCATCACCGACGTTCCCGCCTCCAAGAAAAAGGCCGCTTAAGCCCGCTCCTCATCCTGAGGGGCCGGCTCAAGCCGTCCTCTCGAAGGATGAGGCCACACGCTCAACCCCTCTGATCCTTCGACAGGCCCGCCGATGAGCGGGCTGCCGGGGATCAGCATTCAAGGTTCCAACGGAGAAATCTATGTCAGCTAAAGATGTCAAATTCGGCGTCGATGCCCGCGACCGCATGCTGCGCGGCGTCGACATCCTCGCTAACGCCGTCAAGGTGACGCTCGGTCCCAAGGGCCGCAACGTCGTGCTCGACAAGTCGTTCGGCGCGCCCCGCATCACCAAGGACGGCGTCACCGTCGCCAAGGAGATCGAGCTCGACGACAAGTTCGAGAACATGGGCGCCCAGATGGTGCGCGAAGTCGCCTCCAAGTCGGCCGATGCGGCCGGCGACGGAACCACCACCGCGACCGTGCTGGCTGCGGCGATCGTCCGCGAAGGCGCCAAGTCGGTTGCCGCCGGCATGAACCCGATGGATCTCAAGCGCGGTATCGACCTGGCGGTGGAAGCCGTGGTAGCCGACCTCGTCAAGAACTCCAAGAAGGTCACCTCGAACGAGGAAATCGCCCAGGTCGGCACCATCTCCTCCAACGGCGACGCCGAAATCGGCAAGTTCCTCGCCGACGCCATGAAGAAGGTCGGCAACGAGGGCGTCATCACGGTTGAAGAGGCCAAGTCGCTGGAAACCGAACTCGACGTCGTCGAAGGCATGCAGTTCGACCGCGGCTACATCTCGCCCTACTTCGTCACCAACGCCGACAAGATGCGCGTTGAGATGGAGGATGCCTACATCCTGATCAACGAGAAGAAGCTCTCCTCGCTGAACGAACTCTTGCCGCTGCTCGAGGCCGTGGTGCAGACCGGCAAGCCGCTGGTGATCGTCGCCGAAGACGTCGAAGGCGAGGCGCTCGCTACCCTCGTCGTCAACCGTCTGCGCGGCGGTCTGAAGGTCGCCGCCGTCAAGGCGCCGGGCTTCGGCGATCGTCGCAAGGCCATGCTGCAGGACATCGCGATCCTGACCGGCGGCCAGGCGATCTCGGAAGATCTCGGCATCAAGCTCGAGAACGTCACGCTCGCCATGCTCGGCCGCGCCAAGAAGGTGATGATCGACAAGGAAAACACCACCATCGTCAACGGCGCCGGCAAGAAGGCCGACATCGAGGCGCGGGTGGCGCAGATCAAGGCGCAGATCGAGGAAACCACCTCGGACTACGACCGTGAGAAGCTGCAGGAGCGTCTGGCCAAGCTCGCCGGCGGCGTCGCGGTGATCCGCGTCGGCGGCGCGACCGAGGTCGAGGTCAAGGAGCGCAAGGATCGCGTGGATGACGCGATGCATGCGACTCGCGCGGCGGTGGAAGAAGGCATCGTACCGGGCGGCGGCGTCGCTCTGCTGCGTGCCTCCGAGCACCTCAAGGGCCTGCGCACCAAGAACGACGACCAGAAGACCGGCGTCGAGATCGTCCGCAAGGCACTGTCCTGGCCGGCTCGCCAGATCGCGATCAACGCGGGCGAGGACGGTTCGGTCATCGTCGGCAAAATCCTGGAAAAGGATCAGTACGCCTACGGCTTCGACTCGCAGACCGGCGAATACGGCAACCTGATCACCAAGGGCATTATCGACCCGACCAAGGTGGTCCGGGTGGCAATCCAGAACGCGGCCTCGGTCGCGGCGCTTTTGATCACCACCGAAGCCATGGTGGCCGAGCTGCCGAAGAAGAACGCCGGCGCCGGCGGCGGTGGCATGCCTCCGGGCGGCGGCATGGGCGGCATGGATTTCTGATCCGGCTCGCTCAGGCGATCATTCAACGAGTCAAAACCCCGGCAGCAATGCCGGGGTTTTTTGTCGATCGAAGCGACGGTTTGATTTCCGGGGCAACATCCGTTGCCGGCATGCCTCAGGTAACGAGAGCCCGGCCACCATGCTGATAGCTGTTCTTGCGAATTTCAAAAATGACATGCGGCACCGGACCGGTCGCCTCCCGGGTGAAAAGCCCATCGCGCCTGACGCCACCGATCTTGGTCATTGCGCCCTGCGAGCGCCAGTTGTGCTCGCCGACCCAGAAGATCACGGTATCGACGAAAGTGAAGGCGTAATCAAGCATCAGCCGCTTGACCTCGCGATTGGTTGCTCCGCCCCAGTGCTTGCGGACGATAAACGTCCAGCCGATCTCGATTTCGCTGCGCTCGGGGTCATAGCCGAAATAGCGGCTGGAGCCGATCAGCCGGCCGCTCGACCGCTCGACGAACACAAAACCCATTTTCGACTGAACCGCGCCATCGAAATACTGCCGGAAGGCCGGCTCGGTGTAGCGATTGGACGCTGGATGCACCTTCCAGATTTCCGGGTCGGAGCCCGCCTCGAACAACTCCACCCAGTCATCCGACGTCACCGGCCTGATGATGACGGTGGGGCCGGTCAGGGTCGGTTGGAGATCGGGCTGCCACATGGTTGAGCCGATGCCTAAGGCCGCTACATCGATGTCTTGGAAATGTAGCCCATGCTAGGTAACGAAGCTACCCATGGCCAATCCATGGCCAATCCATACAGCCAATCAGGTCGTCTCCGATTGGCCGAAACTCCGTAAGCGGTCTTGCCCAGGCGGCAGCCACGCCAACGAAGGCGATCGCCGCGGACAGCACTCTATTCGCATCAACCGGCAGTGGCGCGTCTGTTTACACTGGACCCCTGACGGTCCGGAGGCAGTCGAGATCGCGGACTATGATTGAAGAGGTCACGATGACACGCTTACGGACTCATCCCGGAGAGGTGTTGCGGGAGGAATATCTGGTGCCGCTCGGCCTGTCAGCACGCGCATTGGCCAGGGAACTCGGCGTGCCGGCCAATCGCCTGACAGAAATCAACCGCGGTCAGCGCGACGTGACGGCGGATACTGCGATCCGGCTGGGACGGTATTTCCGCACGAATCCGCGCTTCTGGCTGAATCTGCAAGCGGCCTATGACATCTCCAAAGCGGAGAAGGACCATAGCTATAAGAAGATCGTGCCGCGTACGGCGGCATAACGCCCGCCTCAGTCGATCCGGGCCACCACCGCGAGGCGCTTGATGCCCTGGTTGCGGAAGGCGTTGAGGAAGGCGTTGTAGTCGCGGAACGAGACGCAGCCGTTGGAATCGCCGTTGGGGCCGAGCATGAAGGTGTGGGCGAGCAGACCAGAGCGGCCATAGATCGCATCATCGCCGCCGACCGGGTTGAGCCGCAGCGCCGGCACGCCGTGAAACAAGGCCTCGCGTTGCGTCAATTCATAGAGATGGGGCGGGGTCACGCCGCGCATCCTGATGTTGGCGGAGCTTGGATCATCCAGCTTGTTGCCGAGGCCGGAATGCGCTTCCAGCTTGGTACCGTCGGGCAGATAGACCGTATGGGCCGAGATATCGTAGACCGCGGTCGAGCGATCGTAGCGCGGCTCGTTGCCGCCCAGCGCGGGATTCTGGCTTGATCCGAGCGAGCCCGTGATGTTGGCGTCGGCCGATGCAAAGGCGAGCATCGATCCCCGGGATGGCGGCTTGCCCCACAGCTTTTCAAAGACCGAGGGCTTGTCGGCGTCTGCGATCGACATCACGGCCGCTTTGGCGCGTCGCGCCATATCGCGGATCGAAGCCGCCGCGCCCTTGGGGGGCGCCGCCTCGGCCGGACGCGGCCCCGGTGCAGGCGCTAGCGCGGCCACGCGGGCGGGTTGCGGCGCAGTCTCTTTCGATGCTTCAGCCACCCTTGGCGCTTCTGTCTGCCTTGGTGCTGCCGCCTGTCTTGGCGCCTGCGCCTGCCGCGCGACTTCAACGGGCTGTGGCGCTACGCCCTGCGGCTCGGAGGCGGCGAAACGATCATCGAACGAAAGTGGCGGCCCCGATCGAACGGTCGCGGGCGCTGCCATCCGCGACGCCAGATCGTTCAACGCCGCCGCCAGCCGGTCGGCGGGCGGGGCGGCGCGCTTGGCAACAATCACCTGCGCCTGTCTGACGACGGGTGCATCAAAGCTGGCGCTGTCGAGGCGCGGATAGATGCCGGCGGCGAAGATATTGGCGTACACCGTCCAGGCGCAGCCCAAGGCCAGGCAGGCGACCGCCGCGCTTCCCAAAAATGGAATAGCAACCGCTTTCCCGGGTGATCTTCCGGGCTTGGGTGCCGCGACATCGGAGGACGCAAGCATACCCGTACTCATCCGCCCCCCATCCGCACTGGCTCCACCTTTTCCCCAACCAAGCAGCATTCGCTCGTCGGTTTCCAACCGCACGTCGAACGCGAATCTTCCCGGGATGATCCGCGGAGGATTCGGCTGCATGTTGCAGAAACGAGCAGCACTATTAAGGCGAGTTTTAGTTAAATGCGGATTAAGTATCCGGGATATGCAATATGGTTAACAAACCGGCAGCGGTCCCGTAGCATTCCGGTCCGTGAGAACCCCCGGGTTCCCCGCCCGGCCTTCACTATTTCAGGTTCGATGCCAGCGGGTTCCCTGCCATCTTGGCCGCCCTACTCCAGTTCCGGCGGCGGCGAGCGGTCGAGCACCTCGCCCTTTACTCCGTCCAGCAGGTCGATCGCGTAGGTTTCGATCGTCAGCGGACCGCGCTTGCGCTCGAGTTCCGCGACCTGCTCGACCACTGCAAACCTGGCTTGCAGATAGGGCTGGCCGAAGGGCCGTGCCTCATCGACATACAACAGCTTTCCCTTCAGCAGCGCCGGATCCGGCGCCGGCATGTTGACCCAGCGGATGCGCTGGGTCGGTTGCAGCACGCAGCTACCCCGGGGCAAATAGAAAGCAAGCCAGCCGGTGGTACCGTAATCCGGCGCCAGTACGCAGCCCGCGCCCACGCGCTGTCGAACGGCTTCGATCTGGCTCGCCAATTGGCGCCAGCCGACGCCGACGCTGCGCACGGTGGCGTCGCGGCGATAACCCGAAAGAACCCCGGTATCGGCCTGCACGATCAGTGCCGCAAACATCACGATCCCAACCGGAGATGCCCAGCGCAGGCAGAAATCAGCGACCGCTTGCGCCCGCGCCTGCCAATGCGTCTGGTGGGCGGCAACTGCGGCTGCGATCGAAAACGCCGGATAGACCGGCGCGAACCAGTTCGCCTCGACCCGGGCGTGCAGCGAATGCCAGATGAAATACAGCGTGATGGTCCAATAGGTCGCATTGATCAGCGCCCGCGCGGCCCAGCTGCCGGGCTTGCGCGCCAACAGCGCGTAAAGGCCCATGGCGCCGAGAATCCATACCAACGGGGTTGCGAAGGCGATCTGGCTTGGAATCAGTTCGCCGATGAAGGCCAGCCTGAAATCCTCGATCCGGGCGCGGCCCATCTGCTTGATGAAGGAGACCCACTGGTGATCGGCGTTCCACCAAATGACAGGTGAGAAGATCGCCAAGGCAACCCCTCCGCCGAGATAGGGCCAGGGCGAGATCAGCCAGCGCCGCAGCTTTGGGACGCTGATCAGCCAGATCAGAATGGCCGGCCCGAAGAACAATGCCGTGTATTTCGACAGCAATGCCGTGCCGACCGCGGCGCCGACCGCAAGCCACCATGGACCACGCCCGGTCTGCAGCAGCTTGGCCAGACAAAAGATTACGAAACTCGATGCCACCAGCAGTGGTGCGTCGGGCGTGACAATCAGGGTGCCGACCGCCGCCATCAGCGTCGCATTGAGCAGGATGGTCGCGGTGGCCGCCACCTGCGCGCCCCCAAACAGGATCTCGGCGGTGCGATAGACCGCAAAACTCATCGGCAGCGCCAGCAGGATCGACACCAGCCGCACGCCAAGCTCGCTATCGCCAGCGATCATGGTGCCGAGCCGGATCAGGATCGCGACCATCGGCGGGTGGTCGTAGTAGCCGCCCGCCAGATGCTTCGACCACATCCAGTAATAGGCCTCGTCGAACGTCAGCGGTGTCAAGGCCGCGGCCATCAGCCGCAATGCCACCAGCGCCAGAACAGTCAGGGCCGTGTTGCGGGCGAGCCATGCATCGCCCGGACTTGATCGCCAATTCATCGCCTGCGCCAGACGAACAGTCCGGACATCGCGTAGTTCCATACCACGCCCATCAGCGCGCCGGCGGCGCCTGCCAGCCACCAGATCGGCTGCTTGTCAAAGACCGATGCGGCAACGCCGACATTGGCCAATAGGCCGACGCTGCACACGAGGTAAAACAGCAACAGGCCGCGCAGGATGGAACGACCTTTCAGGCGCTGGTCGCGATAGGTGAGAAAATTGTTGAGCAGGAAGTTGCTGGTCATGGCCGACAGCGCGCCAAAGGCCTGGGCTTGCGGAAACGGCCAACGGAAAACCTCGAGCGTGACGTAGAGCGCGGCGAAATGCACCACCAGGCCGATCGATCCAACCATGGCAAACAAAAGGAAGCGCAACGAGACCGCGTCATGGGTCAGCTTTGCCAGCACCAGCCCCAAGAAATCCAGCGCCACCATCGAATCCAGTTTGCTCTCGCCATGCAGCCGCGAGCCGAAGGCGTAGGGTATCTCCCGGGTACGCAGTTCGCCGCGCGCCGTGACGACGATATCGAGCAGGATCTTGAAGCCCTGGGTGGAAAGCTGCGGAGCCAGTCGTTCGAAGGGGTCGCGGCGGATCATGAAGAAGCCGCTCATCGGATCTTTGATTTCGACCCGCAGCACGCGCTTGGCAACCTCGGTCGCGAGCGCGCTGGCACCGGCCCGCTGCCGGTTGAAACTGTCGGCGCTGCCGCCCGCGACATAGCGGCTGCCGACCACAAGGTCGGCTTCGCCGCCTTGCAGCAGCGCCAGCATCTTGGGCAACTGGGTCTCGTCATGCTGCAGATCAGCGTCGATCACCGCGGCGCAGGGGGCGCTGCACGCCAGAATACCCTCGATACAGGCGCCGGACAGTCCGCGGCGCCCGACCCGCCTGATGCAGCGGACGCGGGAATCGCCGCAAGCGAGGCCACGGACCACCTCCCAGGTGCCGTCAGGGGAATTGTCATCAACGAATACCACCTCGAAGCCGACACCGGCGAGCGCGGTCTCCAGCCGCCGGAACAGCGGGTGGATGTTGTCGCGCTCATTGAAGGTGGGGACGATGACCGAAAGCTGAGGCAAACAAGCTGATTGCGTCGGGTTTTCGGTCCTCGGTCTGATGGCTTCGTTCATGCCGCCAGCGTATATCCGAGAGGCCCCACGCATGCCAAGGCGGACTTCCGGCGGCCCGGGAGGCACGACGTGGGCTCAAAGCCGGAAATGAAGAGGAAAATAGCCCCAACATGCAAACGACCACGAACAGAGGGCGCGCGTACATCCGGCGCAGCCGAGCTATTCAGTGGTCGTACCAGCGCCGGAGCTATTAAGCATCGACGTCGCCGTTGAAAGCTAGATAAGGAGGATTACAGCCTTCCGCAAGGGGGAAGCATCTCTTTCTTACTGCGGCACCTCTCGGACCACCGGTCCCCTGACCGGCGGTGCCGCGACCGTCTGCGCTGGCTGCTCCGTCCTGCGTATCTGTTTCTGCGGCTTTCCAATTTGACCGATCGGGCCATAGGCGATTGCGATCACCAGCACGACTGACGCAACAATGGCACCGAGGATGCCTGCTACCGATTGCGAATTCATGGCCATTTTCCCTGATCGCTTCTCAAGCTGATACGCGAAACATCCAAACCTAGCGAAGAGGTCTACGGGTAGAAAGAGCTTAATCAGCCCATGCTTAATTGCCAGAAGTTTTTGGAGGGCCCCGACCGCGCCGCGGCGACGGGACGCGCGGGCTGCTGATGCAGCTCCGGTTTAGCCTCGCTTTCTCCACACGGTTGCCTTCATTGGCCCTCCGAAGGTCAAACCAATCCGTGCATCAGAGGCGCTCAGCAGCTCGGCTTGCTTATTTCGATTTCATGACGATCGCGCACAGAATTGAGCGAAAGCCTTGCCAACATCATGGCGGGATTGCCCGTCCCGATCTGCAGGTACTGGTTATGGAGCGAACTCCCGACGCTCCAAAGAATGTTGGGCGTCAACTTCGAGAGCTGGCACACCAGGGAAAGCTCAAGATGTTGCAGTTCCGGCATCATGCATGCAACCCTTCGACCAAGAGGCAATCTGCGTTGCCTCCAGCCTCAACAATAGGCGCGATCGCTTTTTGTTGCGGTCAACAACCGGCCCCGGATCATCACTTTAGCAGGAGCGGCTTGGCGCCGGATCGATGCAAGAGCACAGCCCCGCCGGCGGGGGCTTGGAGGGATTGGCGGCGGGGCCGTGCAGGCCGCGCTTCCATTCGCGACCCTCTGAAATAATTCGAGCCCTTGAAGAATCGTTCCAGCCGCAGCACGGCAATATTATCCGCCCCCGGGGTGCCGTATCGAGAGCTTGGTACAGGCTATTTCGATACTGCTTTATGCCTGACGAAGGCGGTCACGACATCCTTTTGCGCCGATGCGATGGCCCTGTTGGCGGTGGCAATGGGGTCCCCCGCATCGACATCGAGGGGGTGTTGCATCGACAGGTAGCTCACCAGCGAAACCCTCAGATTCTGCCGCTCCGAAGGACATGCGCCGGCGATCAGCGCCGTGAATTCTTCCCCCGACATGCCCTTGTTGCTGTCGCGCGAATATTCCCGGGCGAGGCAATTCCAGTAGCTGTCGCGCCCCGCCAGCGCCTGGCGGTGGGCGTCGTCGAGTTCATCGGCCAACGCCGCAGATGCGTTCAGCGCCACCACGGCCAAAATCAATCGTCGCATCCTGTTCTCCCTTTTTGGGCCATCCTAACCCGGACGCCGCGGTTGCGTAACCGGGCTTGTGCTGACCCGTGGAGGCCGCGCATAGGGTGTCGTTAACCAAAATCAATCCAAGGTGTTTTAGCGCGGCCGCCTCAGCGGGACGTCGAAGTTCCAAATGTCGACACATCAGCGCCGCCTCAGGAACAAGCGGTTACCGCGATTAGAGCGCAAACATGGCCGATGGCTGAACTTTGGGTTGAAATTGGAGATTGGGCAATGTCGAACAGCGACCAGAACAAGCCTTCCGGCAAGCGCAGCCAGCGCAAGGGCAAGGGGGAGCGGAGCCGGAAACCCGCGCAGCAGCAGGGCCCGAAGCCGGATCATGCGCCGGATCTGCAGCAGAACGCCAAACAGCTGATCGATGCCACCATCGCGAAAGCCGACATCCCTGCGGTCGACGAGGTCGAGCCGGTGGAGAGCCTTGCGATCGAAGCGGCGACACCCGCCAGCCTCGTCGCGACCGACGCGATCGCGCCGGCGAACACCGTCTCGGCCGACGCCGCGGCGCTCACGGTTACCTTCTCGACCGGCGCGGCCGAGCCGGCGGACGCCGTCTCGATCAGCCTTCGCAGCATCGCCGATGCCTACGGCGACTACGCCAGGAAATCGTGCGAGTACACCACGTCCTTTGTCGAGCGGCTCAAAGGCGTGCGGTCGCTTAACGAGGCGATGGAGTTGCAGGCCGCCTTTGCGACCCAGGCTTACGAGACCTTCCTTTCGGAGTCGCAGAGGATTTGCGAAATCTACCGCGAGCTCGCCAGCCAGAGCTTCAAGCCTCTGGTGGGCCTGGTGGTTCAGGCGACCCACGCCGCGCGCTAACTGGCGCGGCGCGACGCAAGGCAGCTGCCCCCATGGCGGGCGGTATGGAAAGCTGAGGCTCCGGTTATCCGGAGCTTTTTTCTTTGGCCGAGAGCCCCCAAAGCATGTGGTATTGAACCCTGCTTTCGCGCGCGAGCGGCCCGGCTTGCGGCAGCCAACCGAGGGCTCTAGTCTGCGATATCCCCACCCGAGAGAGAATGGCGAGTGGCCCCAACTTCGCATCGCAGTCCCAAGAGTGCGGGCCAGATCTATATCGGCGTCGGCGGCTGGACCTTTGCGCCGTGGCGCGGGGTATTTTACCCGGAAAAGCTGACGCAGGCCAAAGAGCTGGAATACGCGGCGTCCAAACTGACATCGATCGAGATCAACGGCACCTATTACGGCTCACAGAAGCCGGAAAGCTTCCGCAAATGGGCGCGCGAGGTGCCGGACGGCTTTGTGTTTTCGCTGAAGGGGCCGCGCTTTGCCACCAACCGCCGCGTGCTGGCGGAGGCCGGCGATTCCGTCAAGCGCTTCTATGGCACCGGGGTGCTCGAACTCGGCGACCGCCTCGGTCCGGTGCTCTGGCAATTCGCGCCGACCAAGAAATTCGACGGCGCCGATTTCGGCAAGTTCCTGGAATTGCTGCCGCGCCAGCTCGACGGCCGCACCCTGCGCCACGTGGTCGAGGTCCGGCATGCCAGCTTCCGCGTGCCTGAGTTCATCGCGCTGTTGCGGGAATTCGCCACGCCCGTCGTGTTCGCCGAACACGCCAGTTACCCCGCGATATCGGATGTGACCGGCGATTTCATCTATGCACGGCTGCAGAAAGGCAATGACGAGATCAAGACCTGCTATCCGCCGAAGCAACTCGATGCCTGGGCGAACAGGCTCAAGACGTGGGCCGGCGGCGGCGAGCCCGAGGACCTGCCGCGTGTCGATCCGGCCGGAGCGAAGAAAGCGCCACGCGATGTCTTTGCCTATGTGATCCACGAGGGCAAGGTGCGGGCGCCGGCCGGCGCCATGGAATTGATCGCGCGCGTCAAGTGATCGGGCAGACCGTGGCCAAAGCCAAAAAGCTCTTCACCATCGGGTATGAACAGACGCCCGCCCAATCCGTGCTCGACGAGTTGGAGAACGCCGGCGTCAAGCTGTTGGTTGACGTCCGCGCGGTCGCGGCCTCGCGCCGGCCCGGTTTCTCGAAGAACCAGCTCCGGGCCGGGCTCGATGCGCGCGGCATTTCCTATCTGCATCTGCGTGGGCTTGGCACCCCGAAAGAGGGCCGCGAGGCCGCACGCGGCGGCCGGTTCGACGTGCTGCACCAGATTTACGCCAAACATCTGAAGACGGCGCAGGCCAGGGAAGAACTCGACGAATTGTCGGCGCTGGTGACAAAATCCGGCCCGGTCTGCATTCTCTGCTACGAGCGCGATCACCGCCATTGCCACCGGCAGTGGATCGCCGAGATCATCGAGAAGCGTGACGGGACGAAGGTGGAAAATCTGGTCGCCAAGCAGGTTTGAGAACGAGCGTGAGCGGAGCAAGATCCATCCGCAAGCCGTCATCGCCCGGCTTGACTTGGCTTGACCTGGCGATGACGGCTGAGCGAGAGGCAACCGCCCCCTTACCCCTCGCCCGCGAGCTCAAACGTGCCTTCCATCATCTGCACACAAGCGCCGCCGACATGGGCTGAAACGACGGCGCCGCCGCGTTTGACGGCGCGGGTCTTGAGCAGGCTTGGCCGCCCCATGTCGACCCCCTGCCCGATCCGCAGCTTGAACTCGCCGTCGCGCTCGCTTGAGAGGTCGGCGAGCAGCGCCGCGGCGGCAACGGTGGCGCTGCCGGTGGCGGGGTCCTCGATCAGGCCGCTCGCACCTGGAAAGAACATCCGCGCCTGCAGGTCGCAGGGCTGTTCGACCGGCGGCACGTCACGTGTGTAGAAATAAATCGCGAAGGCCTGGTCGCAGGGAAACACCCTCGCAAATCCCGCGGCATCCGGCGTCGCCTGGCGCAGCGCCTCGCGCGACGCCACCTCGGCTACCAGAAACGAGGTGCCGACCGTGACAATTTGGGGCATTTGCCGGTCAAGCCGCAGATCGGCCGGCGACAGGGAAAGACATGCCGCCACCGGCTCAGCGCCAAATGTCGTCAGCCGGCGCAGCGGCTGCGGCGCGGTGAGTTCGGCGCCAATGACCCTGCCTGCCTCGATCTGGATCTCGAGCGGCACAATTCCCGCGGTCTCCTCGAACCTCAGCTGCGCCGGCGCGACCTCGGCCTGCGTCGCCAGCACGAAGGCGGTGCCGACGTTGGGATGACCGGCGAACGGCAGCTCCTGCCGTGGCGTAAAGATGCGCACCTGCGCATCATGGGCGCCATCGCGCGGCGGCAGCACAAAGGTCGTTTCGGAATAGTTGAACTCGGTCGCAATGGCCTGCATCTGCGCGGTCGAAAGCCCCTCCGCATCCAGCACGACGGCGAGCTGGTTGCCGCCGAAAGCGCGGTCGGTGAACACGTCGACCGTGATATAGCGGCGCTGCACCTGATGCCTCCCTCTACCCCAACTGCCACACCGTCATCGGCCGGTCATATCCGCGTATCGCGACTTCGCCAAGCGGTACCGCGTCGCCGCCGTCCTGCCCGAGCGCGGCACGAACCTCCGCCGATATCAATAGCTGCGACCCGAATTCCTTGTTGAGCGCTTCAAGCCGGGAAGCGAAATTCACGGTATCGCCGATCACGGTGTATTCCTTGCGCCGCGGCGAGCCGATGTTGCCGGCGACCACTTCGCCGAAATGAATTCCGATGCCGATACGCAATGGCCAGTTCGATGCCTCATTGATCAGGTCCATCGCCGCCAGCATGTCGCGCGCGGCAGCGACCGCCTTATGCGCGGCCTCCGGCGCTTCGAGCGGCGCCCCGAACAGCGCCAGAAAGCCATCGCCGAGAAACTTGTTCACGATGCCGCCATGGCGGTCGAGGATATCGACCAGCACGGCGAAGGCGCGGTCGAGCCGGTCGACCACCTGCTGCGGCGTGCGCGAGCGGGCCGCCGCGGTAAAACCGCGAAAATCGACGAACATCACCGCGACACGCCTGATCGTGCTGGAGGCGCCGGCCCCCTCGAACAGCAGCTGCTCGACCACCGCCGGCGACACGTGCTGGCCGAACAGGTTGGTGATGCGGTCGCGCGCGGTCGCCGCCATGATGCTGGCGGTAAACTGGCGGCGCAGTTGCGCGCCGACGGCGCCGGCCAGGATCCCGCAGATCAGGATGATGATGCTGCGCGCCGCGTGATAGAAGATACCAGGTTCGGGTTCAGGGAATCCCGCCGGACGATCGAGCATCGCCATCGCGAATAGCTGCGCGGCCGAGACCGCTCCCGTGAACGTCGAGAGCCAGAAATCCAACCGCAACGTCGAAAGAATGATGAAGATGAAGTAGGTCAGCGGCGCCACGAAGCCCAGCGCCCGCTCCGGCCCCATGGTTTCGATATGCAGCGCCAAGGCAACCGTCGGCATCGTGGTCTCGATCAGCGCACTGAGATAGCGCCTGACCCGCGGCACGTCATGATGCGGCAGGCCCAGGTGATGACGGATCACCGCATGCACCCAAAGCTCGAACAGGATGAACAGGCCCAGAACCAGATAGACGTAATTTGGCGGCAGCCGCCCGCGCCAGATCCTGTCGACGTCGTCGGGATCGAGCCAGTGGAAGATCAGGATCACCGCGATCAACAGCGCGGTGGTGCCGATCAGGGTCTTGACCCGCAGCAATTCGGTCCGCATCACCTCTTTCGTGAGCGCGTGTTCGACCTCCACCGGCATCGCCGAGCGCGGTCTGCGTGCCCAATCGCGCCAAAACCGCTGCATTGCTACCCCCTGCGCTCCCATGGCAGCCCCTGGAACGCTCCCATTCTGCTTCAATCGAGGGTGCGACGGAAGCGTGTGACCGCGACGGTCATGGCGAACAGCATCAGCGCTGCGAGCGCGACCGTATCATATTCCAGGTTGGGCAGCGTCGCACCCTTCAGCATGATGGCGCGGACGATGCGCAGGTAATGCGTCAACGGCAGGCATTCGCCGACATATTGCGCCCATACCGGCATGCCCATGAACGGAAACATGAAACCCGACAACAGGATGCTCGGCAGGAAGAACATCATCGACAGCTGCATCGCCTGCAGCTGGTTCTGCACGATGGTGGAGAAGGTATAGCCGATCGACAGATTGGTGGTGATGAACAGGGTCGAGAGCAAGGCCAGCATCAACAGGCTGCCGAGCAACGGCACGCCGAACAGGAAGACGCCGATGCTGATGATCAGCGTGGCCTGGACGAAACCGACCAGCACATAGGGCAGGATCTTGCCGAGCATGATCTCGACCGGCTTGATCGGCATCGACAGCAGGCTTTCCATGGTGCCGCGCTCGATCTCGCGCGTCACCGACAGCGCGGTGAAGATCAGCATCGTCATGGTCAGGATGGTGCCGACCAGGCCAGGCACGATGTTGAGCCGCGACGACGCTGCCGGGTTGTAACGCGCGTGGATGCGGATCTCGAACGGCATCTGCGGCGGATCGCCGATGTAAAGATCATGCTGCAGCGCGGTCTGCACCAGGATCCCGAGCGCCGACAGGGCTGAGCTGGCCGCGATCGGATCGGTGGCGTCGGCCGCGACCAGTAGCGCCGGATCGTCGCCGCGCCGCACCGCGCGCTCGAAGCCGCGCGGAATTTCGACGCCGAACAGCACCTTGCCCGAGAGCAGCAGCTCGTCGAACTCGGCGACATCGTGCACCTCGCGGGTGAAGTGGAAATAGGCGGTGTTCTGCAGCGCCTTCAGGATCGAGCGGGCCAGGTCGCTGTCCTCCTGCAACAGCACCGCGGTCGGCAAATTGCGCGGCGTGGTGTTGATGGCGTAGCCGAACAGCAACAGCTGCATCACCGGGATCATCACGATCATCGCGAACGAAACGCGGTCGCGACGCAGCTGGATGAATTCCTTGACCACCATCGCCCAGGTGCGCCGCCAAAAGCCGAACGGCCGTTCCTCGTTGCCGGCGGCGACGACGACTTCGCTGCTGTCGGCCACGCTCATTGGAAATTATCCGTCGAGCGGTTCATCATATCGATGAATACATCCTCAAGCGACGGCTCGCCGTGCTGCCAGTGCAGGCCGTGATGCTCGCGCCAAGGCGCAATCGTGGCCTCGAGCGCGGACTTGTCGCGGCCGGATACATGCAGGCTGGTGCCGAACGGCGCCACCATGTCGATACCGGGCTTGCCGGCGAGGTCGGCCGACAGCGCCGCGAGATGGTCGCCGGTGACGGTGTAGGTCGACAGCGCCGATTTCGCGATCACCTGGTCCACGGTGCCATGAACCAGCAGGTGACCGTAGGCGATATAGGCGATCTCATGGCAGCGCTCGGCCTCGTCCATGTAATGGGTGGAAACCAGCACGGTCAGACCTTTTGCTGCCAGCCCGTGAATTTCATTCCAGAAATCGCGCCGCGCCTTCGGATCGACGCCGGCGGTCGGCTCGTCCAGCAGCAACAGTTGCGGATTGGCCAGCGTGCAGGCACCGAGCGCGAGGCGCTGCTTCCAGCCGCCGGAGAGTTCGCCGGCGAGTTGCGTTTCGCGGCCCTGCAGCCCGAGCCGCTTGATCATGTCGCGCGCGGCGCCGCGGGCATCGCGCACGCCATAGAGTCGTGCCACGAATTCCAGGTTTTCGCGCACCGACAGATCCTGGTAGAGGCTGAAGCGCTGCGTCATGTAGCCGACCTGGCGCTTGATCTTGTCGGAGTCGCGGCGGATGTCGTACCCCAGACATGTGCCCTCGCCGCTGTCGGGCGTGAGCAGGCCGCACAGCATGCGGATGGTCGTGGTCTTGCCGCTGCCGTTGGGTCCGAGGAAGCCGTAGATGGTGCCGCGCTTGACCTGCATCGAGAGGTCATGCACGACCTCGCGGCCGTCGAACGACTTCGACAGGCCGTGAACATCGATGGCGATATCGGCGGCCACGGCCGTCATTGCTTCTCCGCCACCGGCGTCTTGACGTCGGGAAAAACGCTGATCGGCTGACCGACCCGCAGCGCGTCCGGCCTGGCGGGCCGCGCCTGGATCAGGTAGACGAGCTTGTTGCGCTCATCGAGGCTGTAGATGACCGGCGGGGTGTACTCGGCCGTCGTCGAAATGAAATAGATCTTCGCGGTGAGATCGGCCGCACAGTTGTCGCAGGTGACGCGCACCTCGTCGCCGATCGCAAGTTTCGGCAATTCAGGCTCCGGAACGTAAAACCTTATCTTCATGTTGCCGGGCGGCATGATCGACAGCACCGGCCGCTGCGCCGGCACCGTCTCGCCCTCGCGGAAATAGATCTGCTGAACGGTGCCGATGACAGGCGCATAGCCGATGCGCCGCGCCAATCGGGTCTGGGTAGTGTTGACTTGCGCCTCGGCCACGCGCAGCGCCGCGACCGCGGCGTCGAGCGTGGCCTGGGTGCCGGCGCCGGTCTTGCTCAGCATGGCGGCGCGGTCATAGCTTTGCTGGGCGTTGGCGAGCGTGGCCTTGTTCTGGTTGAGATTGGCCTGCTGCAAATCATCGTCAACGGCATAGAGTTCTTCTCCGACCTTGACCTCGTCACCCTCGCGGACATTGAGTTGGGTCACGCGCCCAGATTCGTCGGGGCTGACGAAGATCATGTCGGCCTCGACCCAGCCCTGAAAGCCGGGATCGCCTTGCCGGTCGCAGCCGGCCAGCACGGCCGCCAGCGCCAGCGCGATCAGGATACGCAGCGAGGTCATGTCGTTTTCCCTTCGCCAAAAATCAGATCGAGATGGACGCGGAGCATCTCGGTGGTGTCGAGCGGGGCGTGCCGTCCGAACAGCCCCTGCCAGATCACCGCGATCAGCGCTGGCGCCGCCACAATCTGCGGGAACTGCGCCAGGCCGCGCTGGTGGATTTCGCCGCGCGCGATGCCAATCTCGATCAGGGCGCGCATGCCGGCGATGCCGCGCGCGACCACTTCGCGGTAGTAGAAGTCGGCGACGCTTGGAAACCTCGGCCCTTCCGCCACAATCAATCGGACGATATCGCCGCGCCGTGTCGTGACGACTTCCTGCGCGAAGGTGCGGACAAAGCCCTCGAGCACGGCGCGAACCGACGCGCCGGCGGGCGGTGGCGCGGCCAGGCGGTTGATCAGCGGCACCAGCGCGGTGCGGATCAGTTCCTGAAACAGCGCCTCCTTGTCCTTGAAATGCAGATAGATCGTGCCCTTGGCAACGCCGGCGCGCCTGGCGACATCATCGAGCCGCGTCGCGGCATAGCCGGCCGTGACGAATTCCTCCAGCGCCGCCTCGAGGATGGCCTCGCGCCGCTCCGCCGCGCGCGCGGCGCGGCTGGATGGGGGTGGCAGAGGCCGACAATCCGGCGCTCGAGCCGCGGTCGAGCCAGCCTTCCGCTCGCGCTGCCGGCGCGGCCTCGGCGGGGGTCCTTCTCCGGAAGTTGGTCGTGAATTTACCATGGCGCATATTATGACTGACTGGTCAGTCATAATCAAGGGGGTAGACAGGTTGGGCGGGGCACGAATGTTTCATTTTTGTGATTATCTCGGTCTTTTAGAATTGCGCACTGATCTAGGTCATGCCGACCGAAGCGCGTCTTCGCGCAGGCACAACCTGCCATCGAGCCGCGCACAGGGCAGCAACGGGTCTGGAACTTGCTGTATCGCCGCCCTGACGCGATCAGCGCGGCGACGACCAGCCTTTGTAATCTTTCACATTATCCCTCGTGACCAGCGTGGACGGCATCAGGATCATTGGATTGGCGGGCTTTTTGCCCTCGAGGATGCCGGCACCGACCTCGACCGCCTGCTGGGCCATCGCATAGGGATCCTGGCTTGCCGAGGCCTGCACCATGGTGTCGGTCTTGAGCGCGTCCTCGATGTCGGGGGCGCCGTCGACCGAACTGATGACGATCCCGCTGCGACCGAGCTGCTTGGCCGCGAGATCGGTGCCGATCGCCTGCGGGTCGTTGATGGTGAACACGGCGTCGATCTTGGGGAAGCGCGTCAAGTAACCCTGCATGATGTTCAGCCCGCCCTCGCGCGAACCCTTGGCGTCTTGGTCGTCGGACAGGATCTTGATGCCGGGCGCCTTGGCGAACACCTCCTTGCAGCCTTTGACGCGGTCGACCACGGCCGAGACCTGCGGTCCGTTCTCGATGATCACGTCGCCCTTGCCGGCCAGCTTGTCGACGATGTACTTGCAGGCGATCTCGCCGGCCTGGACGTTATTGGTCTGAACCGTCGCATCGGCGCCATTGGCGGCAACGTCGATCGCGACCACCACGATTCCGGCTGCCTGGGCCCGCTTGACGGCCGGCTCGATGGCGTTGGCGTCAATCGCATTGAGCAGGATCATGTCGACGCCGGCGGCGATGAAATTATCGACCTGCGTGAACTGCTTGCCGAGATCGTAATCGGCGGAAGCCGTGAGGATCTTGACCTTCGGATTGATCTGCTTGGCCTTGGCTTCGGCGCCCTTGGTGATGGTGACGAAGAACGGATTGCCGAGCGAGCCGACCGTGATGCCGATCGAGTTCAATTCCTTGGCCTGTGCGGCTCCGGCGCAGAGCACAAGCGCGCTCGCCGCGGCAAGTAGCATCTTTTTCATTGGATTTTCTCCTGTTGTCGACTGGATTTTAGTTCTGTGGGGGCTGCTCCTAACGACGCCGCCGGTCCGGTTCAGCCACGGGCGGCGACGTTCCATGTCGCGATCACATCAGGTGCGCGCGGATCCTTTCAGCCGGTAACGGTCGAGCGCAACCGCGCCGACAATGACCAAGCCCTTGACGATGAACTGCCAGATATCGGAGACGCCGACCAGGATCAGGCCGTTGGTGAGGACGGCAATGATCAGGGCGCCGATCAGCGTCCCCCAGATCGACCCGATCCCGCCGACGAAGCTGGTGCCGCCGAGGATCACCGCCGCAATCGCATCGAGCTCATAGGACTGGCCGAGTTGCAGGCCGTTGGCCGCATAGAGCCGGGCCGCCGCCATCACGCCGCCGAGACCGGCAAAGAATCCTGAGGCCGCGTAGGCGAACAGCAGCACGCCCCACACCTTGATGCCGGTCAGCCGCGCCGCATCCGGATTGCCGCCGACCGCGTAGATATGCGTGCCCAGCACGGTCCGACGCAGCACGTACCATGTCACCACGATCACCGCCAACGCCACGATCACCAGCCAGGGAACGCCGAACAGATTGCCGTTGCCGATGAATGCGAAGGCGAGCTTCGGATTGAACACGGTGGTGTCGTTGCCCAAAAGCCGCGCGGCACCGCGCACCGCGGTCAGGGATCCCAGCGTCACGATGAAGGGAGGCAGCCGCAGGAAAGCGATCAGCGCGCCGTTGATGGCGCCGAACAATAACCCGCAAAGCAAAGCGGCCGGAATGCCGAGCAAGCCGAAACCCGGGATCTTGGAGGCAATCAGCGCCGCCATCGCCGAGACCGCCAGGATCGAGCCGACCGACAGATCAATGCCGCCGGTCAGGATGACGATCGTCATGCCGGCGCCGAGCACCGTATTGATCGAGGCCTGCTGCATCACGATCGAGATGTTCTGCAGGCTGAAGAAGCGGTAGTCCGACAATAGATGGAAGGCGATGCAGAGCAACAGCAGCACCGGCAGCATGCCGAGAATCTGGATCGCCTGGTGCAGCGCGAGCTTGCGCTGGGCAGCCTTGTCGCCGGAGTCCCCAGCCGCGGTCAGTTCCCGCGCATTCGATACCGACATGATGTCCTCCCCGCGGTTGATTGTTTTCGTCCGGTCTGGCATCTTCTACCTGATGGCCTTACGCCTGACGCGACGTCGAATTTTCAGTTCGCTCCGGTTGCAAAGGCTCCGATGCTCTCCTGGGAAATCGGCGGCGTTCCGGGAGCGCCGACCTCGCCGGCGATGATCCCCTCACGCATCACCAGAACGCGGTCACAGATGCCGACGACTTCCGGCAGATCGCTCGAAATCACGATCACACCGATCCGGGATTTCACCAGCTGGTCGATGATCTTGTAGATCTCCGACTTGGCTCCGATGTCGACACCGCGCGTCGGCTCGTCCAGGATCAGCACGCGCGGATTGGTTTCGATCAGGCGCGCCAGCAGAACCTTCTGCTGATTGCCCCCTGATAGCGCGCCGACATTGATGGCATCGGCGGCGACGCGGATCCCGAACGACTTGATGGCGTCGCTGGAGCGCCTGGCCGCGGCCTTCAGGTTCAGGATGCCGCCGGGCAGGCTGTCGCGAGCAATCACTCCGAGATTGATATTCTCGCGAACGCTCATGTCGAGGAACAGGCCGTACAACTTGCGGTCCTCGGTCAAATAGACGATGCCGGCATCGACCGCCTGCTGCGGCGCCGAAATGGAAATCGGTTTGCCGTCGAGTTCGACGGTCCCGGACAGGCGCGGGTCGGCCCCGTAGATCAGCCGGGCGAACTCGGTCCGGCCGGCGCCGACCAGGCCGGCGATGCCGAGCACCTCGCCCTCATGGAGGTCGAAGCTGCAATGCTTGACCCGCCTGCCGTCGCTCATGTCGCTGACCCTGAGGATCACTGGCCCGCGGCTCTGATGAGCGTCGTGCTCCTTCTTATAGAACGACGAAATGTCGCGTCCGACCATCATCTGCACCAGGCGCTCGGCCGACAGATCGGCGCGCTCCAGGGTGCCGACATAGCCGCCGTCGCGCAGCACGCTGACGCGGTCGGCGAGGTCGTAAATCTCGCCCATGCGGTGGCTGATGTAGATGATGGCCAGCCCGTCGTCGCGCAGCTTTCGGATCAGCGCGAACAGTTTCTCGGTCTCGCGCGACGAGAGCGAGGTGGTCGGCTCGTCCATCACCAGGATGCGCGAGCGGGCATGCAGGGCGCGCGCGATCTCGACCAGCTGCCGCTCGGCCATCGACAGCGAACCAACGAGGGTGCGCGGCGTAAAGGTGACGCCAAGCCGCGCCAGGATCGGTCCAGCGGCCTCGTTCATCGCCCGCCGGTCGACAAGGCCATTGCGCGACAGCTCGGTGCCGAGAAAGATATTCTCCGCCACCGTGAGGTTCGGCGCCAGCGACAGCTCCTGATAGATGATGGAGATGCCCAGCTGCCGCGCCGCCTGCGGACCCTCGATGTTGACCGGCTCGCCGGCGATCCGGATCTCACCGCCTGGATCGGCCCGGTAGGCGCCGGACAGCACTTTCATGAGGGTGGACTTGCCAGCCCCGTTTTCCCCCATCAGGGCATGGACCTCGCCGGCCCTGACATTGAGCGAGACGCTCTTCAGCACCCGCAAATTGACGAAAGTCTTCGAGATATGGCGCATCTCAAGGATCGGAGGCTGTTGCGGCGTCATGGGCATCAAAGCCTCCCATCCACAACGACGGAACAGCCGACGGCCATGGATCGTCCAGGGCCGGGAAGGAATGTCGGCGTTCCGATCGGACCCAACCGCGTCCAGGACGTCAGGCAATAACCGAACCGGAAGGGTGCGGGCTGCAGCGCGAGCGAAATCAACCTAAGATTGATCATGCCGCCCAATTTCGGCAACCGCGCGGTCATCGAGGCATCCTCCCAGGTCCGCGTCACGATCGGCGCGCGCGAATTTATTTGATTATGCGTTGGGGTTGTAGGCTGTTGTCAAGCGTCGGATGCGGCCGTGCCAAAAGAGAGGACGCCTTAACTTAAAATTGCCAGCTGTATAACTGATGCTGGCACACCACGTCAGGCCAATGCGGCCTTCCGGATCTTTTCGTTGAGTACGCCGCCGTCATGGTCCTTCATCAACTGCGTCAATGAGGTCTCGTGAAGGTGAGCCAGCACCTGGCTGAGCTTGGCTGACTCGGCTTCGCCGGGCGCGAACGACGGGCCGTAGATTCTGCGCAAGGTGCTGACCAGGGTATTGCCGTGCTTTTGGCTTATCTCGCCATTCTTGTCGCGATGCCGATCGTCGATGCTCATGATGGTTCCTATGGCTGCGGGTCAAGGCCGAGTACCAGCTTTACCCTTTGAGGTTTTCGTTTCCTTGCGCCGGCTTCGCGTAGCCAATGACGTTGGGCCCGCGACGGCGCCGTTCGGACGCCGTTGCCCCCGCATGCAACTCAATCAGCCAAGGGGGTGTCGGGTTCCAAAAGACCGTCACTGGCTGGCCTCCACCGCGCCCAAGGAGCCGGCTGACTTGGGGAGACTGGTGGGCGCTTGGTTGCTGACCCATCATGCAGGGATCACCGATCGCTTGGCCGCGGACGAAGACGGACTGCCTGTTCCGCGGTGTTGTTGGGCAGCCGGGCGCGCGCGCCGCCTTGTCCTGGATCGGTTTCGGGCGCCGACTATGCCGCGGATCTATGCGGCGCAGTCGTCGAGTCCATGCGCCGGCCTAGCTGTGAAACCTCAATCCATCGACGATCTTGTCGATCACCTTGCGCTCGGCACGCATGGCTGGCTTCAAGGTCGGACCGGGCACGACCGCGATCTTGGTGTCGAACTGCACGTGCTGTTGTCCAAGGGTTTCACGAGGCGTCGTCGAGGCGCAGATTCATGGACGCGCCCCGGAATGGTGATGTGTTCGGCCCCTACCCCCTGGCGTCGCAGGCCCAGGCGCGGATCACGCATTCCCTGCCGCCGAATTCATAGCATTTTTTGGTCGCTTCGTTGAGCGAGCTCGAAATCCGCGGCCGGACGGCGTAGCCGTGGGCACCGCAGGGGTTGGTCAGGTCGACCGCGAACGCCGCGCAGGCGCGCTTCATGATCACCGCGCTGCATGCGCCGTCGCAGTGCTTGAGCGCCGCGGCGCGCGCTTCCGCCTCGCCGGCAAAATCATAGGCCTGGCCGTAGGCGCCGCATTTTCCTATCGCAAAGGCCCCGGCCGCTTGGGCAGGCGTTGCCAATCGCCATCCGACGATGGCCAAAACCAGAGCAAAAACAACCGCCGCGCGACGCGACGAATCTGTGCGAGAAGCCAAAAATCCCTCCCCCCGAGGTCCAGCGACCGAAAATCTACCGGGAGGACGTTTCGACTTGGTGAACGAGTTCCGCAAGCGTCGCCAGATATCGCCTTGGCGCCCGGATTGACGGCAGCGCATGGCAACGGACCGCCGCACCGCAAAGTTTACCGTTCACGCCAAGTTTATTCCGCGATGTGATCCAGGCAACTGTTTTATATGTGCCTGGCCCCTTATACCACCTTTGATTGAGCGTGGGGTGCGGCGTCGTTGCGTTTGTGCACGTTAGTCCTGAAGCGGTCGGTTGGGGAGCATGACTTCTGATCCCTCCATCATCGCAAGTGATGCTCATCGCTCGGTCGTGGGACAGTCACACCAAGCTTGCCACCGTGTCCCATGATTGATCAAAATCAAAGTAACACTTTGAAATTGTATAAATTTTAATCCAGGCTCACGGCAACGCGTTGCCTGATCCTCTCAGCACAAGGAGATTGACGATGGCCCAAGCCAAACGAGTTCCAGTTTTGGTGGATGACGCATCGGCCGCGGCTCCGCCGCCGTCGGAGCTGTTCCAAGGGTACGACAGCGTGACGGGAGTCGGGCTGTCCACTGCGGTTCAGGGCAATACCACCACCATAGGCGCCAGAAGCGAAGTCAGATACCGGGTCTGCCTGGATATCAGTGAACTTGTGGAGGTGTTGGAGATCAGCCAGTCGCTCTCGGTCGGATACGGCCCGATCTTCAGCGCCAGCGAGAAGCTGCAGTTCCTCAAGAGCCTCAAAGTGACGACCTACAGCCTGTCCATGATCGTCTATGCGCGCAACGTGGTGGGTACGGACAAGACCACGGACTACGCGCTGAAGAATTCGATCAGCCCACCGCGCACGACCAGCGAACTGAAGAAATTCTTCGATGACTACGGCGATTCCGCCCTGGTGTCGGTGACCCGCGGCGCCGAGTATTTTGCTGTCTACACCTTCTACTCGCAAACCAGGGAGGAGAAGGAGCAGCTCATCATCGATCTGAAGGCGCAGGGACTCTACAACGGCATCTCGGTCGGTGCCGAGCTGCAGACCAAGCTGGACCGGTTCACATCATCGACCAAGACGCGGATTGCGTTCGATCAGAAGATGTTTGGCATCAGTCGATCCTATCCGAACCCCAGCAAGATCACTGAATTTGCGCTGGAGTTCCCAGGCCTGCCCCTTACCAAGCCGGAAATCATGGCTTTCGATACGATCGGCTACGAGCGCGTAAGGGGCGTAGGCGACGCCTTCAAGACGATTGCGGCTAATCGCGAATTCTTCATCGGCGCGAATGGCATTGCGCCGAAGCTTGTCAAGGTGCAGGAGCTGGAAAACCAGATTGCCCTGATTCAGGATATCTACAGGTTCTATGGCAGCTTTACCGACAGCAAACTGAACGACGCCGCAGGCAAGGCCAAATCGGACCACGACACGATCGACGCCCTGATCAAACGCTATGAGGAGGACCCGGCACAATCCTTTAGCACCCCGGATCTGCCGTCGCTCCGTCTCGGTACTCCATCGCTTAACTGCGATATCAAGGTTACGCCCGGCTACGGTGGCGGAGGCGGGTACCCGTTCGACGACCTCGATTTTTCAACCGCGGTGGCAACGCAAACCCGCATCACAAAGCTACAACTACGCAGCGGGGAGGTCATCGACAGCCTGATCGTGACTTATACCAACTTGGAAAAGAGCTGGACCTACGCGCACGGTGGCGATGGCGGCGCGCTCGGCAACGTACTGCAACTGCCGGGCGGACAATTCATCACCCGGGTGTCCGGCCGATCCGGTTCGTTGGTCGACAAACTGCGGTTCGAGATCGCCAACGGTAACTCGATTGAAGGCGGTCGAGACGGCGGCGCTGCTTTTCCCGACTGGAAACCTCAGGACGGATCGTTCCTGCTCGGCTTTGCCGGGCGCTCCAACAAAAAACTCGACCAGATCAAGCTGGTTTACGGCAAGTTCGCGGACGCGAAATGGAAGTAGCTTTTCCAGCTGAGACGACTGCATGAAGTGCCACCAGCGACGCCCGCAAGTCCCGATGCACCGGCATCGGAGCTTGCGGGAGCTTTTCGCAGACCGGCAGTCGAGATCACCCCCGCTGCGCCGCCTCCAGCGCCTGCGGGGTATCAATATCCAGAAACGCACCAAAGCCCTCGACCGCAACTTCCGCCACCGCCTCGCTGTGCCTGGCGATCAGATGGCGGGCGCCGATATCGCCGTCGAGCGTCATCAACTCCTGGAAGAAGCGCCGCGACCAGAGCACCGGATTGCCGCGCCTGTTGTCGCTGACCGGCACCACGATCAGCTGGCCGCGATCGGGTGCGAAGGCCTCGATCAGCCGGTCGATCAGGTTCGCCGAGATCAGCGGCATATCGCCAAGACAGATCACCGCGCCGTCGGCCTTTTCCGACACCGCGGCAATACCGGCCTTGACCGAACTGGCAAGACCCTCGGCATAATCCGGATTATGCGCGAAAGTGACCTTCAAGCCCGCTAGTGCCTTCTTGACCTCGTCGGCCTGATGGCCGGTCACGACAATGACATCCGTCGCTTTCGAGGCCAGCGCCTGCTCGGCAACGATCCGGACCAGCTTTTGGCCGCCGAGTTCGGCCAGGAGCTTGTTGGGACCGCCCATCCGGGTCGAACGTCCGGCGGCGAGAATGATCGCGGCGACGCGGCGGTTGCCGTCGCCGCCGAGATGTTCGCGCGGCTGCGGCCGGGTCACGATTTCCATCAAAAGTCCGCCGACGCCCATGCCGGTCAAGTCCGCGCGCGTCACCTTGAGGCCTGCCAACAGCCGCATCAGCACCCAGTCAAAACCGTTCTCGACCGGCGAGCGCGCGCAGCCCGGCGCGCCCAGCACCGGGCGGCCCGCGGCATTGCCGATCAAGAGCAGGTTGCCGGGGTCGACAGGCATGCCGAAATGCTCGATGGCGCCGCCAAGGCCGGTGATGGCAGCCGGAATCACGTCGCGCCGGTCGGCAATCGCCGAGGCCCCGAACACGATCACAAGCTCGGCGCCGAGATCGAGCAATTCCTTGATCGCCGCCTTTAGCGCGGTCTCATGATGCGGCACCCGGCGCTCGGCCATGATGACGGCGCCGGCGGGCGCGAGCCGCTCCGCGGTCACCCGCAGGGTCTTCTCCACCACCTTGGGCGACAGCCCCGGCAACATGGTCGAGACGATCCCGACCTGCTTGATGACATAGGGCGCAATGCTGAGCGCGCCGCCTTTTGCCGCCGCCACCGCGGCATCGCGCAAACGCGCTTCCACCCCAAAGGGGATGAGTTTGACGGTTGCGACCATCTCGCCTTCGACCACTGGCTTGTAGGCTGACAGCGTCGCAAAGGTAATGGCTTCATCGACGCCGTTGATACGGTCGACCGCGGCGCGGTCGACCACCAGTATGCCCGCGCGGTCCGCGAACAGGTTGGCGCGGCCGGTGAAGGCACGCTCGACCTGGATGCCTGATCCGGCTACGGCCCGAGCAATGCTGGCCGCGGCGACATCCTCGGAAACATCGCCTGACTCGAGCCGGACCACGACGACTTCCTTGACGCCGGCGCGGGTCAGGGCCTCGACTTCGGTCGCGCCGATGGTAGTGCCTTTCTTGAGCACCAGGGATCCCTGGCGCAGGGTGTGAACGGTGACACCGCCGATCGCGTCCGCCGGACTGGCCGGACCGAATTTCATGCCGCCACTTCCTTCGGCAGCCGCAGCTGCGCGGTGATCTCGGCCATGATCGATACCGCGATCTCCGACGGCGAGACCGCGCCGATCGGCAGCCCGATCGGCGCGTGAATGCGTGCGATATCGGCATCGCTGGCGCCTTGCGCCTTCAGTCGTTCACCACGCTTGGCGTGGGTCTTTCGTGAACCTAGCGCGCCGATATAGAAGCAGTCGCACTTGAACGCGTGCAACAGCGCCGGATCGTCGATTTTCGGATCGTGCGTCAGCGCCACGAAGGCCGTGTAGGGATCGATGTTGAGCGGCGGCAGCGCCACGTCGGGCCATTCGGCGATCAGCGGCACATCCGGAAACCGCTCGGGACTGGCAAAGGCGGTGCGCGGATCCACCACCGTGACATCATAATCGAGCGATCGCGCCAGCGGCGCCAGCGCCTGGCTGATATGAACCGCGCCGACGATGACTATCCTCGCGGTCGGGGCATAGACATTGAGAAACAGTCTCGCGCTGCCGGCCTGGATCATGCCGCTTTTGCCCATGCGCAACTGCTTGGCCAGCTCCGCGCGCAGCGGGTCGGCGGCGAAATCCGAAGCCTTGACCAGGCGTTGCGCGCCGCTCTCGACATCGGTCACGACGATCACCGGACGGCGCGCGGCGCGCTCCGAGTTGAGTTCCGCAAGCGTCTCGAGCTTCACGGCTGGCCGACCTTCTCGACAAAGACCCGGATGGTGCCGCCACAGGACAGCCCGACCTTCCAGGCGGTCTCGTCGGCGACGCCGAATTCGAGCATCTTCGGCTTGCCGCTTTCGATCACATCGAGCGCCTCGGTGACCACGGCCCCCTCGACGCAACCACCGGAGACCGAGCCGAGAAAGGTGCCGTCGTCGTTGATCACGAGGCTCGATCCGGCGGGCCGCGGCGCCGAGCCCCAGGTCTCGACCACGGTCGCCAGTGCCACGCCATGGCCGGCCTTCTGCCAGTCCTCAGCCGCCTTCAGAATGTCCTGGTCGCGATTGAGCATGGGAGCCTCTTTCAAGCTGCGGTGCGGATCAGGCTGCGATGATGCGCCTGCGGTGCCGACGAGAGCGCTGCGATCAGCCCCTCGATCGAGCTCAAATTATGCACCGGGCGGAATTCGTCAACGTGCGGCAGCATCATTTTGATGCCCTGCGCCTTGGCCTCGAAGCCGCCATAGCGCAGCAGCGGATTGAGCCAGATCAGACGGCGGCAGGAGCGGTGCAGCCGGTCCATCTCGAAGGCCAGTCGGGCATCGGCCTCGCGCTCCAGCCCGTCGGAGATCAGAAGCACGATGGCCCCCTGCCCGAGCACCCGCCGGCCCCAAAGCTTGTTGAAGGTATGCAGCGAGGTGGCGATGCGGGTGCCGCCGGCCCAGTCCGCCACCGTCGCCGAACAGCTGGCCAGGGCCTCGTCGGGATCGCGCGCGCGCAGAGCCCGCGTCACATTGGTCAGACGGGTGCCGAACAGAAACACCGACACGCGCTTGCGCGCGTCAGTGATGGCATGAAGGAAATGCAGGAACAACCGGGTATATTCGCTCATCGAGCCGGAGATATCGAGCAGCGCCACGATCGGCGCCGGCTTGTCGATACGCCCCAGACGATGGATGTCGATGATGTCGCCGCCGGTGCGCAAGGAACCACGAAGCGTGCGGCGCATGTCGAGCCGCAAGCCCCGGGCATCGGTCTGGTAGCGGCGGGTGCGCAACTCGGCCTGCGGCAGTTTCATCTGCGCGATGGCGCGGGTGACTTGTGCGATCTCGGCCGCGCTCATCTGCGCGAAATCCTTCTTCTGCAGCACCTCGCGGTCCGAGACCGAAAGCCGGATCTCCTGCTCCTCGGTCTGCGGCACTTCGGTCAGTTGGGGTGGCGACAGCGCCTCCTGGACCCGGCGGGAGGCGGGCGGGGGCTTTTTCCTGGCGTGATCCGGCAGCGGCACCGAATCCAGCATGTGCTTCCATTCCTCGGCGGCGCGGAAGAACAGATTGAAGGCCTGCGCGAAGATCAGCGCATGCTCGTGGCGCGTGACGAACACCGCCTGCAGCGCCGTGAAGACGTCGGCGCGGTGGCCGATCTCGATCACCTGCAGCGCGTTCAAGGCATCGATGACCGCGCCGGGCCCGACCGGAATCCCGGCGGCGCGGAGTGCCCGGGCAAACCCAACGACGTTGTCGGCCATTCGGCCGGTCGGGGGCGAAAGATGATTGATGGCCATCGGATTGCTACTCGATCTGAATCCCGTCATTCCGGGGCGCGAAGCGTAGCTCGCCCGCAATCCATAACCCCGAACCGGGATTATGGCTTCCGGGCCTGCAGCTCAGGTCGGTCATCGCCGACCTGCATCCCGGAATGACGGGATTATTGTTGCGCGCAAACTAATTTTCGCTGGTCGCCTCTTTCAAAACCTTCTGCAGCGCGGCGCCCTGCATTCGCGCGATGTCGTCCTGATATTTCAACAGGGCGCCGATGGTATCGCCGACCACCTCGGGGGTCAGCGCGCGGGCGTCGAGTTCGGTCAGGGCGGTCGCCCAGTCGAGGGTTTCGGCCACGCCCGGCGATTTGTAGAAATCCTGCTCGCGTAGCGCCTGCACGAAAGCAACCACATGCTGGGACAGCTTCGCGGAGATTCCGGGTACGCGCGATTTGACGATCGCAAGCTCGCGCTCGGCGCTGGGATAGTCGACCCAGTGATAGAGACAGCGCCGCTTCAGCGCGTCATGGATTTCGCGGGTGCGGTTCGAAGTTATGATGACGATCGGCGGCTGCGGTGCCTTGACGGTGCCGAGTTCGGGGATCGTGACCTGGAAGTCCGACAGGATTTCCAACAGATAGGCCTCGAAGGCCTCGTCGGCGCGGTCGAGCTCGTCGATCAGGAGTACCGGTGCCCCGGCCACGTCCGGCTCCAGCGCCTGCAATAGCGGTCGCTTGATCAGATAACGCTCGGCGAAGATGTCCGACGACAACTGGTCGCGATCGGTATCGCCGGCCGCTTCCGCAAGCCGGATCGCGATCATCTGCGCAGCGCTATTCCACTCATAGACCGCGGAGGCGACGTCGAGGCCCTCGTAACACTGCAGCCGGATCAGCTTTCGGTTAAGCGCCGCCGAAAGTACCTTGGCGATCTCGGTCTTGCCGACGCCGGCCTCGCCTTCCAGGAACAGCGGCCGGCCCATGCGCAGCGACAGATAGGCCACCGTCGCCAACGAGCGCTCGGCGAGATAGCCGCGCGAAGATAACAGCTCGAGCATCGCATCGACTGACGTAGGCAGTGCCGATGCGGTCATAAGAGAGCCAGTTCTGATGTGCTAGGAGATGGCACGGTCACGGTTTGGCATTGGCGGCTTCGACCGCGCGTCGCGCCAGCACCGCGATCAGGTGCGCACGATATTCGGCGCTGCCGTGCAGGTCGCTGTTCAGTCCCTCCGCAGGCACCGTCAGGCCGTCGAGGGCCTTGTGCGAGAAGCGCTTCTTCAAGGCCTCCTCGAACGCGGTGATGCGGAAAACGCCTGCGGAGCCGGCACCGGTGACGGCCACGCGCACATCGGACGGTCGCTTGGCAACGAACACCCCGACCAGCGCATAGCGCGAGGCCTGGTTGCGAAACTTGACATAGGCGGCCTTCTTCGGCACCGGGAACATCACCTTGGTGATGATCTCGTCGCTCGCCAGCGCGGTCGTGAACAACCCCTGAAAGAACTCTTCCGGCTTCAGCCGCCGCTTGTTGGTGACGATGGTGGCGCCCAGCGCAAGGCAGGCCGCGGGATAATCGGCGGTAGGGTCGTTGTTGGCCAGCGATCCGCCGATGGTCCCCTTGTGTCGCACCGCGGGATCGCCGATCAGAGCGGCGAGCTCGGCCAGTGCCGGAATTGCCTCGCCGACGATGGCCGACGTCGATACATGGGCATGGGTCGCGGTGGCGCCGATCACCAGCGAACGGCCCTTCATCTCGATGCCATCGAGCCCCTCGATGTGGGAGAGGTCGATCAGATGCGGCGGGCTGGCGAGGCGCTGCTTCATCACCGGCAGCAAAGTGTGCCCGCCGGCAATCACCTTGGCGTCTTCATTCTTGACCAGAAGATTTGCGGCCTGCCGCACGGTCGCCGGTCGATGATATCTAAATTCGTACATGAGGACTTCCTGGCCGCCGTGCGGTGCAATCAGTTACGCGAGATCTGACTTCGCCATCGCCTTGGCGCCGGCTGCGATCGATTGAACGATGTTCTGGTAGCCGGTGCAGCGGCACAGGTTGCCTTCGAGTTCTTCGCGGATGGTGTGGTCCGAGAGATCATGACCCTTGCGATGGACAAGGTCGACCGCTGTCATGATCATGCCCGGCGTGCAAAACCCGCATTGCAGGCCGTGATTCTCACGGAAGGCTTCCTGCATCGGGTGCAGCGGCGCGCCGTCGGCCGCAAGGCCCTCGATGGTCCGGACCTCGTGGCCATCAGCCATGACCGCGAGCGTGGTGCAGGATTTCACCGCCTTGCCGTCGAGATGCACGACACAGGCGCCGCATTGCGAGGTGTCGCAACCGACATGGGTGCCCGTCAGCCGCAGATTTTCACGCAGAAACTGCACCAAGAGGGTGCGGGGGTCGACATTGGCATTGACAGGATTACCGTTCACGATCAGGGAGATCTTGGCCATTCAGCGCTCTCTTCATCTGCGAAGCCGCATTGCACGGCCGCACAGTCCTCAAAAATTCCATGCACAGCCATAATATGGGCCATCCCGGCAATGAGCAACCTCGCTTGCGGCTGACTTGATAAGACTTGACCGGGAGTTCGGAGCGATCAGCCCTGCACCGCCTTGGCGAAATTAGAAAAAAATTCGTCCGCCAGTTTCTTGGCCGAACCGTTGATCAGCCGCTGCCCGAGCTGGGCCAGCTTGCCGCCGATCTGCGCCTCGACGTCGTAGGTCAGCAAAGTGCCGCCGTCCTTGTCGGCCAGCGCCACCGTTGCGCCACCCTTGGCAAACCCCGCGACGCCACCCTCGCCCTCGCCCGTAATCTTGTAGCCATTGGGCGGGTCAAGATCGCTCAACGTGACCCGGCCCTTGAAGCGGGCGGACACCGGCCCGACCTTGACCTTGGCGACCGCGCGCAAACCACCATCCTCGTTTCTCTCCAGCTCCTCGCAGCCGGGGATGCAGACTTTGAGCACTTCCGGATCGTTCAATTTCGTCCACACCACCTCACGGGGCGCCGCAAGCTGGACTTCGCCATTCATGGTCATGGCCATATGCCGTACCTCCCCGGTTTTTTTCGCCGCTTTCCCAGGTAAAGCACGCCTGCTCCAAAGGGAAGGGCACCAATGGAGTATGAGCGATGCAAGTTCTCTGTGCAACGGACTTGCCCCGGCGCTCTGGGATTGAAAGGGCCCGCCGGGACGACCCAGTCGCGCAATCCCCCGAGAACCTCGCCCCAGCCCTCTTGATTCGCCCTAAGCCCGCGTACGCTCCCGCCGCGCCGGCCGACCCGCCGGGTCAGCGCCCGCCGGGCGCCGACTGCCGGCAAGACCGTCGAGCCCCACGGGCCACGGCCGACGACTTGAATGCGGCTCCGGCCTGATCGACCGGCTGCTCACTTCGCGATAGAAGAACAGACCGGTTCGCCTCCGCAGACGATGAGGAATACCCCATGCCCATGATCGATGCCGATGGTTGCCCGCTGAACGTATCCGTGGAAGGCCGCGACGGCGGACCGACCCTGATGCTGTCGAATTCGCTGGGCTGCAGCTTGCAGATGTGGGAGCCGCAGATGAAGGGACTGACGCAGCTGTTTCGCGTGATCCGATATGACCGCCGCGGCCACGGCAAATCCGGCGTACCCGCAGGCCCCTATTCGATGGAGCGTTTCGGCCGCGATGTGCTGGCGATCCTCGATGATCTCAATATCGAGAAGGTTCACTGGTGCGGGCTGTCGATGGGAGGCATGGTCGGGCAATGGCTCGGTGCCAACGCCCCGGAGCGGTTCGGCAGGATCGTTCTCGCCAACACCGCCTGCTACTATCCCGATCCGACCAACTGGCTGAACCGCATCAAGGCGGTGCAGCAAGGCGGCATCGCGGCGGTGGCCGACACCGTGATCGCCGGCTGGCTGACCGCGGACTTCCGCGAGCGTGAGCCACAGATAACGGCCAACCTGAAGGCGATGCTGCTGGCTTCCCCGGTCAAGGGCTATCTCGCCTGCTGCGAGGCGCTGAGCACGCTCGACCAGCGTGAGCTGCTGCCCCGGATCACGAGCCCGACGCTGGTGATCGCAGGACGGCACGACATGGCAACCCCGATTGCGGCCGGCGAATTCATCCGCAGTCAGATTCCCGGCGCCAGCCTGACCATCCTGGATGCCGCCCATATTTCGAATGTCGAGCAGCCGCACGCGTTTACGGATGCGGTGGTCGGTTTTCTGACGCAGCGCTGAAACCCGCGAGGCTTCAGCCAATAGCGTAGGGTGATGCGAGGCGTCAGCGATTTTGGGTGATTGGAGATTGCTGAAGCGGTGGCTCGCCGGCCGCCGCGCCGCGCGCGGGCGCAGGCAGTGCGGGACGCTCGACCACCAAAAGGATCGCGCAGCCGAGCATCAGCAGCAGTTCTGTCGCATGCAGCCGTAGCGCTGCGATCTCACCAACCTCCGATGCCATCAGCATGCCGGCGAAGCTGAACAGACCGCCGATCGCGAGCGCGATCACGAGCGGTTCGTCGCAACCGCCGGTCCTGCGGATCGATTTGTGACTGATGAAAAATGCGAAGATCGTAAAGAATGCGACAACGGTCAGCCTGCCCAGCGCCAACAGCCAGGCAACGCGGACGGTAGCGGCTGCTGCCAGCTGCAGATGGTCGCTGATGAACAGGCCGACCGCGATATTGGGGCGCTCATAGAGGCCTTGGATCGGCGAAACCATGATCCGGAAGGCCCCGATGGTCCAGGTCGGAACGAAATAGGCCGCCAGCAAGAAGCCGTTGAATGAACTGATCCGCCAGTTGGTCGACATTACGCCTCCCTGCTCCCCCGCAGGCTTCGCACAGGAAGCGGCGGCGTTGCTGACGAGGTAACGCGCATGGGCCGGGAGCGGCAATTTAAACCAATTGTTTACCTTAATCGCTAACTCCGCCCGGCCTGGGACGATGGCAAAAAAAGTCCCGCCTTGCGGCGGGACCTTGCTAATTCCCGTTCTCAGGCTTCTGCCCCGCGATCAGCGACCGCCCTTGCCCTGCTGATTGGGATTCTGACCTTGACGGTTCGGATCCTGCTGCTGTTGCCCAGGCTTCTGGCCGCCGCCCTGCTGCTGGCCGGGCTTCTGGCCCGGGTTCTGGTTCTGCTGGCCCGGGTTCTGATTTGGGTTCTGGTTCTGACTCGTCATCGAGGTCTCCCTGGTTGAACGTGACGAAAAATACCAACAGGCGTAGAGACCATTGGTTTCAGGGAACCCAATTCCGTCGAGATCATGAAGTCGTGATCACCCATGATGGCTAAGCAGCAGCAACTGACCAATTAAAGCAGTGATTTCGGTCAAGCAGGCCGCCCGCGCCCTACGCCAATGCCTGTCGAGCAGGCCCGACCCTTGTGGTCGCCCTCCCTCGACGCCAAAGCCCGTTGAATAGGTAGAGCGGAGCGATACCATCTGATTTCATCGATGGTTTCGCGAAGCGTTCGCCCGTCCTGCGCGCTTTCGCCGGGAATCCCCCCTGTTGCCGCCCCTCCTTCCCACTGTTAAAAATGCGGTGATGCGGCGTTCCGGCTGCCGGGGCCATCGCCGCGCATCTCATCGAGGCGGGCATTTGTTGCGGCAAACCGGGTTCAACTTTGCCGCAAAATGCCCAAACAGCGGCAGCGCATGGACTATTTCGCTCAGCAACTGATCAACGGCCTCGTGCTCGGCTCGATTTATGGCCTGATCGCCATCGGCTATACCATGGTCTATGGCATCGTCGGCATGATCAATTTCGCCCATGGCGACATCTTCATGATCGGCGGGTTCATCGCGCTGATCTCGTTCTTGATCCTGGTTTCGATCGGCCTCACCGTCGTTCCGGTGATCCTCTTGATCGTGCTGCTGGTATCGATGGCGATTACCGCGCTCTATGGCTGGACCGTGGAGCGCATTGCCTACCGGCCGCTGCGGCACTCGTTCCGCCTCGCCCCGATGCTGTCGGCGATCGGGATGTCATTTGTGCTGTCAAACTATGCGCAAGTGGCGCAAGGGGCGCGGGTCAAGCCGGTGCCGCCGATCATCACCGGCGGCTACACCCTGCTGGACCAGAACGGTTTTGTCGTGCGGCTGTCCAATGTGCAGATCGTTGTCGTCATCACCACCGTCGTGCTGCTGGCGATCTTCAGCTGGCTGGTGGCGCGGACCAGGTTGGGGCGCGACATGCGCGCCTGCGAACAGGACCAGACCATGGCGGCGCTGCTCGGCGTCGACGTCGACAGAACCATCTCAATGACCTTCGTGATCGGGGCTGCGCTCGCCGCGGTCGCCGGCATGATGTATCTCTTGTACTATGGACTGGTGGACTTCTACATGGGCTTCGTCGCCGGCATCAAGGCCTTCACCGCGGCCGTGCTCGGCGGCATCGGATCGCTGCCCGGCGCAATGCTGGGCGGTCTGGCCATCGGGCTGATCGAAACCATGTGGTCGGCTTATTTCTCCATCGAATACAAGGACGTCGCGGCGTTCTCGATCCTGATCATCGTGCTGATCTTTCTGCCCACCGGCCTGCTCGGCCGGCCCGAAGTTGAAAAAGTTTGACAGGCGGCGGCGTGACAGCAACCACGTCCAAGCCAACGCCCTCGCCACGCGCCGCAGTCACCGCTTTCATTTTGAAGAAGGCCGCGATCAGCGCCCTGGTGGCGCTGGTGCTGTTTTCACTGATGATCGGTATCCGTACCGAAGCGGGACCGACCGGGCAATTGATCTACTGGACGCGGTTTCCAGAACTCGCCGGGATGGTCGCTACCGTGTTCTTCGGCAGCATCGCCGTCGAGCTGCTGCGACGGTGGTGGGGGCCGGTCGAAAGCATCAGGATCATTCCGCCGCGCCTCACGCGCGCGCTGGCGCTGGCGCGGCGCGCGATAGCGCCGCTGCTTTTGATCTTCACCTTTCTGGTGCCGGTGATCTTCTATGATCAGCGCTATATTCTCGATCTCGGGATTCTGGTGCTGACCTATGTCATGCTGGGCTGGGGGCTGAACGTGGTGGTCGGCCTCGCCGGCCTGCTCGATCTCGGCTATGTCGCCTTTTATGCCGTCGGCGCCTATTCCTACGCGCTGCTGGCGACCCATTTCGGGCTTTCGTTCTGGATCTGCCTGCCGCTTGCCGGCATCCTCGCTTCGCTGTGGGGCGTGATGCTGGGTTTTCCGGTGCTGCGGCTGCGCGGCGACTATCTCGCCATCGTGACCTTGGCCTTCGGGGAAATCATCCGGCTCGTCATCACCAACTGGCAGGACCTGACCGGCGGCCCGAACGGCATTTCCGGTATTCCGAGGCCGAGCCTGTTCGGCATCCCCCTGACGCCGGGCGAGGACGGCCTCGCCGCCCGGCTCGGCATCGAATTTTCCCCGACCCAGCGCGTGGTCTTCCTGTTTTACCTGATCCTGGCGCTGGCGCTGCTCACCAACTGGGTGACGATCCGGTTGCGCCGGCTGCCGATCGGCCGCGCCTGGGAAGCGTTGCGCGAGGACGAGGTCGCCTGCCGCGCGCTCGGCATCAATATCACCACCACCAAACTGACGGCGTTCGCGACCGGCGCCATGTTCGGCGGTTTTGCCGGCGCGTTCTTCGCCACCCGACAAGGTTTTATCAGTCCGGAATCCTTTACCTTCCAGGAATCGGCGCTGGTGCTGGCGATCGTGGTGCTCGGCGGCATGGGCTCGCAGCTCGGCGTCGCGCTCGCGGCGCTCGCGATGATCGGCGGCTTCGAGCTGTTTCGCGGTTTCGACCAGTACCGCATGCTGGTTTTCGGCATTGCGATGGTGCTGTTGATGATCTGGCGGCCGCGCGGACTGATCGGCCACCGGGCGCCGACCGTTTTCCTGAAGCGTAGCGAGGCGATCTCCTCCGACCTCGTCAAGGAGGGCGCGGGATGAGCGGCGCCGATTGCATTCTCGCGGTCGACCACCTGTCGATGCGCTTTGGCGGCATCGTCGCGGTCAATGATCTGTCGTTTGCCGCCGAACGCCGCAAGATCACCGCGCTGATCGGGCCGAACGGCGCCGGCAAGACCACCGTGTTCAACTGCATCACCGGCTTCTACAAGCCGACCTCGGGCAGCCTGCGGCTGACCCATGAGGACAACAGGGCAATCCAGCTTGAGCGGTTGAACGATTTCCGGATTTCCAAACAAGCAAAAGTCGCGCGCACCTTCCAGAACATCCGGCTGTTTCCCGGCATGACGGCGCTGGAAAACCTGATGGTGGCGCAGCACAACGCGCTGATGCGTGCCTCGGGGCTGACCTTTCTCGGCCTGATCGGTGCGCCATCCTGGCGTGCGGCCGAAAAGCGGGCGATCGATCAGGCCACGCTCTGGCTCGACCGTATCGGGCTCGTTGACCGCGCCGACGATGCCGCCGGCAATCTGCCCTATGGCGATCAGCGCCGGCTCGAAATCGCTCGTGCGATGTGCACCGAGCCCGCGCTGCTCTGCCTGGACGAGCCGGCCGCCGGTCTCAACGCCCGCGAAAGTGCAGCCTTGAGCGCGCTATTGCTCGCGATCCGCGCCGACTATGGCACCTCGATCCTTCTGATCGAGCACGACATGTCGGTGGTGATGGAGATTTCCGACCACGTCGTGGTGATGGATTACGGTCTCAAGATCGCGCAAGGCTCGCCGCGGCAGATCCGCGACGACCCCAAGGTCATCGCAGCCTATCTCGGCGTCGAGGACGATGAGGTCGGGGCCACCGAAGCGGAGTTGGGGCTGTGAGGCCGCTGCAAACCATGCCGTCTTCCCCCCTGCTCGCGATCCGCGGTCTTCGCGCGGCCTATGGCAAGATCGAGGCGTTGAAGGGCGTCGATCTCGAGATCAACCCTGGAGAGATCGTGGCTTTGATCGGCGCCAATGGTGCCGGCAAGTCGACGCTGATGATGACGATCTTCGGCAAGCCGCGCGCACGCTCCGGACAGATCCTGTTCGACGGGTGCGATATCACCGAGGTGCCGACCCATCAGATCGCGCGGCTTAGAATAGCCCAGGCGCCCGAGGGTCGCCGGATTTTCCCGCGCATGAGCGTGGCTGAAAATCTGCAGATGGGCGCCGACGCCACCTTTTCCAGCGAGGCCGAGCGATCGGCCGGATTGGAACGCGTGCTGTCGCTGTTTCCGCGGCTGAACGAGCGCATGACCCAGCGCGGCGGTACGCTATCGGGCGGCGAGCAGCAGATGCTGGCAATCGGCCGGGCACTGATGAGCCGCCCCCGCCTGTTGCTGCTGGATGAGCCCTCGCTCGGCCTCGCCCCATTGATCGCCCGACAGATTTTCGAGGCGATCCGGACCTTGAATCAAAAGGACGGCCTTACCGTCCTGATCGTCGAGCAGAACGCCAATCACGCCCTGCGGCTGGCCCATCGCGGCTATGTCATGGTCAACGGCCTGATTACATTGAGCGGAACCGGCGCCGAGTTGCTGCGGCGCCCGGAAATCCGCGCGGCCTATCTGGAAGGCGGCCGGGACCGGTCTGCCTGAAATTTGCCGATGACTTCGCGGCAAAATCAGCGGACAATGGCCGCAATTTGCAGAACCCGGTCCGCCGGACACTTCCCGTAGCGATCTATCCCCGCGAGGACTCCTCATGAAATCACTGAAACTGATCGGTTTGGCATTGGGCGCCTCGCTGGCGCTGTCGACAACGGCACTGGCGCAGGACTTAACCATCGCGGTGGCCGGCCCGATGACGGGCGGCGAATCCGCCTTCGGCCGGCAGATGAAGAACGGCGCCGATCAAGCGATAGCCGACCTCAATGCCGCCGGAGGTGTGCTCGGCAAGAAACTGGCGCTCGACGTCGAGGACGATGCCTGCGATCCGAAGCAGGCGCGTTCGGTGGCGGAAAAGATCGCCAGCGCGAAAATCCCCTTCGTCGCCGGGCACTATTGCTCGTCGTCGTCGATCCCGGCTTCCGAAGCCTATGCCGACGGCAACGTGCTGCAGATCACGCCGGCTTCCACCAATCCGCTGTTCACCGAGCGCAATCTCTGGAACGTGGCGCGGGTTTGCGGCCGTGACGATCAGCAGGGCCTGGTCGCCGCCGAGTTCATCGCGAAGAATTACAAGGGCAAGAACGTCGCCATCCTCAACGACAAGACCACCTACGGCAAGGGCCTCGCCGACGAGACCAAGAAGGCGCTCAACAAGGCCGGCTTTACCGAAAAGATGTTCGAATCCTACAACAAGGGCGACAAGGATTTTAATGCCATCGTCTCGCGGCTGAAGCTCGAAAAGATCGATCTGGTCTATGTCGGCGGCTACCATCAGGAATCCGGCCTGATCCTGCGCCAGATGCGCGACCAGGGCCTGCAGACCGTGCTGATGGCCGGCGATGCGCTGGCCGACAAGGAGTTCGCTTCGATCGCCGGCCCCGCCGCGGAAGGCACCTTGTTCACCTTCGGGCCCGACCCGCGCAACAAGCCGACCGCCAAGGCCATCGTCGAGAAGTTCAAGGCCAACAACATCGATCCCGAAGGCTACACGCTCTATACCTACGCCGCGATGCAGGTGTGGTCGCAGGCGGCCAAAAAGGCCGGCACCATCGACCCGATGAAGGTCATGAAGACCATCAAGGCCGGCGCCTGGGATACGGTGATCGGCAAGCTTGAATTCGATGCCAAGGGCGACATCAAGCAACTCGATTATGTCGTCTACAAATGGGATGCCAAGGGTAATTACACCGAGATCAACCCCAAGGGTTCGTAAGGCCAAAAGTTCCATCGCGATGCCCGGCGCCCCGGTTTTCCCGGGGCGCTTTTTTTTGCACTGAAACAATGCTGCGGAACGACGTTTCCAGCCCGCAAAGCACTCAAGCGGGCATTTCTCCGACGCGGATTGACGTACCAAGTGGCCAGTTCGGGCTGAATTGTTGCGTGGCGCGTTCGATGCCAGTGTGCAGGAACCGACATGCATCCAGGCGATAACCGCAGCATCTATCTCTCTAATTCGCCGCCTACCGCGCGTGAACGTGGCGCTGCGATGGCGGTCGTCGGCGTCTCGTCAGTTCTGTTTGCCTGTGTCGTGCCCTTTGCCGGGGTGCCGCTGGCCCCGGTTCCCGCGTTTGTCGCGAGCTATCAATCGGCGCTTGCGATCAACGATCTGATCACTGCCATCCTGTTGTTTTCGCAATTCCATTTCTTGCGTTCGCGGGCGCTGCTGTTTCTCGCCAGCGGCTATCTGTTCACCGCGGCCGCGGCGATCGTTCATGCCTTGACCTTTCCCGGTCTGTTTGCGCCGGCGGGGCTGCTCGGTGCCGGTTCCCAGACCACCGTGTGGCTATTCATGGTCTGGCACGGAGTATTTCCGCTGCTGGTACTTGGTTATGCGCTGCTCAAGGGTGGCGGGGATGGCGGCGCCAAGATAACGGGATCGCCCGCCAAAGCGATCCTGGGCTGCGCCCTTGCAGTAGGCGCAGCGATTCTCGCCGTGCTCTACGTCACCACCAGCAAAAACGACCTGTTGCCGACACTGTTGAGCGGCGGGCACTATACGTCCACCATGATCGTCGTGGTGTCGGGGGTATGGTGTCTCAGTGTTGCCGCCCTGCTGGTGCTGTGGTTTCGGCGGCCACATTCAGTCGTCGACGTCTGGCTCATGGTCGTGCTGTGCGCATGGCTGTTCGACATCGCGCTGTCGGCGATCGTCAACGTCGCGAGGTTTGATCTCGGGTTCTATGTCGGCCGGATCTACGGACTCTGCGCCGCCAGTTTCGTTCTGGCGGTGCTGTTGGTCGACAATGTCGCCCTGCAGGCCGAGTTGTCCCGCCTGTTCGACATGCTGCACCGACAGGCCGCCTCCGACAGGGATCGGTTTACCGCGCGCGAGCGCCTGTTCAGCGCGGTGGTGGAATCATCCAACGATGCCATCATCACTAAAACGCTTGATGGCACCATCACCGGCTGGAACCGGGCCGCCGAACGCCTGTTTGGATTTACCGCCGCAGAAGCTATCGGCCAGCGCATTGATATCATTGTTCCGCCCGACAGGCGGGGCGAGGTGCGCGACATCCTCGACCGGATAGCCCGCGGCGAAGCGATTGAACAACACGAAACCCTGCGGCTCCGCAAGGACGGCCGAGAAGTGGACGTCGCGCTCGCCATCTCTCCGATCAGGTCGGCGGCAGGAGAGATCGTCGGCGCCTCGAAAATCGCACACGACATCGGCGATCGCAAGCGGACCCAGCGCGCGCTCAACCAGGAGATCGAGGAGCGGCGGCGCATTTTCGAGACCTCTCAGGATCTGATCCTGGTAACGGATATGGCAGGCAATCTCGTTCAGGTCAGCCCGTGTTCACTGACGATCCTCGGCTACCGGCCTGAAGAGATGATTGGACGTAGCGCGGTCGAATTCATTCATCCCCAAGATCTCGATGTGACTCGCACCGCCATGCGCTCGGCGCGGCGCGGCGGGCTCATGCGCAACTTCGAAGCGCGCTTTGTCCACAGGGATGGCCGGGCCGTGATCCTGAACTGGATGGGCACGTGGTCGGAGCCGGTCGGACGGCATTTCTTCGTCGGCCGGGACGTCACCGAAAAGCGCGCCGCCGAAGCGCAATTCCATCAGGCGCAGAAGATGGAAGCCGTCGGCCAGCTGACGGGCGGCGTCGCCCATGACTTCAATAATATTCTGACGGTCATTACCGGAACCGTCGGGATACTGACCGAAGCCGTCGCCGACCGACCGCAGCTTTTGGCCGTCGCAAGGATGATCGATGAGGCCGCGGACCGTGGCGCCAACCTGACCAAGCATCTGCTGGCATTCGCCCGCAAACAGCCGCTGCAGCCGCGCGAGATCGATGTCAATGGCTTGATCCTCGAAACCGCGAAGTTGCTGCATCCGACGCTGGGCGAGCAGATCCAGATCACGCCGTTGCTGGCCAAGGACGCCTGGCCGGCCTTGGTCGATCCAAACCAGCTCACCACAGCCATCCTGAATCTTGCGCTGAATTCCCGCGATGCCATGCCGGCCGGTGGCAAGCTCACCATCGAGTCCAGCAACGTCTATCTCGACGAAAACTACGCCGGCATGCACAGCGAGGTCACGGTGGGTAATTATGTCATGATCGCCGTCAGCGACAGCGGCTCCGGGATTCCAGCCGGCGACCTGGAAAAGGTCTTCGATCCCTTCTTTACCACCAAGGAAGTCGGCAAGGGCACCGGCCTCGGCCTCAGCATGGTCTTTGGTTTCGTCAAGCAGTCCAACGGGCATATCAAGATCTACAGCGAACAAGGCCATGGCACGACCGTCAAGATCTACTTGCCGCGCGCCACCGGACTCGACCAGACCGCCGCGGAGCTTTTGACTTCCACGCGGGTCGAGGGTGGGCACGAGGTTGTGCTGGTCGTTGAGGACGACACGCTGGTGCGGCGATATGTCATGACCCAGATCGAAAGTCTGGGCTATGTCACCGCGGAAGCGGGCAACGCCACGGAAGCGCTGGATGCGCTTGACAAGGACGCCAGCATCGAGCTGCTGTTTACAGACGTGATCATGCCGGGCCCCCTGAATGGCCGCCAGCTGGTCGACGAGGCGCTGAAGCGACGCCCTTCGCTCAAGACTTTGTTCACCTCGGGATATACCGAGGACGCCATCGTTCATCACGGGCGTCTGGACTCTGGCGTGCTGCTGCTGGCCAAACCCTATCGGCTGTACGATCTTGCGCGAATGATCCGAAAGGCCCTCGACAGGTGACGCGGTTTTCGGGATGGGTATAATCCCCCGACGACCTATCGAAGGCCACGGCTGCTTGAAGAACCTACTCACCGATATTGCCGGCGTCCGCGTCGGCCACGCCGATAACCATGCACTGGCGTCCGGCGTCACCGCGGTGGTTTTCGATTCACCGGCGGTGGCCGCGATGGACGTGCGCGGCGGCGGACCCGGCACCCGCGAGGGCGCGCTGCTCGACGTCGCCAACACGGTGGACAAGATCGACGCCATCGCGCTGTCCGGAGGCTCGGCATTCGGGCTTGAAGCCGGCGGCGGCGTGCAGGCATGGCTCGCCGAACAGGGCCGCGGCCTTAGCGTGCGCGGTGCGGTGATCCCGATCGTGCCAGGCGCGATCTGTTTCGATCTCTTGAATGGCGGCGACAAGGCATGGGGCCGCTTCCCGCCCTATCGCGACCTCGGCTACATCGCGGCCGCTGCAGCCAGCGACAGTTTCGCGATCGGCAGCATCGGTGCAGGCCTCGGTGCCACCACGGCCAATCTCAAAGGCGGGCTCGGCTCGGCATCGGCGGCAACCAAACGCGGCGTCCGCGTCGCGGCCCTTGCGGTGGTCAACGCCGTGGGCAGCGTCACCGTCGGCGACGGGCCCTGGTTCTGGGCGGCACCGTTCGAAATCAACGGCGAATATGGCGGACAGGGACAGCCGCCGGCCTTCACGCCGGAGATGCTGGCGATGCGGATCAAGGGCGGTGCGGCCGCGACGGCCGTGGAGAACACGACGCTCGCGATCGTCGTCACCGACGCGGAGCTTACGAGACCGCAGGCCAAGCGGCTCGCCATGATCGCGCAAACCGGCTTTGCCCGCGCGATCTATCCGGTGCACGCGCCGATGGATGGCGACGTGGTATTTTCGGCCGCGACCGGCGCGAAGCCGATCGATCCCCTGGTCGACCTTACCGAACTCGGTATGGTCGCGGCCAACGTCGTGGCCCGCGCCATCGCGCGCGGGGTCTACTCCGCGACCGCACTGCCCTTCCCGGGCGCTCTACCGGCATGGAAGGATCGGTTCGGGTAGCTCACGACAGGCCGGGCTGACCCTTCAAGCCGGCTCCCGATCAGACGCTGAACGAGAGCGATTGAGTCGCGCCGGCAGAAATCGCCTGAGCCTCGCGCTGGATCATTTGCTCGAGGAAATTGTAGGATGCAGTGGCGGTGCTGGACGACGTTCCGGAACTCGATGAGGTCGCTGCCGCGGGCGAATTCAGCGTTATCTTCGAACCATCGGGATTGGTGATCGACGTCGTGGTGGAACCGTCACTGTTGGTGACCGTGGTGGCGGTTGCGCCGGCGAGGGCCTGCAGCAGCGCATCGGGACTGGACGCGCTGCTGTTACTGCTGCTCGAACTGCTTGATCCACTGGCGCCGCCGACGTGGGCATGGTGATGATGGCCGCCCTTGCCGCCCTGCAGCGCCGAGGACAATTCGGAGAGACTGACCGAACCGTCGCCATTTGTATCGAGCTGGTTGAAGACGGCGTCGGCCTGCGCCAGGTTGGTGCCGCCGGCACCGAGCGCGTTTTCGAATTCCGATTTGCTGATCTGGCCGTTGCCATTGGCATCGAGCAGCGAGAAGAGGTTCTGCAGCGCGGCGGACTGGCTGGTGGATGACGAGGCTGACGTCGATGATGCGTTGGCGGTTGCCGTCGATGACTGGCTCTGCGCCGCCAAAAGCGCGCTCAGCGTCCCTGGGGCCAGCGGCGAAAACCCGCTGGAACCAGAGGCGGAGGCTGAACTTGCCGAGGACGCGGCGTTGCCGGAAAGACTGAAGGGATCGGTCGCGGCCTCGTTGAATCCCGTGGCCTGCGCCGACGACGACGGGTTCGATGAGGTCAGCGACCTGATGGCATCCCATGCGGATGACGCGGCGCCGTAGGCAAACAGCATGACGTGACTCCAAAACTGGCCGCACGCGGCAGGTTGGTTTGCATGAAGGGACAGCAAACCCCGTGCCAGCTGGAAAAACGCAATGAAATGAGGGTTTTTGGCGCTGCGGACGGGCCGGCCGCCCCGGCAATTGATGCCGCGGCGGCAGAATTTTCCGACCGTGACACGGTGGATGCAGGGCGATAGATCGGGTACCGCATTGCCCCCGGACGTTGCGCGTGTTACCCGAAAAACGCGTCGCAACAGCCTTTAATTCCAGGGGAAAGCGTACATGTCCTCACCGTTGGCATCACGCCCGCTCGTCATCGCCCCGTCAATCCTGGCGTCGGATTTTGCCAGATTGGGCGAAGAAGTTCGCGCGGTGGATGAAGCCGGCGCCGACTGGATTCACCTCGATGTGATGGACGGTCATTTCGTCCCGAACATTTCCTTTGGTCCCGATGTCATCAAGGCGATGCGCCCGCACAGCCAAAAGATCTTCGACGCCCACCTGATGATCGCGCCTTGCGATCCCTATCTGGAAGCCTTCGCCAAGGCCGGCTGTGACCACATCACCGTGCACGCCGAGGCCGGTCCGCACCTCCATCGTTCCCTACAGGCGATCCGGGCGCTCGGCAAGAAAGCCGGCGTCTCGCTCAATCCGGCGACGCCGATCTCGGCGATCGAATATGTCGTCGACCTGATCGACCTGGTGCTGGTGATGTCGGTCAATCCCGGCTTCGGCGGCCAGGCTTTCATTCCCTCCGCGCTTGGCAAGATCGGGGATCTGCGCGCCATGACCGCCGGACGCCCGATCGACATCGAGGTCGATGGCGGCGTCAGCCCTGCGGTTTCCGGCCAGCTGGCCGCCGCCGGCGCCAATGCCTTCGTTGCCGGCTCGGCCGTCTTCAAGGGGGGCACCGTGCAGTCCTACAAGACGAATATTGCCGCGATCCGCGACGCGGCGGCGCTGGCGCGCGGCGAAGCCATCTAGGCCGGCGGCGCTCCATGATCGAACAGCCGGACCGGTCGCGGCGCAGGCTGGTGCGCACGGTCGCGGCCGGGCTCTCGGCGTGCCTATTGCCGCGGAGTTCGCCGGCCGCCGCGTCAGACAGGATGACCCGGCAGCAGGCCAACTATCAGGATAGCCCAAACGGCATCTACAGCTGCGCGGTCTGCACGCTGTTCGAAGCCCCGAAAACCTGCAAGGTGGTCGAGGGTGACGTCAGCCCGGACGGCTGGTGCAAAGCCTTCGCGCTCGCGGATTGATATCGCGCGATGCGCCCGAGGGCGCCCACAAGGGGCGCCCCTATGCCATATCCATCTGTGTAGGGGCGGCCCTTGTGGCCGCCCTGCCGCGACAAATTCCGCTTCAAGCGGGGCGCCTACAAGGGGGCGCTCAGACCCTCGCCGCCTCCGGCTGCGCTGTTTCGCCCGCCTCTTCCTGCGACGCCGCCAGCCGCGGCGGCCGCACGATGGTGACACTGCAGGCGGCTTCGGCCGCGACCTTGGCCGAGACGCTGCCCAACAGCGCACGTCGGAGCGAATGCTGCCGGGCGCCGATCACGATATGATCGACACGATTGGCCTCGGCGAATTGGAGGATTGCTGCCGCGGAATCGACCGCCTCCAGCACATGAACCGTCAGCCTGCTGTCATCGAGCTTCAAGGGCTGCGCCCAGTGCTTGAGCGCGACCAGCCGATCGACATGCTTGTTGTTGCCCTCGTCATCCAGCGTGCGGTCGATGGTGATGCGACCGAGTTTAAGGACATTCAGGCACGCCAGTCGCGCCGAGGGCAGGATGCCGAGAAGGCGTTCGACCGTCACCCGCAGCGCTTCGTTGAGTTCGCGCGAGCCCTCCGCGGTATCGAGCGCGACCGCCACGATCGGCCCCGAGGCCAACTGCGCGGCGAGATCGGATTTCGGCTTGGACTGGGTCAACTGGCCATTGAAGCGCCGGCGCAGCACCGTGCTCAGGGGATCGCGCTGCAGCCGCTCCGACCGCGCGGTCAGTTTGACCTGGTCGGGATGGGCAAGATCGAAGGCCAGTTGCGACGCGGTGGGATGGCGCCAGACCGGCTCGATCTCGAGGCAGCGCAGCACCACTTCCTGCAGCCACGGCGGATAATCGGCCCGCAGCTTGCGCGGCGGATGTGGATCGCGCCACAGCCGCCGCCGCATCCCGCCCATGGTCTCGGACTCGCCGAACGGCCGTACGCCGGTGGTGAAAAAGTACAACAGCACACCCAGCGAAAACAGGTCGCTGCGCGGATCGTCCCGCACCCCAAGCAGCCGCTCCGGCGCCATATAGGGCGCGGTACCATAGGGGACGCGGAACTCCTCCTGCAGCAGGTCCGGCAGCAGATTGTGATGCGATAGACCATAGTCAATCAGGACCGCTTCGCCGGAGGGACGAAACATGATGCTGCTCGGCTTGATGTCGTGATGAATGACATTCTGCCGGTGCAGATCATCCAGCGCCGCCGCGACCTTTTGCGCGATCAGGGCGGCCTCGTCGTAACCGAGCGGCAGTTCGCCAAGCCGACGGTAGAGCGTCTGGCCCGGGATGACCTCGATCACGACATAGGCCTGATGGGCGAAATCGCCGGCGGCGAAACAGGCCGGCACGTGAGGGCCCGACAACCGCGGCAGGATCATCTGCTCCATTTCAAAGCCGACGATGGCCGCGGGGTCCTCGCCCTCGGACACCCGTGGGATCTTCATCAGCAGCGGCACGGTCAGGTCGGGACGGGTGACGCTCCACAGCGTCGCCATGCCTCCGTTGTGGACACACTCCCCGATCGTGAAGCCATCGATGACCGCACCTGACCGAACCGCGGGCTTGGCCATGTCTTATCTCCCCACCAGCAGGCGATCGGCCAGCCAGTGCGGCAGGCCGTTATCGCGGATTCGCATTGCCGCCGCATCGACATCATAGGGCACGCGGCAGTAGGTGATCTCCCGCCTCTCGGTATCGAACGTGGCAAAGGATGCCGCTGGATCACCATCGCGCGGCTGCCCGACCGAGCCGAGAACCGCGAGCCAGCGCCGGCCTTGCAGCAATCGCACCTTCACATCCGCGGTCGGCACGAAGCTCGTCATCTTGCCCGTTACCGACATTGAATAAAGCGCCGGCTGGTGGATGTGGCCACAGAATGTCACCTCGGCAGTAGTCGCCAGCATGCTGCGCCCGGCGTCCGATGCACTCTGGACATAGCGCCATTTCGCGCAGTTGCTGGCCTCGGAGTGGACATAGAGCCGATCCTCCTCTTGCAGCATCAGCGGCAGCTCGGCCAGAAAGCGTCGCTGCGCGGCATCCAGCCTGCCGCGAGTCCATTCGATCGCAGCCTGGGCTTCCGCGTTCATCGATTCCGTCGATGTGCCGACGGCATGGTCGTGGTTGCCAAGCACGGCGATGGCGCCGCCTTCGACGAGGCCCATTACCGTGTCGACCGTCCATTCGGGATCGGCACCGTAGCCAACGTAATCACCCAAAAGAATGGTCCGTTCCGCGCCTTGAGCGCGCGCAAAGTCCAGGCACGCGCTGAACGCCTGCCGATTGGCGTGGATATCCGTGAAAACGGCGAGCCGCACTACTTCCTCCTGCCACGATCCTAGCGGGAGGGGCGACTGCAGTCTTGATAGATATCAAACAACGATTGGCCTCGTTCAATGCTGGCGCGGCACTGCCAGGCTATTGAGCAGAATGGCCAGCAGCGCGTCGATCCGCGCCGGCAGCGCCGGATCGTTCCATTCCTCGGCATGGGCGGGATGGTGGAAGCGGACGGTCGCATCGAACAGCGCCCGAGCCGAGGCCTTGACGTCGGGGACCACGAACACGCCCTGTTGGACGCCATCAGACAAGATATGCACGATCTGGTCGACCAGGCCCTCCTTGTGGGCCTTCACCACCTTGCAGGCCTCCTGCGCCAACGTCAGATAGGTCGCAAACATTTCTGGGTCGTCGAGAACCTTCTTGTGTTTGATCGCAATCATCGTGCGCAGCCAGCGTTCAAGCCTGGCGGGCGCCGGCCCGGAGGCTTCCGCGATTTGCTGCAGCGGCGCGTTGGTCCGGTCGAGCCACCGCTTTGCGACGGCTTCGCGCAGCGAGGCCTTGCTTGGAAAATGCCGGTAAACGCTGCCATGGCTGACATCGAGCGCGCGGGCGACATCGACCACTGTCGCCTTGGCGAGCCCGTAGCGCCGCAGCACGTCCTCGGCTACTTCGAGAATTCGCTCAGGGGTCAAAACCAGCGTCTCGTTCATGTCCGCACCATGTATTTCTCGCTGTCGAGCATGGCCATCTGCGCGGCGGGATAACGCGCGCCCGCAGCGGCGTCCGCTGGAATGGCCTGCGCGATCTCGGCAAGTTCGGTGTCAGCCAAATGAAGGTCGAGGGCGCCTCGCGATTCAGCAAGGCGCTCGCGGCGGCGGGCGCCGACCAGCGGCACGATATCAGTGCCCTGCGCCAGCACCCAGGCTATGGCGAGCTGCGCCACCGTGCAGCCGCGGCGCCCGGCGATCTCGCGCAGCTGGTCCACCAGACCGAGATTGCGGGCAAGGTTCTCGCCGACAAAGCGCGGCGACATGTTGCGAAAATCACGCCTCTCGTCGCTGCGCGCGGTCGACCAGTGGCCGCTGATGAGCCCGCGCGTCAGCACGCCATAGGCGGTGACGCCGATGCCAAGCTGGCGGCAGGCTGGAAGGATGTCCGCCTCGATGCCGCGGGTCAGCAGCGAATATTCGATCTGCAGGTCGCAGATCGGATGCACCGCCCGCGCACGGCGAAGGGTATCGGAGCCAACTTCGGAAAGCCCGATGTGCCTGACATAGCCGGCCCTGACCATCTCGGCGATGGCGCCGACGGTATCCTCGATCGGCACCTGGGGGTCGAGCCGGGCCGGACGATAGATATCGATATAGTCGGTACGGAGCCGGCGCAGGCTATAGGTCAGAAAATTCTTCACGGCCGCGGGGCGCGCATCATAGAGGCTGAAACCGCCGGCGGGATCGCGGAATGCGCCAAATTTGACGCTAAGCTGCACGCCATCGCGCGGGCGGCCGCGCAATGCTTGCGCGATCAGCATTTCGTTGTGGCCGGATCCGTAGAAGTCGCCGGTATCGATCAGCGTGATACCGGCGTCGAGCGCGGCGTGGATGGTGGCGATACTTTCAGCCTCATCGGCCGGGCCGTAGAAATCGGACATCCCCATGCAGCCCAGCCCAATGGCGGAGACCTGTGGTCCGGTGGCGCCAAGCTTTCGCGAAGCGAGCGGGCGGGCTGTCATGAGTACACCCTTTTTATGCCAGGCCTTAACGGGCCAACCGAGCGGCCTGCGCGGCGAGGTGGCGAGCCACGCGGACGTTGAGCCAATGCTGGATTTGGGCGGTCAGTTGAAAGATCTCGATAGTCATAGCGGTAGTCCTTTGCAATTCCGAAGGTCGCGGCCGGCAGGCCAGCGAGCCAGGGGACGTCATCGACGTCAGATCTGATATGGGGTCTCTGACTGACAGATTACAATATCTGTCAGTCAATATTTTGTGAACGGTGCTGCTCCCAGGCATGGCCACGCCATTGGCCTACCCCTCGCCTATCTCCCGCCCGCACCGTTTGTCTCGTCCCGGCCGCTCTGCTAAAGAATGGTGCAATCCCCGCGAGCCCCGAGATGATTCCCCGCTATACCCGCCCGGAAATGGCTGCCATCTGGGAGGCCCAGACGCGCTTCAAGATCTGGTTCGAGATCGAGGCGCATGCGGCGGATGCATTGGCGGAACTCGGCGTGATCCCGAAGCAGGCCGCCAAGGCGGTCTGGGCCAGGGCCCGCGATGTCATCTTCGATGTCGCCAGGATCGACGAGATCGAGCGCGAGACCAAACACGATGTCATCGCCTTCCTGACCCATCTGGCGGAAATCGTCGGCCCCGAAGCGCGCTTCGTACATCAGGGCATGACATCCTCCGACGTGCTCGACACCTGCCTCAACGTGCAACTGACCCGCGCCGCGGATCAGTTGATTGCCGATGTCGACAAGGTTTTGGCGGCGCTGAAGAAGCGCGCCTTCGAGCACAAGATGACGCCGACCATCGGCCGCTCCCATGGCATTCATGCCGAGCCGGTGACGTTCGGGCTGAAACTCGCTTATGCCTACGCAGAATTTTCACGCGCCCGCGAGCGTCTTGTACTGGCGCGCAAGGAAGTGGCGACCTGCGCGATCTCGGGCGCGGTCGGTACCTTCGCGCAGATCGACCCGCGCGTCGAAGCCCATGTCGCCAGGGCCATGGGACTTGCGCCGGAGCCGATCTCGACCCAGGTCATTCCGCGCGACCGTCACGCGATGTATTTTGCCACCCTCGGCGTGATCGCCGCCTCGGTGGAACGGCTCGCCACCGAGATCCGGCATCTGCAGCGCACCGAAGTGCTGGAAGCGGAGGAGTTCTTCTCCGAGGGCCAGAAGGGCTCCTCGGCGATGCCGCACAAGCGCAACCCGGTGCTTTCGGAAAATCTCACCGGCCTTGCGCGGATGGTACGCGCCTATGTGACGCCGGCCATGGAGAACGTGGTGCTCTGGCATGAGCGCGACATCTCGCACTCCTCGGCCGAACGGATGATGGCGCCAGATGCCACGGTGACGCTGGACTTTGCCTTGAACCGTCTCGCCGGCCTGATCGACAAGCTCCTGGTCTATCCCGCCAACATGGCGAAAAATCTCGACCGCCTCGGCGGCCTCATTCATTCGCAGCGTCTCTTGATCGCGCTCACGCAAAAAGGCTGCAGCCGCGAGAACGCCTATCGCCTGGTGCAGCGCAACGCCATGCCGGTGTGGCGCGGCGAAGGCGATTTCCAGACGCTTCTGAAGAACGACCCCGATGTAAGGAAATATCTCAGCGAAGCCGAGATCTCCGATCAATTCGACCTTGGCTATCACTTCAAGCACGTCGATACGATTTTTCAGCGCGTTTTCGGCGAGAGCTGATCGAAGGTACAATCAAAGGAAGAATTATGGTGGGGTCGGCCGCAGGTCCGCGTTGCCTTTTCACCGCGCCGGAACCCTCCGGAGCCAGCAATAACAACCGAATGGTAACTGCAGATCGGCTAGGATCACCGTCGTGACGACGGTTCCGACGATTCTCGTTTTCAATTCCGGCCTTGGCGGGCTCACGGTCTTGCGTGAGATCGTCGGGACGCGGCCGGACGCCCACTTCGTCTACGTCGCCGATGACGCATTCTTTCCCTATGGCCACCATGGCGAGGACCAGATTGTCTCCCGTGTGGTGCCTCTGATCGGCGAACTGATCGCCGCTTACGCCCCCGATCTGATCGTCATTGCCTGCAACACGGCTTCCACCCTGGTGATGTCGCATCTTCGCGGGCGATACCGGGTGCCCTTTGTCGGAACCGTGCCGGCCATCAAGCCCGCCTGCGCGCAATCAAAAACCAAGCGCGTCTCGGTGCTCGGCACCAAGGGCACCGTCAATCGCGAATACACCAAGTCGCTGATCCGCGATTTCGCGCAGGGCTGCGAAGTCACGCTGGTGGGTTCGGCGGAACTCGCTTCCCTGGCAGAGGCGGCGTTAAGTGGCGTCGAGGTCCGCGATCAGGACCTGTCGGCTGAGATCGCCCCGTGTTTTATCGGAGAGCGCGAAGCCATCTTTGCACGCACCGATACCGTGGTGCTGGCTTGTACCCATTACCCGCTGCTGATGGACCGGCTGGTCAGGCTGGCGCCCTGGCCGGTGGACTGGATCGATCCGGCGCCGGCCATCGCCCGGCGGGTCAAGGATCTTCTGGGGCCGCCCGGCCGCGAAGCCGATCGGGCCGGGGCCGAAATGATCTTTACATCCAGGCGGCCGAATACGCTGGTCCGGGCATTGACACCGTTCTTCGGCGGCCGCGTCCCGGCATGACCGGCGATCGAGACTTTTCGATCACTGGCCGCGCTGCTAGCTTTTGCCACCCCTAGGACCAAGTCTTCATCCTCATGGAGCCTCGGATTTGACGCAAGCTACCCCCTCGCCCCTGAACCGTCTGCGCCAGCAATGGCGAGAGAAGCGTCCGACTTTCGGCGCAATCGCGACCATTCCCAGCATTCAGACCGTGCAGATCATGGCGCGGTCGGGGCTCGACTGGATTATTGTCGATCTTGAACACGGCCCGATCGACCTTGGTTCCGCGCATGCGATGATCACAGCCACCTCCGGAACGCCCTGCGTACCGTTGGCGCGGATCGCCGCCAATGAGCCCTGGCTGGCCAAAGCGCCGATGGATATCGGTGCCCTCGGCATCAATTTCCCGATGATCTGCAACCGCGCCGATGCCGAAAAAGCCGTCCGCAGCGTGCGTTACCCGCCGCGCGGCGAGCGGCTGTGGGGCCCGTTCCTAGCCCCCTTCCGCTGGGGCGTCTCGATGCCGGAATATATGGCTACTGCCGACGACGACATGATCTGCATGATCACCATCGAGCACATCGACGCGGTCACGAATATTGACGAGATCATGGCGACCCCCGGCATCGACGTCGCGGTAATAGGTCCTGGCGACCTCTCAACCAGCATCAACAAGCGCGGCCGCGTCGATGACCCCGAAGTACAGGCCTTGATGGCGCGCGCCGAGGCTGGCATCCTGAACAGCGGCGTCCCGATCGGCGGCGTGGCGCGCACCTCGGATCAAGCCAATGCGATGATTGATCGGGGCTATCTGGCGCTGGCACTCGGCTTCGACTGGTCACTGCTGGCAGGCGGGATCGCGGCGCGTTTCGAGGGCATCAGGCGCTAGAAACCAGGCCCCCCGCCTCGCCCGCGCCATAAACCAGAACCATCTGGCCCCAGGACGGGTGGTTCATGCTAGATGAAACCCGGGCCGGCGGCCAATCGAAATCGCCGGCTTCGATGTTGCGGGAACTGAGTGGAACGATGCGCGGTACGGTTCGAAAAATATCAATGCCGCGCCGTCTTGTCGCCGATCTCATGCATGCATCGTCCCGGGTGCCATTTGTGTCGCTTCGGCGTAGGCTCGATATACGCGCTCTGTTGGAAGGCCGCGCGCTGGCCGCGGCGCCGGCCGGGTGGGCTGCGATTTTCGTCAAGGCATTCGCACTGGTGGCCGGCGAGCAGCCTGTGCTGCGCACCATCTACGCCAAATGGCCGTGGCCCAGTTTCTACGAACTGCCCCGCAGCGTGGCGATGATTGCCATCGCCCGCGTCGAAGACGGCGTCGATTGCGTGATGCCGCAACGGGTTGCATCCGCAGATGTGTTGCCGCTGGCCGAGATCGATGCGCAGATCCGGCACGCCAAGGATGCGCCGATCGACGCGGTACCGGCGTTTCGAAAGATCATGCGGGTGACGCGGCTACCCCTGCCGCTTCGCCGTCTGGTCTGGCTGATCGGGCTCAATTTCGGACGCCAGCGCGCTAATTATTTCGGCAGTTTCTCGGTGACTTCGGTAGCGGCCTATGGCGGAGGCGAGCTTCACGCCCTCAGCCCCGGGCCGTTTGTGCTGAGTTATGGCCTGGTGGAGGCTGACCGTACGATCGACGTCCTGATCCGCTGGGATCACCGGATTACCGACGCCGCCGTAATCGCCAAGGCCCTGACCCGGCTGGAACAAGTGCTAAATACCGAGATCGCAGCCGAATTGCGGGGCCAGAGGCAGCAGCAGGCGGAGCCAAAGCCAGTCCGGGCGGTCGCGACGTGAGCGCTCCGGTCGATCGGGACCGTTTTATTTGACAGAACGGCACTTTCTTCCTACAAGCCGCCTGCTCGCGGGCCGTTTTCGGCCCGCGATGCGTTTCGCGACCCGCGGTCCGTACCTTTGTGCTTTAAGGGATGGGCCTGTCAGCTCCGGGAATCTCCCGGCGTACAGGAGGGCGCGTTTCCTCAATACTCAAACATTACGTAGAGGACGCGATGACTAAGCGCAGTGAGGCGAAATACAAGATCGATCGCCGGATGGGCCAGAATATCTGGGGCCGCCCGAAGAGCCCGGTGAATCGCAGGGAATACGGTCCCGGCCAGCACGGCCAGCGCCGCAAGGGCAAGCTCTCCGACTTCGGTGTGCAGCTGCGCGCCAAGCAGAAGCTCAAAGGCTACTACGCCAATATCAGCGAACGACAGTTTCACGGCATCTATGTCGAAGCCGGCCGCATGAAGGGCGACACCGGCGAAAACCTGATCGGCCTGCTCGAGCGTCGTCTCGACAGCGTAGTCTATCGCGCCAAGTTCGTCGCCACCATGTTCGCCGCGCGCCAGTTCATCAATCACGGCCACGTCAAGGTCAATGGCCATCGCGTCAATATCGGCAGCTACAAGCTCAGGGTCGGCGACGTGGTCGAGGTCAAGGAATCTTCCAAGCAGCTCACGCATGTTCTGGAAGCAAGCCAGCTCTCGGAGCGCGATGTGCCCGACTTCCTCGAAGTCGATCACACCAAGATGACGGCGAAATTCGCCCGCATCCCGGCGCTGTCCGACGTGCCGTTCGCAGTGCAGATGGAACCGCATCTGATCGTCGAATTCTACTCGCGTTGATTTTTGTCAGCGGCGCACGGTGAATGAAGGCCCCGGTTCTGCCGGGGCCTTTTGTCTGCGTGCGATCGCCGATCCCTTTGAAAGAGACCCCGCCATGACGTACGCTCCTGCCCCGCGCAATTCCAAGGCGCCGCCGGTCCGCATCAACCTGTTGTCGGATACGCAGACCCGCCCTACGCCCGGCATGCGCGAGGCCATCGCTCATGCCGAGGTCGGTGACGAACAGATCGGGGACGATCCCTCCGTGAATGAGCTGTGCAGGCGGGTGGCCGCTCTGCTCGGCAAGCAGGCTGCCGTGTTCATGCCCTCCGGTACCATGTGTAACGTCGCGGCGACCCTGGTGCATTGCCGGCCCGGCGATGAGATCCTGGCGCATGAAAGCGCGCATATCGTCGCCCGCGAAGGCGGCACGCATGCGGCTCTCGGCGGACTCCAGATCACGGCGCTGCCGGGCGCTGGCGGAAAATTTTCGCCGGATACGCTGCGCGCGGCGCTGCATCCGCGCAGCCGCTATCAGGCGCCGCAGACCTTGGTCAGCGTCGAACAGACCGCCAATATCGGCGGGGGCACGATCTGGAACAAGTCCGCGCTCGACGAGATTGCAGAGATCGCCGCCGGTAACGGCATCGCCACCCATATGGACGGCGCGCGGCTGTTGAACGCCTGCGTCGCTACCGGCATCAGCGCCAGCGAGATGACCGCGGGGTGGGATTCGGCATGGCTCGACTTTTCCAAAGGACTGGGCGCGCCGGTCGGCGCCGCCCTCGCCGGAAGCAACGAGTTCATTGACGAGGTATGGCGCTGGAAGCAGCGGCTGGGCGGCTCGATGCGCCAGGCCGGTATCTGCGCCGCCGCCTGCACCTACGCGCTCGACCACCATGTCGAGCGGCTGGCCGACGATCACGCCAATGCGCGGGCGCTGGCCAAAGGCTTATCGCAAATCGCGGGCCTCGAGGTGCAGGAGCCCGAGACGAATCTGGTGTTCTTCATCCCCGAAGGCGCCGGCGTCAGCGGCCCGCAGATGGTCAGCGCGTTAGCAGAGCGCGGCGTGCTGATCGCCACGATGGATGGCCGCATCCGCGCCTGCACCCATCTCGACATTACAGCTTCCATGATCGAGGAAACGGTCGAGCTGGTGCGGGAAATCGTGCGCGGGGTGTAGGGGAATGGACCTTCCGTCGGTGACGTAAGTCTCAGGATGTGAGACGATTTACCCTCGCCGATCCAGCGCCTGATACACCAAGAGCTTCAGCTCGGCCTCAATCCGCATGCGTTGCGACGGTGACTGTATCATGCAGATCACAAACATATCGTCCCGCGGATCGATAAAGAAGAACGGCCCCCCGACGCCGTCCCAGCGATATTCGCCAGCCGGCAAGATCGGATTTTCGGGCTTGGTGCGAACCGCAAAGCCCAGCCCGAAGCCGCTGTCGGCACCGGGAAAGTAAAGCTGGTCGCGGGCGATGTTGGTCTGCGGACCGATTTGGTCGGATGTTATCAGCGCGGTCGTCTCCGGCCTGAGGTAGCGTCGGCCGTCCAGCGTGCCGCCGGCGAGCAGCATCTGTGCAAAGCGGGCATAGTCGCCGGTGGTCCCGACCATGCCGGCGCCGCCGGATTGCCAGCGCCTTGGAAAGGTCGGCTGGCTCAGCCCGGCCACCGGATGGGTGAACCAATCGCCGGGCAAAGGCTGGGCGATACGCGGACGCTGCGCCGGATCGGCCACGGAGAAGGCGGTGTCGGACATGCCCAGGGGATCGAGCAGCCGCTCTTTCTCGAACGCGAACAGTGACTGGCCCGAGATCACCTCGATGACGCGGCCGAGCACGTCGGTCGAATGGCCGTAATCCCACAGCGTTGCCGGCTGCTCGGCGAGCGGCAGTTTTGCCAGACGCGCGGCGAACTCCGCATTGTCGAAATCGCCGTCGAACATATCGGAATGCGCATAGAGCTTTCGCACGGCGCTGTCGCCGTAAAAGCCATACGTGAGCCCGGAGGTGTGGCGTAGCAGGTCCAGCACCGTGATCGGTCGCGCCAGCGGTTCGAGCACCAGCGCTGTACGGCCATCTTCAGCCGGATGTTCGACGCCGACTTTGACGTCGGCAAATTCGGGGATGTACTTGGCCAGCGGATCGCTGAGACTGAGTCTGCCGTCGTCCACCAGCATCATCGCCGCCACCGAGGTCACCGGCTTCGACATCGAATACAACCGGAAGATGCTGTCGGCGGTCATCGGATGCCCGGTTGCGACATCGCGCATCCCGAAACTCTCCGAATAAACCGGATGGCCGTGCTGCTGGATCAATAGAACCGCACCCGGAAGCCTGCCGGTTGTGATTTCGTGGCGAAGATAGTCGCCAACCCGCCGCAGCCCTGCTTCCGAAAACACGGCCGAGGCCGCCGGCGGCCGTTCGGCGCGGCTGGCGACAGACCACCCGACCGCGAGAACCAGAAGCGCAAGCACCACCACAGTACCATAGCGGCGCGCAAAAGACTCAGTTTTCCATCGATTCATAGATCAGCTTCTTCACGGCCCGTTGAATCATCTGGCGCTGCGAGGGCGTCTCTTCCAATAATACGAAAAACATGTCCTGGTTGCGATCGATCACGAAATAGCAGCCACTGGCGCCGTCCCATTTCAATTCCCCAAGCGAGCCCGGCGGCGGCGGCTTGGCGTTGCCGGGATCGGTGCGCACGCCGAAACCGAGTCCGAAGCCGAAGCCATCGCCGGGGAAATAGTAAAAGTCGCGTCCCACCCCCGAGCCCGGTCCGATGTGGTCGGTCGTCATCGTTTCGAACGCCTGCCGGCTGAGATACCGCTTGCCGTCATACACTCCCCCGTCCAGTATCATCTGCAGGAAGCGGGCGAGGTCCGACAGCGTCGAGACCATGCCGCCGCCGCCGGATTCCCACTTCATCGGCACGTCGGGATCGCTCTTGAATCCGACATGGAAGTCGCTGTCCGTCGGCAGCGGCTTGGCGATCAGCTTCTGCTGTTCCGGGTCGGTGACATAGAAGCGGGTCGCGTTCATATGGAGTGGATCGAGCAGCTTTTCCCGCTCGATCGCGAGCAGGGATTTCCCCGAGACGACTTCCATGATCCGGCCGAGAACGTCAGTCGAGTGGCCGTATTGCCAGAGCGTCCCCGGCTGGTCGGCCAGCGGCAATTTCGCGATCCGCTCGGCGAATTCAGCGTTGTCGAAATCACCGGCATAGATGTTGGCGGCAGCATAGGCCTTGCGGACCAGGCTGTCGCCATAGAAGCCATAGGTGATGCCCGACGTCTGCCGCATCAGGTCGAGGATGGTCGGCGGCCGGATCGCCGGCACCAGTTCGAGCGTCCTGCTGCCGTCCTCGGCCTTCTTCTCGACGCCCACCTTTACCTTGTCAAAAGAGGGAAGGTATTTGGCCACGGGATCGTCGAGGCGCAACTTGCCCTCGTCGATCAGCTGCATCGCCACCACGCTGGTGATCGGTTTGGTCATCGAAAACAGCCGAAAAATCGTGTCGTCCGTCATCGGCGCCTTGGTCGCGACATCGCGAACCCCGAAGAACTTGTGATAGACTGGCTTGCCGTGCTGCTGGATCAAAAGGATCGCGCCGGGAATTTTGTCATTGGCGACCTGCTCGCGGAGATAGTCACCGACGAGCGCCAGTTTTTGCGGATTGAAATGGGCGCCGGCGGGAATATCGAAACCACCTTCTGCGCGGGCCGGCGGCGCAGCCATGATGGCCAGCGGCAGCGCCAAAGTGGCCACAAGCGCCGCACCAATGCGCAAGCGGAACCCAAGCGCTATGTCCATGTTTACTCCCAAATTCGACAGTGTTGAGTTTAACGGACGGCTCGATCGGTTCAAGATCTACCGTCAGCCCTGCCAGTTCGCGGCCGCTCGAACAAGCCGCACGACGAAAAAATCGTGCTATAGCCATTTTTTGCGCCCCTTGATGCCATCGGGTGGCTCTGAGCGAAGCCGCCGCTGCGAGCATTCATTTCATGATCAAGCTAGTATCGGCTCCGCTGCGAGGCCTGGCCAGATTTCCACTGGTTCAGTTCGCGGTGGTGATTGGAGTCATCCTGTGGCTGCAAGCCGCCGATGACAAATCGATGTTCGGCCAGCTATTCAACGTGCTCGATAAACTCGTCGAGTCCACGGTGGAACTGGTTTCGAAGATCGTCACGGTAAAGACGTTCACCAGATCCTGGCTGACATTTGGCTTCATGATCGCCTACGTCTATCTCGCCGGATCGCTGTTTTGGTGGCTGCTGCGTCTTTTGATTGCCGCCGCCGTGGATTTTGCCGGGCGTCATAACTTGCTCTATCTGCGAAGGGCCATTGCGCGCGAACGCGGTATTTTGGCCTATCGTGCCTGGGTTCCGTTCGAGCGCATCAGGCCTGCCGACATACCTCAGCAGGATTGGGAGGAGGCATTTGCCTGGCCGGCCAACAACCTGCCGCCGTACCCTCCGCTGGGATATCGTTTGCTTCGCGGCACCTTGCTCTACGTCGCCATGATCGCGATTGCCGCCTGTCTCTTGCAGTTTTTTACACCATTTCCGATCCTGACCTGGATCCTGGGATGGCCCGCAGCCAAGCCGTCATAGCGGCTCACTTAATCGGCACAGCGGCTGCCAACGCGGCCGCATGCAACCGGGCGCTGGCTTCGGAAAAGCAGCAGAAGATGACACGGCTGACGACCGGCGCCGCTTTCAGCACGTCGGCCGTGGCCGCCACCGCGACCCTCGCCGCGCGAGCCGCAGGAAAGTCATACACTCCGGTGGATATTGCGGGGAAAGCCACCGACTTCAGGTGGTGCGTCTGGCACAACTCGATAACGCGGACATAGCACGAGGCCAGCGCCTCATCCTCACCCGCCTGCCCACCATGCCAAACCGGCCCAACGGCATGGATCACATGACGCGCCGGCAGGCGATAACCGGAGGTGATCTTGGCGCCGCCGGTCTCACAGCCCCCGAGCCGGCGGCATTCGGCCAAAAGCGCCGGCCCGGCCGCCCGATGGATCGCGCCATCGACACCACCACCACCGAGCAGCGACGTATTTGCCGCGTTGACGATGGCGTCAACGTGCAACGTCGTGATATCGGCGACGACGACTTCTAGCCGCGCCGAACCGACCAGGTGCGCCGGGAAGCTCAGGCCGAGGCTGGCGCGCTGACCGCGATGCCCTTATCGGCAAGCAGCTGTTGCAGCTCGCCGGCCTGGAACATCTCGCGGATGATATCGCAGCCGCCAACGAACTCGCCCTTGACATAGAGCTGGGGAATGGTCGGCCAGTTCGAATAGGTCTTGATGCCGTTGCGCAGATCGGCGAAGTCCAGAACGTTCAGGCCCTTATAGCCGACCCCGACGTGGTCGAGGATCTGCACCACCTGACCCGAGAAACCGCATTGCGGAAATTGCGGCGTTCCCTTCATGAACAGCACCACGTCGTTCGATTTCACTTCGTTGTCAATAAATTGCTCGATGCTCATCTTGCCTTCCTTTGCAAACCCCCGGGCCGGCGTCAGCCGCTCGACCCCGTCACTATCATATATGTAGCCCGAAATCCCTGTACAGCCAAAGCAAATTGGCGCGCAGGGGTCATGCGCGGGCTTCACGGACCGATTGATCCCAGCGCCCGGCGATAGCCGCCAGGCACCAACATCATAGCCCGGGCAGGCTTTTATCCCGCGTGGAAGCCCCTATCTAGGCCAGGTAAGTTCCGGGGAACCCGCCTGCGCAAACAACGTTCTCTCCCCAATCCGGAGATGTCAGTGACGAAACCAGCATCCGCCGCGGCCGCGCACGCCGCCCCTTGGCCGTCATTATTCTCCGAATCCAGTAGCCTCGCCCAGGGTCTGGTGGAAGCCTACCTTGGCGTCCGAAACGAGACCGAGCGCCGCGCCGCCGCCCTGACGGCTGAAGATCAGCTGATCCAGTCGATGCCGGACGCAAGTCCAACGAAATGGCACCGCGCTCATACCACCTGGTTTTTCGAGCAATTCCTGCTCGCCGAACACGGTCCGGGATATACGCCCTTTAACCGGGACTATGCTTACCTGTTCAACTCCTACTATGTGAGTGCCGGGCCACGGCATGCCCGGCATCAACGCGGGCATTTGACCCGGCCCGGCGCGGAGCAAATCACGGCCTACCGCCGGCATGTCGATGCCGCCGTGGTGAAGCTGTTTCGCGAGGCGACAGAGGATGCGCTTGCTGCGCTGCTGCCGGTGGTGGAAGTCGGCCTCAATCACGAGCAGCAGCACCAGGAATTAATGCTGACCGACATCCTGCATGCCTTCGCCCAGAACCCGTTTCCGCCGACGTACGATCCGGCCTGGGAATTGCCCGCTTCCACCCGCACCGGCGATGAATGGGTCACCCTCAATGAGGGCATCCATACCATTGGCCACATCGGTGAAACCTTTCATTTCGACAATGAAAAGCCGGTGCATCGCGCGCTGGTCGGCCCCGTAGGGCTGGCGCGCAACCTCGTTACCAATGCCGAATGGCTCGCCTTCATGCAGGACGGCGGCTACACGACGCCCACGCTGTGGCTGATGGATGGTTTCGCGGCTGCGAGCAACGAGGGATGGCAGGCGCCGGGCCATTGGCGCCAGGTATCCGGCCAATGGCACGTCATGACGCTCGGCGGATTGCGGCCGGTCGATCCGTCATCCCCGGTCTGTCATGTCAGCTACTATGAGGCGGACGCGTTCGCGCGCTGGCGCGGCAAGCATTTGCCGACCGAAATGGAATGGGAGGTCGCAGCCCGCGCCGGCCACCTCAACGACGCTTTCGGGCTTGTTTGGCAATGGACCCGCAGCGCCTACGCTCCCTATCCCGGCTACAGGGCCATGCCGGGCGCGCTCGGCGAGTACAACGGAAAGTTCATGGTCAACCAGCTGGTGCTGCGAGGCTCCTCGCTCGCGACGCCTCCAGGCCACAGCCGGATATCCTATCGCAACTTCTTTTATCCCCACCATCGCTGGCAATTTACGGGACTGAGACTGGCCGATTACGCCCTCTGATTTCCGACAATCAATCGCGCCGGAAAGCGCGTTCTGGAGAGTATCATGAATGTGCACGCTCCCGCCTTGGCCGACGCGCATCCCTTTGACGAGCAGACCTCTGCCTTTGCCGATGACGTGATCGGTGATTTGTCAGGGCATCCGAAGCGGCTGTCGCCGAAATACTTCTATGATGCCGCGGGCTCGGAGCTGTTCGAACAGATCACCCGGCTGCCGGAATATTACCCGACGCGGACCGAACTCGGCATCCTGCGCGACCGCGGCGGCGCGATAGCGGCCATCGTCCCGAAAGGCTCGGCACTGGTGGAGTTCGGCGCCGGCGCGACCACCAAGGTCCGGTTGCTGCTGCAGCAATGCGCGTTCGGCGCCTATGTCCCGGTGGATATTTCCGGCGACTTCCTGAATGCCCAGGCCGACGGCCTGCGACGGGATTTCCCGGCGCTCGGCATCTACCCGGTCGCGGCCGACTTCACCGCGCCGTTCGCGCTGCCCGAGTCCGTCCGCGCGATGCCGAAGGTCGGGTTCTTCCCGGGATCGACGCTCGGCAATTTCGAGCCGCACGAGGCCGGCGCCTTCCTGCGCAGCGCCCGCGACATTCTGGGACGAGGCGCCCAGCTGGTGATCGGCGTCGATCTCGAAAAGGACGAGCGGGTCTTGTACGAGGCCTATAACGATCAGGCCGGCGTCACCGCCCGCTTCAATCTCAACGTGCTGCATCGCATCAACCGCGAGCTCGGCGGCAATTTTGATCTTGCCGCGTTCACCCATCGGGCGATCTACAATCGCGATCGTCACCGCATCGAGATGCACCTGATCTCAAGCAAGGCGCAGACGGTCCGCGTGCTGGGACGCAATTTCACCTTCCGCCCCGGCGAAAGCATCCACACCGAGAACAGCTACAAGTACTCGCTCGATCGGTTCACCGCTTTGGCGCGCGGTGCGGGCTGGTCGCCGCGCCATTGCTGGACCGACCCAGCCGCGATGTTCTCGGTTCACGCGCTGGAGGCTTCGGACTGAGAGGCTCCGGAGCGAAGCTTTCGCCGCGCGCTTAGTTAGCCCGGCCCACCGCCTTCGCTCTTCGAGCCATGGCCGACAGGTAGGCTCGAATGCGCCCCACGAACCGAAGACCCGCGGCGTCAACGACATCCCGGGTCTGCCTGGGTAAAACTTCCCAAGGTCTAACCAAGGGCCGACGCGACGGCGTTCAGCAGCGTCGCCCGATGGTCATCCGCGGCCAGCTCCCAGATCATCACACCGCCGAGCTGGTTGGATCGCACGTAAGAAGCTTTCGCTGTCAGCGACTGCGGGTCTTCGTAGGTGATCATGATCCCCGCGTCGGCGTCATAGAGCCATGGCACCTGCGCCTCGTTGTCCCAGCTGCGCGTGTAGTTAGGGAGGTAATTGTCCTCGATATCCTGGAAACCGAAACTGCCGCTTGGCGCCGCCCCCGGCGGATCCCAGCTTCCGGGCGCAGGGCCCGTGGCGGCCTGATACAGGCCGTTGTTGATGGGCTCGACGCCTTGCCAGCCGGTGCCGACAAAACGCACGCCCATCACGATCTTTGCGCTTGGAACGCCTGCGCCGAGATAGCTGTTGACCGCCGCATTGACATTCAGGGTGCCTTTGGTTGTAAGCAGCGGCGCATTGAAATTGGTCTTCTTGCTGGAAGCGACCGTGAAATCGTAGGTCATCAGGTTGATCCAATCCAACGACGGATGGATCTGCGCGAGCTGTAGATGGGCAATGTGGGTGGGCCCCGCCGGGGCCGCGATCGTCAACACATAAGCCCGCCCGTCGGCAGCGCCTTGGATGTCCAATTGACTCCGCAATTCCTGCAACAGCGCGGTGAAATGCGCGCTGTCCGCTGCTCCGGGGAATTCCCAGTCGATATCAATGCCATCGAATCCGTTTTGGATCATGAATCGCACGCAGGAAGATACAAGATGCGAGCGCGTGGCACTGTCGCGACAGACGGCGGAAAAATTTGTCGAGTGGGAGGCGCCGCCGACCGAAATCAACAGCCGGAGCCGCGGGAACTTTGTCTTGAGCTCACGCAATTCGGGGAAATTGACGGCGTCGTCCTTCGCACTCTCGGAGACGCAGTCGCCCGCCGCCGTCACATCGGCGAAGGCGTAGATGACGTGGCTCAGGGTGGCCGCCGGAATGTCGGCAACCCCGTAGTTCTGCGCGTGGATGGCTCCAGCAGGAAAGTAACCGACGAGTAGCATGCTCCGGCCTTGAAAAGTATCGTTCATTTCCGGCCCCTCCTAATTCAGCAAAACACGACGCTCCTAGTGTTCTCAATCTAACAATTGTTTCCGTCATTCCGGGGCCCGAGCGCAGCTCGGGAGCCCGGCATGACGCCGATGAGAGACGAAGCGTCAGAACCAGAACACTAGCATTCAGTACAGCAGCACGTCTGTGGCCTGGCTCACAGGCGGGAATGAGTCGCGCGGGGCGTCTATCTCGGTCAAGCTGCTGACCCAGCCTCCCCTGTGCGTTCGCTTTCAGAGCGTCTTCAAGTATTCGAGCAGCGCCTTCTTGTCTTGCTCACTCAGGCTCGTGCCATATTCGTGGCCACACCGGCTGTTTCCTGAATTGAGTTCATTGCAATCGGTGACGGAACGAGTTGGCCCGTCTTGCGTGACAACAAGACCAACATGCTCGGTATCGTATTTCGTGCCAAGATGGAATTGTGAGCGGCGTTGTGCGGACGGCGTCAGCAGCTCCGCCAAGGTCGCCACCGAGCCATTGTGCAGATAGGGAGCTGCGGCCCAAATTCCCTGCAACACGCGGGCCTCGTACTCGCCTCTCCTGAGGGTTCGCTCAAACAAAGTCCCGCTTTCGATCGTCAGGCTCTCTGGCTGTCCGGCGGGTTGCGAGCTGTCGGGTGTGCCAGGCGCCTTTGCCGCATCCGGCAGCGCTGACGGCGCGTGCGGCACAGAGAGCGGTGTGGCCGAAGTGATCGACGGCGCCGTTTGCCCGTTGGGCGTCAAGGAGGTGCCAAAACCGTCACCGGAAGGACTGTCCCTGCCCAGAAGCGGCAGCAGTTTCAGCATCGAACCGGCGACGGCGCTGAACATCATGTGGACGGCATAGTCTTCCTCCTTGAGGCGGTTGGCGACGAACGGGACACCTGCGCCCTGCAGCGCGCCGGTCTTGACCTTCCAGCCAAGCTCATCGAACTGCCGTGTGTCGGTGCCGACGTTCAGAACCGGCGTTTCCCACGTCGTCCCCAACCAGGAGCGCACTTCCTTGATCCCGTGACACCCATCCGCGCACTCCCTCTTGTAAATTTTTTCTCCATCATTGACCAACGCCGAGTTGATGGGCCATTCGCGTGGCCATCTTGGACGGCCCATCTTCTTGAGCAGTTCCTCAAGTTTACCCAATCCATTGACGTTGATGGAGTTGGCATAGCTGAAGAAAGGGCCGATCGAATGCCTCGGCTCGAAGTCGGCGAACGCCAGCGCCTGCCCCGCGTTGCGGGCCATGGCGTAAAGGTAGTTTCCATTCAGGACAAAACCCGCCCAATCGGTTTGGTTCTGCAACGGCGAGTTCCACAGGAAAGGATATCGCACGGGAGCGTCGGCGATCCTGATGTTTTCCGGGATCGATGAAGCGGGCGGTGACGCAACATCGAGACCGGACAGGCGGTTGAAAATGATCCCGACCGCGTCGAGACGTCCAAGTCCCCAGCCAGCCGGCGGCAATGTCCCAGCCACGAACGCATGAAATCGCCGGTACCAGGCATCAACCCTCTGGCGCAGTCCCGCGACATCGCCGGTGGCGGGTGCCGCGGATTGGAGAACCCCGGCGGCAAATGGAGCGAACGACGCGTCGCTGGCAATCACATCTCCTACCGCCTTGTCCAGGTCGCTCAGGAACGCCTGGAAATCGACAAAAGCCGGACCGCCATCGACGCGGTACGTCTTGCCGTCGACTTCAAGCTGACGCGTGTGACATGCGGAGCAGGTGATCCCGACAATCCGGAGACCTTCTGGACCCGTGGCGTGGAAACCGATGGGAAGGCCGACGGTTTCGCCCGAATTCGGGAGGAAGCCGTATCGAGACAGGGCATCCGAGAGGAACGGCCGTCCGTCCCTCCCCTTCAACGCCTGCAACCAAGCCAGGTTGATCAGTCGCGAGCCTTGATCGCGGGTGTAGAAATCTGTCCTTGCTGCCGTTGTCCAATCCGGACCCTTGGTCGACATAGATTGGATCACCCGGAGCGGCCTCAATTTGCGAACTTGTCGCTACGAGTATCGCAAAGAAAATGAGAAGAGCGCCACGACCCATCGCACGACCTCCTTAAATACAATTTGACCACCATTTTATTCGAAACCAAAATCGCGTCGGGATATATCCGAGCCTAACGCGCTGAAAATGAATTCACCGAAATGAGCGAAACAAACTGAACTCAAAATGGGCAACAAGCGCGACCGGCTCGGCAATATCCGTCGACGGACCGCAATTGTACTTCGTGACGGATTCTCGTCAAGGTGGCTGCTCGGGGCCGCAGACCTGCTGGATTGCCAAGCGGCGTTCGTTGAGCGCCGAGTCCGCTAATCAGGCCCGATAAACAGCGGGTCAGGAGGCGCGCGGTCTCACTAACCCACGCGCCGAAATCCGTCCCAGGCGACGATCCCGTACTGATCGCAAATCGAGCGCATTTCGGCCAGAGCCTGATCGACGCCAGGGGTGCCGGGCTTGATCTGCGCGAGCAGCCGCGCCCTTAAACCCAGGCATTCGACCATCAGCCATGGATGCCCAAGGCTTTTGCTGATGGTGAGAGCCCGATCCAAGGCCGACAGTCCACGCTCGGATTCCCCGTCCCGAACGAGGGCCTCAGCATAGCCCGCGTAGAGATAACAGACCTCTATCTGGCCCGTCCGCAGATGCATGCCGCTTTCCATGCATGCCTCTACCAGCCCGACGGCCTGATGTGCTTTGCCAGTTCGTGCCAGCGCGGTCGCCAGGGCTCCCGTCAGGTTGGCCTTGATGGCATCGTAGCCGTTGCGTTCGACGATCTCCCTTGCATCTGACAAACATTCCACAGCTTGGTCATTTCGATGAAGCATGAGGAGATTCCGCTCCATCGCGATCCGCGCGAGCACTTCCCCATATAGATCCTGTTCACGAGCGGCGATCTCCAATGCACGGGAGGCGAAATCCAGCGCCTCCGCGTACTGACCTGTTGCATTCATGAACCAGCTGCGGAATGCCAACACCGTGCATTTTGGACCGGCAGGGGTCCCGAGCCGGGCGGTTTCGAGCTCTCCCGTCAGCATTTCATTCAGTTCGTCCATCGCAGCAATCGCGCGATCGACTTGCCCCATTCCATACAACACATTTGCCATGATAATCTGATTCGAAAATATCAGCGCGGGCGACCCCAGCGCACGGGCCGTTGTCAGCCCCTCGCTCGTGATCTGCAGCGCTTCTTCATACCGACCCTCGAACCAGTAAATCATCCCTAGCTGCGACTGAACCCTGCAGACCTGCTCAGCTCTGCCTTGGCGCCGGGCCAGTTCCATGGTGCGCGGCAAATGCAGGTTGACCTTGTGGAATTCGCCGAGCTGCAGCATCGAAGCGAAGCTCATTCGAGCGAAATCGACTAATTTATCTTCGGCGGCTTCCCCCAAACGTTCAATGAGATTGAGCGCCCGGTCATATATCAGACTGAGCGACGAGGCGGCGGCGTTGCGGCGCGCTTCCACGGCCGCCTCCCAGAGATAGTCAAGCGCGGCGCCAGCATCTCCAGCTTCCTCCGCATGGAAGGCCAGCTGCTCGTAACGACCATTCAGACTGGGGTGGTGCCGTGTTATGGCCCGCACAGCAGCCCGATGGATTTCCCGACGCTGATCGCGCGGTATCGTGTTGGCACAGGCCTCGGCGATGATCTGGTGTCTGAAACGCACGGAGTTGCCTGCGAGCGGGTGGATAAATGCAAATCGGTCGAGCTCAAACAATGCACTCAACAAATCTCCGACATCGACGCCAAGCACCGTCGTCGCCACTTGGATCTCAACCTCCTCCCCCAATATGCTGAGGGTCTGCGCGAATGACTTTACCTTCGGTGAAAGCCGTTGTAGCCGCGCATGAATCACGGACTCCACGCTCTGTGGCAGCGATTGTTCGGTTTTTTCATCCGTCACGTCGGCCGAACGCAAGAATTCCTCCAATATGAAGGGAACACCGTCGGCGCGTTCGATCGCCCGAGCAAGCACCGTCGGAGATCGATTTTGCGGCCACAGCTGGTGCCCCAAGGCCTCCATATTGGTCCGTGATAGCGGTTGCAGATGAATAATCAGATCCGCAATTTCCGCAGCCTGGCTTGAGGATTCCGGGCGCCCCGTCAGCAGTATGCAAAACGGCTGTGGGGCATTCGCGCGTGCCAGCAATTTCAGGAAATGACGGCTTTCCGGGTCGATCCACTGGAGGTCTTCGATCAGCAAAAGAGTTGGCCTGCCGAGCGTCAACGCCAGGAAGCCATCGACGAGCGCGCGGGCGATCTGCGTGGTGTCGCGCAATCGCGGGCGCGGGCGCGATTTTCCCACAATGAAAAGGGTTTCAAGCGCCATGCGATCGCTGGCTTCGACGCGCGATTCCGCGAGCGCCTTGCGAAAATCCTCATCGGAAGACAAGCTGCGCACACCGAGCATGTCACCCACCAAGGCACGGGCGGCGGCGAAAGAAGTCGTGCGCCTTTGTGCGTCGCCATAAAAGACGCAGCATCTCACCTCCGATGTCAGATCATCCGACATCGCCGCAGCGGCGAGGCGGCTCTTGCCAATTCCTGGTTCGCCAATCAGGGCAACCGAGGCGGTCTTGCCGCCTCTTTGCGGAAGTCGTTCGCGGATGGCCTGGAGTTCTTCGAACCGATTGACAATCGGGCTTTGATAACGGCGCGCTGACGTCGTTTTGGTCAACATCTCTCGGGCGGGCATTTAGCCGGTAGGCCTCGACGACGTGATCGGAGATCCCCGAAGAATTCTTGTGCGGGGTGAGATCAAGCGGCGATCTACACAATTTGGCAGTCTCGGCGCTGACCCGCACCTCACCCGGAGACGCTTGCTTTTGCAGTTTGGCTGCGACATGCACCGTCGCGCCGGCAACATCAAAGGGATATTTTGCATTGCGGCCGCCTTTGCGCAAACCCACCAGGCCGGAATGAACGCCAACGCGAAAACAAACTGGATGTCCTCCCGGTCCGGTCGCCTCGCGGTGCCGCTGAATGTCCCAGGCTGCTATGCACGCGCGATCGGCATGATCCTCGTAGGCGCTTGGCCAGCCGAATATGGCAACGCCACCATCCCCTGCATAGTGGACGATCTGTCCTCCGGCACGTTCCACTGAACTACGGACGTGATCGAGCCATTGGTCCAAGAACGCTCGGGCATCGTCGGGATCGCAGGCCGCGATGTGGCGCGTTGAATCCACCATGTCGACGGCGAGAACCGTTATGATGTTACGCTCCGCAGACGCGGCGCCGCCAACCGCCATCCTCTCGCCTCACGTCAATCAAATCAGCTCTGGAGGCAGGCTAGCACGAGGGTCGTTGCTCCGCCATCCGCCAGAGTTGCGTGCGGACCTTGCTGGAGCTTCGTTTCGTGTCAATTGCCGACGTCGCGAGGGTCGCAGGCAGAGCTTCCCGGCCACTACCAAGTGGCGGTAAAGGCCTGCTGTAATTTGGCGGGAGTTGTCACGCCGTTGGCAATCAGTAGTTGAGCAAGAATGCGCGCCTTCTGGGGACTAAGGTCCTCGGAAACAACAAATCCGTACTTGTCGTCATCAACCTCGACATTTCGAGTAACGAAGCCGGATCGAACCCGAGTGGAACGAACGACGACAATGCCATTCTTCGCAGCCAGTTCGAGGGCATCGAGGGCCTGCTTCGAGGTGTTGCCATCGCCGACACCGGCCAGAACGATGCCTTTGGCACCGTGCGTAATGGCGTCCTCGATCGGAATGGCGTCCATATTGGCATGCGAGTAAACGATCTCGACACGAGGTAAGGTCTCGTTCGCCGGCAGCTCATAGGTCGCGCGCTTCAGCTGTGCGGCCTGCGTCATGAAACGAATGCCGCCGGCCGTATCGACATAGCCGATCGGCCCGCCGTTGGGAGAATCGAACGTCTCCATGCTGGTGGTATTGGTCTTGGTGACCAAACGAGCCCCCTCGATCTTGTCGTCCAGCACGGCCATGACGCCGCGGCCGCGCGAACGAGGATCGGCTGCGACCTGAACGGCTTCGTAGAGATTGCCGGGGCCGTCCGCGCTCACCGCCGTGGACGGACGCATCGAACCGACGATGACCACCGGCTTGTCGCCCTTCAGCACGTTGTCCAGAAAAAACGTGGTTTCCTCCAGCGTATCCGTGCCATGGGTCACGACGACGCCATCGGCTTCGTTGCTGTCGAAGGCCTGCTGAATGCGACGGGCCAGCGCAAACCAGACCTTGTCGTTCATATCCTGGGATCCGATCGACGAAATCTGCTCGGCGTTCAGTTTGGCCAGCTTGTCCAGGCCTGGAACAGATTGCACCAATTGGTCTCCCGTGATCTGACCGGATTTGTAGGCGCCGGTCGCACGCGCCTCGGCCTGACCTGCGATCGTCCCTCCGGTCGCAAGCACGAGAATACGCGGCAGATGGGTGGCCGCGCCCGCATCCTTGCCCGTCTCGGCGGCAAGTGCCGCCGCATTGATCACAAATGCGCGGAGCGCGAGGACGATCACTGCCATGGAGCGAATCGCTATCCGGCTTTGTCGGCGGTTCGCTGGTCTGGCGGTATACTTGCTCATTGAATCGACCTTTCGCTTCCGTAGAGCGCCGGTATCGGCACCCCGGCCTCCGGCAATCTTCACATTAAAGAGACGTTCGTCATTGATAGCAATTCCAACTTCGCGGCCGATTTATCCAGCAGCCAGGCTTGCGCTGTGCGCCGGGGATCGTTCCGATAATTTCGAAAGTCCGCATCGGATGCGAAGCTGACGACGTGAATCTCCACGGTGCCATCCCGATTTCGAAGGCGACGCTCCAACCGCCCGTTGAACTCGGGCAATAACGGCAACACGGCGTCCTCATAGGCCAGAAAGTCCTGGATACCCTCGGCAGGTATTCGGGCGATAAGCCCAAAGGTTATCGGGTTGGTTCGATCGGTAGTCATAGCACTCCCCCTACGCGCCGGAGGCCTCGGATTGAGCCTCGACCGCGCCGGACTTCAGCGAGAGCGATTCCCACACCGCCACTACGATCAGGATCGCCGTTGTCAGCGCCGACAGCATCAACGGCGATAGTCCGCCGGCAAACCAGGCTGATGCCCCGAGCAGCAAGATACCGACCAGATGCGACAGCTGGTACCAGCCGCGAAAGGTGTGCTTGAAGAGGATGGTTCCGATCAGGAACAACAGAGGCCCGCCGGTCGCGCTGATCACCGTCTTCAGATCGGAATGGTCGGCCGGATGCGTCAGGACCAGTTCATCGGCCACCGCCGACAGAATGATGCCGGCCACGATCGGCATGTGCAGATAGGTGTAGGCCAATCGCGCCAGCCGCCCCGGCTCGCTGGACCTCGAGATCTGTTCGGACCCGGCCTCGGCGCCGAGATGGAAATAGATCCACCACATCGCGATCGCGCCGACGAAGGCGGAGGCGAATGCACCTGTGGTCGCGGCGGTCCAGGGCAGGTCGGCAAATGTCGCACCGGTTACAACGATGGATTCGCCGAGTGCGATGATGATGAAGCCGGCACAGCGCTCCGCCATGTGACCGCCTTCGATGACCCAGTCGGCCATGGCGGAGGCGCCGTATTTCGGGATCCAGAAGCGCACTGCCGGCGAAATATATTCGATGCAGAGCGCGACTGCCCAGAGCGCCAGCCGCCAATGTCCTTGCACGAGGCCGCCTGCGATCCAGAACACCGCGGACATCGACAGCCACGCCAGGATACGGATGGCATTGAGCCGGGCTGAGGTGCGGGCCGGTGGTATCGAGGCCAACAAAAACAGGGTGCGACCGACCTGCATCGCCGCATAGGCCAGCGCGAACCACAGCCCGCGGTCTTCAAAAGCCCTGGGGATCGAGGTGGACAGCACGAGTCCGCCGAACATCAGCAGGAACAGGAGAATGCGGACCGGGGTGAGCTCGGGATTGAGCCAGTTGGTGATCCACGAGGTGTAAACCCACACCCACCAGACCGCGAGGAACAAAAGCGTCGTTTGTAGCGCCCCTATCGGCGTGAAGCGCCCGAGCAGGGTGTGGGAAATCTGCGTGACCGCGAAAACGAACACCAGATCGAAAAACAATTCAGCGTAGGTGACGCGGCTATGCTGGTTCGCCACGAACTTGCGAAAGAGCGCCCCGCGTTCATTGTTTCCGTCCATTCCAATGATTTCCCGAAGCGCCGGACTACCTCTCCGGCACCCCGGTCTGCAGCGCCAAGGCATGCAGCAGACCGCCCATCTGCCCCTGCAAGGATTGATAGACGATCTGATGCTGCTGGACGCGTGATTTGCCTCGGAACGATGCCGAGATCACGGTCGCCGCATAATGGTCACCGTCACCGGCCAGATCGCGGATCGTCACCTCGGCATCGGGTATGGCTGCCTTGATCATCGATTCGATCTCGTGGGCGTCCATGGGCATCCCAAATTTCTCCAGTTCGGCATGGGTTGACGGCCGGCGATCACCGCCGTCGCACCCCCGAACCTAGCCCGGACACCCTTCTACGTCACGCTTTGTCGCACTATAATCCCGTTGAATTGTTCCATCGAACCAGCGAGCCGCCCATGAAACTCCCCGGTCCTGACCACCCCATCACCATCACGGCGAACCCTAAGCGGGTCCGTGTCTTAGCCGCAGGCGTCGTCATCGCCGACAGCGCCCACGCTCTGACCCTGAAGGAAGCGAGCTATCCGGCCGTGCAATATCTGCCGCGCCAGGACGCCAATCTGGCCCTGCTGGCCCGTACCGACCGGGTGACGCACTGCCCCTATAAGGGGGACGCCAATTATTTCAGCATCAACGCCGGCGGCAAGACCATCGAAAATGCCATCTGGACCTATGAGACACCGTTCCCGGCGATGACGGAGATAAAAGACCATTTGGCGTTCTATCCCGACAAAGTGAAGATCGAGGAAGTGGCATAAGAGAGTGGCCCTACTAGAATTGGGTTCCCGGCGGCAACATCACGCTGATGGTTGGGACTTGCATGACGACCATTTCCGATACGCTTGTTCGCTCTGAAGCCCGGGCTGCGCCCAAGACCGCCGCCCGCGACGTCGCGCTGGATCGCGCGCGCACCTTCATCACCCTCCTGGTGCTGGCCAATCACGCGGTAGTGGCCTACACCCAATTTGGGCGCTTCTATCCCAATCATTATCTGTGGTCGTCTGCGCCGATCGTCGACAATGAGCGCTGGGGCGGCTTCAACGCGCTGACGCTGTTCAACGACGCGTTCTTCATGTGCCTGATGTTCTTGTTGTCCGGGCTGTTCGTGTGGCCCAGCCTGAAGCGCAAGGGCGTCGGCCATTTTCTGCGCGACCGGGCCTTGCGCCTGGGGCTGCCGTACCTGGCGCTGATCCTGATCCTGATGCCGATCGCCTATTATGCGTCCTACCGGCTGAGCGGCGCCAAACTCGGCTTTGTGGACTTTTGGCTCTCCAATTTCAGGCAAGGCATCTGGTTCGACGGTCCGGGCTGGTTCATCTGGTTTCTGCTCTACCTCGATCTGCTCGCGATCCCGTTATTGTATGTGGCACCCGGGTTGATCGACGCCATCAACCGTCTGTCGCTGAGGTCATTTCAGCGTCCAATGCTGTTTGCCTCGGCACTCGCCGCCGCCGCCATCCTGGCCTATGTGCCGATGTTGTTTCAGGTCGGCGCCGTCCGCTGGTTCAACTGGGGACCGCTGCAGGTGCAGTTCAGCCGTGTCGTACTCTATGGCGTGTTCTTCTTGGCCGGCATCGGGATCGGCGCCGCCGATCTCGACCGGGGCCTGCTGGCGCGACATGGCGCGCTGGCCCAGCGCTGGATGGTCTGGGTGATCGCAGCTGGGCTGTCGTTCGGGGCGCTTGCCTTTCTGGTCAATTTCCGGCGCATGCGGCTGTCCAATCTGGCCGGCGCGCCACCGGTCTGGTGGCAGGGCAGCTACGGCGTGGTCTATGCCATCGCCAGCGTCACGATCTGCCTTGCGGTTCTGGCCTTGTTCCTGCGTTTCGGGCAAAGCGAGAAGAGCATCTTCGATCCCATGCGCGAAGATGCCTATGGCATGTATGTCCTCCACTACATCGCGATCCTGTGGCTGCAATATGCGTTGCTCGACATTTCGTTCTCGCATTCGATGCAGCTCAGCGCGATCCTCAAGGCGCTCATCGTGTTTTTGCTGACGGTTGGCCTGAGCTGGGCCGCGACCGCGGGGTTACGGAAAATCCCCGGCGCGAAGCGCGTGCTCTAGCCTCCCTGCAACTACGCTATCACTCACACCCTGAAGACGGTGAGGCCAAGGATCAGCAACACCAGGAAGATCACCACGAAGACGTAGAACAGGAAGCGGGCGATATCGGCGGATGCGGCGGACACGCCGGTGAATCCGAGGATGCCGGCAACGACGGAGACCAGGAAGAAGATCAGCGCCCATTTCAGAATCGTCATCGATGTTGCGCCAGCCGGGGCCGCATGATCGGCGCACCCAGACAAAACCCCTCACTTAACCACGATCGATGGAGCTGGTTCCCGCGGGCCGCACGCGCAGCGTGGTGTGCCAGCGGAGTGAAGTGACCAAGTCCGCCGCAGATGAGGCGGCGCGGATCACGTTTGCGACATTTTCGCGGGGACAATGGGGCTTGGCTGCTGGTGCCGACGTTCCAGTCGATTACCCTGCGTAGCGTACATGACAACCCATTCCAGCTCGTTGGCGGCAGCGGAGACCCGGGCAGCACCAATCGCGAGTGGACGCAACCTGGCGCTCGATCGCGCCCGCACCTTCATCATCATGCTGGTGCTGATCCATCATTCGGTGATCCCCTACACCTATCACGGGCACACCGACCGGCATTCATTCATCGGTTTCGACTGCGTGGTGTGGTTCAACGACAGCTTCTTCATGGCAGCGATGTTCCTGCTGTCGGGGCTGTTCGTCTGGCCAAGCCTGCAGCGCAAGGGCAACGGGCAGTTCCTGCGCGATCGTTGCTGGCGGCTCGGACTTCCCTCCCTGGTCTGTGCGGCTATCCTGATGCCGATCGCCTATTACGCGGTCGCGCTGCGTCACGATCCGGACATCGGCTTTACGGACTTCTGGTGGAATATGGTAACGGTCGGTCCCTGGCCGAGCGGCCCCGCGTGGTTCGTCTCGGTGCTGCTGGCGCTTGACGGGATCGCGGCGCTTTCTTACCTCGCCGCCCCCAATCTGGTTGCCGTCGCGACTCGCCTGTCGCTTGCGAGCCTGGCGCGGCCCAGCCGGTTATTCTGGGCGCTACTGATCGCCTCGATCGTGGTCTACGTGCCTGCCGTGCTTTATCTCGGCGCCTCGCGCTGGTTCGTGGTCGGACCATTTTCGGTGCAAGCGAGCCGCATCCTGCTCTATGCCCTGTATTTCTGCACCGGAGTAGGCATCGGCGCCATTCCGCTCGGCCGGGAAATGCTTGCCGCCGACGGCGGATTGGCACGGCGCTGGCCGATATGGCTGGCGGCCGCGATAGCGAGTTACGGCAGCATCCTGGCACTGGCGTACATCCAATATGCCGTACTGCCGGACCAGAACCAGCAGCCGCTGTGGTGGCAAATTGCCTATGCGCTGGCCTTTGTGTCCTACAGCGCGGCCCAGACGTTCAACGTGCTGGCGCTGTTCCTGCGCTTCGACAATGCGGGCTCCAGCCTGCTCGATTGCCTGCGCGACAACGCCTACGGCATCTATCTGGTCCACTACGTAGCGGTGCTATGGCTGCAATATGCGCTCTCGGACATTTCGTTCGGCCCGGTGACGCAGCTGTCCGCCGTGATCAAGGCGACCCTTGTCTTTATCCTGACGCTCGCGTTCAGCAATGCTGCGACTGCGGCGCTGCGCCGGATTCCCGGCGCGACACGCGTGCTGTGAGCGCCTTCTCGCGGCCGTGGCTGCGACCGCTCGGGCAATTGGCACCAAACCTGCATCGGCTATTTCGGGTGGGCACGTCCGAACCAGCCTGAAGGGACATCCCCATGGGAATAGCCGAGATCCTGATCGCTACCGCCATCAGCATCACGATGCTCGTAATGGTGTCAGACCTGCCTTGATTGCCAGCGTCGCCCTGTTTCAGGCCGTGCCGCTGCTCATATAGGCTGGAAACCAGCCCTCGAAAGCGGCCTTGAGTGTCGCAATCGAAAGCGGCGTTTCGCCTGGGATGGCGATGGTATCGCCGCCTGTGGTGCCGATGCGCTGACAGGGCACGCCGACGCCCCTCATCTTCGCCAGTACCCGACCGGCATCGAGTGACGGCACCGTCACGATGTAGCGGGCCTGGTCTTCGCCGAACCACCAGGCGTGCGGCACGATCGCCGCGGGTGCGGCCAGAAAACGCGCCCCGAGGTCGCCGGCGATGGCCATTTCCGCCAGTGCAATCAACAAGCCGCCATCGGAAACATCGTGCGCCGAAGTCGCGGTGCCGGCATGGATCATGCCGCGCACCACATCGCCGTTGCGCTTCTCCGCCGCGAGATCAACCGGCGGCGGCGCGCCCTCCTCGCGGCCGCAGATGTCGCGCAGATAAACCGACTGCCCGAGCCAGCCGTGGGTCTCGCCGATCAACAGGATGGCCTCATCCGCGGCCTTGAAGGCAAGCGTGGCGGATTTCGTGAAATCATCGAGCAGGCCGACGCCGCCGATCGAAGGCGTCGGCAGGATGCCACGGCCATTGGTCTCGTTGTAGAGTGAAACGTTGCCGGACACGACCGGGAAGTCGAGCGCGCGGCAGGCTTGCGCGATACCCTGCAGGCAGCCGACGAACTGGCCCATGATTTCGGGCCGTTCCGGGTTGCCGAAATTGAGATTGTCGGTGATCGCCAGCGGCCGGCCGCCGACCGCGGTGATGTTGCGCCAGGCTTCCGCCACCGCCTGCTTGCCGCCTTCGACCGGGTCGGCTTCGCAATACCGCGGCGTCACATCGACCGTCAGCGCCAACCCCTTCGGTCCGTCTTGAACGCGAATCACCGCGGCGTCGCCGCCGGGACGCTGCACAGTGTTGCCCAAAATGACGTGGTCATATTGCTCCCACACCCAGCGCCTTGAGCACAGCTCCGGCGTCGCGATGAGTTTCTCCAGTGCGGCCAAAATCCCGATCGGCGCCTTGACGTCGCGCGCATGGATGACCGGCGATCGCGGCGTCGGCAGGTGCGGCCGATCGTACAAGGGAGCTTCGTCGCCCAATTCCTTGATCGGCAGGTCGGCCATGATGACGCCGCCGTGCCTGACGACAAACCGCCTATTGGGCGTGGTGTGGCCGACCACGGCAAAATCCAGTCCCCATTTGCGGAAGATCGCCTCGGCCTGTCTTTCCTTCTCGGGTTTCAGCACCATGAGCATGCGCTCCTGGCTTTCCGACAGCATCATCTCGTAGGCGCTCATGCCGCTTTCGCGGGTCGGGACGCGATCGAGATCGAGTTCGACACCAAGATCGCCCTTGGCCCCCATCTCCACCGCCGAGCAGGTTAACCCGGCCGCGCCCATGTCCTGGATCGCGATCACGCAATCGGCCGCCATGATTTCGAGACAGGCTTCCAGCAGCAGCTTTTCGGCGAAGGGATCGCCGACCTGCACGGTCGGCCGCTTCTCGGCGCTGTCGTCGTCGAATTCGGCCGACGCCATGGAGGCGCCGTGAATGCCGTCGCGGCCGGTCTTGGACCCGAGATAGACGATCGGCATGTCGACGCCCGACGCCGCCGCGTAGAAGATCTTGTCGCTGTCGGCGAGCCCAACCGCCATGGCGTTGACCAGGATATTGCCGTCATAGCGGGTGTGGAAACGCACCTGCCCGCCAACGGTCGGTACCCCAAACGAATTGCCGTAACCGCCGACGCCGGCGACCACGCCGGACACCAGATGGCGCGTTCTGGGATGCTCCGGCGCGCCGAAGGAGAGCGCGTTCAGGCAGGCGATCGGGCGCGCGCCCATCGTGAACACATCGCGCAGGATGCCGCCGACGCCGGTGGTCGCGCCCTGATAGGGCTCGATGAAGCTCGGATGGTTGTGGCTTTCCATCTTGAACACGACGGCCTGGCCGTCGCCGATGTCGATCACGCCAGCGTTCTCGCCAGGCCCCTGGATCACCCAGGGCGCCTTCGTCGGCAGTCCCTTCAGATGCAGCCGCGAGGACTTGTAGGAGCAGTGCTCGTTCCACATCGCCGAGAAGATGCCGAGTTCGGTGAAACTCGGCACCCGGCCGATCAGCTTGAGAATGCGCTCATATTCGTCCGGCTTCAGGCCATGGCTGGCGACCAGTTCGGGGGTGATAGGCGGCTGGTTCATGAGGCTCTTCAAGCGATGGAGGCCCCTTATTAGGGAGATCGGGAGGTGAGGAAAAGGCCTTTTTGGCGCCGTTTTGGGCTGTCCAGACCTTTGCGGCCACGCGGCATGGCCTCGCGGTTTGCAGATCGCCTGCGGATCAGATTTAAGGATCAAATCCTTAACCAACCAAGGCCAAACCGCTTGGACGACCTTTCTTCCGCCTTGCCTCGCCGCCCCGATTTCCACGTCGAAACCGAGGGCGAATTTGCGGGCTGGCGAACCTGGCGCCGCGACAGCTTCGAATCCAACAATGGCCCGTTCTGGCACCGGATCGAGCCGGACGGCCGGGTGCGCTGCGCGTTCCGGGTCGAGAAAAAGCATCTCAACGGCATGGGCAACGTTCATGGCGGCTGCTTCATGACGTTCGCGGATTATTGCCTGTTTGCGATCGCCGCACCGGTGCTGCAGGGGCCGGCGGTGACGGTGTCCTTTGCCTGCGAATTTCTCGACGCCGCGCGCGAGGGCGAACGAATCGACTGCGACGGCGAGATCATGCGTGCCGGCGGGTCGCTGATTTTCCTGCGCGGCGTGCTGAGGTCCGCCGAGCGCACGTTGCTGACATTTTCCGGCACGATCAAGCGGGTCAAGCGACGGGTGGCACTTGGTGCCGGCAGCAAGTAGCACGCAGCAGCGCGGCCATGGGCGGGGAACTATAGGGGCGTAGGATGGGTTGAGCGCAGCGATACCCATCCATCGCGGTCCAAAATAGGATGGGTTTCGCGAAGTGCTCAACCCATACTACCAGCTGCGAAAGGCGTCCCAGCCTTACGCCGCACGCTCCAGATGCGCCATCAGCCCTGCGAACAAGCCGCGGCCGTCGGTGCAGCCCATGATGTCTTCGACGTGGTTTTCCGGGTGCGGCATCATGCCGAGCACATTGCCACGCTCGCTGACCACGCCGGCAATCGAATGCGCCGCGCCGTTGAAATTGGCGCCTTCGTCGACCGCGCCATCGGCGGAACAGTAGCGATAGAGCACCCTGCCCTCGCCCTCCAGCCGCTTCAGCGTCTCCTCGTCGGCCTCGTAATTGCCCTCGCCATGGGCGACCGGGACGCGAATGACCTGGCCGGCATTGTAGCCGCGGGTGAATGGGCTATCGGAGCGTTCGACCCGCAGATGCACGTCGCGGCAGACAAACTTCAGCCGGGCATTGCGCATCAGCACGCCGGGCAGGAGCCCGGCCTCGCAGAGGATCTGAAAGCCGTTGCAGACACCGAGCACGAGCCCGCCCTGGCCCGCGAATGACCGCACCGCGTCCATGATCGGGGCACGTGCGGCAATGGCGCCGCAGCGCAAGTAGTCGCCGTAGGAAAATCCGCCGGGCACCACCACGAGATCGGTACCCCCGGGCAGCGCGGTCTCGGCATGCCAGAGCATCGCGGGCTCGTGACCGGAGACGAGCCGCAGCGCGCGGGCCATGTCGCGCTCGCGATTGATGCCGGGAAAGACGACGACGGCGGATTTCATGTCGGACGAGCCTGCTGCATCAGCGGTTCTCTGCCAGCGCATAATTCTTGATTTAAGGCCTTCATCTCGAACAGAAGCTCGTCAACTGATGCGTCAAGTTCGGCCACATCGCGCGAGAGTTCAAGCAGCAGATCGTAAATCTGTTGGACAGATATCTCGGCCACAACCTAGCCCAGAACCTCAACCCGGTAATTCTCGATCACCGTGTTCGCCAGCAGCTTGTCGGCGGCATCCTTCAGCGCCGCCTCGGCCTTGGTTTTGTCGGCGCCCGCCAATTCGATGTCAAACACCTTGCCCTGGCGCACGCTGGCTATGCCATCAACGCCGAGCGATTTCAGCGCGCCTTCGATGGCCTTGCCCTGGGGATCGAGAATGCCCGACTTCAGTGTGACGGTGACGCGCGCTTTCAATGGCAACCTCTAGCTCTTCACCAGCACCGGGCCGCTTCCCGCCGGCCGCTCGTTCTCCATCAGGATGCCCAATCGCTTGGCGACTTCGGTATAGGCTTCCAACAGGCCGCCGAGATCCCGGCGGAAGCGATCCTTGTCGAGCTTCTCGTTCGACTTGATGTCCCACAGCCGGCACGAATCGGGAGAGATCTCGTCGGCGACGATGATTCGCATCATCTCGTTCTCGAACAGCCGGCCGCATTCCATCTTGAAATCGACCAGCCGGATGCCGATGCCGAGAAACAGCCCGGTGAGGAAGTCGTTGACGCGAATCGCCAGCGCCATGATGTCGTCGATTTCCTGCGGCGTCGCCCAGCCGAACGCCGTGATGTGCTCCTCGGAGACCATGGGATCGTTGAGCTGGTCGTTCTTGTAGTAGAACTCGATGATCGAGCGTGGCAGCTGGGTACCTTCCTCGATTCCGAGCCGCTGCGACAGCGATCCCGCCGCCACATTCCGCACCACCACCTCCAACGGCACGATTTCGACCTCGCGAATCAGCTGCTCGCGCATGTTGAGACGGCGGATGAAGTGGGTGGGCACGCCGATGTCGTTGAGGTGCTGGAACAGGTACTCCGATATACGGTTATTGAGGACGCCTTTACCCTCGATGACCTGGTGTTTCTTGGCGTTGAACGCGGTCGCATCGTCCTTGAAGTGCTGGATCAGGGTGCCCGGCTCGGGCCCTTCATAGAGTACCTTGGCCTTGCCTTCATAAATGCGGCGTCGACGGCTCATTGGGATGTACCGTGTGTTGTTGAAATCCATGAAGTTGGTGCGCTCCGGATGACCTAGGAATTGCGACCCACGACGGAGCTGCCGTGAAGACCAGGAACATGAAACCGAACCAGAACCTTGCCTGACGCCCAACCTATCCGATTGGCCTATCAAGCACAATCGATCCTATCCCCCGGGGTTAAGTTTTACAGGCTTGGCGCGGCTTTCAGGCTGTTGTTTTAACCATATACGCCAGTTATCTAGGCACTGAGGCGAGTTGCCGCAACGAGGACCCGCCGTCACCAAATCGGCTCGGGATCGGAACCGGGATATGACCACATTCGACAAGCGTGAGGAAGCCTTCGAGAAGAAGTTCGCCCTCGACGAGGAGCAGAAGTTCAAGGCCGAGGCGCGCCGCAACAAGCTGCTCGGACTGTGGATCGCCGAAAAGCTCGGAATATCCGGCGACGCGGCCGATTCCTATGCCAAGGAAGTGATCGCTGCCGCATTCGAGCCGAGCGGCGGGGCCGACGTGATCCGCAAGGTGATGGGCGATCTCGATGCCAAGGGCGTTGCCATGACCGAGGCGCAGCTTCGCGCTAAAATGGTCGAACTGACGGCCCTCGCGGTGGCGCAGGTCAAGGCCGGGACTTAGTATTCTGACTCTAACAATTGTTTCTGTCATTCTGGAGCCCGAGCCAAGGGTCCGGCCTTTGGCCGGCCCGATGACAGGCTCCGCGAGGGAGCCCGGAATAAATAACCACGATTGGGGGTTATGGATTCCGGACTCACGCCAGGGCTCGCCCCGGAATATCGCCGACAAGAGACGAAGCGTCAGAACCAGGACACTAGTTCAGCGATTCCTTGAAGCTTATCATATCGAGCCTTGCTCCGACCTCATCCTGAGGAGCGCGCTCTTCGCGCGCGTCTCGAAGGATGGCCGCTTGCACCGCCTTTGCGGCCATCCTTCGAGACGCATCGCGCTTGCGCGATGCTCCCTGGGGATGAGGACCGGGGAGACCTGACGATAGGATCAGAACTTCAAAATCGCTCGTCTAGCAGCAATTAGGATACCGGCCTTCCCTGAGGCACGAATTGGTAGTGCGCCTACTGCGCGCAAATGAGTTCGAACGGCCCTTACGCGCATGTTACCCGGTTGGACCACGAACCAAGGCGGCAGGCACGCCTTCCGATTCGTCCCGTCTCCGTTGGCCCGCTTTTGGATTTCCGGGGCCTGTGTTGCAGGCCCCGGAATCTTCGTTTGAGATCCTATCCTTCCTTAAACCCATACTCCGGCACGTTGCCGCTGGCGCCATAATATTTGTAGGGCAGGAATTTGCCGGACATCGTGATCTTGACGCGGTCGCCCTTGGGATTCGGCAGCCGCTCCATCGCCATGTCGAAATCGATCGCCGACATGATGCCGTCGCCGAATTCCTCCTCGATCAGCGCTTTCCACGCCGGAGCGTTGACCATCACCAGTTCATAGAAACGATAGATCAGGGGATCGGTCGGCGGCATTGGCATGCCGCGCATCGGCACCTCGTTAAGCATCGCGATCTCGGACTTGGACAGTCCGAACAGTTCGCCGGCATTGGCTGCCTGCGGTTTTGTCAGCTTCATCTGGCCGAGGATGGCGCCGACGATCAGCACGTCGGAATAGCCTCCGATGCCTTCGCAGATCTGCTTCCAGCTCCAGCCCTTCTCGCGCTTGATGTCGAGCAGCTTTTCAGTGAGGTCGGATCGCTTCATGTCTCATCTCCCTTGCACTCGTCATGCCCGGGCTCGTCCCGGGCATCCACGTCGTTCATTCTCTGACGGCTCAGGAAGACGTCGATGGCCGGGACAAGCCCGGCCATGACGCCTGTCTTGAGGCTTCGTAAGTGGGGTCGGCGCCAGATGCGATCGTCAGTTCGGGTCTGCCGATTTTCACCACCGGCACGTGGCGCGCATCGTGGCCGGGCACATCACTGGCAAAGGTCTTGCTGCGGCTGACCAGGAAATCGACGATGTGGTTGCGCAGCGCGTAATAAAGGGGATGCCGGTGCAGATCGGTGCGGCCGCGCGCCTTCGGCAGCGGGTTTTCCACGATCTCGGCCAACACCGCGCCCGGCCCGTTGGTCATCAGAAAGATCTTATCGGCCAGATAGATCGCCTCGTCGACGTCGTGGGTGATCATGAACGCGGTCTGCCCGGTCTCCAGGCAGATGCGGCGAACCTCGTCCTGCAGTGTGCCGCGCGTCAGCGCATCCAGCGCCGAAAACGGCTCATCCATCAGCATGATCTTGGGCGTAATCGAGAGCGCGCGGGCAATGCCCACGCGCTGCTTCATGCCGCCCGACAGTTCCGAGGGACGCTTGTGTTCGGCGCCGGTCAGGCCAACCAGATCGATGAAAACCTGCGCATGCGCCTTGACTCTGGCGCTATCCCAGTGGCGCCATTTCGAGGTCACGGCATAAGCGACGTTGCCGAGCACGGTGCGCCACGGCAACAACGCATGGCTCTGGAAAATCACGGCGCGGTCGAGGCTCGGGCCCTCAATGGCCTGCCCGTCGACGATCACGGCGCCGTCGCTCGGCGCATCGAGCCCGGCCAGAATGTTCAAGACCGTGGTCTTGCCGCAGCCGGAGTGGCCGATCACGCAGCCGAACTCCCCGCGCGCCATCGCCAGCCAGAGATTTTCGAACACCGCGATCTCGCCGCCATCGGCACCCGGATAGCGCTTGGCGATGCCCTCGATGGAAATGAATTTTTCGGTGCTCATCTTCGCTCGCTCCGCAAGCACGGTGCGCTCCCTCGCCCCGCTCTTCGCGGGAAGAGGGTTGGGGTGAGAGACCCCCTCACCCGAATCGCTTTGCGATCCGACCTCTCCCCGCGAAGAGCGGCGAGAGGTGAAAATGCGACGCGGATCGAGCAAAACTTCATCACCGCCATCACTCCGGAAAAGTGACCATGCGCGTGAAGCGCGCCAGGATCTGGTCGAGCAGCATGCCGACCACGCCGATCAGGAGAATGGCGATGATGACGTTGCTGATCGAGAGGTTGTTCCACTCGTTCCAGACGAAGTAGCCGATGCCGGTGCCGCCGACCAGCATCTCGGCGGCGACGATCACGAGCCAGGCGATGCCGATGGAAATGCGCATGCCGGTCAGGATCGTCGGCGCCGCCGCCGGCAGGATCACGGTAAAGGCGCGCCGCAGCGTGCCGACCTCGAGCGTGCGGGCGACGTTGATCCACTCCTCGCGCACGGCGGCGACCCCGAACGCGGTATTGAGCAGCATCGGCCACACCGAGCAGATGAAAATGACGAAAATCGCCGACAGGCCGGAATCCTTGATGGTGTAAAGTGCCAGCGGCATCCAGGCCAGAGGTGAGATCGGCTTCAGGATCTGGATGAACGGATCGAGCGCGCGGCTGACCAAAGGCGACATCCCGATCAGGAAACCGAGCGGGATCGCGACCACCACGGCGAGCAAATAGCCGAGCCCGACGCGGAGCATCGAATAGCCGAGCTGGATGCCGAGCCCCTTGTCGTTCGGCCCGTTGTCGTAGAACGGCCGCTGCAGGTGCTCCCACAGCTTGGCGCCGACGTCGAGCGGGCCCGGCATCGCCGATTTGCCCTGTGTCGCTGTCAATCCCATCAGCCTGGCATATTCCGGGCTCATGCTGCCGACATGGCCGGTGCCACGGGTGGCGAGGTGCCAGATGCCGATGAAGGCCACAAACAGCGCGATCGACAGCATCGCCGCGCGAACGCGAAGCGAAGAGTTCGTCACGACGCCTTCCTGATCTTGAAGCTGTTGAGATAGTCCTCCGGGCTGGCCGGATCGAAGCTCTTGCCCATCACGGAAAAAGACTTGTAGGAGGTCGGCGGTGGCGTCAGTCCCATGTCGGTCATGACCTTGCGCGTATCAGTGGCGAGATAGACCTGCTCGGCCACCTGTTTGTAATCGACATCCCCTTTGATCTGGCCCCAGCGCTTCATCTGGGTGAGCATCCAAACCGCGAACGATTGCCAGGGAAAGGGATCGAAATCGACGCGCTTGGGGTCGGTTTTGACGCCGCCGAGCCCGTCCGCGTAAGTGCCGGTGAGTGCCTGCTCCAGCACGGTCACGGGAGCGTTGATGTAGTTCGCCGGCGCGATCGCCTCGGCGATCTGTTTGCGGTTTTCGGCCTTCGAGGCATAGGCGGTGGCATCGACGATCGCCCGCGTCAGCGCCGCAAAACTGTTGGGCGATGCGGTGATGAACTCGCGGCTCGCCGCGAAGCTGCAGCAGGGATGACCGTCCCAGATCTCCTTGGACAGGATGTGCATGAAGCCGACGCCGTCATAGATGGCGCGCTGGCAGATGTTGTCCGGCGCCAGGAAACCGTCGATATTGTCGGCGCGGAGATTGGCGACCATTTCCGGCGGCGGCACCGAGCGCAGCTGCACATCGGTGTCGGGATCGATGCCGTGCTCGGCCAGATAGTAGCGCAACAGGTAATTGTGCATCGAATAGTCGAACGGAATGGCGAATTTCATGCCTTTCCAATCCCTGGGATCGCGCTTGTCTTTGTGCTTGATGGCCAGCGTGATGCCCTGGCCGTTGATGTTCTCGATCGCCGGCACGGTGAAGGGGATCGGGTTCGAGCCCAGGCCGAGCGAGATCGCCAGCGGCATCGGCGCCAGCATGTGCGCGGCGTCGTATTCCTTGTTGATGGTCTTGTCGCGCACCACCGCCCAGCCGGCGGTTTTGACCACTTCGACATTGAGGCCGTGCTTGGCATAGAAACCAAGCGGGGCCGCCATGATGATAGGTGTCGCACAGGTGATCGGAATGAAGCCGACCTTCAGATCTTTTTTCTCGGGCGCGCCGGCGTCGGCAAAGGCCTCGGTCGCGGTCTGCAGCGGGAAAAATTGCGATATGGCGGCGAGCGCCGTCGACGCCCCGACCGCTTTCAGGAAGGCCCGCCGCGCCGCATCCTTCGGAAACATCTCCCGCATGATCGCCGAGGCCACCACGCTCTGGTAGCGCTTTTCATCCGTCGGCGCCGGCTCGCAGCGCAAACTCAGGCCAGCTTTGTCGTGCTCGCCCATCGAACCGTGTTGGCCGCAGACGCAACCTGACCGTGAGAGCCTGCGATCAGCGTCGAAGGGATCGTCGAAGGTGGACATGCCCCGTTCCTTTGCGTGGTGCGGAAGTGACCAAAGATATACCTCTGCTCTGCACCCGCGTATTCGTCGCCCAGCCGCGCGAGCGCGGCTGGGCGACGAAAGTCATGCACGTTCTATGCCGCCTTGTCGGTCAGCTGGGCTTCCATCGGCAAACCCTCCTCGATCGGCAGCGAGGGATCGCGCGACCATTCGTTCCAGGAGCCGAAATACATCCGGACATCCTTCACCCCGGCATTTTTCAGCGCCAGGAAGGTGTTCGACGCCCGCGCACCCTTGAAGCAATAGAGGTAGACCGGGGTATTCTGCGAAATCCCGACGGTGGCGCATTCGGCGAGGATTTCTTCCTTGGACTTGAAGCGTTGTCCCTCGGCGGTCGGCTTCATCATGCGGTACCACTCGAGCCAGACCGCGCCGGGGATGCGGCCCTTGCGGGGACAGAAATCCTTGCCGTAGGGAGAAGAGCTTTCGCCGATCCACTCGTCGACGTCGCGGACGTCGAGCAGAGCAATGCCGGGCTTGCCGACCGCCGCCAGCATGGTCTTGGCGTCGATCAGGATGTCGGCCGCCTCCGGGACGATGGCGAACGACGCGGGTACCGGCTTCGGCACCTCTGTCGTGACCGGCATGCCCTTCGATTTCCAGCTGTCGAACCCGCCATCGAGCACCTTGACCTTGGGATAGCCGAGCATGGTCAAAAGGTAGTAGCCGCGGCAGGACTGGCCGAAGCCGGAGTTCATCGACTGCTCGTAAATCACGGCCGTTTCCTTGCCCGAAAGCCCGGCTTTGCCGAAGGCATCGGCAAACTTTGTTTTCAACTCGTGAATACCTTCGGGCGTCGACGTCGCAAGGAAGGTGAAGATTTCGTGCACATTCACCGCACCGGGGATGTGCCCCGAACCATAGGCATCCGGGTTTCGCGTGTCGATGATCACGCACGGCTCTTTGGATGATAAATCGGCGAGTTCGCCGGCAGAAATCAGAACGTCCGTCATGTCAGGCCTCTCCTGTTCTGGGGTTAACGAGCTAGGGTCGATCCGAAATCCTGTTCGCGCTTCACGCCTCCGCCAGCATCTTGCGCAGTTGTTTGGTGGCTGGCGTGACGATGGCGACGAAGTAAGCCTCGCGAAGCCTGCGCTGGGCACGATGGCTCATCAGATAGCCGCGCGCGCCGCAGTGAAGCATCGCCGCATGCGCGGCGGCGACGCTGGCATCGCCGGCTTGCAGGCGCAGCGAGATGACATCGCGCCAATAGCCGTCGTCGGGGTTGAAGGGATCGCGCGCCAAGACCATGGTCTTGGCTTCAAGCTCGGAAAGAGTTGCGCGAAAATCCGAGGGCTGTTGCGGCAGGTAGCGGTTGACATGGCCGAGCGCTCCGCCGACTTCGTTCATGATCGCGATGCAATCCCTGATCAAGCCGATCGCCATTCCGGCCTGCAGCAGGATGAAGCCGGCGCGGATCTTCTTCACGAACGGGCCGGCCGGCTCCGCCAGGATCAGGTTGTCGGGCACGAATGCGTCGCGGAACTGAACGCCAAAGGTGCCGGTGCCATCCATCGCCAGGAACGGCTTGCACGGCTGCAACGTGATACCGGGATCGGAACAATCGGCGAGGAACATCACGATTTCGCCCGGCCGATCCTCGCGCTCGAAGATGGTGCCGAAGAAATGATCGGGGCCGAGGTTCGATACCCAGGGGAGCGCGCCACGCACGAGATACCCGCCCTCGACCCTGCGGCCCTTCAATTTCAGCTTCTCGATACCGAACAAACTCTTCATCGGGTTGGAGAGGCCAGTGCCGCCGAGGATCCGCCCCGCGGCGGCGCCATCGGCCAATCCCGCGGCGAGCGCCGGGTTGGAGGAATTCGCCGCGTACCAGACCAGGGTGTTCTGACACCAGGCCATGAAGGCGGTGGCGCCGCAGACCTCGCCGAGCGCAGCGATCGATTGAATGGCACCGCCCAGATCGGCCGCGCCATGGCTCGGCCGATGGCTGCTCCAGGCGCCGGCCTGGCCGAGACGGCGCAGCAGCTCTCCCGGATAGAGCTTGCCGCTGTCGATGTCGGATGCCAGCGGCGCCAGTTCCTGGCGCGCGATGGCAGCGACCGCACCGGAGACCGATGCCGGAGGCAGATCATGGTCCTGCTCGACCGTGAGACGCGATGCGGCCACTGTACTCATCAGGTTCTCCGAACCAGGCTTTCTGCGAAGGACGACGACGTCACGTTCGAGACCGGCTAGGCTGAGATCTCGAGGTTGACCGGCCGCGTAAAGGTGTTGGCGACCGGCGACCACTTCTTGACGTGTTGGACCAGAGCGTCGATTTCGGCCTGGGGAATGCCCTCGCATTCCATGTCGACCTTGACCCGCACATCGGTAAAGCCGACCGGCTTCTCACTGACGTCGCCGGTGCCCCAGACCGCGGTGATGTTGAGATCGCCTTCGAGCTGCAGTTCAAGCTTGTTGACGGTCCATCCGCGATGCACCGCGTTGGCGTGAAGACCGACCGCAAGGCAGGAGCCGAGCGCGGCCAGCGAGGCCTCGGACGGATTGGGTGCGGTGTCGTCGCCGAGCAGCCCCGGCGGCTCATCGACGATATAAGGCGCCAGGTTGCGGATATAGTTGGCGTGCCGGAACTTGCCCTCGGCCACCGTCTTGCATTTCAAGGTCTTGATGACCTTCGGGTTGGCCTTGCCGTTTTCGATCAGCTGCTCCAGCCCGTGTCTGTCGATCGGGGCAAGGCAGCCTGTCAGGACTGTTTTTTGAGCGACGGCGGTCATTTGTTTTCTCCCTAGGGGGTAGGATACCGAACGGTCTGTATCCTGCACGAAGCGTGCCAGACCCTGCGCCTGGGAAAACGCGAAGTCCTTAAGATGCTTAGGTCGGTTGCTGAGAAATTGATCAGCGGGGGAACTGCTCAACGCGACGGCAAATGCTGCTTGGCGCGATTATTTTCGACGCAGTTCCCCACCAACCAAGATGCGACTTGATGACGACGGCACAGTTGGATTAACTGAGAACATGGTCAAAGCATCTTCGAAGAAGCATTCGGTCGCGGTGAATGGCGCCGGCGATGAAGAGTCGGCGCGCAGTCGCCTGCTCAACGCCGCGACTCAGTTGTTCTGCAAAAACGGCATCAACGCCACCGGCATCGACGCCATCATCAACGAAGCCGGCACCGCCAAGACCACGCTCTACAAGCTGTTCGGCTCCAAAACCAATCTCGTTCATGTGGTGCTGGAGACCGAGGGCAAGCAATGGCGCGAATGGTTCATCGATGCCATCGAGTCCGGGGGCGGAACCGCGCAAACCAAGCTGGCGCGGATTTTTCCGGCGCTGAAGCACTGGTTCGGCCAGGATCGTTTCTACGGTTGCCCGTTCATCAATGCGGTCGGCGAACACGACAAGGATCAGAAGCAGTTCCGCGCCATCGCGATGCGGCACAAGAAGGTCGTTCTCGCCCATCTCGAACAGCTCGCCAGTGAGATGGGCGCGGCCGATCCGGAAGTGCTGGCCCACCAGCTTGGGCTTCTGATCGACGGCGCCATCGTCGCCGCCATGGTGTCGCGCGATCCCGGCGTCGCCGATACCGCGGGTCTCGCCGCGGTCTCGCTGCTCGGGCCCTTGAAGCCGAAAAAACCGAAACGCGCGGGCTCTGCACCGGCAGAACTCGCGGCCGTGTGAAGCAGCAAGCGCGGACGCGCGGCTGGCGCCATTCTGGAGCTGATCGGTTTATCGCGGGGCGCGCCTATCCCACGTCCATCCGTGTAGCGGCGGCCCTTGTGGCCGCCCTGCCGCGACAATTGCGATCGGCGCGATGTCGCACCAGGGCGCCCACGAGGGGCGCCCCCATAGGCGCTAGCTTAAGCTAAACTCGGCCCGTTTTATTCATCGGCCGATCAGCTTGCGCTGCTGCGCTCCCTCTCCCCCGAAGCGAAGCGCTTGCTTCGCTTTGGCGGGAGAGGGCTGGGGTGAGGGGGTCTCACCGCAAGCGACACGGCCCGTTGAGAGACCCCCTCACCCGCCGCTACGCGGCGGCCTCTCCCGCAAGGGGAGAGGCGGACGGAGACCGGCGCGGCGGGCTCGGGCTGGCCGCTGGACCTTAAGCTAGCGCCTATGAGGGGCTTCACCGGTGATCGTGTCGCCATGGCCCGAGCCGATCACATTATGGATCCCGACGAGCCTGTCGATGCCGCCATAGCCATGCCCCCTACGCCTTGCCGATCTCGCGGGGGCGGCCGTTATGGTCGCCCTCTTTCATTGCCCGTGCCGCCCTGACGCCTTTCAGCAGCGCTCCGCAATATGCGCCTCGAGCCGGTCCAGTTCGGCCGCCAAATTGCGCTCGATTTCGGCCACCGACATGTCGAAGACGCCATAGCCGCGCGCCTCGAGCCAGGCCCGGCGCGCCACGCGGTCGTGGACGATCGCCTCGCTCTCGTCGGCATTGATCAATTCGATCGCGAGCCTCCGCACGAAGGAGACAAAATCCGGAATGTGCCGGCCGACCGGGGTCTGCCGCTTGAACTGTCCGGCGAAGCGGCGGTCGGACCGCAGCGCCTGCCACAGCAGGCGTTCGGCGTCGGTCGGATTTCGCCGCAACAGCCGCGCCAGTCCGCGCACCGTGGAGCTTTCCGACGCGGCCGCGCCCTGCCCGTGCTCGGCCAGTAGCGCGCGTAGCCTTGTCGCCTGTTCGCCGTCGAGCACGCCGCCCTTGGCCGGACCTTTTCGCCCTTCGGCGATCGCCATGATCACCCCGTGCAGCGTGTGCATGTCCTGCTTGGTCGGCTCCATCCGCGCGAAGATGTTGCGCAGGTTGACCAGCATGGTCTCGCGTTTTTCGGCCGGGCGCAGGAATTCGACCTTGTCGAGTTCAGCCACCAGATTGTCGAAGAAAGCCTGCATCTGGTGCTGCGAGGCGCGCTCGGAGCGTTCGGGCATCGAGAACGGCAGCGCGCCGGCGGTCGCATGCTTGAACCATTCATAGGAGATCAGCAGCACCGCCTGGGCCAGGTTCAGCGAGGCAAAGCCGGGATTGACCGGAAAGGTGATGAGGCGATTGGCGAGTGCCACCTCCTCGTTCTGCAACCCATAGCGCTCTCGCCCGAACAGGATACCGACGATGCCGCCAGCCCCGATCTCGGCCGTCATCTCGCGCGCGGCGAGTTCCGGCGCCACCACCGGCTTGGCCTGGTCGTGGGCGCGGGCCGAAGTGGCGAACAAGAGCGTGCAGTCGGCGACCGCCTGCTCGACGCTGTCGAACAGCGCCACGCCCTCCAGGATATGGTCGGCGCCGGCGGCGGCGCGCTGCGCCGTGAGGCTCGGCCAGCCGTCGCGCGGCTTGACGATACGCAAATGGGTCAGGGCAAAATTGCCCATCGCGCGCGCGGCCATGCCGATGTTTTCGCCGAGCTGCGGCTCAACCAGAATGACAACAGGTCCGGCCAATGCAATGCCTGATTTAGTCTTGTCGGTGCCCGAACCGGACATATCACTCCACTCGCTGATGCAACTTCCAAGGGTGATGTTAAAGGCGACGGCCAAGGACCTGATGCAACGCATCAACCACGGCCGATCATCGAGCGCCCGTCTAGCAGCATTTGCCGTTGGGGTCGCGAGGCCTTCATGCAATGCCTCAGGCCGCGCCCGACACTCGCCCGGCACCGGTTCCGCTTTGCAGCATTTCCAAAGTCATATAAATGGCTTAGTGCCTCCTTTTAAACTTCAACCGACTTGGCACAAGGTAGCATCGTCCGCAGCCGATGGATGGTGACTGTCCAGAGGATCGGCTGTCGGCCACAACAAAATCAGCCGGAATCGGCTTGCAAGGGCGGGCACTGGGGGGAACTTGAATGCTGCGCAAATGGTCATTGGCGATCGCCGGTCTGCTGCTGATTCTGGCCGGGGGCGAACTGGCCCATCTGACGCAGACTTCCGGCGGCATCCGGATCCAGGATGTGCGCTTCAAGGGCGCCGCCGGAAACCTCATGAGTGCCCTGCTCTACATTCCGCCCAATGCGTCAGCGACGTCGCCAGCCCCCGGCATTCTCGCGATCCACGGCTACATCAATTCGCGAGAGACCCAGGATGGCTTTGCCATCGAGTTCGCCCGCCGCGGCTACGTCGTCCTCGCCCTCGACCAGACCGGCCACGGCTACAGCGATCCGCCCGCCTTCTCAGGTGGCTTCGGCGGCCCCGACGGACTTTCCTACCTCCGTAGTCTCGACCTCGTCGACAGGAACAACATCGGCCTCGAAGGCCATTCCATGGGTGGCTGGGCCGTGCTCGCCGCCGCCGCAGCGATGCCGTATAACTACCGCTCGATGGTGCTGGAGGGATCGTCCACGGGCAAGCCTTTTGCCGCCGAGGGCACCCCGGGCTGGCCGCGCAATGTCGCCCTGGTATTCGCTCAATATGAGGAATTTCCTGAGCTGATGTGGAAGGTCGAGCGCGCGCGCGACGTCACGGAGAGCCAGAAGCTTCAGGCCTTGTTCGGCACCGCGGATCGGATCCAACCCGGCAGGGTCTATGGCGACATCGCGGAAGGTTCCGCGCGGGTGCTGTACACGCCGGCGATGACCCATCCGGCCGAGCACATCTCGCGTCAGGCGATCGGCTATAGCCTCAACTGGTTCGCACGGACGCTGCAAGGCGGCACGCCGCTTCCGGACGACAACCAGATCTGGTTCGCCAAGGAAATCGGTACGCTGATCGCGCTGATCGGCTTCGTGGCGCTGCTGCTCGGGGTTTTCAATGGGCTGGTCGAAACGCCTGCGTTCGAGCGCCTCAAGCCGCCCAAGATCGCCGCCGTGATGCGGCCAGCCCCGATCGCCGCCAAAGGCGGCCGCTGGTTGGCAGCCTTCGTGCTGACCGCCGTGATCCCCGCGCTGACCTACTACCCGGCGTTCGCGCTGGCCGGCCTCTTCGTCAAGCCCTCGCTGTTGCTGCCGCAGGGCATCACCAACCAGATCCTGGTCTGGGCCATCATCAACGCCCTGATCACGCTGGCGTTGATGCGGTTGGCGCCCAAACGCGCCAGCCGTGGCGGCATACTCCTGCCGTCTGTCCTGATCGCCCTCGCAACGATGATCGCAGGCTATGCCGCGCTGCGGCTGGCCGACTTTGCCTTCAAGATCGATTTCAGGTTCTGGATCGTCGCCCTCAAGCTGATGAGCGCCAAACAATTCCTGATCTTTCTGATCTATTTGATCCCCTTCACCGCCTATTTCGTGATCGCGTTGCACGTGATGCACCGAAACTTCTCGACCATGACCGTGGGGCGCGGGGTACTCTATCTCACCAATATCATGGCGCTGACGTCAGGCTTCATCGTGCTGCTGGCCCTGCAATATGGCACGCTGTGGCTGACCGGTAAGCTGTTCAATCCGCTGCCCGACCCCGGCTTCGTGCCGCTCGCCACCATCGTCGCCATCCAGTTCGTGCCGCTGTTGGCGATCGCGGCCGTGATCGCGACCTTCACCTGGCGGCGCACCGGCTCGAGCCTGCCCGGCGCCCTGATCTGCGGCCTGTTCGTCACCTGGTACGTCGTGGCGGGGACCGCTACCCAGGCGGCTTTCTAGCCCAAAGTTCGGGCGAAAGAGCTGGGCTGCGCGGCTTTCGCCAGCGCATGGGCAATGCTATAGCGCGGTCATCACCCCTTCGTCCGCCCCCGAAACGCGACCAATTCCCTGAAAAAGGCCCGATCTCCATGGCAAAAATCAAGGTGACCAACCCCGTCGTCGAACTCGATGGCGACGAGATGACCCGGATCATCTGGCAGTACATCAAGGACAAGCTGATCACCCCCTTTCTCGATATCGAGCTGATGTATTTCGACCTGGGGATGGAATACCGCGACCAGACCAACGACCAGGTCACCGTCGACGCCGCCAACGCCATCAAGAAGGTCGGTGTCGGCGTCAAATGCGCGACCATCACCCCCGACGAAGCCCGGGTGAAGGAGTTCGGGCTGAAGGAAATGTGGAAATCGCCCAACGGCACCATCCGCAACATCCTCGGCGGCGTGGTGTTCCGGGAGCCGATCATCTGCCGGAACGTGCCACGGCTGGTGCCGGGCTGGACCAAGCCGATCATCATCGGCCGCCATGCCTTCGGCGACCAGTACCGCGCCACCGACTTCAAATTCCCGGGCAAGGGCATCCTGACGATGAAATTCGTCGGCGAAGACGGCAAGGTGATCGAACGCGAGGTGTACAAGTCGCCCAGCGCCGGCGTGGCGCTCGCGATGTACAATCTGGACGATTCGATCGCAGATTTCGCCCGGGCTTCCTTCAATCAGGGGTTGTCGAAGGGCTATTCGGTCTATCTTTCGACCAAGAACACCATCCTCAAGGTCTATGACGGGCGCTTCAAGGACATTTTTCAGGAGGTCTTCGATGCCGAGTTCAAGGCCCAGTTCGACGCGAAGAAGATCACCTACGAACATCGCCTGATCGACGACATGGTCGCCGCCGCCATGAAATGGTCCGGCGGCTACGTCTGGGCCTGCAAGAACTATGACGGCGACGTGCAGTCCGACACCATCGCCCAAGGCTACGGCTCGCTCGGCCTGATGACCTCGGTCTTGATGACGCCAGACGGCAAGACGGTCGAAGCCGAGGCCGCCCACGGCACGGTGACTAGACATTACCGCGAGCATCAGAAGGGCAAGGCGACCTCGACCAACTCGATCGCCTCGATCTTTGCCTGGACCCGCGGCCTGTCGCACCGCGCCAAGCTCGACAACAACGAGGCGCTGGCGAAATTCGCAGGCACGCTGGAGCGGGTCTGCGTCGAGACCGTCGAAGCCGGCTTCATGACCAAGGACCTCGCGCTCCTGGTCGGCGCTGACCAGCGCTGGCTCTCCACCACCGGCTTCCTCGACAAGGTCGCCGAAAACCTGACCAAGGCGATGTCGGCATAGACGACCATGCTCCACCTCAAGCCTACCGCCCTCGCGCTGTTGTTGCTGTCGGTTGCGCCGCTGAGCGCGGCCGCCGCCGAAACTCCGCTCCCCGACGCCCTCAAGGCGCCGGGAGAAACCGTGGTGCTGTCAACCCATGCCGAAGGCGCCCAGGTCTACGAATGCAAGGCGGCGCCCGACGGCAAATTGGCCTGGGTGTTCCGCGAACCGATCGCCACCCTCCTGTTGGACGGCAAGACCATCGGTCGTCACTATGCCGGGCCGAATTGGGAAGCCAATGACGGCAGTGCCGTGACCGGCAAGGTCGCGGCCAGCGCACCGGGCGCGAAGCCCGACGATATTCCCTGGCTGAAGCTCCAGGTGGTTTCCAGCCACGGCAGCGGCATCCTCACCGGCGTCACCACCGTGCAGCGGATCCATACCGAGGGCGGCAAGATCGAGGGGCCGTGCGACAAGGCCGGCAGCTTCCGCAGCGTGGCCTATTCCGCGGACTACGTGTTCCTCCGCAAGGGGTGAGCAACACCGCGAGATGGCCGCCGCATGACGCCAAAGGCGTTGCCGCCTCAGGCGCCGGCCATGGCCTGTTCGATCGCGGCCAGCGCCGCTTCCGCCTTGGCGCCGTCGGGTCCGCCGGCTTGCGCCATGTCGGGCCGGCCGCCGCCGCCCTTGCCCCCCAGCGCCACCGAACCGACCCGCGCCAGATCGACCGCGTTGTAACGCGACGTGAGATCGGCGGTGACACCGACGACGACGCCGGCCTTGCCGTCCCCGGTAACGCCGACGATGGCGACGACCCCGGAGCCGAGCTGTTTCTTGGCATCGTCAGCGAGGCTCTTGAGATCCTTGGTCTCGACTCCCTCGATGGCGCGCGCCATCAGCTTGACGTCGCCGACATGGCGCACGCCGTTGGCGCCGGGCGCGCCGCCGGCCCCACCGCCCCCCATCGCCAGCTTCTTGCGCGCCTCCGACAGATCGCGCTCCAGCTTTTTTTCCCTTTCCATCAGGGAAGCAATGCGCGCCGGCATCTCCTCCAGCGAGGTGCGCAGTTCCATTGCCGCACTCTTCGCCAACGCCGTGGTGTCGTTGGCGTGCTTGCGCGCATAATGGCCGGTCAGCGCCTCGATGCGGCGAACGCCGGAGGCGACCGCGCTTTCGCCGGTCACCGTGATCAGGCCGATATCGCCGGTGCGGCGCACATGGGTGCCGCCGCACAATTCGACCGACCAGCCGAGCGCGTTGGAACCATGCTCGCGCGCGGCCCTGCCCATCGAAACCACCCGCACCTCGTCGCCGTATTTTTCGCCGAACAGCGCGCGCGCGCCGGCATCGCGGGCATCGTCGACCGCCATCAGGCGGGTGGTGACCTCGTCATTCTCCAGCACGACCTGGTTGGCGATATCCTCGATCTTGGAGAGTTCGCCCGGCGTGATCGGCTTCTGGTGGACGAAATCGAAGCGCAGCCGATCCGGCGCCACCAGCGAGCCGCGCTGGGCGATATGGTCGCCGAGCACCTGGCGCAGCGCCTCGTGCAGGATGTGCGTCGCAGAGTGATGGGCGCGGATCGAGGTGCGCCTGCCATGGTCGACTTCCAGTGCCAGCGCCGTGCCGGGCGTCAGCGTGCCCTGCTCGACCGTGCCGAGATGCACGAACAGATCGCCGGCCTTCTTCTGGGTATCGGTGACACGGAAGCGGACGCCCTCGCCGGTCAGCACGCCGGTGTCGCCGACCTGGCCGCCCGATTCGGCATAGAACGGCGTCTGGTTCAGAACAATGGCGCCGCTCTCACCGGCCTTCAGGCTCCCGACCTCGTTGCCGTCCTTGACCAGCGCGCCAACCACGCCCTCGGCGGTCTCGGTTTCATAACCGAGGAATTCGGTGGCGCCGAGTTTCTCGCGCAGCGGAAACCAGACCGTCTCGCTCGCGGTATCGCCGCTTCCCGCCCAGGCCGCGCGCGCCTTTTCGCGCTGCCGGTCCATCGCATCGGTGAAGGAGGCGATGTCGACCGAGATGCCGCGCGACTTCAGCGCGTCCTGGGTCAGATCGAGCGGGAAACCATAGGTGTCGTACAACGTGAACGCGGTGTCGCCATCGAACATGTCGCCTTTCTTCAAGCTGCTGCTCTTCTCGTCCAGGATCGACAGACCGCGCTCCAGCGTCTTGCGGAAGCGGGTTTCTTCCAGCCGCAGCGTCTCCTCGATCAGGCTCTCGGCGCGAACCAGTTCGGGATAGGCCTGGCCCATCTCGCGCACCAGCGCCCACACCAGGCGATGCATCAACGGATCGCGCGCCCCGAGAAGCTGCGCATGACGCATGGCGCGGCGCATGATCCGCCGCAGCACGTAACCGCGGCCCTCATTCGACGGCAGCACCCCGTCCGCGATCAGGAACGACGACGCCCGCAGATGATCGGCGATCACGCGCAATGAGGCCTTCTGCGCGCCGTGCGGATCGGCGCCGGTCAACTCCGCGATGGCGCGGATCAGGGCGACGAACAAATCGATATCGTAATTGTCGTGCTTGCCCTGCAGCACCGCCGCGACGCGCTCGAGGCCGGCGCCGGTGTCGATCGAGGGTTTTGGCAATGGGTTGCGCACGCCGCCCTCGAACTGCTCGAACTGCATGAACACCAGGTTCCAGATCTCGATGAAGCGGTCGCCCTCGGCCTCCGGCGAACCCGGCGGGCCGCCCCAGATCTTGTCGCCATGGTCATAGAAGATTTCCGAGCAGGGACCGCAGGGGCCGGTATCGCCCATCTGCCAGAAATTATCGGAACCACTGATGCGGATGATGCGCGACTCCGGAAGCCCCGCGATCTTCTTCCAGAGATCGAACGCCTCGTCGTCGTCGATGTAGACGGTTGCCGTGAGTTTTTCCTTGGGCAGGCCGAACTCTTGGGTCACGAGCTTCCAGGCCAGTTCGATCGCCTGATCCTTGAAGTAGTCGCCAAATGAGAAGTTGCCGAGCATCTCGAAAAAGGTGTGATGACGCGCGGTGTAGCCGACGTTGTCCAGATCGTTGTGCTTGCCGCCGGCGCGCACGCATTTCTGCGAGGTGGTGGCGCGCTGATAGGGCCGCTTCTCGACGCCGGTAAAAACGTTCTTGAACTGCACCATGCCGGCATTGGTGAACATCAGCGTCGGATCGTTACGCGGCACCAGCGGCGACGACGGCACGATGGCGTGGCCGTTGTCGGCAAAGAAGTTAAGAAATGTCGACCTGATCTCGTTGACGCCGCTCATGTCAGTCCAATCGCAAGAAGCCTTACTGAAAAAACCCTGAAATAGCCACCACTTGGGTCTGTCTCCGGCACCAACGCTTTTAGACATTGGGGATCGCGCTGTCCAGAAAGTGTGCAAGAGATCAGCGGCTTGCCGCACCAGCACAAGAACCGTTGATAGCTGCTGTTGCCGCGTTGACAGCCTTGGCGCGACCGTGTTTTTGTCCTATCTATGAAACGACAGTCGCGTCGGGAGAGATCGGCTTCAGGCAGCCGGCGCCGAAGGAGCAACCGCCCCGGAAACTCTCAGGCAAACGGACCGCGCGACTTGAATGCATCTGGAAAGAGACGCCACCGGGCTTGAGTTCCGGATGCGTCCGCCGACGGGATAATACTCTCAGGCACAGCGACAGATGGGGCTTCGAAAGGTTTTGCAGGGATTTTCCCTGGGAGACCGCGAGGGCCCTTGATGCTTGCGAATGACGCTGAAATCGATCTGAAATACACGCCTTTACACGCGCTACACTTGGCGCGCGGCGGCAAGATGGTGCCTTTCGCCGGCTATGACATGCCGGTTCAATATGCAACCGGCGTGCTACGGGAGCATCTGCATACCCGCGCCTCCGCGGGCTTGTTCGACGTTTCCCATATGGGCCAGATCGCCCTGCGCCCGAAATCCGGCCATATCGAGGACGCCGCGCTGGCGCTGGAGCGGCTGGTGCCGCAGGACATTCTATCGCTGGCGCCGGGACGGCAGCGCTACGCCCAATTCACCAACGCTTCCGGCGGCATTCTCGATGATCTGATGGTCGCCAATTTCGGCGACCATTTGTATCTCGTGGTCAATGCCGCCTGCAAGGCTTTGGACGAGGCTCATCTGCGCGCCGGCCTTGCCGACGCCTGCGTGATCGAGCCGCTGCAGAATCGCGCGCTGATCGCCCTGCAGGGGCCGAAGGCCTGCGCCGTACTGGCGAAACTGGGGGCAGACGTCGACGCCATGCGCTTCATGGACGCCGCGCCACGATCGATCGACGGCATCGAATGTCTGGTCTCGCGCTCGGGCTATACCGGCGAGGACGGTTTTGAAATCTCGGTCCCGGCCATGCAGGTGGAAGGGCTGGCTGGCGAGCTATTGGCAAATGTCGAGGTGCTGCCGATCGGGCTCGGCGCACGTGACAGCCTGCGGCTCGAGGCCGGACTATGTCTTTATGGCCACGACATCGACACCTCAACGACGCCGGTGGAAGCCGCCCTGCAATGGTCGATCCAGAAAAGCCGCCGAAAGGCCGGCGCCCGCGCCGGCGGTTTTCCCGGCGCGGACGTGATCCTGCCTCAGCTCGAAAACGGCGCCTCTCGCCATCGCGTCGGATTGCGGCCCGAAGGCCGCGCGCCGGCGCGCGAAGGCGCGCCGCTGTTTGCGGACGAGGCTTCCTCCCGGCCTATTGGCGCGGTCACCTCGGGCGGCTTTGGCCCAAGCCTTAATGCGCCGGTTGCGATGGGCTATCTGCCCTCGCCGCACGCCGTTCCAGGCAGCATCGTGTTCGCCGAAGTGCGCGGACAACGATTGCCGCTGCGGGTCTCGCCGATGCCTTTCCTCCCCCACAGCTACAAACGCTGAAAGGATCTGTCATGACGACGCTGTTCACATCCGACCACGAATGGCTCCGTATCGAGGGCGACGTCGCCACCATCGGCATCACCGATTACGCCCAGACCCAGCTCGGCGACGTGGTGTTCGTCGAACTGCCCAAAGTCGGCCGCACCCTGAAGAAGGCGGAAGCCGCCGCCGTGGTCGAATCCGTCAAGGCCGCCTCCGACGTTTACGCGCCGATTTCAGGCGAAGTGCTTGAGGTCAACAACGTGCTGGCCGACGAGCCGGCGCTGGTCAATTCCGACGCCGCGGGCAAGGCCTGGTTTTTCAAACTCAAGATCGCCGACAAAAGCGAACTCGACGGCCTGATGGATGAGGCCGCCTACAAGGCCCATACGGCGTGAGATGAAGAGACTTGAGATGAAGCGATTTGAGATGAAGAGACGATTGACCCGCCTCTCAATGTCATCGTCCGCGAAAGCGGACGTACGCCGGGACGTCTCCGTTCAACTACAGCCGCCGGTGATGCCTGGATACCCCGCTTTCGCGGGGTATGACGGCGTCGAATATCCGAGGAACCAGCCATGACCGTGCACTTCAAGCCCGCCCAGGATGCCGCCACGACCTTCATGCGCCGCCACATCGGTCCCTCGCCGCGCGACGTCCACGCGATGCTGGAAACCGTCGGGGTCAAAAGTCCGAGCGAATTGATGGCTCAAACCCTGCCGTCGTCGATCCGGCAGAAGCTGCCGCTCGATCTCGGCCCGGCCTTGAGCGAAACCGACGCGCTGGCGCACATGAGCGAGCTTTCGTCCGGGAACCGGGTGTTCACCTCGCTGATCGGAATGGGCTATGCAGGGACGATTTTGCCGGCGGTGATCCAGCGCAACATCCTGGAGAATCCGGCCTGGTATACGGCCTACACGCCCTACCAGCCGGAAATCAGTCAGGGCCGGCTGGAAGCCTTGTTCAATTTCCAGACCATGATCTGCGATCTCACCGGGCTTGACGTCGCCAACGCCTCGCTGCTCGATGAGGCCACCGCGGCCGCGGAAGCGATGGCACTTGCCGAGCGCGCCGCGCAGCCTAAGACAAAATCGTTCTTTGTCGATGCCGAGGTACATCCGCAGACCCTGGCGGTTCTTCGCACCCGCGCCGAGCCGCTGGGCTGGCATTTGATCGTCGGCGATCCCTTGAGCGATCTCGAAGGTGCCGACGTGTTCGGCGCGCTGCTGCAGTATCCGGCCAGTTCGGGGGCGGTGCGCGACCTCAGGCCCGCGATCGCCGGCCTGCGCGCCAAGGGCGCGCTCAGCGTGGTGGCCGCCGATCTGTTGGCGCTGACGCTGCTCGCCTCGCCCGGCGAACTCGGCGCCGACATCGCGATCGGATCGGCGCAGCGTTTTGGGGTGCCGATGGGATATGGCGGGCCGCACGCCGCCTACATGGCGGTGCGCGATCCCTTCAAACGGGCGCTGCCCGGGCGCATCGTCGGGCTGTCGATCGACAGCCGCGGCCAGCCGGCCTATCGGCTGGCGCTGCAGACCCGCGAGCAGCACATCCGCCGTGAAAAGGCCACCTCCAACATCTGCACCGCGCAGGTGCTGCTGGCCGTGATCGCTTCGATGTATGCGGTCTATCACGGCCCAGAGGGATTGACCGAAATCGCCCGTATCGTCCATCGCCGTACCGCCGTGCTGGCGGCTGGATTGCGCAAGCTCGGTTTTGGGCCGCGTCATCAGGCGTTTTTCGATACGGTGACGGTCGATGCCGGGGACCAGCAAGGCGACATCATTTCCCGGGCGCTGCAAGAGAACATCAACTTTCGGATCGGCGACGGCACGCTCGGCATCGCGCTGGACGAAACCACGACGCCTTCGATCGTCGAAGCGGTCTGGCGCGCGTTCGGCGGCAGGCTGGATTATGCCGATGTCGAGCGCGGCACGCGCGATAGCCTGCCTGCTGAGCTGAGGCGTGGCAGCGCCTTCCTCACCCATCCGGTTTTTCATCAACATCGTTCGGAAACCGAGCTGTTGCGCTATATGCGCAAGCTGAGCGACCGCGATCTCGCGCTCGACCGCGCCATGATTCCGCTGGGCTCCTGCACCATGAAACTCAATGCCACCACCGAGATGATGCCGCTGACCTGGCCCGCATTCGCCGGGCTGCATCCATTCGCGCCAGCCGATCAGGCCCAAGGCTATCACACGCTGTTTGCGCGGCTGCAGCAATGGCTGTGCGACATCACCGGCTATGATGCGATCTCGCTGCAGCCGAACTCCGGCGCGCAAGGCGAGTATGCCGGGCTGCTCGCGATCCGGGCCTACCACGCCGCGCGCGGCGAGCGGCACCGCAACGTTTGCCTGATTCCCTCCTCGGCACACGGCACCAACCCGGCCTCCGCCAGCATGGCCGGCATGGAGGTCGTGGTGGTCGCCTGCGACGCCCGCGGCGACGTCGATGTCGACGACCTCCGCGCCAAGGCGGCACGGCACGGCGACCATCTCGCCGCCATCATGATCACCTATCCCTCGACCCATGGCGTGTTCGAGGAGCACATCGGCGAGATCTGCGACATCGTGCACGGCCATGGCGGACAGGTCTATCTCGACGGCGCCAACCTGAACGCGCAGGTCGGGCTGGCGCGGCCCGGCGACTACGGCGCCGACGTCAGTCATCTCAATCTGCACAAGACGTTCTGCATTCCGCATGGCGGCGGCGGTCCCGGCATGGGACCGATCGGCGTCCGGGCGCATCTTGCGCCTTACCTGCCGGGACATCCCTTCACCGACGGCAAGGTGCCGGGGGCCGCAGGACCGGTTGCGGCGGCGCCGTTCGGCTCGGCGTCGATCCTGACGATTTCCTATCTCTACATTCTGATGATGGGCGGCGAAGGCCTGACCCGGGCCACCGAGATCGCGATCCTCAATGCCAACTACATTGCAACCAGGCTGGATCCGCATTTTCCGGTGCTGTACCGCAATGCCAAGGGCCGGGTCGCCCACGAATGCATCATTGACCCCCGGCCGATGAAAGCCTCATGCGGCGTCACCGTCGATGACATTGCAAAACGGCTGATTGATTACGGTTTCCACGCCCCGACCATGAGTTTTCCGGTGCCGGGCACGCTGATGATCGAGCCGACTGAATCCGAATCCAAAGCCGAGCTCGATCGGTTCTGCGATGCCATGATCGCCATCCGGCGCGAGATCGCCGAGATCGAGTACGGCCGCTTCAAGGTCGAGGCCTCGCCGCTGCGCCACGCACCGCACACGGTGCACGACATCGCCGACGATGGCTGGGCTCGCGCCTATTCGCGCGCCGAGGGCTGTTTTCCCAAGGGCACCGCCCGGGTCGACAAATACTGGTCTCCGGTAGGGCGCGTCGACAATGTCTATGGCGATCGAAATCTGGTGTGCTCGTGTCCGCCGGTCTCAGACTACGCAGAGGCGGCCGAATAGCGAGCGCGAAGCGACGGCCGCTTCGACAACGGGCTTTCCCGCAGCGCGGCGCAGCGCGAGGTGCGCGGCACCGCGTGCAGGATACCAAACCCCTGGATCAAGCCTCCACCGGCTCCTCGTCGTCGGTGTCGCGCTCGGGCGAGCCGGCCAGGATCTGCTCGGCGATCAGGCCGGAGTTTTGGCGTATCGCCGCTTCGATCTTGGCGGTCATGTCGGGATTGGCCTTCAGGAAGGCTTTGGAGTTTTCACGGCCCTGGCCGAGCCTTTGGCTGTCATAGGAGAACCATGCGCCGGATTTTTCGACGATGCCGGCCTTGACTTCGAGATCGAGAATTTCACCCATCTTGGAGACCCCCTCGCCATACATGATGTCGAATTCGACCTGCTTGAACGGCGGCGCCAGCTTGTTCTTGACCACCTTGACCCGGGTCTGGTTGCCGACCACTTCGTCGCGCTCCTTGATCGCGCCGATGCGGCGGATATCGAGCCGAACGGAGGCGTAGAATTTCAACGCATTGCCGCCGGTGGTGGTCTCCGGCGAGCCATACATCACGCCGATCTTCATCCGGATCTGGTTGATGAAGATTACCATGGTGTTGGATTTGTTGATCGAAGCGGTGAGCTTGCGCAGCGCCTGGCTCATCAGCCGCGCCTGCAGGCCAGGCAGCGCATCGCCCATCTCGCCTTCCAGTTCGGCCTTCGGCACCAGGGCCGCCACCGAATCCACCACCAGGACGTCGACCGCGCCTGAACGCACCAGCGTGTCGCAGATCTCAAGCGCCTGCTCGCCGGTATCGGGCTGCGAGATCAGGAGTTCATCGATATTGACGCCGAGCTTCCTGGCATAGACCGGGTCGAGCGCGTGTTCGGCATCGATGAAGGCGCAGATGCCGCCCTTTTTCTGGGCCTCGGCCACGGTGTGCAGCGCCAGCGTGGTTTTGCCCGAGGATTCCGGTCCGTAGATTTCCACCACCCGGCCGCGCGGCAGGCCGCCGACACCGAGCGCGATGTCGAGCCCGAGCGAACCCGAGGAGATGGTCTCGACGTCCATCGAGCGGTCGTTTTTGCCCAGCTTCATCACCGAGCCCTTCCCGAACTGACGCTCGATCTGGGAGAGCGCGGCAGACAGGGCCTTGGTTTTGTCCATGGAGGATCCTTCGACGATACGCAGGGCAGTGGCGGCGGACATTGGCAGTACTCCTTATGGCGGGGATTCGCTGGCGGGACAAACGGATGGCAATGACTGAAGCGGATAACTGGAGCAAACAGCGACTGGCACTCGCCTGACGCTCAACGTGTACTCTATTTGTTCCAGGTTCGCAATATGTTCTTTTTACGGATAGTGGCGCTAAATTTTCTCAACTCTTGGTAGCAGAAGTTAACGACCGGGCGTTCTATTTTGGAAAACATGAGGGGAACGCAGCCGACCCCTTCTCCGTATTTCTACCTAGAACAAAGCATGTCATCGTGCATATGAGGCTCAAGCCAACCTGCCCCAAATAGCGGCATTTGTGCCACGCGGACAGGCGCCTGCGGCTCGTTCTCGGCTCACCGTTTGATGGCATTTCCTTCTCCACGGCAGCCTCTTCGAAACGTTAACGGCAGGGCCAGGAAACCCGGTGTGACCGTTACCGTGAACAAAACTCCGTAGTTCTACCAAGCCTGTTTACCGAACCGGAACGTTTCAGGATTCGGCACGCGCAATCAATCCAGACGGCGTGGCAGCAGCGGTCCGGAGCCCGTGGCTCTCCCGCGGGCCTGGTGCCTCAACCCAAACCCGTAATTTTACGGTACTGCCGATGGCGCACGTCTTCACCATGAGATAGTCTGGGTGAGTAAGAATCATCTTCAAAGTCCACCTTCGGCAGAACAAAGCCCGTGTCGGCTACCCGACAGCCCGACATGCCAGTCAGTTTGCGGTTGTTAATCCCGCCCTGCACGAGCAGAGTGCTCGTACACTTGGCAGGCCTCGCGTGGGCAGGGATCGAGTGCAGCGAATCGGTTTGGGGCCGATTTTTTATTGTTGGATGCTGTTGTGAATTTGTTAACGCCTTGGTCGTAAAAATACCGAGTTCATAAGGCAACCTTTGGTTTTGCGAGAGCTTAGACTGCCTGGGCTGAAATGGGGGATACCGATGCAGACCTATTCATTCAGCGTCAAAGAAGGCAAATTCTCGAATGCGCCCGTCACATCATTGCTTCCGGATCTGGCCGCGGCCCAAAAAGAAGCCATCGGACTGTGCGCCGATCTAATGCCGGATGTACTTCGCGAAGCTCAAATTAACTGCAATTGGCAGATCGAAGTCACTGATCAGTCCGGCAATCCGGTGTACCGCCTCAGGCTGGTCGCGGAACCGCTCGCCTGACAGGCCACGGTCTCGGCTTGACCGATCTCCCCGACGCACAACCGGCCTGAAACCGCCCGGCGGCAATCCCCGTACCTCCACCCGTATGTTCGTCGGCTGGCGGACAGACGTGTGCGATGCTTTTGCTTCGGAAAATAAGCAATATTGACCGCTGCAACCTGCGGTTACAGTATAGGCTCGATCAATCGATTCTTGGTGGGGAGATGACCCATGAATCACAGAGGTGTGGAATATTCAGTTGCGATGTCGGCCACCCCCGGAGTCTGGAAATGGCAATTCCGCCTCGGCGACGAGGTTAAATCCGGCAGGACCGAAACCAGGATCGCGCTACTGGCGATTCGCCGGGTTCAGTTGCGGATCGACCGCGAACTCAAGAGAGCATCACGCGAAACAGCTCAATAAATTATAATTCCGCAATTGACTGCAATTTAGTTACCGCGCGTGCATCGCTCGCGCTTGTCTGAAAGTGGTTAGCCGCTTACAATCTCTGGTAGGGCCTCGAGCGGCCTCATCCGATCGGCTATCGACATGCCGCTCTTTTCTTTTCGAACCCACGACGGCCAATACTCCAGCTCTTCCGATGACTGCGAACTTTCAGGCAGCGATGAGGCTTGGAATGAATTGACCAAGATCTGCGGGGACCTCGTCGCCGGAAGGTGCCATGACCTCGGGCAAAACGCCCAATGGAGCATCGAGGTTCTGGACGCGGCCAAGATCCCTTTGTTTCGCATTCGCCTGGTGGCAGAGACGCTGATTCTGTCGCTTCCGATGGCCTGCTTCTTGTTCGTCGGCGACGAGCACTCATTATTTTTGATCTGACGCAGGGCGCGCCTTCTGGTCATTGCGCTGATCATATGCTTATTGCCGATCTCCGAGGGGACGCTGCGACGTCGACATCGGGCCCGGGGGCGCGCGGTTGCGCGGTTCAGTGCTCCCTTCATAGACCGACCCGGTTGCATCTCGTTTCCGTTGGCTGTTGGCCCAGGCAACCCCGTAAGAACCCGGAGTTGATCCGGTCAGGGATTAGGAATTCACTGATCATGGATTTTCTGGATCTTTTCTGAGGGCCAAAGTGGCCGCAGAGCGTTCAAGGGTATGTCGCTTTATTTCTTCCGTATCAGAAATGGCCCCTACTCCGGCGCCTGCGACCACGGCGCAGAGTTTCCCAACCGCGACGCGGCCTGGGATGAATTGACCCGTGTGTGTAGCGATCTGGTGGGCAGCATCGCCCGCAAGATCAAACCGAATTCCGAATGGCAGATGGAGTTCCTGGACGAATCCAAGCAGCCGGTATTTCGAATTCGCCTGCTGTCGGAATCGATGGATAACCAGTAACGGCAGCGCTGGCGCTTGCTCCGGATAATTGCACCAGCCACGCTGGCGTCGCGCTCAGTCGACCATCGCTTCGAGTTTCGGCGCGACCCCGGAAGTCGGGACAAAGCCGTTCCGAAGCTCCTTCGCGCTGACGAAGCGGGCACCGACGAATTGGCCCCGGCGCCAGACCAAGGCGCAGACCCGAAGCACTTCGCCGCCGGCGGTAAATGCAATGCCGAACAGCTCCGGTACCGCCAATGCGCCGACATCGGCGCAAACCCCGCTATCGGATACGTTGATGATCTGGCACTCGATCCAAGGCGAGTCGGGTGCCAGAATCAAATATCCCGCCTTGTTCATCTCGACGCGGGCATGCGTGCGGTCGCCGAGATCCTTGCGGTGTCTTGCCATGGTTTCTCCCTGGCAGAGGTAATTAAGCGGTACTTGAGTATCTATTATCGGAAAAATGTTAACGGATTTGGTGCCATCCACAGACACTGCTGTTCAAACCCGCGGGTCCAAGATCATGATTCGATTAGAATGAACCGGATCATGACGCCATTGCTCTGATTGTGCCGATGTCTCTCGAAAGCCGTTACCCCTCCTCGGGGCAACCGCTCAGCAGGGGCACTTCCGATCGTGCGTCTAATCTGCGCTGGGCAGTCGTCGCATGGTAAATTCGATGTTGCCGTCGGGCAGTTCGCGCCAGTTCTCGACCCCGCTCATATAGGCGGCCTTGGGATAGCGGGTCAGGAAATCGCGTGCCTTGGCGCGCGCTTGATCGCGGGGCAGCGAGAAGGTTTCACGCAAAAAACCGTCGGCCCGCTTGCGGCGGCCGGCCATGCGGTCTGCCAGATCGCGCGGGCGATTGGCCACGTCATAACTCCCCTACACATACCGGCTCAATATAGCGCATTCCCTGTCGGATCCGAGTCCCCCCGCGGCGCTGAAGGTCACGGATGAGTCCTGTCCCCGACATACGGCGGATGGGATCGGCGCGGCCACGTCGCCAGCCCAGATCACGACGCACTCCGGTAACGCGCCTGCGAATGTGACGAGATTTCGCGACTGGAATTCGATCAGCCGCTCGGCGGCGCCGCGCTGGCGCCGAACACCGACAAGAAACCCCGTTGATCAGCGAACTTGGATGGGGCCCGCAGAAAGCAAGTCGGCCCACGTCGGCCCTGGCACGCGCGTCCATTCTCCGGCATAAAATCTGCGTTCGCCAAGGCAGTCCCCAGCTCGATAAAATTAGTGGTTCATGCCCCGGTGCAACGGCCACTATGACGGCTACCGAACCGACAGCGCCGTCAGATTCTTCCTATAATGATTCTTTCCGCGGACCGCCCTCTCGGAGCGATCTTCAACCCCTGCGGTAAATCGGCCCGACCGACCGGGCGGAATATCGCAGTGCCAGCACCCGTTTCTAAACCCGGTATTCCCTTGGACAACACACTGCTGGCCTCCCTTCCGCGCGATGATTTCGATCGGCTGCAGCCCCACCTCACCACGATTTCCCTACCGCAGGGCGATGTGCTGACAGAGCCCGGAGACGAAGTCGACCAGATCTTCTTCCCGCATTATGGCATGCTGTCGCTGCTCGCGGTGCTTCGCGACGGCAAGGCGATCGAGACCGCGACCGTCGGGCGCGAAGGCGTGGTCGGCGCCATGGCCGGGCTTGGTCTCTACAGATCGCTGGTTCGGGTCGTCGTGCAGATGCCCCTCTCGTGCAGCAAAATAGCGGCGCCCAACTTCCGGGCGGTGGCGTCGTCAAGCGATGCCGTCCGCAATCTCTGCATTCGTTACAACGAAGTGCTGCTGTCGCAGGCCCGGGTCACGGCAGCCTGCAATGCACTGCATCCGATCGAGGCACGTTTCTGCCGCTGGCTGCTGCAAAGCGCGGATCGGGCGGCCAGCGACACCATCAATCTGACCCAGGAATTCTTGGCCGAAATGCTCGGCGTGCGGCGGACGTCGGTGACCGAGGTCGCCAGCAAGATCCAGAGTTCGGGCGCCATCGCCTATTCGCGCGGCGTGATCAAAATCCTGAACCGGCCGGCGCTGCTTCGCATGTCCTGCGAATGCTACCAGACGCTGCTCGATCAATCCGCCATCCTGGCCTGACGGCGCGGTGTGGGTGCTTGCGGTGGGGCGCCCGCCCCGATCGGCCTTGCCTGCTAATTTGCGGTGCTGCCGGTCTTGGTCCGCGGCTTTGCCGGCGCCTTGGGCGCGTCGCCACTGCGCACCGTACCCCAGGGATCGCTCGAAACCTTGGCGTCCGGTATTTTCCTTAAGGAATCCCGATAGGCTTTCTCCCTCACCTCATCGGCGTCCCTCTCCTCCTGCGTCTTGGAGGCCGTTTCGGGAATGAGATTGATGTTCGGCATCTGCGCCCGTGCGTAAGCTGGCCACGCCAGCACTGCGATGGCAGCCGCTACCCGAAAAACCTTCATGGCGATGTTCCCTGCACTCAGGGCTTCCTTATACCATCGCAGGGATTGCGGCGCCAAGCGCGCTCGCAGACCGGCGTCAGATCCTGTCTGACCCCGGGATATGCTGGTTTCAATCACCCCTAGAGATGGTCCGACTTGCAGGATTTCGGCGACGGCATCCAGTCGTCCCAGATCGGACCACATTTGGTACAGCCATTCAGGGCGAGGCCCATGGCTATCACGCTCAAGATCAGTGCCAACCGCCCCAACATGGTCACCCGCTCCCGAAATCCGTCTCAGGGAACCTTTAGTGAAACATTTTCAAGCGGCGCAAGGCAAGTATCTCTTCCGGCCCAAATTCACTCTACAATGATCCGAATATCAGGCCATAGCTTGGCCGGCGATACAGGTGGAGGAACCGGCGTTCATGTCATGCGAGCCAAATATGGGGGGGTTCGATATTGAGCAAGCCCGGCGTGTCCTTGCCGACGTATTCGCGCCCTGGGTACAGGACCTCGGGTTGTCGATCGACGGCATCGAATGCGCCCCGCCGGCGGGCGCCGCAGCCGATTGGCAGCCAGGCGCGATTCTCCGGATGGCTTTTTCCGATCGTCTCTGCCGGAATGGCGGCATTGTTTGTGGTCAGGCGCTGATGGCACTGGCCGACACCTCGATGGTGCTGGCGATCCTGGCGGCCAACCGGGGCTACCGGCCGATGACGACGGTCGACCAGACCACGCATTTCATGCGCGCCGCCGCCGCATCGGATGTGCTGGCCGATGCGCGCGTGGTACGCCTTGGACGCACCATGAGTTTCGGCCGCGTGACTTTGTCCAGCGCCGCGGACAACAAACCGGTGGCAATGGTCTCCAGCGCCTTTGCGATGCTGTGAGGTGAAGCGCGCGCCGCCTGACCAGAATCCGGGATGCCGTCGGAATGGCCGCGTCATTCGTAAACCAATGATAAAGCCATGCCCGGCACTGCAGCCGCGCCCGTTAACCCGTCCGCAACTGGCCCCTGATAGTCGTCGGCCGGGCACCAGGAGAAAATGCGGAAACTGCGATGAACGAGACCGTGATCGAGAGGCGCGCAGCACCGAGGCACAAAGTACTCAAAAGCGGCATGCTGGCGTTCAGCGGCGGCGGCGGTATCGACTGTATGGTCCGAAATATCTCATCGAGTGGCGCGCGACTGGATGTCGCCGCCCCGATCGGCCTGCCGGCGTCGTTCACGCTGGTGATCGAAACCGATCGGTTCATGCGCCGATGCCGCGCGGTCTGGAACAGCGAAAAGCGGATCGGCGTGGCGTTCGATTGATCCCCTGAATTTTGCGCGAAGCCGACGACGCCAGCCCGGCGCCAACTGCCCTATTTCGATTTCTTGTCGGGCTCCGCGGGCCGTGCGACCGACCAAGGATCGTACTTCTCCTTTGGCTCCGGAATGCGTTTGAGTGCCTCCTTATAGGCCTTTTCGTCTATTTTCGGCGTCTTGTCCTCGCTCTTGCTGGCATCGCCCCCGTGCCGCTTGCCGCCCATCTGGGCGTGCGCAGGGACTGCGATCAACGCCAGAACCACCGCGGCCATCATCAAGGTTTTCATCGCGTCTTTCTCCTTGTCATCCAGGCTCACACTGCGACCGGATCGTGGCAATAAGGAATCGGTACGGCGGCGCACCATAGCGTTTTCCGTGACTGGGCTTCAGCAATTGTTGATCACAAAAGGCTCGCCGGCGGACCGGAGAGCGGGCTTAATTCAAGCGGGCGCGGGGGTTGGCTTGATGCGGCGGTTTACGGTTCGGGCGGTGGCAGTGGCCGGCGGGGCATTCATGCTGTCGGCTTGCGCCATCGCCGACAGTCGCTCGCCGGTGCCGGAGTTCATGCGCGCCAAGGCGCCGCCGCCACCACCGGCCGAGCCGCCGCCCGATGTCGAAAAGCTGGTCCGGGAAAATCTCAACGCGGTCTTCGTCGCCTCCTCCAACCCGCTCCAGGTGCGGGTCGCGCCGCCGCATCACCTGCCGGTCGGACCGGACTGGTCGGCCTGCGTCAGGGCCGAACTGACATCGGCCACCGGCAGGCCGATCGGCACGCAGACCTACCGCATCACCATCAGCGGCGGCGTCATCATGGACCGCCGGCGCGCCGAGGACGCCGACAACTGCGCGACGGAGAGCTACCAGCCGATCTAGCGCCGCGACCACTTCAGGCCGCGACGCCCAGCTGCTTCTCGAACTGTTCGAACGCCGAGATCGCGTCGGCGGCATACATCAGCGAGGGGCCACCGCCCATGTAGACGGCCATGCCGAGCGTTTCCTCGACCTCGTGGCGCGAGGCGCCAAGCCGAACCAGCGCTTCGGTATGGAAACCGATGCAGCCATCGCAACGCGTCGCAATGCCAATCGCAAGCGCGATCAACTCCTTGGTCTTCTTGTCGAGCGCGCCGTCGCGGGTCGCGGCCTTGGCCAGCGCCGAGAACGCCTGCATGATGTCCGGGATATCATTTCGCAGCGTCTTCAGATCGCCCGAAATGCGCTTGGTGATGTCGGCATAGTTCTTTTCCACGTTTGTCTTCCTTAAACGCTGGAGGGAGGTTCCGGCGACGGAGACCGTAGCGCGACATAAATCGCCGGGATGACAAGGACCGTGAGCAGCGTCGAGGACGCCAGGCCGAACAGCAGGGAGATCGCGAGGCCCTGGAAGATCGGATCAAGCAGAATGGTCGCGGCGCCGATCATCGCCGCCAGCGCCGTGAGCAGGATCGGCTTGAAGCGCACGGCACCGGCTTCCAGCACAACGTCGCGCAGCGATTTACCCTGCCCGCCCGAATGGCGGATGAAGTCAACGAGCAAAATGGAATTGCGGACGATGATGCCGGCGAGCGCGATGAAGCCGATCATCGAGGTTGCGGTGAAGGGCGCTCCCAGCAGCCAGTGGCCGATCAGGATCCCGATCAGCGTCAGCGGGATCGGCGTCAGGATCACCAGCGGCAGCTTGAAACTGCGGAACTGGGCCACCACCAGCACATAGATGCCAAGCATGGCGGCGCCGAACGCCGCGCCCATGTCGCGGAAGGTCACATAGGTAATTTCCCATTCGCCATCCCACAGCAGCGTCGGATGGGACTCGTCGGCCGGCTGCCCGTGCAGGCTGATGACGGGCTTCGGCAATGCGCCCCAATCATGGGCGTCTATGCGCTTGGCAACCTCGATCATGCCGTAGAGCGGCGCCTCGAAGCGGCCCGCCAGTTCGGCCATCACCATGTCGGCGAAGCGGCCGTCGCGCCGGAAAATGACCGGCGAACCCTGCTCGGTCGTCGCATTCACGACCTGGCCCAGTTCAACCACCGTCTTGCTGCCGGGCAGCGTATTGGCTGGCACCGGCGTCGAGGCCAGCGCCTCATCCCAGGAAAGGTCCCGCTTCGGTAGCCTGACTGCGATCTCGATCGGATTGCGGTCTTCGCCGCGGTGGGAATAGCCGACCGATATGCCGCCAAACAGCATCTGGATGGTGTCGTAGACGTCGCGCTGCTCGACCCCGAAAAACTCAAGCCGCTCCTGATCGATCGACAGCCGCAGCCGCGGCCGTTTCTCGCCGATCGAATCGTCGATGTCGACGATGAAGGGCACCTCGGCAAAGACCTTCTTCAATTCGGCGGTGACGGCGCGGCGCGTGGCGGCATCGGGGCCATAGATCTCGGCCAACAGCGTCGCCAGCACCGGCGGCCCAGGCGGCACTTCCACCACCTTGATGCTGGTACCTGTGGGAACGCGGACCGCCTTGAGGCGCTGCCGAAGGTCGAGTGCGATATCGTGGCTCGCCCGTTGGCGATTTATACGCAGGGCAAGATTGACCTGCAACTCGCCGAGCTCCGGTCTTTCACGCAGGTAATAGTGTCGAACAAGACCATTGAAGTTGAAGGGCGCCGGCGTGCCGGCATAGGACTGTACCGAGGTGATCTCGGGCAGTCCGCGGGCGATATCCGCGGCCGCGAACAGCGTGCGTTCGGTATCCTCCAGGCTCGCGCCTTCGGGCAGATCGACCATGACCGCGATCTCGGACTTGTTGTCGAACGGCAACAATTTCACGGTGACGGATTTTGTCCAAAACAAGGTCATCGACAACAGCGTCGCGGCGCCGACCCCGATCAGGAAAAGCCAGGACGAACGTTTGCTGCGCACGATCGGGGTAGCGATGCGCCGGTAGAGCCGGCCGAGCACGCCCTCATCGTGCGTGCCATGCAACGGGCCCGCAACGCCCTGCTTCGGCGCCAGCCGCAGCATCAGCCACGGCGCCACCACCACCGCGACAAAGAAGGAAAACAGCATGGCTGCCGACGCGTTAGCCGGGATCGGCGCCATGTAGGGGCCCATCAGCCCCGACACGAACAGCATCGGCAACAGCGCCGCGACCACCGTCAGGGTGGCGACCACCGTGGGATTGCCGACCTCGGCGACGGCCTCGATGGTCGCCTGCATCCGCGGCCGGCCGTCCTGCATCGCCCAGTGGCGGGCGATGTTCTCAACCACGACGATGGCGTCATCGACCAGGATGCCGATCGAGAAGATCAGCGCGAACAGGCTGACCCGATTGATGGTGTAGCCCATCAGATTGGCGGCAAACAGGGTCAGCAGGATCGTGGTCGGGATCACGACCAGCGTGACCAGCGCCTCGCGCCAGCCTACCGCAATGGCAATCAGGACCACGATCGAGAGCGTGGCGAGGCCGAGATGGAACAGGAGTTCGTTGGCCTTCTCGTTGGCGGTTTCGCCGTAGTCGCGGCTGACCGTGACCTCGATATCGCCGGGGATCAGACGGGACTTCAGCCCTTCGAGCCGGTGCGCGATGTCCTCCGAGACCACCACCGCGTTGGCGCCGGCGCGCTTGGCCAGCGCCAGGCTGACCGCGGGCACGCGCTGCCAGCCATCCTTGCTGTCGCGCACGTCGTTCCAGACCCGGTGCTCGGCCGCGTCAGGCCCGATCACGACGGCGGCGACGTCCTTGACATAGACCGGCCGGCCGTCACGCGTTGTGATCAGGAGCAGGCCGATATCGGGGACGCCCGACAGGGTCTGTCCGGCGGCAACGCCGCGGACAATGCCGGCGTCCCTCACCTGCCCCGCCAGAAAGGACCGATTGGCGTCCTTCACCTTGGCGACGAGTTGCTGCAGCGTGACGCCGAATAGCGACAGCTTCTCCGGATCTGGCTCGACCCGGATCTGCGGCGCGGCGCCTCCGGAAATATAGGTCAGGCCGATGTTATCGACCTTGGTGAGCTCCGTCCGCAACTTGTCGGCCAACTCGTACAGCGCGGTATCGGTCCAACGATTCGCCGCCCCGGGTCTGGGAGACAAGGTCAGAACCGTGACCGCGACGTCATTGATGCCGCGTCCGACAATCAGAGGCTCGGCAATCCCGATCGGAATACGGTCGAGATTGGCGCGGATCTTTTCGTGGACCCGCAGGATGGCGTCGTCGGATTTCGTGCCGACCAGGAAGCGCGCGGTCACCATCACCCGGTCATCTTCGGTCTGGCTATAGACGTGTTCCACGCCATCGATCCCCTTGACGATGGCTTCCAGCGGCTTGGTGACCAGTTCGACGGCGTCCGGCCCGCGCAGTCCATCCGCATTGACGTGGATGTCGACCATGGGAACGCTGATCTGCGGCTCTTCCTCGCGCGGGATCACGACAACGGCGATCAGGCCGACGACCAGCGATGCGAGCAGGAACAAGGGCGTCAGCGGCGAGCGAATGGTCGCGCGGGTCAGCCGCCCCGATAGACCGAAATTCACGGTCGCACCAGCCGGTCGCCGGAATGAATGCCTGACAGGATCTCAAGCCCGTTCGGCAGATCGGGTGAGGGCCGATCCCGACCGCGCTGAACCGGAACGGTGACGGCACCGTCGGGCGTCTGCAGCTTGACATAATCGATGCCGAAACGGGTGCTCACATAGTCCGACGGAATGACGGTCGTGTCGCGATCGCCCCCGGCGATCCAGACCTTGAGTCGCTCGCCGACGAAATACTGCCCGAGGTCATCGGCCTTGGCATCGGCGACAACCCGTCCCTCCTCGATCAAGGGATAGACCAGGTCGATGGTCCCGAAGCGAGCCGACTGCTCGTCGATCTCTGCGCCATCGAAGCGGATCTTGCCGCCGACCTTGAGGAAACGCGCATAACGCTCGGGAACACGCAGCCGAAGCTTGAAGTCCTGCTGGGCGATGGTCTCGACGGGGTCGCCCGGCAGAACGACGGAGCCAACCGAGACCATCCGCTTCAACACCCGCCCATCGACGGGAGCCAGGATCTGCCCCTCGGTGAACTGCTGCTGCACCACCGCGCGCTCGGCGGTCTTCGCCCGCAGCGCGTTTTCAGCGACGTTCAGCGCGGTCCGCCCTTCGTCGAGCTTGACGTGGGGAAGAATGCCGCGCTCCACCAGACCCTCGGTTCGGGTAAAATCGACCTGCGCCTGGTCTGACTGCGCCTTCAGGGCGTCGATCTGCGCGTCAAGCGACTTCATCTGCAGAGCCAGCTTATCGTCGGCCACCACGGCGATGACCTGGCCGCGCGTCACGCTATCGCCTTCCCGCACATTGAGTAGGGCGATCGTGCCGCCGATGCGGCCGCGCGCCGGCACCACGCTGACGCTTTCGACGGTGGCGAACACCGCTTTCTCGTCGGCGACCGACCGCGCGGTGACCGTGAGCGTTTCTGCTCGCGCCGCCGGTGTTGCCGTGACCGCCAGGGCCAGCACCGCCATCGCCTTCAAATCACGCATCAGCCTATCCTCATTTCGAAGCGGAGGGCCTGTCGCGGGACCAACTCATCAATCCGCTTTTGCAATCCGTCAGACATGACCGTTGACCTTCCGCCAAGCCGGCGTTTCAAGCTCGCGCAGCCTTCTTTCGAAGCGTCGCGCCCCGCGGCGGCGCGCAATAGATTCGATAAAGCGTCATCAGTATCTCGCGCGCGGGTTCGCTCGCGATCGAATAATAGATCGTCTGCGCCTCGCGTCGGGCCGCGACCATGCCGTCCTTGCGCAGCAGCGCGAGATGCTGGGACACCGTGGAATCGCGCAGGTCGAGGAACCCGGCCAGATCCCCGACCGACCTCTCGCCATCGATCAGCTGGCAGATGATCAGCAGCCGATGGCGATTTGACAGCGCCTTCAGCAACTCGCTGGCGCGATCGGCGGATTCTTCCATGACATCGATATTCATTTTCATACTTGCGTATATACGATAGTTCGAATATATAGTCAATGCGCAAGGTCGAAAAAGCCATCGCTCAACTGGCGCGGCCGGAAATCGGGAACGCAGCAAAAGGAGGCATCAATGGCCGAAATAGCAGTAATCGGAGCAGGTCTCAGCGGAACGCTGATGGCTTACGAATTGTTACCGAAATTGACTCGCAACGACCGCCTGACGGTCATTTCCGAGGGATCGCTCTATCACTTCGTGCCCTCGAATCCCTGGCTGGCAATCGGCTGGCGGCAGCGCAGCGATATCGAGTTCGACCTTGCTGACGTCATGAAGCGCAAGGGCATCCAACTCCTGACCCAGGGCGCGCAGCGCCTGCATCCGGCGGAAAACCGCATCGAACTCAGAGACGGAACCTCGATCAACTATGATTACCTGGTGATCGCGACCGGGCCGGAACTGGCGTTCGACGAGATCCCGGGGCTCGGACCAGACGGCCACACCCAATCGGTCTGTCACGTCGATCACGCCTCGCGCGCCAAAGAGGCCTTCGAAAAGCTTGCCGCCAATCCCGGACCCGTTGTGATTGGCGCGGTGCAAGGCGCGTCGTGCTTCGGTCCGGCCTATGAATTTCTCTTTATCCTCGAAACCGAGCTGCGCCGTCGCAAACTGCGCGACCGCGTTCCCATGACATTTGTCACCTCCGAGCCCTACATCGGCCACCTCGGCCTCGACGGCGTCGGCGACACCAAGGGGCTGCTGGAAAGCGAGATGCGCGAAAAGCACATCAAGTGGATCACCAGCGCCCGCGTCAAAGGCGTCGAGCCCGGGAAAATGGCCGTCGAAGAGATCGCGGACGACGGGTCGATCCGCAAAACTCATGAACTACCCTTCGTCTATTCGATGATGCTGCCCGCCTTTCGCGGCGTCGGCGCTGTCAGGGGCATCGAGAAGCTGACCAACCCCCGCGGCTTCATCATCGTCGACAAGCACCAGCGCAACCCGGAATTTCCGAACGTATTCTCGGTCGGGGTGTGCGTGGCCATTGCCCCGGTTGGTACGACCCCGGTCCCGGTCGGGGTGCCGAAAACCGGCTTCATGATCGAGTTGATGGTGACCGCGACCGCCATGAACATCGGAGCGCTGCTGCGGGGCCAGCCGGTGACCGCGCAACCGACCTGGAACGCGATCTGCCTGGCGGATTTCGGCGACTCGGGCGTCGCGTTCCTGGCGCAGCCGCAAATTCCGCCCCGCAACGTCAACTGGTCGTCGAAGGGCGAATGGGTCCATTACGCCAAGGTTGCCTTCGAAAAATACTTCATGCGCAAAATCCGGCGCGGCGAGAGCGAACCGTTCTATGAACGCTTCCTGCTCGACAAGCTCAACATCGCCAAGGTCAGACAGGTCAAGACCGGGACATGAGCGCAAGTCGACAAATCGTGTGCGGACAATGCGGACAGATCAACCGGCTGCCCGCCGAGCGGGCCGCGATGTCGGCGTGCTGCGGTTCCTGCCACCAGCCGATCTTCAGCGGGCATCCGGTCGAGGTCGATGAACGAGGTTTTGACCGGCATCTCGCGCATACCGACATCCCCGTCCTGGTCGACGTCTGGGCACCGTGGTGCGGTCCCTGTCGCGCGATGGCGCCGATGTTCGAACGCGCTGCCGGCGAACTCGAACCCAGGGTTCGGCTGCTGAAGCTGAACGCCGATACCGCTCCCTCCGTTTCATCGCGGCTGAGAATCAGCGGCATCCCCACCCTGCTGCTGATGCACGGTGGCCGAGAGGTTTCGCGCACGTCCGGTGCGATGGACACCAACGGAATCATTGCATGGACGATGGCCGGATGTGCCGGATCGCCATGATTTTCGAACCCAGGCAAAGAAACACGTAAAGGACCACGTCATGAATATCGACAGAGCTGTCATGATGTTCGCAGGATTTGTTGTGCTGCTCGGGCTCGCGCTCGGCTATCTGATCAGCCCGTACTGGTACGCGCTGACGGCGTTCGCCGGACTGAATATGATACAGGCGTCCATCACCGGATTTTGCCCGGCGGCGATCATCTTCAAACTATTCGGCTTACGCAGCGGGAATGCGTTTTCATGAGCCGGCCCTTTGCGATGTCTCAATGCGCCGAGTTCGATATCGGATCACAATGTCGATCTGAAATGAGGCGCGTTAACCGGGATTAATGGCCGTTCGTCGCGCAACCACTTTCCACCAGTGGCATTCGTCGGACGGCACAATCTGAACTACGGAAGCGGGGACCACATGGGCGAGACCATCATCACGGGACCACTCTATGCGCCGCGCAAGAAGGTCTATCCGCAATCCGTCCACGGCCGGTTTCGTCGGATCAAATGGGGCATCCTCACCGCAGCGCTGGCGGTCTATTACCTGCTGCCCTTCGTGCGCTGGAACCGCGGGCCCGGCCTGCCGAGCCAGGCCGTGCTGGTCGATCTGCCGCATCGCCGGTTCTATTTCTTCTTCATCGAGCTTTGGCCGCAGGAGGTCTATTACTTTACCGGGCTTCTGATCATCGCGGCCATGACGCTTTTCCTGATGAATGCGGTCGCGGGCCGGATCTGGTGCGGGTACACCTGTCCGCAGACGGTCTGGACCGATCTGTTCTATGCCGTGGAGCGCTGGGTCGAGGGCGACCGGCGCGAGCGCATCATCGGCGACAAGCAAGGCTGGACGCTGACCCATATCCGGCAGGTCGCCACCAAACATGTGCTGTGGCTGCTGATCGCCTGGTGGACCGGTGGTGCCTGGGTGCTGTATTTTTCCGACGCACCAACGCTGGTGCACGATCTCGCCACGCTGCAGGCGCCGTTCATCGCCTATCTCTGGATCGCGATCCTGACCGCCACCACCTACGTTTTCGCCGGCCATGCCCGCGAACAGCTCTGCATTTACATGTGCCCGTGGCCGCGGATCCAGGCCGCGCTTACCGACGAGTGGGCGCTCAACGTCACCTATCGCCGCGACCGAGGCGAGCCGCGCATGTCGGTGAAGAAGGCGGAACACGCCCATGCGCATGCCGAGCCTGCCGGCGACTGTATCGATTGCCACCAATGCATCAATGTCTGCCCCACGGGAGTGGATATCCGTAATGGCATCCAGCTCGGCTGCATCCAGTGCGGCCTGTGTATCGATGCCTGCGACAACATCATGAGCCATGTCGGCCGTCCCACCGGCCTGATTGCCTACGACACCGATATCAACGGCCAGCGCCGGATTGAGGGCAAGCCACCGGTCTACCGGCTGATCCGCGCCCGCACCATACTCTATGCCGCAATCATCGCCGTGGTCGGCAGCATCATGCTTTATGCGCTTCTGACCCGAAGCTCGATGAGCGTCAACGTGCTGCACGAGCGCAACCCGCTGTTTGTCCAACTGTCCGACGGAGGGGTTCGTAACGACTACACCGTGCGCCTCCTCAACAAGGGCGCGGCCCGGAGTTTTGGCCTTGATGTTTCTGGCCTGCCTGGCGCTTCGGTGCACGTCACCGGAACCGCGCTTGGCGCCGATGGCAAACTGATCGTGGAGGTCGGCCAGGATCAGACCCGGGAGTTGCGGATGTCAGTGCAGGTGGCGGGGGCCATGCTGCCGGCGCAACCAGTCAACATCGAGATCGAGGCGACCGATACGACCACCGGACAGACCGCAACCGCGGCCGATCACTTCGTTCCCCCAGAACGATAGCACGATCGACCTGCTTTCATCCGCCGGGTCAGGTCGGCTTTTCGATCGCAATACCGCTGTCGGCCAGGTCCTTGAAGCCGCCGGCGTTGTATACCTTGCCGTACCCCATGTCATGGAGCAGCTTGCCGGCCAATGCGGCGCGACCGCCGGAGCCACAATACAGGATCAACGTCTTGTCGCCGGCGAAATTCTTGTCGTAAGAGGGCAACTCGGGATCGGCGCGGAATTCGAGCATGCCGCGCGAGACATGCACCGCGCCTGCTATTTTGCCGGTAGCCGCGACCTCCGGTGCATCGCGGATATCGAGTACCAGCGTGTTGCCCTTTGCCATCATCGCCTGGGCGTGGTCCGGCGTGAGCTTCGGCACCACGGCGTTGGCTTCTGCCAACATCTGCTTGACGCTGCGCACCATCGGCAAATCTCCATGCGTGAATCAGGTCGGGTCTGGATCGGAGCTGGCAACGCCCACCATGATAACGACCGAGATCCGTTTCATACTCGTGATGCCTGATCTTCAATATGTCAGACTCTATCAGGCCAAATGCTGCAGTCAAACTGCTAGCCCGTCAGAACGATGATGTTCGAGAAGCTGCAGTCGCTGGTGGACAATCATGCGATGCTGCGCTGGCACGATGATGAGGGCCAGGAGCAAATCCACGATGGAGGGCTGGCGTCCGCCAGTCGCGGCCGGTTATTTGGGTCTAAACACCTACAAGCGATGCCGGGGGCCTGGCTTCGCGATGAGCCAACCGGCTTTACCGTCCACTTACGGCTGCACGCAGACGCCGAGTGCATCGGCTTGGTCAGGGCGTCGGCATCGGGGGCACGACTATCTCGTTCTTCTCGCGGACGGTGCGGAGCTCGTACCAGAGTGCATTGAGGATGCCGACGGTAGCCGCGAGCCCGAGGCCGAGTATCCAGACAAAATACCACATCGTCTTGTCTCCACTTCGGCTTGCTCAGTACGCTGACGCTCCAGCCTTCTGAACGGTGGTTGCGCTGACCTTGCCCCACAGCACTTTGTACACCCAGGCGGTGTAGGCGAGCACGATCGGCACGAAGATCACGGTCGCGATCAGCATGTTGCGCAGGGTCGCCTGGCTCGATGAGGCATCGAACAGGGTAAGTAAATCGCTCGGATGCGTGCTCGACGGCAGAATGAACGGAAACATCGACTGGCCGGCGGTTGCGATGATACAGGCGACGCCAAGCTTCGAAGCGAGGAAGGTCAGCCCCGCCCTGCGCGCGCCGAAACCCGCCGCGGCCAATAGTGGCGCCACGACGCCGAGCAGCGGCACGATCAAGAGCGAAGGCGTGGAACGGAAGTTTTTCGGCCAGGCGGCGGAATCGATTGCAACGGTTTTGCCAAGCGGAGCTGGATTGACGTGGATCAAGCGGCGGCCAACCGACGACGCGGCTGTACTCTCCGACACGATCGGGCGGAACCTGTTCGCACCTCTCAACGAGGCTCGCGGTCCAGGAGCGTGGCCGAACAGAATCGGGCCACATCCGTCATGGCGGGCGCCGCGCCAGGTTCAAGTTCCATGCCTTGTCCAGATTGCGGGCCTCGGCGAGTGCGGCCGCGCTCGGCAACAGCGTCGAATCGAGGTCGGTCTCGGTGAAATCGGCGCCGGCGACATTGGCGTTCGATAGGTCTGCTCCTGCAAGGTCGGCGTGGGTGAGGTTGCAATTCGCCAGATTGGCGTTCCGCAGCTTGGCGAATTCCAGATTGACGCGCCCCAGATTGGCGCCGCCCAGATCGGCATTGTTTAGATCGGCGGATTTGAGCACGCCGCGCATGAGGCCCATCGATTGGTTGCGCATGTCCGCGCTCAGATCGGCGCCCGCAAGCTTGGCGCCGGTCAGGGTGGCACCCGAGAGATCGGCGGTGATGCGCGCGCCGCTCAGATCGGCGCCGCCAAGCTTGGCGCGCTGCATCTGCGTGCTGAGCAGCGATGCCTTGACGAGGGATGCCCCCGTCAAATCCGCGTCGATCAGCCAAGCCTGGTTAAGGATGGCCCGATCCAGGCGCGCGCCTTTCAGACTGGTCCGGTTGAGCTTGGCCAGCCGAAGATTGCCGCCGGAGAAGTCGAGGCCCGAGAGATCGAGGTGCGACAGGCGCTTTCCTTCCAGATCGGCGGAGGGTTGATCCGCGGCACCTTGCGGCGCCGCCTTGAGCAGCGCGTCGACCTCAGCGCGGGTCATCTCCGATGTCGACATGTCCGGACTGTTGAGGTCGACATAGCGCAACAGATCCTGCGATACGGCGTCACGGGGATGAGCCAGCAGCGCCGCCATCGACACAAAGGCAAATACAAGACGAAACAGCATCGCGTTTCTCGGCCTGCCAAGCTATATTTGATAGCACATAAAACCGGCACCGTCTCTTGCGGATTTATCGGTGGCCGTCAGTCACGTAATCGACGACAGCCGCTCGCCGTCGCCCCAAAATCAATCCTCCCGAGGCCCTTTCATTTGGTACTTTCAAACAGATTTTTTTCAGTGGATCGCAAAGTGGCCGTCGTGAATTTCCATGATCTTTGGGTTCTGCCGGTTATCCTCGATCTGGTTATGCGCCAGCACCGGTTCCAGAACGTGGTTTCCGCCGCCAGTGGCCAAGCCGCTCGTTCGAGGCCGCTTCAATGCAAATAAGCGATCTTGAGATTTTTCGGGAGCTCGAACCACGGCTGCTTGTCGCCCTGAATGCTCTCGTTCCGAGAACGGCCACCGCGGGAACGGTGCTGTTTAGGCCCGGCGACCTCCCTGTGGGTTACCTGGTCGTCTTGAGCGGTCGGATTGCGGTTTACCTTTCCGGCAAATCTGGCCGTGAGATGTTGCTATACGAAGTGCTCGACGGCGAAACTTGCATCCAGACGACCCTGTGTCTTCTTGGCGACAAGTCCTATACCGGTGAAGCGGTTGCCATGACCGAGACATCATACGTCGTCATACCGAAAACGGCCTTTGGCGAGATGATGGACAGTTCGCCGCCCTTCCGCTCGGTGATATTTCGGGCATTCGGTAATCGCCTGCAGGATGTCGTAGCGGTACTGGAGAAGGTCGCGTTCGTCAGGCTCGATACCCGTCTCGCGTCGGAAATCCTTCGCCGCGCGGGAACGGATGGTGCGGCCTCGGCAACCCATCAGGAACTCGCCACCGCCGTCGGAACCGCCAGAGAGGTCGTATCCAGACGCCTGGAAATGCTCCAGAGATCTGGCTTCGTCCGCCTCGATCGCGGCCTCATCACCATTACTGACCGCGCCGGTTTGATTCGAACTTCCAAAGATGAATAGTTGAACGATTTCTTGAAGCTTATCAATCGAGGCTCGCTCTAACCTCTTCCTGAGAGCGAGCCTTCGCCCGAAGGGCAAAGGCTCGCGTCTCAAAGGATGGCCGCTTGCACCGCCTTCGCGGCCATCCTTCGAGACGCATCGCTGTGCGCGATGCGTCTCAGGATGAGGACCGGAGAGGACGCCGATATGATCAGAACTACGAAAATGCTCGAGAGCGTGACCTAGTCACCGACGGCCAGACGGTATTTACTCGATATTACCGAAGCTCGCCGAAATGGTTCGGCCGCTGTTGGGAAATTCCAAATGTTCAAATCTAATGTTGGAGGCCTGGATCGGGCTGTCCGAGTGATCGTTGGCATTGCGCTTATAAGCCTATTCTTTGCCTATCCTGCCGCGTCCTGGCGTTATTTCGCACTTCTTGGCGTCGTTCCATTGCTGACGGCACTTATGGGAACCTGCCCATTGTATTCGATTCTGGGCCTGTCGACCTGCGCAGCCGGAGGGAGGGGATAGCGCCGTCGGGGCCAGGCGATTAACACGGCCTTAAGCCTGCCCTCGAAAATTGCATCCCCGCGCCAACCTTCTTTACCCATCTCCCCGCTAGCATGGCTTGCACGCGGCGGAGCCGGCGGCGCAGCGCGTCATGCGCCAAGCACGGTGGCCGGGGATCTGGAACGTGGTCGAAATTTCTTATTCAGCCATTGGCCAAGCAGCTGAGCAAGCTGACGGCCGCCGTCGCTCGAAGGCGGCCGCCGCCTTGGGCGCTGGCGCCGCCCTGGCGCCGCTGGCTCTGGTGCCCAGGAGCCAATGGCGCGCACTGGCCGAGCGGGCTATCGAACCGAACGGCTATTATCTGCCCGAATGGGAATTGGCCGTCGATGGCTCGGCGCGGGGCCGCACGCATGCTGGCGCGCTCTGCGCATGGAGCGATTCCTCATCCAATCCGGACCGTGCGTCGCGCCTGATCGGCCTGATGCCGGTGATCTCGCTGTGGCGCGCTTACCGGATTCCGCTGCCGGCCTTGGTCAGCGCCCACCCCTACGGCACCTTGTGCGTACCGCTGCTCGACGGCGACCATCCGCAAGATGCGGTGCGGCGGCTGATGCGACAGGCTGCGAACGCGGGTGCGCACGCCCTGATCCTGCGCGATGTCGCGATCGACGGCGACGCGATGGCTGCCATCGCCGAGGCGCTGCGAGAGGACGGCATCCGTCCCTACGTGCTGCAATCCTATACCCGCGCCTGCCTCGATGCGCGGCGCGACGCCGCTGAACTGCTGCGCGATGCGCTGGGACCCAAGAAGCTGAAAGAATTGCGCCGCCAGCGCAGCCGCCTCGGCCAACATGGCGCCGTGGCGTTCGAGGTGGCGCGGACGCCCGAGGACGTTACGGCCGCGATCGAAGGTTTCCTGACGCTGGAGGCCAGTGGCTGGAAAGGCCGGCGCGGCACCGCGCTGGCACAGCACGCGGGCGATGCGAGCTTCATCCGGCGCGCCAGCGTGGCGCTGTCGGAGACCGGCCAGTGCCAGATCGTAACGTTGCGCGCTGGCACCACGCCGGTCGCGGCGGCGATCGTGCTGCGGCATCAGGATCGCGCCTTCTTCTTCAAGATCGGCATTGACGAGCAATTTGCAAAATTTTCGCCGGGCGCGCAGCTCACGCTCGATCTCACCCGCCATCTCTGTGCCGATCCGGCCATCGCCACCGCCGATTCGATGGCGAACGCGGATCATCCGATGATCAACCCGATCTGGCGCGGACGGTTCGAGATCGGCGACCTCCTGATCCCGCTGCGGCCACGCGATCCCGCGGTGGCGCTGATCCATGCGGCGCTGACCCTGCGCGGGCTATTGCGCGAGCTGGCGCGAGGCGCCGTTGAGTTGATCCGCAAGCGCCGCGCAAGATAGCCGCGGGATGCCGAAAACCTCTATTCCGCCGCCTGCGCGTTGATTTCCGCCGACACCTGGCGGATGGCACGGACCAGTTGCTCGGCCGGCTGCGCGCCGGATACCGCGTATTTCTGCGCAAAGACGAATGTCGGCACCCCGGAAATACCCTTGTCGGAGGCGTCCTTGGCCTGCGCCGAGATCAGGCCTACGTCCTCATCGGTCGCAAGCCGCCGCCGCACGTCATCGGGGTCGAGCCCGCAATCGGCCGCCGCCTGCACCAACACATCGACGTCCGTGAGATCGCCGCCGTCGCGGAAATACAATTCCATCAGCCGCTGTTTCATCTCGGCGGATTTACGAAGCGCATCGGCCCAGTGGATCAGCCGGTGGCAATCGATCGTGTTGGGCTGGCGCTTGACGAGGTCCGGCCGATAGCTCAGGCCCTCCTCGCCGGCGGCGGCGACAACCCGTCCGGCGATGTTCTTGTAGGCCTCGGGCGAGCCGAACTTGGTGGTGAGATATTCATCGCGGCTGATGCCCTCGCGCGGCACCCAGGGATTGAGAAAGAACGGCCGCCAGTTGATCGCGACCGGCACCTCCGGCGCCAGCGCCAGCGCATTCTCGATGCGGCGCTTGCCGATGTAGCACCACGGGCACACGACGTCGGAAACGATGTCGATCTGAAGCGGTTTTAAGGGGCTCATCGCGGCGTCCTCGCTGGCCGAAGAGGCCAGAGATAATCAGCATCCGACGCGGCGGCAAGACCGCTTGTCGGCCGTCAATTGGTCGCCATATATTGAAGGCTGTCGCGTTCCGTCTGATCAACCTCAACGCGCGCCATGTCGAGAATGAACACGACGAAGGTCAGGCCCAATTGCTCGGCACGCGCGATTGCCTCGTCGATCGTATTAGCAAGGAGTTCCATTTTTTCCTGTTTGGCCATCGTTACATCCCTGTTGAAAGGCTCGATATGACGAACTTGAATCTGGACGAATTACTCGGATCGAAAGAGGAGAGCGCGGTGCCGCCTGAGACCATGGACGGTTTGCGTCTGCTCAAGATGTTCTTGAAACTCACGCCGGCGCAGCGCCGCGAAATCCTCGAACTGGTCGAACGCCGCCTGCAGCATTGACCGCTCGTTTCCGAGCGGATGGCGTCGGCTCCTGCTCGGTGGAGGCCGCCGGCGGCCGCAGCGTTGCGCTTAGGCGCGGCCGCAGTCGGAGTTCGATGCGTGGTGGCAGGAGCGTCACCTGCGGCGTCGGCGCCGCGGCTGGCACCTCGGAGATGATTTCCAACGTGCAGGAAGCCGAGATCTCCAAAGCGAGCAGCTGGAGCTCGAGCAGACCCAGGCCGATACCGACACAAGCCCGCGGGCCCAGGCCGAATGGCATGAAGGCAGGCGTATTATAGCCGCGGTCGAGCCGGAAGCTGTCGGGATCAACCCAATACCGTTCATCGTGCTGTAGCTGCCACGGACTGATGATCAGAGAGGTTCCTCGCTTCAACCGGATCCCCTCCAGTTCCATCGGCGTTCGAACCTCGCGCGAGAACCAATAGAAGGGTGGGTAAAGCCGAAGCACCTCGCGCGCGACCCGAAGGCTGATCTCCGCCTTGGGCAGCTTGGAAGGATCGATTTCCCCGGAATCACCAACAGCCGCTTGCGCTTCGGCGGCGAGCTTGGCGGCGAGCCCAGGCTCCGTCGACAGGAAATAGAGCACCCAGGCCGCAGCGTTCCCGGTGGTATGATGTCCGGCCAGCAGCAACAGCAGGATTTCGTCGCGCATTTCGTCCGAGGACAGATCGAGCCCGCGCAAGGTCTGCACCAGGCTGCCGGAAGTCGCACGGTTTCGTACCCGGTCCACCACCTCTCCCATCATCGCGCGGCTTTGCCGCAGTTGTCTTCGCCTGGAGAAACTGCGCCACGGCGCGCGTGGCAGAATGCGAAACAGGCTGTCGGCCATCTCCTCTTCGGCCACACGCACCGCCTCCATCAACGCCGACTCGTCCCCCGCCGTCAGCGCACCCTGGCCGAACAGCAAGGCTACGATGATCCGAAGGGCGAGGGAGGCCGTCACGGCATGGGCGTCGAACGACGATTCCCGAACCAGCAGCGCCGCATGCCGACGGATCAGGCAGGCGATCTGCGGCACGAAATCATTCATGATGCTGCGCGCCAGATGATGATGGATCGCCGCCCGCCGCCGCTGATGCTCGGTACCGCTCATGGTGATCGAGCTGGTGCCGATGACGGTCCGCAGCTTGTGGACCAGGCGACCTTTGTCGATCGCCGATTCTTCCGTCTTGAGGATAGTCTTGGCCAAGGCCGCGTCGGTCACGAGATAGACCGGAGACGGACCGAGGTTGAGCCGAACCAGGGGCTCCCCGTCGGCGTGGCTGTGACGCTTGAAAAGTCCGAGCGGATCATGCCGAAAGGCGTTCACGTCCGAAAGAAAATGCTTCATCGCGGATCTCCATGGTTTGAGTGAGTTCAAGGAGTGCCTTGAAGGCGGGCGGAGGCTTCTGGGGTATCGGAATTTCTCCGGCGACGGCCGGGATCCATCCGCCATCCTCACGGAATCCGACGATCTGGATGTCGCCGTAACGGGACGTGGAAAGACCGATCCGGTTGAGCAGCCTTTCGTGCGCCGGGTCGGCCAGCGCCACCAGGGCCGCGGCTTGGCGAGCCAAGCCGAACCGGACCATGAGGCTGTAGAGCAGCATGCTCGCCCGCCGATGGGCGGCCAGGACCCCGAAGCGGCTGATCTCGATGTAACGGGGGGAGACCGGAAAGGCCCTCCGGGTGGCCATCTGTGGAAACACCATTCGCGCGAGATACGGCCGGTCGCAGGCGATGGCTCGGAAGCAGCCAATCATCCCTTCGTCGGTCCACAGACCGCAATAGATCGCATCATCCGTGTCGAACTCGTCCCGCTCAAAGTCCTTCCCGGCCGCCAGCGACCAACCCAGTTCACGTACAAACAGCGCGTGGCGGAACCGAAACAGGGCCCCGGCCAGGTCAGGGCGCGTCGCGGTCGAGAAAAAGCCCGCGGTATACGGCGGTTGTTGCACTTCCGGCTCCTGGTTCGTATTGCGTCACCGGGCGGAAGATGATGGGATCAATCCATCGTTGAAAATTAGGAATTTTCCCAGGGTTTGGAGGTATGGGCATTCTGGTGGACGATTTGAACGCGCTGGAGGGCTGCGGCTCGGTCGACGAAATTCTGGTGGTGTTTCAGCGTATCATTGAGGATTACGGGTTCAGCTCCTTCGGTTTCATGGACGCGTCCCATCCCTGGGAGGACGATCCGTTGCTGGTCTCGACGCATAGCGCCGCCTGGATCGATACCTATCGGTCGGAGAATTTCATCTCGACCGATCCCTGCCTCGCCGTGGCGCGCCGGACCAATCTGCCATTCCACTGGGGAAGCGTTCCGCTGCCACCCGTCACGGGCAAGCGCAAACCCGGCGCGGTGAGGACGATGGAAGCCGCGCGGGATTACGGCATCAACGAAGGCCTGACGATCCCCGTTCACTACAACGATGCACTGGGTCGCCGCTACACCAGCGTCTGCGCGCTGTTCTGGAAGGACCCGCTGCATGGCTTCTTCGCCAACCTCAAGCACAACGGCGTACAGTTGCACGTTGTTCTGCTCTATCTCGCCCAAAAAATCGTCGACCTCCACGCCACCGACGTCAATGCGCGTACAAGAACCCATCATCTCGTCGAACAGCAGGCCCACCCTTTGACGGATCGGGAAAAGGAGGTGCTGAAATGGGCGGCGATGGGCAAGACTTCCGATGACACGGCTGCCATTCTGCATGTCAGCAGCAAGACCGTTGAAGCGCATATCAAAAGCGCGATGGTCAAGCTCGGCGCTACCAACAAGACGCAGGCCACCGTGCAGGCGGTATATCGAGGGTTGATCGATGTCTAAGCTAACCGATAGGCTCGCTCGGATTTAGCTGCCGCCAAGACCGGGCCGAGGACCCGTCTGGACATGCCAACGTCGGAAGTTCATGTCGTCAAGCAATATCGTTCCGCGCTCCGAGGCGTAGAGGCCTATTCCCTGCGAACCGAGCTCGCCTTTCCACGCCATAGCCACGATCAGTTCGGAATCGGTGTGATGGTCGCGGGCGCGCAACGGTCATGGAGCCTGATCGGCCAGGTCGAAGCCGGCGCGGGCGATGTCATCATGGTCAATCCAGGCGAGATGCACGATGGGAGCCCGCTCGAAGACGGCCCGAGAAGCTGGCGGATGCTGTATTTCGAGCCATCCCTGGTGCAACAGTCTCTCGCGGGCCAGCCCGCGGGCGGCTCCGAGATCATCCATCCGGCTGTGAAGGACCGGCATCTGGCCGATCGTTTCGCCGCTCTGTTCCAGGCCGTCACAAGCCAGGGTGTCAGCGCGCTGCAATGTGACGAGGCGCTGCTGCTGACGCTGCTTGAGGCCGCCGACCGTCACATGGCCCGATCCCTTCGGAAACCTTCGACCCCGGCTTGCGTCACCAGGGCGCGCCAATGGCTCGACGACACCATCGATGCCAACACCACGCTGGCCGATCTGGCGGCAATGACGGGCGTCAGTCGCTTTCAGCTGTTACGAAGTTTCGTGCGGGAAACGGGGGTCACCCCCCATGCCTATCTCCTGCAAAGACGCGTTGGCCTCGCCAAGCCGTTGCTGGCGAGCGGTCATTCCCTGGCCGCCGTCGCCTACCAGCTCGGATTTGCCGATCAGAGCCACTTCACGCGCGCCTTCAGGCGGCAGTTCGGCGTGACGCCGGGCCAATACCGTGCCGCGCTGGCCTGACACCAGGCCTGCAATCGCGTTCAAGACGCGCGCGGGTCGCCCTGCCAAGAGTGGGCCTCTCACAAGCGAGCCAGGCCAACATCATGATCGAGAGCTATGTTCACGGATATGATCCGCTCGAAGCCACCAGGCTTCAGGACCAGGCGACGACCCTGGTCGATCTCCTGCATTCAGACACCCGCTATCCCGAGGGCAGCCTCGTTCTTGAAGCGGGCTGCGGGGTCGGCGCCCAAACCGTGACCCTTGCCGCCAACAGCCCGGCAGCGCACTTCGTATCGATCGATATCTCGCAGGCGTCGGTGGCGGAGGCCCGAGATCGCCTCGAACGCGCCGGTCTCGGCAATGTGACGCTGCGGCAGGCGGATCTGTTCGATCCGCCGTTCGGGCCGGCGAGCTTCGACCATGTCTTTGTCTGCTTCGTCCTTGAGCACTTGCGCGATCCCACCGCGGCGCTGGCGCGGCTTCGCACCCTGCTGAAACCGGGCGGGACCCTGACCGTGATCGAAGGCGACCATGGGTCGGCTTATTTTTATCCTGAAAGCGATGCGGCTCACGCGGTCATCGGCTGCCAGGTCGAATTGCAGGCGAAGGCCGGCGGCGATGCCTGCATCGGACGACGGCTGTATCCGCTGCTCGTTCAAGCCGGTTTTCGATCGCCCGTGGTGTCGCCGCGCATGGTTTATGTCGACGGCAGCCGCCCTCTGCTCATCGATGGCTTCACGCGGAAGACCTTCACCGCGATGATCAGGGGCGTCCGCGAGCCGGCTGTCGCCGCGAGGCTTCTGTCGGCCGAGCGCTTCGACGAAGGGATCGCGGCGCTGGAACGGACCGCCACGGCGGAAGGCGTGTTCTGCTACACCTTCTTCAAGGGATTGGCGCGCACGCCGCAGATCGTCTGAAAGAGTTCGACGCCTAAGCTGAGGCTCGGCCAATATCCGCCAGAAAGCGCGCGTAGTCCAAGCCCTCGGCGAACGCATGTGCAAGATCGATGTTGAAAAGAATGTCCGACAGGCCGTCGCGGTCGCCTTCAGAAAGCATAGAGCGCGCCGGCGGTAGCCTTGGGTCGGACACGGGGTTTCAGACTTTCGCGGCTCACGACATCGACCGGACGATCGAACAGTCCGGCAATAAATTCCTTCACGCCAGCATAATCGAAAATCGTCACCACAATCGCGGGATCGAGGTCAACCAGGATGTCAATATCACTGTCGGGGCTGTCATCACCGCGCGCTACTGAACCAAACAGCGCGGCGTGAGCGACCCCTTGCGCACGCAAGTCGGCCTCGCGCTCCCTTAGCCTCTCGATAATCTCGTCACGGTTCATACGGCGCATCATACGGCCAACACGGCAGAAAAACCACGCGCTCTCTTGCCGGTTAGGGCGCGCCGCGAAAAGCACTTGTTTACAATCGCTTAGCGCGGGCGCCAAGGATTGCACAGGCGACGCTCGGCCGACGCCTAAGCTGAGGCTCGGCCGTCGTGGTGCTGTTTCCCCTTGGGCCTGGCAAGAATGGTGGAATTCGCCGCTATCATCTTGCCCGCGGCGGATTTGCCACCATGGCCGTTGAGCAGCTTGCCGCCGCGGCTCGCACCATTCGATTTGCCGTTCAGCTTTTTCCGCAGCCGCTCGGCCTTCGCCGCCTGCTTCTCGGCTTCCCTTAAAGCCTTGCGCTCCGCCTTGGCTTTCAGGCGCAGCCGTTCGGCCCTGGCCTCGGCGCGCTGCTTCTTGCGCTTCTTCTCGCAGGCTGCGCATTTGCAGCCGATCGGCTTCAGATAGGCCTTGAAGTAGTCGGTGCCGTAATCGTAGTTGATCTCGTCGCCCGGCGCGATGTTCTTGATGGCGCGGATCACGACCTTGCGCTTGCGCGGCATGACATCGGATTCGGCGTTCGGCTTGCAGGCATGATTGATATAGCGGGCGACGTTCTCGCGCACCGAGCCGTCGATGGTCCAGCGGCTATTGAGCTCGAACAGATATTTGTTCTCGACCGCGTCGTCCTTTTTCTTGCGGGAATCCAACAGCGGGCCAAAATAGCGGACGATCTTGGCGCCCTTCCTGATCGGCTTGGTGGCGAACAGGCCGAGCCCGGTACGGGAACGGCCAACGCGATACGGCTTTTTCGGCGAAATGGCAGGCATGATCCGTTGGAACTGACGCGCGTAGGTGAAGGTGACTGGGATTGCGGTGCGCTGTTTTAGGATAATTTCAGCCCGCTGTCAGGTATTTCGCGCCTCTGTCGTCAACCTTCCCCAGATTGCGCACCAGCAGGGCCATGGTTCCACAAGGCGGCGAAGCCGGTGCCGGCCAAGCGATCGGCAGCAACGGCGGCCCGGCTGCAGCTACGGGCCCGGCGGCTTGCCGACCGTGGACATCAACATCGCCGTCAGCAGGGCATCGGCGTCGGCGCCCTTCGGAAGACAATTCAGCATCCCGTTGAGGCGTCCATCGAGCAGCAGCGTGGTAAAGCCATGGACCAATGACCAGGCGCGGGCGATGGCTGCCGCCTGCTCGAGCGACAGCGTCTCCGCGGAAATCTGCTCCTGCCGGTAGGCGCCAATCGCGCTGGCCAGCGCTGCGAACGAGGCGTCGGCGGCTTGCTTCAACGACGGCCGCGTCATGTCCAGGCGCTCGGTCCGAAACATCAGCCCGTAGATGCCGGGATGTTCCAGCGCGTACCGGACATAGGCCTTGGCTCCCGCCATCGCCTTCATCAGCGGCATGGTCTCCGCGGCGCGAGCCGCCGCCTGCGCGGCGTTGAATTGCCGGAACCCGATCGCGGCCAGCTCGCTGACGAGGCCGGTGAGATCGCCGAAATGATGGGTCGGCGCGGCATGCGACACGCCGGCCTCGCGGGCCACCGCGCGCAGCGTCAGACCGGCGAGCCCATCGCGCTCCAGCACCCGCTCGGCCGCCTCCAGCAAGGCGTCGCGCAGCGCGCCGTGATGGTACGGTGCGGCCTCGCGGGCCGCTCCGCCGGCAAGCCGGGAGCGGATGCGGCCGGGCCGGGCCGGCGCGGGTCGTTTTGCCGGAGGTCGGGCGCGGGTCAGGGAAGCGCTGGGTTTTCTTGGCATTTCAGCGCCGCTTATAGATCACGATTCTGACACCGTAAAGATTTGCCTTGACGGACCGGGTAAGGACCCCTATTGCTATCTTTACGGTGTAAAGATTGGGAGCTACAGCGATGCAGCAGGAAACCAAGCCGCAGGATGACGTGGTGGCGGCGGCTCGGAAAGCCCCGACCAATCGGGCGCCGATCCCGATGGAATGCGACGCGCCCTTTCTCAGGGTCGAGGGAGAACTGCCGCGCGAGCTCAACGGCACGCTCTACCGCAACGGCCCCAATCCGCAGTTCGAGGCGCCGGGCGCGCACTGGTTCGTCGGCGACGGCATGCTGCACGCCTTCCAACTCGAGAACGGCCGCGCCAGCTACCGCAACCGCTGGATCCGAACCCCGAAATGGCAGGCCGAACACGACGCCGGCCGCGCTCTGTTCGGCGGGTTTGGCCGAAAACTGCCGGGTGCGCCGGCCGCGACCACCAAGGACGAGGGCGTTGCCAATACCAACATCATCTTTCATGCCGGCCGTCTCCTGGCGCTGGAGGAGGCCCATCCGCCGACCGAGATCGAGCCCTCGACGCTGCAGCGGATCGGCTATTGCGATTACAACGGCGGCATCGCGGGACCCTTTACCGCCCATCCCAAGATCGACCCGGTGACCGGCGAGATGGCGTTCTTTGGTTACAATGCCGCAGGCCCGCTCACCGCTGCGCTGTCCTTCGGCACCGTCAGCGCCGCCGGCGTGGTGACCCGCTTCGATCGCTTCGAGGCGCCCTATGCCAGCATGGTGCACGATTTCATCGTCACCGAACATCATCTGTTGTTTCCGATCCTGCCCCTGACCGGCAGCATGTTCCGGGCGATGCTCGGCCGGCCGCCCTATGCCTGGGAGCCCGACAAGGGCGCCTATGTCGGGGTGATGAAACGCAACGGTGCGACAAGCGACATCGTCTGGTTTCGCGGCGAAAGCTGTTTCGTCTTTCACGTCATGAATGCCTGGGAGGAAGGTGACCGCATTGTCGCCGACGTCATGCAGTGCGAGGAAGCGCCGCTGTTTCCCCATCCCGACGGCTCGCCGACCGACCCCAACAAATCCCGTGCACGCCTGTGCCGCTGGACCTTCGATCTCGCCGGGAATACTGACCGCTTTACCCAGAGCTATCTTGACGACCTGACCGGCGAATTCCCGCGCATCGACGATCGCCGCGCCGGACTAAAGAACCAGCACGGCTGGTATGCCTGCGCCAACCCGGACTTGCCGATGTTCGGCCCGCTGTCCGGTATCGTGCATGTCGACGGCCGGGGATCTCGGCTCGGCCGCTATCTGCTGCCGGCCGGCGATACCATTTCCGAGCCGGTCTTCGTCGCGCGCGACGCGAGCGCCGCCGAAGGCTGTGGCTGGCTGCTCGCCGTGGTCTGGCGGGCCGCCGAAAACCGCAGCGACCTCGCGGTGTTCAACGCCACCGATATCGAGGCCGGCCCGGTGGCGCTGGTGCAACTCGCCCACCGGGTGCCCGACGGCTTTCACGGCAACTGGGTCGGTGCGGCCTGAGCCACCATCGCTATCATCCGGTGCTTGAATTGCGCGAATCATACCCGGGCTTGAGGAAACGCCGCGATGAAAGACGTGTTCGCCAAACTTGCCGCCGACTTTTTCTCCACCATCCTGTTTTTGGCGCTGATCCTGATCACCGGCAATGTCGTCCTGGCGACCAGCGTCGCCATCGCCGGCGCGGTCGCCCAGATCATCTACAGCCGCGTCAAAGGGCAGCCGCTCGGCTTCATGACCTATGCCAGCCTGGGGCTGGTCATCGTGCTCGGCAGCGCGACCCTGTTGACCAACGATCCGCGTTATGTGCTGGCGAAACCCTCGATCGCGCATTTCGCGATCGGCGCCGTCATGCTCAAGCGCGGCTGGATGCTGCGCTATGTGCCCGGAATCGTCAGCGAAACCATTCCGGAGTATGTCACCCTGGCCGGCTACGCCTGGGCGGCGCTGATGTTTGCGCTGGGCGGCGGAGTGATCGCGGTGGCGCTGTCGGGCGATCTGAAGCTGTGGGCGATCTATGTCTCGGTCGTCGCTGTCGGCGCCAAGCTCGCCGCCTTCGCCGTGCAATATGTCGTGTTTCGAGTGGCCGTCGCCAGCCGGATACGCGCCGCCCGCGCCTAAGAGCTTTTCGGGTGCAGCCTGCGCCGAGCGCGATCAAAGGCCGGTCTCGGTTGGCATGCGGAAACCGCGTCAAAAGATCCAGGATTTGGCTTCATCGGTGAGATGCGCTATACCCGCCGCAACGCTGCCCGCGAACCCAGAACCATTCCGGTTTTGTGAATACCAGACATTAAGGAGACCAAAATGGCCGTCGACGGAAACTGGAACATCACCATGAGCACCCCGATGGGCGAGCGCCAGGCCACGCTGACCCTGAAGAGCGCGGACGGCATCCTGACGGGAACGCAGGCCGCCGACGGCAACTCCGGAGAAATCTTCGACGGCACGGCGAACGGGGAAGAGGTCGCCTGGAAAATCTCGATCACCAACCCGATGCCGCTGACGCTGGAGTTCACCGGCAAGGTCTCGGGCGACAGCATGTCCGGCGAAATGGGCATCGGCCCGATGGGAAGCTTCCCGTTCACAGGCACCCGCGCCTGAGGTCCCGAATCTCAATTGCAACCCCAGGTTTGGCCGATTACGATCCAGCGAATTCGTTTGGCTGGAGGGCCCATTGGCACTCGTTCAACACGTGGCACTCGTATCGGAGTCGAAACGTTGCAAGATGAGCGACCTGCTGCGCGTCTCTGCGGCCTTGCAAAAACAGGCGAGCCGCGACCTCGCGCCGATCTGGGAGGTATCCGCCACGGTCGATGCCTTCGACAAGCTTGAGCACGTGCCGGACGGCTATTGGCCGATGGTGATCAGGGATGACATCGGCTACAGCGCCGCGGGCATCCATATCGACCAGGACGGCCAGCCGCTCGCTCTCATCTCCTCCGACGACAGTGTCGACAAGTGGTCGCTGACCGCCAGTCACGAAATGTGCGAGATGGTCGTCGATCCCTCCGGCGACCGGCAGCTGACCAGCGATTCGCCGAAGCCGGGACAGGGACGCGTCAGCTTCCTGGTCGAGGTCTGCGACCCCTTGGAAGCCGCCGATTTCGCATACAGCGTCAACGGCATTCTGGTGTCGAATTTCATTACGCCGAACTATTTCGATCCGATGCAATCATCCGGCGTGCGTTATTCCTACACCGGCGCCGTCACCGCGCCGCGCCAGGTGCTGCGCGGCGGTTACTTGTCATGGAAGAATGCGGTGGATGGACATTGGTGGCAGCAGACCTGGTTCGATGGCGGCGAGCCATCGTTCCGCGACGTCGGCCCGCGCGATAGCACATCCGGCAGCATCCGCGGCTTTATCGACCGCCTGACCGCGGAACGAACCGCGGAGGCCATTGGTCGCGGCAGGGTCACCGCGCAGTGCGCCGGCCTGACCGTGGCGCAGGCACAGAAATCACTGGCCGGCACCGCGACGATGTGGCGCCAGCAAATCAGCGAGATCCTCGCCCAGCCGCCGAAGCGGCGCGGCACCGCGGGGAATACGGCCGCCAAGTCAGTCACCAAGAAGAGATCCTGAGCGGGAACCGGCCCGCCGTTGTCACGATAGCGTGCGCTGATGCCTCCCGCCCTTGGAAGGCCGATTTTGGCTGCCACTGCGTCGGCAGCGAAGGAGACAGAATGACAAAACCAAAACCCACCGAAGCCGGCAAGGCGCGCGCCGCATCCATCCACGCCGAGATCGACCGGCTCACCGGCACCAGCGTCCCTCCCCTCGATCCTGAAGCGCCAGTCAACAGCGCCGAAAAAGCCCCGCTCTCGCCGCGCGAGTTCATCGATCAGTGGATGGCCGAACACGACAAGAAGCGCGAGAGCTAGTTGAGGCCCGCAGCCCGCAACGCCTGAGCTTTTTCTCTTACAGCTTCTCCGTTTGGGCGTACGCTGGCGCGTGGATTACGAGCTAACACGCGGCGCGCCCGCGCATCATTTTGCGCGATCCCGATCTTGGGAACCGTGAAGCACCGCTGTCACGATGACACGCTGCGCCGCCTGATCGACTTCGTAAACCACAATATACGGCAAGCGCGGTACCACCCACTCTAGCGTCTCGGGATCGTGACCGATGTGACCCATGAACGGAAACGATGTCAGCAGTTCGGTGCAGCTAAAGAGCCGGTCAACTACGGCCTTCGCAGCGACAGGACTGTCCTGGGCAATCCAATGAAAGATGTCTTCGAGATCGGTGAGTGCCTGATCGTCAAAGACGAGTTCCATGCGGCCCGCTACGGGCCCAGCCGCGCGATACGCTTGCGTGCTTCCGCATGAGACACCAGCGTGCGATTGGGATCCGCCCTGCGGCGGCGTATCTCAGCGATTTGAGCTTCGGTCAATCGTGTGTCGCGCATATGCTTGACATAGTCGAGCAACGCGCCCGCGGCAGCATCCTGCTCACCTTCCGTCAGTTGTTCTATCTGGCGCAGAGCTTGTTCAAGCAGTTTCGTCATTTAGTTGTCATAGCATGCGGTGAGAAATAGTTCACCCTTCAAGCCTGACTTTATTTTCTCACGGGACAAATGCAATAAGGCCCCGCCTGGGCCAACCTCCAGGGGAGCCGGGAATGAAGCCGAGAAGAGCCGAAGCATCAGCACCGAAACAATTAATCACCCCAGATTCAATTCCTTGAAGAAGTCATTGCCCTTGTCGTCGATGATGATGAAGGCTGGAAAATCCTCGACCTCGATGCGCCAGATCGCTTCCATGCCGAGTTCGGGATATTCCACCACCTCGACCTTCTTGATGCAGTGCTCGGCGAGGTTGGCCGCCGCTCCCCCGATCGAGCCCAGGTAAAATCCGCCGTGCTTTTTGCAGGCCTCGCGCACCGCGACCGCCCGGTTGCCCTTCGCCACCATCACCATCGAGCCACCGGCGGCCTGGAACTGGTCGACGAACGAGTCCATCCGCCCCGCGGTGGTCGGTCCGAACGCGCCGGAGGCGTAGCCGGCCGGGGTCTTGGCCGGGCCTGCGTAGTAGACCGGATGATTCTTGAAATAGTCCGGCAGCGGTTCGCCCTTTTCCAGCCGCTCGCGCAGCTTGGCATGGGCCGAGTCGCGCGCCACGATCATGGTGCCGGTCAAGGACAGCCGGGTCTTGATCGGATGTTTCGAGAGCGTCGCCAGGATCTCCGGCATCGGCCGGTTGAGATCGATCTTGACGACCTCGCCGCCGAGCGACTGCTCGACCGCGGGCAGGTATTGCGCCGGGTTGTGCTCGAGCTCCTCGAGATAGACGCCGTCGCGCGTGATCTTGCCGAGCACCTGGCGGTCCGCCGAGCAGGACACGCCAAGCCCGATCGGCAGCGAGGCGCCGTGGCGCGGCAGCCGGATCACCCGCACGTCATGACAGAAATATTTGCCGCCGAACTGCGCGCCGACGCCGAGCGACTGCGTCATCTTCAATATTTCCTGCTCCATCTCGAGATCGCGGAAGGCGTTGCCGTCGGCGGAGCCATGGGTCGGCAAGGCGTCGAGATAGCGCGCGGAAGCCAGCTTCACCGTCTTCATGCAGAGTTCGGCCGAGGTGCCCCCGATCACGATCGCCAGATGGTAGGGCGGGCATGCCGCGGTGCCCAAGGTCAGCACCTTCTCCTTCAGGAAGGCCAGTAGGCGATCCCGGGTCAATACCGAGGGCGTTGCCTGGAACAGAAAGCTCTTATTGGCGCTGCCGCCGCCCTTGGCCATGAACATGAACTTGTAGGCCAAGTCTGCATCTAAAGAGCCGCCCTCGGCATAGATCTCGCACTGCGCCGGCATGTTGTTGGCGGTGTTCTTCTCCTCATACATCGACAGCGGCGCGACCTGCGAATAGCGCAGGTTGCGGCGCAAGTAGGCGTCACGCGCGCCCTCGGACAGCGCCGCCTCGTCGTCGCCGTCGGTGAGGACGCGAAACCCTTTTTTCCCCATGATGATGGCGGTGCCGGTATCCTGGCACATCGGCAGCACGCCGCCGGCGGCGATATTGGCGTTCTTCAGGAAATCGAAGGCGACGAACTTGTCGTTGTCGCTGGCCTCCTTGTCATCGAGGATGCTGCGCAACTGTTTCAGGTGACCCGGCCGCAGATAGTGATTGATGTCGCCGAACGCGGCCTCGCTCAAGCTGCGCAGCGCCTCGCGCGACACCACCAGCATATCCTTGCCGAGCACCTTTTCGATCCGCACGCCCTCGGTGGTGATCTTCTTATAGGGGGTGGTGTCCGGGCCGAGCGGAAACAACGGCGTGTGCCGGTACGGCGGAACGGGTTTGGGGTCGGGGATGGCGGTGGGGGCGTTCATGGGTTGCTCGCAGGTTCGACAGCCCGGAGCACACATATGAAATGCTGCGCCGGCGATGCCACCCTTCTAAGCACTTTTGGGACAAAAGGAAGGTGCGGGATGCCATGGCCGTGGCGTTGGGCGGTTGAGCGGAATCAGGAACCGGCGTCATGTTCTGGCACTACCGCGCACGGCCCTTTGGCGGATCCCGTCTGGCTGCGCGGCTCGCGGCACCATTGCACGGCCGCGCAGATCGATATAACCTTGGGTTGTTATTTCAAAAGCTGAACATTTCACGGAGGCAACCATGAAAACCAAGTTTGTTGTTCTGCTCGCGGCGATAGCGCTGACACTGCTCGCTTCCAACGGCTCCCAGGCGGCTGGCATGGCCAAGAGCTGCGGCGGCTTCATCGGTCAGTCGTGTGAGGCCGGCCAGTTTTGCCAGTATAAAATCGGCGTCTGCGGCCGGTTTGACCAGACCGGCACCTGCGCCCGGGTTCCACAGGTTTGTCCGGCGATTGTTCGGCCGGTCTGCGGCTGCAACAACGTGACCTACAATAACGATTGCGAGCGCGAACGCGCCATGGTTTCGAAACTCCATAATGGACGCTGTAGCTAGTGTTCTGCCTCTGACAATTGTTTCCGCCGTTCCGGGGCCCGAGTGCACGGAATCCACATCCACGATTGGGGGGTATGGATTCCGGACTCGCGCAGGGGCGCGCCCCGGAATGACGCCGAGAGCGACCAAGCGTCAGAACCAAAACACCAGTCGCAGGCTTCGTCGTTTTTGGCAGGCTGGCGCAACTGCTCCGGCGTCAAGCCGGGGCGACCACAATGGTCGGCCCTACGCCATCGTCCATCCCTGTAGGGCGGTTCTAGTGGCCGCCCTGCCGAGACAAATTCCGATCGCGCGAGGCGGCACGAGGGCGCCCACAAGGGGCGCCCCTACGGATCTGAATGGCGTAGGGGCGCCTGTTTGAACCAGATTCGGCGGCTCGGGGGACGGCAGACCTTGCATGAACCGCGCGCCCGGGCTTCAATGACGCGGGGCTTTAAAATGACAAGGCAACTGTTCGCTCACGGGATACTCGTCACGCTGATCCTGCTGATCGGCTCAGGCGGCTCGCCGGCACGCGCCGACCGCTGCGACGATCTCGCAGCCCAGCTCAAGAACCAGATCGACGGCCTTGCGGTCGGCAAGACCGCGGCCAATCTGATCTACCTGTCGCACCCGCTGGCCACCCAACTCACGCTCGGCTGCGCCAGCCGCAACGTCACCAACGAGCTGTTTGCGCGAACCGACAGCCGCAAGCCGAAGCCGGCCTTCATCGATCTTGTCGCCAGCGCCGCCGCCATCATCTTCACGCTGCCCAGAGAGGACATGCTGAGGGGCGCGACACGCTGCATCCAGCGGATGGGGATACTGCACGGCGACGACGTCGCGACCCGCTACCGGCGCCTCGACATGCGCTGCAGCCGGACCAAAACGGAAGCCTCGATTACGATCTCCCGCAGCACGGACCAGTAATCGCCAGAAGTCATATCTTGAGGGATGGCTGACGAAATCGGACCGATTTGAACATCTTTCAGAATGGAGATTGCAGCCTCCCGTTCACCATGCCTTGGCGTTCGCCCACGGTGGCGCACGGTTTGAGTATCCGAATTCATAAAGCGTTCGCTCCCTTCCCGGCACAGTCGCCAACAACGAAAGTCGCCTGAGGATTTGATTCATGAGCAGCATTTCGAGTATTTCGGCCTCAACCCCGCCGACCCCGCCGGCCGCGGTCGTCCAAACGCCCGACACGAGTGCGCAAAGCCCCGACCCTACGGCGGACGGCGATGCCGGGGACGCCGGCGCGGCCCAACAGACGGCGCTGCCCCCATTGCCGCCGGGACAGGGAACGCGGATCGATCAACTCGCCTGAGCAGCATGGTCCCGGCGGATCACCTCTGCCCGAATGCCGTGGGCATCGCTACCCACAGAAGGCGTTCGGGTGTCCGAGTCTTACTGACCGCGCTGTATCGTAACAACGCACGCTGATCCTGGCCCTGCCGGGAAATGCTGACTATGCTTCCATGGTACGCTATCGTCCGCTGCCCGGACCGCGGTGAGAACGGGGAGCGATGCCATGACCCATAGCCGAACTTTCACCGGCGGCTGCCATTGCGGCCTGGTGCGCTTCGAGTGCACGACCGATCTGGCCCTGGTGACCGCGTGCAACTGCTCGATCTGCACCAAGAAGGGCCTGCACCTCACATTTCTGCCCCCGGGCAGCTTCGTGCTGCGCGCCGGCGAGGACAATTTGAGGGAGTATCTGTTCAACAAGCACGTGATCCGGCATCAGCTCTGCATCGACTGCGGGGTCGACGTATTCGCCCGCGGCCACAACCCCGACGGCACCGAGGTGGTGGCGCTGAACGTCAACTGCATCGACGGCATCGAGCTGGCCAAACTCAAGACGACGCCGGTGGAGGGACGAAACCGGTAGCGACAGCGAATTGTCGGCAAGATGGTCGTATCTCGGCTGCGGCGGTGCGCTCCCTCTCTCCCCGCGTCTATCGCGGGGAGAGGTGAGGATCGCGTGCGTCGGCTACGCGTCCAGCTCCTTGTAATGACGAAAAATGCCGTCCTCGTTGAAGGCGATGCGGCGGTCGCTCGCCAGATAGGCCTTGATGTTTGCCCGCGCGGCGACCCGGTCGTGCAGCGCCACAAGGCCGGGAATGTTGCGCTCGAACGCCCTCATGCGCTTGGGAAAGGCATATCGCAGGCCCTCAACGATCTGAAACAGCGAAAGATCGGCGTAGGTCAGCCTGCGGCCGGTGAGATAGAAGCCGCCATGGCCCTGTAACAGCCGTTCGAAATAACCCAGATATTTCGGCACCCGCTCCTTCCAGAATTCCGCGCTGCGCTTTTTCGCTGCAGCCCGCTGGTCCTCGTAATACAAAGACGGCCCGAGCGGATGATGGGTGTCATGAATTTCCAACACCAGGTCGGCCACCGTGAGCTGGAGCTGGTGCACCCATAATCGCCCGGTCTCCGCCTTCGGTGCCAGTCCATGGCGCGAACCGAGATAGAGCAGAATGTTGGCGGTCTGGCCGATCACGCGCGTGCCGGCCTTGAGGAACGGCGGGGCGAATGGCGGCGTGCCGCTGCGCCCCTCCATCAATTGCATCATCGCGGCCATGCCGCGGTCGCCGCGCGCGACATCGGCATAGTCGGCACCCGCCTCTTCCAGCGCCAGGCGAACATATTCGCCGCGGCCCTGAATGCCCGGCCAGTAGTAAAGTTGGTAGCGCATGGCGGCTCCCGTTCTCAATTGTCTTTTCGAAAGGTCTTCTCACCGCGACTGTCCGGCAAGCTTAACAGGGAATTAATGTATCGGTTCGATGCCGTGGGTTCCGCTTCACGCCTCGCCACCCCCTTACAGAATTTCAACGCTTTATGCACAAGCTCGCGAGGCACCGGTAACGCCGACAGCCCTCGCGGCGCCAGCATCGCTCCGGTCCGGAGCACAGGAGCCGCTTGGATGTCGCACGATCAAGCCTTGATCCTCATCCGCCATGGGATGCTTGTGGGCCTCGCCGGCGTCATCTGCCTGTTTGGCAGCTGGGTCGGAATGCGGCATTTCGCGCGCGCCCGCGCGACCACGGGATCGACCCGCTATGGATGGCTGTTCATGGCCTCGGTCGGCACCGGAGCGGTGCTGTGGGCCTCGATCTGCCTCTCGATCCTGGCGCTCGATCCCGGGCTGGACGGCGGATTCGACGTGCTCCCAATCGCGGCGACCCTGCCGATCACGATCATCACCTGTCTGCTCGGATTTGAAATCGGAAGCCGCACCAGGCCGCTGCTGGCGCCGGAACTCGGCGGCCTGGTGATGGGTTCGGGGATCTTGACCACGTACTATGTCGGGCTCAGCAGCTGGCACGTCGCGGGAACGATCTTCTGCAGCGGATACGGCGTGGCGGCGACGCTCCTGCTCGGATTCGGCCTCAGCGCGCTCGCTGTCAACCGCGCCAACCGTCCGGTGACACGCTGGTGCCGACACGGCGCCGCGATCGTCCTGACGTTCATGCTGTGCGCGATGCACGCCACCCTGACGGCGACGCTGTCGGTGGTTCACGATCCGGCGCTGGCCGTCGCCCCGGGATTGCTGCCTGCCAAGATGCTGGGACTGGGTGTGGTCGGGGCCGTTTTGCTGGTGATCGGCAGCGGATTTTCCTCTTACATCATCGACCTGCGCGCGCGCACGGAGTTGGCGGATCGTATCCATCAGCTGTCGTTCAACGATACCATGACCGGACTGCCGAATTGTATCGCGTTCAATGAACGGCTGGCCTTCGATATCGCGGAGGCCCACGAGAAGGCCGACAAGGTCGCGGCGCTCGCGATCGACATCGACGGCTTCAAGGACATCAACGATCAGTTCGGCCACGACGGCGGCGATCTGCTGCTGATCGAGGCGGCGCAGCGAATGCGTTCGGCGATCGGCCCGGGAGAATTCCTGGCCCGCCAGAATGGTGACGAGTTTCTGGCGCTGCAGACTTCCGGCAATCACCCCCGCGACGCCCTCGCCTTTGCCGGCCGGATCGCGCAGGCCTTTGCCGAACCGTTCGTGGTTCGGGATCAGACCGTCAGCCTCGGCGCGACAATCGGCGTTTCGGTGTTTCCGACCGATACGCGCGAACGCGACCATCTGCTGAGCCATGCCAAACTGGCGATGCACCGCGGCAAGAGCGGGCACCGCGGCTCGATCTGCATGTACAGCCGCGAGATGGACAACACGGCGCGGGCGCGGCGGACGCTGGCGCGCGATCTGCAGAATGCGGCGACGCGCCAAGAACTGGAGCTGCATTACCAGTTGCAGACCTCGCTGCGGGACGGCCGGGTCTGTGGCGCCGAGGCCCTGATGCGATGGCATCATCCGAAACGTGGGATGATTTCACCGGCGGAATTCATTCCGCTGGCGGAGGAAACCGGCGCGATCGCAGGCCTCGGGGAGTGGGCGCTGCGCACCGCCTGCGGCGACGCTGCCGCGGGGCGCATTCCCGGAACGGTCGCGGTCAATCTGTCGCCGCTGCAGTTTTCCCGCGACGATCTGGCGCAGAGTATTCATGCGATTTTGCTGGAAACCGGACTCTCGCCCGCGCGGCTGGAGCTCGAGGTCACGGAATCCACCATCATGTCCGACACCGCCCGCGGTTTGCACGTTCTGCGGCAGCTCAAGGCGATGGGCATCTCCATCGCCATGGACGATTTCGGTACCGGTTATTCGTCGTTGGCGACGCTGCACGCCTTTCCCTTCGACCAGATCAAGCTCGATCAGTCGTTCATCAAACGGCTACCCGAAGAGGCCGCGGCGGCCGCGATCGTACGCACCATCCTGGCGCTGGGCACCAGCCTCGGTATCCCCGTGCTCGCCGAAGGGATCGAGACCGAGGCACAGTGGCAATTCCTGGCCCGCGAAGGCTGCGCCAAGGGCCAAGGCTATCTGTTCGCCAAGCCCGTTCCGGTGGCCAAGCTGCCGGCCTCGATCCGCGATATGGCCCGGTTCGCCCGCGACCAGGCGCCGCCATCAAACGAGTTCATGCGTAAGGCTGTCGCCATCTGACATCAGGGCGCCGCGGAACCAACCACGGCGCCCTGTCGAATTTATTCCCTGGATCGGGCTTCAGGTCTGCTGGATCGCCGAGAGTTCCCACTGACTGCCGCGCGGACGCATGAAGGTCCACACCTCCGTGGCCTCGGTCGGCACCTCGCTGCCCTCGACCAGCCGGCCGGTGGTGCGCTCCAGGGTCTTGTCGACCAGCGCGTACCGCATCGCCACGCTGGCGTAGTCGGTATCGCCCTCGCGCCAGGCTTCGGCGAGGTCACCCTGCAGCAGCTTGAGGCCGGTGACCTTGTTGATGACATTGCGGGCCCGGTTCTTCTCGAGATCGCCGGTGAAATACGACACCATTTCGGGGGTCGCCAACGTATGCAGCCTGGCGACATCCTCGTTTGACCATGCATCCTGGATCTCGCCGAGCAACCGTTCGAAGGCCTCGTAATCGGCCGGCAGTACTTCAAGTGGCGCGCTGCCTGATCCCAACCCGAAACCCGCAGCCGAACGGAAGCTCGTCGCCGCGCCCGGACCCGCGGTGGCGCCGGCAAAGGCCGTCTGGTGACGGCGCTGCCACCATGCCATCGCCAACCTCACCACGATGACGATCAGGCCGATCTGCAGCAACAGTCCGAAGATCGACGACAATCCGCCGAGCCCGCCGAACATTCCGCCGCCAAACAGCATGCCAAACAGGCCGGCGCCGAGGAAGCCCGCGGCAAGGCCGCCGAGCATGCTGCCGCCAAACCGGTTGAAAAACCCGCCGCCACCAAGTGGCGCGCCCAGCCCCGGGCTGCCCGGCTGGGTCATGGTGCGATTGAACGGTAAGGCCGAACCTGGCGCCGTCGTTGTGCTCGGCGGCGCCGAAAAGGTACGCGCGCCTCGCGAACCGCTGCTCAAGCCGCCACCGACCCGGGCGTCGGCCGACGGGGCGGCTGCGATCAACGGCAAAACCAGCGACAAAACAAGGGCGATGGCCTGGATGATGCCACGGCCGCGCTGCAAAAAGCTCATGTCTGTTCCTCACACCCCGACATGGGGAAGCGCCACTAACATGGGCAGCGCTGCCCAAAAGTGAAGCCATGCGCCGGGGTCAAGGCTGCGGCCCTCGGTCGCGGGCCGGGCTCTGAACACATATAGGTGTTGACAGTATCACACATAAAAGTGTAGAGAGCCATGAGCCGATATCGTGGGGGCGCCTGATCCCGCCGGCGTGCCGCCGGCTGCGCTTGCTTTCAATTACGGAGAGGCGCCCATGAACAGATGGTTTCGAGTCTATGGTTCGCTGGTCGATGATCCCAAGGTGCAGCGCCTGCCCGGCGATCTCGTCAAGGCGCTGTTGAACCTGTGGTGTCTGGCGAGCCAGAACGACGGCGCGCTGCCGCCGCTCGAGGATATCGCCTTCAGGCTTCGCATCCATCCGGCCAAGGCCGTCGAGATCGTCAACCGGCTCGGCCAGGCCGGATTGATCGACGATGAGGCCGGCGTGCTGCGCCCGCATAACTGGGACAAGCGGCAATTCAAGTCGGACGGCTGCCACGAGTGGGTGAAACGTTACAGGGAACAGGAGCGTAACGTTACACCCACCGTTACAGCACCCAAGCTGTGTAACGTTACACCGGCCGTTACTGAAACAGGAGGTGTAACGGCACCAGAACAGAGCAGAACAGAAACAGAGCAGAACACAGCAGAGCCGCGCGCGCCTGCTGATGATTTTGGAAGGTTGCAGGTCACCCCCGCTGAGAGCCTGCTCCGTGCCGACTTGCGCCAGGCATTCGGGGCGAGATGCCCGGACCTGTCACGCGCCGGCGCGTGGCTGTCGAAGGGCTATGCGCCGAAGATGATCCTGGAAGTGGTTCGCGAGCGGCTCGTGCGAAAGCCCGACATTGCGAGCCTGAACTACTTCGATGCCGCGCTGGCCGCGCGCCATTCAAGCCGCGGCGAAAGCCCTCACGCTTGTGCAAGACGAGAGATGGATTGCTTCGCTGCGCTCGTAATGACGGCGGAGGTCGCGCTGGAGACCTCACGCCGGGTCCCGTCATTGCAGACCTCACGCCGGCTCCCGTCATTGCGAGCTCTTGCGACGAGGCCATCCATGTTTGTGCCAGACGAGGGATGGATGGCTTGGCTTGGCTCGCAATGGCGGCGGAGACGCTGGAGACCTCCCGCCGGTCTACGACGGCGTCATGGTTTCCTTGACCGCGGCCACCAGCTGGCTCAGCGTGAACGGCTTTGGCAGGAAGGCGAACTGCTGGTTCTCGGGCAGGCTCTTCTCGAAGGCGTCTTCGGCGTAACCGGATACGAAGATGATCTTGAGGTCGGGATTGCGCCCGCGCATGGCTTTCAGAAGGGTCGGACCGTCCATTTCCGGCATCACCACGTCGGAGACGACGAGGTCGACGGCGCCGTTCTCCTGCTCCAGCGCCTCCATGGCCTCGAGGCCGTTGGAGGCTTCGATCACGCTGTAGCCGCGCGAGCGCAGGCCGCGGGCGTTGAGCGAGCGCAGGCCTTCTTCGTCCTCGACCAGCAGAATGGTGCCCTGCCCGGTCAGATCCGTCTTCGGCTTGGCCTCGGCCGGCGGCTCCTTGGCGATCTCGCTGACGGCTGCGGCGTCGGGCTGGGTTTCCAGTTCAACATGATGCCGCGGCAGGAAGATATGGAACGACGTGCCAAGGCCGGCTTCCGAATCGACATAGATGAAGCCGCCGGTCTGCTTGACGATGCCATAGACCGTGGACAGGCCAAGCCCGGTGCCCTTGCCGACTTCCTTGGTCGAGAAGAACGGTTCGAAGATCTTGTCGACGATCTCGGCGGGAATGCCGGTGCCGGTATCGGTGATGTCGATCCGCACATAATCCGCCGGCGGCATGCCCTTATAGGCGAGATGGGCCGCTTCGTCCGAGTTGACGTTGGCGGTTCGCACCGTCAGCTTGCCGCCGTCGGGCATCGCATCGCGGGCGTTGACGGCCAGGTTGACGATCACCTGCTCGAACTGCGACACGTCGACCTTGACCGGCCAGAGGTCGCGGCCATGCACGAGGTCGAGCTTGACCTTTTCGCCGATCAGGCGGCGCAACAGCATGGTCAGGTCACTCAGCGCGTCGCCGAGGTCGAGCACCTGCGGCCGCAGCGTCTGGCGTCGCGAGAACGCCAAGAGCTGGCGCACCAGTGTCGCCGCCCGGGTCGCGTTCTGCTTGATCTGCATGATGTCCTGGAACGAGGGATCGGTCGGCTTGTGGGCGTTGAGCAGAAAATCGTTCGCCATCATGATCGCCGACAGCACATTGTTGAAATCATGTGCGATGCCGCCGGCGAGCTGGCCGACCATGTCCATCTTCTGCGACTGGTTGATCTGGTTTTCGAGCGCCCGCCGCTCGGTGGTCTCCAGCATGTAGACGATCGCGGCCTCGGTCTCGCGTTCATCCTCCTCGACCGCGGTGACGAAAAACTGGCCCCAGCGTTCCTTGGCGCCGTCGAGCATCGCCTCGACCGGCGGGATATCGCCCTGCCCTTCCGCCGCCTGGTTGATGGCCGCCACCATCAGGCTGCGGTCGCGCGGGTTGACGGCGCTGAAAATGGATTTGCCGGCGGCACCGTCCGGGCTCAGACTTTGCGCCAGCTTGGCAAACCGTGCATTGGCGCGCACCACCGCGCCGCCGCGGTCCACGGTCGCAATCGCCATCGGCGTATGATCGAAGAAACGCATGAAGCGGACTTCGGCGGCGCGCTGCGGATCGGGCCGCTCATCGCGCGCCCGGTTGATCACGAGCGTCCGCGAGGCGCCGGGCGCGCCGTCGGCCCCGAAGGCCAGCTTGTGATAGAGCCGCACCGGCATGGTCTTGCCGCCGCGCATGCGCAGATCGATATCGAACACCTCGGTTTTGACTTCGCCGGGCACCGGTGCAATCGAGGTCAACAGCGCCGCGCCGTCGCCGGACACGATATCGGTGAGCTTCAAGCCGCCCGATCCGATCTCCGCAAGATCGTGATCCAGCCAGTTCGCCAGCGTGGCGTTGACGTAGACGAGGTCGCCTTCGGCATTGACCGAGAAGAAACCGCAAGGCGCGTGATCGAGATACTCGATCGCATGCCGCAGCTCCTGAAAGACGTCTTCCTGCCGCTCGCGGTCGCGGGTGATGTCCGCCACCGACCACACCGTGTACCTCGCCTGGCGCTTGGCCTGGCCAAGGGGCCGCACCCGCAACCGCAGCCAGCGGCCCTGGGCGCCACCTTGGGCGCCCTCCTGGCCGGCGACGCGGACTTCCTCCTGCAGCCGCTTGCCTTCGCGCGCCGCCTTGAGCAGGCGAAACACCGCCTCGGAGACGTCGGGATTGCCGATGAAGACCCGTTCCACCGGGCGCACCTCGAGCTGGCTCGCCGCACCGGTCAGCGCCAGATAGGCCGCGTTGGAATAGACCACGTGGCCGCGGGAATCGGTGACCGCGAGGCCGTCATAGGCCTGATCGGCGATGCGGCCCAGGACCGGGTCGTCGGCGGCCCGATCGGCGAATCGGATAATTCCGGCGGCGAAGGCGAACAGGCTGAACAGCCCGACCATCGCCAACAGCGCCAGCAGCGCCAGGATATAAGGTTGCGCCTGCGCCCGGCCGATGGTCATCAGAACCAGCGCCGCGGCCACGATCCCGCCCGCCACCAGCAGCACCAGGACAATGCTGCCACCGCGCCGCGCCGGCTCATGCACAGTCATCGGCTCGCGTGACGCATCTTGGTCGGGTTCGGCGGTCATACCGGTGGGTGCGGCCTGTCGACATGGATATGGCGCGCTTGCCGCGCGCCCACCCCTGAGTGCCTGAATTGGATGGCCGAGCGCAAGTCCGCCGGGCGGCTATTTCCCGCCCTGGGTGCTTTTTGGCTACCTTCCCTCAAGCAGGCCTGCTTGTCCTGCCCGGATACCTCTTGGCAAACTCAGGCCCGGCGGCCGGACAGCCCGCGCTTCAGGCCGATCACGTAGCCGATGATCTCGGCGACCGCGTGATAATGTTCTACCGGGATCTCCTCGTCGATTTCGACGGTCGCGTACAGGGCCCTCGCCAGCGGGACGTTCTCGACCACGGGAATATCGTGCTTGCCCGCGATTTCCCTGATCTTGAGCGCGATCAGGTCGACGCCCTTGGCGACGCAGACCGGCGCCGGCATGCCGCGCTCATAGGACAACGCCACCGCGTAGTGGGTCGGGTTGGTGATGACGACCGAGGCCTTGGGAACCGCGGACATCATGCGTTTTTTCATGCGCGCCTGGCGCAATTGCTTGATCCGGCCCTTGACGTGCGGATCGCCCTCGGCCTGCTTGAATTCATCCTTCATTTCCTGCAGCGACATCTTCTGCCGCTCGAACCACTGCCGGTATTGGAACAGGTAGTCCGCGAGCGCGACCACGGCGAGCATGGCCACCACGGCGCCCAACAGACGCAGCGTCAGAGCGACGGTCGCGGAGAGGATCATCTCCGGATCCAGCCGCACCATGTTTTCCAGACGGTGACGCTCCGGCCACAGGATCATCGTCATCACCGCGCCGAGCGCGATCACCTTGAACAATCCCTTGGCGAAATTCGCCGCCGCCTGCTTGCCGAACACCCGCTTGAAGCCGGCCGCCGGCGATATCTTGCTGAAGTGCGGCGTCAGGGCTTCGGCCGACCACACCAGCCGGTGCTGCACCATGTTGCCGGCGATCGCCGCCAGCGCCATCATCAGGAACGGCACCCCAAGGGCGGCGATCACGACATAGCCGAGGCTCTGCGCCAGCGACAGAAGGCCGGCACCATCGGCGTGGATCATCCAGGACTTGGCAATCAGGTTGCGCAGCGGCTCCATCACGCCGCTGCCGATCGATCCGGAAAACATCGACAGCACCAGCGTCCCGCCGGCGATCACGAACCAGGTGTTGATTTCGTGGCTTTTGACGACATCGCCGCGTTCGAGTGCTTCATCCAGACGTTTCTGCGTCGGGTCCTGTGTTTTATCGGCACTGTCGTCTTCGTCGGCCATCGCGGGACTTTCAGTGGAGCGGGATCAGATCGTGCATGACGCCGATGAAATAATCGAGGAACGTTCCCATCATCGCCACCAGCACCAGCGCCAGGATCAGAAAGCCGGCGAGGATCGACAGCGGTACGCCGACGAAATAGACCTGCATTTGCGGCATCAGCCGCGCCAGCACGCCCAGCCCGATGTTGAAAACCAGTCCGAACACCAGGAACGGCGCCGAAAGCTGCAGGCCGATTCGAAAGGCGGCGGCGAAGGCCCGGGTGGCCAGCGCCGCGACGTCCCCGCTCGGCGGCATCTCGCCCGGCGAAAAGATGTTGTAACTGTCGTTGAGGGCCGCGATCAAAAGATAATGGCTGTCGGTCGCAAACAGCAGCGTGATCCCGAGCAAGGTGAGGAAATTCCCGACCAGCAGGCCCTGCTGGCCCTGGGTCGGATCGACCGACGTGACGAAGCCTAAACCCATCTGCTGGGCGATCACCGAGCCGGCCACCTGCAGCGCCGCCAGCGTTACCCGCGCGGTGGCGCCGAGCACAATGCCGATGATGATCTCGTGCAGCATCAACACCAAGAGCGCCGTCAGCGACTGCATGTCGATGTGGTAGGCGGCACGGTGCAGCGGCAGCATGATCAGGGTCAGCAACAGCGCGATCGCCAGCTTGATGCGAACCGGAATATTGGACTCTCCGAGGCCCGGCAACAGCATCACCATGGCCGCGATGCGGGCAAATACCAGCATGAAGGCGGCGGCGAGCGCGGGCAGCAATGATACGTCGATGCGCATGATCGACGCATGGTGCCTCAACCGCCCATGATTCGCGACGATATCCGCATCATGTGGCTTTGCAGCGCGTCGGCCATGAAGGGCAGCGCCAGGAGCAGCGTGACAAAGATTGCCAGGATCTTCGGCACGAATACCAGGGTCTGTTCCTGGATCTGGGTCAGCGCCTGGAACAGCGACACCACGACGCCGACCACCAGGCCGACAATCATCAAGGGCGACGACACCACGACGATGGTCCAGATCGCATCGCGCGCCACGTCGAGGGTTTCCGCACCGGTCATGTTCTGTCTCGCTCGCTTGAACAACATTTCGTCATTGCCGGGATGTGTCCGGGGTCGGCCATCGCCGACCTCGGGCGCTGGCCCGGAATAAATGCAAATTGAAAAAATCAGATCGGCAGCCTGGTTCAGATCGACATCTTCATGATGTCTTCGTAGGACTGGATCACCTTGTCGCGCACCGACACCAGCGTCGACACCGCGACATCGGTTTCCGCCACCGCGGTGACCACATCCATGACATTGGCCTTGCCGGACGCCATCGCCACGGTTTGCGCATCGGATTTCCGTCCGCCGTCGATGACGCTTCCGAGCGCCTCCTTGACGAGGTCGCCGAAGGCCGGACCGCTGCTGGCGTCGGAGGTCTTGCCGGCGCCGCCGGTGTCCAATATGCGGGCGAGGTTGGCGTAGGCGTTCGCAGCGACGGTGGGTGAAGCCATGGTTTTAGCTTTCCTGTTCAGGTCTTGAGGATGTCGAGCGTGCGTTGGATCATCCGGCGGGTGGCGGAGATGATGTTGAGGTTGGCTTCGTAGGACCGCTGCGCGTCGCGCATGTCGGTCATTTCGACCAGCGAATTGACGTTGGGATATTTGACGTCGCCGGCCGCATCCGCCGCCGGGTTGCCGGGATCGTGCTTGATGCGAAAGTCCGACGGATCGGCGGCGACCCGGCCGAGCGTAACCACCTTGGCATCCAGGGTGCGATCGAGTTCGGAAGCAAAGGTCGGGATCTTGCGGCGATAGGGGTCGCCACCGGGTGTTGCAGCCGTGGAATCCGCGTTGGCGATGTTTTCCGAGATCACCCGTATCCGCGCTGCCTGCGCGCGCAGGCCTGACGTCGCGATGCCCATCGAGCGGGCGAAGTCTGCGATGACTTGACGGTCTGCCATGGTCTTCCTTTTCCCAACCTCGTCGGCCTTAGGCCTTGCCTATCGCGGTCTTGATGAGATGCAGGCTCTTGCTGTAGAGCGAGGTGACCGCCGCGTAGTCCATCTGGTTGGCGGAGACCTTGAGCATCTGGTCCTCCAGATTGACGGAGTTGCCGGCGGGCCGGGTCTCGAACTTTTCCGTGCGATCCGGATCGAAGCTTTGGCGGCCACCGTCCGACGGGGCAATATGCGCGGCAGAGGTGCGCATCATGGCCAGCGCCCCGGTCGATCCGACGCTGCCGCCCGTCTTATCGAAGGTCGGCTCGACCAGATCCTGCGGCTTGAAGTTCGGCGTGTCGGAGTTGGCGACGTTTTCGGAAAGCACGCGCTGCCGCTCCTGATGCCACTGCATCCTGGTGCGCAGGGCCGACAAGACCGGAAGATCGTTGATGGCCATCGCGGCGCTCTCCCCCCTCACCCTTCGCGGCGCGATCGCCGCTCGGGTGGGCAGAATTTGCCGCGTGTATGGTTAATGGCAGGTTAAGAGCGCCATCAGGGGCCGCACAGCGACCTCGGCCCGGGTTGGCCTCTGGCTTTCGATTTCAGGCCATTTCACCAGCAAACGCCGCGTCAAGCAGCCCAATCATTGAGGTTGGAATCCTGAGAAGTCATTTTGGCCTGGCCGATTCATAGGTTATTAAGAACCGGGGCGGCAGATCTTGCCGCGGGATGTTAACCAGTGGGGCCAAATCTGAGGTTTCTTCGCCGTCTGTCGTGTCGGTTCCGTTCTGCGTTCGAGAAACCAGAGACCTGAATAAGTCGTTATTTACCGGGGACAGAGCATGCAGGCGCTGACATTCTTCTTTGCATTTGTGGCGGTTTTGGCGCTGATCGGCGTTGCCGCCTGGCTGGTGCGCCGATTCGCCGGAAATCGCCTCGGCACCAGCCCCAATCGCGGCCGGATGCCGCGTCTGGCCGTGATCGACGCCGCCGCCGTGGACGGCCGCAGGCGGCTGGTGCTGGTGCGGCGCGACAATGTCGAACATCTGCTGATGATCGGCGGCCCCACCGATATCGTCGTCGAGGCCAATATCGTTCGTGCCACGCCGGCACGGGATCAGATGCCGCAACGGCAAGGCGTCGGCGCCGAGGCTCAGCCCCGAATCGCGCCGCTGCCCGATTTGAGCGGCTTTGGCGACGGCGAGGGGGCGCGGTCCGAGACCTTCGATCACCAGGAGCCGCAGATGCCCGAACCGCCACCGCGCCCGCTGCGGCCCTCTTTTGCCGACGAGATGCGTCGCCCGGCGCCGCCGCTTTCGGAGCGCCGAAGTACCGAGCGCAACGATCCCCTGACCGGTTTCACGCCGGAGCCGCTGGGCGGGCGTCCGGAGCCCCGCCCGGAGCTGCGCGGCGAGCCGATGCCCTCGCGGGTCACCTCGCGCAACGAACCCGTGATACCGCGCCCGCCACGCTCGAGCGAAGCGCCGAAGCCGCCGCCGCTTCGCGCCCCGGAACGCGCCGCCGCGCCGCCCCCGCCGCCTCCACCTGCTCCGCCCCCGCCCCAGGTGCCATCGGCGGCCGACCAAAACCTGGCCGAGATGGCGCAGCGGCTCGAAGCCGCGCTTCGCCGGCCGGCCGGCGAAGCCAGCGAACCGCGGGTCGGAGCACCGCCGGTGGCGCCCGAGCCGCCGCCGCTCCGTAGCCCGTCCCGCAGCGAGCCGCCGGTTGCTCCGCCGGTCGCCGCGCCGAAGAGTGGTTTTGAAAATCTGGAAGACGAGATGGCTTCATTGCTGGGCCGCCCGAAGCCCAGTTCGTGAGGCCGCGGACCTTCACGCGTAGAGTTTTATTTGGTGCCATCCTGATATCAGCCGGTTTGTTCATCGAACCGGCGCTGGCGCAGGATATCAGCATCAATCTCGGGCAAGGCAATGGCGGCGTCACCGAGCGCGCGATCCAGTTGATCGCGCTTCTGACGGTGCTGTCGATCGCGCCGTCGATCCTGATCATGATGACGTCGTTCACCCGGATCGTCGTGGTGCTGTCGCTGTTGCGCACCGCGATGGGCACCGCGACCGCGCCGCCGAATTCCGTGATCATTGCGCTCGCCATGTTCCTGACCGCCTTCGTGATGGGGCCGGTGCTGCAGAAATCCTACGACGACGGCATCAAGCCCTTGGTCGCCAACCAGATCAGTGTCGAAGACGCGCTGCAGCGTGCCTCGGTGCCGCTGCGCGGGTTCATGCAGAAGAACGTCCGCGAGAAGGACCTGAAGCTGTTCATGGACCTGTCGGGCGAACCGCCGCCGGCGACGCCGGAAGAGATGTCGCTGCGGATCCTGGTGCCGGCCTTCATGATCTCCGAACTGAAACGCGCCTTCGAGATCGGCTTTTTGCTGTTCCTGCCGTTCTTGATCATCGATCTCGTGGTCGCCTCGGTGTTGATGTCGATGGGCATGATGATGCTGCCGCCGGTCGTGGTCTCGCTGCCCTTCAAACTGATCTTCTTCGTGCTGGTCGACGGCTGGTCGCTGGTGGCGGGCAGCCTGGTGCAGAGCTACGGGGGATAGGCGCGTTGCCGTGGCTCGGCGTAGGCCCGTTGCCGGTCAACATGAGCTGGATAGTGAGTTGGCGGGCTTGATCTCGCGCCAGCATCGCGACGAGCACTTGCCAGCTGGCAATTGTTTCCGTCATTCCGGGCTCGCGCAAGGACGCGCCCCGCAATGACGTCGAGAAGAGACGAAGCGTCAGAACCAGAACAGTAGCGGCGGTCTTGTGAGACAGTTCACACGACGAGAGATCTATTTTTAGTTGCATGGACAAGGATTGCCACTATGATTGCCCGCGGTATCGCCCGTCAGTGCGGTGCCGCTGGTTTTCCAAGCCACGTTTTTCAAACAATCATTTTTGAACACCAAGGGATTACTCATCATGAAACAACGACAGCGATTCATCGCCGCACTGGCCATCGCCGCGATTTCCTTCGCCGGCCTTTTCGACAACGTTGCCGGCGCGGCGCCGCCACCGCCCGCCAAAGGCTGCCCCAGGTTCGGCTGGGCGGAAGGACTGAACAACTACCTGAAGCCGGACGTTGCAATTCCGACCTCCGACACCAAGGTCCTGCCGACGCCCGACTGCAACTTTCATCAATGGTCGTGGGAAGCGTTCGTCTGGGCCACCGCGCTGATCAAGGACCCGGCGTCGGGCGCCATGGTGCCGCGCTTTCTGACCTTGGCCACGCCGGCCGACCTGCTCACCACCGGCGAGAATGCCGGCGAGCCCAAGCCGCGTCCCCTGCAGCTCGCCGCCCGTTCGGACACCTTCGTGGGTCTTCCCGGCTTTACCGAAGGCGCGGGCGCCATCGTCGAAGCCGACGGCAACATGCTGGTCGCCCAGAACGGCTACCCGGTCTACGCCTCCGTTCACATGAACAAGTCCTATTTCGACACGGCGCGGAAAAACCTGATCGCCACCGGCGGCTACCAAAGTCAGCCAGCCAGCTCTTCCTTCGACGTCGGCGCCGCCGTCTTCAAGGCCACCTGGCTGAGGCTCGATCCGGGACAACCGCCGCCGGCCGGCGCCTACACCACGCAGGCAGAAGTACCGGCGCTGGAAACCAAGGTCACGCCGGGTCTTGTCACCATTCAACCGGTGCCGGGAAGGTTCGTGACGGCGACCGTCGCGCTGGTGGGCCTGCACGTGGTCGGCCTCACCGACAATCACCCGGAGTTCCTGTGGGCGACGTTCGAACACAAGACAAATTCCCCGGCGACGCCGGATAACACCTTCACGCCCTCGCCGACCCGCAAGGATCCCAGGAGCTACACGTTCTACAAGGGTGGCACACCGTTCTCGCAGGTGAACATCCCGCTCGACCCGACATCTTCGCCGACGCGCCTGGTTCTCGACGCGGCGACCCAGAAAATCACGCCCCCGACCAACGTGGTGCAGGAAAATGCGACCGGCGGCGAGAACCAGCCGAACGGGCCGGGCAACGTCATCATCCTCAATTCGCAAGCTCAAAAAGCCGTGTCCGGTTTTACGCCGCCGCAATCGACGTTCGCCAACTATGATCTGATCGGCACGGTGTGGATGCTGCCCAATTCCTATAACCTCAACAGCAACCAGACCGATGCGGTCGGTTCGCTGGATCTGGCGAACGCCACCGCTGAGACCTTCATTCAGAACGCCGACAATGCTCCGATCGGCAAAGTGCTGAACTGCTTCCTCTGCCACAATCCGACGTCCTATTCGTTCCAGAACCCGCCGCCGGCGAAGCTCCCGAACCGGCTGATTGCATTGAGCCATGTGCTGGCCGTAGGCTCACCTTACGAAGTGCCGAACTTGATTTCCGGCAAACTCCTGTTGCGGCCGCGAGTCCCCGGCCGGTAAGGCTCGGGCGGACGCGCCGCGCCTGAGGCTGGCGCCGCGCGTCCTGGCCCGACGAGCCCAAAGACAGATATTGAAGCCCATCTAGCGTAGCCCATCGCTTGCTCGGTCGCGTCGATGGCTATTCCGGCAAGCCCAACTGATTGTTCGCACGTGTTGCGGAAGTGCGACAGAACTCCTCGACCCCGAGTGTTAATCTAGCCGATCTTCAGAGATTATCCTTGAAAGATTTCCTTGAAAACGCTCGCTTGGATCGTCGCCGCACTGTTGACCTCGGGCGCATTTGCCGGCGCAGGCGCGGCGGACTTGCCGCTGAAAGCACCACCGAAACCATCGCCCGCGCCAACCTGGTGGGTGAGCGCTGAGGCGCTGCTGTGGTCGGTGAAGTCGGCGCCTCTGCCTCCAACGTTGACGACATTTGTTCCGGGCTCGCCGTCCGCCTTGACCGGATTTGGTGGCGCAATCGGATTTCCCGGCACCGTCGTTCTTTCGCCCGATCATTTGGGATACGGCCTGTTGCCCGGTGGTCGGCTGACCATCGGCCGCTGGCTGGATTCCGATCCGAGGCTCGGCATCGAGGCTTCCGGCTTCGTGCTGGGAAGCCGCAGCGCAAGCTTTTCGTCGAGTTCGGCCGGTTCGCCTTCCCTGCGCGTGCCATTTTTCAATGTTCCACCCGGAGCAGGCTTTCCGCTGGGCTCCTCGTCGTTCGTGCTGGCCGATCCCGGTTTTGCGGCGGGCGGACAGACCGTCAGCTCATCGCTTCAGTTCTGGGGCATCGAGGCTAACGGCCTCTATCGCGCCTATAGCGGTCCGGGAGCGAGCGTGTCCGTCATCGCCGGCCTTCGCTATATCGACCTGCGCGAAGGGCTTTCGATTGTCAGTGTCGAGAGCTTGCTGCCGCCGTTTCTATTTGGCAGCTTCACCGGCACCGACAACTTTTCGACCAGGAATCAATTCTTCGGCGCGCAACTCGGCGTCAAGGCGCAGAGGCAGTTCGCTCAATTCGACGGCTCGGTGGTCGCCAAGGTCGCGGTCGGGGACAACTATCAAACCGTTTCCATTAACGGTAACTCGGCCGTCGCCGGCAACGGCTTTGGCGTTCCATCCGGGATAACGCCGGGCGCCATCTTTACGCAGTTGACGAACATCGGCCAGCAGACCCGCAACCAGTTCGCCGCGGTGCCGGAAGCGCAAGTGGAGTTGGGCTACAGATTCTCCAACGGAATGCGTGTTTTCGTCGGCTACGACCTCATCTACCTCAGCAGCGTTGTGCGCCCCGGCGACCAGATCGACACCACGCTCAACCTCACCGGCAACCCCGCCATCAACGGCGCCGGCGCGACGTTGACGGGCGCCCCGCGCCCCGTGCCGCTCTTCAACGGTTCCTCGTTCCTGGCGCAGGGTATGCAAATCGGGGCGAGCTACGCATTTTGATTCCGGGCGGCGCCTCGCCTTCATTTCTGTTCAGGCCAATGGCGATGCCCGGGATCGCTGGTTCGTGGATGGCCGTTCCAGAATGGCCCTGCGCAAGGCGCGCGAAAGTGTCTCGACCGAATAGGGCTTTTGAATCAATTCAAATCCATGATGGGCGTTCTCTGCCAGCACGTTGCTGTATCCGCTCGTCAGCACTACCGGAAGATCGGGATATTGCTTGCGAATGATGCCGGCGAGTTCCACGCCGTTCATCCCGGGCATGATCACGTCGGAAAACACCAGATCGAACGCCAATGGGTCGGCGGCAATCAGGGCCAGCGCCTGCTTGGCGTTGTCGGCCCGACGGGTTTCGTAACCCAAATCCTGCAGCAGTTCCGTCGAGATTTTTCCGATATCCTCATTATCCTCCACGACCAGGATTCGACGACCACGGCCGGTCGCGGCACCGTCGAAACTAAGCGCGGCAATGTCCGAGTGGCGGTGCGGCGCTTCTGCCTGGGGCAAGTAGACCGTAAAGGTCGAGCCTTGGCCCACCACGCTTTCCGCCATAATTTCCCCACCTGACTGCTTGGCGAAACCGAGCGATTGGCTCAGCCCCAGACCCGTGCCCTTGCCGACCTCCTTGGTTGTATAAAATGGCTCGAAAATTGCCGAGAGCTTCCCAGGCGGGATGCCGATGCCCACGTCCCTGATCGAGATGGCGATGAATTTCCCGTTTCGCCTTGCGGTGGTCGCGGATGACGGAATCTCATGGGCCTTTTCGACCCGGATCGAAATGACACCTTCCCCGTTCATGGCGTCCCGGCTGTTCACGGCGAGGTTAATGAGCGTGGTCTCGAACTGGGCGAGGTCCGCCAACGCAAAACATTCATGGTCACAGATCTCCAGCCCGATCTGGATTCTTCCTCCCACCAGCGGCCGGATCAGCTTCACGATCGCATCGACTTGCCGGCCGACGTCGAACACTTCGGGGGTCAAGGGCTGGCGACGGGCAAACGCCAGCAATTGCGCGGTCAGCTTGGAGGCGCGGTCCACGGTATCGGAAATGGCATCGATGTAGCGCCGGCGGCGCTCCTCGGTCAGCTCGCGGCGGCGAAGGAAATCGGTGGCCGAGCGGATGATGGTCAAGAGATTGTTGAAGTCGTGCGCGACGCCGCCAGTGAGCTGTCCGACCGCCTCCATTTTCTGGGATTGGCGCAACGCCTCTTCGGCCTGGCGACGGTCGGTAATGTCGACGGCTTCGGTCAGGATGCTGGCAACGGCGCCGATCTGGTCCAGCACCGGCCGCATGGCGAATTCGAACAAGCGATCGCCGATGGGCAAATGCAGAAGCATTTCGGTGCGCGGGCTCTCGCCGCGCCTGGCCGCATCGAATGCACCGACAACGACATCCCGCGCGCCCTCGGTTGCGGCAAACCAGGGGGAATCCCAGAACGGCTTGCCGACAATGTCGGCCGGGACGGCCTGGACTGCCGCCAGCGCCGTCTTGTTCACGTACAACAGGTTACCCCCGAGATCCAACAGCCCCTGGTACTGGTTGGTGGTTTCGAAGATCGCTCGCAACTGCGCTTCGTTCGTTTCCAGCTGCGAGGTGCGCTGCCTGATGCGCTGCTCCAGCGTTTCATTGAGGCGACGAAGCTCGCCTTCGGCCTCCTTGGCCGCGGTAATGTCGTGCGCCACGCCGATGAAGCCGATATGTTTTCGAGCCGGATCCCAGCGCGGCTGCGACTCCGACCGCATCCACCGCCACTTCCCGTCCGCCCGCCGATAGCGCGCTTCCAGGACGAAGGGCTTGAGCGACGCTTCCCCCGCACGGCTTTCATCGACAATCCGCGTGAGATCGTCGGGATGAAGAATCGTGCGCCAATCAAAAACCAGCGCCTTTTCATAATCCAGACCCAGAAAATCCAGATAGGCCTGGTTGGCAAATCCACGTGTCCCGTCCAGCTTGCTGACCCACATCGGCACCGGCGCGCTGTTGGCGATGAGACGGAAGCGCTCCTCGCTTTCGATGAGCAGTTCCTTCGCCAGCGTGCGCTCGGTGATGTCCATGTGGGCACCCACCATTCGCAGCGGCCGGCCGCTTGCATCCCGTTCGATCTGCGCTTCGCACGCGATCCATCGCACCTGCCCATCGTTCGGCCTGACGATGCGGTATTCGGACGAATATCGTGTTTCTGTGCTGTTGACGGCCATCAGAAAGTGCTGGAGCGCCTGCTTCCGGTCCTCCGGATGAAGTCGCCTGACCCAGTCGTCATGCGTATCCACGGCTTTCGGATCCAAGCCGTGTATTTGCATATATTCCGGCGATCGACGCCCGTTGTCGAAACCGCTCTTGAGGTCGACCGTTACCCCCGCGACCCTGGCTATCTGCTGAACGCGGGCGAGATCATTCTCGCGATCCCGCAGTGCCCTTTCCGATTCATGGAGGATTTTATTGACGCGTTGCAGTTCATCCCGGTTGGCGCGAAGCACCTCCTCCGATTTGCGGCGCGCGGTGATGTCGCTGGCCGCGCCAAACCATTCGACGATCTCACCTTGATCGTCCGTGACCGGTACCGCGCGCGAGGATGTCCAGCCGATCGACCCGTCAAGCCGCTTCACCCTGTGCTCGAGCTGAAACACGCCCTTGGCGCTGATGGCACGCGCAATGGCATCGGCGACGATGGGGCGGTCTTCGGGCGGAACATATTCATCCATCCATGCAATTGTTGGACTGTCGGTGTTCGCCATGAAGCCGCGGCCGTCCAATTGTCGCATCTGCTTCCAGTCCGGGCTCATCCGGTAAACCACGTCTGATGTCGCGTTGACGAGGGCGCGGAAGCGACCCTCGCTTTCGCTCAATCGGCGTTCGGCGATCACGCGTTCCGTGGTCTCGACGACGATGGCGATGACCCCCGCCGGCCGGCCCGCCTCGTCCAAGACGGGGGAATAGTCCAAATTCATCCAGACCTGTTCGGGGCGGGCGTGCCGATAGAGCGTGAGCTCCTGGTCCTTATAGGCGAGCGTGCCGCCGCCAAGGCCGACCTTCATCACATGGTCGTTGAAGTCGGCAACCTCCGGCCAACCCTCGCGCACTTTGGATCCAAGCAATTGTGGGTGGCGGCCGCCGGCGAATACCGAATAGGCGTCGTTATAGATCATCACGCCGTCTTCGCCCCACAACAGAACGATGGGAACGGGAGAGCGCAGCAAGATCTCGGTGACGGTTTTCAGGCTCTGAGGCCATGCCTCAAGCGGGCCGAGGCTGGTTTTGACCCAATCGAACTGTCTTATCAGGGAGGCGAGTTCACCAGTGGCGGTCGGGAATGATCTGCCTGATCGTACAGATACCTCTTCTTCAGGCACCTATTCCCCCCCTTTGAGCCACCCTCAAGCCAACCCCCAAACAAACGCGCGACACCGCTCTTTGTTCCAAGCTTCCCCTGGATCATCAGTTGATATGCTTCGGATTGAGATGCCGCAGTTCCCAGGGCAGGATGACCTGGCGGAAGATCACCGGATCCGGCCACGCCGTGGCGTTGCGGCCCATGTGGCCGCCTGCCGGATTGATCCAGGCCTCACGTGGCTCGCTGCCGCTGTTGATGAGCAGTTCCAGATCATCGATCGGCACCTGGGTGTCGCGGCTGCCGCCGACCACCAGGATCGGCGCCGTCGGCTTGCCGAGCAACCCTTGCGCCTGCAGCGACATCTTCGGCAGCAAGGAAAGCAATTCGTCAGTCGATTTCAGTCCGTAGACGAACAGGCTGGCCGGTACATAGTCGAACAGGTATTCGCGCGTGTACATCCGGCTGCGGAAGAAATCGGGCTGGAAGGTGCGGTGGATCGGCGGCGATTGGGTGACGGCGGCGACGAGCCGCTTGGCCTCGGTGTGCGCCAGCTTGGCGGCCCAATAGGCGCCATAGCTCTGGCCATGCACCAGGATGCGGCTTTGATCGATTTCCGGTCGCGACGCGAGATAATCCAGCACGCGCGAATACATCCGGTCGGCGTTCTCGCCTGCCTTGATCGGGGCCTGACCGGTGCCGGGGCTGTCGACCGCGAAGAAGCCGATGCCTTCCGGCAACGCCGCCGCATAGGTTTCGGCAACGGTTTCCTTGCGGCTGTCCAGACCCGAGATTGCCAGTACCAGCGGCACCGGCCGCGGCGCATGGGCAGGCAGCCGCAGGTAGCCGACAATCTCGCTGCCTTCAAAGGGAATGCGCACCACTTCGAGCGGCGGATCAAGATAGCGGGCATGCGCAAGATAGGCCTCAACGGCGCGCTGATAGGCCGCCTGTTTGCCGGCCGAGGTCGGCGCCGGCCACTGCCCGAAATAATAAAGCCGCCAGGCGCGCACAAAGTTCGCATCGGCCTCCTTAGGCTCACTCGCGGCCCTGGCCTTGGCCATGTAGCCGTCGGCGACCGCGCTCCAGGCCGCGGCCCATTCATTGGGATCACGACTGCTGATACGGCCGAGCGCATCGCTGGCATCGGCCGGCTGGATGCCCAACGCCGGATAGGCGCCGGTCTGTGCCCTGGCGAGCGTTTCGGCCTTGATCTCGTCGATGGTGCGGTCAGAGCTCTGCGCCCACAGGTTCTCACTGACGAGCCCGATCAGCGCGGCAAAAAATATCGCCGGCAATGCACGCATCGCTGTCTTCGAGCTTGTTGTTCGGAGCGTTGGCATGATGGCGTCCCGTTGTCGTTTCCCTGAGGCCGCGCTCTCTGCGATTGGCGCAGCTCGATCATGCTGGATCATAGAGGCTCGTTCGCGGCTATGGCAACAGCGCCAGATGGCGCTAAACCGGTTACAAACTCTCTGCCTTGCACACCGCGCCTAAAGGCCTACTATTGCTGCGCATCAATCTGGACGCTGATGATCTGGAAACGAGGAGGATACGATCATGCTGACACGACGTGGCTTTGCCGGTTTTGCATCCTGTGCGCTGTGCGGGCTCGCTGAATTTGTGGCGACCGAGGCGTCGGCGCAAAGCACCCCGCCGCCGGCACCGGCGGGCTTCTCGCGCAAGATCCTGTCGCAGATGGACGGCCCGGTGCCCGGCTATGTGACGCTCGTCGTTGAAGTCAACATCGATCCGGGCACCCTGGTGGCGCGGCACACCCACCCCGGCATCGAGTCCGGCTACGTCGTGTCGGGCGGCCTCGAACTGCCGATCCAGGGCCAGGAAACCCGCGCGCTGAAGCCCGGTGACGGCTTCCAGGTGCCGGTCGAGACGCCGCATGCCGGAGCCAAGAACGGCGCGGTCAAGACGGTGATCGTCAGCACCTATGTTGTCGAAAAAGGCAAGCCGCTGGCATCGCCTGCGCCGGCCTAAGGCCGACGCATGAGCCAGACGGCGCTGATCGGTGTCGACTGGGGCACGACCTCGATGCGGCTGTGGCGATTTGCGCCGACGGGCGAGATCATCGATCGCACGCGCTCTGATCAGGGCATCCTGAAGGTCGAGGGTGCGGGATTTCGTGAGGTGCTGGAGGGCATCGTCGGCGAGGGCGACGCGCCCAATGTCCCGATCCTGATGTCCGGCATGATCGGATCGCGGCAGGGCTGGATCGAAGCCCCCTATGTGTCGTGTCCCGCCGATATCGCGACGCTGGCCAATCACCTGACCCCGGTGCCGGGCGACATCAACGCCCACATCGTGGGCGGCGTCGCGCTGCGCGACGCCGATGGCCGGCGCGATGTGATGCGCGGCGAGGAGACCCAAATCCTCGGCCTAACGCTCGGCGGCGAACGACGTCTGATCGTGCTGCCCGGCACGCACTGCAAATGGGTCCTGATCGAGGATGGGCAGATCCGCGATTTTGTCACCTTCATGACCGGCGAAATGTATCAGGCCTTGCGGCGTCACACCATCCTGGCCCGGCTGATGCCGGACAGCGATCCCAGCATGAACGTCGCGGCGGTGGAGCGAAGTTTTGCGTGGGGGTTGGCGGCTTGTCTCGATGGCGAGGCGCGATTGATGCAGTCGCTGTTCAGCCTGCGAGCGCGCGGCCTGTTTGACGAGATGGCCCCGGAGCTGGCGCCGGCCGCACTGTCGGGACTTTTGATCGGCGCCGAGATCGGCGAAGGACTGGCGCTGTCCAGGCGCTGGGGCCTTGCCGAGATCGCGCCCTTGATCGTCGGCGGCGACATCCTGGTCGAGCGTTATCAAACGGCCTTTCGACAGGCCGGAATTTCCACGACCGCTGGAAACGAAGATGCCGCAGCGCTAGGCTTGTGGCGAATAGCACAACAACGCAAGCTTCCGTTGTGAGCCTCCCTTTCCCCTCAACCCGAACGCAGGGTGATGCGAATGCTGGATTTCGACGCTGCGATGCGAAAGCTGCCGCTGATCGCCGTCTTGCGCGGGCTGCATCCCGATTTGGCCCTGGCGATCGGGCAGACGCTGTTCGATGCCGGGTTTCGCCTGATCGAGGTGCCGCTCAATTCGCCCGAGCCGTTGCGATCGATCCGTCTGCTGTCGGAACACTTTGGTGCGGTCGCCCTCGTCGGCGCCGGTACCGTATTGTCGATCCAGGCCGCGCGCGAGGTGGCGGGCGCGGGTGGACGATTGATCGTGATGCCGCATTGCGACACCGACATCATCCGCGCCGGCAAGGATCTCGGAACCTTTGTCGCGCCGGGGATAGCGACCCCGACCGAAGCCTTCGCCGCGCTGGCCGCGGGCGCCGATGCCTTGAAGGCCTTTCCGGCCGAGATGATTCCACCGGCCGCGGTCGGCGCCATGCGCGCCGTGCTACCCGCGGGCACGCGCATCCTCCCGGTCGGCGGCATCACGCCGGAGACCATGGCGCCCTATTTCGCCGCCGGCGCCGTCGGTTTCGGGCTCGGTTCGGCGTTGTTCAAGCCGGCGATGACGATCGCCGAGGTTGCCGATCGCGCGGCGCGATTCGTCGCCGCCTGGCGCGGCCTGCAGCCGCAATGACGCTGACAGGATCTACTTCCACAACGCCGCAGGCGAGATTCGCGGGCCGTGTCAGCGCAGCATTCGCCGAACATCGGTCACACGCCGCGCCACAAAGTGATGACTCAGCACGGCGGCCAAATGCGTGGCAATCGCGCAATAAAACAGCACAGGCAGCATCTGGTCATGCCACAATCGCCAGGAAAACGGCCAGCGATGGGTATTGCGCCATCACGACTTGTCCCTCTTGAGCGCTTCGATGCGGCGTTGGTCTTCACTCGTGCGAGGGCTCGGAAAATCGAGCCATTTGGGTCTTCTGACGGTGTAGGCTTTCACACCTCGAGCCATAAGATACAACAGCACTGGCATGACGACCAACAACAGCACTACGATTACCAGCAAGGCCATCTCGATACTCCGGATCCGTCTACGAAGGGAACGCCCGCTTGGATCACAGCAAATGACAGGTCAGGCCTATGAACCTGCTGTTTGCGGCCATTCTCACCATTCTGGTTGTCCTGATCGGCGTCGGCCTATGGCTCTGGACCCCGGATAAATCGCGACGGGACCTTGAGGCCAGATATCTCGCCGACCCAGGCGATCTGCTGCGGATGGATGAAATCCAGCTGCACGTCCGTGACATCGGGCGAAAGCAAGCGCCGACGCTCGATTCTTCTGCATGGTTTCGGCTCAAGCCTTCACACCTGGGAAGCCTGGGCCAGGCAATTGTCCTCCGACTACCGGGTCATCCATTTCGATATGCCGGGTGCAGGGCTTTCAGGGGCCGATCCGAACGGCGATTATTCCGACGCGCGCAGCATGCGGGTCTTGGCCGCGCTGATGGACCAACTCGGTGTGGCCAAAGCTTCCCTGATCGGCAATTCGATGGGAGGCAGGATCGCCTGGAAATTCGCCGCCGCGGTTCCCACGCGTGTCGACAAGCTCGTGCTCATTTCGCCCGACGGCTTTGCCGGCCCCGGCGAGGAATACGGCAAGCGGCCATCCGTCCCCTCGATGGTCAGATTGATGCGTTACGCCTTGCCCAAGACGTTGCTGAAGATGAATCTGAAACCCGCCTATGCTGATCCGGCCGGGCTGACCGACGAAATCGTGACGCGCACCCATGATCTGCTGCTGGGTCCCGGCAACCGCGATGCCATGATCGCCCGCTTGGCGCAGACGGAACTGGTCGAGCCCGGACCGCTGTTACGAACCATCAGTGCACCCACTCTTCTGCTGTGGGGTGAAAAGGACGCGATGATTCCACCGGCGAACGCCCATGATTATGCGAAGTTTCTGCAAAACCAAAGGTTGGTCTTGCTGCCGGGATTGGGCCATTTGCCGCAACAGGAAGCGCCGGATCGTTCGCTCATACCTGTGAGGGAATTCCTTGAGGCACATTGACGTGTGGACGGCGTATTTTCCGCGATTGACGCCCGGTTTGCCCGGTGGCTTCGTTGCTTGAGAGGCTCTAGAGGAGCGACGGCATGCGGATCGAAGATCAGCTTCGCGATCGGCTGAGGAAGGTGGAGGCGCTGTATTACGGCGCGGCGACCGCCGGAGAACGCGATGCCGCCGAGGCCGCGGCGGAGCGGCTGAAGGCCAAGCTTGAGGAGGTCAGTCGTCACGATCCCCCGATCGAGATGAAGTTCAGCCTGCCGGACCAATGGTCGGTGCGGCTGTTCATCGCGTTGTGCCGGCGTTATGGCATTCGGCCGTTCCGATATTCGCGTCAGCGCGCGACGACGATCATGGTCCGAGCGCCGCGACGCTTTTTCGATACCGTGGTGTGGCGGCAATTTTCTGACCTGCACACCGACCTCTGGCTGTATTTCGAGCAGACCACCGAACGGCTGATCCAGCAGGCCATCCATGCCGACACGGCTGACGCCGAGACGGCGGTCGATCCACCCAGCTCGCGATGACGCCTGGCCAGTCTTGCGTTCACAGGTAGTGAGCGTCTCGCGTCAAGGTCTTGCTGGTGGAATGTAAACGCCTGGCTGACTTGGCAACGATGCGGGCATTGAACCGGCAGAGATTGGGTACTTGATTTTCCAGGGGTGAGTTCTGGCCTGCCCTCCCGCATGAAACTCACGAACACGGCGGTCGTGATGTCGGCCTGAGTCATTTCTGCTGAGCCTGGCAAGCCGGGACATCAACGCTGACGGCTTGATCAGAAGCCACCCGTCAATCGGCCTCGTGCCTTATTCCGGCCTGATGCCGGCGGCGCGGACCACCTTGGCCCATTTTTCGGTTTCCTCCGCGATCAGCCGGCCGAACGCGGCCGCCGACCCCGGCAGCGGCTCGCCGCCGATGGCGGCAAGCCGGGCTTTGATCCCGGGGTCGGCGAGGCCGGCATTGATGGCCTGGTTGAGCCGGTCGATGATGTCGGCGGGCGTCTTGGCCGGCGCAGCGATGCCATACCACTGGCTGGCTTCGTAGCCGCTGACAAATTCGCCCACGGTCGGCAGCTCCGGCAGCATTGCCGCGCGCGAGGCTGTGGTCACGGCAAGGGCGCGCAGCTTGCCGCTTCCGATGTAGTCGGTGGTTCCGGGGGTGGTGGCGAACAGCACTTGCACCTGACCAGCCAATAGATCCGTCAGGGCTGGACCTTGGCCGCGATAGGGCACATGGACCAAGTTCACGCCCGCCATCATCTTGAACAACTCACCGGCCATGTGCGGCGCGCTGCCATTGCCGGCCGATGCCATGTTGAGCTTTCCCGGATTGGCCTTCGCATGCAGGATAAACTCGGGAACCGTGGTGGCCGGAACGGATGGATGGAGCAGGATGACCATCGGCACCGCGATGATGCCCGCGACCGGCGCGATGTCGCGCATAAAGTTGAAATCGAGCTTGGTGTAGAGCGAGGCGTTGACCGCGTTGGGGACGGTGGCCAGCAGCAGCGTATATCCGTCCGGGGCCGCGGCGACGACGGCCAGGGTGCCGATATTGCCGCCGGCTCCCGGCCGGTTCTCGATGACGAAGGGCTGGCCGAACTGCTCGCCAAGCCATTGCCCGATCAGGCGCGCGGTGATGTCGACCCCGCCGCCGGCGGCAAAGCCGGCGACGATGCGCACCGGCCGCGCCGGATAGTCGTTCGCCGATAGCCGGTGCGGCAAAGTCACGGCCGCCACGACGGCCCCCGCCAGTTCAAGGAATGTGCGACGCTGGCATTTCATGGTGCCTCACCCGGTGGCGGGATGGGCGCTCAGCCCTTCACATCAAACTGTTTGCTGAGATGGTCGCCGATCTGCACGATCAGCGCCACGCATTCGGGATAGCCGGGTTTGGCGACCGTCGCCGCGTCGGCCGAGGTGCGGAATTCCCAGCCCTCGGCGTTGGGAAGAACGGTGATCGCGATGCCGTCGGGACAATCGGCGTGGGCTTTCAGTTCGGCTCGCGCCATCGCGATCAGCTCGGCTTCGGTCCTGATTGGTTTGCTCACGATGGCGGCTCTTCCCCTGTCGGTGCGCCGCAGGTTGCCGATTCGGCAAGCCGCTGTCGAGAGCCGTCTGATCCGCAAGCGCTACCTCGCGGCCTCGGCCTTCTCCACTCCGACGATCTGCGGCAGCGCACCGGTTGGATCCGGATCGGCTTTGGCCGCCGCCGGCAGCGGCGCCCGGGCACTCATGTCCGGCCATCGCGTCTTCATTTCGCGCAGGAAGCCGTCGAGCGTGTCGACGCCGGCCGCCATCTTCGCGATCTTCTCGAATTCGGCGCTGTTGCCGGTGGACAGCTTGCTTGCGGTCTCGAACGCGGCGCGGTCGGCATCGCCGCTCATCAGCGGGCCATATTTTTCGCGGAACCGCGCCAGGCCGATGCCATCCTCGGCCAGCGCGTAACCGACCACGGCGCGAATCACATCGCTTTTCTCCACCGGATTGAGCGGTTTGAAATCGCGCCAGCGCTCGCCATAATAGAGTTCGATCTGCTCCGCCGACTCGCGCCACTGCCGCGCCGCCCAAAAGATGTCGGAGCGCAGCCGGATCGCTTCGCGACCGGGAATGTTCGAGATGATGTCGAGCGCCAGATTGTGACGTCCGACGTCGCTTTGCGCCCGCGCCTCCAGCAACAGCCGCTGTTGCCGCAGCTCGCCCGACAGATCGGCGATGCGCGTGGACCGAAGCGCGGTGATGGCGCGCTCGGGCTTGCGATTGGTGAGGTAGACCATCGCGAGCCGCGTTGCCACCTGGGCGCGCGCCGCGCCCTCCAGCCGGTGCTCGACCTGATACTGCAGGAGTTCGCTGGCCTGATCGAGCAGATCGACCGCGATCAGGCGGTCCGCCAGCCGACGTATCATTTCGTCGCCGCGGCGGCCGATCGGCGTTAAATCGCGATTTTCGTAGAACATCGCCAGCGCGTCGATCGGCGGAAGATCATCGCCCTTTGGACTGAGAAAGATCTGCGCGAACAAGGCCGCCGCGGCGTCCTGGGCCTGCCGCGAGGCGTCGGAATTCGGCTGCAGCCTGGTCGCGGTCCGCACCGCCGCGAGCGACTCGGCGAAACGTCCGGTATCGGCATAGAGACGCGCCATCATTTGCAACGTCTTGGCCTCGACGGCATCGCCGCGCCACATCACCGAAAGCGTTTCAAGCTCGCGCAAGGCGTCGGCCGGACTGATCTCGTCGCGCTTCTGCTTCAGCGCAATCTCGTACTGCTTGGCTTCGGCCGCGGCAGCCCGATCCGGTGAATCGATCGCCGTCCGGTAGTCGTCCAGCGCGTCCTTGTCCTGGCCAAGTGCTTCGGCCAGCCGGCCGCGCAAGACCGAGGCCGCGCCGTTGAGCTCGGTTGGAATACCGATGGCCTCCAGTTCGCTGCCGCGCTTGGCAGCATCGGAGAAATCTCCGACCTCGATCGATGCGCGCATCGCGTCCAGGATGATCGCGCGCTGCAGTTCGATCGGCAGTGCGCTGACCGCAAACCCGGCGTTCTTGAATTTTTCCCGCGCATCCGCCCACTTGCCCTGACGGGCCTCGGCCAGCGCCTTCCATAGTTGCGAGTTGTAGTGGTTTCCGATCGCCGGATTGGCGATGTCCTGCAGACCTTGCTCCGGACGCCCCATCAGAATGTTCGCAATCGCGTGCAACATCAGCGCGAGCGTCTGCTCCTGGCCCGGTTTGTCCTCGGTAAGCACGAGCGCGGAAACGGCTCGGGCCTCCGGATACATCTCGCGCGACATGAAGAAACGCGCCAAGTCGATCTGGGCCGCGGCGCGCTGATCGGGCTCGATCGCGCCGGCGGCGGCGATCAGCGCATACTCCCGCTCGATGAAATTCGCCTGCTGATTGTCGTGCCACTCGTCGATATTGAAAAGCGGCCGCACCGCGGCCGGGGCGCGCTCGGCGGCGACGTCGGCCGATGAAAGCGTCAGGCCCCCGGGCCTTCCAAGCACGATCTTGTCCGTCGAGATCTCCGGGGTGATGTCGTCGGAGTTCGGACGAACGGCCACGCCGTGGACCGATTCGAGCAGCGACAGTTCGACGAAATCCTGCCGCTTGATGAAGCCGCGGACCGGCGGCGGCGCCGTGATCACCATCAGCGTGTCGCCGGCGTCCGGATCGACCAGCCGGTGCAGATGGCCCGGTTTGGCCATGGGCACGGTGACGTTGGCAAGCGCGGGATTGGCGATATTACGCAACGCCACCAGCGGCTCCGTTGGCGTCCGCATCTGATCTGCGAACGTCACCTTCCAGGTCGCGCCACCTCCCTCCCCGTCGCCGGTCAGCGACGGCAATTGCGGACGGTTAAGGCGAATCCGGATCGCCTGTCCGTTGTCCAGCGGCACCTGGCCGACGTCCGAGATAATCGAGCCGCCCTGCTTTCGGATCGGCTCGACATCGATCGGCTTGGTGGAATCGAACACCAGCCAGACCGCATCGGCCCGGCGAAACATCGCCGCCGGCGTGGCGGCGGGAAAGGAGAACGTCAGCCGCAATCCGTCACTGTCCCGCCTGGCTTCGAGCACGCCGCCGCCTTCGCCGGCGCCGGCCTCCGGCGCCGGCTCGGCGGCCGATGGCTTCGCCGCCTGCGTCTCGGCAGCCGGCATGGCCTGCGGAGACGGGGCTTTCTTCGGCGCTCCGGGCGCCGGCGATACTGCCGCAGGCGTCGCGGGATTAATGTCGGCATTGGCCGCGTTGGTGGATGGCGCCGCCGGCGCCATCGCCGCCGATGGCGTCGGTGCCAAGGATCCGTTGCCGGGCTTGGTCGGAGCCGCCGGCGCCGGCTCGGACGCGACCGCGGTCGGGCTTTTCGGCGCCGGCGTCTCGGCAGCGGGCATTTCCTTGGCAGGAGGCGCCGGCTTCGGTAATTCCGGCGCAGGCCGTGGCCTCACTGCCGCGGCTGCGGCATTGATCGCGATGTTGGCCTCTTTGGCAAAGGTCTCCGAGGTCGGCAACGCAATCCCTGCGGATGGCGACGCCGCCGAAGCGGCGTTGCCGGGCTTCTCGGCCGCCGCTGACGGCGCCGTCGGCGCAGCCGAGGGATCGGACGCCGCCGGCAGGCCCCGCGGCTTTTCCGGCTGCTGAAAGGCCACGTCGACAATGTAGTTGTTGTCGTCGCGGAAGGAATGAACGTCAACATCGCCGATCAGGGCGATGTCCAGCGCGCTGGTTTCGCCTTCGATCTTCTGGCTGATCGAGGCCACGTTGGGTGGCGAGGCCACCTCGGCGTCGGCCAGATCGAAGGTCAGCGCGGCGTTGAACGTCAGCCTGAGCTTGCGATCGCTAAGTACTGACGAGACCCGGATATCTTCCGGTATCTCGAACACGAAACGGACGAAAGTCGGCTGCAGCAGGGCACGAACCCGAATCGGCGGCCGCTTCTTCGCCTCCGCCAGCAAGCGCTGCTGACGCAACGCGCGTTCGGCCGCGCGTGCACGCTCGGATAGTTCGCGGATCACCTCGGGGGGAAGACTGGGCGGCGGGCCGCTCCAGGTATCCGGCAGCAGGTCGATGAACACCCGTTCGCCCGCGGTCATGGTGTTGACCGTCACCTTGCGCGCCAACGACAGCCGGATCGCCGAGCCGTCGGGATCACGCCGGGCTGCGCCGACATAATCCGGCACCGCATCCGCCAATCTGTCGATCGGGATATCGACTGGCTGCTTGAAACGGATAACGAGGATCGAGCCGGCGACCGTCACCTCGGAATCGACATCCTGGGCGAGCTTGAGCACCAGCCGTGCATAATCCTTGGCCGCGGTCAGTGTGGCCTCGCCCTTGACCGGCTCGCCCTGGCAGGGGCTGCAAAGTGTCGAGACGACCAGCAAGAGGCCAAGCGCAAGCCATGTCGGTCCCGTTGGGCAGCGTTGAATCATCCGCACGCCTGGGCAGCCTAGCAACCAGATTCCAGCGGCAGCCGCTCGCGCCATTTGCAACGTGTCTTTCGTTTCAGCGATCCGGTCGCCGGCGGATCCCCCGCGGCTTCGAATGTAGAATTGGCAGTTTAAGGTCTTGTTAAATACCCCGGCTAATTGCTCTTTGGCGGCAACACCTTGCCCTCGATCTTGGGAAGGTCGCCCGCGGCCGTGGCGCTGTCCGCGCCGGCGCGGCGGGCCATTTCCACCGTCAGCCGCTCGGCCGCTTCCGGCGACATCAGCCCGAGGATATCGGACATCTTCCGTGGCGCGATCTGCGAGGCGATTTCGAACAGCACCGACATTTCGAGCCGGTCGAACACCCTGGCGGCGTCCTTCGGCTTCATGCCCTCATACATGGTAACGAGGCCCTTCAGCCGGGTGGCGTCGGTTTCGTTCTTTTGTTCGTTTGCGGTCGCGACCCGGGATTCGACAGCCTTCATTTCCTCCGTCTTTGTTTCAATACGCTTTTCCGCGGCCTTGAGCAGGCTTTCACGAATGTCGATCTCGCGCGCCCGTGCGTCGAGTTCCTGCCGCCGCGACTGCAAGCGTTCAAGGATCGCACGCTCCGAGGCCGATACCGGCTGGGCCTGATCGGGATACATCACGACGCCGTCGGTCCTCGCTTCCGGCGCGGCGGCAGCCGGCGGTTTGCCGGCATCGTCCTTGTTGGTCTTGCCGTCCTTTTCCTTATCCTTATCCTTTTCCTTGTCCTTGCTGTCCTTCTCGCTGGGCTTTTCTTCGACCGAGCCGGTGATGTCGGCAGGATCGACTTTGCCGCCCGAGGGAAAATTCAGGTTTTCCTGCGCCCAGGATCGCGTGCTCGGCTGCCGCTGATAGTCGAACACATAGCCGCCATCGATCACCAGTCCCGCGACCTTCAGCAGCGTAAGGCCGAAGATCGCGGTCAACACGACCGGAAGGACTCTGATGTCACGCAGGGTTTTCATGCGGCGAGGCCAGCAGACCTTCTGCGATCGGAAAAGGCCTGCGCCGCCGCGGCGACCGCTTTGGCCGCTGAAGCCCTTGGCGCCGGGGTCTCCGGTGCGGGCGCGACGGGCCGCGCGGCAACCGCGATCTTGGACAGCCGCCGGATCACGTTATCACCTTCCGCGAGCTGGTTCTTCAACTGCTGGGACATCTGCGAAGCGGAATTCAGCTGGTTGCCGAGGTGCTCGTTGACATCGCGAACGGTATGTTTGAGGCCACCGATGGCGCGTTCGGCGATTTCGGTCGCCGTGATCAGCTCGGCGATCGTCGCCTTCAGCGAATGTTCGTCGGCCTTCAGGCGCTTCAGCCTGCTGTTGAGCAGCATGCAATATCCGATCGTCAGCATCAGCAGGACCGCCACCAGGCTCTCGATCGCAATTCCGAATGTGTGACTCATTGGGCCTCCATCAGTTTGGTCTGTTCATCGGCCTTCTCGAACATCGCGAAGGTGGTATTCGGTTTACGCAACTGCTTGGTCACGCGAATGGCGACGCGATCGCCGACCCGGCCCATCCGGCCCTCGGTCAAGGTGACGCTGCCGCAGCGCACCGCCACCAGCGCGTCGGCCCGCATTTCGAGCGGAAGGGTGTCGCCGACTTTCAGCCGCATCAGCTGCTTTAAGGGAATTTCGGCCTCATAGAGCACGGCGTCGACGGCGATCTCGGCCTGCCCGATCTCGGTGGCGAAATGGCCTTCCCAGATCGGATCGCGGCCGAATTTCTCGCCCATGAACATCTGCAGCAGCACGCTGCGGATCGGCTCGATGGTCGCATAGGGCAGCAACAGCTCGATATTGCCGCCGCGATCTTCCATGTCGATGCGCAACCGCACCAGAATGGCGGCATTGGCCGGCCGGCTGATGGCGGCGAAGCGTGGATTGGTCTCCAGCCGGTCGATCGAGAAGGTCACCGGCGACAGCGGCCTGAAGGCCTGCTCGGCGTCGGCCAGCACGACCTCGACCAGGCGCTTCACCAGGTTGGTTTCGATCGTGGTGTAGGGCCTGCCTTCGATGCGCAGCGAGGTCTGGCCGCGGCGGCCGCCGAGCAGGACGTCGATCATCGAATAGATCAGGCTGGAATCCACGGTCGCCAGGCCGAAATTCTCCCATTCCTGGGCCTTGAACACGCACAGCACCGCCGGCAGCGGAATCGAATTCATGTAGTCGCCGAACCTGACCGAGGTGATGCGATCGAGCGAGACTTCGACGTTGTCGGAGGTGAAGTTGCGCAACGAGGTGGTCATCAGCCGCACCAGGCGGTCGAAGACGATTTCGAGCATCGGCAGACGCTCGTAGGACACCATCGCCGAATCGATGATCGCGCGAATGCCGGAATGGTCGTCGAGGTTGACCTCGCCGGCGGAAAAGCCGAGCAGATTGTCGATTTCGTCCTGCGACAGCACACGCTCGCCGCCGTTCTTGCCGCCGCCGAAGTCGCGGCTGCCGTCCTCGACCATGGCGGCCCATTGCAGCGCCATCGTGCCGGAGAGTTCGTTGGCCGCCGCCTCTTCCGCGGCCTTTTCCGGATCCTCGGAATCAAGCGAGGCTTCCCATTGGGCCGCAATGGCATCCTGGTCGACTGGATCGTTACCCGCCATGATCTCAGACCCATTCCGTCACTGGACGACGATTTCCTTGAACAGCACGGCGTTGACCTGGTTTGGCGACAGCGCGTTGTTGACCCGGCGGGTCAGTTCTTCCTTGAGACGAAACAGGCCAGCCGAACCGTTGATATCGGTCGGCCGCAGCTCGCGCAGATAGGTCTGGAAAATATCGGTGACGCGCGGCATCGACAGCTTGATCGGTTCGGCCTGCTTCTCTTCCTTGAGTTCGAGCACGACCTTGACCTTGAGATACTGCACCCGCTCGCCGGGGGCGCCGACCAGATTGACCAGCATGTCCGGCATCTCGACAAAGGCCGGCGGCTTTTCCGCCTTCACCTCGGCATGCTTTTCCTCGTCGTGATGGCGGAAGAGGAAAAACCAGGCGCCGCCGCCACTGGCGATCAGGAGCACGGCGACCACCCCGACCATCAGCATCAGCTTGAGCTTGCCCTTGGGCGCGGGGGCGGCTTCGGCGCCGCCTTCAGCCTGCTCGTTCTCTGCCATCGCCCGCTTCCGGTTATCCGTAGTGAAGCCGAGGCCGCCCGACGGGCTGTTGACGCGATACCAATGCCGCCGGCGCACCCGCGCTCTGTTGCCCCGCAAGCTAGGGTACCAATGGTTAACGCAATCTTTCTTTTGCCTTCCGACTAGGAAAAAGTTGCCGGGCAAACATCGTCAACAAGATCTTATTGCCGCCCAAGCGCGCCCCCGCCAAGCCTCCAAGCCATTCCAAACCCGTGATTTTTTTAATTGGCACGGCTTTCGCTCTGCTGTCGTCGAACCGCGAGGCTTGGGAGAGCCTTGGCGGTTTTCGATTCGGATCCGGACCGCAAGCCTGGGAGGGCTGAAAGGCTCGGATCATGGCAGGGGAGAACCAGCGATGGAGAATGCGCTTCTCGTCGGACTTTCGCGGCAGACAGTGTTGGAACGGCAGATCGATGTCATCGCCAACAACGTCGCCAACGTGAATACCACGGGCTACAAGGCCGACCGCACGCTGTTCGAGGAATATCTGGCCTCGGGCGCCCACGAGGACAACTTCGTCGGCCGGGACCGCAAGGTCAGCTATGTCCAGGACCGCGGCACCTATCAAGACACCACGCAGGGCGCCTTCGATCAGACCAAGAATCCGTTGGACGTCGCGGTCGAGGGCAGCGGATTTCTCACGGTACAGACCGCCGCCGGCGAGCGCTACACCCGCGATGGCGGCCTGCAGATCAACGGCACCGGCCAACTCGTGACCGTGGGTGGCGACCCCGTGCTCGGCACCAGTGGACCGATCGTGTTCCAGCCGGCCGACCATGACGTCAACATCTCACCCGACGGCACCATCACCGTGCTCGAAGGCAACGGCCGGACCGATTCGATCCGCGGCAAGCTCCGGCTGGTCAGCTTCCCCGACGCCCAGAAAATGCTGAAGGAGGGCTTCAACCTCTATTCGGCCGGCGAGGCCACGCCGGTACCGGACACCAAATCCAGGGTGCAGCAAGGCTTCATCGAGAAATCCAATGTCAACGCGGTGGCGGAGATGAGCACCATGATGGAGGTGACCCGAGCCTATCAGCAAATCGCGAACATGCTGCAGAGCGAAAGCGACCTGCACAAATCCGCGATCGAAAAACTAGCCGACGTCCCGTCTTAAAGACCTGTTTGGAGATCACCGATGCAAGCCCTGCATACAGCTGCGACCGGAATGGCGGCCCAGGAACTCAGCGTCCAGGTGATCTCCAACAACATCGCCAACCTGCAGACCACCGGATACAAGAAGCAGACCGCCGACTTCCAGGATCTGATCTACCAGCACATCCGCCGGGTCGGCGCGCAGGCCTCCGATCAGGGTACCATCCTGCCGATCGGCATCGATATCGGGGGCGGCGTGAAGACCGTGGGCACGCCGCGGTCGATGACGCAGGGCACCTTGTCGCAGACCGGCAACGATCTCGACCTGGCGATTACCGGCGAAGGCTTCTTCAAGATCCAGATGCCGGACGGCACTTATCAATATACCCGCGACGGCACCTTCCAGATGGATAACCAGGGCCGCGTCGTTACCGCCCAGGGCAATCCGGTGCAGCCCGTGATCACGATCCCGAACAATGCGTCGGGCCTCACGGTCAACGCCCAGGGTCAGGTATCGGTGACCCTGCCGGGATCGACGACCTCGACCGTCGTCGGCACCATCGGGCTGACGCGCTTCATCAACAAGGCCGGGTTGCAGCCGGTCGGCAACAACCAGTTCACCGACACGCCCTCCTCCGGCGCCCCTCAGGACGGTCTCGCCAATGCCGAGGGTTATGGCAGCATCACCCAGGGCAGCCTCGAACAGGCCAATGTCGATGTGGTCTCCGAGATGTCCAATCTGATCGCCGCACAGCGCGCCTACGAAATGAATGCGAAGGTGGTCAGCGCCGCCGACGAGATGATGCAGTCCACCACCGCGCTGTTCCGCTGAAGGAGCTGATGATGACGATACGCTCGGTAATCCTGGCGACCGCCCTGCTCGCGGCCGCGCCGGCCGCGGCGCTGGCCCAGAGCCGCACCGATGTCATCGAAGCCCCGGTGCTGCGGGCCAGCGTCACCGTCGCCTCCGACGTGGTGCGGATCGGCGACGTCGTCGACAACGCCGGCAGCGCGGCGCAGATCGCGATCTATCGTGCGCCCGATCTCGGCACCACCGGCTCGCTGCCGACCGCGCAGGTGCTGGCGGCGCTGCGGGCGCATCAGGTGATCGGCGTCGATACCGGCAACATCCACGAGATTTCGGTGACCCGGCTCGCCCGCAACATCGAAGGCAAGGAGATCGAACAGCAGGTCGCGCACGCGCTTGAACACCGTGGTGGTCTCGGCGACGCCGCCAACTTGATACTGACCTTCGATCGCGACCTTCAGGATCTGCGGCTCGACGCCTCCAACAGCGGCGCGATGCAAGCGGTGTCGTCGAAGTATGATTCCCGCAGCGGCCGCTTCGATGTCAGCTTCGAGATCGGCAACGAGGCCGGAACGAGGCCCATGAACCTGCACTTCAGCGGCACCGCGATCGAGACCGTCGAAGCCGCGGTCTTGACCCGCGACGTCGAGCGCAATGAAGTGCTGAAAGCGTCCGATGTGACGGTCGAGCGGCGGGCGAAGGCCGGTATCGGCAATGACGCCGCCGCGCGCAATCGCGCGGTCGGCATGCAGATGCGAAGACCGCTTCGCGCCGGCCAGGCATTGCGGATCGCCGATCTCGCCAAGCCCGATCTGGTGCAGCGTGATCAGACCGTCACCCTGATCTACGAATCCGCCGGGCTTTATCTCACCGTTCGCGGCAAGGCCTTGGAGAACGGCACCGAAGGCGACGTCGTCAACGTTCTCAATTCGTCATCGAGCCGCACGGTGTCCGGCGTCGTGATCGGCCGCGGCCAGGTTTCGATTTCGGTCGCGACCGCGAAGCCCTCCGACCCGTCGGATGTTACCGCCTCGATCGGAACGGCCGAGCCCGCCGAGCCGGCGTCGGTTGCCGACCGCGGCAATTCGTCAGTGTCCCCCAAAGCCGAGTAATGTAGATGCTTACGTCCAGTATCAAGCGCACGGCCGTCACCGGCACCATGCTGGCCTTTGTCAGCATCTCCGGCGGCTGCTCCTCGCTCAATCGGTTGTCCCAGATCGGCGAGCAGCCGAAGCTGTCGTCGATCGACAATCCGACCGCGCAGCCCGGCTACAAGCCGGTGCAGATGCCGATGCCGAAACCGGAAGCCGTGTCCTACAATGCCAATTCATTGTGGCGCAACGGCTCGCGGTCGTTCTTCAAGGACCAGCGCGCGCACCAGATCGGCGACCTCCTGACGGTGACCGTCAACATCACCGATCAGGCCAACTTCGCCAACGAGACCCAGCGCAGCCGCACCGCGACCGAGGATTCGGGCATTACCAACTTCCTCGGCAGCAGCTTGTTGACCGGAAAGGCCGCGACCGTGCTGCCCGGGAAGCTGTTGACGGCCGATGGCACCTCCTCCAGCGACGGCAAGGGCTCGATCCAGCGCCAGGAAAGCCTGACCACCAACATCGCCGCCGTGGTCACGCAGGTGCTGCCGAACGGCAATCTCGTGGTCGAAGGCAAGCAGGAAATCCGCGTCAACTACGAAATCCGCGAACTGATCGTCGCCGGCATCGTGCGGCCCGAGGACATCCAAAGCGACAACACCATCGACTCCAGCAAGATCGCGCAGGCCCGCATCGCCTATGGCGGCCACGGCCAGATCACCGACGTGCAGCAGCAGCGCTACGGCCAGCAGGTGATGGACGTGCTGCTGCCGTTCTAGAGGAGGAAAACGCAGCGGCAGTTTTTACCGGGCAACCGACGAGCTCCCACATCGCAGCCGCGGACCTAGGCGCGGATGCGATGTACGACACGGCCTCCGCCAGCTCCCCTGGCGGAGGCCGTGATTATCTGATGCGCCATGGCGCACCTGAACCCGGGCCTCCCGCAGCGACTGCCTCCGCTCCGTCGTCGAGACCGCCCGCTGCCCCAGGCCCATTGGGCTTCAGGCGCGCGGCCTCAAGCTCGCTCCTCCGCCCGGAAGGCTGAGCAACTACGCTCGGAAGTGGCAAGCGCAGATCAGATTTGGGGGATGTGCACCACATGAATGCGAATGTGATTTGCCGTAAAACTTACATCAAAGGGATTATTGTTTAGAAGTGTCAATGTAATCATGGTTTGACGGGGCGTGCCATTGAAGAGGCCAATTACCCTCTGTTGTTCAATCAGGGGAATCAAGTTGGGAATTTTTGGGTCTGGTGCGATCGAGACATTAAAATACTCCTTTTCTTCGGCGCCGTCTCCCCACCAAAAATGGAAATCCTGGGGCTCTTTCGAAGCAAGGATTTTATAACCTCCTACCTTATACTCGACTACAACTGCATCGTTCGCCATGACAATTCTCCTTCGGCCATTACTGCTTCCTCTCCAAGGCACTCCTCCCGCATGAGGAGAGCCCGGAATTGCTCGTAACCCCAAAAGACCGTGCGTCTTTGGACGGTATCCACCTTGAAGTCCAGATCAACGGCGTCGGGCACGAAAGTCGCCCTCGCCCCAAGGCTCAACCGGGGATAGTAGGCGCTTCGACGCTCCGATCAAGTGGATCCTCCAACCTTTTTGGAAGGCTCACGCCCGAGCGGGTGAGCAACACTTCTCTGGCAAAGGGCGCGCCCGAACGCGGGATCCGGCAAATGCCATTGAGCGAGCGACGCCGACCGCGACCAGACCGGTGAATTTTCTCGGCAAGTCAGTTGCAGCGATCATCCATGATGCGTACCAAGGCGGGACGGATTGTCGGCACTGATCGATGTCAACGATTTCTTCGACCAACATGGACGAGAATTATCAATGCTTTATCGTCACTATTTCCCGGCAGCTGTGGCGGCTTTGCTGTTTGCGGGTTTAACAACCCAGAACAATCTGGCCAGCGCGGCGGAATTGAACACTATTCCCGTCAAAGCGCCGCCGGTGGCCGATGTGCCGTTCTTTGCCGTCAACGACAACTACCTGACATACTCCTATCTGCCCGAAGGCGCCGATCCGGGCGTGGTTGGCAAAACAGCAAAGCAGCTTTACTCGTTCAGTCATTTCGACGTGTGGGCTTACGGCACGAACTTAGCCAACTTCCAGCTGATCAAGTCGGACCATAGCGATCCGGCCGCTCCTTGCGGCAATTACCAGGTCCCGGTGAATGGTTGCGCGGGCGCGACCGAATTGCTGGGCCAGATCCGCAGTACGTTGGATTGGAACGAGATTTTCAACACCCATGCCTTTGCCATCGGGCCACTGCATAGTGTTTCCTTCGAGGTTGGCTTCGACGCCTCGACGAAAGACAACTTCCAGGCGCCAAGCCGGCGGGACCTCCTTGCCGGCCTGCAGTTTGCCTTCACTCTTCCCTACAAGGGCTACATCAACGTCGCTCCGCTGTTCTATCAGGAGTGGAATCACAACTCGTTCTTGACGCCCGGCTTCACCGCGCCCTATCCCGGCATTCCCGGCGGCAATACACGTTACAGTCCGACCTGGGCGGCCGAAATCAACTATTATATGGACCTTGGCTTCCTGCCGCCTGCTATTCAGTATTTCTCGGTCAGCGGCCGCGCCGGCTTCTACGGACCAAAGGGAACGGGTGCCATTCCTGGGGTCGTCGCCCCCTATTATGAGACCAAGACCGAAATCAAGACCGAACCGGTCCGCCTGACATTCGATGCCGGCAAAGCACTCTGGGGGCCAAAATATTCTCAGTTGGTTCAGGTCTTCGTCGCCTATCGCTATTGGGAGAACATCTTCGGGCACGACAATACTGATCCGGCGAACCGGGTTTGTTTTACGGCTGGTGTCAATAACGGCAGCTGTGCCGAGAAATCGGTATACTCCGGCGTCACGGTCAAGTTCTGATCCACACGCCCGGAGTTGATCGAAAACCTGTTGGGTGCATCGCCGCGGTCGTGCACAGCAGCCCTTCGAGCATCACCGAGGTATCGACGACGATCAAAGGCGGTCACGTTCGCTGCGGACCGCCTCCGTCGGCGACACCTTTGGGATTATTTCGGCATAGCCGGCGAGCCGCGTCCGCGATTCGTCAGACCGCACCAGCCTTCGTCGCAGCGGGAACAGGGCGATGGGATAGCGCTGCGCGACATATCCCCAGATGCCCTTCGGGGCGAACAGCATGGTGAGGATCGCCAGCGCGCCGAGCAGGATCAGGTACCAGGTGCCGAAGTCCGCGAGATAGCGCTGCAGCGCGTAGAATACGATCACGCCGATGATCGGACCTTCGATGGTGCCGACCCCGCCGATGATGACGACAAAAATCACGTAGGCGCTCCAGTCCAGCACCGAAAACGCGGCATCGGGCGAGATCCGCGCCTTTTGCAGATAGATCAGTGCGCCGATCATCCCGGTCGCGCCCGCGACCAGCACGTAGACGCCGAGCTTGGCGCGGAAGCTGTCGACACCGGCGCTTTCAGCCGTGGTTTCGGAATCGCGAATCGCAAACAGGGCAAGGCCGTAGCGCGAACGTAAGACCAGATAGACCAGCAATGGCGCGCCGGCCGCGAGCGCCAGCGCGATCCAATAGGTGATGATGTCACGCGCCGCCGGCCCCCGCACCTCGAGCATCGCCTTCACCCATTCGATGCCGAAGATCCCGTTGGTGGCCGACGGCGGCAGCGATGTCCCGGTGCCGCCGCCGAGTTGCTTGAATTGTGCGAACACCAGCCGATAAACTTCCGCGACCACCCAGCTTCCAACCGCAAAATACGGACCGCGAAGCCGGAATACCACCAAGGCCGTCGGCACGGCGAACAAAGCGGCGATCAGGCCTGACAGTCCCACCGCGAGAATCGGATCGACGCCGGCGGCGATCGTCAGCGCAAACAGCATATAGCCGCCGAGGCCGACAAAGGCCTGCTGCCCGACCGAGACCAGGCCGGCATAACCCGCCAGCAGGTTCCAGCACTGCGCCAGCGCCAGCATGTAGAAGACGAAGATCAGATCCTCGATCAGCCCTCGTCCGGCGAAGGCAGGCAGAGCGGCAAACACCAGAACCACGGCGCCAGCCGCGAGCGCCAAGATCGCCGACGCGCGAGTCCTGGTTTCGATCAGGTAGCTTGCCGGCTCCATCCTCTGGCTCCCCTCATCCTTGGCCACTGGATCACGGCTTAATTCGATGGCATCGGATCATGACCTCATCTTTCCGATGGAGCATGAGCGGCGCGCTGTGCTGACGCCGCGGGAAAGACTGATTTTCACTTTTTCACTTTTCCGGATCATGCGCTGGAGCTCAATCCTGGGCGCGGGGAAACAGGCCGCGTGGCCGCAGCACCACCACGGCCAGAAACGCGACGTGCCCCGCCAGTATCTGCCATTCCGGGTTGATCTTGGCGCCGACGGCCTGCGCCAGCCCGATGATGATGCCGCCCGCCAGCGTGCCCCACAGGCTGCCGAGTCCGCCAATGATCACCGCTTCGAACGCGTAGATCAGCCGCGCCGGGCCGATGGTCGGATCGAAATTGGCGCGGGCGCCAAGGTAAAGCGCGGCAATGGTTGCCACCACCATGGCCACCCCCATGGCGATCGAATAGATGCGATGATGGTCGATGCCCATCAGCTGCGCGATCTCGAGATCGTCGGAAGTCGCCCGGAAGGCCCGCCCCAGCGCGGTGCGATAGAACAACAGGTTGAGCAGCAGGATGACGGCGATGGCGGAGCCGAGCGTGAGCAGCGGCATCACACCGATCGCCAAATGGCCGCCGAGGTCGATCGAGGCAGTGTCGATCGCACCTAACCGCAGCCGCCGGCTGTCCGCGGTAAAGGCTTCGAGCAGTCCGTTCTGAATGATGATCGACAAGCCGAAGGTCACCAGCAGCGGCGGCAGCAGGTCCTGCCCCAGGGTGCGATTGAGCAGGAGGTGCTGCAGGGCAAAGCCGGCGGCAAACATCACCGGCATGGCGAACAGGGTCGCCAGGAAGGGGTCGAAGCCGAACCATGTCGCCAGCGATAGGATCGCGAACGCCGCCAGCACGATCAGATCGCCATGGGCGAGATTGACCAGCCGCATGATGCCGAAGATCAGCGACAGGCCGGCGGCGAACAGCGCGTAGAGGCCGCCGAGCAGAACGCCCTGGATCAGGGTGCCGAGCCAATCCAACATGCTCACTGTCCGAAATAGGCAAGGTGGATCTGTTCGCGCGAAAGTTCCCCCGGCCTTCCCGACAGCGACACCCTGCCCTCCTGGAAACAATAGACCCGGTCGGCGACCTTCATCGCCTGCGCGATATCCTGCTCCACCAGGATGATGCTGGTGCCGCTCTCTTTGATGCGCGGCACCGCCTGGTAGATGTCGCGGATGATGATCGGGGCCAGGCCGAGGCTGATCTCGTCGCATAACAGCACGCGCGGGTTCGACATCAAGGCACGGCCGATCGCGGCCATCTGCTGTTCGCCGCCCGACAACGTATGACTGGGCGCGGCGCGGCGGGCTTTCAACGCGGGAAACAACGAGTAGATCGCATCGAGCGACCATATCCCCGGGACATCGCGGCCGTAATTCCCGATCTGCAGGTTTTCCTCGACGCTCAGCGAGGAAAACAACCGTCGCCCCTCCGGCACCATCGCGATTCCCAGCTTGAGGACGTTGGCCGCGCCGAGTGCGCCGATCGGCTTGTCGTCGAACCGCACGCTGCCAGGCTCGACACGGATCAGCCCGGCGATGGCCTTGAGATAGGAGGATTTGCCGGCCCCGTTGGCGCCGATGATCGCGATGGTTTCGCCTTGCCTGACCACGGTATCAATGCCGTAGAGCGCCTGGAAGTCGCCGTAACGGGCGACGAGGCCAACCGTCTGAAGGATCGGGGGCGTCACGCCGACAGACCCATATAGATCTGGCGCACGTCCGCCGAGGCCATCACCTCACGCGGATCGCCCTCGGCCACCTTCCTTCCGAAGTTGAGCACGCTGAGCCGTCCGACCACCGCCAGCAGCGCGTGCACGATGTGCTCGATCCAGATGATGGTCATTCCCCCGGCATGGATCTGCTTGATGGTCTCGACCAGTTGGAGGCATTCGCCCTCGGTCAATCCGCCGGCGATCTCGTCGAGCAGCAGCAGATGCGGCTGGGTGGCGAGCGCACGCGCCATTTCAAGCCGCTTGCGCTGCAGCAGCGTCAAGCGGCCGGCAAGGCTGTTGGCATACGCCATCAGATGCACCCGGTCGAGAATCTCCGCGCAGGGTGCGGCGGCGGCGCGCTCCGTCATCCCGCCGCCGTGCACCGCGGCCACCAGCAGATTCTCGAACACCGTGAGATTCTCGAACGGCCGCGGGACCTGATGCGAGCGTCCGATGCCGGCGATACAGCGCCGGTGGGCTGTGGCGGCCGTCACGTTGCGCCCGTTCAAGTAGATGTCGCCGGCATCCGGCGTCAGCGCGCCGGCGATCAGGTTGAACAGCGTCGTCTTGCCAGCGCCATTTGGACCGATGATGCCGAGCGCCTCGCCCGGCGCCACCGACAGGTCGATGGCGTCCGCCACGATGATCGAGCCGAACCTCTTGCTCAGGCCCTTGATCTTCAACATGCGCTTGCAGTTGACGACGGGAGAGGCGAAACCGAACCAGGCAGCCTGATGGCGGCCGCCATGGTCCGTTCTCGCCACCCTGCCATCAAACGATCAGCTCCATCTTGCCGCCGGCCGGAATGATCGGCGCAGTCCGGTTGTCGGTGATGACGATATCGTATTTGTTGCCGTCCTTGATGCGCCATTGGCCGCCGACCAGCGGGGTCTTGGCGACGTTCTTGGCGGCGAATGGCGGCAGGTTGGCACCGTTCCAGGCCACCTTGCCGACCACGGTATCGAGATTGGTCGCGGCGATCGCAGCGACCACAGACTTGGAATCGCGCTGCGGGGCGCGCTTGAGTGCATCCACCGCGACCTCGAACAGCGCATGGGCGAACCCGATCGGCTGCGTCCATTGCTTCTTGGTGGCGGCCTCGTAGCTGGCGGCCAATTGACGCGCGGTCACGGCGGTGAGCGACGATTTGAATGGATGGTTCGGCGACCACCATACTTCCGATGAGAGGTTGTTGCCGTCCTTGCCGAGCGCTTCGACGGCGACCGGAAACAGGATGGCCTTGCCGATCGAGGCGACCTTCGGCTTGAAGCCTTGCTGCAGGGACTGCTTCCAGAACGTCGTGAAGTCCGGCGGCAATACGACCCCGGTGATGATCTCGGCATTGGCGCTCTTGAACGCACTGATCTGCGCCGAGAAATTGTCGGTGAGATTCTGGTAGCGGCCGGGGTCGGTGAGCTTGTAACCCAATTTCTCCAAAACCGGCGGGAACCCGACCTGCTTGTCGCCCCAGGCATTGCCGTCGCCGTCGTTCGGAAACAGACCGCCGACCGATTTGTTGGTCGATACCTGGCTCCACATGTTGGTGAAGACCGCGATGACGTCTTCGAGCCCCCAGAAGAAGTGGTAGGTGTAGTTGAAATTCTTCCAGGCCGGAGGCCCGCCGGCCGGATTCGCCTGGCGGCCGATGAACCAGGGCTGCCAGGGCGCCACGGTCGAGATGCAGGGCACTTCCTCGATCTCGCATTGGGTCGAGACCGGGTTGGTGGTCTCCGGCGTCGAGGCGACCAGCATCAGGTCGATCTTGTCCTGGACGATCAGATCCTTGGCGACCTCGGCGGCGCGGTTGGGATTGGACTGGCTGTCCTTGACCACGACTTCCACCGGAACAGTGGCGCTGCCCAACTTGATGCCGGCCTTGGTGGCCTCCCTGAAATTGGCGATGATGAAGTTGTCGGCTTCGGCGAACGCGGCGAGTGGTCCGGTCTGCGGGCTGACGTAGCCGAGCTTGATGGCACGCGTCTGCGCGATGGCCGGCATCGCCAAGCCGGTTGCGAATGCCGCGCCGGCCGCAGCCGACGATTTGAGCAGCGCGCGTCGATTGATCCCCGTATGCAAGATCTTGGTCATAGACTTAAACCCTCCCTGAAGGACTCCCCGAACGGCCTCGGTCTCAGCGGGGAGCCTTGACCGCCGTCCATTATTTGTTCGATATTCGAACTGGCGTTCGTTTTTCGGCTAGTTTCGGTGAGCGCGGCTGCAGTGTCAACCGCTCGCTCGGACAAGGGGGCGCAAGCATGGCGAATTCCGAACACGCCAATGGCGGTCACGACAAGGAATTCATGACCACGCTTGCCAAGGGTCTCGCGGTGCTCGGCGCGTTCGGCAAGGAGCGGCCGTCGATGACCCTGTCGGACGCCGCTTCGGTTGCCGGGCTGTCGCGCGCCACCGCGCGGCGGGTGCTGCGCACGCTGGCCCAGCTCGGCTATGTCGTCCAGGACGGTCGCGCGTTTTCGTTGACGCCGCGCGTGCTTGAGCTCGGCTTTGCCTATCTCTCGGGACAGGACTGGATCGACCGGGCGCTGCCGCTGATGAAGGAACTGAGCGAGCGGCTCGGCGAATCCTGCTCCGGTTCGATCCTGCAGGGCATCGAGATCGTCTACGTCGCGCGTCTTCCGGCCCGGCGCATCATGTCAACCGCGTTGGCCGTTGGCAGCCGGCTGCCGGCCTTTCACACCTCGCTGGGCCGTGCTCAGCTCGGCTATCTCGATGCTGCGGAAATCTGGCGGCGGCTGCGGACGGCACGCATCGCGGCCTATACGCCTTACACGATCACCGACCTGCAGGCCCTGTTCGATCGCGTCTGCGCCGACCACGAGCAGGGTTTTTCCATCGTCGACGAGGAACTCGAACAAGGGCTCCGCTCGATCGCCGTCCCGGTTCTCGACCGGACCCACCAGGCGGTCGGCGCGATCAATCTCTCGGCCCATGCGACGCGTACCACGCGTAACGAGATGCGCGAGAAATTCCTTCCGGAGCTGAAACGCATCGTGCAGCAGGTTTCTCAAGCTCCTCGCCCGGCCTAGGCGCGCGCGCGCCCCCGCGAATTCCGTGCGAATGGCTTTTGGCGCCTTGTCAGAGGGCATCAGAAACTTTATCGTTCCAGTTCGCATTCCGCACATAAGTTCGCATAACGAACACGGGCGGGGAGCCCGAGGCAAATTTCAGGGAGGTCACGATGGCGAGAGCGACGACGATCAAGGCGGCGGCACAAGCGGCAAAGACCAACGGCGGCGACGACCGCGCAGCCTTCGCCCGACGGCCGGAGACGATCGGCCAGGTGAAGGTCAGCCAGCCGCAGACCGGGGCCGAATACATCGAGTTGCTGCGCGACGGCCGCGAGGTCTTCATCTACGGCGAACGCGTCAAGGACGTCACCACCCATCCGGCCTTCCGCAATACCGCCCGCATGGTCGCGCGCCTGTATGATGCGCTGCATGACGACAAGCGAAAGCACAAGCTGCTGCTGCCGACCGACACCGGCAATGGTGGGATGACGCACGCCTTCTTCAAGGCGCCGAAGACCGCGGCGGATGTCGTCGCCGGCCGCGACGCCATCGCCGAATGGGCGCGCCTGACCTATGGCTGGATGGGCCGCTCGCCGGATTACAAGGCGGCGTTCCTCGCCACCCTCGGCGCCAATGAGGACTTCTACGATCCCTACCAGGGCAATGCCCGGCGCTGGTACAAATACAGCCAGGAGCGCGTGCCGTTCATCAACCATGCCATCATCCATCCCCCGATCGATCGCGACCGCCCGCCGAACGAGGTCAGCGACGTCTGCTGCCACGTCGAGCAGGAAACCGACGCCGGCCTGATCATCTCGGGCGCCAAGGTGGTCGCCACCGGTTCGGTGCTGACGAACTACACCTTCGTCGCCCACCACGGGTTGATCCCGGTGCAGGACAAGAAATTCGCCGCGGTGTTCATGCTGCCGACCAACTCGCCCGGCGTGAAATTCATCTGCCGCACGTCCTATGAAATGAGTTCGACGGTGATGGGCAGTCCGTTCGATTATCCGCTGTCGAGCCGGCTCGACGAGAACGACGCGGTCTTCATCATGGACAAGGTGCTGGTGCCCTGGGAGAACGTGTTCGTCTACGGCGACATCGAGAAGGCCAACAACTTCTTTCCGCGCACCGGCTTTTTGCCCCGCTTCGTGGTGCACGGCTGCACCCGGCTCGCCGTCAAACTCGACTTCATTGCCGGCCTTTTGCTCAAGGCCACCGAAGCCGCGGGCACCAAGGATTATCGCGGCGTGCAGGCCAATGTCGGCGAAGTGATCGCCTGGCGCAATCTGTTCTGGGGGCTTTCGGATGCCATGGTGCGTGATCCGAAGCCGTGGATCGGCGACTATGTCCTGCCCAACATGGATCCCGGCAATGCCTATCAGATCATCGCCACGATGGCCTATACGCGGGTCAAATACCTGATCGAGCAGACGGTGGCTTCGGGGCTGATCTATCTCAACAGCCACGCGCGCGATTTCAAGAATCCGGAAATCCGGCCCTATCTCGATCAGTATCTGCGCGGCTCGAACGGCTACAAGGCGGAAGAACGCGTCAAGCTGCTCAAGCTGTTGTGGGACTGCCTGGGAAGCGAGTTCGGCGGCCGGCATGAACTCTACGAAATCAACTATGGCGGCTCGACCGAGGAAATCCGGCGCTACTGCCTGTTCGGCGCCCAGGCCTCGGGCAATGCCGACAAATTCAAGGGCTTCGCCGAGGAGTGCATGGCCGAGTACGACCTGGACGGCTGGCGCGTCCCCGATCTCAGCGATCCCGGCGAACTAAGCTATCACGTCATGCGCGGCGCGAGCTAGGCACGCGACCGGGCGAGACCCTTGGTGGCGGAAATCGCCCGCGATCTCCAGAGTTCCCGCTTCGCGCCTGCTGGCGCGAAGCGGGACTGTGCGGCCTACCGCTATCACTCAGAGCAAACATAGGTTCGCGGCACGACCCGCCAGGCCGTGTAGCGATAATACGGCCGGTAGGCATAGTCGCGATAGATCGCCGGCGGCTCGTCGTACAGCGCGTCATGATAAAAGTTATAGACCGGGCCGTCGCTGCAACGATAAGGCAGCCAGCCAACCCGGCCAACGAGGCGCACGCCTTGTTCAGCGGGGATCGCCGGCCGGCCCTCCCGGGCCCGCGCCGCCAGCGGCACCATGGCAGTCAGAGCGGCGGCAAACAGCAGGGCCGATGCATGTCTCATGGGTGACCTCGCAACAATTGTGTCCAACCTCGAACGACGATCGGCGATCCAAAATGCCGGTCGCGATCGCTCTAGAAATACCACGATATCCCGCGAGGGCCGCGCTTTTCGGGCGCCGGGCGCGCCAGCCGGAACAATCCGCTCATGGTATCATGAATATGAATCATCCGAATCTTTTCGGAGGCAGCCATGCAGGTTTCGCAATGGGGCGATAGCCTGGCCGTGCGGCTGCCCAAAACCCTGATCGAGAAGCAATCCGGCGCCAAGGCTGAGATCTCGCAACGCCTTTTGATCGAGGGAGGCACGGTCAGCGTTCAAGTGCTGAACGAACTCGCTAATGTCTTGCGCAAGAAGCTGGGCCGAACCTGGAAGCCGGGGCGACACGCTTTTTAGCGAAGACATGCAGCACGGCCGCAAATTCGGCGGCCTTGCCATCGTCAACCCCTTCATCAAGAACGCGCCGTAAAGCGCGTCGGCAGCTACGGTAAAGCAGACGACTGGCTCTTGGGGGCGCCACTGTCGCCTTCGCTTCGGCCTCCGCATGAATGGTGGATGACCCCAGTAATTCTACTGATGCTGCGGTTTGGCAATACGCTTGGCAATTAACTTACTTCCAACCTCAATCTGTTTTCAGTTTGACGTCTCCAAGTATTGGAGCGCGCGTCAATTCAAACGTCGATTTGGGGCCTTGGTTTACCAATGCTATCGAGCAGGGGCGATATCGGCATCAAACACGCGCCTGCGTCGCGCGCTCACTTATTCCTGCGCGATCGCATTGGTCAATTCCGCGCTAGTCTGACCGGCGCCAGCGCCATCGAGTTCGCCCTCGTCGCAGCACCGTTTTTGGCGATCCTGCTCGGAATACTGGAACTCGCCATCATTTTCATCGTCAATACCGGCCTCAATGTCGCCCTCGCCACGTTGGCGACGCAGATCCGGACCGGTCAGGTCCAGGCCCCCGGCGTGGCCGCCACCAGTTCGAGCGGCGTGCAGCTGGACCTGGCCGATGCCAAGACCCGGCTCTGCAACCAGATTTCGATCGTGTCGCTTTCGAGCTGTCTCCAGCAACTGCAACTCGACGTCCGGCCGCTGAGCTCGTTCCAGCTGACCACGTCGGCATCGCCGATCAGTGGCAGCACCTTCAACTCATCGAGCCTGTGCTATTATTCCGGAAATGCCGGCGGCATTGTCGAGATGCGGGCGTATTACCTGTACCCCCTGATTGATCCGCTGCTGCTGGCCACCTTTGCCGGCATCACGACCTATGTCAGCTCCGGCGGATCATCCTCAGGCTACTATTATCCGATCCAGACCACGCAAGTCTTCAAATCGGAGAACTATTCGGGTCAAACCAATTCGGGGGCGGGATGCTGAGGCGCAGCCAACCGCTTCGTAACACCGCGAGAGGCTCTGTCGACGAGCAGGCCACGCCGTGGCAGCGCTTCCACGAGGACACGCGCGCGGTGGCGGCGGTCGAATTCGCGCTGATCGTCGGGGTGCTGCTGTTGCTGCTGCTCGGCATTTGCGACGTCGTGCCGGCCTGGACCGCCAACAGCAATGTGGCCAAGGCCGCGAACACCGCGGCAGACGTGGCGACGCAGTTTTCCGAGATGCAGACCTCGGACATGGTGAGTGTCTATTCGGCCGCCTCCGACGTGATGGCGCCGTTCTCAGCAACCAATCTGTCGCTGCGGATTACCAACGTGTTTTCAGACGGCAATGGCCATGCCAAGGTCTACTGGAGCTGCGGATCGGGCAGTTTGCCGGCCTATTCCGCGCTCAGCAGCGTGACCGCGACGCCGACCGGAACCCCGCTGAGTTCCCTGATCTATGTCAACAACACCACCAGCGGCGGATATCAGCTCAACGGCACCAACACCGGCTACGTCTTCACCGAGGTCAATTACTCCTATACGGCACCGGCCCAGTTCGTGCTGAGAACCACGCTCGCCATGGGCGCCGTGGCTTATTACCTGCCGCGATCCTCAACCTATGTCGGGTTTCCCTGGGATGGGGTGGCCGCGGATTCCACGACTGTTCCGACTTCCGCGACGCAATCGCTGACCGTAGAGCTCAGCAACGGAGCCATCTGTCATTATGCCAGCTAACGATACGAAACCTGCCAACAAACTGCGCCTGGTAAAATGGGTGGCCACGCGTTGGCGCGACACTTCCGGCAACGTCGCCATCATCACGGCGCTGTTGTTGCCGGTTTTGATCGCGGTGGCCGGCTTTGGCATGGACTACGCCTATGCGGCATTTGTGAAGCAGCGGCTGGACCGGGCCGCCGAGGCCGCCGTGATCGGTGCGGTCTCACAGAACGCCGCGACCTCCGGCGGCGGATATTCGAATGTGAGCTGGCTATATGATTATGGCCTGAATATCTTCACCGGCAACGTTTCCCAGCTATCGGTTGGGACCGTGACGCCGACCTTGACGGTCACGCAAAAGGGCAACGGGGCGGTTGCCACCCTCACCTATTCTGCCAATGTGCCCACGCTGTTCAGCGGCATCGTCGGCATCAAATCGTTCCCGGTCACCGGCACCGCCAGCGCCAATGCCAGCGGCATCACCTATATCAACTACTACATCGTGGTCGACATCTCGCAATCCATGGGAATTGGTTCGACGTCCACCGACATGACCAATCTGTACAACCGCAGCGCTGCCTATAATGGCGGAGGATGCGTGTTTGGCTGCCACGTCGAAGATACGGGTCAGACCTACACCAACGAATATCTCGCCCATAACATGAGCCCGACCATCACCTTGCGGATCGACTCTGCGGTGGCGGCGATCCAGAGCATCGTCAGCAGCGCCAAAACTGCCGCGGGCTCCCACAACAACATTCAGATCGGGCTCTACACCATGAGTGAAGACCCGGTCACCGGAAAATTGTTCAACACCATTGCCTCGCCATCCTCAAACTATTCATCGCTGACGTCGCTGGCGGCGACCATCGATCTAGGTAACAATGTCGCTGGCGGTCTCGGGGATTCGGATTTCGTCGATCAGTTGACGCAATTCAACGCCGTTATTCCGGCAAGCGGTTCGGGCGTCAGCGCCACCTCGCCGCTGAATTATGTCTTCATCATTACCGATGGGATGGTCGACACACCAGGGGCCGGGTGCATCGATGGCCACTGCACAGCAGCTTTTTTGTCGTCCTATTGCAGTAGTCTCAAGACCAAGGCGACGGTCGGGGTCATCTATACGACCTACCTGCCGATTTATACCAACAACAACCCTGCCGACGGGTACCACATTGCCTATGCCGCGCTGGCCGAACCCTATGTCGGTCAAATCCCGACCAATCTTCAGAACTGCGCCTCCTCCAGCAGCTATTACTTTGAAGCCAGCGATGGCCCCGCCATCACCACCGCCATGCAAGCCCTGTTTGCCCAGACGATATCGACTGCGACGCTCACGCAGTGAGTTCGGCAAAGAGGAACCGCCCGGCTGGACCACCTGGTTGTAACGGCCGGAACAAATCCGCTGCCTTCGCATTTGGATCTCCGGCAGCGACGGACTTCGCATGGCTACTGCTTGACGGTAGCCCATGGGAGGGGTCGCAGATGCCGGTCGGCAAACTGGAGCCATTCCCGTGAGAGTGACAACCCTTGCATTTTGTGCCGCCGCCGGGCTTGCCCTGCTGACTTCGGGCGCGGCCTCGGCCCAATCCATCAACATCAGCGGCCAGTTCGTCTGTGTGGTCGGTTGCCGGGACGGCCTGGTCGGCAATCTGACCTACATCACCCAGAACGGAGGACAGTTCGATCTGGTCAATGCGGCCGGGCAGCCCGCCCGCGCCTGGCCGGACTGGAACGCGCCGGACAGCCGGATCTGGGTCGATGCCTGGAACGAGGGCGCGGTCTATTCGCCCGACGGCATGACCGTGCAGTTCGATGACGGCACGATCTGGCGGCGCGTGCTTGCACCACCGCCGCCTCCGCCGTATCGGCTGGTGCCGGGACGGGTGCCCGGCTAATTCAGCACGGGCTAGGCCACGGCAGCCTCCTCCTGAGGCTGCGCGGTCTGTTCGGGAAACAGCCGATCCTGCAATCCGCTATAGGGAGCCTCGCCGACGTGCAGACGCGCGTTGTTGGCTTCGCGTTTACCGACATCTTCCTCACCATAGAGGAAAGCCAGAAAGGCATAGCGCCTGCCTCTGGTCACTGGTGTCACCTGGTGCAGCGCGCCGCAGGAGAAGACCAGCGCGCCGCCTTCCGGCGGCCGGTAGGTCTTGCGGCCGAATTCCGGAAATACCAGATCGCACCCCTCGAAGTCGTTGTTGAGGTTGATCGAGAGCGCGAAGCGCCGATGCTGCGCGCCGGCGTTGACGTTGTCGCGATGGCGATGAAAGTGTCCGCCGACCGCGCTGTCGTAGCAGGCAATGACATAGCGGTCCATCCGCGTCGCCTTGAATTGAAAATAGCGCTCGATCTCCGGAAGCACCCGGCGGACGATCTGGCCGCGGACGAGATCGCGGACCTCGGGCGCCGCCACCGGCACATCGCTGCGGCGCTTCAGCCGGTGATCGGACAGCGTCGCCGTCTTGCCGGAAATGTCGAACTGGAATCCGGATTCGGTGCCGCCCTGCTGTTCGTAGAACTGCACCAGGAAATCGCAGAGCTCGAAACTGAACACGCGCGGCACCATCAGCGCCGGAGCCGACAGCGGCACGCCGGCGGAGTCGTCGACGGCGGGAAGGCCGCGCAACACGCCGCGGACGGTTTCCAGATGGCCCTGCGGATTGTCCCAGGCAATGTCGGCAATGGCCCGCAACATCGGATCGAGTACCACCGTGCGCGGCATCTCCCGCGCGCCGAACGCGGCGCTGATCGCGCCATCATCGTCGGCGATGAAGAACAGCTTGTTGCTGGATATCGCGGCGAGGCTGCCGGTCAGGCCCTCATCGGGCCGGGTCGAGAGGACACAGCCGATGATGATGTGGTCCTCGTTGAAGGCCGCACTGTCGCGCATCAGCGCGTTCAGCTCGGCCATCGCCTTCGGATTTTCAAGCGAGCCCAGAAAGCTCAATACCACCCAGCGGCCGGCGCTGACGTGCAGATCGAATGCGCCGCCGTTGAGAAGCGGTGCGCTGAACCACGGTACCGGATCTCCTAGAACCATGTGATGTCCGCTTGTTCGATTTATTGGCTGAATATCGGCGCAGGTCTCCGACGGAGCCACCCGCGCGCAAAAAGGCTATTGCGATTATGGTTAATGTTTTCCTAATGATGACTGGTGAAGTGCCGCCCGCCGGACCCGTCATTGCGAGGAGCTCTTGCGACGAAGCAATCCATGCTGGTGCAAGACGAGAGATGGATCGCTTCGCTGCGCTCGCAATGACGGAAGAGGAGGCGCTGGAGGCCGCTGGCCGGTCCGTCAATCGGCGATCTGGCTCAACCCGCCGGCCCTGTCCATTCCCAGAGGCCGGCCTCGCCTTGCGCAAAACCATTGTCACGGTAGATGTTGCGCGCCGGGATATTGCGCGGCGTCGGGATGATTTTCCCGCGTAGATGATCCTTCATTTCGTGTTGAACATGACGCAGGAACGTGTGCTCGATGCCCATTCCGAGCGCGCGGCAACTGATCGCAAAGCCCGTGATCTCATCGCCTTCGATCACGGCGGCGCCCACCATGCCGTGATCGCCCAGGCGATCGCTCACGTCGATCACGAAGATCCGGGCCCGCGGGTTGTCGACCAGCGCCGCCAGTTCACTCGCGGCGAATTGCCGGCCGGTCGTGTTGAACTGCGTGGTGCGCCGGAACAGCTCTTCGACCCGCTGCAGTTTCGTCGAATCGGACGCCAGGCATTCGATCCGGCACTGGATGCGGAGCTGTTCGATATATTGCGCTTCGCCCAGCGTCTCGGCCCGCAACTGCTGCCGTGCGATCTGCGCCTTCACGAGTGAACTGCGCGCGGCAGCCTCGGCGGTAATGACCGGTATCTGCAGCCGCGGATCGTCGAGCAGGCGGCGGCGCAGGCTGAAGGGGTCCTCGCCCCAGACTTCGACCTCGGGCAGGCGCTGCCGGACGCGATCGCGTTCCACCGGATTGTCGTCGATGAACAGAAAGGTGTCGAGCGCAAAGCCGAGTTCGTCGGCGATCGAACGGATATTGCCGACCTTGTCGTCCCAATTGATACGCCAGGTGACGAAGTCATCCGGCGTCAGCAGTCGTTCGGCGGGATAGTGATCACCATATTTCCAGAGCTCGCGGACGGTCGCCTCATCGTTCTTGCTGACGCACGCCAGCACGATTCCGCGCCTCTTCAGACACTTGAGCGCTTCATGCAGGCCGAAATAAAGTCCGATGAAGGAGAAGGCGCCACTGATTTCCGGCCTCCAGGCAAACGGACTGCCGGTTTCGGCCAGCACGCCAGGCCACAAGGTGCCGTCAAGGTCGAGGATCACGCACTTCTTGCGACCGATCCCCATCACCGTGACCAGCGCGTCGATATGCTTTGCGGCCATCACCGCCTCGCGGCCGTAGGGATCGCCGCCGAGCGCCTGCGCCAATGGCGCGGTATCCGGGAAGAGGCCGTGGACGGCCGCCTTCTCGCTTTCAGGCCGCTGCAGCATCCAACCCGGCGAACCGAAATGGCTGAAGGAGACTTGGCCGTCGTCGAGCAGCCGTTCGGATCCCGCCGCAGCCAGCGCCGCCGCGACATCGATGACATAGACATCCGGAAAAGCGTTGGCGAGCTCGGCGAGCGCCACGTTGGTCAGCCGGAACCGGGTGCGGTGTCCTTTGACGCCGCGTTCGGCGAGACCGAGCGGCTGCACCGTGGGCTCCGGCAGGTTGTCGATCAGAATCGGCGCTGGCGTCAACGCGCGCAATTCGGTCAGCATCTGCGTGACGTAGGCGATGTAGGCTGCGTGCGGGTTGAGGCCTTCGGCATCCTCGGCGACGCGATGACGGGCCTGCAACGCGCCGATGAAAACGCAATCGTGCCTGCGCTCGGCGGCAAACCGCGTATCGTCGGGAAATGTCGCGGCGACATGCAAATCGATGCCGCGGCGCGCTGCTTCCCGGCGCAGGAAGTCCGCTTCCATCTGGATATCGCAATCGCCGAACAGAACGGCGTCCACCCGCCGGCCGCCAGCGCTGAAATCGCCGAACCCGTAGGATGTGCCGACCGACCAGTAGGAGGCGGCGCCCTCCTTGTGGTCGCGCCGGTAGCGTTCCAACAATTCGGCCGGGTCGCGGCCATGCTTTTCGGCAAGCTCGGCGCCGACCGCCGCCAGCTCCTGCTCCGGCGTCATCTCGGTCAGAATCCCGCGCGACCGCAGCTCCATCACCGTGCGCTCGATGATGGCGCGCAGATCCGCCGGCGCATCGGCGCTGTTTGGAAACAATACCGTCATGGCATCGCAGTCGTCGGGGATGCGGCGCGGCAAGGCGAAATGATCCACCAGCGCACTGACGTCGCGATCGGCCGGCAATCGCATGTGGCTGATGGCATGCACGATCAGGGTGCGATCCCGGCCGACCGGTAGTTGATGAATGAAGCGGGAGCGACGCAGCAGCATGCCCTGCCTATAGGCGTGTGCGCCGGGTTTGTGGAACCAAAAAATATCGGAAGTTGAGTGAGAGGCGGCTTTTTTCCGCATCGATCCCGATGTAGGCGAAAACTGATTCGCTTCGCTCAGGCCGCGACGGCCGCCGGCCCGGAGTGCGGTCTTCAGCGCCTCCTCCCCGTCATTGCGGGCGCAGCGAGCGATCCATCGCTCTTCCGGCAAGTTTGGATTGCTTTAAGGGACCTTCGACTCTAGGCGAATGTCACCGCCGCTCTGCCAAGTCCTTCCAACTCCATCACCGCCTCGTCGCCCGCCTTCAGCCACAGCGTCTTGACCAGGCTTCCGGTCAGCACGATCTCGCCGGCGCGCAGGCTTTTGCCGGACGCCGCCAGATGGTTCGCAAGCCAAGCCAGCGCATGATGGGGATGGCCGAGCACATCGGCGCCGGTGCCTCGCGCGACCTCGCTGGCCGTTGATGACGGCACGGCCGACGACGCCGAGCAGATCGGGCGCGGCCGCGCGCGCGACGGCGGTTCCAAGCACGCAGCCGGCGGCGAAGAAATCGTCCGCCACCAGCGTCGGCGCGCCGAGTGTCTGCCAGTCGGCGTAACGGTCATCGACGATCTCGATCGCCGGCAGATAGGCCTCGATGGCTGAGGCGACGGCGTCCGCCGTAAACGGCGCTTGCGCGAACGGCAAGTCACGGGCAAGCCGAACCGCAATCTCGCACTCGACGCCGACGCGGACAAAATCCTTCGCCCGCAGCGACACGCCGCTTGGGTGGATGCCGCCGGCCAATATGCCACCGCCGCAGGGATGGGGAATCCCAAGATATTGCTGCATCACCGCGCTGGTGCAGCCGATCTTGTAGCCGACCCGCGCGCCGGCATCGGCGGAAAGCAGCGCGTGGACCGCCTCCTGGATCCGGTAGCCATCCACTTCGGTCCGTGGCGCAAGGCCCGCATCCAACGGCTGCAACGGCTCGCGGCTGCGGCGGGCAGAGACGATGGTCGCGGCGGCCGCGTCAACGTTGGTCATCACCCGAATACTTTCTTCGATGGCTGGTCGTCGCACACGCTCGCGTGCCGTTCCGGCGGCCTGCAAGGAACCAAAGCAAGCCTATCATTATTACCCTTGGACCAAAGCGGTCAAATCTGGAGAACATGAGAGCTGGGCTGGCGCGATGGCGTCCCCAGCCTGCCGGGGTGACACGTCGGGAATACGGACCCAATGAGCGCGCCCGTCGACCGTCTCAATTTGATGCGGCTGTTCGTTCGTATGGCCGAGGCCCGCTCGCTGTCGGCCGCAGGCAGGCTCCTGGGTCTGTCCCAGCCCTCAACAAGCCGTCAGCTCAAGCAACTGGAGACCGCGCTCGGCGTAGAACTCTTCAAGCGTTCGACCCACGAACTCGTTTTGACCGAAGCCGGGCACCGTTTCCTTGCCGCCGCCACCGACATGTTGGCAAGCTGGGATGCGGCCGCGGAGGAGGCACGGGTTGGCCGCGATAACCTGCAGGGTCCCATTCGTGTCGCGGTGCCGGTCGCCATCGGCCAGACGATACTGGCCGAAATGGCGATGCGTTTTCTGCTCGAACATCCCGGCGTCACACTTGATTGGCGGCTGGTCGACGAACCGGGCGATCTCGCCGCTGGCGGATATGACCTGTGGGTCAGGGCTGGCCCGATCCGCGACGAATCCCTGATCGTGCATGACCTCTGGCGGACTGAACGAACGATCATCGGAAAGCCAATGCCGTCGCGCATACGACATCCGACCGAACTCAATCGTCGCAATGTGGTTCAGCTCGTGACTTTCATGCCATCGCAAATTTCCCTTGAAACAGATGACGGTCGCAGCGCCACGCTGATATTGAAGCCCGCTCTCGCGACCGACAACATCTACGTCGCCCTGATGGGAATAAGGGCCGGAATAGGATACGGGATTTTGCCGCATTGGCTCGTTGAACCAGATCTGGAAAGCGGTTCGCTCGTTGAGCTTTGCCCGGATTGGCATCCGCCTGCGATCACCCTCCACATCGCCTATCGGCAGACACGGTTCCGAACCGCAAGGGTCAAACGTTTCATTGACTATTTGCGGCACGAGTTTGCAGCCATGGATTCGATCACTCTGCGTCGCTGGGCGGAGGCGTCCTATTCGGACTCCGGCACATCCGAGCGGCGCAGACCAAGGATATCCGGCGTGGCGCGTTGATATCTATGGTTCGCTGACCGATGGGAGATCCATCGATTCTACTTTCCTCGCGGCACTCGGAACTCGGCGCGCCCGAATGGTCGCTATTCGGGACGCGAATGAAGAGCTCAGTTGTCGACCTTCACTGCAATACCCACACTCCTTCCATGAGCGATCATCGGTCTTGCTGCCCCCAGGAGTGACAACAATGTCCAAGCAATCCGACTTCGGCACCTTCGGCCGCTATATCGAAACGCCGGTCAATGAGATGTCATACGAGATGAAGGAGGCCTACGACTTCACCAAAAAGCTGCGCGGTATCGTGCCCGGACCCCACAGGATCTGGCTGGCCAATCCAAAACTGTCGAAAACGATCGTGCCGACCGGCGCCTACTACCAGACGCAGTCGACCTTGACCAAAGCCGAAATCGAAATCGTCACCAACGTCATCAACGGGCGCTGGCTGGCGGCCTATTCGAACTATGAGCATGAGTGGATCGCCGAACAGCAGGGCGGCCTTCCGCCCGACAAGGTCGAGGCTTTGATCGCCGGCCTGCCGACGTCGTTCGATGATCGGCGTCAGCAGGTGGTCTTTGATCTGGCTTCGACCCTGGCCCAGCCTCGCGTAGTGCCCAAGGGGCTCTATCGTCGGGCCAAGGCGTTGCTGGGCGACGCTGGAATTGTCGACGTCACCATGCTGATGGGCTGGTTCAGCGGCGTGTCTCTGACACTGCTGGCCTACGACGTTCCTTCCAATGCGACCGGGCTCGACCAATAGACGGCCCGCGGGCCGTCCACCGATCAACGAGGACACAGCCATGACAGACCAATCACCGAATTTGGGCGGCCGCCTGCCGCTGCAGGATCCGCGATCCCTCGGAGAAAACGCGAGGAAGCTGTACGACGATATCGACTCCACCATGGTCCGGTGGGCTGACGCCATCCATTTCCAGAGCAAGACAGACGACGGACGCCTGATCGGGCCATTCAATCCGGTGCTGTTCAGCCCACAGATTGCGTCCCGCTTCCTCGCTCTCCAGCAGGCAGAACAGCAGCACACCACGCTCAGCGACCGGATCCGACAAGTGGTGATCCTCACTGTCGGCGCGGTGTGGAACGCGCCGTACGAGCTGTATGCGCATTCGGCGGCAGCTCGGCACGCCGGCATCCCGGAGGATGCCATCCGTACGCTTGCAGCGGGTGGACTGCCAAACATCCTGAGTGCGCGAAGAGACGGTCGCACACCGCTATGCGCGTGAGCTCTCGGCCGGACGCCGGGTCGATGCCGCGCTGTTTGATGACGCGGAACGCTGCTTCGGCATTCAGGGCGTGGTCGATATCACATTCCTGGTCGGCATCTACCATGCTGTCTGCGCCTTGTTGAACGCCTTCGATGTTCCCTCCCCCGAACCCGAGGCGACGGCGCCGCGCCAGACTTTTCCGGGCTACGGCATGGCTTCCTTGACCGAGCAAGCCAAGCTCCATGTCGTGGCCCGCTTCCCGCGCAACTACTTCCTGGAAAACCTGGTGATACGGGCCGACCACTCCATCCTGGTGACGGTCGCGAACCAACAGGAGCTGTGGTGGGTCCCGCCCCCGACCGGCAAGCTGCCCGTACAGCCCTCACGGCTGTTCAAGTTCGGCGAGGTGACTATGACCATCGTCGAGACTGAGCCGGATGTTTTCCATATCTGCACCGGCAACGGCTACACGACGCATGAATCCTATCTGCGTCGCCTGGACCTGCGCGGCTGGTCGCCGGGGTCGCCGGTGCATCCGGAACTGGTCATGCAATTCCCGGAGGCCGCGCGTGCGCCGAATGGCGGCTGCTTGATCGCGCCCGGGGTCATGCTCGTCGCCGACTGTTTTGCCAGCCTGATCTGGCGCGTCGACCTGCCTGCCGGGGGCGGCAAGCCCAGCTTCCGCGTGTGGCTCCGTCATGACAGCATGGGTTACTTCCCCGGCCAACTGAAACCCGAACAGCCCGGCGTGAATGGCGTGCGCTACGCCAAAAGGTCGAACACCCTGTACTACACGGCGACCGCCAAGAAGCTGTTCATGCGGGTGGCCGTCAACCCGGATACGCACGAGCCCGCAGGTGAGCCCGAACTCGTTCTGGCCGGCCGGATGGGCGATGATTTCTGCATCGACGAGGACGAAGGCGTCGCCTACCTGACGACGCACCGGCAGAACACCATCGACCGCGTGTCACTGGAGCCGGCAAATAACAGCGGCTTCACCCAAAGCGTGGCCGGCGATCCCTTTACCGACCAGTTGATCGGACCCTCCAGCGCCGTCTGGGGACGCGGTCCCGCAGACTATGGCCGGGTAGCCTATGTCACCACCGACGGCGGCACGGCCTCACCGCCGCCAGGAGGCCCGCGACCAGCGACGCTGTTGCGGGTCGAATTTCCAAAGGGATCAGTGCGCGACCGGAAAGCAAGGCGATGATGCCATGGCCGGCACAGCACGAACCAGCTCGCTCGTTCAACGCGCGAACGTCACCATCGAAACCATCATCGATGGTGACGGACCGGCCTTCGTCATTCTTCCCTCCTATGGCCGCGATAGCGGGGCGGATTTCGATCCCTTCGCCGCACGTCTCGTTCACGCCGGCTGGAAGGTGCTGCGGCCGCGGCCGCGAGGCATCGCCGGCTCGAAAGGCCCGATGGCAGGTGTCAGCCTGCACGATCTGGCCAATGACGTGGCGCTCTGCATCGAGCAACTCGGCGACGGTCCTGCCGTCGTGCTCGGTCATGCCTTTGGGCACGGCGTGGCGCGGATGACCACGACCGATCATCCCGACCTGGTCAAGGCGGTCATTCTCGCGGCCCCGCAGTCAGTTCACGTCGCCGCGGACATCGCCAAAGCGCCGTTCATCGCGGGCGATACTTCGGCTCCGGAACAGGATCGGCTTGCCGTGCTGCGCAAGGCCTTCTTTGCTCCCGGCCACGACGCCCGCCCGTGGCTCGACGGCTGGTATCCGGCGACGCTGAAGATGCAGCACGCCGCCGTGCAGTCGGCCGCGCTGTCGGATTTCTGGGCCTGCGGCGATGTGCCGTTGCTCGAGCTCATCGGCGCGGATGATCCGTTCAGGCCGCAACAATATTGGGACGAACTCCGCAATGAGTTCGGTGACAGGGTGACGACCGTGATCATTCAGGACGCCTCACACGCGCTGTTTCCGGAGCAGCCCGAGGCCATTGCCGATGCGGTGCTGCGCTGGGCGGCGCGCTACGTCCATTGACCGGGTCGAGCGGACACGGCGGCGGCCGCCTTGCTTGCCGATACTACTGACCTCAGCGCTCGCTTGCGCCGTCGATCTGCCGTCCCATCAGCGCGATGGCCTTCTGATAGACCGTCGCGGCATTCCAGGCCTCGATGGCCGCGAAATTGGCCTCGCCGGGCTGGTAGCCGGCGCCGGCGCGCCAGCCATGGGCTTTCAGGAAATTTGCGGTCGAACTGAGCGCATTGGCGGCGACGTCGAGATTGCCGACGCCGTATTCGAGAATGTTTTTGGGCATGAACTGGGTCTGGCCGACCTCGCCATGCATCGAGCCGCGGGTGCCGGCCGACAGCGCGCCGCGATCGATCAGCTTCAGGGCCGCGTAGAGCTGGTCGGTGAAGAACTCGGGGCGGCGGCAATCGTAGGCCAGCGTAGCGATCGACGACAGCATGTTCTGATTGCCGCGCTGGCTTCCAAAGCCGGTCTCCATGCCCCAGATCGCGATCAGCGGCCCCGGCGGGACGCCGTAGCGTTGCTCAATCGAAGCGAACAGCCCGGCCTGGGATTGCTTCAATGAACGGCCACGGGCGACGATGGTCGCCGCCCCGCGCTTGGCCAGGAACTGATCGAGCGATAGGGCGAAGCTGCGCTGGCTGCGATCGGCGGCGATGGTGGCGCCCGCATAATTGGCCTGCATCAGGGCTGCGACACCGCTGGCACCGATGCCTTTGGCCCTCGCTTCGGCGCCGAACTCCTGTTTCCAGTTTTCAAAGCCGCCCGGTCCGCTGCCGCACTGGGCGGCGTCCGCCTTCTGCCCGAGAGATGCGAACGCCATAAGCGCGGCAAAGCTGGCCACAGCAAGCGTCATTGCCCTGTGCATCGGTGCGTCACCTCAACAACAAAAAGACCGCTCGCGCGGTCAGACCCTACTCGTCGCGATAGACTTTTTCGCGTTTCTCGTGACGCTCCTGGGCCTCCACAGACAGCGTCGCAATCGGGCGGGCTTCCAGCCGCTTCAGCGAAATCGGCTCCCCGGTTTCCTCGCAATAACCGTAGGTGTTGTCCTCGATTCGCTGCAGCGCAGCATCGATCTTCGAGATCAGCTTGCGCTGGCGGTCGCGGGCGCGCAGTTCGATCGCGCGGTCGGTTTCGGAGGAAGCCCGGTCCGCCAGATCCGGATGATTGACGTTCTCTTCCTGTAGCGTCTGCAGGGTGATCCGCGATTCCCTGAGTATTTCGTCCTTCCACGCCAGCAGCTTGGCGCGAAAATAGTCGCGCTGGCGGTCGTTCATGAAAGGCTCTTTTTCGGAGGGTCGATAATTCTTCAACTTTTCCAAGGCCAGCCCATCTGTACGTACAAGGCGGGACGGAAACGGTCCGTCCGCGCGCGCCTTATATAGCGGCCTCATGTGACAGACAATATCGGCTGGCGCCGCGAAACTGTGCAGCACGGGCGGTTTTGCCGAACAGGAACGGCAAGCCAGAGCCAGTTGGCTCGATCCGGAACATCCTGAGCTAGAACTGGCCGGCCTTGGCCAGTTCGACTTCGACCCGCAATTCGATCTCGGACAGCACCGCATCGAGGCCGGGATCGCCGGAGGAAGACTTGAGGTTGGCCGCGGCCTCACGCAGCCGACTCACCGTTGCGGCATCGAAGTTGCCGGATAACAGCCTGATCTTGAGGTCATCCAGCACATCCAGCGCGCCCTTGCCGCGCTGCACCGAACGCCTGCGGCGCTCGGTGGGATCTTCCTCGATGCCCTGCATGGCCAGCAACGCATCGATGTTCGCCGACGCCTTGGGCGCAGCCACCGGCCGGCTCTCGGTCGCTGATGCGGCATCGGGCAGCGCGAAGCTGGTCGAGCTGGTTCGCCTGACGCTGGTCGCTGGAGTACCGAGAGTGGTGCCGTTCGGTCCGTAGATGCGCATCGTGGGATCTCGCCGTGATTGCGCCAAACTTCGTCCTGTTCTGGTTAACGGATCGTGAAGACCCGGCAAAATCTGCCGCCAGGCGACAGTTTTGCCGCGCGGCGGCCTGATCCCGAGCCCCGCCGAAATTATTTTCTTATACAATATCAAGTATTTAATCTCAAAACCCGGCATGGCACGGGGCTCGCATGGACCATGCCGGATCGCCGTCATGGGAGTGGCGCGCAGGTCCTGATGGGAAGACCTCAGCGGGGAGCAGAGGATGTCACGCGTCCACCATTCGGCTGGAGTCTTTTGGTTGGCCTGCGCCGCGCTGCTGGCGCTGGCGGTCTCCGCCATGCCCGCGGCCGCGACCTCCCGGATCAAGGATCTCGCCAATATTGAGGGCGTGCGACAGAACCAGCTGATCGGCTACGGCCTCGTCGTCGGCCTCGCCGGCACCGGCGACACGCTGAACAACATACCCTTCACCAAGCAATCGCTGCAGGCGATGCTCGAGCGCATGGGCGTCAACATCCGCGGCGCCACCATCCGCACCGGCAACGTCGCCGCTGTCATGGTGACCGGCAACCTGCCCGCCTTCGGCACCCAGGGCACCCGGATGGATGTCACGGTCTCGGCGCTGGGCGATGCCAAGGATCTGCGCGGCGGCACCCTGTTGGTGACCCCCCTGCTCGGCGCCGACGGCAACGTCTATGCGGTGGCGCAGGGCTCGGTCGCGATCTCTGGTTTTCAGGCCGAAGGCGAAGCCGCCAAGGTCGTCCGCGGGGTGCCGACGGTCGGCCGCATCGCCAACGGCGCCATCATCGAGCGCGAGATCGAATTCGCGCTCAACCGCCTGCCCAATGTCAGGCTGGCGCTGCGCAACCCGGATTTCACCACGGCCAAGCGCATCGCCGCCGCGGTCAACGATTACCTCGGCGCCAAAGCCGCCGAGCCGCTCGATCCCTCGACCGTGCAACTGACCATCCCGTCGGAATTCAAGGGCAACGTCGTCGCCTTCCTGACCGAAATCGAGCAGTTGCAGGTCGAGCCCGATCTGTCCGCCAAGATCATCATCGACGAACGCTCCGGCATCATCGTGATGGGGCGCGATGTCCGCGTCGCCACCGTCGCCGTGGCGCAGGGCAACCTCACCGTCACGATTTCCGAGAGCCCGCAGGTCAGCCAGCCCAATGCGCGGGCCGGAGGACGGACCGTGGTGACGCCGAATTCGCGCGTCGGGGTGACCGAGGACGGCAAGAAATTCGCGGTCGTCAAGGACGGCGTCTCGCTGCAGCAGCTCGTCGACGGTCTTAACGGGCTCGGCATCGGTCCGCGCGACCTGATCGGCATTCTGCAGGCGATCAAAGCCGGCGGCGCAATCGAAGCCGACATCGAGGTGATGTGATGTTGAATAGCCTGACCACGAGCCCCAGCGCCGGCACGCCAGCCACCGCCGCGATGCCTCTTTATCACGGCCGGCCGGATCTCGAGCTCGCCGACGCGTTGACCAAGGTCGCACCGAAGGCGCAGGCCAAGGCCAAGGCGACCGCGACTGATTTCGAAGCCATGTTTCTCAATTCGATGTTTTCGCAGATGACCTCCGGCCTCAAGGGCGATGGACCGTTCGGCGATACACCCTCTACCGGCGTCTGGCGTTCGATGCTCACCGAACAATACTCGAAGAATTTTGCCAAGGCCGGCGGCGTCGGCATTTCCAATTCCGTGTTCCGCGAACTGATCCTGCAGCAAGCCAAAACCCCGAGCCAAGTCCAGGGAATCCAGCCATGAGCCAGCCTCCTCAACGGCCGCCCGTGCCGGCACCGGTCCCGATGGTCGCATCGCCCGCCGAGGCGCGTAAGCTCGCCGACAACCTGATGGACATCATGAGCAGCCTGCTCGGCGTCATCGAGCGCGAGACCGAACTGGTTCGCGCCGGCAAGCTGCGCGAGGCAATGGCATTGGGGCCGAACAAGACCGATCTCTCGCGCCGCTATGTCGCGGTGGTCGGGCAGTTCAAGGCCAGCCAGAAATATCTCGCGCAGACCGTGCCGGAGCTGTTGACCACGCTGCATCGTCATCACGACGCGTTCCGCGCCATGCTGCAGGTCAATCTCACGGTGCTGGCGACCGCGCACGCGGTGTCCGAAAGCATCGTGCGCGGCGTCAGCCGGGAAATGCAACGGCGCAATATGCCAAATACCTACACCTCGACCGGAAGGCGCGCGGTGCCCGGAGCGCGACACCTGACCCCGATGGCCGTCAGCCGCTCGCTCTGAGCCGACTTGCGATTCGCAGGGCGGGCAAAGCCACCGCGACCAATGCGCGGACCGATGGCGTGCCCACCATCTGGTTCGCGCGTGAAATGGTGGGCACGGCGCAAGGCCGCCTTTGACCGCCCTGCACATCCAGCAGCACCTTTGGCACAGCTGCAATTTTCATCAAATGCCGGCGATGCCTTCAAGGCCGGATTCAGTACATTCTCTTACGCTACGTTGAGAGGTGCCGGTCATAGTTGCCGATGGAGAGGGTTGGGATTTGACTCGAGGAAAGCCAGGAGGCTGCCATGAGTGCGGATTTCAGCATCAGGCCGGTGGGGGCGCCGGTTGCTACAGTTACTGTTCAGCCTGCGAGCGCCGCGGCCAACAGCGCGGTTGCGACCGACCTGCCGGCAAGCCAAAGCGTCACGGCAACCGACGCCAGCACGCCTGTGCGCAACGATACGCCGGCGGTCAGCGATTCCGTATCGCATCAGGCCTATATCGATCAGGCCGCGGCCTCGATCGTCTATCAGGTTATCGACAGCAAAACCGACGCGGTGGTGCAGCAATATCCCGATGACGCCGTGCTGCGTCGTCGCGCCTATTTCCGCTCGCTCGATCTGGCCAAGGAAGAGCAGTCACGGCCGCTGGCCACCGACCTCAGAGCCTGATTCAACGATCGAGTTGCGGCAGCGCTGACCGTTCAAAAAGGGCGCCCACAAGGGGCGCCCCTACGCCATGTCCATCGATGTAGGAGCGACCCTTGTCGTCGCCCTCTTCTCAGCGCGGCATCAGGCCCGGCCCGCGAGACCCGCGGCGATGTTGCAGTTGATCTCGATCAGCGATTTCAGCTTCGCGGGATCCGGGTTCATCTGCATGTCGATGGTCTGCTGCAGGACGAAGACACCGATGTTGTGGATGTTCTGACGGACCTCAAGCGGCTGCGGATTGTCGTTGGCCTCAACCGCGCTGACGAAAATCGACCACAGCCTTCGATTGAAGAGCAGCGCCTTGTGCATGTTCTTGTCAGGACCTTTCCAGTTGGCCTGGATTTCCTGCAATTGTCGTGCTGCCTTCAGCAGGGCCTGCGCCTCGATCTCGCGAGGCGGCGCCGTCATTTCCGACGTGCGGGCATAGGCTTGGGCGGCATTGGACATTCATCACCTCGACGGGGCTGATTGGCGCAGCCGCAAGGCTTCGGCGCTGCCCAATTTTTGTAGTCCGTTGCCTTTAAAATATGGTTAGCGGCAGCTATTGAAATTTTGGGAGCCGGCAAAAATCGAGCGGCCGATCGACGCCGCGATATCAGGAATGAATACATCAAAAACGACGGGTTTCCCCGCCGTTCCTGGTTTCTTGGCCTCCCGTCTGTTCTAGCGCAACAGCTGCAGCACGCTCTGCTGCGACTGGTTGGCCAGCGCCAGCGCCGACACCGCGATCGATTGGCGGGTCGACAGCGCCTGGCTGTTGGCGGCTTCCTCGTCGCTGTCGGCCACCGTCAGGTTGGAGGCGCCGGTCTGCAGCACGTTGATGAGGTTCTTGTTGAAGTCCTGACGAATCTGCACGATCGACAGGTTCGAACCCAGCGCTGACGCTTCCGAGCGCAGCGTGTCGGTCACGGTGCCGAGTTGGGCGAGCACCGCGTTCGCCGAATTGTTGTCCAGGAAGTCGGTACCGACGGTCAGCGTGTTGAGACCGAGGCCGGTCGCGTTGTAGGTGACGCCGCTGATATTGAGCGTGGACTTGCCGGTTTCGTCGAAGGTCAGCTTGAGATCGTCGCCGTTCAGAAGATTGATGCCGTTGAAGGACGAATCCTGCGCGGTGGTCGTGATCTGGGCGATGACGTTATTGTACTGGGTGACCAGGTTGGCGCGAATGGCCTGCGAGGACGGATCGGCAACCGGTGCCACAGCAATCCCGAAAGTCGCGGTGCCGCCGCCGGTGAGGCTCACCGCACCGATGGTGGACGAAGCAGCGTCATTTGTCGTGGTGATCACGAGCTGGTTGCTGCTGTTGAGGCTGGCCGTCAGATTGCTGGCAGCCAATGCCGTATTCAGCTGCGCGAGGGACTTGCTGGTGCCGAACGTGATGGAGAACGCTGGAATTCCGTTGGTCCCCGCGATTGACAGCGTGCCCCCGTTCTTGATGGTCGTGCCGTCGACCAGATTGGCAGCCGTGCCACCGAGCGCCGCCGTCGAGGTCACTGTCGAATTGCTGGTGTAGCCGGAAGCCGTCTGCAAGACCTGATTGGCGATCGACTGCGCGCTGGCGACCAGGCTCTGCAGCGAGGTGAGGCCGGTATTGGCCGCCTGCAGCACCTGCACGCCGTTGCCGATGCCGTCGAGCAGATTGTTGATGTCGCCGGCCCGGTTATTGAGGGCCTCCGCCGTGAAATAGTTGGTCGGATTGTCGAGCGCGGAGTTGACCTTGTTGCCGGTGGCGAGGTCGTTCTGGGTGGTCGCGAGCAGCGCGGCCGTTGACTGCAGCGAAAGCAGGTTCTGGCGAACCGAAGCTGAAAGAACAATTCCGGACATTTGTGAGACCTTCCTAATCCGTAGTTTGACCTCAGTAGTCCTACTGGATTCCCTTAAGTTATGGTTAAGTCCGCCTTTAGCTACTGGGTTGACGACTTGCTATCGCACGATCTCGCGGTGGCGTCTCGACGGGCCGCCGTGTTTGGATACGAAAAAACGAAAACGGCGGGGTTTCCCCCGCCGTTCGGTTTGCTGTCTGCCGTCGGATCAGCGCAACAGCTGCAGCACGCTCTGCTGCGACTGGTTGGCGAGCGCCAGCGCGGACACCGCGATCGACTGGCGGGTCGACAGCGCCTGGCTGTTGGCCGCTTCCTCGTTACTGTCGGCCAGCGTCAGGTTAGACGCGCCGGTCTGCAGCACGTTGATCAGGTTCTTGTTGAAGTCCTGGCGGACCTGCACGATCGACAGGTTCGATCCCAACGCTGATGCTTCCGAGCGCAAGGTGTCGCTGGCCGCGCCGAGTTGCGTAAGTACCGCGTTCGCCGAATTGTTGTCGAGGAAGTCGGTGCCGACGGTCAGGGTGTCGAGGCCGAGACCTGTGGCATTCGAGGTCACGCCGCTGATGTTGAGCGTGGACTTGCCGGTTTCGTCGAAGGTCAGCTTGAGCTGGTCACCGTTCAAAAGGTTGATGCCGTTGAACGAGGAATCTGCGACGTTGCGTTGATCTGCGAAATGATATTGTTGTACTGCGAGACCAGATTGGCGCGAAGGGTCTGTGAGG
>CAVTNW010000002.1:0-48327 GCA_963736075.1 uncultured Alphaproteobacteria bacterium | reverse complement strand
ACCTGGTCAAGGCGGTCATTCTCGCGGCCCCGCAGTCAGTTCACGTCGCCGCGGACATCGCCAAAGCGCCGTTCATCGCGGGCGATACTTCGGCTCCGGAACAGGATCGGCTTGCCGTGCTGCGCAAGGCCTTCTTTGCTCCCGGCCACGACGCCCGCCCGTGGCTCGACGGCTGGTATCCGGCGACGCTGAAGATGCAGCACGCCGCCGTACAATCGGCCGCGCTTTCGGATTTCTGGGCCTGCGGCGATGTGCCGTTGCTCGAGCTCATCGGCGCGGATGATCCGTTCAGGCCGCAACAATATTGGGACGAACTCCGCAATGAGTTCGGTGACAGGGTGACGACCGTGATCATTCAGGACGCCTCACACGCGCTGTTTGCCGGAGCAGCCCGAGGCCATTGCCGATGCGGTGCTGCGCTGGGCAGCACGCTTCGCCCCTTGACCGGGTCGAGCGGACACGGCGGCGGCCGCGTCGCTTGCCGATACTACTGACCTCAGCGCTCGCTTGCGCCGTCGATCTGCTGGCCCATGATTGCGAGCGCCTTCTGTAGACGCCGGCGGCGTTCCAGGCCTGGATGGCCGCGAAATTGGGTTCTCCCGGCTTATATCCCGCGCCGGCCCGCCAGCCATGGGCTTTCAGGAAATTTGCGGTCGAACTGAGCGCATTGGCGGCGACGTCGAGATTGCCGACGCCGTATTCGAGAATGTTTTTGGGCATGAATTGGGTCTGGCCGACCTCGCCGTGCATCGAGCCGCGGGTGCCGGCCGACAGCGCGCCGCGATCGATCAGCTTTAGGGCCGCGTAGAGCTGGTCGGTGAAGAACTCGGGGCGGCGGCAATCGTAGGCCAGCGTAGCGATCGACGACAGCATGTTCTGATTGCCGCGCTGGCTTCCGAAGCCGGTCTCCATTCCCCAGATCGCGATCAGCGGCCCCGGCGGGACGCCGTAGCGTTGCTCAATCGACGCGAACAGCCCGGCCTGGGATTGCTTCAGTGAACGGCCACGGGCGACGATGGTCGCCGCCCCGCGCTTGGCCAGGAACTGATCGAGCGATAGGGCGAAGCTGCGCTGGCTGCGATCGGCGGCGATGGTGGCGCCCGCATAATTGGCCTGCATCAGGGCTGCGACACCGCTGGCACCGATGCCTTTGGCCCTCGCTTCGGCGCCGAACTCCTGTTTCCAGTTTTCAAAGCCGCCCGGTCCGCTGCCGCACTGGGCGGCGTCCGCCTTCTGCCCGAGAGATGCGAGCGCCATAAGCGCGGCAAAGCTGGCCACAGCAAGCGTCATTGCCCTGTGCATCGGTGCGTCACCTCAACAACAAAAAGACCGCTCGCGCGGTCAGACCCTACTCGTCGCGATAGACTTTTTCGCGTTTCTCGTGACGCTCCTGGGCCTCCACAGACAGCGTCGCAATCGGGCGGGCTTCCAGCCGCTTCAGCGAAATCGGCTCCCGGTTTCCTCGCAATAACCGTAGGTGTTGTCCTCGATTCGCTGCAGCGCAGCATCGATCTTCGAGATCAGCTTGCGCTGGCGGTCGCGGGCGCGCAGTTCGATCGCGCGGTCGGTTTCGGAGGAAGCCCGGTCCGCCAGATCCGGATGATTGACGTTCTCTTCCTGTAGCGTCTGCAGGGTGATCCGCGATTCCCTGAGTATTTCGTCCTTCCACGCCAGCAGCTTGGCGCGAAAATAGTCGCGCTGGCGGTCGTTCATGAAAGGCTCTTTTTCGGAGGGTCGATAATTCTTCAACTTTTCCAAGGCCAGCCCATCTGTACGTACAAGGCGGGACGGAAACGGTCCGTCCGCGCGCGCCTTATATAGCGGCCTCATGTGACAGACAATATCGGCTGGCGCCGCGAAACTGTGCAGCACGGGCGGTTTTGCCGAACAGGAACGGCAAGCCAGAGCCAGTTGGCTCGATCCGGAACATCCTGAGCTAGAACTGGCCGGCCTTGGCCAGTTCGACTTCGACCCGCAATTCGATCTCGGACAGCACCGCATCGAGGCCCGGATCGCCGGAGGAAGACTTGAGGTTGGCCGCGGCCTCACGCAGCCAACTCACCGTTGCGGCATCGAAGTTGCCGGATAACAGCCTGATCTTGAGGTCATCCAGCACATCCAGCGCGCCCTTGCCGCGCTGCACCGAACGCCTGCGGCGCTCGGTGGGATCTTCCTCGATGCCCTGCATGGCCAGCAACGCATCGATGTTCGCCGACGCCTTGGGCGCAGCCACCGGCCGGCTCTCGGTCGCTGATGCGGCATCGGGCAGCGCGAAGCTGGTCGAGCTGGTTCGCCTGACGCTGGTCGCTGGAGTACCGAGAGTGGTGCCGTTCGGTCCATAGATGCGCATCGTGGGATCTCGCCGTGATTGCGCCAAACTTCGTCCTGTTCTGGTTAACGGATCGTGAAGACCCGGCAAAATCTGCCGCCAGGCGACAGTTTTGCCGCGCGGCGGCCTGATCCCGAGCCCCGCCGAAATTATTTTCTTATACAATATCAAGTATTTAATCTCAAAACCCGGCATGGCACGGGGCTCGCATGGACCATGCCGGATCGCCGTCATGGGAGTGGCGCGCAGGTCCTGATGGGAAGACCTCAGCGGGGAGCAGAGGATGTCACGCGTCCACCATTCGGCTGGAGTTCTTTGGTTGGCCTGCGCCGCGCTGCTGGCGCTGGCGGTCTCCGCCATGCCCGCGGCCGCGACCTCCCGGATCAAGGATCTCGCCAATATTGAGGGCGTGCGACAGAACCAGCTGATCGGCTACGGCCTCGTCGTCGGCCTCGCCGGCACCGGCGACACGCTGAACAACATACCCTTCACCAAGCAATCGCTGCAGGCGATGCTCGAGCGCATGGGCGTCAACATCCGCGGCGCCACCATCCGCACCGGCAACGTCGCCGCTGTCATGGTGACCGGCAACCTGCCCGCCTTCGGCACCCAGGGCACCCGGATGGATGTCACGGTCTCGGCGCTGGGCGATGCCAAGGATCTGCGCGGCGGCACCCTGTTGGTGACCCCCCTGCTCGGCGCCGACGGCAACGTCTATGCGGTGGCGCAGGGCTCGGTCGCGATCTCTGGTTTTCAGGCCGAAGGCGAAGCCGCCAAGGTCGTCCGCGGGGTGCCGACGGTCGGCCGCATCGCCAACGGCGCCATCATCGAGCGCGAGATCGAATTCGCGCTCAACCGCCTGCCCAATGTCAGGCTGGCGCTGCGCAACCCGGATTTCACCACGGCCAAGCGCATCGCCGCCGCGGTCAACGATTACCTCGGCGCCAAAGCCGCCGAGCCGCTGGATCCCTCGACCGTGCAACTGACCATCCCGTCGGAATTCAAGGGCAACGTCGTCGCCTTCCTGACCGAAATCGAGCAGTTGCAGGTCGAGCCCGATCTGTCCGCCAAGATCATCATCGACGAACGCTCCGGCATCATCGTGATGGGGCGCGATGTCCGCGTCGCCACCGTCGCCGTGGCGCAGGGCAACCTCACCGTCACGATTTCCGAGAGCCCGCAGGTCAGCCAGCCCAATGCGCGGGCCGGAGGACGGACCGTGGTGACGCCGAATTCGCGCGTCGGGGTGACCGAGGACGGCAAGAAATTCGCGGTCGTCAAGGACGGCGTCTCGCTGCAGCAGCTCGTCGACGGTCTTAACGGGCTCGGCATCGGTCCGCGCGACCTGATCGGCATTCTGCAGGCGATCAAAGCCGGCGGCGCAATCGAAGCCGACATCGAGGTGATGTGATGTTGAATAGCCTGACCACGAGCCCCAGCGCCGGCACGCCAGCCACCGCCGCGATGCCTCTTTATCACGGCCGGCCGGATCTCGAGCTCGCCGACGCGTTGACCAAGGTCGCACCGAAGGCGCAGGCCAAGGCCAAGGCGACCGCGACCGATTTCGAAGCCATGTTTCTCAATTCGATGTTTTCGCAGATGACCTCCGGCCTCAAGGGCGATGGACCGTTCGGCGATACACCCTCTACCGGCGTCTGGCGTTCGATGCTCACCGAACAATACTCGAAGAATTTTGCCAAGGCCGGCGGCGTCGGCATTTCCAATTCCGTGTTCCGCGAACTGATCCTGCAGCAAGCCAAAACCCCGAGCCAAGTCCAGGGAATCCAGCCATGAGCCAGCCTCCTCAACGGCCGCCCGTGCCGGCACCGGTCCCGATGGTCGCATCGCCCGCCGAGGCGCGTAAGCTCGCCGACAACCTGATGGACATCATGAGCAGCCTGCTCGGCGTCATCGAGCGCGAGACCGAACTGGTTCGCGCCGGCAAGCTGCGCGAGGCAATGGCATTGGGGCCGAACAAGACCGATCTCTCGCGCCGCTATGTCGCGGTGGTCGGGCAGTTCAAGGCCAGCCAGAAATATCTCGCGCAGACCGTGCCGGAGCTGTTGACCACGCTGCATCGTAATCACGACGCATTCCGCGCCATGCTGCAGGTCAATCTCACGGTGCTGGCGACCGCGCACGCGGTGTCCGAAAGCATCGTGCGCGGCGTCAGCCGGGAAATGCAACGGCGCAATATGCCAAATACCTACACCTCGACCGGAAGGCGCGCGGTGCCCGGAGCGCGACACCTGACCCCGATGGCCGTCAGCCGCTCGCTCTGAGCCGACTTGCGATTCCCAGGGCGGGCAAAGCCACCGCGACGCGCGAATGCGCGGACCGATGGCGTGCCCACCATCTGGTTCGCGCGTGAAATGGTGGGCACGGCGCAAGGGCGCCTTTGACCGCCCTGCACATCCAGCAGCACCTTTGGAACAGCTGCAATTTTCATCAAATGCCGGCGATGCCTTCAAGGCCGGATACAGTACATTCTCTTACGCTACGTTGAGAGGTGCCGGTCATAGTTGCCGATGGAGAGGGTTGGGATTTGAACTCGAGGAAAGCCAGGAGGCTGCCATGAGTGCGGATTTCAGCATCAGGCCGGTGGGGGCGCCGGTTGCTACAGTTACTGTTCAGCCTGCGAGCGCCGCGGCCAACAGCGCGGTTGCGACCGACCTGCCGGCAAGCCAAAGCGTCACGGCAACCGACGCCAGCACGCCTGTGCGCAACGATACGCCGGCGGTCAGCGATTCCGTATCGCATCAGGCCTATATCGATCAGGCCGCGGCCTCGATCGTCTATCAGGTTATCGACAGCAAAACCGACGCGGTGGTGCAGCAATATCCCGATGACGCCGTGCTGCGTCGTCGCGCCTATTTCCGCTCGCTCGATCTGGCCAAGGAAGAGCAGTCACGGCCGCTGGCCACCGACCTCAGAGCCTGATTCAACGATATAGTTGCGGCAGCGCTGACCGTTCAAAAAGGGCGCCCACAAGGGGCGCCCCTACGCCATGTCCATCGATGTAGGAGCGACCCTTGTCGTCGCCCTCTTCTCAGCGCGGCATCAGGCCCGGCCCGCGAGACCCGCGGCGATGTTGCAGTTGATCTCGATCAGCGATTTCAGCTTCGCGGGATCCGGGTTCATCTGCATGTCGATGGTCTGCTGCAGGACGAAGACACCGATGTTGTGGATGTTCTGACGGACCTCAAGCGGCTGCGGATTGTCGTTGGCCTCAACCGCGCTGACGAAAATCGACCACAGCCTTCGATTGAAGAGCAGCGCCTTGTGCATGTTCTTGTCAGGACCTTTCCAGTTGGCCTGGATTTCCTGCAATTGTCGTGCTGCCTTCAGCAGGGCCTGCGCCTCGATCTCGCGAGGCGGCGCCGTCATTTCCGACGTGCGGGCATAGGCTTGGGCGGCATTGGACATTCATCACCTCGACGGGGCTGATTGGCGCAGCGTCACCGGCCTCGGCGCTGCCCAATTTTTGTAGTCCGTTGCCTTTAAAATATGGTTAGCGGCAGCTATTGAAATTTTGGGAGCCGGCAAAAATCGAGCGGCCGATCGACGCCGCGATATCAGGAATGAATACATCAAAAACGACGGGTTTCCCCGCCGTTCCTGGTTTCTTGGCCTCCCGTCTGTTCTAGCGCAACAGCTGCAGCACGCTCTGCTGCGACTGGTTGGCCAGCGCCAGCGCCGACACCGCGATCGATTGGCGGGTCGACAGCGCCTGGCTGTTGGCGGCTTCCTCGTCGCTGTCGGCCACCGTCAGGTTGGAGGCGCCGGTCTGCAGCACGTTGATGAGGTTCTTGTTGAAGTCCTGACGAATCTGCACGATCGACAGGTTCGAACCCAGCGCTGACGCTTCCGAGCGCAGCGTGTCGGTCACGGTGCCGAGTTGGGCGAGCACCGCGTTCGCCGAATTGTTGTCCAGGAAGTCGGTACCGACGGTCAGCGTGTTGAGACCGAGGCCGGTCGCGTTGTAGGTGACGCCGCTGATATTGAGCGTGGACTTGCCGGTTTCGTCGAAGGTCAGCTTGAGATCGTCGCCGTTCAGAAGATTGATGCCGTTGAAGGACGAATCCTGCGCGGTGGTCGTGATCTGGGCGATGACGTTATTGTACTGGGTGACCAGGTTGGCGCGAATGGCCTGCGAGGACGGATCGGCAACCGGTGCCACAGCAATCCCGAAAGTCGCGGTGCCGCCGCCGGTGAGGCTCACCGCCCCGATGGTGGACGAAGCAGCGTCATTTGTCGTGGTGATCACGAGCTGGTTGCTGCTGTTGAGGCTGGCCGTCAGATTGCTGGCAGCCAATGCCGTATTCAGCTGCGCGAGGGACTCGCTGGTGCCGAACGTGATGGAGAACGCTGGAATTCCGTTGGTCCCCGCGATTGACAGCGTGCCCCCGCTCTTGATGGTCGTGCCGTCGACCAGATTGGCAGCCGTGCCACCGAGCGCCGCCGTCGACGTCACTGTCGAATTGCTGGTGTAGCCGGAAGCCGTCTGCAACACCTGATTGGCGATCGACTGCGCGCTGGCGACCAGGCTCTGCAGCGAGGTGAGGCCGGTATTGGCCGCCTGCAGCACCTGCACGCCGTTGCCGATGCCGTCGAGCAGATTGTTGATGTCGCCGGCCCGGTTATTGAGGGCCTCCGCCGTGAAATAGTTGGTCGGATTATCGAGCGCGGAGTTGACCTTGTTGCCGGTGGCGAGGTCGTTTTGGGTGGTCGCGAGCAGCGCGGCCGTTGACTGCAGCGAAAGCAGGTTCTGGCGAACCGATGCCGAAAGAACAATTCCGGACATGTGTGAAACCTTCCTACATCCGTAGTTTTACCTCCGTAGTTCTACGTGGATTCCCTTAAGTTATGGTTAAGTCCGCCTTAAGCCACTGGGTTAACGACTTGCTATCGCAACGATCTCGCGGTGGCGCCTCGACGGGCTCGCCGTGTTTGGATTCGAAAAAACGAAACGGCGGGGTTTCCCCCGCCGTTCTGTTTGCTTGTCTAGCCGTTCGGATCAGCGCAACAGCTGCAGCACGCTCTGCTGCGACTGGTTGGCGAGCGCCAGCGCCGATACCGCGATCGATTGCCGGGTCGACAGCGCCTGGCTGTTGGCGGCTTCCTCGTTACTGTCGGCCAGCGTCAGGTTGGACGCGCCGGTCTGCAGCACGTTGATCAGGTTCTTGTTGAAGTCCTGGCGGATCTGCACGATCGACAGGTTTGAACCCAACGCGGAAGCTTCCGAGCGCAAGGTGTCGCTGGCGGCGCCGAGTTGCGTAAGTACCGCGTTCGCCGAATTGTTGTCGAGGAAGTCGGTGCCGACGGTCAGGGTGTTGAGGCCGAGACCTGTGGCATTGAAGGTCACGCCGCTGATATTGAGCGTGGACTTGCCGGTTTCGTCGAAGGTCAGCTTGAGCTGGTCACCGTTCAAAAGGTTGATGCCGTTGAACGAGGAATCCTGCGACGTTGCGTTGATCTGCGAAATGATATTGTTGTACTGCGAGACCAGATTGGCGCGAAGGGTCTGTGAGGCAGCATCGGCGACCGGCGCGACCACCGTCCCGAAGGTCGTCGAACCAGAGCCGGTATAGGTGACGGCGCCAATGGTGGACGCATCGGCGTCGTTGGTCGTGGAAATGACCAGCTGGTTGGTGCTGTTGAGGCTGGCGGTCAGGTTGCTGGCTGCCAATGCCGTGTTCAGTTGGGCGAGGGAATCGCTGGCGCCGAACGTGAAGGAGAACGCCGGAATTCCCGTGCTTGCAGCGATCGACAGCGTGTCCCCGCTCTTGATGGTCGTGCCGTCGACCAGATTGGCCGCCGTGCCACCGAGAGCCGCCGTCGATGTCACCGTCGAGTTGCTGGAATAGCCGGCCGTTGTCTGCAGGACTTGATTGGCGATCGACTGCGCGCTGGCGACCAGGCTCTGCAGCGAGGTGATGCCGGTATTGGCGGCCTGCAATACCTGCACGCCGTTGCCGATGCCGTCGAGCAGGTTGCTGATGTCGCTGGCGCGGTTATTGAGCGACTGCGCCGTGAAATAGTCGGTCGGATTGTCGAGCGCGGAGTTGACCTTGTTGCCGGTGGCGAGGTCGTTCTGGGTGGTCGCGAGCAACGCGGCGGTCGACTGCAGCGAGAGCAGGTTCTGGCGAACTGACGCGGAAAGAACAATGCCAGTCATTTTTCATACCTTTCTGGTGTGAAATGAGAGTACGCGGGGCCCAATCGTTTTTGATCGGGTGCGGGCGCGACGGTGAAACCAAGCTTCTAAGAAAACATGAATTGGTGCAGTGCTACCGGCTCGCCGGCCGCGCCGGCGATCCGCCCGCGGGTGCGTCCATCACCACGGCGATCCCCGTAAAGTGCTGGCAACAATGCACTTCTGGGGGAATAAGCCCGCATTTACCGAACGTTAACCGTGATAGGAAAGTATCGCCGTCAGATCGGCAAAAGGGCACGTCGCGCCATCGGCGCGACCCAAGCCGGCGCCCATTCGAACCCGGTGGAGTTGATCGAACGCACGCGCGGCAACGGAGAACAGCCATGTCCCTGAAAGTCGAACTCAAGCCGCACGAACGGATCATCATTGGCGCCTGCGTGATCACCAACACCGATCAGCGCGCCCGGCTGTTGATCGACGGTCACAACATTCCGATCCTGCGCGAGAAGGACATCCTGACGCCGGCCACCGCCGATACGCCGGCCAAGCTGGTCTATCTGGCGGTGCAGCTGATGTATATTTCGCCCGATCCGCAGGCCAATCACAGCACCTACTTCAGCCTGATCCGCGATATCGTCACCGCCGCGCCGAGCGCGTGGCCGATCATCGAAGGCATCAACAACTGCATCATGAGCGGCGACATGTACCGGGCGCTCAAGGAAGCCAAGAAACTCGTTGCCTACGAGTCCAAGCTTCTGGATCACAACCGGGCTGTCTGCAGCCAACGCGACGCGGCCGCGGCGCGAGAGCCCGCCTGAGGCCGGCGGCTCACATCGAAAGCGGCGGAGATGTCTCGACCTGCAGGATCGGGCCGGCGTCGCAGCGCGTTCGCTGCGCGCCAAAGGCCATCACCGCCGTCAGCAAAGCGTCGATATCGCAAACGTCGGTACGGTGGTTGACGATCGCCGCCCGGATCGCCAGTTGGCCGTCGATCTGCGTCGTCGATGGCGCCGCGATCCCGGACTCCTGGATGTCGATGACGATGTCGCGGTTCACCCGGTCAGGGTTATCCGCGCGGTAGCGGAAGCAGACGATATTGAGCTCGACCGGCGCCAGCAGCTGAAGCCGCGGCTCGGCCAGAATGCGCGACTGCAGATATCGCGCCAGCGCACAGCTGCGCGTGATCACCGCCCCCAGCCTTTCGGTGCCGAAAGTTTTCAGCGTGAACCAGGTCTTGAGCGCCCTGAAGCCCCGCGACAGATCGGGGCCGAGGTCGCAGGGCCACGGCGAGTTGGCGGCAAGCCCCCGGCTCTCGCGGCGCAGATAGGCCGCCGGCGCCGCAAAGGCCTGACGATGGAGGTCGCCGTCACGTACGATCAGGAAGCCCGCGTCATAGGGCACCTGCCCCCATTTGTGGAAATCGAGCGCGATCGAGTCGGCGCGTTCGAGCCCGGCCAGCCGCGGCGCCACTTCCGGCGAGAGAATCCCCAGCGCGCCATAGGCGCCGTCGACATGAAACCACAGCCCGTGTTCGCGACATAGTGAAGCCAGCGCCTTGAGGTCGTCGATGGCGCCGATGTCGACCGTGCCGGCCGAGCCCACCACCAGGAAAGGTTTCAAGCCGGCTTCTCGATCGGAACTGATCCGCTTGCGCAAGGCTTCGAGATCAATGCGGTGCGATCGATCGACCGCGATGCACCGCAAGGCATCGCTGCCGAAGCCGGCAATATCCATGGCCTTGCTGATGCAGCCATGCGCCGCCACCGAGGTATAGGCCCGCAGCGATGCGCCCGCCTCACCGAGGCCGTGCCGCCTGACCTCCGCGCCGAGCGCCGCCGTCCGCGCCACCAGCACCGCCATCAGGTTGGCCATCGACGTGCCAGTGACGAAGATCCCGCTCGCCTGCGCCGGAAAACCGAACATCTGGCGGGTCCATTCCACGACCTGGCGCTCGACCTCGATCGGAATGTGATCGCGGCCGCCGAGATTGGCATTGAGACCTGCCGCCAGCATTTCCGCGAGCATGCCGACGGCGGTGCCGCCGCCATGGACCCATCCCATGAAGCCCGGATGCACGTTGCCGGTCGCATAGGGCAGGATCAAATCGGTGAATTCGCCATAGACCTCGGCGAGATCGCAGGCCTTGCGCGGGAGTTCGTCACGAAAGCGCGCGCGAACGGCATCCGGGATCGGTTGCCACACCGGACGGTCGCGAATGGCGGCGGCATAGTCGATCATGTCATCGAGCATGCGATGACCCTGCGCGCGAAGGTCATCCCAGTCCTGAGGATCGAGCGTCGCGCTGGGCCTGGTGTCGAGTTCGGTCTGCAAAAGCCGCCCCGTCATGCCGCCTGCTCGCGGGCCATTCGGGCGCGGCTCTGCAGCATCGCCGCGAAGGCTTCGAATACCTGGCGCATCTGCGGCTTCTTGTAGGGAAACGTGTCCGGCTCATCCATGTTGTGGACGACGGCGGTATTGTCGGCCTCGAAGATCAGCAATTCGCCGCTTCGGTTTTCCGCGCAGTCGACGGTGAAATAATCGAGACCAATGCGCTCGGCCATCGCCGCCAGCGCGCGCTGGTGCCGGCGCGCGAAAGAGATGTCGAAGGTCCGCATGAAGGTCTCTTCTTCAAGACGCTTGGCCGCGCTAGAGGACATCCCGGCGTTGAGATACCAGATGTCCCAGCGATCAGCGATCGCCATGTGGCAGGCATAAAACCGGCCGTCGATGCAGACCAGCCGGTACTTGCGGAACAGACCGTCCTCGCCGGCATAGTCGACGAACCGCGAAACAAAGAACTCATGATCCGGATGCTCGGCGAGATAGCGGTCGATGGCGGAGGGATCGTCGAGCTTGGCAAGGCCCGCGCCGGCATGGGAGCCGCACGGCCGGATGATGACGGGAAATCCGAGTTCGGCGTCGATCTCGCCGAATTGCCGCTTTGCGACGGCCACCTCGGACAACAGCGGCCGCATCACGCCGATCGTCGCCGGTATATCAAGGCCGTCGATCCCGCGCAGCAGCCGATGCAGCTTGTCGCGATCGAGATTGCCGATGAGGTGCGGCGGATTCAAAAGCGGCCGCGGCCAGTGCGCCGCCACGGAATCAACGATGCGCAGCGTATCGCGGCATTCCCAGGAATTGGAAGCGATCACGATGGCTACGTCATGATCGGGCAGAGGTTTAGGCAGCTCTATGCCGCCGATGGCGTAGAGCGTCAGCAGTTCTATATCCGAGCCCTCCAGCAGGAACTCGATCGGCGTGTTGCCGCCCATGTCGATGGCGGCGGCGAGCGCCAGCACGCGCAAGGCCGGCGGTTGCGCTTCGCAGGGCGTGCGGAACAACTGATGGAAGCCGAGCACATCGGCCTGGATGGCCAATCCGGTCGCCTTGTCGCCGAGCAATTGCGCAATCAATGACAGATCGAGCCCATCGCCGGCATCCGCCGTTCCGGCGGCGATCTTCGCCAGCAAATGGTCGCGCAGCGGACGCAGATCGACCCCGTCGAACGCCAGCTTCGTCAGCTTGGCAAAGCCGATTCGGTCCGCGCAGGGCTGGCGAGCCGGACCGGCTCCTTCACACTCAAGCTTCATCGCATGCCTCGGCAAAATCCTGACCGTCCTGATGTCCCACCAGCCACTCGATCTTCGAGACGATGGTGCCGACCGCGTCGAGCTCGCGCTTGAGATTGCGGCGCGCGATATCCGGTTGCGATGACCACGCATCCGTCACCAGGCGCGCGCTTGCGCAGATGCGCAACGCCGCCAACGGCTCGCGCTCGGACGCGCCGAAGGCGACGGGTTGGCCGACCAGGCAGATCTTCGTCGGCAGCTGCACGCGACGCTGCCCTTTAGCAGCGCCGCCGGGTCGAACCCTGCAGGCCAGCGCGCGATGGATCTTCCGGCAGTCGCCAAGCGACAGCATCTGCTGGTGATGCCCAGGCACCACGGGAAAGATCGTCGGCACCGCAAACTCTTCGTCCTCGCCGCGGCGATCATCCGGATTTAGCCGGCCCGGCAGCAGGCGAAGCGACGGCGAGGCAGCGACGATGCGTTCGACTTTCTTGGCGAACATCTGCAGCGCAAAGCGGCGGAATTCGTCGGGCACGCTGTAATAGGCCTGCATTTCCGACAACGCGGCTTCCCAGCGCAGCCATTGGCCGAAATTGGCGCGGAGGGGAAAGCGCGCACGCAGCAGCGGCCAGTTCATCGGCCAATCGCTGCGGCTGCTATATTCCGCGAACCCGGCCGGCGCCACGGCGGCCGCGTCGAGCGTCCTGGAAAGACTGGCGGGAACCAGCAGCGCGCCGCTGAAGGCCGGTCCGGTGAAAAACTTCGAGCCGGTAACGATCACGAGATAGCCGCGCTCGAGGTAGCTGCGCAGCCGCGGCCGGCCGAGACGCATCTGGCAGGCATCGACGACGACCTGTACGGCAGTGGGCCAGCGCGCCGCGATTTCGTCGAGGCACCGGTCGCTCGGAGCCCGCCAACCGAGTTTTGAGCAATCCATGATCTGGAGCAGAACAGGGGTTTCATTCGCGATCGCGCTTTCGATCGCAGCGATAACCCGCGCATCGCTCTCGGCCGCCGAACATGAGTTCCCGCTCTCGTCGAGCGAGCCGAGCGCGCAGGCTGGCCAGGCCATCGGCCAGGCCCTCGATCGGCTCGCCCTTGGCCACCTTGCATTCCGTTCGCGCTGGCGGCGCTGAAATGCTGCCCGCGCGCGGTATAGACGGTCCCACTGCCGGTCTGGTCGGCGCCGACGATGACCGTCGTCAGCGCGGGGCCTGAGAGCGCCCGCACCAGCCACAGCGCCTGAAGCTGCGCATCCGTCCCCGAAGGCGAAAAAACCACTTCGGCATCGCCTTGCGACAGCCCGAGGCAGGCCTTCAATTCGTCGCGCATGGCTTCGATGCGGGCGTCGAACGCCGTTTCAAGACCTTCGGCAATGGCCGATTGCATCAACTGTTCCCGCGCACGGCCGATGCGGTCATAGGCCCGCTGCGAGATCGACGTCGCCGTGCAGGAGGCGACGCTCAGGGTGTCCGGGCAGGGAAATGGCCGGCAGCCATAGGCATTGGCCCCGCGCGCCCGATCGATCTGAATCCGCGGATCGCCGCCGCCAACGAGCATGTGGTCGAGCGGCTCGAACAGACCGGCCAGGGCGGAGGCGGATCGGTCCTGAGCGATCGCCGCTCGCAGCCGGGGCATGGCGCTTGCGATCGCCATGATTTCAAGCCGCGTCCGCGGCGCTGGCAGGCGCGACAAACTGCGATGAGATGTCGCCGTGAAAGACCGAAGGACCGACATGATCGAGCCGGCTCTGCAGATCCGCCCAGATCTCGCCGCCGATATCGGTCCAGCGTTTGCAGAAGGCGAAATCCTCGCTGAGATAGGTGCCGGTCGCGGCATCGATCATGCATTCGAACAGGGCAAACCGGTTCGGACTTCCCGAGAGCGCGTCGAGCGAATGTTCGCGGAAGAACTGCAAGGGCGCGTAGGCCGGATGCGCGCACATTCGCTCCAGGACTTGGCGCCGGATCATCAGGAAACCGGTGCCGGCATAGCGCACGCGGGTAAATCCGTTGACCACGACGACCCGATCGGGATCGTCGATCTCGAGCACATAGTCGAGCGCCGCCGACGGCGCGGCCGCTCCGCCGGCCTGCAGCATCCGCCGTGCCTTATTCCAGTTGACGCGCTTGATCGGATAGACGCCGGCCACCACGTCGGCGCCGGACTCGATCAGCCGGAACACCTGTTCGGGCGCAAAGCCGATATCGGCATCCACGAACAAAAGGTGGGTCGCCGCGGGGTCATCCAGGAACAGCGTCACCAGGTTGGCGCGCGCGCGGGTGATGAGTGCATCGCCGTCGCGCATTTGGATCGTGAGTTCGATGTTGGATTTGCAACGCACCGCGCTCTGCAGGTGAAAAATCGAACTGGCATAGATGCTGGAAACCTGTCCGCCAAAGCAGGGCGTGGCCACCACAAGATGGATCCGGTCGGTCATGATGGAGCTCCGAAGTGGCTGACGCTCGCCTTGCACTTCTCACCAAACAGTAAATAGCCATGGTTAACGAAAGCCTAACATCGACCCCCTGCCTACCCTGGGTGGCCCTCATCCTGAGGAGCATCGCGCGAGCGATGCGTCTCGAAGGATGGCCGCAACGACGGTGCAAGCGGCCATCCTTCGAGACGCGCGCGATGCTCAGGATGAGGACCGAGCGCCTGCCTGCCGCAGCCGTTGCCTGACGCGCGCAATGACGCTGTCCCAGTCGCCGAAGGCCGGCTGCCGGAATAATTCCGCGGTCGGATACCAGGGGCTATCGCCCCGATCCCGCATCCAGCGAAAATCCGCCGCATAAGGCAAAAGGATCACGACCGGCTTGCCGAGCGCGCCGGCCAGATGCGCCACCGCGGTATCGACGGAGATGACGATGTCCAACAGCGAGATCACCGCTGCCGTATCGGCAAAGTCGCGGAGATCGCCGCCGAGGTGGACGAGCTTCGGCAACGCGTGCAGCATCTCCTGGTCGGTGCCGCGCAGTTCGGTCTGCAGACTGACACAGTCGATCGGCGGGTCCTCGAATAAAGCGGCGAGGCGCGCCAGCGCGATCGAGCGGTTGGCGTCATTCTTGTGGGTGGGCTGGCCGGACCAGACAAACCCGGCGCGCCGGCGTCCGGGCGGCAAACGATCGCGCCACAAGGCCAGGCGTTCGCCGGGCGCTGCGAGATAGGGCACGGCGGCAGGGATGCTCTCAAGCCGGGTTCCGAAGGCGAGCGGAAGGCTGAGCATGGGACAATGCAGGTCGAAGGCTGGAAGGGGATCACCGGATGCCACCACCGTGATGCCATCGAGTTGCGACAACAACGGCTGCAATTCCGCCTGCACCTCGGCGATCACGCGGGCGCCGCGGCCAGCGAGCAGCGATGCATAGCGAATGAACTGCAGGGTGTCGCCAAAACCCTGTTCGGCATGCAAGAGGATGGTTCTGCCGGCGACCGGTTGCTCGCCCAGCCAGAGCGGTACCTGAAAGGCGCGGCGCGACCTCGCGAAGGCGCCGGTCTGCCAGCGCCATTCATAGGCCTTCCAGCCGGCAGCGAAATCGCCCAGCGTGAGCCAGGTCATCGCCGCTTCGAAATGCGCCTCGGGAAAGTCCGCCTTCGCGGCGATCGCGGCCTTGAAGTCGGCAAGCGCTTCGATGGGCCGGTCGAGCCGGCGAAGCGCATGACCGCGATTGGTCAGGATCTGCGGATGGCCGGGCATCGCCTGTAGCGCCAGGTCGTAGCACTCGATCGCCTGACCGGGCCGGTTCAATCGCAACAGCGTATTGCCGCGGTTGACACGCGCGCCGACATGGCCGGGGGCATGCTTGAGCACTTCATCATAGCTTGCCAGCGCCTCGGACCAGCGGCCGAGTTCGAGAGCGGCATTGCCGAGATTGTAGAGAATTTCCGGATGATCCGGCGACAAACACAGCGCGTCGCGATAGGTCGAGACGGCCTCCTCGAAGTGTCCGCTCGCATGAAGCACGAGCCCGAGATTTGACATCGCCTCCGGCGAATTCGACTGGATCCGGAGCGCCTGCGTCAGCAGGCGTTGCGCCTCGACCAGGCGATGGCGCTGGAAGTGGACCATCGCCAGAAGATGCAGCGCCTCGAAATCATCGGGCCGCTGTTTCAGAATTCCTTGGCACAGGCTCTCGGCGCGGTCGAACTCGCCATGCTGAAAGCAAAGCAGCGCCTGTCGCTGCGAGCGCGCCAGATCAGGCACTCGTTCCGCGAGGCTTTTACGACGTGCCGACATGCGTCCTCTTTGTGCGGGTGATCACTGTGCCGAAAACCATCCGCGCCCACACAAGGCTTGACCGACGCCAGAAGCTTTCGAATCAACGACGATGTTGCCCACCTTACGATACAACGCCATGTCGATCTGCGTAGGCGCGGTCCTTGTGGCCGCCCTGCCGCAACAAACTCCGGTCGTGCGACGTGGCACGCGGGCACCCACAAGGGGTGCCGCTACGCCATGTCGATCCCGTAGGGGCGGCCCTTGTGGCCGCCCTGCCGCGACAAACTCCGGTCGCGCAATGTGGCACGAGGGCACCCACAAGGGGTGCCCCTACGCCATGTCGATCCGCGCCCCGCGTCCGTTTATCCGCCGAGCGGCAGATACTTGGTCAGGGTCAGTTGCGACAGCATCGAGGTGGTCTGGTAGGAGGCCTGGAGGCTCGTCTGCAGCGCCAGGATTTCGCTCGCGACCTGGTCCGGCGAGACGTTCTCGGTGGTATCGATCAGGTTCTGCAGGGTGGCCTGATTCTGGGTCTGCCGGGTCGCGGCGTCCTGCATCGTGGTCTGCGCGGTCGCAAGATTGGCCTGAATATCCTGGAAGGTCTGCTGCCCCGGCTGCGACGCCAGGTTCTGCGTCACATCCTGGCTGAGTTGCGAGATCTGGCCTGCCGAATTGGTGCCGGTCGGCGACGTCGTGAACGCGGCAAACACCGCGAGCGTCTGCAGTTGCGAACGTATCGCCGACTCATCGGCCTGCATTCCGTATTGCACCGTCACCGATGAATCGACCCGCGATGTCAGGGAGGCGCGCGCCGAGGCGGTGGGGCCTTGATTGCCGGTGTACCAGGAGACGGTATTGGCCGGCGTGCCGCTGACCAGCGACGGCGGCGGACCGGCGGCCACGCGCAGCGGCGCCAGGGTTCCCGAAATGGTGGGCCCAAAGCCGAGCGCGCCGAGCGCGGCCGGGTTCGAACTGGTGATCTGGAGGTCCGGGGCGTCGTCGGTATGGATGGTGATCACGCCGGTGCTGTTGTTGACGGTCGATGGCGTCGAGGTACCGGTGATGGAATCGATCTTGCTCAGCAGCGTCTGGACGTTGTCGCCGACATTGAGCTCATTGCCGGAGGCGCCGCCATTCACGAACGTGATCGCCGTGCCGTTGACGGTGATGGTGTCGCCGGCGGCAAAGCCCGATGTCAGCGAATTGCTCGGAGACGCACCGGACAGAAGCGTTGCGCCGCTGATCGCCGCCACCGGCGAATTCTGGTTGTTGACAGCGTTCCCGGTGGCCGTTCCCGCCGAGAAGAAATCGTTGCCGGCCGCCATCGCCGACGCCGCCACCAGCGAGGTATTGGCCAGCGTGGTGACCGCCGTGCTCAGCGCCGCCTGCAGATTGCTGGTGGTGTTGGAGAATGAACCCGTGGGATCGATCAGGAAGCTTCCGGACGGCGGCGGATTGGTCGTGGTGGCCGTCAGCTGAATCTGCTGGGTCGTCCCGTCCGGCAGGTTGAAGGTGAAATTGAACTGGTCGCCGTTGCTGGGCTGTGAGTTGAGGGTCACCGTCGACGGCGGCGTCCCCGTGGGCTGGGTGACGGTCTCAGCGGTCCCGGACGTCCCAGCCGCGGGCGTCACGGAGATGCTGTTGAGCTTGAGCCCGAAGGGCGTGCTGTCCTGCACGACCTGCACCGAGGTCGTGGTGGGCAAGGTGACCGCCACCCGGCCAGCGCCGATGGTCAGTGCCCCGACCGCTGTGGTGAGCGCCGCATTGAGGTTGCTGGCGCTGGCCGCCGTCGTAGCGCCGATCAGGAAGCTTCCCGCCGGCGGCGGGTTCGTGTTCGTGGCCGTCAGCTGAATCTGCTGGGTCGTACCGTTGGGCAGGCTGAACGAAAAAGTGATCTGGTCGCCATTGCCAGGTTGGCCAGTGAGCGTCACCGAGCCTGCCGCCGGCGAGCCGGCTGGAGGGGTGATGGTCTCGTTCCCCCCGGTCGCGGTGATGCCGGTGAGCGTAAATCCCCAGGGCGCGCTGACGCCTGCGACCTGCACCGAGGTTGTCGACGGCATCGGCGAGGTCACCGCCGCGCCGGTCAGGCCGCTGAGATCGGCCTGCTGGCGCTGCGCGATCACCTGCGTCAACCCAGCCTGGGTGGTGGTGCCGTTGATGATGTCATTATACGAGGCCACCGAGGGCGTGTTGGTGGCGCTGCCGGAGAACAGGTAGTTGTTGCCGGACTGGGTATTGAGGATGCCGAGCATCGAGGCCAGCTGCGATCCCGCGGTCTGCTGGGCGATGCTCTGGCCTGTGCTGGTGAGCGCCTGCGAGGCGCTGTTGGCACTGTTCTGCACGGTGTTGCCGATATCGACCAGCGACTGCAGGGCGTCGTTGGCGACACCGATCGTGGTGTTGATATTGCTCTGGGTATCGGTGAAGGCGGAAATGTCGGCCAGCTGCGAACGCGCCGCGATGGCAAAACCCTCGTTGACGCCCATGCCGGCATAGGTGGTGGATTTCTCGCCGGTGGTCAGCTGCGACTGCAGCACCGTCAGCTGCTGCTTGAGATTCTGCACCGACTGGTTGAGCACCGACGAGGTGCCGTAAGTATTGAAATTGATCGCCATCGTGACCGCCTTACACCTGGGCCTGCATCAATGTGTTCATCATGGTCTGCACCACGCTCATCACATGGGCATTGGCGGCATAGGTGTTCTGAATGGAGATCAGGTTCGACATCTCGGTATCGATGTTGACGCCGGAATCGGTCTGCATTTTCTGCTGCAGGGTGCTGACGACGACATCCTGGCCCTGCTGCAGCTGGGTCGCCGCCGTCGACGCATTGCCCTGCATGCTCAGGAACTGCTCCATGTAGCTGGAGATCGTTGCATTGTACGGCTTCGCGGCGGTCCCAAGCCCGGTCTGCGGCGAATAGTTGAAGGTGGCCGAGGTCAGCTGCGACGTCAGGAAGTCCGAACGCGTGGTGTCGCCGGGCTGGGTCGCCGGCGAGGTCGAGTAGACCGTGAGGTTCGAGGGACTGGCCACCAGCGCCGGATTGACCTGGATGCGCCCGGCATAGCCGGTCATCTGCGAGCCGGCGCCGGTGATCGCGCCGGTATAGAGCCCGTTGCCATCGGTGAACAGCGGCAGCTGCGCGCTGCCGCCGGTCAGCGAGGATACCGTTGTCGTCGCCGATGCCGAGTTGACCGTTGCCGAACCGGTGCCGTTATCGACGATGCGCAGGATCGAGGCTGGAGTGCTGGGAGGGCCGGAAGGATTGAAAGTCAGATTGCTGCCGGCCAGCGCCGTGTTCAACTGCGACACAACCGATGCCATGCCGTTCGAGAAGTTGACGCCGATCACCGCGTTGTTGGGATTACTGCCGGTATTCGGCAACGGCAGCGCCGTGGGGTCATCGACACTCACGATCGTGATGTTGTGCTGAACGTTGGTCGTGGTGTCGGTATAGGTGAAATTGATGGTATTGCCCGGCTGCAAATTCGACGTATTAACGTCGAATCCAGCCATTGGTGCCAGCGCGGCAGGCGCCGCAGTGCCGGCAGTGGTCTGGTCCGACACCGCGCTCGAGATCGAGGCCGCCAGCTGATCGACCTGGGCCTGGGCCTGTACCAGGGTCTTGTCGCGCAGCGTCAGGTCGGCGCCGATCTGGCCTGATGTGATCGATCCGGTCGCGATCATGTCGACATTGGAGCCGTTCGGCAGCGTGCAGGTGATGGTGCCGACCGAGGACACCGCCGGATTGGCATTCCATTGCGAATTGGCGTCCAGCGTGCCCTGCGAGTTGAAGGACAGCGTCGAGGCCTGGGCACCGACCAGCTGGACGCCATTGGTCGTATAGATCGAGGTCTGGTTGTTGCCGATCGTGGAGACGCTGATGCCCATCAGCTGCGACAGCCCATTGATGGCGGTGTCGCGCTGATCCATCAGCGTCGAAGCCGTCGGATCGGTCGGGCTCAGTCCCTGCAGCTGGGTATTGATTTGCGCGATCTGGGCGAGGTCCGCATTGGCCTGGGTGACGGAAGTGCTGATGTCCTGCTCGGCGTTGGAGCGCAGCGTCTGAATGCCCTGGGTGGTGGAATTGAGCTGCTGCGCCAGTGATTGCGCCGCCGTCAGCGCCGAGATCTGCGACGATGAACTCCCCGAGGTGGTGGAGAGCGATTGCAGCGCCGTGGTGAAATTGGAATAGGCAGTTTCCAGCGACCCGGCTGCCCCGGGCGTGCCGTAGACCGATTGCAGCTGGGTCAACACGCCAGCCATCTGGTCGGCATAGCCGCCGCCGGAGGTTTCGGTCCGCAACTGGGCCTGGACGTATTGATTGAGCTGGCGGTTGACGCCGGTGACATTGACGCTGGCGCCGTCGGTGCCGGTGATCACCTCCGCCTGGTTGATGCCTTCGGCGACGTAACCCGGGGTCTGCGCGTTGGCGATATTCGACGAGGTGATCGACAGCGCGGCCTGATTGGCCTGCAACCCGGACATCGCGATGGCGAGAGCTGAACCCAAACTCATGATGACTGCCTCAGGTCAACCGTGCTGACCTCTTGCCTGCCGATCAACGCAGCACGTTGAGAAGATCCTGAACCATGTCGTTGGCCGTGGTGATCACCTTGGTGTTGGCCGAATAGGCCTGCTGGGTCACGATCAGCTTGGTGAATTCGGTGGCGATGTCGGTGTTCGACTGCTCCAGCGACGAGCCGCTGATGGTGCCGGACGCGCCCTGGATGGCCGGGCCCGATCCCTCGGTGACGGCATAGGCGCCACCGTCCAGCGCCTGCAGGTAGTTAGTGCCGTTGAAGTGCGCGAGCGTGACCGCGGCGAGATCGCAGATTCTGCCCATTGGAGAAGGTGCCGACGACAATGCCATTATTGTTGATGGCGACCGATTGCAATTGACCGGCGGCATAGCCGTTCTGGGTCACGGAATTGATGGTGGCAGTACCGCCGGTCGAGGCATATTGGGTCAGGCTGCCGGTAGCGACGTTGAAGGACAGGTTGCCGAGCGACTGGTTGCCGACGGCGACGTTGGGGATGGTGATGGCGGGCGTGGCCGGGCTGGTCAGCGCACCCGCCGGCGAAAATGTGAAACTGGTGCCGGCGTTGGTCCACGCGACCTGCGTGCCTGTCGCGCCCGGATTGGATTGGTAGAACAGGTTCCAGGTGTTGCTATGCCCAACGCCGAGCGACGCGCTGTCGGTTTTCGCCCAGCGTAGCTGAAGGTTGACCGCGGTTCCCGTCGAATCGTAAGCGGTGATGGCGCCGCCGCTGATCGATTCGTTTTGGAAGGTCTGCTCATCGTCGGCGATCACCGTTCCCGTCGGCGGCGTAGAGGTTCGGGCCACGCTCAGGCTACCCGAGGAAAATCCAAGCGACTTTATCGCGTTGGTTGCATTGGCGTTACCCCCAGCAAGCGTGAGATCGCTCGCCGTGCCGGTCTGAATGGTGATCGCACCGGCGCTGATGCTGGACGGCGTCGATGTGCCGGTGATGGTGTCGATGGCCGTAAGCAAGTTGCCCACGGTGGCGCCCGTCAGATCGAGCGTTGCACCGTTCGCAGTGATGGTGTTGCCTCCGCTGCTGGCGAATGTGATGGTCTTACCGTCTACGGTGATGGTGTTAGTAGACGCAAAATCGGTTCCAGCCACAGCGGAAAGCAGCGTCGCCGAAGTGATTGGCTGCGGGGTCGCCTGCGTGTCTACAGACGTGCACTGCCGACTGTCGCGACGCTGCCATAGGCCGTCGTTGTCAGGGGGCTGTCCGTAAAATCAAAGGGATTGAGCCCGCCCGCGGCCGTGATGGTGCCGGCCGCCGCCGTGGAGCTGTCCGTGGTCGTCGGAGTCGACGGCAGGTTGGCGGCATAGGTAATCGACGTGGTGGACTGGGCCGGAATGAAATTGTTCTGAAACTGGAGTATCGCGGGGACACTGCCTGTTGGATTGCCGGTCTTCGGATCGACGGTGACGCCCATCAGATAGTATCCGGCGCCATTGACCAGGTTGCCATTGGCATTGACCTGGAAATCGCCGCGGCGGGTATAGTCGGTGACCCCCGTGAAGGTCGGGATGTTGTCGGTTTCTCCGCTGGCTTGCTGCACCGAAAAGAACCCGTCGCCGTTGATCGCCATGTTGGTGGCGACGGTTGTGGTCGAGACGGTACCCTGGGTGGTGATAGTCGCTTGCGCAAAGGCGGTCACGCCGCCCGCTACCTGCCGGCTCGGCGAGGTCGCGTCCGGAATCAGATCCTCGAAGGTGGTGTCGATGCCCTTGTAGCCGACCGTCGAAGCGTTCGCGATATTGCCGGAGATGTTCTGCAGGGCGAAGGATTGCGATTGCAAGCCGCCCACCGCCGTATTCAGCGCGTCGAAAATACCCATACCAGCGTCTCCAAATTCGATCCGCGCAGCCCATGGATTAAAAAACCCATGGCCGCCATCGAGGGAGACGCTCGCAAGCGCTGTGCCAATGTGGAAACTAGAGAAATATCAATTTCTTAAATGGAACGCCCCGGCCTTGGGGACCGGGGCGGATTTGCCGGGCGGGCAACAATTGCCGACGCTAAAACGCTAATCAGGTCGCCGACGGCGCGGCCGGATGGAACTGAAGCGCGAAGCCGTCCATGCAATAGCGCAGGCCGGTCGGCTTCGGCCCATCGTCGAAGACATGACCGAGGTGGCCGCCGCAGCGGCGGCAGTGCACTTCGGTGCGCAGCATCCCGAAGGTGCGGTCTTCGGTCTTGCCGACGGCATTGTCGAGCGGCTGATAGAAACTGGGCCAGCCGGTGCCGCTCTCGAACTTGGTCTCGGAGGAAAACAGCGGCAGGTCGCAGCCGGCGCAGGCGAAGGTGCCCTTGCGGTGCTCCTTGAGCAGCGGGCTCGACCACGGCCGCTCGGTGCCTTCCTTGCGCAGGATATCATATTGCTCCGGCGTCAGCTGCGCGCGCCATTCCGCATCGGTCTTCTCGATCTCGAATTTCTCGGCGGCGCGTGCTGGCGTCGCCCGCAGCCAGCGGAACGCGGCCAGGCCCAACAGACTGGCGACAGAAGCAAGCAGGATACGGCGGTCGATCATGGTGGTCTCCGTGCAAACCGGGATTTTGGACGTTCGCCCTGAGATACGGGCAGATGACAGCAGAAGTTACACTGAATGGAGGCGATTTTCTCACTTTCTTGCGAGTACCCGGACCGGCCTATCGGCCTCCCCCGTTTGGATCAACCGGCCGGGCATTCGTAGGGGCGCCCCTTGTGGGCGCCCTCGGGCGCATCGCGCGATCGGCGTTTGTCGCGGCAGGGCGGCCACAAGGGCCGCCCCTACGGAATCGATAGGGCGGTTGGCCCGCGAGGCGGACGAAACGGCCAGACCGGCTTGAGCCGAAGGCGGGCCGGTTGGGCTGTTTCGGCCGGGTGAGCGGGCAGCGAGGGTGGCGAAACAGTTTCGCCACCCTATAGAGGGCTGTTTCGCTTGTTTCGGTCGGAACAAACCCGACTGTTCCGGCGCTGTTCCGCCTTGTTTCATGGGTGTTTCGCGTTGTTCCGCTGGCACGGTTCTGGATTGTTTCGGCGTTGTTTCGGCAGGGTCCGAAACAGTGCCGAAACAGTCGCGAACGCGTCTCCTCGGCGGGCCGCGCCACCGCGGCTTACTGGGTCGCCCGGTCAAGCCGTTCGACGACATCGGAGGTTGGCGCCACCGCCTCGCTTTCACCTGCCGCGGTCGCAACTGGCGGCTCGGCCGCCGCATCGCTTGCGGGCAGTTCGGGCTTGGCGTCCTCCGGCGGCAGCCGGAACGGTCCCGTGCCGGCGGCACGATTGGCCTCGGCCAGCCGTGCTTCCCGGATCCGCTCTTCCCTTCGCGCGCGCTCGCGGTGGCGGGCCAGTGCGCCGGCGATGGCGGCGCTGCCGCGTCCCCACTGGCCGATGGCATATCCGGCGACCCGCCCGGTGGTTCCTCCCGCCCACACCAGTTCGAACGGCGAAAACAGCCGCCAGCGTTCGTCGCCCCAGAAGATCGAGCGCGCAATCAGCTGCCCTGCGATCGCCGAGGTGTTCAAACCCTGGCGGCCAAAGCCGCTGGTGACCCACAATCCCCGGCGCAATTGCCCGATCTGCGGCATGCCATGCACCGTCTGTCCGACGGCGCCGCCCCAGACTTCCGCGATCTCGACCTTTCCGAGCCGCGGGAAGATGGCGCGGATCCGCCGCGCAATGGCGCCGGCAAAGCGTTGCGGCCGCGCCTCCCAAGTGGTTTCCGGACTGGCCCACATCAGCCGGTCACCCTGCACCACGCGGAAATGATCGATGCCATCGCTGTCGGTGACCGATCCCTTGAACGCCACGCTCTCGGCCAGGCGCTCGCCAAGCGGCGCCGTCAGCGCCGCATAGCGCCAGATCGGCAGCAGGGTTTCCGACAGCCGCCGCGACGGCGCGCCCAGATGGACATTACCGGCGAGCACGATGTGCGAGGCGCGCAACCGCGCCGACGGCGTGACGATGCGCTTGCGAATGCCCGATGCATCGATGCTGACGACCGGGGTGTCTTCGAAGATCCGCGCCCCCGCGCGCCGCGCCAACGCCGCCAGGCCGTGGAGGTACTTGCGGCCATCGATCTGAAACGCCCTGGGATAGTAGACGCCGTGAAAATAACGGTCGGTCCTGAGCGCCTCGCGCACGCGCTCGACCTGCCAGCCTTCGACCTCGGTCTCGAAATCCTCAGCCAGCATCTGCAGCCGGCTGATCAGCTGATCGCCGGCCTCGACATTGGACACTTCCAGCGCGCCTTCGCTGAGCGCAATCCCCGGCATCAATTCCTCGGTGGCGTTGGACCGCACGTAATCGGCGCCCTGCCTGGACAACGCCCAGAGCTCGCGGGTGTCTTCAAAGCCGATCCGCGCGATCAAATCGCCGATCGGCAGACCATAGCCCGGCATCACCGTGCCGAGCTGATGGCCCGATGCGCCCCAGCCGACATGCCGGCCCTCGAGCACCGCGACGCTGGCGCCGAGCCGTGCCGACTCCAACGCCACCGTCAGTCCGGCGAGGCCGGCGCCGACGATGGCAACGTCGACATCCAGATCGAACGACAGCCGCGCACGATCGGGCAGCGCCGCGACATCAGGTCCCTTGCTCGAAGCATCGCTCATGTCATCTTCTTAGGGATCGGCCGAAGGCTTGTCACCTCGCGATGGCCCTCCGATCGGCGTTCTCTCATCATACCGCTCGATCGCCGGCGAATGGCGGATGCGAACGGACGACGGCAACCCAGGATTTTGAATTATGATTCGGGTTGCGATTATGGCGCGGAAGTTCTCTTGACGGAGCGGAGCCAAAGGTGAAGAGAACATCGGAACAGGACGCCAGAGCACCGGTCCGGACAAGAAGCCGCGGACGTGAAGCGAACAGAGATTGCGCCATGCGCCGTTTGATGCTGCTGCGTCATGCCAAGACCGAGCCCGACGCGGCGTCGGGCCGCGATCAGGACCGCCGGCTCGACGACCGCGGCCAAGCCGATGCCGCCGAGATCGGCTATTTCATCAGCCGGCATCCGCCTGTTCCGGATCTGGTCCTGGTGTCGACAGCGGTCCGGGCGCATCAGACCTGGGAGATTGTGCAGGACGCGATGACAGATTCCGGCCTCAAAGCACGGGTCGAGCTGATGCCGGAGCTCTACGGCGCCGACAGCCCGCAGCTTTTACGGACCATCCACGCCGCATCCCGTTCCGATCCGAACACCCTGATGGTCGTCGGACACAACCCCGGCCTGCACGAACTGGCGCTGATGCTCGCCGGCAGCGGCGACGCCGACGCGCGCAAGGCGCTGTCGGACAACCTGCCGACCTCGGGCCTGGCGGTTATGGACTTCGCCGTCGACGACTGGGACGATGTGGCATTCCGCCGCGGAGAACTGATGCTGTTCGTGAGCCCAAAACTCCTCAAGCAGGCGTCGGGCGGCTAAAGCCCCTCCGTCATCGTTCGGCTTGATCCAGGTCAAGCCGGGTGATGACTGCAGAGGCCGACGCCGGCCACTCCGCGATGAAGCCTCGCGCCTTGTAGGGCTCGATCTTGTCCCATTCGCTGATGACCCGGACCCGGAACTCTGGATCGGTGTGCCAGAGGGCAAGCGGCGTCGCGAAACTGTCGACCGTGATCAGCATCTTATCGGGCTGCGGCCAGTGCCGGTGCAGTGTCATCGGGTAGCGACGCGCCGTCCAGCTGTTGCCGAGACAGATCACGCTGCGGATATTTTCAAGTCCGATGACATGCTGCAGGATCGGCAGCGAGAAGATGACGTTTTCGCCGGTATTGGTGGCGCGGTGCTCCTCCAGAATGCGTTCGGGCGGGATGCCGCGCTCAACCATCGCCGTTTTGATGATCTCGCATTCCGACAGGTTCGAGCCCGGCGTCACGCCGCCGCTCACGATCGCCCAGCGAAAGAAACCCCCGCGCCACAGCTCGAACGCTGCATCGACGCGCCGTGCGACATCCTCGCGGGTGCCGAACACGAACAACAGATCCGCCGGCCTGATCGGCGTCGTGATCAGGTGTTGTGCATTGATGTCGGCAATTTCCTGCTCGGTGGGCTGCCGGGTACGGCGATCTTCCAAAAGGAGCCTCGCTGCCTCTAAAGGGGTTCGCCACGATGCCGTGCGCCGGCCAATTTCCGAATTCACATTTCGTTACGCATCCGTAGCCCGCATGAGCGCAGCGACATGCGGGAACGCCCCGGATGTCGCTTCGCTCCTCGGGGCTACGGCAGCAAGACCTACGGCAGCAATGCCGCGGGCAAGTCGTCGAAGCTGTAGGACTGCGGGCGGTTGCGTCGGATGAAGCCGCCGACCTGCCAGGCAAACAGCGCGGCGAAACCGGCCAGGAACAGCGCGCCCGGCCATTCGCCTGACGTGACGGCGCGCACGAAAAGTGCGGACATGGCGATGGCGACCAGGCTCAGAAGCGCGACCGCGGCCGCATAGAGCCGCGGCTTGAGGCCGCCGGTCAGCGCCGCCGGGCTGCCGGCCTGCCGCATCCGCGCATGCAGCTCTGCCATGAAGACGCGATAGTCGCGGTCCTGCGGCGCCATCAGGGCCGGGGAGCGCCAGCTGGTGGAAAAAATGGCAAGGTGCGCACCATCGGTATTTTCGAGATCGGCGCGAAAGCGGCGCGACTGCATTGACACCGGCCGGTATGACAGGCGGATCGCCGCGATGGCGGCGTAAGGCCACAGGCCCGATCTTCCGGCCACACGCCACGACAGTCCTTCGTCCGTCAGTTCGAAGCGATGGGCCGCGCCGATCAGCGAGGCCTTGTAGCCGTAGCGGATGACCGCCGCGCTTGGCGCCAAGATCATCGCCTGAGGCTGTTGCGGCTGTGGCAATCGGAAGAGATCCCGGTGGTGTCGCGCAACGATCCGCCGCGGCATGATCGACCCGATGGACAAAACGGATCATGCACGGCCTGGATCGTTCGTTCAGGGCACAGGCTTGCGCGCGGCCTCACCCCTATCCTACAAGCAGATCATGGCCGAGACGACCACTTTCCCGCGCCGCCTGCTGCTCGGCGGCGCCATGGTTACGGGGGTGCTGCTGGCGCTTGCCGTGCACATGCTGGGCGTGCGCTTCGGCCTCGACCTCGGCGGCCTGTGGCGATCTGATGGAGCCGGATTCATCCCCGCGGGGGCGGCGATGGCCTGGTGGCTGATCGCCAGTGTCGGGTTTTGCGGCGGCTATTTCACGGCAACCCTGATGCACAGCGCGGTCTCCGGCCAGATCCCGGAGCGAATGCGGTATTTCCTGATCGCCGTCGGCGTGCTGCTGCTGGCGGGCGCGGGCCAGGCCGCCTCCGCGCCCAGTGCGATCCCCACCATCTCCGGCGTACTGGCCGGCATCGCGGCGCTGTGCCTCGGCGCGGTGATGGCCTTTTGCGGCGCCTATTTCGCGCTGCGCAAGGGCTGAGGGAACGCGACTGGCGACTGCTTCGGCAGCTGGACGTCCCAGGCGAGGCCGAGCAGAACCAGGAGCTGCAGCAAGAGATAGGTCAGATCGATTTCCCACCAGTGGCGTTGATTGGAAGCGGAGTTCGGCTCGGCGTGGTGATTGTTGTGCCAGCCTTCGCCACTGGTGATGATGGCCACCAGCGCATTGTTGCGGCTGTTGTCGTTGGTCTGGTAGTTGCGATAGCCGAAGAGGTGCGGAAATGAATTGCCGCACCAGGTGACGTGCCAGACCAGGATGGTCCGGATGACGACGCCCCAGAGCCAGACGCTGGCGCCAAATTGCAGCGCCGCGTGGATGGTCCCGCCCAGCGCCAGCTCAACCAGAAAGCCGGCGGCGAAATACAGCACGGACTGGACGAGCGTGATCCACACCACGGCGCGCTCGATCCAGCGATAGAAGCTGTCGCGGATGATATCGCGCGCGTAGCGTTCATAGGCCACCGCGCGGCGCAGCTCGGTATTCTCGATGAACAGCCAGCCGATATAGGACCAGAACAGATTGACCAGCGGACTATGCGGGTCGGCGCGATGATCGGAGCGGTGATGGTGCAGGCGGTGGGTCGCCACCCAGCGGGCCGGCGTATCCTGAACACACAGTACCGCGATCATTGCAAAGGTGTGCTCGAGCCACAGCGGGCAGCAAAAACTTCTGTGGCTCAATAGGCGGTGATAGCAGAGGTTGATCCCGGCTGCGCCGAAGACATAGACCCCGATGACCGCCAGCGCCACCCCGGTCCAGCTGAAAAACCATGTCATCAAGGCCAGCAGCGCCAGCAGGTGATAACTGCCAACCGCCAAGCCATAGCGCCAATTGATCAGCCTTGCACTGGTGCCGATCGGACGAGAAAGCGATTGGTCAAGGCGCGTGACAAAACCCGGGCCGGCCCGGCCAGTTTCCTCCATCAGCTTTCCCGTCTCTCCATGGAGCCGTCTTGTACACCCTCTCAGCTGAATCGCGGCACCCTTTGTTGCGCGATGGGGCGGAACCAGCCGGGCTGATGGCCCGCCTGCGGATGTCATCACGAGCGTCGGCTCACCGCGATGTCCTGCAACTTGACCCGCGTTTCCGACGTCCTGATCATCGAAGCTTGCGATGCTGCGCTCCCTCCCCCGAAAGCGGGAGAGGGAGTGAGAGGCCAAGGCTTAAGCCAAGGCTCGTGGCCTGAAATGATAGGCTTCACGGAATCGCTCGACTGGTGCGCGAGCAGATTGTTCATGGTCTTGATGGCTTTGCTGAACGGTTCCATCAGGCCTTAACCTTCGTGGGTGGCCCAGCCTTGCCGCGCCGATCATGGCTACCCGAGCGGCTGATGAAGCGCCAACCGGATTATCTCAGGTTGTTCCTGGTGCCCTCAAAACGCCATGGTAGAGCACGGGGGGCGCAAAAACGGCCAAATCGCTGCGCTCCGACAAGGATTTGCTGCGATTAATGCCTATATCTGGCATGCCGCAGACGCATCGATCCCCAGCCTGAGCCCGCGTTGTCAAGGACTGCACAACAAGGCGTTTTTGCCCTATGGGTCTCGGTGCGGAGGAGCGATCGGCCGCCGCCTGTCTCTCGATCGCTCCGATCGAAGTTTGAACGTGAATGCCGCCCCGCCGGGAGGACGAATGCAGGGAATGCTGACCACGCTCTCGCGTGGCTTCAAGAGACGGATCGGCTGGAAACGGCTGGGTATCGCGGCAAGCCTCCTGATTATCGCTTTTGCGATCACGACGCTGTTTCGCACGCTCAGGGGCGTCGACACCGCCGTCATCCTGACCGCGCTGGCCGACATACCGCTGGATCACATCGCGCTGGCCGCGCTTTGCGTGGTCGGGGCCTTCTGCACCCTGACCTTCTACGATTTCTTCGCGCTGCGGACGCTGGGCATGAGACAGGTGCCCTATCGGATCGCGGCGCTGTCGAGTTTTGCCAGCTATTCGATCGGCCACAATATCGGCGCCACCGTGTTCACCGGCGGCGCGATCCGTTTCCGGATCTATTCCGACTACGGACTGACCGCCGTCGACGTCGCCAAGATCTGCTTTCTGTCCGGACTGACCTTCTGGCTCGGCAACACCTTCGTGCTCGGCATCGGGATGACGTTGCACCCGGAGGCGGCTTCCATGATGGATCAGCTGCCGCCGGCCATCAACCGGCTGATCGCGCTCGGCGGCGTCGCCGCGATCATTGGCTACCTGGTCTGGCTCACGCAGGGCCACAACCGCCGCGAACTCGGGCAGAACGGCTGGAAGGTGGTGTTGCCATCGGCGCGCCTGACACTGCTGCAGATGTTGATCGGCGTGGTCGATCTCGGCTTTTGCGCGATGGCAATGTATCTGCTGATGCCGGCCCAGCCGGGCATCGATTTCGCGTCCTTGGCGGTGGTGTTCATCCTGGCGACGCTGCTCGGCTTCGCCAGCCACGCGCCGGGTTCGATCGGCGTGTTCGACGCCGCGATGCTGGTGGCACTGCCCGAATTCGGCAGGGAACAATTACTGGCCACGCTCCTTGTGTTCCGCGTGCTGTATTTCCTGATCCCGTTCGGGACCGCGATCAGCATCATGGGAACGCGCGAGCTCTGGCTCAGCGTGGTGCTGCCGTGGCAGGAACGCCGCCGGCTGCAGGACGCCTGCACCGCGCCCGCCGCGGTGTCGCGGCCGCTCAAGCGAGGCAACCACCCGCAGGGGTAAAATGGCGTCATTCGACACTTCCGGGCTTATGACCCCATCTTTCGTTCTCTCATTTCGCCCCACCAGTGACGTCAAGCAAACCATGGTCCCGATCAGCCTTCATTCCATCCTCGCATGCGCCCTGATCGCGGCAGCGCTGGCCACGCTGCCGACGCAGCGGGCGGCAGCGCAGAGCGCGCCGGTGGCAGCGCAGAGCACGCCTGACGCAGCGCAAGACGCGCCCGACGCCCAGATGCAGATTTCGTGGGAGGTGCGCAACCGCTTCCGGCTGTTCCGCGAAGAGCGCGATTTCCTGCTCCATGCCGAGGGCGCGCGGAGCGGCCATCTTCTGGAAACCGAGCAGGCGCTGGAACGGCAGAGCGATGGCCGCGGATGGGCCCGCAACATGGTGAACCGGCTCTGCATCGATCTCGCGGGCCACGTCAGCGAGCCGTGTGTCCGCGACAACGTCAAGGAGAGCTATCTGACGCCTGCGGATCATCCGGTCACGGTCCACCTCACCGGCCAGATTCCGGTTGGCGCCACCTGCGCCTGGTCGTTCGATGATGGCGAGGGTCCACGACAATCGACGTCAGACTGCGCCGAGCCGGTCAATCTGCGGGTGCGTTACGGCCGCACCACGCGGGCCAGCGTCGACATCGCCAGCGGACCCGGAGCGACGCAGCGCCTATCGGCCGAGATCGCGGTACGCGATATTTTCATCGCCGGCCTCGGCGACAGCATCGCCTCCGGCGAAGGCAACCCGGATCGCGCGATCGCGCTGGCCGATGATGGCTTCTGCTTCCGCTCCTACCTGGGGACCGATCGCGCCGAATACTACCGCCCGAGCCGCGCCGGTTATAAAGGCGGGCGGGCCTGCGATGCACTCGCACCGCTCCAAATATGGCAGCGTCAGAGCGCGCTGTGGCTCAATGCCCCGTGCCACCGTTCGCTCTACAGCTACCAGACCCGCACCGCGCTGGCGCTCGCGGTGCAGTATCCGCACATCGCGGTGACCTATCTGCCGCTGGCCTGCACCGGCGCCACCATCCCCGACGGGCTGTTCGGCCCGCAGCAGGCGCGCGAATGCCCGCCGGCGAAAACCGGCAACAGCTGCCCGGGCTCATCGGAAGCGCAACTGGCCGAGCTGCGCGATGCGCTGGCCGCCGCCAGGCGCCGGCAGCCCAGCCGCAAGCTCGACCTGATCCTGCTGTCGATCGGCGCCAACGACATCAACTTTTCCGGGCTGGTCACCGACGTGATCGTGGACACCCCGACAGAGCGCCTGCTGTTCCGGCGCACCGGCGTCATGGGATCGATCGACGAGTCCCGCGCGGCATTAGCGCACGAGCTGCCGCAGAGCTTCGGCAAGCTGCGAGAGGCGCTGAAGCCCTTGGTCGGCGGCGATCTCTCGCACGTCGTGTTCGTCTCCTACGCCAACCCGGCACTGTCCGATGGCGCGCCCTGCCCCGGCGGACGCGCCGGTTTCGATATCCACCCCGCCTTCAACCTGAAGCCGGAGCGGATTGCGGCCGTTTCCAGCTTCGTCGACCAGGAATTCCTGCCACAGCTGAAGGCGCTGGCGCTGTGCCAGTCCGGCGTGATCTGCCGCGCCCCCGCCACCGACCGCATGAGCTTTGTCGATGCCCATCAGGCGGCTTTCGGAGATCACGGCTTCTGCGCCCGCGCGGCGAGCGATCCCGAATTCGACCGGCAGTGCTTTTCAGCCAGCGGCGACAGCTTCGATCCGGACATCGTCAGCGCGCCCAACCAGCCGATGCTGTGCGGCCGCGGCGCCTCCGACTATCGCGCCTACCTGCCGCGCGCGCGCTGGATCCGCGACGCCAACGACAGTTATTTCGCGGCGATGACCTATCCGCAGGGGCTGCCCGCCGCCATGCAGCCCTCCGACATCCATGACGCGACCTGGGGCATTCTATCGGCGGTCTATGGCGGCGCGGTGCATCCTTCCGCCGAAGGCCACGCCGCAATGGCGGAAGCCGCGCTGCCGGCCGCGATCTCCGCGCTCCAGCTCGACGCCGCCGTGCCCGAGGTAACGGCCGAGCCGACACCGCCGCTGGCGCCCGATGCGGCGCCGGGTCAGCCAAGGCCGTAATCCCCGGCGTCGAAAGAGGGCGGCCACGCCCCTACAAAATCGAAAGGGCGTAGGGCGCCCCGTCGACACGTCCCGCCTGGACGAGATGAACGTGAAGAATCTACTTCGCCGTGAAGCAGGGCGCCAGGGTCGCCCCCACATCGATGGCGTAGTGGCGCCCTTTGTGTCTCAGGCTGCGGCCTTCTTCCAGCCATCGACGGACCAACGGCCGGGGCCGCCTGCCAGGATCGCCAGGAAGCCGCCTGCAATCGCCAAATTCTTGAAGAAATGGATCATGTTGGGGGGATCGCCGACCGCCAAGTGAAACAGCAGTCCGGCCAGAATCGTAAAGCCTGCCAGCAGGAAAGCCACCAGGCGCGTCTGATAGCCGGCCAGAATCAGCAGCCCGCCGCCGAGCTCAGTGAGGATGACGAGCGGCAAAAGAATGCCGGGCACGCCCATCTTCTGCATGTAACCGGCAGTCATGTCATAGGTAACGAGCTTATGGGCGCCGCCCATGATGAAGATGATCGAGATGAGGATCCGGCCAGCCAGTGCTGCGGCATTGCTGATCTGGGGGTTGTTCATGAACAGACGCCCATGACGCTTGATGGCCGAGGATGAGATAAGGAATTCGCCCTTGGGCCGCTGCTGGTAGCTCTGCTCACGTCGTACCGCCTTCGTTTGAATCAACGGGATGATGCGACGCACCATCGGCAACTCGTCGGGACCCGTCAATTGAAATATCGGTGGCCCCGTTGGCACCGGATGTCATCGCCCGGCTTGACCGGACTTGACCCGACGGAGCGACCCAGCACGTGGCGGCGGCCCGAAGCCTCACTTCGGCAATGACGGGTTCTTCTTGCCGGCGGTCACCGACTTGGCGACCGCGACCGGCGGCTTTACCGCAGCGGCCTGCGCCGGCAGGTATTTGGCGATGATCGCCGGATCGAGCGAGGCGATGTCGCTGTCGGGCAACCGGTACCAGACCTCGTCCCTGCCGAGCAGCGAGATGCCCCAATAGCCGCGCATGGTCAACGTCTGACCGTCCGGGCTGACGCTCATCTTGGCGTGATAGATCTTGCCATCGCGGGGATCGAGCACGTTGCCGTCCTCGTATTTCAGTCCATCGCGCTTCATATCGCGGATCAGGGAGATGCCAAGCAGCGGGGCGTTCTTGCGGTCGTCGACGCATTTCGAGCAGATCTGGTTGTCGGCTTCGCCGGGCAGCGGAAAGGTCTTGGCAATCGCGCCTTCGAAAATGCCGTCATGATCGACCACCAGCACCCACACCACCGGCTTGCCGTCTTCGATCTTCTGCCACAGCCCCGCGGCCGACGGCCCGGCGTCGGCCGGCCCGGCGGCATGCCCCGGCAGCGCCAAAGCGAGCGAGATCAGGAAGCCGGCCAACAAGGCCAGCGCGATTCGCAATCTGGATTGAATAGTCCACATCATCATCACCTGAGCTGTGCATCGAATAAGGGGCGAGTGTAACGCGTGTGGCGGAAAACTGGATAACGGTTTTGCGATCGGACGATGCTGCCATCGGTGACCGACATTCCAGCGCCAACCGTCGGCCGCTTACCGCCGCAGCATGCCCTGGTTACGGGGCGATTTCCAGCGTCGCCTCGCGCGGATCGGCGCCTTGGTCCGTCACAAAACCGCCGCATCGGAACCGCGCTGCAACTTCTGCGAGTCGGATCAATTGACCCCGAGCTTCTTCTGCAGGCTCGATGATGACGTCGTGTACTGGAACACCAGCCGCTTGTCCGGATACACGTAGCGGTGCGCCTTCTGGGCCATCAGCGCGCCCTCGTGGAAGCCGCACAGGATGAGTTTCAGTTTGCCGGGATAGGTATTGATGTCGCCGATCGCAAAGATCCCGGGCACGCTGGTCTCGAATGCCGAGGTCTCGACCGGAACCAGATTGTTCTCCAGTTCCAGGCCCCAGTTCGCCACCGGCCCGAGCTTCATGGTGAGACCGAAGAACGGCAGCATGGTATCGCAGGTCACTCTCGTAACGGTGTTGTCGTTGGCTTTGACGGTAGCCCCCGCAAGCACGCCGCCCTCGCCTTCGAGCCCCGTCACCTGACCGATTTTGAGATCGATTTTTCCGGCCGCGACCAGCGCGCGCATCTGGTCGACGCTGTGCGGTGCGGCGCGGAAATCGTCGCGCCGGTGCAGCAGCGTCACCCGTCCCGCGATCGGGTGCAGATTGAGGGTCCAGTCGAGGGCGGAATCGCCGCCGCCGACGATCAGCAGATTCCGGTCGCGGAACTGCTCCATCTTGCGCACGGAGTAGAAGACCGAGCTGCCTTCATAGGCCTCGATGCCCGGCACCGGCGGCCGCTTGGGCTGGAACGACCCGCCGCCGGCGGAAATCACCACCACCTTGGACTCGAACACCTGGCCGGCATCGGTGGTGACGCGAAAGCCGGGATCGCCGATCTTCTCGATCTTCTCCACCATTTCATTGAGATGAAAGGTCGGGTTGAACGGCTTGATCTGCTCCAGGAGCGCATCGGTCAGGCCCTGGCCGGTGACGAAGGGAATGCCGGGAATGTCGTAGATCGGCTTTTCCGGATAGAGCTCGGCACATTGGCCGCCGATCTTGTCGAGGATGTCGACCAGATGCACCTTCATGTCCAGAAGGCCCAGCTCGAACACGGCGAACAGTCCGCACGGGCCCGCGCCAATCATCAGCACATCGGTTTTGATCGCTTCGCTCATATCGCTTTCTTTTCGCTTGAAGTTCGCACGCGGGGGCGCGCGGCAGGAAGGGTAGGCCGCGCTTGTCTAGCCAACGCGGGGCAGCGAGGAAAGCCATAATTTGGCCGCGGGGCGTCGCGGCAACCCCTTGCCGGCATTCGACAACTGCGCTGTAAGGACATTTGTCCGCGCCAAGGAGGTCCTGTGAACGCACCAGCCCGTCTCAAGGCAGCGCCGCGCCTTGAGGACTATCCCTACCGGCTCACGGACAATGTCCGGTTCGCCGATCTCGATCCCAACCAGCACGTCAACAACGCCGTTTATGCAACCTATTTCGAGACCGGCCGTGTCACGCTGATGAAGGACAAGAGCTTCGGACTGCTGCCGCCGGGGCTGGCCTGGATCATGGTCCGGCTCGACATCCATTTCCGCGCCGAGCTGCGTTGGCCCGGCAGCATCGAAATGGGGCTCGGGGTCGAAAAATTCGGCCGGACTTCCGTGACCTTCGACCAGGTGGTGTTCTCGCAAGGTGCCTGCGTGGCATCGGCGCGATCGGTGACGGTGCTGATCGATGAGACGACGCGAAAGCCTGCGCCGCTGACCGAGGAAATCATTCGGAAATTCCAGCCCTGGATGCGGCGAGCCGTGGATCAAGGCTAGCAGGCGGGTGGCGATCGTCGCGGCTTGAGTCTGCTTCTCAAGCCTGCCGCTCCGGGGTCGAGACCACCAGACCGTCGAGTTCGTCGGTCACCTTGATCTGGCACGACAGCCTCGAATTCGGCCGCACGTCGTAGCCGAAATCCAGCATGTCCTCCTCCATCGGCGAGGGTGCGCCGACCTTCTCGCGCCAGGCTTCATCGACATAGACATGGCAGGTGGCGCAGGCGCAGGCGCCGCCGCATTCGGCTTCGATCCCCGGAACGGCATTGCGGATTGCGGCTTCCATCACGGTGGCGCCGTTCTCGACGTCGATGATGCGGGTTTCGCCGGTGTGGTCGACAAAGTGGATCTTGGCCATGGTTGCTCGTACTGACGCCTGAGGGAGGTCCGGGCAGTCCTATAACGGGTCAGTTCGCTCCGCGCCAGCGCCGCAGCGCAAACCTTAAAGGCTCAGGTTTTGCGGCCGCTTCAGGCTTTCGGATTCGCGTCCCGGCGCAGGATCTCGGCGATCGCGGAGCGCGCCTGCGCAACGGCCTCGGTGAGGTCGACGAGCGGCGCGGCCGGGTCGCCGCGATGCAGGATCGCGGCTTCGAGCTGGCCGGCGGCATCGGCGAGGCGAAAGGCGCCGATGGCGCGGGCCGAACCCTTCAGCCGGTGCGCCAGCACGCAGGCGTCGGCGGGCAGGCCGGCGAGAGCCACGGACAAGCTGTCGGTCTGGGCCAAAAACATCGCCAGCACCTGCGCCTCCAGACCGGCATCCCCCAGCGTCATGCGCCTGAGATGCCCGATATCGAGCGGTCCGTCCTCGGGAGCGAGCGGCGGCGATGGCATCCAGTCAACCTGTTCCAGATGAAGCGGCATGGCGATGGCCTCTGGGATCTCCAGCCCTGCCGACCCGGCACGGGCGTCGGAGGCACCCAAGCATGGCAATGGTTAACAAAATATGTCGTTTAAACGCCGTAGCTTGGCCATTCTTCCGGCAAAGGATGGCCCCAATCCGGGACCAGCGGGAAGCTCCCGGCAAGCGGTAAAAATTTACGGTGCCCGGGGTCGTTAACGATGATTAAGATTGTATTACTCGAACCATTTCATTCGCTTCGCCTAGCCAATAGGATGCAGCCCGATGTAGCACGAGGCGACGGAACCGAGCGTCGCATTTTTGCACCATGTAAGGCATGGCACCGGCTTCGAGCTTGGAGGGGCGTTCGCGCTTCTCTCCCCGGGATGCGGCAAAGTGGAACGAGGGCTCAGACTGAACATGGCGAATAATCCAAAGAAGGCCAAGGACCCCACTGAAGTGGCGCTGTCGGCCATCCAGGAGGCCTTGAACATTAGCGACGTATCCCCGCCGGACGACGCACGCAATGCGGCGCGCAGCGACGTCGCGCGCAGCGACTCGACGCCGTCGATTTCGCCTTCGACACCGAATTATGGCGAGATCGCATTCGATACCCGCCCGAATCCCGAGACGCCGACCTTCGAGGCGGCCGAACCGGCGCGTCCGAGCCGCCGCGCCGCCAATGATGACCGCGAAACCATCGGGCAGATCCTGCAGGCCATTCAGAAGGGCCGGCCCGCCCGCAAGGTCTACACGCTGGCGACGGTGTTTGCGGCGATCTGGGTTCTCGGCGTGGCGGCCTTGACCATCGGCTTTCTGCCCTCGCTGCAGGCCGCCGTCGGCCAGGGCGGCGGCGGCGTGCTGGCATTGGCCGGGCTCGGTGCGCTGTTCTTCGCGCCGGTGCTGCTGTTCTATTTCCTGGCCAGCCTGTCGTGGCGCGGCCAGGAATTGCGCATGATCGCGCAGTCGATGGCGCAGGTCGCGATCCGCTTTTCCGAACCCGAGAACGCCGCCAACGATTCGATGGTGACCGTCGGCCAGGCGATCCGTCGCGAGGTCGCGGCGATGGGCGATGGCGTCGAACGCGCGATCGCGCGGGCCGGCGAACTCGAAACCCTTGTCGCCAACGAGGTCTCGGCGCTGGAGCGCGCCTACAGCGACAACGAGGTGCGGATCCGAGCCCTGCTGCAGGACATCGCCCATCAGCGCGACAACCTCGTCGGCCAGGCCGAGCAGGTCCGCAGCGCCATCTCGGGCGTGCAGATCGACCTGCGCCACGATATCGCTCTGATCTCGGACGCGATCGCCTCGCGCGTCGATGAGGTCGCCAAGAGCATCACCGGCGCGCTGGAAGAGCGCGGCGCCCACATCACCTCCGCGCTCAGCAGCGCCGGCGACAACATGATTATAGCGCTGGGGGAGCGCGGCGGCGACCTGCTCGACCGGCTCGAGGAGGCCAGCGCCGAGACCACGCGCGCCGTGCTCGACGCCTCCGAACGCCTCACCACCAGCCTCAACTTCAAGACCGGACACGTCCACGACGAGTTTGTCGAACTGGCCGACCGCGTCCACGAGATGCTGAACGAACGGATCGACCGGATCACCACCGACTTCGAACAGCGTTCTTCCACCATCGTCGACGGAATTTCCGACCGCACCGAACAGGTTCATGACTCGCTGAAGAATTCCGGCGATTCGCTGCTGTTGGAGCTTGAACTGCGCAGCGGCGACCTGGTCACCAAGATCGACGAAGCCGGAAACCGGCTGGCGACCCGGATCCTCTCGAGCGGCGACAAGGCCAGCGACGCGCTCGATGTCACCGTCAATTCACTGGTGGCCAAGGTCGTCAGCCAGACCGAGACCGCGCACGACACGTTGTCGCTGCAGATGAGCGCCTTCGATGAACTGGTCCGCAACCAGGGCAGCGAGTTGGCGGAGAAATTTTCGCGCGACAGCGGCACGCTGGGCGCCCTCATCACCCGCCACATCTCGGAGTTCGACCGCACCGTCAAAACCTTCGGCGGCGAAATCGTCGATCGGATGGGTCAGCGAACGGAAGTGATCGCGGAAACCCTGAAGAACTATGTCGACAACTTCGACACCCGCCTTTCCTCGAACGGCGGCGAGATAACCGCCACGCTGGATCAGCGACTGCTGCAATTCGAGACCACGCTCGGAACCCGCGTAACCAACCTTGACCGCTCGCTCGACGGCAAGATCCAATCCTTCGACGAGTCGCTCGATGGCAAGATCAAGGCCTTCGACGCGTCCGTCGACGGTCGGCTGAAGTCGCTGGAACAGAATTTCGATACGCGGGCGCGGTCGGTGACCGAAACCATCGACGACCGGCTCGGCTCGCTGGCGTTGTCGATGACCGACGGCGCCGCGCAGGCGATCCAATCGATCGACTCGCGCCTCACCCTTCTCACTACCACGCTCACCGACGGCACCGCGCAGGCGATCGAAGCGGTCGACCGTCGCGTCTCCGACGTTACCGAAACCATCACCGGCCGCAGCGGTCAGCTGACCGATACCATCACGGCGCGGTTCCAGGAGATCCACCAGAGTATCGAGACCCGGGTCGGCTCGGTTGCCGCCGATATCGATGCGCGCGTCGCGCAGTTCGAAGACCTGTTGGGTTCGCGCGTCGAAGCCGTGGCAGGCCGGATCGAGAGCAGCGGACGGCAGGCCAGCGACGGCTTGATGGCCCGCGCCGAGGAACTGTCGCAGGGGATCAAGTCCCATGTCGAGGATGCCGAGCGCTCGCTGACCAACCTCGTGGTCAACACCAGCGAGACCATTCAAACCGGCGCGCGCGCGGCGCAGCAATCGCTGCTCTCGGTTTCCTCCGACGTCGGCGCGCAGCTGAAGCTGACCGCCGCGGAAGTCGAGCGGGCGCTCACCGCCGTCGGCACCGATGCGGCAAACTCGGTCTTGACCAGCGCTCGCGACGCCCAGACCACCCTGAAGTCGGTTTCCCTGGAAACCTCGAGCCAGATCCTGAGCAGCGCCCACGAGGCCCAGAGCACGCTGGTGACGGTTTCCTCCGACACCATCAGCCAGATCAAGTCGCTGTCCGCCGACGTCGAGCGCACCCTGTCCGCGGCCGGCACGGCGACCGCCGCGTCGATTCTCGGCAGCGCGCGCGAAGTCCAGACCACCCTCATCAGCGCGTCCTCCGACGCCGCCGAACACGTCAAGACCCTGGCGGCCGATATCGAGCACTCGCTGACCATCGCCGGCACGTCCACCGCCGAAACGATCGTTGCCGGCGCCCGGGAGGCGCAGGCCACGCTGGTCACCGCTTCGGCGGACGCCAGCAGCCAGGTCAAGTCGCTGACGGCCGATGTCCAGCGTTCGCTGTCAATGGCCGGAACGTCGACCGCCGATACCATCACCTCCGGCGCGCGGGAGGCTCAAACCACGCTGGTGGCCGCCGCCACCGAGGCCGCCAGCCAGGTCAAGTCGCTGGCGATCGATGTCGAACGCACCTTGAGCGCCGTCGGGGCGGACACTGCCGCGACCATTCTCAACAGCGCCCGCGAAGCACAAAGCTCGCTGCAGACGACGTCCGCCGAAGCGGCCAGCCAGATCAAGGCGATCTCCACCGACATCGAGAGGTCGCTGAGCACGGTCACCGCCAACACCACCGACAATATCCAGACCAGCGCGCTCAACGCTCAGACCACCCTGGTCGCGGTCTCGAACGAGGTCTCTACCAAGATCAAGTCGACCTCGGCGGAGATCGAGCGCTCGGTGCTCGCCGCCAGCGGATCGTTCAACTCGACCATGACCGGCAAGACCGACGAAATCGTCACCTACGTGCACCAGCAGACCGATCGTCTCTCGCAGATGATCGACAGCAAGCGAGGATCGCTGGTCGAGGCGATCGGCACCAAGGCCAACCTGCTCACGACCGAAGTCGACCGCGTCACCGCGGATGCGCTGCGATCGATCGAAACCAAAGGACAGGCCTTCTCGCAGTCCATGGTGAACCATGGATCCGACGTCGCGCGGACCATCACATCCGCCGGCGAACTGGCCACCGGCGCGGTCAACAAGTCGCTGAAGGAACTCGAGCTGGCCTCGCGCGGGGCGATCGACCAGTCGCGCCAGGTCTCGGTCGCCGCGGTGACCGAGATGCAGGAGACCGCCAAGATTCTGCGCACCGACACGGTCGCCCTGTTCGAACGGCTGCGCGAGGGCAACATCCTGCTGCAGGAAGTGCTTACCGGCGCCCATGACAACCTCAATTCGCTCGAGCGCGCTCTGGTCACGCGCGTGGCCGACTTCGTCTCTGCAATGAATGACGTTTCGTCCCGCAACGGCGCTGCGACCCAGACGCTGGAAGATCAATTGAGCGTCTTCAACAGCAAGACCGCGAAGGCGCTGGAGGATCTCGGCTCGCTTTCCAGCCAGTTCGACCATCATGGCAGGTCGCTGGCCGATGCCGCGTCGATGGTCGAGCAAAGCAACCGCAATACCACCGCCTCCGTCGCCGAGCGCAAGGCGATGCTCGAATCGCTGGTCACCACCATCGATCTGCGGACGACCGATCTCGACCAGCGCCTGTCGCGCTTCACCAGCCTGCTCGATGAATCGCTGGCCGCCGCGGAAGAGCGGGCCCGCGACATCGCGCGCGTCGTGGCGGAAACGGCCGGCGCCGGCTCGGCCGCGATCAGCCGGCAGTTCGAGGCGGTTCGCGCTGCCGCCGAGGAGGAGCGCCGGCTGACCTCCGACGCCATGGCTGAAGTCTATCAGCAGACCACCCAGGAGGCGGATGCGATGTTCAAGCAGACCGCCGAGCGCTTCGCCACCATGGTGACGAGCATGAAGCAGATGGCTGCCGAAATGCAGCAGGAGCTCGAAGCCACCCGCAACGAGCTCCGCCGCGGGGTGCTGGAAATGCCGCAGGAGGCCGCCGAGAGCACGGCGCAGATGCGCAAGGTGATCGTCGACCAGATCGAAGCATTGGCGGAACTGAACCGGATCGTCGCCCATCACGGCCGTGGACTTGATGTCACCGGCATCAACCGCTCCAGCGCGGCGCGCGAGGAAGAGCCGATGCTGGCCAGCGCCACTGCCGGGCCGCTACGATCGGGGCCACCCCGCATGCAAGGCGGTAGCGCATCCAGTCTGCCGCCGCCCGATATCGGTGTGCCGGCCGCGCGCCGTGCCGAAGCCCCGCCGGAACTCGGCCTGCCGGCGGCGCGCCGCACCGAAGCCCCGCCGGTAAGTCCCGCAAGCCCCGACCAGGGACGCGATGGATGGCTTTCCGAATTGTTGAACCGCGCCGATACCAGCGCCGGTAATCGCGAGACGGTGCGCGCACGCCCGGCGCAGCCGGCGGCCGGTGGCAACCCGCTGGAGTTGCTGTCGCTCGATATCGGCCGGCTGATGGATCGTAATCTTGCTTCCGAGATGTGGGATCGCTACCAGCGCGGCGAGAGCAAGGCCTTCACCAAACGGCTCTATACGCCGGCCGGCCAGAAGGCATTCGACGAGGTCGCCCGCAAGTATCGCGCCGACCGCGGCTTCAAGCAGACCGTCGACCGCTACATCACCGAGTTCGAGCGGTTGCTCGATGAGGTTGCCCGCGAGGAGCGCGGGCCGGCGGCGCTGCGCGGCCACCTCACCTCCGAGACCGGCATGGTCTATACCCTGCTTGCCCACGCCGCGGGTCGCCTCGGCTAAGGCCGAGGCGGAAACGCGCGAGTACAGGCGGCGGCAGTAGCCCTGCGGAGTCCATTGGTCCGGAGCCCGAGGGAAGGGCTTCGGATTTACAATTTGTAACGAGACAAAACGGGTTAAGTTGTTCAGCAATGTCGCCACGCTTCGGCGCGGTTCCTGTCTTTGGAACCTGGCATCTCACGGAGGGGGATATGAAGTCATTCAGGCGCTCGCAGAACGTCTTCCCGCTACTGTCGATCCTGACGCTGTTGGCGCTCCCGGCGCAGGCTCAGGAACCCGATAGGCACCCCCCGAACGGGCCTCCGGGCAGGCCAGGTCCGCAGGCCGTTCATCCGGGTCCTGGGCGCCCGGGTCCTGGCCGCGGGCCGGACGCCCATTTCGCTCACGGCGGCTTTCCGGCCCGCCAATTCGGCGGACACCCCTATTACGGCCGCCTCGCCTGGGAAGGCGGACGCTGGCGTCACGAAGTGCGCAACGGCCGTGACGGCTGGTGGTGGGATGTCGGGGGCGTCTGGTATTATTATCCGCAGCCGCTGGACGGCCCGCCTGCCTATGTGTCCGATGTCGAGTTCGCCGATGAGGGCCCGGATGGACCGCCGCCCGCCGGAGGTTATCCACCGCCGCCGGGCTACCCGCCACCTCCCGTGGCCTATGCACCGCCCCCACCTCCCCCGCCGCCGCCGGATCCGGCCGCCGGCGCTGTCGGCGGGGCCATTGTGGGCGGCGTGCTTGGCGGACTGCTGACGGGCCGCCCGGGCGGTGTCGCAGCCGGCGCGATCGCCGGAGGAGCGACCGGCGCCATTGTCGGCGCGCAGGCTGCGCCACGTCCGGGATATTATCTGTCGCAGGGCGGCTGCTATTATCGATATCCCTCGGGACAATACGTCGCGGTCGATCCGCGCAGCTGCAACTGATCGGATCATCCGCTCGCCCGGCACGGCCGAACCCGGCCGGCCGCGCCACGGCAAGGGAAGACCCGTCGGCATCCGTATCCGACATCGTTCTGATCGTGGCTGGGCTCGGCCAGGAACGCTTTTCCTGGCCGGCCTGGAGGGGGCATTTGATCGGGTCGCTACCATTGACGCGATGAAACTCTTTGCCAGGTGCGTGCAATCGGGGTTGAGACATGGGGAACCGGCGTTTCTTTGATCGCCCTTCGGGTTTGAGCGTCGCGGAGATTGTCGCGTTGACCGGTGCCGAATCCCGCGACCCGACACGTCTTTCGCATCACATCAGGGATGTCGCCCCGATCGATCTGGCCGGGCCAGCCGATCTCATCTTCATCGAAAGCGGCAAGTATGGCGACGCTCTGGCTGCGACGCGCGCCGGAGCCTGCCTGATGCCGCGGCGCTTCGAAAGCCAAGCGCCGGATGGGCTGATTGTGCTATATACCGATGAGCCCTACCGGGCCTTCGTCAGCGTGCACAGCGAGCTTTATCCGCAATCGCTGCGCCCACGCTCGCTGTTCGAGGCCGAGGAAATTGCGCCGGGTGCAACCATCCATCCCACCGCGCGGATCGAGAACGGTGTTACGGTTGATCCGGGAGCTGTGATCGGCCCGCGCGCCGAGATCGGAGCAGGAAGTATCATCGCCGCGACGGCCGTGATCGGACCCGACGTCTCGATCGGCCGCGACTGCACCATTGGCGCCGGCGGCTCGATCATGCATGCGCTGATCGGCGATCGCGTGATGATCCATCCTGGCTGCCGCATCGGGCAGGACGGCTTCGGCTACATCGCCGGGCCCTCACCGCTGAAAGTCCCGCAAACCGGCCGCGTCATCATCCAGGACGATGTCGAGATCGGCGCCGGGACGACCATCGATCGCGGCGGCATTCGAGACACCGTGATCGGAGAGGCCACCAAGATCGATAATTTATGCCAGATCGGTCACAACGTGGTCATCGGTCGTCACTGCGTCATCGTCGCGCAGTCTGGCATCAGTGGCAGCGTGACGATCGAGGATTTTGCCATGCTGGGCGGCGCCGTTGGCCTTGCGCCCCATGTCAAGATCGGCAGGGGAGCCCGGGTGGCCGCACGCTCGGGCGTCATGAACGACGTTCCAGCGGAGCAGACGTGGGGCGGCTATCCGGCGCAACCCCGAATGCAATGGATGCGCCAGCAGGCGATCCTGGCCCGGCTGAGCGTTCCCGGCGACAAGGCCGGGGCCCGTTCAACGCTGCCGGACGAGGGCTGAGGCCCGAAGCGCGGGATTGACCAGCATCTGACGGCGAGCCGTCCTCGTCCCGATACCCGCCCCGTCACCCTCACTTCTTCAAGGCTTCCTCTTCTCGGCCGTGCCGGTCGTCGCCGGTGCCGGCGCCGCCGCGTTGCTGTTGCTGCCGCTGCTCGCGCCGAACAACAGCCGGGTCGGATTGCGGTCGAGATTGTTCACGGCACGGCTGATGTCGCCGAGGGTGCGGCGGCCGTCGGTCATCAACAGGCCGGAGCGCTTGTCGAAATCCTCCGCCAGTTCGCGGATCGATTTGACCGCCTGGAATAATTCGCCGCCCTCACGGCCGCCGGCCAGCGAATTGAGTCCGAGCATCAAATTGTCGGCCTTGGCCATCACGCCGTCGACCTTTGCCATCACATCGTCGACCCGCTCGGCATTGCGCGACAGGGAGGAGGTGAAGATCTCGAGGTTATGCAGCGAGTTCTTCACCGCCTCCTGGTTATCGGCAACCACCCGGTTGATGTTCTGCAGCGTACCGCGGATCGCCTCGGTGACGTCCTGCAGCGCGTTCGGATCGGCTTTCAGCACCGGGACGCCATCTTCATCGAGCGGGACCGAAGGCGCGGCCTCCTCGCCGCCCTTCAGCGAGATCGCCGCGACCCCGGTCAGGCCTTGGAATTCAAGTCCGACCTGGGTATCCTTGCGGATCGGGGCGTTGTTCTCGACCATGGCCAGTGCGACCACACGACGCGGGTTGTCCAACTTCACCGAGATCACCTCGCCCACCCTGATACCGTTAAAGTTCACGCTTCCGCCGGTGCGCAGGCCCGTCGCGGGACCTTCGAAAACCACGCGCAGGGGGCTGCGCGCCTTGGTGGTGTGCAGGCTCTGGAACCAGAGCACGAAGCCGAACGCCGCGGCAATCACCGCCAGCGTGAACGATCCGATCAGGACGAAGTTCGCCCGCGTTTCCATCACTAAACTCCGATACTCACTGGTCTATCCCATCACAGCGCGGGCACGCTTGCCGTGGAAATAGGCTCTTAACCAGGGATGCTGCGAGGCCTGCATGTCGGCCATCGATCCTGCGGCAATGATCTTACCGTTCCCTAAAACCGCGATTCGGTCACAAGCGGTGTAAAGGCTGTCCAGATCGTGGGTTACCATGAAAACGGTCAGGCCCAAAGTGCGCTGCAGGGTGCGAACCAGTTCGTCGAAGTCGCCGGCGCCGATCGGATCAAGACCGGAGGTCGGCTCGTCGAGGAATACGAGCTCAGGATCGAGCGCCAGCGCCCGCGCCAGCGCCACCCGCTTGATCATGCCGCCGGATAGTTCCGAGGGAAACAGGTCGGCCACTTCCGGGCGCAATCCCACCATGCCGAGTTTGGCGATCGTGATCTCATCGAGCAGGCGCTGGGTGACCCTGAGATATTCGCGCACCGGGAATTGAATGTTCTGCCGCACCGTCAGCGAAGAAAACAGTGCGCCCTGTTGAAACAGGATGCCCCAGCGCCGTTCGACGCCGCGCCGCGCCGAACGGCTGGCCGCGTCCAGATCGATCCCGAACACCTCGATCCGCCCTTTGACCTTGGGAACGAGGCCGATGATGGTACGCGTCAGGACCGACTTGCCGGCGCCGGAGGGGCCGACGAAGCCCAGGATCTCGCCGCGCCTGACATCGAGATTGAGCCCATCCAGTACCTTGGTGGCGCCGAACTGCACCGAGATATCGCGAACCCGGATGATGGGATCTGGGATCTCGGGCGCCATCGTCAGATTCCGATCGAGGCGAAAAAGATCGCGAAGACGCCGTCCATGACGATGACGAAGAAAATCCCCTGCACCACCGAGGAGGTGGTGTGCTGTCCGAGCGATTCGGCGCTGCCCTCGACCGCAAGCCCCTCGACGCAGGCGACGATCCCGATCACCGCCGCCATGACCGGCGCCTTGAGCAGGCCGACGGTGAAGTGATTGATCGAGATCGCGTCGCGCAGGCGCAACAGGAATGCCTCAGGGTCGATGCCTCCATAGAGCCACGCCACCAGTCCGCCGCCCCACAGCGCCATCATGTCGCCGACAAAGGCCAGGATCGGCAGCGCGATGATGAGGGCCAGCATCCTCGGCAGCACCAGAACCTCGATGGGATCAAAACCCATGGTGCGCAGCGCGTCGATCTCCTCGCGCATCTTCATGGAGCCGAGTTCGGCGGTGTAGGCGCTGCCGGAGCGCCCGGCCACCATGATCGCGACCAGCAGCACGCCGATTTCGCGCAGCACAAGCACGCCCAGCATGTCGACGACGAAGATGTCGGCGCCGAACTGGCGAAAATGAAAAATACCCTGCTGGGAGATGATGCAGCCGATCAGAAAGGTGATCAGGGCTACGATCGGCACCGCCCGAAAGCAGACCTGCTCGAGATGGTGCACGGTGGACGTCAGGCGGAAGCCCGCCGGGTGGACCGCCACTCGCGCCGCGGCGGCGAGCACGGCGCCAAGCATGTCGACGAGGCCAAGGACCGTGGCGCCGGCGCCGACCACGCTGCGACCGAACTGATCCAGGATTCGCATCACCGTCAATGGCGGGATGGCGGGCTCGGGCGCCGCCTTTACCCGTCGCACTTCGTCGACCAAACTCGAATAGTTTGCCGACAGCCCGGCGATCTTGGCCTCGACCCCGCCATGGGTCAGGCTGCGGCGCAGCCGCTCGATCAGCCAGGCACCGAAGGTGTCGAGCCGGGAGACCTGCGAGACGTCGATGGAGATATCGGGCCGGCTGCCGGTCAACTTCTCGGCATCGGCAACCATCCGCTCAAGCGCCGGGGCAAAGCCCGCGGTCCACGATCCGGCGGCGCACAGCGCAAGTCCACCGCCCCGCGTCACCTGCTCCAATGTCGGGTCGCCGTTCACGATGATACCTCTTGTGCTAGAGCGCCAAGGTTCATTTTAAGGTTCATGTTCATGTTAAAGCTGAAGATCGACCAGCCAGGGGGCGCCTTGTCGAACCCACTTCTAACCAGCCATAGTTGGTTGCGCCGGGCAAGCTTACGGTTCAGAAATGTACAGATGTTGAAATGACTTCCAGCAGTCCGCCAATTCTTGTCAGCCGCATCGAGCGCTGGCCGATCGCAGGCAGCTTTACCATCAGCCGGGGCGCCAAGACCGAGGCGGTGACGGTATTGGCGGAAGTCCGCCGGGACGGCCTCGTCGGGCGGGGCGAATGCGTACCCTATCCGCGCTATGGCG
>CAVTNW010000001.1:0-5550 GCA_963736075.1 uncultured Alphaproteobacteria bacterium | reverse complement strand
GGATTCGAACCCCCGATAGGCTTGCACCTATGCCGCATTTCGAGTGCGGTGCATTCGACCACTCTGCCACCTCTCCACAAGGGCGCTATTCGAAGGGGCGATTGCCCGCTTGCGGTCGGGGCGAGTTCTAGGCGAGGATGGCGGGGCAGACAAGGCGCAGGCTTGGGGAAATTGCGATCGCGGCGGCAGCTCGGGTGTCGATCAGGAAAAGGTGGGGCCGCCGGACGCGGGAAAAACCGACGGCCCCGTGTCGCACATTGAAATTGTTGGCCGCGAAGTGCATTTGCGGGCCAGCTCGGGCGACGCCTGCACCGTAGCGGCTGGCGCGCGGCCTGCAATGCAAACCCGGTTTTAACCTAAGCATTCAAGGTTATCGGGCCGGTATTACTACGCACTATTGTCTTTACTACTTGCTCTTCCTTTCCTTCCTCTCTTCTCTGCCTTTGTCTTTTTCGTTGCCGTTGTCCTTGTCGGCCTCCTTGTCGCGCCGGCGGTTGGTGAAACGCGCATTGCCGAGCCCGGTGCCGATGGTCAGCACGCCCCAGCGTTCCACGTCCTGCATGAAGGGCACCTCGCAGAGGCCCTGCGCCACGCCGTCATTGTGCATCAGCACCGCGGTATCGTGGCCGCCGATCTCGGAAATCGCCTCGGAGAGGCTCGCCGGCAGATTGAATTTGCTGCTTTCCCAGTTGCCCGGCAGGTTCTGCGCGCCCTTCTCGATCGAACCGTCGGCGTCGATGACGCCGGGACAGGCGACGCCGATGAAGGGAGCGAGTTTCAATCCTTCCGCTTCGGTCGCCGCGATCAGGCCTTTCAGCATCTTGACCAGCCGCTTCACCGCGCCTTCCCGCGACGGCTCGTCATCGGCATGGCGCCACAGCTCCGATTTCCACACCTCGGCCTTGGAGAGATCGTTGGCCTTCTTCAGGCGGGTCTCGACCACGCCGCAGCGGATATTGGTGCCGCCGATATCGACCGCGAGAATGCTGTCATGGGCCTCGAAAATCCACGACGGCGCCAGATGCAGGCAGCCGATCAGGCCGGCCTCGTCGGGATGATAGCGGATCGGCACCAGATCGACCGCGCAGCCTTCGGCCTTGAGCAGGCTGTCGGCGCGCGCGATCGACAATTCGCCGACCCGGCTCTCGCGAAAGCCGCCGCCGACCACGATGCGTTCGGTATCGGCCCAGGCCTTGGTCTTGAGGAAGCGCTGCGTCACATAGGCAAGCTCGCGGGCGAATTCCTCGATCGCGCCGTGCACCAGCGCGGCGGCGGCGATATCCTGGCCGACCAGGGCCTCGTCGAGCGCGCTCTTGGTGATGCAAGCCGCGGATTTGCTGCCGAGCGGGTCCTCGCCGCTTTTCTTCAGCGGCTTGCGCAGGCTGTCGAGGATGCCGCGGAAGGCCCCCTTGCTGGCGCGGTCGCCGAGAAAGCCATCCTCGTCCCTCAGTTCGAGATTGAAGCTGTCGACGTCGACCGACGGCAAGCGTGCCGCCCCATGCCGGGCAATGCCGGTGACGTTGCTGATGTCGTCTGCCATGATGCCCTTGCCCGCTTCCGAATTGAGGCTACAACGGCGTGGGAACCCGTTGGTTGCACAGCGGGCCCGGCGCGATGCGGGACCCGCGCCGCGGCGCGCTCAATGACCGCAATGGCGCATTTTGGGCGGTATTTTGGCCGGCTTTGACTTGACTTCCGGCCCTTCCCGGCTATAAGTCCCGAAACCGGCGCGGGAGTTCCTCGCGCCGCTTGTTTTTGCGCGGCCAACGGGTTGTTTCGCCAGCGCAAAATCGGATCTTTAATCATTCCGACTGAACAAAAAGCCGGCCCGGATCCGTCCGAGGCCGGGACCGAACACGAAGGAATAAAACGATGTTCGCAGTCATCAAAACCGGCGGCCGGCAATACCGCGTCGTTCCGGATGATGTGCTCGAGATAGGCAAGATCGCCGGCGATGTCGGAACGATCGTGCAGCTGGGCGAGGTTCTGCTGGTCGGCGGCGATGCGCCGGTGCTTGGCGCACCGACGGTGGCCGGGGCCTCGGTCGCAGCCGAAGTGCTGCAGCACAAGCGCGGCCCGAAGGTGATCTCCTTCAAGAAGCGCCGCCGCAAGAATTCGCGCCGCAAGCGCGGTTATCGCGACGAGATCACGGTGCTGCGCATCACCGAGATCCTGACCAACGACAACAAGCCGTCGGTTGGTCCGCGGCCGAAGCGGGAAAAGGCGGCGGTAGTGGCGACGACCGAGGACGAAGACTAGGCGTCACCTGGCGCAATAAATCTGGATACTGGATACGCCGCAGCGCACAACGGCGTCAGACGGCGGCGCCGGACGGAAAAGTGATCAGAAGTGAAGTTTCGGAAAAATTGAAATGATTCCGTCACGGAATTGATCTAGAGACACGAATAAGTTGGAGACGGGTTATGGCTCATAAAAAAGCAGGCGGTTCATCGCGGAACGGTCGCGATTCCGCGGGCAAGCGGCTCGGCATCAAGGCCTATGGCGGCGAGCATGTGATCCCCGGCAACATCATTGCGCGGCAGCGCGGCACCACCTGGCATCCCGGCCTTAATGTCGGCATGGGCACCGACCATACTCTGTTCGCCAAGGTCGAAGGCCGTGTCGAGTTTCGCGCCAAAGCCAACGGCCGCACTTTCGTATCGGTGGTGCCGGTAACCGAGGTTGCGGCCGAGTAAGCGGTGGACATCGTTCAAGTCCGCCGGATCCTGTTGAACCGGCGGAGCAAATAGAGGGCTCCAAGGGGAGGCGGGAAACCGGCCTCCCTTTTTATTTACGCGCGCTCAGCAAAATCACGTCCGAAGAACCTGATCCGAAACGAGAGTTTTGCGACCTGAGCCACGTCCTGATCAAGAGTTGCGTTTCGCTCAAGCCCTCAGGAGCCGATATGCTGCAGAATATCCCGAACCCGGCATTGCATGAGACGCGTTGTTGCGTGCTCGAGACCGAGCGGCTGATGCTGCGCCGGCCGACGCTGGCGGACGTCACCGCCATCGCGCATCTCGCCAATGACCGCCGCATCGGAGAGAACACCCGCTGCCTGCCATATCCCTATACGCACGACCATGCCGTCGAGTTCGTGCGCGGGACGGTGGACGGCCGTCGTGGCCCGGCCTTTCTGATCGAGCATCATCACACGCCGGTCGGCGTCGTCGGGATCGACTGGCGCGAGGCGGACGCGCCGGAACTCGGCTACTGGCTCGGCGTCGAGCATTGGGGAAGGGGATTTGCCACCGAAGCGGCACGGGCGGCGATCGATTTCACCTTCGAGGAGTTCGACATCGAGCGCCTGAACGCCGGCGCGCGGGTCTCCAATCCGGGCTCGCGCAACATCCTGGAAAAGTGCGGCTTCCAGTGGAGCGGCGTCGAGCTGCATCGCTTCGAGGCGCTTGCGTCATCAACCCCGGTCGATCGCTTCCGGCTGACGCGCAGCGTCTGGTCATCGCTGAAGAACTGGGGCCCCTCGATCCGGCGGGAGGCGTGACTTCGGTCCTCAGCATGAGGTGAGCCAAGAAACTAATTTTTCGGTCCCGCAACGCCGGTCCAGCAGGGCGCCCACAAGGGGCGCCCCGCATAGGCGCTAGCTTAAGCAAGACTCAGCCCGTTTTATCCATCGGCTGATCAGCCTGCGCTGCTGCGCTCCCTCTCCCCCGAAGCGAAGCGCTTGCTTCGCTTTGGCGGGAGAGGGCTGGGGTGAGGGGGTCTCACCGCGAGCGACACGGCCCGTTGAGAGACCCCCTCACCCCGCCCCTACGCGGCGGCCTCTCCCGCGAAGGGGAGAGGCGGAGCGGATCAGCCCATGGATAAAACGGGCCGAGTTTGCTCAAGCTAGCGCCCACAAGGGCGCCCCTAGCCATGTCGTCCATAGGGGCGACCCTTGTGGTCGCCCTCCTTCGACGCCCCGCAGCCTGTTTCGTCCAAGCGGCCGGGCATAGGCCGGTGGCGAACTCAGGGATCAGGAATGTGGACCGGAGAAGAGCCGATATGATCAAAACTTCGGAAACGCTGCGGTTGCCGCGGGCGCACCGCTGCCTTACCTATGAGCCATGAAATTCCTTGACGAAGCAAAAGTCTATATCCGCTCCGGCGACGGCGGTAACGGCTGCGTGGCGTTCCGCCGCGAAAAGTATATCGAGTTCGGCGGACCTAGCGGCGGCAATGGCGGTCGTGGCGGCGACGTCATCATCGAAGCGGTCGACGGTCTCAATACCCTGATCGATTATCGCTATCAGCAGCACTTCAAGGCCGATAAAGGCACCAACGGCATGGGCAAGGACCGCCATGGCGCCAACGGCAAGCCGATCACGCTCAAGGTGCCCGTGGGCACCCAGGTGTTCGACGAGGATCGCGAGACGCTGATCCACGACTTTACCGCGCTCGGCGAGAAATTCGTGCTCGCCGAAGGCGGCAATGGCGGGTTCGGCAACGCGCATTTCAAAACCTCGACCAACCGCGCGCCGCGCAACGCCAATCCGGGCCAGGAAGGCGAGGAGCGCTGGATCTGGCTGCGGCTGAAACTGATCGCGGATGCCGGCCTGGTCGGCCTGCCCAATGCCGGCAAATCGACCTTCCTGTCGGTCGTCAGCGCCGCGAAGCCGAAGATCGCCGACTATCCCTTCACCACGCTGCATCCGCAGCTCGGGGTGGTCAACGTGCAGGGCCGCGAATTCGTGCTGGCGGATATTCCCGGCCTGATCGAGGGCGCGCATGAAGGCGCGGGCCTCGGCGACCGCTTTCTCGGCCACGTCGAGCGCTGCCGGGTGCTGCTGCACCTGGTGGACGCCACCTGCGAGCATGCCGGCCGGGCCTACAAGACGGTGCGGACCGAGCTTCTGGCCTATCAGGGACAACTGGCCGAGAAGATCGAGATCGTGGCCCTGAACAAGATCGACGCCGTGACCTCGGATGAATTGAAGAAGCAGAAGGACCGCCTGAAGCGCGCCGCGAAGAAGACGCCGCTGTTGGTGTCGGGCATATCAGGCGCCGGCGTCAAGGAGGCGCTGCGGGCGCTGGTCGAAGTCATCGGCGAGGCCCCGGTGTCGGGCAAGGCCAAGGGCAGCGCGCAAGCGGATCCTTGGGCGCCGGCCACTCCCCAAGGCTAACTCCAACAGAGCCTCATTCTTCAAAGCTGTTCTTCCAGGCCGGCTTGCGCGGGGTTGATCCGGCTGCGAGACTGCGGCATCGAAAACGAGCGCCGGGGGAAATGCCAATGATCGGTTACGTGACGTTGGGTACCAACGATTTGCAAAAGTCCGCCGCCTTCTATGACCAGATCGCCGCCGAGCTGGGCATCGGGCGTTTCATGGAGTCCGACTCTTTCATCGCCTGGGGCTCGCCTGACGGCGGGGCGGGCCTCGGACTGACAAAACCGTTCGACGGCAAGCCGATGTCGGTCGGCAACGGCGTGATGGTCGCCTTGGCCGCCGCGGACAGGGCGCAGGTCGATCGCATCTACCGGCTCGCGCTGTCGCTGGGTGGCAGCGATGAAGGGCCTCCGGGCCCTCGTGGCGAAGGCGGTTTCTACGCGGCCTA